>JBOEGE010000005.1:0-709461 GCA_050633265.1 Paracoccaceae bacterium | reverse complement strand
GTGTCTAAGATCATCGCGTAATTTGGCGGACCGCTAAGCTACTGATACGCAGGGTGGGTTTCGGCCCACCCTGCAAAACTTTTCCGGGTTCGACGTGGGGGGCGCATGGTGCGCTTTCGACCTCTCAACTCTAAGCCGCGAAAGGCAAGACAATGCAGTCGCAAACTATTCGCATCCGGCTGAAAGCTTTCGATTTCCGCGTGTTGGATTCCTCCACACAAGAAATCGTAAACACAGCAAAGCGCACCGGCGCTACTGTTCGTGGGCCCATCCCGCTGCCAAATAAAATTGAGAAGTTCACGGTTCTTCGTGGCCCTCACATCGACAAAAAATCACGCGAGCAGTTCGAGATCCGTACGCATAAGCGTCTTCTCGACATCGTAGACCCAACACCACAGACAGTGGACGCGCTGATGAAGCTCGACCTTGCTGCTGGCGTTGACGTCGAAATCAAAGTTTAAGGAGGGCTACGGATATGTTGCGCTCTGGTGTAATCGCGAAAAAAGTGGGCATGACCCGCTTGTTCATGGATGACGGCAAGCAGATTCCTGTGACCGTTCTCCAACTCGATGCTCTGCAAGTTGTTGCTCAACGCACTGCCGATAAGGATGGCTACACAGCTGTTCAGCTCGGTGCGGGTTCTGCAAAAGCAAAGCGGACATCCCAAGCCATGCGCGGCCACTTTGCCGCGGCCAATGTTGCGCCCAAGCGCAAGGTTGCTGAATTCCGCGTGGATGCTGCAAATCTCATCGCTGTTGGCGAAGAGATCACGGCTGATCACTACTTTGAAGGTCAGTTTGTTGATGTTGCTGGTACATCGATCGGTAAAGGGTTTGCCGGTGCGATGAAGCGCCACAACTTTAAAGGCCTTCGCGCCACGCACGGTGTTTCGATCTCTCACCGTTCGCATGGTTCGACTGGTCAGTGTCAGGATCCAGGCAAGGTTTTCAAAGGCAAGAAAATGGCCGGTCACATGGGTGCTGCCCGCGTGACAACGCAAAACCTGCAAGTTGTTCGTACAGACCTCGACCGTGGCTTGATCATGGTGAAAGGCGCTGTTCCGGGCTCCAAAGGTGGCTGGGTTACGATCAAAGACGCCGTGAAGAAGCCATTCCCCGAGAATGCGGTTCTTCCCGCTGGTCTGAAGTCTGCTCAAGCTGCTGCTCCTGCTGAGGCGCCTGCCGAAGCACCCGCTGAAGGGGGTGAAGCATGAAACTTGACGTAATCAAACTTGACGGCAAAAAAGCCGGCACGCTGGATCTTGACGAGGCCCTGTTTGGTCTTGAGCCACGTGCGGACATTCTTCACCGTGTGGTCCGTTGGCAGCGCAACAATGCGCAAGCCGGCACGCACAAGGTAAAGACACGTTCCGAAGTGAAATACTCGACCAAGAAGATCTACCGTCAGAAAGGCACTGGCGGCGCACGTCACGGTGCGCGTTCTGCGCCGATCTTCCGCGGTGGTGGTGTTTACAAAGGCCCAACACCTCGCAGCCACGGCCACGAGCTGACAAAGAAGTTCCGCAAGCTTGGCCTGCGCCATGCTCTGTCTTCTAAAGCGGCGACTGGTAACCTCGTTATCCTTGATGATGCGGTTCTGGCGGATGCAAAGACCTCAACTTTGGCCAAGGCGGTTAAAGAGAACGGTTGGAAGCGCGTGCTTGTGATTGATGGTGCCGAAGTGAATGCAAACTTTGCGCGTGCAGCACAAAACATCATGGGTGTTGATGTGCTGCCGACAATGGGTGCAAACGTTTATGATATCCTCAAGCGTGACACACTCGTGATCACCAAGTCGGGGATCGAAGCATTGGAGGCTCGTTTGAAATGAGCGCTAAAGCAGAACATTACGATGTGATCCGCAAGCCGATCATCACTGAGAAAGCCACTATGGCGTCTGAAAATGGCGCAGTTGTTTTCGAAGTTGCGATCGACTCGAACAAGCCACAGATCAAACAAGCCGTTGAGGAATTGTTTGGTGTGAAGGTGAAGGCTGTGAACACAACCATCACCAAAGGCAAAAGCAAGCGGTTCCGCGGCCAACTCGGCAAGCGGAAAGATGTTAAAAAAGCTTATGTGACCCTTGAAGAGGGTAACACTATCGACGTCTCCACAGGCCTCTGATAGAAGCGAGCGAATCTCCAGCCCCTGCGCCTGCGCGGGGGCTGGTTTCATTGGAAGAGTGGGACCTTCGGGGCCCTTATTGAAACCGAACCAACCTTGGTTCGAAGCTGACGGAAGACAGAAAGCATGGCACTCAAGTCGTACAAACCGACGACGCCTGGCCAACGTGGGTTGGTTCTGATCGACCGTTCGGAGCTTTGGAAAGGTCGCCCGGTTAAAGCCCTCACTGAGGGTTTGACCAAGAATGGCGGCCGGAACAACACCGGACGGATCACGATGCGCCGCAAAGGCGGCGGGGCGAAGCGTCTCTATCGTATTGTGGATTTCAAACGCACGAAGTTTGATATGCCCGGTACAGTTGAACGCATCGAATATGACCCTAACCGGACAGCGTTTATCGCGTTGTTGAAATACGAAGATGGCGAGCAGACTTATATCCTTGCTCCACAGCGCCTTGCTGTTGGGGATACAGTGGTTGCTGGCGCCAAAACCGATGTGAAGCCGGGCAATGCGATGCCATTCTCGGGCATGCCCATCGGGACGATTGTTCACAACGTTGAAATGAAGCCAGGCAAGGGCGGGCAGATCGCTCGTGCTGCTGGGACTTATGCTCAATTTGTTGGCCGTGATGGTGGCTACGCTCAGATCCGTCTGAGCTCGGGCGAGCTTCGCCTGGTTCGCCAAGAATGCATGGCCACTGTTGGCGCCGTTTCCAACCCCGACAACAGCAACCAAAACTTTGGTAAAGCTGGTCGTAACCGCCACAAGGGCATCCGCCCATCTGTTCGTGGTGTTGTTATGAACCCGGTCGATCACCCACATGGTGGTGGTGAAGGTCGGACATCGGGCGGTCGTCACCCGGTTACGCCTTGGGGCAAACCAACGAAGGGTGCGAAAACGCGCAACAAGAAAAAGGCGTCCAGCAAGCTTATCATTCGCTCGCGTCACGCCAAGAAGAAGGGCCGCTAAGACATGGCACGTTCTGTATGGAAAGGCCCGTTCGTCGACTCTTATGTGCTTAAGAAAGCCGAGAAGAGCCGTGAATCCGGTCGCAATGAAGTTATCAAAATCTGGTCGCGCCGCTCGACGATCCTGCCCCAATTTGTGGGTCTGACGTTTGGCGTTTATAACGGCCGTAAACATATTCCTGTCAACGTCACAGAAGACATGATTGGTCAGAAGTTCGGTGAGTTTTCACCAACTCGGACCTATTATGGCCACGCTGCCGACAAAAAAGCGAAGCGGAAGTAAGCCATGAGCAAGGATAAAAATCCCCGCCGCGTGGCTGACAACGAAGCCTTGGCCAAAACCAAGATGCTTCGCACAAGCCCGCAAAAACTGAACCTCGTGGCGCAGATGATCCGCGGCAAAAAGGTTGATAAGGCCCTCACGGACCTGACCTTTAGCAACAAGCGCATCGCAGCAGACGTGAAGAAATGCCTTCAGTCCGCTATCGCCAACGCTGAGAACAACCACAATCTTGATGTGGATGAGCTTATCGTCGCCGAAGCTTGGGTTGGCAAAAACATGACTATGAAGCGCGGTCGCCCGCGTGCTCGTGGCCGTTTTGGCAAAATCCTTAAGCCTTTTGCTGAGCTTACGATCAAAGTCCGTCAAGTTGAGGAGCAGGCATAATGGGTCAAAAAGTCAATCCAATCGGCATGCGCCTTCAGGTTAACCGTACTTGGGATAGCCGCTGGTATGCTGACAGCAAAGATTTCGGCGATCTTCTTCTTGAAGATATCCGCATGCGCGAATTCATCAAAGAAGAGTGCAAGCAAGCCGGTATCAGCCGTGTGATCATCGAACGTCCGCACCGCAAGTGCCGCGTCACGATTCACACAGCACGCCCCGGTGTTATCATCGGTAAAAAAGGCGCAGACATCGAGACACTTCGCAAGAAGCTCGCCGCGATGACTGACAGCGAATTGCACCTCAACATCGTTGAAGTGCGCAAGCCCGAGCTTGATGCCGCCCTCGTTGGCGAAAGCATCGCACAGCAGCTCGAGCGCCGTGTTTCGTTCCGTCGCGCTATGAAGCGCGCCGTTCAAAACGCAATGCGCATGGGCGCGCTTGGCATTCGTGTAAACGTTGCTGGCCGTCTTGGCGGCGCTGAGATCGCCCGGACCGAATGGTATCGTGAAGGCCGCGTGCCTTTGCACACGCTTCGTGCCGACATCGATTACGCACATGCTGAAGCCTCAACGGCTTATGGCATCATCGGCATCAAAACTTGGATCTTCAAAGGCGAGATCATGGAACACGATCCTCAGGCTCGTGACCGTCGCCAAGCTGAGCTCCAAGAAGGCCCTGCACCACGTGGTGCTGGCGGCCGTCGCTAAGAGGGAATGAAAGATGCTGCAACCAAAGCGCACTAAATTCCGCAAGATGCACAAAGGCCGCATTAGCGGTCAGGCAAAAGGCGGCTCCGATCTTACGTTTGGTACTTACGGCCTGAAGGCGGTTGAACCTGAGCGCATCACTGCGCGTCAAATCGAGGCGGCTCGCCGCGCGATGACACGCCACATGAAGCGTCAGGGCCGTGTTTGGATCCGTATTTTCCCAGACACTCCAGTAACCTCTAAGCCTACCGAAGTCCGTATGGGTAAAGGTAAAGGTTCGGTGGATTTCTGGGCGGCCAAGGTTAAACCAGGCCGGATCATGTTTGAGATTGATGGCGTTACCGAAGAAGTTGCGCGTGAAGCGCTGCGTCTTGCTGCGATGAAACTGCCGGTCAAAACCCGCACGGTTCTTCGCGAAGATTGGTAAGACCGAAGCTTAGCTTCTGGTATCGTCTAAAGTCATAGAACCCCCGCTGAGCAATCAGCGGGGGTTTTGCTTTGGTGTTAGGCCAGTTCATCGGATATTGGGGGAGCGAAGGCTGCTTTGCTTTGCTTTGCTGCAAGCGGGTCTGCTTGTCGAAGGCGCGTCTCTTTCGCTATGGTTTGCAGAATGCCTGCTTGTTCGATGATTGAGGCGAGGTTGAGTTTGGCATCTTGCTGTAAAGCTTGGAAATAGGAGAGCACCATGTCTGATGAAAAGATCGCGGTCGAAAACATCAATTCGCCGGGGCATGTCGTGCGTTTGGATGCGGCGAAATACACCAGTATGCGCGATGCTCTTTTGAAGGTTCTTCCGACAGAGGCGCCTGGAATGAAGGTTCCCGATGCAAAGGCGGCTTTGTTGCCCCATCTGAGCCAAGAGCTATTTCCTCAAGGAGAAAAGGCGGGCTGGTGGCTCAAGGCAGTTCAGCTTGATCTTGAGGCGAAAGGCGTAATCGCGCGTGCGCCGAGCAAGCCTGTTCAGCTTTATCGAGTTTCTAACGACTAAGCGCTGCCGCTGCAGCCATGCTTTTCGGCTAGAGGCGCGGTGCGAAAGCTATTTGAACGACGGGGTGCGGGAATGATCGCCTGTTGACTCAATACCAAATGGTATCATATACAAGTGATACCAAACGGTTTCATGAGAAGTGTAATGCATCCCAATTCAACCCCCTCCGCCTACAGCGGCTGGTCACAAATATGAGCGCGCAGGAACAGTTGAGCTTCAAGGCTCTGGCGGATCCGACGCGCCGCGAAATCCTCTTTTTACTCGCCAAGAATGAGATGACGATCGCGGATGTCGCTGACAACTTTCAGATGACCCGCGCCGCAGTCAAAAAGCATCTTTCGATCCTGCGCGAGGGCGATCTGATCCGCGTGCGGGCCGCAGGGCGCACCAAGCTGAACTCTCTTAATCCAGACGGGATGAAGCGCGTCACCGATTGGATCAGATATTTCGATGCCTTTTGGGATACCCGCCTTAATGCCCTCAAATCTGAAATCGAAAAGGAGCTCAAATGAGCGATACAGTCATTCGAAAGTCTATCTTCTTGAAAGCGGAACCCAAGAAGGTTTGGGCGTATTTGACCGACCCAGAAAAGCTGGCGATTTGGTTTCATCGTCCTGAAGCGACTTTGACGGTTGGGGATTATTCGATGTCGGGCGTCAAAAGCGGGGATAAGTTGATGTGGGGCAGGGTGCTTGTGGCGGAGCCATATGAGCGGCTTGAATACACGTTTACCATTGCGCCTATGGGGGATGCGACAAGCACGGTTTCTTGGACGCTTGCGAAAGTTGCGGGTGGAACGCAGCTTTCGCTTGTGCATGAAGGCCTGCCGCAGGGGGCCGAAGGCTTTGGTTTGACGCTGGCGCTTGATGAGGGTTGGGACGAGCATATCAGCCGGATGCGGGCCTCAATTCATGCAGCATAGGCGAAATCTGCGGGCCTAGGTCGTATCAGATCGACGCTTGAGATTGGTATGTAAGGCGGTGCTTGTCTCTATATATGGGCTGGCGTCGTTTTACATTTGGGGGCCAATGCAACCAGCGCGCGCGCCATATATCGCTATGGTTTCAGGCTTTCCCCGCAAAGGGGTTGCCACAAAGGCGAATCCAGCGTATTCGCCCCTTTCACACGGATTCCACCAGATTCGAGGTGACCCGATTCACCGGGGCCCTCTGGTGTTGATTTGAGAAGGAAAAGGCGCATGAACGCCCAGGAACTTAGAGACAAGACCCCTGATCAGCTCCGCGAGGAACTGGCCAACTTGAAGAAAGAGCACTTTAACCTGCGCTTTCAGCAAGCCACCGGGCAACTTGAGAACACAGCACAAATGCGCAAAGCGCGCCGTGCTGCTGCTCGGGTTAAGACCATTTTGAACGAAAAAGCCGCCGGCGCGGCGGAATAAGGGAGCCTGACAGATGCCAAAACGTATTCTCACAGGCGTTGTGACAAGCAACCAAAACGAACAAACCGTCACGGTTTCCGTTGAACGCCGCTTTAAGCACCCTGTTCTGAAAAAGACGATCCGTAAGTCCAAAAAGTACCGGGCTCACGATGAAAAGAATGCTTTCAATGTTGGTGATGCCGTCCGCATTCAGGAATGTGCACCAAAATCGAAAACAAAACGCTGGGAAGTGATCGCTTAACCAAGCAATCGCTTTACAGCTTGTCGAAACCCTGGGGAAAAGCCTAAGCGCCCCCAAAGGTCGGGAGAAACCATATGATCCAGATGCAGACCAACTTGGATGTAGCTGACAACAGCGGCGCTCGCCGTGTTCAGTGCATCAAGGTTCTGGGTGGTTCCAAGCGTCGTTACGCTTCGGTAGGTGACATTATTGTCGTCTCCGTTAAGGAAGCCATTCCACGCGGCCGTGTGAAGAAAGGCGACGTGCGTAAAGCCGTTGTTGTTCGCACAGCCAAACAAGTTTTCCGTGAAGACGGCACAGCCATCAAATTTGATAGCAACGCCGCCGTTATCCTCAACAACAACAATGAGCCAATCGGTACACGTATCTTTGGACCTGTTGTGCGTGAGCTTCGCGCGAAAAACTTCATGAAAATCATCTCACTTGCTCCGGAGGTACTGTAGTTATGGCTGCTAAACTCCGCAAAGGTGACAAGGTTGTCGTGCTTGCTGGCAAAGACAAAGGCAAACAGGGCGAGATCGCCACTGTGATGCCTGCCAAGGGCAAAGCCATCGTGGAAGGCGTAAACGTCGCCATCCGCCACACAAAACAAAGCCAAGCTTCGCAGGGTGGCCGCGTGCCAACTGCTATGCCAATCGATCTTTCGAACCTGGCGCTGCTTGATGCAAAGGGCAAAGCAACACGCGTTGGCTTCCGCATGGAAGGCGACAAGAAAGTGCGCTTTGCTAAAACAACGGGAGATGTGATCTGATGCTTGATACTGCTAATTACACACCCCGCCTCAAAGCTGTTTATGCGCAAACCATCCGCCCTGCTTTGAAGGAAGAGTTTTCTTACAAGAACGACATGCAGATCCCGCGTTTGGATAAAATCGTGCTCAATATTGGGTGTGGTGCTGCTGCTGTTCGTGATTCCAAGAAAGCCAAGTCGGCTCAGCAAGATCTGACAACAATCGCCGGCCAATTGGCGCTTACAACGATTGCAAAGAAATCCATCGCTGGTTTCCGCGTTCGTGAAGAGATGCCGCTTGGTGCGAAGGTAACACTTCGCGGCGATCGTATGTTTGAATTCCTCGATCGTCTGATCACTGTTGCTATGCCTCGTATCCGCGATTTTCGCGGCGTATCTGGCAAATCATTTGATGGCCGCGGCAACTATGCCATGGGGATCAAAGAGCACATCATTTTCCCAGAAATCGACTTTGATAAAGTTGACGAAAACTGGGGTATGGACATCGTAATTGCCACCACCGCGAAAACCGACGCGGAAGCTAAGGCGCTGTTGAAAGCTTTCAACATGCCCTTCAACAGCTGATCGCGGGAGGAGAATACCAATGGCTAAAAAATCCATGATCGAACGCGAAAAGAAGCGCGAACGCCTGGTTAAGAAGTACGCTGCCAAGCGCGCCGCTCTTAAAGAGATCGTCAACGACCAAAGCCTGCCTATGGAAGAGCGTTTCCGCGCAACTCTTAAGCTCGCTGAACTGCCACGCAACAGCTCGGCCTCGCGCCTGCACAACCGTTGCCAGCTGACAGGTCGTCCGCACGCGTATTATCGTAAACTCAAAGTTTCGCGGATCATGCTGCGGGAACTAGGCTCCAACGGCCTGATCCCCGGCCTCGTGAAATCCAGCTGGTAAGGAGGGCATAGATTATGAACGATCCTATCGGCGATATGCTCACCCGTATCCGCAACTCGCAAATGCGCGGCAAATCCACAGTCGAAACACCAGCGTCAAAACTGCGTGCTTGGGTTTTGGACGTGCTGCTCGATGAAGGCTATATCCGTGGTTACGAAGCCACTGTTGGCAAGGACGGTCACCCCGCTCTTGAAATCAGCCTCAAATATTACGAAGGCACTCCTGTTATTCGTGAGCTCAAGCGTGTTTCTAAGCCTGGGCGCCGCGTTTATCTCGGTGTTAAAGACATCCCTACAGTCCGTCAGGGCTTGGGTGTGTCGATTGTCTCCACGCCTAAGGGCGTTATGTCCGATGCAGCTGCACGATCCGCCAATGTTGGTGGCGAAGTGCTCTGCACCGTATTCTAAGGGGGTCTGGTATGTCTCGCATTGGTAAGAAACCGGTCGAGCTTCCCACAGGTGTTAGCGCATCTGTGTCTGGCCAGACCGTTGAAGTTAAGGGCCCTAACGGGGTTCGGACTTTTACAGCAACAGACGACGTGACCATCGTGGTTGATGGTGATGCCGTAACAGTTACGCCACGCGGCAAGTCCAAACGGGCTTTGCAGCAATGGGGTATGAGCCGCACAATGGTTGCCAATCTGGTGACCGGTGTCACGGGCGGCTTCAAGAAAGAGCTAGAGATCAACGGTGTTGGTTATCGTGCGGCCATGCAAGGCAACACGCTCAAGCTTTCGCTTGGTTACAGCCACGAAGTTCTCTTTGAAGTGCCTGAAGGGGTGGTCGTGAAGGCTGATAAGCCGACCGAAATCACCGTTGAAGGAAATGATCAGCAACTCGTTGGTCAGGTTGCAGCGAACATTCGCGCCTGGCGGAAACCTGAGCCTTACAAAGGCAAAGGGATCAAATACAAAGACGAGTATATCTTCCGTAAGGAAGGCAAGAAGAAGTAAGGACGTAGACAATGGCAAACAGCAAACGAGACCTGTTCTTGAAGCGCCGCCTGCGCGTCCGGAACAAGCTGCGCAAAATGGCCAATGGCCGTGCCCGCCTTTCGGTGCACCGCAGCAACAAGAACATCAGCGTTCAGCTGATCGACGACGTAAACGGTGTAACGCTTGCATCCGCATCCACGCTCGAAAAAGATCTCGGCGTGGTGGGCAAGAACAACATCGACGCAGCAACCAAAATTGGTGTTGCGATCGCAGAACGTGCAAAGAAAGCCGGAGTGGCCGAATGTTATTTCGACCGTGGCGGTTTCCTTTTTCATGGCAAAGTAAAGGCCCTGGCCGATGCTGCGCGTGAAGGCGGTCTGAAGTTCTAATCAAGTGTAGGCGGCCTTTCGGGGCCGCCTCGATGATCCGGGGGCTTTGCCCACTTGGATCGAGATATATGCGGTGCCATTGGCGCCAATCAATTTAGGAGGCCACATGGCCAGAGAACAAAATCAACGGGGCGGCCGTCGCAATGATCGCGAAGAGACCCCCGAATTTGCGGACCGCCTTGTTGCGATCAACCGCGTTTCCAAAACCGTAAAAGGTGGTAAGCGTTTTGGCTTTGCTGCGCTTGTGGTTGTTGGCGATCAAAAAGGCCGCGTTGGCTTTGGCAAAGGTAAAGCGAAAGAAGTCCCTGAGGCTATTCGCAAAGCCACTGAGCAAGCTAAGCGCCAAATGATCCGCGTTCAGCTTCGTGAAGGCCGCACATTGCACCACGACATGGAAGGCCGTCACGGCGCCGGTAAAGTGGTTATGCGTGCAGCTCCACAAGGTACTGGTATCATCGCCGGTGGTCCAATGCGTGCTGTGTTTGAGATGCTCGGTGTTCAGGATGTTGTGGCCAAGTCGATTGGTTCGCAAAACCCTTACAACATGATCCGCGCAACAATTGACGCACTGGTTAAAGAATCCAGCCCGCGTTCGGTTGCACAGCGTCGTGGCAAAAAAGTTGCTGATATCCTCAACAAAGGTGAAGCACCCGCAGCAGAGGCCGTTGAATCGGCTGAAGCAGCAGAGGCTTAAGGAGCACTCGTCATGGCTAAAACAATCGTTGTAAAGCAGATCGGTTCCCCGATCCGCCGCCCACAAGAGCAACGCGCGACGCTCGTTGGCTTGGGTCTGAACAAAATGCACAAAACCCGTGAACTCGAAGATACCCCTTCGGTCCGCGGCATGGTTGCAAAGATCCCCCACCTCGTGGAGATCATCGAAGAGCGTGGCTAAGCACGCCCCTTCGGACTTGAATTATAAACGCCTCGCGGGAAACTGCGGGGCGTTTTTTATGTAGTGTGGTGTTAATTCTTCAAGCATCGCAATCGCTCTTTGGCAGACTTGATCTTTTCTAAGGGCGCTGGCGGCGTCGAGCATCAGAATAGCGCCCATAAAGTGACAGTCCTCCCAATCATACTCATAGTCGCGTCGAATGCTACGATTTCGAATTCCGCTAAGATCAAATTTCGTTGTCTTGTGATTATAGATATCCATGATGTGAGCGGAGGCGCCATGAATGAAACCAGAGTACAAATGCGTTAAATGCTTAAGTGTCTCCTCAATGCGTTCCGTGTCTTCACCGGGACTTTCCCCGATAATGTAATCACGAATGTCTCTCTGCTGAACATTATTCTTATTGGTACTCGGGGAATTTAATTCTTCTAGGGTATGCAATTCGTTCCAGAAGTTTTTCAAAAATCGTTTATGACCTTCGGTGTATTCATCGGAAGAAATTGCTTTAGCCAAAAACATGACATCAGTTTTTACTTCGTGGAGAGTTCTTCGCAAAATGCCGAGCTCATGAAGAAAACCTTGTTTAAGCAAGACGTCCCCAGCGTTGAGGCCGCTCACATATTTGACAGCTTTCAACAGTATCGCCTGCTGAATTGTTTGCTCCCGGAATCTGAAATCGGAAATGCCGTCGTGATCAACAGCCTGTGGCGGCGGCACCGATCCCATCAGATCGTCAATGCACTGTTTATACCAGTCTGGCGAAGGAATTGGTCTCGGCATGGGCTACATCACTTGTTACATCTATCGGCACCCTTGCACCAAATCTGCGTAAGGTCTATACGCCCCCGGTAGCCCTCACTTGGGCTCAGAATCAATCAAGAAACGCCGTGGTTGGCCGCTCCCGTCGCTGGGGGTCATATCCGGCATAGGAGATAGCGACATGAAACTGAATGAACTTCACGATAATGAAGGCGCCACCAAGAAACGCATGCGCATTGGGCGCGGTGCCGGGTCTGGCAAAGGTAAGACGGGTGGCCGTGGTATCAAGGGTCAAAAATCCCGTTCCGGTGTAGCCATCAAGGGCTATGAGGGCGGCCAGATGCCTTTGTACCAACGCCTTCCAAAGCGCGGCTTCAACAAGCCGAACCGCAAGAAATTTGCCGTTGTGAACCTGGGCCTGATCCAGAAATTCATCGACGAGAAGAAGCTCGACGCCAAAAAAGACATCACCGAAGACGCATTGATCGCGTCCGGTCTTGTGCGCCGCAAACTGGATGGTGTGCGCGTTCTGGCAAAGGGCGATTTCAGCGCCAAGGTGAAGATCGCTGTCACAGGCGCTTCGAACTCTGCTGTTGCAGCTGTAGAGAAGGCCGGTGGCACTCTCACACTCACAACAGCGGTAGCTGCTGAATAAGAGGTTGTCTGCGGCCTCCGGGCTGCTTACATCTCCTTTAGGTTTTCCAAGCGCCGCCGACCGGGAAACGGTTCGGCGGCGCTTTACATGAAAGAGAGCGGCATGGCTTCTGCAGCAGAGCAAATGGCATCGAACCTTAGCTGGGGCACCTTCGGGAAGGCCACTGAGCTTCGTCAACGGATCATTTTCACCATCGGATTGTTGATCGTTTACCGGTTGGGAACGTTCATCACGGTTCCGGGGATCGACACGCAAGCCCTGCGCGATTTCATGGAGCAGGCGGGTTCGGGCATTGGCGGCATCTTGTCGATGTTCACCGGTGGCGCGCTTGGCCGTATGGGCATTTTTGCTCTGGGCATCATGCCTTATATTTCCGCGTCGATTATCGTTCAGCTGATGACGGCGATGGTCCCGGCCTTTGAGAACCTCAAGAAAGAGGGCGAGGCGGGGCGCAAGAAGATCAACCAATATACGCGCTATGGCACTGTTTTGCTGGCGCTGTTCCAAGGCTACGGGCTTGCTGTCAGCCTTGAAGCCGGGAACCTTGTGGCCGAGCCGGGCTGGTATTTCCGCGCGGCGACTGTTGTTACGCTGGTTGGCGGGACGATGTTCTTGATGTGGCTTGGCGAGCAGATCACGCAGCGCGGCATTGGCAACGGTATCTCGTTGATCATCTTTGTTGGCATTGTGGCCGAGATCCCCGGCGCTTTGGCGCAGTTCTTTGCCTCTGGCCGCTCTGGCGCGATCAGCCCTGTTGTAACGATTGCTGTGATCCTGATGGTGATCGCTGTGATTGGTTTTGTGGTGTTTATGGAGCGCGCCCTGCGCAAGATCCATATTCAGTATCCGCGCCGCCAGCAGGGCATGAAAATCTATGATGCGAATTCCTCGCACCTGCCGATCAAAGTAAACCCTGCCGGTGTTATCCCCGCGATTTTCGCAAGCTCCTTGTTGCTTTTGCCAACAACGCTCGCGACCTTCTCGGGCGAAGATACGGGCCCCGTGATGAGCACGATCCTTGCCTATTTTGGCCCGGGTCAGCCGCTTTATTTCCTCTTCTTTACCGCGATGATCGTTTTCTTTGCGTATTTCTATACGGCCAATGTTGCGTTCAAATCGGAAGACGTTGCTAAGAACCTCAAAAACCAAAACGGTTTTGTGCCCGGCATCCGCCCCGGCAAGAAAACCGAAGAGTATCTTGATTATGTTGTCGCGCGGGTTTTGGTGCTCGGCTCGGCTTACCTTGCGGCAGTTTGTCTCTTACCTGAGATTCTGCGTAGCCAATTCGCAATCCCTTTCTATTTTGGCGGCACCTCGGTTCTGATCGTTGTTTCTGTAACAATGGACACGATCCAACAGGTTCAGTCGCATCTGCTGGCACACCAGTACGAAGGGCTGATTGAAAAATCTCAGCTGCGCGGTAAACGTCGTGGCAAAAAAGGGACTGCAAGACGATGAATATTATCCTTCTCGGGCCACCGGGCGCCGGCAAAGGCACACAAGCGCGCCGCCTCGTTGAAGAACGTGGCATGGTGCAGCTTTCCACTGGCGACATGCTTCGTGAGGCGCGCACTTCGGGCACCGAGATGGGCAAGAAAGTTGCCGCGATCATGGATGCGGGCGAGCTTGTGACCGATGAGATCGTGATTGGTCTCATTGAAGAGAAAATCCGCAATGGCCATCCAGCCGGTTTCATCTTTGATGGCTTCCCGCGCACGCTGGCCCAAGCGGATGCTTTGAACGAATTGCTCAGCCGCAATGGCGCGCAGCTTGAAGCTGTTGTTGAGATGCAGGTGGATGACAAGGCGCTCGTTGAGCGGATCACCGGGCGCTATACCTGCGGCAATTGCGGCGAGGTTTATCACGATAAAACCAAGCCAAGCAAAGTTGACGGGAAATGCGATGAATGTGGCTCGACCGATCTTCGCCGCCGCGCGGATGATAACGAAGAAAGCCTGCGCACCCGCCTGATGGAATACTACAAAAAGACATCGCCCTTGATCGGCTATTACTATGCCAAGGGCGATTTGCGCAGCGTAAATGGCCTTGCGGCAATGGATGAAGTGGCAGATCAGATCGCAAAGGCGCTAAAACACGCGCCGCGCACTTGACCACCTGTTAAATCAGGCGTATCGCAACCCATCCCGAGAGGGAAATAGATTCGGTTAGAGGAGTCGCTCTCCTGCCCGAGTTTGAACAGAATTCAGCGCGGCCCGTGGGTGAAAGCCTACGGGCCTCCGTTGTGAAAAAAGGTTCCGGGATTACGGAACCGCAACGAAAGGACTAAACACTTGGCACGTATCGCCGGCGTAAACATCCCCACTGCAAAGCGGGTCCCAATCGCCCTCACTTATATCACCGGAATTGGCAACACGACTGCGCAAGCAATCTGTGAAGCTGTAAACATTGATCCTACGCGTCGCGTCAATGAGCTCAGCGATGCTGAAGTTCTTGCGATCCGCGAGCACATTGATGCGAATTTGACTGTTGAAGGCGACCTTCGCCGTGAGACAACAATGAACATCAAGCGCCTTATGGATCTTGGTTGCTACCGTGGCCTTCGCCATCGCCGTAATCTGCCCGTTCGCGGTCAGCGTACTCACACCAACGCTCGTACGCGCAAAGGCCCTGCTAAGGCCATTGCTGGTAAGAAGAAATAAGGGGAGCTGAGTAGATGGCACGCGAAAAAACACGCGCTAAGAAAAAAGAGCGCAAGAACATCGCCGCTGGTGTTGCCCATGTGAACTCGTCGTTCAACAACACCAAAATCTTGATCTCTGATGTTCAAGGCAATGCGATTTCCTGGTCTTCGGCCGGGACAATGGGCTTCAAAGGCTCGCGCAAATCAACACCTTACGCTGCTCAAATGGCTGCGGAAGATGCTGCAAAAAAAGCGCAAGAGCATGGCCTCAAAACAATCGAAGTTGAAGTACAGGGCCCTGGCTCTGGCCGTGAAAGCGCGCTTCGTGCTTTGGCTGCTGTTGGCCTCAACATCACTTCGATCCGCGACGTTACTCCGATGGCACATAACGGGTGCCGTCCACCAAAGCGCCGCCGCGTTTAATCGGTATTTAGACTTTCGCTCGGGCTTCGCAATCTCTGCGTGGCCCGGGCATCTCATTTTTCACCTCGGGCGTCTCCCGCTTACGGACATGGGCGAGGGACAGGTATGGAGGCAATCGCATGATCCACAAAAACTGGGCCGAACTGATCAAGCCACAACAACTTGACGTTAAGCCGGGCAATGAACCCGCACGCCAGGCAACTGTTGTAGCCGAACCCCTTGAGCGGGGCTTTGGCCTTACGCTTGGCAACGCGCTTCGCCGCGTTTTGATGAGCTCGCTGCAAGGCGCGGCCATCACAAGCATCCAGATCGATAACGTTCTGCATGAGTTTTCCAGCGTTTCGGGCGTTCGCGAAGATGTCACCGACATCATCTTGAACCTCAAAGGCGTTGCGATCCGCATGGAAGTCGAAGGGCCTAAGCGCGTTTCAATTTCGGCCAAAGGCCCAATGGTTGTTACCGCTGGCGACATTTCCGAGAGCGCAGGCATCGAGATCCTCAACAAGGATCACGTGATCTGCCACCTCGACGATGGCGCCGATCTCTTCATCGAGCTGACTGTGAACACCGGCAAAGGCTATGTCTCTGCTGATAAGAACAAGCCAGAAGATGCGCCCATCGGCCTTATCCCGATCGATGCGATTTACTCGCCCGTTCGCAAGGTTTCTTACGATGTGCAGCCAACGCGCGAAGGCCAAGTGCTAGATTACGATAAGCTGACACTGAAGCTTGAAACAGATGGTTCTGTGACCCCTGATGATGCAGTCGCTTTCGCGGCCCGTATCCTTCAGGATCAACTGTCGATCTTTGTGAACTTCGACGAGCCAGAATCAGCTGGTCGCCAAGAAGAAGACGATGGCCTTGAGTTTAACCCACTGCTTCTTAAGAAAGTGGATGAGCTTGAGCTTTCTGTACGTTCGGCAAACTGCCTCAAGAACGACAACATCGTTTACATCGGCGATCTGATCCAAAAAACCGAAGCCGAAATGCTTCGCACACCAAACTTCGGCCGCAAGTCGCTGAACGAGATCAAAGAAGTGCTTTCGGGCATGGGTCTGCATCTCGGGATGGACGTTGAAGAATGGCCACCAGAGAACATCGAAGACCTGGCCAAGAAATTCGAAGACCAGTTCTAAGAGATCAGAAGGGCGGCTTGCGGGCCGCTCTTCGCCAAATGCCCGCGTAGGCGGGGAACACTGCAAGAAGGGTCCAGATGGGCGCTTTGAGCTCGGGCAGAAGCCCCAAGGAGAGTGGCCAAACGCATTGGCCGCCAGACAAAGCAAAATACGCTGATTTAGGAGAGATAAAATGCGTCATGCTAAAGGTTACCGCCGCCTGAACCGTACTCACGAGCACCGCAAAGCGATGTTTGCCAACATGGCCGGTTCATTGATCGAGCACGAACAAATCAAAACAACGCTGCCAAAAGCCAAAGAAATGAAGCGGATCATCGAAAAGCTGATCACTTTGGGCAAACGCGGCGATCTGCACGCGCGCCGTCAGGCCGCAGCGCAGCTCAAGCAAGACATGCACGTTGCCAAACTTTTTGAAGTGCTCGGGCCACGCTACAAAGATCGCCAAGGCGGTTATGTGCGCGTTCTGCGTGCTGGCTTTCGCTATGGCGATATGGCGCCAATGGCGATCATCGAATTCGTTGAGCGCGATGTATCGGCCAAAGGGGCTGCGGATCACGCGCGCCTAGCGGCTGAAGAAGCGGCCTTCGCAGAAGAGTAAAAGCGCCGCGCCTCGCCTTAGAGGCGAATCGGAATAAGCAAAACCCCGTCATATTTGGCGGGGTTTTCGCATTTTGGGACGAAATGCCTAATTTTTGACAGTTCCGCGCAGGCTTTCCCTTAAGGCAATTGATGTTGCCAGATCCTCGGATAATTTTTCTGACGCTGCGTCATTTTGCTCTTCGGAGCCCAAAAACTCAAGAAAACTGCGAAGATCGCCTTCTGGCATCTCTTCAAGCATCTTAATCAAGTTTGAATCCTTGGATTGCAATTTTTTGCCCTTGGTTTAGTAAAAGGAATGTAGCACAACTTAAAGATGTCCCTGTATCGAGCAACCTGTCGAAAAAGATATGTCAAAAATAGCTGAAACAAAACGCCTCTTCGCCAAACTCCAAGCTGCTTCCCCAATGGGGTATGCTGCGGGTTTGCATATTCGTTTTGCAGCGCCTTTGATTGCCGACAGCACTTATGATCCCAGATGGACCGAATTTTATACAATGAATGCCTATGGGCTGCGCGATCCTATGATCGGCTGGGGGTTGAGTTGTGAGGGTACGACAAGGTGGAGCGAGATAGAACTCCCCGATCCGTTTAATATTTGGGGGCAGGCGGCCGAATTTGGCCTGAAGTACGGTGCTGCTATTTCTTGTGGAACGATGCAATCTCGAACGATCGTCGGTGCTGGCCGCGCGGATCGGGAATTTACAGCTGCTGAGATCGAACACCTTCAAGGGATCGTTCGCACGCTGCATGAGGTTGCAGAACCAAAGACCGAGCTTACCAAAGCCCAGCTTCAGGCTCTCCGGTGCATCGCGGACGGAGATCGTCACGCAGCCGCCGCTGCCAAGCTTGGCATCTCCGAAAGCGCGCTTAAGGCGCGTCTCGTTTCGGCAAGAGACCGTCTTTTGGCACGCACAACTTCTGAAGCCATCCAAAAAGCCAAGGAATACAGGTTGCTCTGACGGTGCTTTGCCCGCGTTGCGTTGAAGAAATCAACTCAATCGGAGAAACACCATGCAAACGACAACGCTTTCGTTCGACAATATGCACAACCATGGCGAGCTTTTTGCTAACATGCTTCGTGCTAGGCACGAAACTTTCATCCAACAGGCCAAGTGGGATCTCCCAGAGGCAGATGGGATGGAATATGATCAATATGATACCCCAGCTAGCCGTTGGATCGCTGTTCATGAGTTTGGCGAGGTGCTGGCAGGCATTCGCCTGACCCCAACCACAACCCGCTGCGGTATTTACACCTATATGATCCGTGATGCGCAGCGCGGCCTGCTGGATACAATCCCGAAAGATCTGTTGTTTGATGAGGCGCCTGTTGCGCCCCATATTTGGGAAAGCAGCCGTATCTTTGTTTCGCATAAAGTGCCGGCCAAGCTGCGGATGCGTGTTCAGATGAACCTGATCAATGAGATGACAATCTCTGCGCGGCAGCTTGGGGCAACGTCTGTTTTGGGGCTTATCCCGGAAAATGGGCCGCGCTGGGGCCGCCGTGTTGGGCTTGATATTGATGTGGTTGGTCCAGTGATGGACATCGGCGGGGCGCGCAATGCCTGTATCCGCATCAATCTGTCAAACAAGCTGCACTAGTGGGGGTGCGCCGGGGCTGGAACGCGCCCTTCCAGCCCCACATCTGCATTTATTATTCGCTTTTGGTCCGCTGCGCGCCGCCGTAAGTTTGGTGCATGGCTGATTTGTTTTCCAATACCGCGCCGGTTGAGCCGAGCGCCGCTGGCCCGCGCCCCCTTGCGGATCGGTTGCGTCCGCGCGTGATTTCCGATGTGATCGGGCAGCGCCAGGTTTTGGGCCCCGATGCGCCGCTTGGGGTGATGCTGGCCTCTGGCTCTTTATCCTCGATCGTATTTTGGGGGCCGCCGGGCGTTGGCAAAACCACGATCGCGCGGCTCTTGGCGCGCGAGACAGATTTGCATTTCGTTCAGATCAGCGCGATTTTTACCGGCGTGCCAGAGCTGCGCCGCGTTTTTGAGGCGGCGCGTATCCGGCGCGAAAACGGGCAGGGCACGCTGCTTTTTGTTGATGAGATCCACCGCTTTAACAAGGCTCAGCAGGATGGTTTCTTGCCGCATATGGAGGATGGCACGATCCTTCTCGTTGGGGCGACGACCGAGAACCCAAGCTTTGAACTCAACGCCGCTTTGCTCAGCCGCGCGCAGGTCTTGGTGCTTGAGCGGTTGGATGCAGAGGCGCTTGAGGCGCTTGCCGTTCGGGCCGAGGAAGAGCTTGGTGCGCCGCTCCCCCTGAATGAGAGTGCGCGCTTAGCTTTGCTTGAGATGGCCGATGGCGATGGGCGGGCTTTGCTCAATCTGATCGAACAGATCGCCGCGTGGAAATTGAAAGAGCCGCTTGCGCCCGAGGCTCTGGCAAGCCGGCTGATGCGCCGCGCGACCAAATACGATAAATCCGGCGAAGAGCATTACAATTTGATTTCGGCCTTGCACAAATCCGTGCGCGGCTCTGATCCGGATGCGGCGCTTTACTGGTTTGCGCGGATGCTGACGGGGGGCGAAGATCCGCGCTTTTTGGCCCGCCGGATCACCCGCATGGCGGTTGAGGATATCGGCCTTGCTGATCCCCAAGCCCAAACGATTTGCCTGCATGCCTGGGAAACCTATGAGCGGCTTGGATCGCCCGAGGGGGAATTGGCGCTTGGCCAAGCGGTGACCTATCTTGCGCTCGCGCCGAAATCGAATGCGGGTTATGTGGCGTTCAAGGCGGCGATGGCGCAGGCGCGCAGCTCGGGTTCTGAGCCGCCGCCCAAACATATTCGCAACGCGCCGACCAAGCTGATGGAAGAGCAGGGTTACGGCGCGGGCTATGCCTATGATCACGATGCCGAGGATGGCTTTTCCGGCCAGGATTATTTCCCCGAAAGCATGGGGCGCGCCAGTTATTACAAACCGGTTGAGCGCGGCTATGAGCGCGAGCTGAAAAAGCGCGTCGAATACTTTGCCAAGCTGCGCGAAAAACGCAGCGACGGTTGACAATTCGCGCCATCGGCACGATTGAACGCGCATGATACCAGTTATTTTACAGGTCGCCCTTGGGGGCGCATTGGGCGCAAGCGCGCGCTTTTTGACAGGGCAGGGGCTGCACCGGGTTTTTGGCTCGGGCTTGCCGTTTGCAACGCTCGCGGTCAATTTGATCGGCTCCTTTGCGATGGGCGTTTTGATTGTCTTGCTCGCGCATAAAGGCGGGACGCGGTTTTCGCCTTTCCTGCTCACCGGCCTGCTTGGTGGTTTCACAACTTTTTCAGCCTTTTCACTGGATACGCTCGTTTTGTTTGAACGGGGCCAGGTGGGCGCGGCGGCGGGTTATGTGCTTGTCTCTGTCATCGGATCGCTTGCGGCTATCTTTGCCGGTGTGGCGATCGCACGCGGGGTATGGCCATGAGCGGCGTTCAAATTCTAACGGTCGGCAATGACGAAGCGGATCAGCGGCTTGATCGCTGGTTTCGCCGCCACTTCCCGCATATCTCGCAAATTCAGATCGAGAAACTGTGCCGCAAGGGCGAAATCCGCGTTGATGGTGGGCGGGTAAAGGCCAATGCGCGGGTCGCTCCGGGGATGGATGTGCGCATCCCGCCGCTGCCCGATGAGCGCCTTGAGCGGCCTGTTATGCGCGCCAAGCCGATCTCGGCGGCAGACGCTGAGATGATGCGCGAGATGGTGCTGTATAAGGACGACGATATCATCGTTTTGAACAAGCCTGCGGGCCTTCCGGTTCAGGGCGGCAGCGGGCAGACGCGCCATATTGATGGGCTCTCTGAGGCGCTGTGTTTTGATCTGCCAGAAAAGCCGCGGCTTGTGCATCGGCTTGATAAGGATACCTCGGGTGTTTTGATCATGGCGCGCACGCAGCGCATCGCTTCGGCCCTTACACAAGCGTTTCGATCGCGCGAAACCCGCAAGATTTACTGGGCGGCGGTGGGCGGGGTGCCCTATCCGCGCCTTGGAACGATTCGGTTTGGCCTGGTCAAAGCGCCTGGTGGCGGGCGCGGCGAGGGCGAGCGGATGCATTGCGTTCACCCCAAAGAAATCGACACAACTGAGGGCGCGAAGCGCGCAACCACTGATTATGCGGTGCTTAGCTCGGCTGCGCGACGTTGTGCATGGGTTGCGCTTGTGCCGATTACTGGGCGTACGCACCAATTGCGCGCGCATATGGCCGAAATTGGCCACCCGATCATTGGCGATGGAAAATATGGCGGTTCTGGCCAAGAGAATCTTGGCGATGGCTGGGGCGCGCAGCTCGGGGGCGAAATTAGCCGCAAATTGCATCTTCATGCCCGATCTTTGCGCATCACCCATCCGGTGAGCGGCGCAGAGCTTACCTTCACCGCGCCGATGCAGGCCCATATGGAGCGCACTTGGGAGATGTTTGATTGGCACCCCAACGATGTGCCTGTGGATCCGTTTGAGGAATTTGAATGAGCGATTGGGCGGCGAAGCGATTCTGGAAAGAGACGGCTGTTGAAGCGGCTGCGGATGGGGCGGGCTTTGAGGTGCGGCTTGATGGGCGCATGGTGCGCACGCCGGCCAAAACGCCGCTTGTTCTTCCAACGCGCGCGATGGCTGAGGCGGTTGCGCGCGAGTGGGATGCACAGGAGGGCAAGATCAATCCTTTGGGCATGCCTGTCACGCGCGGCGCGAATGCAGCGCTTGATAAAGTGGCCGCGCAGCATAGCGAAGTTGCTGATATGATTGCAGATTATGGCGATAGCGATTTGCTTTGTTATCGTGCGGCAAGCCCGGCCGAGCTGATTGCGCGCCAAGCACAGGCCTGGGATCCGCTTCTGGATTGGGCTGAAACGGCGTTAGATGCCCGGCTTTTGCCCCGCACTGGCGTGATCCATCAGCCCCAAGACAGCGGCGCAATTGCCGCGCTTCGAGAGCGTGTTCATGCGCTTGATCCGTTTGAATTGGCCGCGTTTCACGACCTTGTTGCTATGTCGGGTTCGCTGGTTATCGGCTTTGCTGCACTGCACGAATATGCCCCGATTTCGCAGCTTTGGGATCTGTCTCGGATTGATGAAGATTGGCAGATCGAGCAATGGGGCAAAGACGATGAGGCCGCAGAGCTTGCCGAGGTAAAACGCGCCGCATTCATGTCTGCGCTAACTTTTTACCAGTTGGTTCACACAAAACCGTGACAGCCTAAAGAGTTAGCATGATCCGCTTTCCGCAGGGGGAAGTTGGATTAATCATGAGAATCCTTGATCCAACCCTTGACGAAAACGGATGAATCCCCCCACACTCAGTGACACTGAGGGGGAGATCCTCTCTCACAGTATCACACCCAGCCCGGGGAGGGCTGGAGGAACCGCTCGCTAAGGGCGGACAATCAGGAAGAGGTAAAAATGAAAAAGACCCTTATTCTTGGCGCGTTGACAGTTGCTGGCCTTGCGGCCGGTGCAGCGTCAGCCGCCACTCTTGACGACGTAAAAGCACGCGGCAAGCTCAACTGCGGTGTATCGACTGGCCTTGCTGGCTTCTCGGCACCGGATGCCAATGGCGAATGGGAAGGCTTTGACGTTGATGTATGTCGCGCTGTTGCCGCTGCGATCTTTGGCGATGCCAAGGCCGTAGATTTCACACCGCTCACAACGCAAACACGTTTCACAGCGCTGTCTTCGGGCGAAGTTGATCTGCTTGCACGTAACACCACTTGGACATTCTCGCGCGATGTTGATCTCAAACTCGAGTTCATCGGCGTGAACTACTATGATGGCCAGGGCTTCATGGTTCCAAAAGGTCTCGGCGTTTCGTCGGCCAAAGAACTTGATGGCGCAACGGTTTGTATCCAGACCGGGACAACGACAGAGCTCAACCTTGCTGATTACTTCGGTTCGAACAACATCAGCTATGAGCCCGTTCCAGTTGAAACCAACGCAGAATCCCAGCAGCAATACCTTGCTGGCGCTTGTGACGTTTTCACAACGGATGCTTCCGGCCTTGCTGCGACACGTGCGACTTTCGAAAATCCCGGCGATCACGTTGTGCTTCCCGAGATCATTTCCAAAGAGCCGCTTGGACCTGCAGTGCGCCACGGCGACAGCGAATGGGCTGACATTGCGCGTTGGACGCTCAACGCGATGATCACAGCTGAAGAGCTTGGTGTAACTTCGGCAAACGTTGCTGAGCTTGCAAACGGTTCGGACAATCCTGAAGTTGATCGTCTGCTCGGCACAGAAGGCAATCTGGGCGAAATGCTCGGCCTGTCGGCTGATTGGGCGAAAAACGTGATCATGGCTGTTGGCAACTACGGCGAAAGCTTTGAGCGCAACATCGGTGAGTCGACACCCATCGGTATCGCACGCGGCCTGAACGGCCAGTGGAAAGATGGCGGTCTTCTGTACTCGCCGCCCTTCCGCTAAGAGCGCATAAATTGAAGGGCGCGAGTTACAGCTCGCGCCCTTCTCATATTACGAACAAAGAAACACTTATGCACGGCAAGCGGCCATCAGAGCTGCAACAATGAAACGCATAAGGGACAACCGGGGGCGTCAGCCATGACGACAATTAGCGATCCTTCACAGGACTCGTTCCATATTAGCCAACTCCTTTACGATACCCGTTACCGTTCCATCACAATCCAAGTTATCGCCGTTATCGGCTTTATGCTGGCCTTTGGGTGGTTGCTGAACAACGTGGTCGTCAACCTCGCCGTACAAGGCAAGGATTTCAACTTTGGCTTTCTATGGGACCGTGCTGGTTATGATATCAACCAGCGCCCACTCGAATATTCCAACGATTCAACGCATTTTCGCGCCTCGCTGATCGGCCTAACAAATACGCTGCTTATCGCGGTGCTTGGCTGTATCTTGGCGACGATCATCGGCGTTATTGCAGGTGTTCTGCGGCTCTCCAAGAACTGGCTGACCGCCAAGATCATGACGGTCTATGTCGAGACGTTCCGCAATATCCCTGTGCTGCTTTGGATCGTGGCCTTCTTTGCTATTTTGAGCGAAGCGACCCCGGCCCCCAATGCATTTCGCGGCGATAATGCGACGGCCTCGATGCTGCTAGACGGAACAATCGCCGTTACCAACCGGGGCACATATATCCCGCGCCCTGTCTGAGAGGTTGGCTCTGTCTTTGTTGTTCTCACCTTCCTGCTTTCGATCATTGCGATCTGGGCCTATGGCCGGTTTGCGCATCGCCGCTTTGAAGCGACGGGGCAAATCTTGCCGAACGTTTGGATCAAACTGGGGCTCTTCGTGCTTCCTACATTGATCGTCTATTATGCTTTGGGCCGCCCAATCGGGCTAAGCTATCCTGAGCTGAAGGGGTTTAACTTTCAAAACGGCCTGCATATCCGCAACTCGTTCATCGCGCTTTGGTTGGCTCTGTCCTTCTATACAGGCGCCTTTATTGCCGAGAACGTGCGCGCGGGTATTCTTTCGGTGTCCAAAGGGCAATCCGAGGCCGCGTTTGCCCTTGGCATTCGTCCAAGCCGCACGATGAACTTGGTGATCCTGCCGCAAGCGATGCGGGTGATTATTCCGCCGCTGATTTCGCAATTCCTCAACCTCACCAAGAACTCTTCGCTCGCGATTGCTGTGGGCTATATGGATCTGCGCTCAACACTGGGGGGCATCACGCTCAATCAGACCGGGCGCGAGCTTGAGTGTATGTTGTTGATGATGCTGGTCTATCTGGTGATCTCTTTGATCGTTTCGAGCAGCATGAATGTCTACAACTCTTCCCTCAAATTGAAGGAGCGTTGAGATGAGCAATCTAGATTCATCCCCGTCGGGCATCGGCTATGTTCGAGAAGAAATGCTCGAAGAAATGGCCCCGCCATCAACACAAATCGGCATTATCAAATGGCTCCGGGAGAACCTCTTTTCGGGATGGTTCAACACGATCCTGACTTTGGTTTCGCTTTACCTGATCTATTATGTTGGCGCGCATCTTGGGCCTTGGTTCCTCAATTCAATCTGGCATGCGGATAATCTTACGGAATGCCGTGAGATCCGCGATGCGATGAATGGCGGCGAGCCATCGGCCTGTTTTGCGGTGATCAAAGATCGCTGGCATCAGCTGACCTATGGCTTTTATCCGCAAGAGCTTTACTGGCGCGCCAATCTCGCGGCGGTTCTGCTTCTTGTTGCCATTGCTCCGATCCTCTTTGACAAGCTGCCGCGCAAAATGATGATCTTTTCGGCGCTTTATCCCTTCGTGCTTTATTGGCTGGTTTGGGGCGGTTCTGTTTGGCTGCCTTTGATGGTGATCGCAGGATTTTTCCTTGGCTTTGCGGCTTACAGTATCTTTGAGAAAATCGGTGGCACGCTGCTTGGTGTGATCATGAGCGCGCTTGTGCCTGTGATCTGGTGGCTCTTTGCTTGTGGCGCGGCGGCCTCGGCGCTTGAAAGCATCATCCCGCTTTCGATCCAAAGCGTTCAGTCCAAAGAAGTCGGCGGCTTTATGATCTCGGTCATCATCGGGGTTTCGGGGATCGTTCTTTCCCTGCCGCTGGGGATCGTTCTTGCGCTTGGGCGGCAATCGCACCTGCCAATCGTTAAGGCAATCTGCGTTGGCTTCATCGAGTTCATCCGCGGCGTTCCGCTGATCACCTTGCTGTTTACCGCGTCTTTGCTGCTCAATTACTTCCTGCCAAAGGGGACGAACTTTGATATTATCCTGCGGGTGATCATCATGGTAACGCTCTTTGCTTCTGCCTATATGGCCGAAGTGATCCGCGGCGGGCTCGCGGCCCTTCCACGGGGCCAGTATGAAGCAGCAGATGCGCTTGGGCTTGATTATTGGAAGGCGCAGCGGCTGATCATCATGCCACAGGCGCTCAAGATTTCGATCCCTGGCATCGTGAACACGTTCATCGGGTTGTTTAAGGATACCACGCTTGTGGTGTTCATCGGCATCTTCGACATGATCGGTTTCACCGGGGCGATCCGGGCCTCGACGGATTGGAATGGCGTCTATTGGGAGCTGTTCATTTTCGTTGGCGTTGTCTTCTGGGTCGTCTGTTTCTCGATGTCCCGTTATTCGCAATATCTGGAGCAAAAGCTCCGCACAGATCACCGTTAAGGAGGTTCAGACATGACTGAACTCGCATCCACAATCGATCGTAAGCAATTGCAAGTCTCTGACGAGATTGCGATCCAGATGACCAATATGAACAAATGGTACGGCACGTTCCATGTTCTGCGCGATATCAATCTCACCGTTCAGCGGGGCGAGCGGATCGTGATTGCAGGGCCGTCTGGCTCGGGCAAATCAACGATGATCCGTTGCATCAATCGCCTTGAGGAGCATCAGAAAGGGCAAATCATCGTTGATGGGATTGAGCTTACCTCTGACCTGAAGAACATTGATAAAATCCGCTCTGAAGTTGGCATGTGTTTCCAGCATTTCAACTTGTTCCCACACCTTACAATCTTGGAAAATTGCACACTTGCGCCGATGTATGTGCGCAAGACGCCCAAGCGCGAGGCCGAAGAGATCGCGATGCATTTCCTTGAGAAGGTGAAGATCCCGGATCAGGCGATGAAATATCCGGGCCAGCTTTCCGGCGGTCAGCAGCAGCGCGTGGCGATTGCCCGCTCGCTCTGCATGAAGCCGCGCATCATGCTGTTTGATGAGCCAACATCGGCCCTTGATCCTGAGATGATCAAAGAGGTGTTGGACACCATGATCGAGCTTGCCGAAGAAGGCATGACCATGCTTTGCGTGACCCATGAGATGGGCTTTGCCCGCCAAGTGGCCAACCGCGTTATCTTTATGGATCAGGGGCAGATTGTTGAGCAGAACGAGCCAGAAGAGTTCTTCAACAACCCCAAATCTGAGCGCACCAAGCTTTTCCTGAGCCAGATCCTCGGGCACTAAGCCCCGCTCAAAAGCGCAGATTTATGCGGCTCCGGTGCGATGCATCGGGGCCGTTTCCTTTTGGGGGCGTGGGGTATTGGCGGCGCAGCTTAGCCGATCAAATCGCGCGGAACGGCGAAGTCGATCACATCATTCTGCGCGCTGGCGAGCTCTGCCCAATGGGGCGCTTTGATCTCAAAAACGCTGGTTGCGCAGGTGGGGTAGCGGGCGAAATCGGCATGCGCGGCCGGGGATTTGGCCAACATGTGCGCAAGTTCCGCGATGCCCGGATTATGCGCGATCACCATCAAACAATCGCCATCGGCACGTTTGATATATTGAAGCAGGGTTTGCGGGCTGGCCAGATAGAGCCGCTCAATCCGTTCGACCTGCGGCTTTGGATCAAAAGCGCCAAGCATCAAATTGCAGGTTTCTTGGGTGCGCGCCGCCGCAGAGCATAAGATACGATCCGGCATATAGCCCTTGCTTTGCAACCATTGCCCGATCGCCACGGCCGAGGCACGGCCCCGCTCATTCAGAGTGCGATCGAAATCTTCTTGAAGCGGGTCGCCCCAGCTTGATTTGGCGTGGCGGGCGAGGATCAGCCGCATCAGTTGGCGCGGATCAGAGAGCCAGCGCCATGCTCGGTATAAAGCTCAAGCAAACAGGCATTCGGCGCGCGCCCATCGAGAATAACCACCGCGCGCACCCCACCATCCAGAGCATCCAGCGCTGTTTCGGTCTTGGGGATCATGCCGCCCGCGATAACGCCTTCTTCGGTCAAGGCGCGGATTTGCTGGGAGTTGAGCGATGTCAAAACCTCGCCGTCGGCGCCCTTTACGCCCGCCACATCGGTGAGCAAAAGCAAGCGATCCGCCTTGAGCGCGCCGGCAATCGCCCCGGCGGCCGTATCGCCGTTTACGTTAAATGTTTCGCCGTTGCGGCCCGCGCCAAGAGGGGCAATCACGGGGATCAATCCGGCCTCACCAAGTTGGGTCAGGATTTCGGGGTGCATTTCTTTCGGGGTGCCAACAAAGCCAAGGTCGGGGTTGGTTTGTTCGCAAATCATCAAGTTTGCGTCCTTGCCCGAGATGCCAATCGCGCGGCCGCCCTGGGCATTCAGCGCCTGAACGATCCGTTTGTTCACAAGGCCCGAAAGCACCATTTCAACCACTTCAACAGTGGCTTTATCGGTCACCCGTTTGCCGTTCACGAACTCAGATTTGATATCGAGTTTGGCGAGCATTTCATTGATCATCGGGCCGCCGCCATGAACGATCACAGGCTTCACCCCGACTTGCTGCATCAAGACCACATCGCGCGCGAAGCTGTCCATCGTCTCGTCTGAGCCCATCGCATGGCCGCCCAGTTTGATAACAACAGTCGCGCCCTCGTAGCGCTGCAAATAGGGCAGGGCTTGGCTAAGGGTGCGGGCGGTGGCGGGCCAGTCTCGGTTCATGTTCTGCGGTTTCATTTCTGCAACGTTCCAAAGGGCGTGCGCCTATGCGCAATGCTCGCATTATTGCGATACCTGCTTTGGGTGCAAGAGGTTAGCGCGCTTGGGGGCGATTAAACCAGCGTGGCAATAATGGCGCGCAGATCGCTGATGCCCTGGCCGCTTTCGCTTGAGGTCGAGACGATCTCTGGAAAGGCGGCGGGATGTTTGGAAAGGGCGGCACGCACTTGCGCAAACATGGCCTCACGATCCCGATCCTTTACCTTATCATCCTTGGTCAGGACGACTTGAAAAGTTACCGCCGAGCGATCCAGCAGGCTCATGATCTCTTCATCCACAGGTTTCACCCCGTGGCGGCTATCAATCAAAACAAAGGCGCGGCGCAGTGAGGCCCGCCCCGAGAGGTAGGCTTTGAGCAAGCGCTGCCATTTCTCGACGATTTTCACGGGAGCATTGGCAAAGCCATAGCCGGGCAGATCGACAAGATAATGGCTTTCAGCGCAGGTGAAAAAGTTGATCTCTTGGGTGCGGCCGGGCGTATTTGAAGCGCGCGCGAGGGCTTTGCGCCCTGTCAGCGCGTTGATCAGCGTTGATTTGCCAACGTTGGAGCGGCCCGCAAAGCAGAATTCCAGCCGATCATCGGGCGGCATGCCATCCATCGCGACAACGCCCTTAAGAAAATCCGTCTCTCCGGCAAAGAGTTTGCGGCCTTTTTCTATGGCGTCTTCGCTTGGTTCGGCGAATGGAAAGGGCAGTTGCATGGGGCTCTCCGGCGCCAGAGCCGCGCTATTTTGCGTCGCGGTCTTTGCGTTTGAAGGTTTTGAAAATATTGCCCAGGACATCCGGTTTGTGGCCGTGGCTGCGCATGATGATATATTGCTGGGTGAAGGTGATCATGTTGTTGGCGATCCAGTAGATCACCAGCCCCGAGGCAAAGCGGCCCAGCATGAACATAAAGACCCATGGCATCCAGGCAAAGATCATGGCCTGCGCCGGATCGGCGGGGGCAGGGTTGAGCTTTTGCTGAAGATACATCGAGATACCGAGCAGGATTGGCAGGATGCCAAGCGAGATCAGAGCAAGCGCCGAATCCGGGCCAGGTACGCCATTTGGCAGAAGGCCAAAGAGATTGAGGATCGATGAGGGATCGGGCGCGGAAAGATCGCGAATCCAGCCAAACCAAGGCGCGTGGCGCAGCTCAATCGTCACAAAGATCACTTTGTAGAGCGAGAAGAAAATCGGAATTTGCAAGATGAGCGGCAGACAGCCCGCGGCCGGATTGACCTTTTCCGCCTTATAGAGCGCCATGGTTTCTTGTTGCAATTTGGCGCGGTCATCGCCGACCTTTTCTTTGATCTTCGCCATGCGCGGCTGAAGCTCTTTCATTTTGGCCATGGAAACATAAGATTTATAGGCCAGCGGGAAGAGGATCGCTTTGATCAGCAGTGTAAGTGCGATGATCGACCAACCCATATTGCCGATCAGGCCGTTGAGCCAGTGAAGGACCATGAAAATCGGCTTGGTCAAGAAATAGAACCAGCCCCAATCGATTGAATCGACGAATTTTTTGATGCCACGGTTCTTTTCGTAATCGCGAATGGCTTCCCATTCTTTGGCGCCGGAAAACAGCATTGTCTTGGCGGTGCTTGTTGTGCCGGGGGCCACGTCGAGCGTTGGAAGGCTGATATAGGTTTGATAGGTTTCTGTACGATCCGAGTATTTTGCGGCCGCGCGAAAGCTTTGGCCGGGCATGGGAACAAGCGTTGTCATCCAGTTTTTATCGGTAAAGCCGATCCAGCCGTTTTCCTGCACTTCGGTGACTTCGGCACGCGCGCCTTCGCGCTCCACGAAATCCATATCGGGCATTTTTTTGTATTTGGTTTCCGAGAGTTCATCATCCGTTAGGCGCACAACGCCTTCATGCAGAACGAAGAAGTTTTCAAGCTCGGGCAATCTGCGGCGCTCTAGCAGGCCATAAGGGGCCAAGCGAACGGCCGCCGTGCCAGTGTTCTCAACGGATTGCTCAACGGTGAACATATAGTTGGCGTCGATTGCGATGGTGCGATGGAAGATCAGGCCTGCGCCATTGTCCCATTTGAGCGAAATGGGGGTGTTGAGGCCAAGGGCTGACCCGCTTTCAAGGGTCCATTCGGTATTGGGGCCGGGGACATCGCTATCTTGCAATTGGCCGCCAGGGGCCCAGCCATAGACGGCGTAATAGGGGTGTTCGCTGCCAACGGGCGAAAGGAGGCGGACAAAATCACTCTGCGGATCAAGGGTTTCGCGGTAATCTTTGAGGGAAAGATCATCAATGCGCCCGCCTTGTAGCGAGATGGAGCCTTGCAGGCGCGGCGTGTCGATGGAAATGCGCGGTGCATCAGCTTTTTCAATGGTGGCGTCTGGTGTGCCCGCTGTTGTTGCGTTTTGATCCGCGGCCGATGGGGTTGCGATCTGCGTGTCGCTTTGGGAGGCGACGGTCGCGGATGGGGGCAGGAGCGGCTGCTCAGGAACTTCTGGGGCAAACCATACGGCCCAGACAAGCATGACGAGGCCGCTGAGAGCGACTGCGAGGATTAGGTTCTTGTTTTGATCGTCCATTCGGGCCGCCCAGCACTGTTTTCAAGTCAGTGGAGGTTCAACCTGTCGGGGGGCGAAAGGTCAAGGCATTTCGCCGGATTTTCAAGGAAATCACAGGAAAAGCTTAACTTGCCTGGCGATTTACATGGGGGGTCTCGGGCAGAGCGGATTGGTGTTTTTGCATCCAAGAGAAAGTATCTTCGAAAGGCATGGGGCGCGCGATAGAGAAGCCCTGAACATGGGCGCAGCCCAGTTGCGATAGCATTGAATATTCTCCAACAGTTTCAACACCCTCTGCGAGTGTTTGCAGATCGAGCCGTTCGGCCATGGTCAGGATTGCTGCAACCATGCTTTGTTGATCGCGGTCCACATCGACGCGGGTGACATAAGAGCGATCAATTTTGATCCGATCGACGGCAAAGCGGCGAATATTGGCGATTGAAGCATGCCCTGTGCCAAAATCATCTAGATCAATGCCGCAGCCCATTTCAGAGAGGGCCCAAATATTGCGGGTGATTGTATCGTTTTCCGATTGGGCGATCACATCTTCGAGAATTTCAATCGTTAGGCGCTCTGGGGCGATATCAAAACGGTCCAATTCCCAACGGATTTTCTCGCATAGTTTTGGGTTGCCAAGTTCCGCTGAGGAAAAATTCACCCCAATGCATGGCACATCATATCCAGCCTTTTCCCATGTGTTTATCGCCGTGAGTGAATGATAGAGGATCACCTCGCCTAGCCGCTCAAAGAGGCCCGCTTCACGGATGGTCGGAAGAAATTCGGCGGGCGAGATCGTCCCGCGCTCTGGATGGATCCAGCGGGCGAGCGCCTCAAAGCCGCTGACTTCGCCTGTATCTGTTGAGATTTGCGGCTGAAACCATGGGCGGATTTGGCCATTTTCCAGCGCTTCGGAAACTTCGGTTACATTCACTGTGCTGCGCGGTCTGCGGTCTGGTGTCATGCCGGAGAAAGCGCGAATCGATGCGGGGCCATGGGTTTGGGCATCTTCGAGCGCACTTTGGGCTGCGTCGAGAAAGGCTTGCCCGGTGCGCAGCGGCAAGCGATTTGGCAGGCAAAATCCGATGGAGGCCGAGACGAAAGCTTTGGTGCCGTCGATCATTGTTGGTTCGGCGATGGCGGCTTGAATGCGGGCGGAGAGTTGAATCAATGCTTCAAGATCGGCGCGGCGCAGGGGCGCGAGGGCGATTGCAAATTTGGGCCCTTCAAGTTTGGCGACCACATCATGATCGCGCAATGTATCTTGCAGGCGCTGGCTTGTTTCCCGCAGCAAATCTTCGGCAGCCGGGATGCCGTATGTTTTTGAAATAGAACCGAAATCATCAATTTCAACGATCAAGCAGGCGGTTGTTCTGCCGGTGGTTTGTTCTTCGGTCAGAGTTTGATCCATCACATTGAGCAGGGCTTTTCGCAGCCGCAGCCCTGTGATTGCATCACGGCCATTGGATTTGTTGAATTTTATTGTTGGAAACATGCCCGCCAGTGCAAACACCCCGGGGAAAACCAGCGCCATAAACAGCAAAACACCCTCGCCACCATACCAATATCCGCCCAAGGTGATCGCGGGGAGAAAGGCAAGCAGCTGCGGCCCGATGAGGGCGCCGCGCAGGTTCTTTTTGGTGCGATGAAAGAGCGATTGATCTGCGCCCGGCATGACTGACCCCTTGGTGACATTGCTGCTTTGTTCCCTCTTAGGTTAGGGGCTGCGAGTCAGGGCAAGGTTAATTAGTTCACAAAAGTTCTATAAAATTTTAGCTTTCCGAAGTCTCGCGCCGCTCAAGCCCGGAAAAGTCAAATAAATCAGGGTCTAAGAGATGCGAGGGCCGCGCATTCATGAGAGAACGAAACATGACTTGGCGCCGTCCAGGGCTGTTTTTTTCCCAGCCATCGAGGATTTGCTTAACTTGTTGGCGCTGCAATCCGTCTTGGCTTCCGCACAGATCGCAGGGGATGATTGGGTAGTTCATCGCAGAGGCGAATTTGGCGCAATCAACTTCGGCGACATGGGCCAAGGGGCGGTAGACAAAGAGATCGCCTTCTTCGTTGAGCAGTTTTGGCGGCATCGTGGCCAAACGGCCGCCGTGAAAGAGGTTCATAAAGAAGGTTTCTAAGATGTCATCGCGGTGATGGCCGAGCACAACCGCCGAGCAGCCTTCTTCGCGCGCGATTCGATAAAGATTGCCGCGGCGCAGGCGGGAACAGAGCGCGCAAAATGTGCGGCCAGCTGGGGTTTTGTCCATCACGATGGAATAGGTGTCTTGGTATTCGATCCGATGCTCGACGCCCATTTTCTCAAGGAATTCAGGCAGAACCGTCGCGGGAAAGCCGGGCTGGCCTTGATCGAGGTTGCAGGCGAGAAGCTCAACCGGCAGCAGGCCGCGCCATTTCAATTCGTGCAGAACAGCAAGCAGGGTGTAGCTGTCTTTGCCGCCGGACATGCAGACGAGCCAGCGGGTATCGCGCTCAATCATCCCGTATTGTTCGATCGCTTCGCGGGTTTGCCGGACGATCCGTTTGCGCAGCTTTTTGAAATCGGTTGAGGAGGGCGCGCCGTGAAAAAGCGGATGGATATCATCAAGATCATCAAGCATATGGGTTTCCGAATTCTGGGGCGCTTGCGCGGGGCTGTTGTGCCTTTGAGCTATATCGTAAAATGCGCGTTAGGAGGGGTTATTTTCATCTTTTTCCGGCACAGGATCATAGCCATCGCCGCCCAGAGGATGGCAGCGGCCGATGCGTTTGGCGGCAAGGAAGCTGCCTTTGATCGCCCCGTGTTTTTCAAGCGCTTCAAGGGCATAGGCAGAGCATGTCGGTTGATAGCGGCAGTTAAATCCGACCCAAGGCGAGAAGATCAAGCGATAGGCGCGCACGGGCAGGGCGGCGATATGGGCAAGCGGGCTCATTTGGCGCCTGCGTGAAGCTTTTTGAGCGCATAGCGCAGATCGTTTTTGAGATCGTTGAAATCGCGCGCGGCGGTGGCCTCGGCCTTGCCGATCAGCACGTAATCCCAGCCCGCTTGGCCAAGTTCGGGCAGGATCGCGCGGGCGGCTTCGCGCAGGCGGCGTTTGGCGCGGTTGCGGGCAACAGCATTGCCAACTTTTTTGGAGCAGGTGAAGCCGACGCGCAGCCCTGAGGCGGGCTCATCATCGCTGCGTTTGCGGGCCTGGACCATCATGCTCATTGTGCCTTGGCGGCGCGCACGGGCGGCGCGCAGGAAATCGGCGCGTTGGGTCAAAGTGACCAGACAAACGGAAACCGCCGAAGACCCATCTGTAGCTTTGGCGATTGTGCCAACTACAGGTGCCTTCGGCGGTGTCATTCCATTGCCATGCGGCATGGTTTACGCGCTGAGCGACTTCCGGCCTTTGGCGCGGCGGGCGTTCAGGATGTTACGGCCAGCTTTTGTGGCCATACGTGCGCGAAAACCGTGACGGCGTTTGCGAACCAGGTTCGAGGGTTGGTAAGTGCGTTTCATCGCTCGGCTCCGTCGGTTTGGCCCAAATCCATCATGGATTCGAAGGCCGTGTACATTCGAAGCTCGTCCTTTAGGGGGCGGGGGCGCGCTTGTCAATTCAAGGGAGGCGCATTGTGGAAACATTTTCGCAGCCGATGGAGAGAAATGTTTCAAAAGGGTGCAAGACTTTGGGTTTGAGGGGGCGGTTGATCACTGGCGATCAAGGGCGCGTGATCGGGCTGGCCTTGGGCGCGTCAGCGGCGCATGTTGGCCCAGATATCAAGAGGATGCGCGCAATGACAGATCAAGAAGGTTCGCAAATGCCAAGCTGGCTGCGTTATGCGCCATTGATCGGGATTGGGCTTGTGGCGCTGATCGGGGCCTTTGTTTTGCGCGATTATCTAAGTTTTGAGGCCTTGAGCGCCAATCGCGAGGCCTTGATCGCGCTGCGGGATGCGCATCTGTTTGCAACAGTGATCGGCTTTATCGCGCTTTATACTGTGATCGTCGCGTTTTCGCTTCCCGGAGCGACGATCATGACGCTTGCGGGCGGCTTTTTGTTTGCGACCTTCCCGGGCGCTCTCTTTAATATTATGGGCGCGACATTGGGTGCAACGGCGCTCTTTTTGGCCGCGCGCATGGGGCTTGGGGCGCGGCTATCGGCCAAGATGGATTCTTCAAGCGGCATGGTGCATCGTATCAAGGCCGGGATTGATGAGAATCAGTGGTCGTTTTTGTTTTTGATGCGCTTGGTGCCGGCGGTGCCGTTCTTTGTCGCCAATCTGATCCCGGCGCTTGTTGGCGTTTCGCTGTCGCGTTTTGTGATCTCAACGGCGCTTGGGATTGTGCCCGGCGCTGTGGTTTATACTTCCGTTGGCGCGGGGCTTGGCGAGGTTTTTGCGCGCGGTGAAAGCCCAGATCTCGGGCTGATTTTTGAGCCGCATATTTTGTTGCCGCTGCTGGGCCTTGCCGGGCTGGCCGCGCTTCCGATCCTCATTAAGGCCGTTACTGGCCGGAAAGGTCTCTGATGGAGCGCATCAAGAGCGATATTTGTGTGATTGGGGCAGGCTCTGGCGGGCTTTCTGTGGCGGCGGGGGCTGTTCAGATGGGCGCGCGGGTTGTGTTGATTGAGGGCGGCGAGATGGGCGGCGATTGCCTTAATTATGGCTGTGTGCCCTCAAAGGCGCTGATCGCGGCGGGCAAGCGCGCGCATATGGTGCGCAAGGGTGGGTTTGGCGTGGCGGGCGCAGAGCCGGTGATTGATTTTGGCGCGGCCAAGGATCATGTGCGGGCGGTGATTGAAACAATCGCGCCGGTGGATAGCCAAGAGCGCTTTGAGGGGCTCGGCTGCACCGTGATCCGCGATTTAGCAACGTTTATCTCCCCGCGCGAGGTGCAAGCGGGTGGCAAGATCATTGAGGCGCGCCGCTTTGTGATTGCGACGGGGTCTTCGCCGCTGGTGCCGCCGATCCCGGGGCTGAGCGATGTGCCTTACCTGACCAACGAGACACTGTTTGCCGATCGCGAGATGCCGGAGCATTTGCTGATCATTGGCGGCGGCCCGATAGGGATGGAAATGGCCCAAGCGCATCGCCGGCTTGGCTGTGAGGTCACTGTGATTGAAGGGGCCAAGGCGCTGGGCAAGGATGATCCTGAGATGGCGGCTGTTGTGCTGGATGCGCTGCGGGCCGAGGGCATTGCGATTGAAGAGAATGCCAAGGCTGCCAAGATCAGCGGCAAGGCGGGGGCGATCAAGGTTGAGGCCGAAGATGGGCGCGTCTTTAAAGGAACGCATCTGTTGATGGCTGTGGGCAGAAGCCCGAATATCGCGCGGCTTGATCTCGATAAGGCGGGGATTGCCCATGATCGGCGCGGTGTGATCGTTGGGGCCAATCTGCGCAGCACAAATAAGCGCGTCTATGCGATTGGCGATGTGGCGGGTGGGCTGCAATTTACCCATGTGGCGGGATATCATGCCGGTGTGATCATCCGCGCAATGCTGTTTGCCCTACCTGCGAAAGCGAAAACGGCGCATATCCCATGGGTGACATATACCGACCCTGAGCTTGCCCATGTTGGCCTTTCAGAGGCGGATGCGCGCGCGGCCCACGGCGATGCGCTCACGGTTACGCATTTTGAATACGCTGAGAACGACCGCGCCATTGCGGGCGGGGCAACCACGGGCAAAATCAAGGTGATGATCGTAAAGGGGAAGCCCGTTGGCGCGACGATTGTTGGCGAACAAGCGGGCGAGTTGATCTCGCTTTGGGCGCTGGTTCTGGCCAATGGGCTGAAGATGGGGGCGATTGCGAATATGGTGATGCCCTATCCGACCCTCTCTGAGGTCTCAAAACGCGCGGCCGGGGCCTATTTCACCCCAAAGATTTTTGATAGCCCAATGATCAAACGCGTGGTTGGATGGGTACAACGGCTTGTGCCTTAGCGCAAAGGCGCTACCTATGGGGGCGTGCGCGCGGCGTGCGTGAATTGGTGGAGGTGATGCTCTGAATTCTCTTTCGGGCAGATTTTTGATCCTGACGGCTGTGTTCGTTATGTTGGCCGAGGTCTTGATCTTCGTGCCCTCTGTGGCGCGTTTTCGTGAGGATTATTTGCTCTCACGGCTTGAGCGGGCACAGATCGCATCGCTGGCGCTTTTGGCCAATGATATGATCGACATGGATCTCGAGGATGAGCTGCTGGCCAATGCGGGGGTGTTCAACGTTGTTTTGCGGCGCGATCAAGTGCGCCAATTGGTGCTAAGCTCGCCGATCCCCCAGCCGATTTATGATACATATGATCTGCGTGCTCCGGGCGCGTTTGAGCTGATTGGGGATGCGATTACCTGCCTTTGGGAGCCTGAGAACAGGGTCATTCGGGTGATCGGCGATCCGGTGAAAGAAGCGGGGCTTTTGATCGAGGTCACGATGGAAACCCAGCCCTTGCGCATGGCGATGATTGATTACGGGCTGCGTATCTTAGCGCTTTCGGCGATCATTTCGGTGATTGCGGCCTTGATGCTTTTCCTTGCGGCGCGGCGCTTTATCGTGCGGCCCATCAAGGGCGTTGTGAGCGCGATGACGAGCTATACCCAAGCGCCCGAGGATGCGCGCCGGATCATTCAGCCAACAGCGGGTGTTTCTGAATTGCGCGAGGCGGAAACCGCGCTGCATGATATGCAAACCCAGCTGACCTCGGCGCTAAAGCAAAAAGAGCGCCTTGCACAGCTTGGCGGCGCCGTGGCCAAGATCAGCCACGATCTGCGCAATATCCTCACAACCGCGCAGCTTTTGGCCGACCGGATGGAAATATCCGATGATCCGGCGGTAAAACGCGCCGCGCCCAAGCTGGTGAACTCGATCAGCCGGGCGGTAAACCTGTGCGAAAGCACGCTGACTTTTGGCAAAGCGGATGAGCCGCCGCCGGCGCTTTCTCGTGTGCGGCTGGCGGATATCGTTGCGGATGTGATCGAGGGCGAGCGGCTGGCAACGGGAGAGTATGATCTGAGCTTTGCTGAGGATGTTCCGGGTGCGATGATGATCCGTGCGGACGCAGAGCAGATGTATCGCGTGCTTTCCAACCTTGTGCGCAACGCCCGCCAAGCGATCATCGCCACAGGTGCGCCGGGGGAAATATCGGTCAGTGCGCACGAGGATGAAGACGCTTGGCAGATCAGCATCACAGATACCGGGCCGGGCCTGCCGCCCAAAGCGCGCGAATATCTGTTTCAGCCGTTTCAGGGGGGCGCGCGCAAAGGTGGCTTTGGGCTTGGGCTTGCGATTGCAGCGGATCTTGTGCGCGGCCACGGCGGGCGGCTTGAATTGCTGCGCTCGGATGAAACAGGGACAGCCTTTTCCATCCATCTTCCCAAGGCCGTTATCGCGCTTGAAGAGACCGGCGCATAATTTTCCAAAGTTGGCCCTTGCAATGGGGCGCGCAGGCGGCTAAATCCGCCCCCACAGTGCACCCGTAGCTCAGCTGGATAGAGTACCTGACTACGAATCAGGGGGTCAGAGGTTCGAATCCTCTCGGGTGCACCATTTTTCATTTTGTCAGGCGACACATAGTTCTTTCATTTGCGACAGAACCTTTCCATTCGTGTGTCCCTGTAAGCCACATCTCGCTACCTTGGTTTCGCTTATCTGACCTTCCCTTTCTGGAAAATCAGGGTTGATTTGCAGAGAAGAAGGCGAAGCCGCCTGTTCCTGCTGATCTGCTACTTGGGGAAGGCGAATGGGGGCGAGGCAATGCTATTCGGCAAAAGTGGTGCGGCGCGCAGCGTAGCCGAGGATACGGTTTTGTTTAATCGGGTTGCCCGTGTGGGAAGGCAGTGTCTTCTCCCTGATAGTCAAGGGCGTCTGGCCTGCTCAAATCCCATTGGGCCGCGAAATGAAAGTAGTTGGGCCGAAAGCCCCGCCACAACTTCCCAGAACGGGCTAAAACGGCCGATCAACGTTTGCTTTCGTGCTGCGTTGCCGCTTCCCTAGAGCAGACAGGGCCCTCGTTAGATGAAACGATCCCTCATTGGCTGCTTTGGCGCGTGGTACAAACACTCCAGCTTTTCCGGGTCAGATAGGGCAAAGAGCCGATTGATACCCTCCTTTGAACTGCTTGCGAGCACAACCAACCGTATGTGGCCTTTCTGTTTCAGCAGCACGAAGTCGCCGGACCGTGATTGGCCGAAAACCGGCACAAGCCCATCGCCAAAAATGGCCGGCGACACGACAAGGAACTTGGCGAGCCTGTCTCGACCATCCACGATCTTTCCGAATGCCGGCGCAGAGGTGCCACCGTCGCTTTCCAATGCAATATCGTGCGCCATCAATGCGATCAGCCCTGCTTCATCACCTTGCTCAATACGGCTCACAAGTTTGGCCAACGTGTTCTGATCCGCTGATCGTCCATTGAACTCAATCTTCGCCAGCTTGCGGCGGGCGCGTGAAAAGGATTGGCGGCAGGCGGCCGGGCTTTTCTCCAGTGCCATCGCTATATCGTCAAACCCCATGTCGAAGGCGCTACGCAAGACAAAGACCGCGCGCATGAACGGCGGCAATTGCATGACGCTCGCCGATATCGCGTAAGACAGGTCCAGACGGGTCTCGACCGAGTCGTCGTCTATCACTGGCAGAGGTAAGCCGAATGCTTCATGTTTCAAAGCGATCCGTTTTTCGGACCGGATCAGATTGAGCGCAAGATTGGCTGCGGTCCGTGCCACGAAGGCTTCTGGCATCCTAACAACCGCGCGGTCTTCTGAAACCCATCGCTCAAGCGTCGATTGTGCGACATCTTCGGCCTGCCAAGGCAATCCAAGTATGCGGTAGGCCACGCCGAACGCCGTGTGCCACAGAAGGTCTGCATCATCGGCTCTGGTCATCTTTGGTTACACCACTCTGACGGATTTCGCCCAGACGGCCGCCCGAGATAGAACGGAAACCCTGGCATTCTTGCCTCCAGCAAGAGCAATCGAAAGAGTATTGCAACAAAGAAGTGCCTCAAATGGTATCCGGTTCGACCTGTAAAATATGGGGCATAGGCCCTGTCAAATCGCATATTTCCGAACCCGACCGCTTGGGCCCCGAGCCCGATTGCCTGCCCGTAGGTCCAAAAACCAAAACGGCGGGGAATCTTGCCCTTGGCCTCATCCACAATGGCATCGGCGATATGGGCCCCGCTGGCCATGGCATACATGACCGACATGCGCGGCGGGGCGCTTCGGCGGGCTTGGCAATATGCCGCATCTCCAGCGGCATAGATTTCGGCGTAGCCTTTGGCGCGAAGGAAGGTATCAGTCACGATCCGCCCGTTCGATAAGACCTCAAGCCCCGCTCCGCCCCATATCTGGTCAACTTCAAACCCAGTTGCGGTAACACATAGATCGTGGGCAATCTTCTGATCGTCGGTCGTGACATAGTCGGAAGCGATCGCCTTTACCAATGTGCTTTCCTGAATGGAAACACCTTGCCGTATGAGCTCGGCGCGAACACGCCTCCGCACTGGTTCAGTCAGCCCTTCGCCGAGCGTTGACCGACACATTAGCGTAACGCTGGCCCCGGGCTTTTGGGCGATCTCTGCAGCAAGCTCGATACCCGTGGCCCCGCCTCCCACAATCGAAACGCGGGGCGCTTCAATCTGACTGAGCTTTTGCTTCAACGCCGGGGCACATCTGCTCTCGCCGAGATTCATGGCAAAGGCATGTTCGTTTTGCCCGGGAATGTGCCCGAGTGCGGAGGTTGAGCCGGAAGCCACCACCAACCTGTCATAAGCCAAGGTTTCAATGGTGCCATCTGGCGCCGAAACCCGAACTTCTTTTTCATTGGGCGAAACAGCGACAACTTGCCCGCAAACAAATGCAACATTTCGCTTTGCAAGAAACTGATCATAACGAAAACTCCGCATGTCGTATTTGGGAGGCACCGTTAGCGCCTCATGCAGCCTAAGCCGCTCAACAAACTCCTCGCGCGGGTTTACCAATGTGATTTTTAATTTTCCGCGCCCACGTCCACGCCCAGCCAGACGCAAAGCACACATCACACCGGCGTAGCCCCCACCAACGACAATGACCTTTTGCAACTGCATTTTTGTCTCCTATTTTGATCTTACAAAAAGGAAGACACCGTGCATGCGGGTTTTGTGACAGGGCGTGGTCACGAATTTCGAGTTTGCCTACGGCCCGTAGCGGGCTTTCGCCAAACGCGCGGCCGATCTACGCGTTTCTCGAAAGCCGCTCATTTCGCGGTTTCCGTTTTGCCGTAGCCGCCGCCACCCGGTGTGTTCATGACGAAGATATCGCCCGGGCCCATCAAGGCTTCGTCATTGCCGCGCAGCGGAACAATGCTGCCGTCTTTGCGTTCAACGTGGTTTTCGCCGGTTTGGCCGCAGTGGCCCCCCGCGGCGCCATGAGGAGGGACTTGCCGGTGTGACGACAGAACGGTTGCGGTCATTTCTTCGAGGAAGCGCAGTTTTCGGGTGATCCCGTTGCCGCCTTGCCATTTTCCGCCTCCGCCAGAGCCATGCCGGATCGAAAATTCCTCAACACGCACCGGAAAGCGGCTCTCCAATACTTCGGGGTCGGTCATGCGGGTGTTGGTCATATGGCTGTGTACCGCGCTGGCGCCGTTGAAACCCGCGCCCGCGCCTGTTCCGCCGCAAATCGTTTCATAGTTTTGCAGCCGGGCGTTGCCATAAACAAAGTTGTTCATCGTTCCTTGAGAGCCAGCAATCACCCCAAGCGCGCCATAGAGCGTATCTGCAATCGCCTGGCTAACTTCGGTATTGCCCGAGATCACGGCAGCCGGGTGGTTTGGATTGATCATGGATCCTTCCGGGGCGCGAATATCCATCGGCTTCAGGCAGCCCTCGTTCATCGGGATGTCAGCGCCGATAAGCGTTCGGAATACATAGAGCACGACCGCGCGGCATATTGAAAACGGGGCGTTGTAATTGAACTGGTCCTGCTGCGAGGTTCCTGCAAAGTCGAGCGTTGCACTGCGCGTGTTTTTATTGACGGTGATTTTAACGGCGATCTGAGCGCCGCTATCCAACGGGTAGGTGAATTCGCAATCTTTCAGAACATCAAGAACGCGGCGCACGCTTTCTTCGGCATTGTCTTGGACATGGCCCATATAGGCCTGGACAACATTCAAACCGAACTGACGGGAAATTCTGCTTAGCTCTGCCGCACCTGTGGCGTTGGCGGCGATCTGCGCGGCAAGATCGGCCATGTTTTCATTGATATTGCGGCATGGATACCGGCCCGATGCGAGAAGCGCACGGGTTTCATTCTCGCGCAAAGTGCCGCGATCAACCAAGAGGAAATTGTCAATCAGGACACCTTCTTCGTCGATATGGCGGCTGTCGGGCGGGGCGGAGCCAGGGGTTTTGCCGCCGATATCTGCATGGTGCCCGCGCGAGGCCGTTAGGAATATGATCTTTTCACCGGCGTCATCAAACACCGGTGTGATCACAGTGACATCCGGCAGATGCGTCCCGCCGTTATAGGGGTTGTTCATCATGAACACATCACCGGGGCGGATCTTGCCTGCGTTCTGGCGCAGGATGGTGCGCACGCTTTCTGACATAGAGCCAAGGTGGACCGGGACATGCGGCGCATTGGCGACCAGATCACCATTTGCATCAAAGATCGCACATGAGAAATCAAAGCGCTCTTTGATGTTTACCGAATAGGCGGTGTTGGCCAATGTTGCGCCCATTTGATCCGCAATGGACATAAAGAGGTTGTTGAACACTTCCAACATCACAGGATCAACGCTTGTGCCGATTGCTTCCTTGCGGTTGATCGCCTCGACCCGGCGCAGGATGAGCCCCCCGCCCGCCAAACCTTCCGCGTTCCAGCCGGGCTCAAGCACATTGGTGCCCGTCGGTTCGACAATAATTGCCGGCCCGGACACTGTATCGTTTGGTTGGATCGTTTCGCGCAGAACCAGTGGCACTTTTTGCCAGGCGCCTTTGGTAAACATGCGGGCGGTCTGGCCCTGCGCGCGGGATTGTCCTTTCGTTGGAAGAGCCACTTTTTCACCGGTCATACCAACAGCTTCGGCCGTTAGAAGATCAATAATCAGATCGCTGTAATCTGGGACAAAGCCAAAGCGCTGCTGATGCGCGGCCTCAAAGCCTGCCTTCATTTCCTTTTGCGTGCCAAAGGGAACCGGCAGAGTTTGATGCGATCCCGGCGTGCGGATATGGGCCGTTGAGATCAATGTGATTTTTTGGGCAGCAATGCCTTGATCCAAAACTTCGGCGCGCGCCTCTGCTGCTATGCGCGAAAGCATGTCTTTTGCGTCTTTGATCTTTGTGATGGGTTCAGCAAACTGATGCTCGCGGATGGCGCGGATATCGGCCAATCCCATGCCAAAGGCGGATAAAACGCCTGCGAACGGGTGAATATAGATGCTTTCCATACCCAATACATCAGCGACCTGACAGGCATGCTGCCCGCCTGCGCCACCAAAACAATTCATCGTGTATTTGGTTACGTCATAGCCACGCTGCACAGAGATTTTCTTGATCGCATTGGCCATGTTTTCAACCGCGATGCGCAGGTATCCTTCGGCCAGTTCTTCGGGCGTTTTAGGGGCTTCTCCGGTTTCATCGGCGATTTTTGCCGACAAGTCTTCGAATTTGGCGCGGGCTGCGGCCACATCCAAAGGCGCGTTGCCATCGGGGCCAAACACGCTTGGGAAGGCCTCTGGCTGGATCTTGCCCAAGAGCACATTGCAATCGGTAACAGCCAGCGGGCCGCCGCGGCGATAGCTGGCAGGGCCAGGGTTGGCGCCTGCGCTTTCCGGACCAACCTGCATCCGCCCTTGCCGAAAACTAAGGATAGAGCCCCCGCCGGCTGCCACTGTGTGAATGCTCATCATCGGGGCCCGCATCCGCACACCAGCGACTTCGGTTTCGAAGGAGCGCTCATATTCACCAGCGTAGTGGCAAACATCTGTCGAGGTGCCGCCCATATCAAAACCAATCAGCTTGTCAAAACCAGCCTCTTGGGCGGTGCGCACCATGCCAACCACACCGCCAGCGGGGCCAGAGAGGATCGCGTCCTTGCCTTGGAACCGCGCGGCATCCGTCAAACCGCCGTTCGACTGCATGAACATCAGTGATTTACAGCCGCCGCGATCAGCACCAAGCGCATCGCTGACCTGACCGACATAGCGGCGCAAGATAGGAGAGAGGTAGGCATCAACGACGGTCGTATCACCGCGCGAAACCAGCTTGATCAGGGGGCTGACTTCATGGCTCAGCGACACTTGAGTGAAGCCTTGCTGCTGCGCCATGGCGCCGATTTTTTGTTCATGGTCGGGGAAGCGGTATCCGTGCATCAAGGCCACAGCGACGGAGCGGTAGCCTTTGCCATAGGCCGCGCTGAGGGCAGTGCGCACCTGAGGCAAGTTCAGCGCTGTGACAATATTCCCCTTCGCATCCAGCCGCTCTTCGACCTCGATCACCTCATCATAGAGAAGCTCAGGGAGGACGATTTCAAGATCAAACAGCTTGGGCCGGTTTTGATAGCCGATCCGCAGCAAATCGCGCATGCCTTTGGAGATCAGCAATACGGTCCGATCGCCTTTGCGTTCGAGCAAGGCGTTGGTCGCAACAGTGGTTCCCATTTTGACGGCTTCGATGGTGTTTGCGGGGATTTGCGCATCAGATGACAGACCAAGCAGCTCGCGAATCCCCTGAACGGCGGCGTCTTTATAGCGTTCGGGGTTCTCAGACAGCAGCTTATGGGTTTGCAATGATCCGTCAGGTTTGCGCGCAACGATATCCGTAAATGTCCCGCCCCGGTCTACCCAAAACTGCCATAGTGTATTGTTATTATTTCTATTCATCGCGAATGCCCTCGGATTCTATGAGATTATGTTGGCGAAGGTCCTTCACCGCAGAATCTGTTACTCAGCAGTAACGATAATAAAACGTTGACAAAGTGTCAATGAAACATCAGGGTAATAACATAAACTCAATATAGGGAGGTACCAAATGAGTTTCTTGAAGCTTCTAAGCGGCGCTGCAATTGCGCTTTCCGTATCGGCCGCACATCTGCAGGCGGAAACCTGGGACATGGCAACGCCCTATCCAGATGCAACTTTCCATACACAAAACATCAGCCAGTTTGCCGCAGATGTGGCAACGGCAACGGATGGTGCTTTGGAAATCAATGTTCATTCGGCGGGGTCGCTGTTTAAGCACCCAGAAATCTCCAAAGCTGTCCGCAGCGGCCAAGTGCCCATTGGGGAATTCTTCTTGTCGCTTTTGAACAATGACAACCCGTCTTTCGGCGTTGATTCACTGCCTTTCCTTGCAACGAATTATGATGATGCAGAGCGTCTTTGGGCAGCCCAGCGCCCCGTGGTTGAAAAGCTGCTGGAAAAGCAGGGCATGATGGTTCTTTACGCCGTGCCATGGCCACCGCAGGGCCTATACACCACCAAGCCCATCGCGACGGTTGGTGATCTCGCTGGGCTGAAGTTCCGGACATATAATTCGACGCTGGAAACCTTTGCATCCATGGCGGGCGCTGCGCCAACTCAAATTGAGGTTCCTGACATTGCGCAGGCCTTCTCAACAGGCCGGGTAGAAGCGATGATCACCTCGCCATCAACAGGTGTAAACTCGCAGGCGTGGGACTTTTTGAGCAACTACACAGACATTCAGGCTTGGATCCCCAAAAACATCGTTGTGGTCAATAAACGTGCTTTCCAGCGTTTGGACGAAGCGACCCAACAAGCCGTGTTGGAGGCCGCAGCAGCTGCTCAAACACGTGGTTGGGAGATGAGCCGCGCGGAAACGAATACCCAAACCGCAGCTCTGGCTGAAAACGGGATCGATGTTCAGCAGCCAAGCGAGGAATTGATGAATGGTTTGCGCGCCCTTGGTGCCAAAATGCTTGAGGATTGGACCGCATCCTCGGGCGAAGAAGGCGCAACAATCCTTGAAGCCTATAATCAATAAACGACAAGATATATTGGAGGGGGCCGCAATTTCCCCCTCCAATATCAGGGGAGGACCAAACCATGCGCCGCATACTCGATGCTCTCTATCTCTATAGCGGTGTCGCCGCCGCAACCTTCATCGGCGCCATCGTTGCAATCGTTTTTGCGCAGGTCTGTCTGAACCTAACGGATAAAATCTACGCGGCTTTGGTGGGAAGTGCCCTGGGGCTGACAATACCATCCTATTCCGATTTTACTGGCTTCTTCCTTGCCGCCGCTTCGTTCCTTGCTTTGGCCTACACGCTGCGATCCGGCGAGCATATTCGCGTAACGCTTTTGACAGGGTTGATGCCGGCCAAAATGCAGCGTGGCTTTGAAGCGCTTGCTCTGCTGATCGGGCTGGCGATGACCGCTTATGCAACTGTCTACATGTATGGGCTGGTGGGCGAGTCGATCGCATTTGGCGATAAGAGCTCGGGTATGGTTTCCATTCCAATTTGGCTTCCTCAATTACCTGTTCTGGTTGGTCTTGCCATTTTAACAATCGCTCTTGCCGATGAACTCATTCTTGTCCTGCGTGGCAAAGCCCCAACCTATGAAGGTAAGGGCGAGAACCTTCTGGGCGAATAGGAACGCATTATGACCGTTGGAATTCTCTCAGTTATTCTTCTTGCGTTACTGTTTGCGATGCTCGGGGCCGGGGTTTGGGTGGCCTTTTCCTTGATGGGCGTGGGCATAGCCGCGATGGCCTTGTTCTCAAACGCTCCGCTCGGCCTTGTCATGGCGACAACCATCTGGGGCCACAGCAATTCCTGGGCGCTGGCGGCGCTGCCTTTGTTTATCTGGATGGGTGAGATCCTGTTTCGCTCCAAACTATCGGATGACATGTTTACCGGGCTGTCGCCGTGGATGAACCGTCTGCCGGGGCGGCTTCTTCATGTGAATATCTTTGGTTGCGGTATCTTTGCCGCTGTTTCGGGCTCTTCAGCGGCGACGGCGGCCACGATTGGCAAATTGTCGATCCCCGAATTGTCTCAAAGAGGCTATCCCGAAAAAATGATGATCGGAACCTTGGCCGGCTCAGCCACTTTGGGGCTATTGATCCCGCCGTCGATTATCCTGATTGTCTATGGTGTTGCGACCGAGCAATCCATCGCGCGCCTGTTTGTGGCGGGCGTTCTTCCGGGGTTGCTTCTGGTTGCATTGTTTGTCGGATATGTTGTGGTCTGGTCCCTGCTGAACCGCGATCAATTGCCCGATGAAGCGTTTGAATTTTCCTTGCGAGAAAAGCTCCACCGATCGCGCCGTTTGATCCCTGTTATGCTTTTGATCGGCGGGGTGATTGGATCGATCTATGCAGGCATAGCATCGCCAACAGATGCAGCCGCTGTTGGGGTTGTTCTGGCATTGGTTTTATCTTGGCATTCGGGCACGCTGAACAAGCAAAGCTTTGCAGAAGGGCTCATGGGGGCGACGAAAACATCCTGCATGATTGCCTTCATTTTGGCTGGCGCATCGTTCCTGACCGTCGCCATGGGGTTTACGGGCATTCCGCGCATTCTTGCCGAATGGATCGGCGGGATGAACCTATCGACCTATGCATTGCTGGGCGCGCTTACCGTATTTTTCATCATCATGGGTATGTTTCTTGATGGGATTTCGGTCGTTGTTTTGACCACATCCGTCATCATGCCGATGGTGCAGCAGGTGGGGATCGATCCTTTGTGGTTTGGTATCTTTGTCGTGATCGTGGTGGAGATGTCGCAGATTACGCCACCGGTGGGGTTCAACCTGTTCGTTCTGCAATCCCTGACAGGGCGCAATATTCTTGTCGTCGCGCGGGCGGCGTTCCCGTTCTTTATTTTGATGCTTGTTGCGCTGGCTATCATTGTTGCTGTGCCGGGGATCGTTACCTATCTGCCGAACAACATGTAGGGCGCTGATTGGTCGGCCTCTTCAAAGGCTTTCTGCCTCTTTAGGGCGGCTCAGCGCACGCTGTAAATGCGCCCAACAAGCCTTCGGTCGCGCGGAGAAATGGAGCGCGCTTGGCGCCCTGATGTTTGTGCTGAGGGGGGGCGCCTTTGGCGATTGTGGGATCTCGTTTTGGCTGGGTAATGCCGCATATCTTGGCAAAGGCGGATGGTTTCGGTGCTCTTGTCGCAGTGCATTTCACCCCAAAACGCCAACAAATTACAAACGTTACGGCGGCGTTTCTTGCGCGAAAGCGGATCAATCATATAGGGTGGGCGAAAATCTTGAACGAAAGCGAGAGCAGCAGTGACACAAGCAGATGACCAATCCAGCGCCAGCAATAGCGAAACCGCAATCGTATCCTCCTCACATCTCGCGGACTCGGCCGTTGGATGGCAATTGAGCGAGCTCGAATACGCGATGACCATGACATATAACGCGTTTTCCCGCTGGATGACCCATTGCATGACCTCGGTTGGTTACAAAGATTTCAACCCGCTGGACATCCTGATCCTGCACAACATCAACCACCGTTCAAAAGAAAAGCGGCTCGCTGATATCGCCTTTATGCTCAACATTGAAGACACGCATACAGTCAATTACGCGGTGAAAAAGCTGGTCAAGGCTGAGTTGGTGGCAGGCCAAAAGACCGGCAAAGAGATTTTTTATCGCACCACGGAAAAGGGGCAAGAGGTCTGTCAGGAGTATGGCAAGATCCGGAATACTTGCCTGTTGGAAACCGCCGCAGCGGCCGGCCGGGATTTCGATGAAGTCAGCTATGTTGCAAAAGTGCTGAGGAACCTTTCAGGCCTCTACGATCAGGCCTCGCGTGCCGCGGCATCCTTGTAGACAGGCGCCGGGTTTTCGGATCGCTCAGACAATTCCCAACCTGGCCAGCGCTTTTCATCGCATCTGATCGCAAGTCAGTCCTCCCACGAATGTGGCGAAGTATCCCGTGAGCTGTAGTCGGAAAGCTTGCAGGCTAATGGGATTTGTTGCTTTAAACTCAGGTGCTTATAGGCGGATCCACGGCCAAATTAAATGCCACCCCACACATATTTGAACGCCAGATGACTTTGATTATAGCATCAGCAATCGCCCCGATAACTAGAAGCCGGATATTCGGCTTGATCTGCGAAGATCCGCCCCCCCTCACACAAAGCCCTATTTCTGCTCAGGTTTGTGGCCGCAACCGATAGCGGAGTTTTGTGCCAAATGAAGCTAAGGGGCGTTTTGAGCCCAGAGTGGCCGATGCTGTGCGGTCGACGATTTTCTGGTGTCCGAATATAGCGGCCACTCGAATAGTACAAAGTTGCGGGCGGCTCGTGCTGCCAACTGATATCAGGCGCGGAAAAGAGATGCGAATGGGAAAATTTCAGTTACGATGGCTAGTGGCCCGCGTGATTACGGGAGAAGTAGGAGGGTCGGATGCGCATTTGGAGGTCAATCTCTGCTATTGTTTTTGTGTTCGTGTTTGGGGGAACCATGAGTGAGGCCACAGCAGAAGAAGAGCGACTCCCAGCAGCTGAAGCCGTCCTATTCGCCTTACGTGACAGTCTCGGAGATCAAAAGGCTTTGGTTGACGCATTTGGAGCGCTTTATCCAGAAACCCATTTGCTGGAGCAAGGAACTGATCAGATTGTGCTCGATCTTTGGGCCAATGGGCAACCTTATGCATCCGTCTTCATGTTCCAGACGACCTCACCGAAAAGCACGACAGCAATCTTCAGTTATTGGGATCCGGATATCTTGGTTACACCTTTCGCAGCCGAAGCCGCAAAATGGGTGGAGATTGAGGTAGGCCCCTTGACGGAACAACCATCCGCACCCGACTTGCCTGTTACTATCGCGTCTTCTGGCGAGCTATCGGTGAGGTTGTCACGGGTTGCTTCGGGCGAGGAAAGCCAGTTTGACATATCTTTTTCCCGTAGCGACTAACACGTTTGGGACCAGCATATTTGCCCGTTCGGCCTATCGAGGCAATGGTTTCCGACCTCAAATGCCCGGTTTGGTCCGGCAGCGGTCGTTTAGGTCTTTTAGGAGAATTGGCGCTTCGTCCCGCTTGGCCGACCTCTAACCATCTTTTCGCGAAGGGCCGTTTTGTGGCCAAGGTGATCCATTTTCGTAGCGCGGGCGAAGGGTTGTTTTCGAAATTGGGGGATGAAGCTGGGTTGAGAAGAGCCTTTTTGCCGGGTTTTATCGGGGTAAAGAGCAAGGGGCATTAAAAGATATCCATCCGAACTTCATGGGTCCCGAAAGGCGGGCGTCTTGGGGCCTTTGCGCGCGAGCTGAACGGGGCGCGATGCCGGCTGGGGCGGGTTAAAGCTGAGGTTGTGCTTTTGTAAGCCTGTTGGTTGATAGGCCGCTTCTGCGTACTGCGAGATCCCATACATCAGCCGTTCATCTCTGCCCCTATAATGCGCGGTATTTGTATCTGCTTTCCAAAGGGGGCCAAAGGCACTAGGCATCCCTAACTTCGCTCTTCGGGGAAAACCATGGCGCAAAAATCCACCATTTATAAAGTTGAGCTTTCCGTCTCAGATATGGATCGTCACTATTATGAGACCCATAAACTGACCGTCGCCAAACATCCCTCTGAAACGGATGAACGGTTGATGGTGCGCATGCTCGCTTTTGCTCTGAATGCTCATGAGCAGTTGGAGCTGACGAAAGGCCTTTCAACGGATGACGAGCCCGATATTTGGCGCAAAAGCCTGAGTGGCGCGCTTGAGTTGTGGATCGCTCTGGGGCTGCCAAGCGAGAAGGTTGTGCGCCAGTCCTGTGGCAAGGCTGACAAGGTGATTGTCTATGCTTATGGCGGTCGGACGGCCGAGACGTGGTGGGAGAAAATCCAAAACAGCACCACGCGGTTTGACAATCTTGATGTGATACATTTTTCGCAAGAGGACAGCGCTGCGCTGGCAAAACTGGCAAGCCGGGCGATGAAGCTTCAGGTGAATATTCAGGACGGCGATGTGATGGTCAGCGTTGATGAAAGCATCGTTTATATCACCCCGGTGAAATGGAAGACCTCTGCTTAAGGCGCCGCTGGTTGCGGTTGGTTTGATAAGCGCAGGCTTTGGCAGGGCGCGGCGAAAGGGCGCGCGCGGTTGCGGCGAATGCCCGCGCAGTGCTTTCAAACGCTGCGTTGAATTGATTGCCGCTCAATCCCTTTAGGCGCTTTGGACAAGAACATCCGAAGGGGTTACGCCAAAGCGCGCCTTGAACATGCTGGAGAAATGCGACGAGCTGTTGAAACCGTTGCCATAGGCAATTTGGGTGATGGGCGTGCAGGGATCAGCGCTGAGCAATTCGCTATAGGCCCGATCAAGCCGGCGTTGCCACATCCAATCAGAGGCCGAGATTTCTTCTTCTTCAAACAGCCGGTGCAGGTAGCGCAACGAGATGTCGTTATCGCGGGCGATCCTTGTCAGGGTTAAAAGCGGATCGGTGAGGTTTTGATCAATGTAATGTTTGATCATGCCCAGGCGTGCGGCGCGCAGATTGGCTTTCTCGGAATGTTCGCAAATCTGAGACGTTTTCGTTGCCAATGCTGTAAGGGCAAGCATTTGATCGCCCAGCTTGGCGCGTGTGGACGTATCCATCAGATGCGATTCGGCCATAAGTGAGCGGCAGAAATCGACCAGAAGCCGCCCCGCGCCTGTTCCTGATGAAATCGCCGTTGTCATCGGGAGATCCGCGCCATCAAAGGCCGTGGCCAAAGCGGCGCGTGGGATTTCCAGGAAGCTCGCATCCGTGACCCCAATACAGTCGAGCAAATAGGGCTCGGAGGCGTAATACAGCCCGGTAACAGCGCCATCGGTGCGGACTTCATGATTGCGCTGGGTTACGCCAATCGCGCCCCGGTTAAGGATTTGTAAATAATAGCAATCTTTCTCGACATGGGCGATCTGGCGTTTGCTGCGCATAACCTTTTGCGGGGCGCCACAGGTTTGAGAAAGGTTGATCTCGCCAAAGTTAGTTTGCTTGATCTGGCCGTGGTAATAATCAGGATCGTCAATCGTTACATCTACAGTTACATAGTTGCCGCACAGCGCATCTCGCCAGGCTGCCGCACGTTTGGTCGGTGCGATTGCAGCTGTGTCAAATACGATTTCCATGAGCCCTCCCAAGCCAATGCTTTGATCGTTTCGATCACCGCAAATATTCCCATGCGAAATATTATTTCACAAATTGCCTGTTCTGGGAAGCTTTGTGCGCGCTCGTGATAGGGCTGTGCACGCTTGCGAAAGACAGGTTGCGAGCGATCTTCAATCCTGACTGTCACGCCGGGGATGCAAACCCAAGGCGGAGGGGCCGCTGGGGAGGCGGCTGGGAGGAGAAAAAATGCAAAAAGGTTTTGGCGGCTTCTCGCAGGAGAAGATCGTGTTTCTAATCGCGCTTGGGCTGTTTCTCACTTTCAGCGTGATCACCAATGGCTTTCTTCAAAGCGACAACATCCTCCAACTCGTGCGCAACGTTTCTGTGCTTGGGATTTTGGGCGTTGCGATGGCGATTGTTGTGATTGGGCGCGGGATTGATTTGGCGATTGTCTCGATTATGGCGATGGCGACGGCTTGGTCGCTGCAACTGATGACGGATGGCGCCTCGATGGGCTATGCGATCGCGATTGGGCTGGCTTTCTCGCTCGCGGTTGGGCTGCTGAATGGGTTCTTGATCGCTTTCGTTGAAATTCCGCCGCTGTTTGCCTCGCTTGCCGTTGGCACGCTGACATATGGCGCGATCCGCTTGGCGGTGATCCAGCTTGAGGTGGTCTATCTGCCGCCTGCGGCTGAGGGGCTTGTCTGGCTTGGTGCGGGCGCGCTGTTTGGCATTCCGGTTCCGGTGATTGCGTTTTTGATCGCCTGTTTGGCGGGGCATCTTTTCCTGGTCAAAACACGGCGCGGGCGCTTTATCTATTCGATTGGCGATAATCCATTGGCGGCGCGCATGTCGGGTATTCCTGTGCGGCCAACGATCTTGATGCAATATGCGACCTCGGCGATGATCGGCTATGGCGCGGGGCTGATTACGGCGGCGTCGGTTTCGGGGATGAATACGCGGGTTGCGCTTTCCAACCTTGTTTATGATGTGATCCTCGTTGTGGTGATCGGCGGCATCGGCCTTTCTGGCGGGCGCGGCGGCATTCGCAATGTGATTGTTGGCACGCTTTTGATCGGCATTCTGATCAACGGGATGACCATCCTGAACGTCCAATACACCACTCAGAATATCGTTAAATCGGGGCTGCTTTTGGCGGCGATCCTGTTTGATAGCTTGCTCAATCCGCGCGATGAGCAAACCGCGCAACAAGGCGATATCTGATCTCAAATTCCAACCAAACAGGCAGAAGCCTGTGGCACGAATGCGGGCAAAGACCCGATAAAATCAACTAGGAGGAGTTACTATGAAACATAAAACCAAGGCCCTTGTGGCCGCTCTTGCACTGGCCAGCACCTTTGGCATGGCGGCAAATGCGCAAGGGATCGAAGACCCATCACGCGCGGAGTATTTCGAATTCTTCAAGGGCAAAACAGTTGCCTTTGTTCCTGCTGCGATGGGGTTTGACCTTACCGAAGGCTGGGCGAAAATGATGAAGCGCGAAGCCGATAAGCTTGGCATGAACTTCGTTATTCGCGATCCCAACTGGTCAACGGATGCTGGCGCGCAGGCGATCACAGCGCTGATTTCTGAAAAGCCCGATGTCATGGTTGTCCATAACCCTGATGTGCAATCCTATGCGCGGCTGTTGCGCAAAGCAGAGCAGGCCGGGATCAAGGTTCTTCAGGTCAATATGAAATCGAGCTATGCCACGGATGCCTATGTTGGCGCGGATTGGCAGGGCATTGGCGCACAGCAAGCCGAAGCGGCCGTTGCGCTTTGCGGTGAAGGCACGTCTAAGAAAATCCAGATTGTTCAAGGTGTTCTGACAGCTGCTGCCTCGGCCTATACGATGAAGGGCGTTGAAAGCGTTCTGTCGCAGCACCCTGAAATTGAGGTTGTTTCCAACCAGGCGGCTGACTGGGATGCCACAAAATCGCGCAATGTGACGGCCACTGTTTTGCAACAGCACCCGGATCTTTGTGCCTCCATCGGCTTTTGGGATGTGATGGATACAGGCACGGCTGCGGCGCTCAAAGAGGCCGACAGAGCGGATGTGCACCTGATCACATCGGGCGGCGGCGCGCAGATGGATTGCGATAATGTTGCCTCCGGGCTTTTTGATGTTGTTGTGTCCTATGATGTTCCGGCGCAGGGCAACGATCTTAACACGATGATCCGCACGCTTTTGCAAGACGAGCATAAAGCCGGCGAGACCAAAGTGACGCTTTATAGCCCGACCAAAACCATCACCAAAGACACCATGCATGGCGGCTCCTGCTGGTCGCTTGATCTGCTGGAATAATCCCCAGGCTGCGGCGGCCACTTTTCCTTCCGGTCGCCGCGGCCACTTTGGCGCGATCTGCGCTTAACCGTTTCTTTGAACAAGGCAAGATTGATGAGCTTTTCTGAAACCGCCACCAAGCTGCGCTACCGTTTGATCCCGGATCATCTGTTGGGCGAAATTCTGTCCAAGCGCTGGTCGGATAATGCGATCCCGTTTTTCTTGTTGATGATTTTGATTGTGTTTATGGGCGCCAATATCCCGAACTTTTATTCCGGGGTGAACGTCTCTGACACGGTGCGCCAGCTCGGCGAATTTGGCCTTGTGACGATCGCGATGATGATCGTGCTTGTGGCGGGCGGCATTGATCTGAGCGTCTCCTCTGTCTATGCGCTTTCCAATTTGGTGACGCTGACCTTGCTTTCTGTGGCGGGGTGGCCGCTTTGGGCGGTGATCCCTGCGACGCTGGCGATTGGGGCCTTTGTTGGCCTGATCAATGGGATTTTGATCGGCTATTTTAAGCTGCGCGCGTTTTTGACAACCCTTGTGACCTTGATCATCGTGCGCTCTATCGTTGATCTTTTGCTGCTCAAGTATTCGGTGAAAATTGCGGGCGGTTTCATTGATGATGATGCTTGGTATTTCATCGGAGAAGGCAGCGTTTTTGGCATTCCGTTTAGCACTTGTGTGCTGATCGTTGTCGCGCTTGCGGTTCATATCGCGCTGACGCGGCTGCGCATTGGCTGGCGGATTATGGCGGTTGGTGGCTCGCGCCGCTCGGCCCATAATATGGGGATCGCAGTGCCGCGCATTGTTTGCCTCTCTTATGTTGTTTCTGGATTTCTGGCCGCTTTGGCAGGCGTTTTGATCGCCGCGCGGCTTTCGGGCGCGGGGGCGGATACGGGCCTTGGGCTTGAGATCATGGCGCTGACGGCGGCCGTTTTGGGCGGCAATTCGCTGGGCGGCGGGCGTGGCTCTGTGGCCAAGGCTTTGATCGGTGCGCTGGCTGTTTTGCTGCTGATCAACGGGCTGGTGCGGCTCAGCCTGCCTGCGGGGGCGTCCTCCGTTGGGCTTGGGCTTGTGCTTTTGCTGGCGGTGGCGATTGATGTGCGCTGGCTAAAGAACCGCCATAAATTGCTTTCGTCTGTTTATGTTGCGCCGACCTATCTCAAGCTCCCAGAACCGCCAACGGCGGATGGGGATGCGAGCTCGCCTTTTGCGCTGAATGACGGGTTGCGCGGGGTTGAGGTGATCGGGCTTGATCAGGTTGAGGGGCCAGAGGATGTTATCCTTGATCGCAACGACAATCTTTATTGCGGCGATAGGCATGGCGATATCATCCGCTTCCTCGCGCCCGATTACAAAACCCGCGAGATTTTTGCCCATGTGGGCGGGCGCCCCTTGGGGATGGCCTTTGACCGCGATGATAATCTGCTCGTCTGTATCGGCGGGATGGGGCTTTATGCGGTAAGCCCTGCTGGCGAGGTCTCAAAGATGACAGATGAGACCGGGCGCACGCGGCTTTCGGTGATTGATGACAGCCGCCTCAAGCTTGCCGATGATCTGGACATCGCCCAAGACGGCAAGGTCTATTTCTCTGAGGCGACCGTTCGTTATGAGATGGAAGAATGGCCCGTTGATAGCCTTGAGGGGCGCGGCAATGGGCGGATCATTTGCTATGATCCCAAGACCAACCACACCCAAACCATCATTCGCAATCGCATCTTCCCCAACGGGATTTGCATGGCCCATGATAACAAATCCTTCTACTTTGCTGAGACTTGGGCGGCGCGGATTTCGCGCTATTGGGTCGAGGGGCCAAAGAAGGGCCAGGTTGAGATCGTGATCCCAAATCTGCCCGGTTTCCCCGACAATATTAACCGCGCCTCAGATGGAACTTATTGGCTCGCGCTGGCTGGCATTCGCACGCCAACCCAAGATCTTGCGATGCGCATGCCGGGCTTTCGCCGCCGTATGGCGCGCCGGGTTGCGGCGGATGAATGGCTGTTCCCCAATATCAACACAGGCTGCATTCTGCGCTTTGATGATCAGGGCAACATATTGGAATCGCTCTGGGATATGGGCGGTGAGAACCATCCGATGATCACCTCGATGCGCGAACATAAGGGCTATCTCTATCTTGGCGGGATCACCAACAATCGGATCGGGCGGATCAAATTGAACCGTGGCGATAAGGATTGGGTCAGCTCGAAATCTTATTGGGGAGACAAGGCATGAGCTTCCTTTCCAACTTCTTTGATGGTGTCTTTGGGCGGGGTGCGCGGGCGATTACTGTCCCGGCTTTGGATGGCGCTTTTCGCCCCAATACCGGGCTTGATAGCGCGGCGCCGCTTCAAACGCGTGCGCAAGCCGATAATCTTGCGATGACGAAGAGCGGGCTGATCTACTCGGCGGGCAGGGATGTTTACCGGGTCGAAACGGACGAGCTGTTGCACCGTTTCAATGCGGATGTGGCCTTTATCGCGGATATGCCCTCTGGTGCGGCGCTTGTTGGGCTGGAGGATCGCAGTCTGCATTTGTTGCAGGGCTCCAAAGCGACCCAACCGATGGTCTTGCCAACAACGATCAGCTGCCCCACGGCGGCGCTTGCCCTTGATGATGATACGCTGATCATCGCCAATGGCTCGGCCCATAACACCAATGCAGATTGGCAGCGCGACCTGCTTGAAAAACGCCGCTCCGGTGCGCTTTGGCGGATCAGGTTGAGCACGGGCGATGCGGATCAAATCGCCTCTGGGCTGGCTTGGCCTGCGGGGCTTGTTCGCGCAGGTGATGATCTGATCGTGGCGGAAAGCTGGCGCTCGCGGCTGGTGCGTATCCCGCTTTCCGGGGGGGGCTTGGTTGAGGTTTTGAGCAATCTTCCGGGCTATCCGGCGCGTTTGGTGGCGGGGGGCGAGGGCTATTGGCTTTCGCTGTTTGCGCCGCGCTCGCAGCTCTTGGAATTTGTCCTGCACGAGGATGCCTACCGCGCCCAGATGCTGACGGATATTGAGCCGGAATACTGGATCGCGCCTTGTTTGCGTTCGGGGAAAACCTTTCTTGAACCGCTTCAAGCAGGCGGGGTGAAGCAGCTTGGCGTGCTCAAACCATGGGCGCCTATGCGCTCTTTCGGGATGATCATAGGCCTTGATGAGGCCTTTGTTCCGGTGCGCAGTTTTCAGAGCCGCGCAGATGGGGCGCGCCATGGTGTGACCTCTTGCATTGAGCAGAACGGCGCGCTGATCTTTAGCGCGAAAGGCGATGGATGCATCGCGCAAGTTACGCTGGAGGCACAGGTATGAGCGCCGATATGAACACAGATGTATTGATTGCTGCAAAGTCCATTACCAAGGAATATCGGGGGGTTAAGGCCGTTAGCAACATTGATTTTGATGTGCGCCCCGGTGAAATCCATGCGCTTTTGGGCGAGAATGGCGCTGGCAAATCGACCCTGTGCAAAGTGCTTGCCGGCGCGGTTGAGCAGACCTCGGGTGAGGTGGTTTTTGAGGGCAAGCCAGTGCGCTTTTCCCGCCCGGCGGATGCGCTCGAATGCGGGGTTGCGATGGTCTATCAGGAGACCTCGCTTGTGCCCTCGCTCACGGTCGCGCAAAATCTTTATCTCGGAAACGAGAAATTCTTTAACCGGCTGCGCGGGCTTTATATTGGTGCGCAGCAATTCCTTCAGCAGCTCAATTTCGGCGTTGATCCGGCGATGTTGGTTTCCTCACTTGGTGCGGCGCAAAAGCAGATGGTTGAGATCGCGCGCGCGGTGATCCAAAAGGCCCGTGTGATCATTTTTGATGAGCCGACCGCGACGCTGACACCCGAAGAAAAGCATCACTTTTTCCTGCTCCTGGATCGCCTCAAAGAGCGCGGAGTTGGGATCGTCTTTATCACCCATGCTTTGGAAGAGGCGGTCTCAAAGGCCGACCGGATCACCATCCTGCGCGATGGCAATCATGTGATCACGGATGACGCGGGCAATTTTGATCGTGACAGCATTATCGGGGCGATGGTTGGCCGCCAATTGAGCGATGAGCTTTATGGCGATGCGGCCCATCTGCGGCCCTTGCGCAAAGCTGGCGCGCGCGCGCTTTCGGTTGAAAACCTGTCGATGCAAAAGGCCGTGCGCAACAATTCCTTCTCGATCTTTGAGGGGCAGGTGACAGGCATTTTCGGGCTGATCGGATCGGGGCGCACAGAGACGGCCAAGATCGTTGCCGGCGTGTTTAAGCGCAATCTGTTTCACGGCGGCGAGGTTAAATTCCAAGATAAATCCGTGCGTTACCGGGTTCCGCGCCAAGCGATCAAGGACGGGATTGTCTATGTCACAGAGGATCGCAAGAGCGAGGGATTCTTTGAAACCATGTCTGTGGCGGAAAACATTTATAATGGCTATCTGGCCGGAAATTCCGGCTCAACGGCGATTGTGAACTTGACGCAGATGAAGCAATTGGCGGATGAGTGGGGCAAGACTTTGCAGATGCGCCAGCTCAATACAGATGCCAAAACCATCGAGCTTTCGGGCGGCAATCAGCAGAAGGTTGTGATCGCGAAATCTCTGGTTCAGCAGCCCAAGCTGATCATCTTTGATGAGCCAACACGCGGGGTTGATGTGGGCGCGATTGCCGAAATTCATGCGCTGATCAACAAGCTGGCGGATGAGGGCATTCCGGTTGTGGTGATCTCGTCTTACCTGCCCGAGATTTTGGCCGTTTCGGATCGTATCCTGGTGTGCCGTCAGGGGCGGATTGTCGAAGAGTTCTCGCCCAAAGAGGCTACGCCGGAAGCGATTATGTTTGCCTCTGTTCACTAGAGAATTGCCGCGCGCCTATTTTTTAGGCGTGCGGCGCGGTATTTGAGCAACTGCGCAGTTTGATCGCGCCTTTGGGGCTGTGGTGCGGCGGGTTTGTTGCGAATCCGCGGGGTTAAATCCACCAATACGGTGATCCCCGCGGCGCGCTTTGCCCGCCTGAAAATTGAGCCTCATGCCAAAGAATCTTTCTATCGTCGTTGTCGAAAAGGACCGCGAGCGCGCGCATCTTATTGTGGATAGTCTGCGCGAAGCGGGGGATTACGATATTCATGTGGTGGCCGAAGAAAGCGGCCTTGCGCGGCGGATTTCCGAGCGTAACCCGGATGTTGTTTTGGTCGATGTGGCAAGCCCATCGCGCGATATGTTGGAAGAGCTGACGCTGGCCTCCTCTCCGATGGAGCGCCCAGTTGCGATCTTTGTTGATCGCTCGGTTGATGGGCTGACCAAGGCGGCGATTGAGGCGGGGGTTTCGGCTTATGTTGTTGACGGGCTGCGGGCGGATCGGATCAAGCCGATCATGGATGCTGCGATTGCTCGCTTTCATATGTTTCAGCGGATGCGCCTTGAGCTTGAGACGACAAAGCTTGCTCTTGAAGAGCGCAAAGTGATTGATCGCGCTAAGGGTATTTTGATGAAAGCGCGCGGCGTGGGCGAGGATGAGGCCTATGCTTTGCTGCGCAAAACGGCGATGGATCAAGGGCGCAAGGTTGCGGAAGTGGCCTCGGCTTTGGTCACGGCGGCGGGGCTTCTTTCATGAAGGGGGCAGCGCTTGGCATTGGGTTTATTCCGCTTGTGGATGCCGCGCCCTTGGTGATTGCCCATGAGCTAGGCTTTGCGCGCGAAGAGGGGTTGGCGCTTGATCTTAAGCGCGCGCCGTCTTGGTCGACGTTGCGCGATATGTTGGTTTTGGGGCAGATCGAGGCGGCGCATATGCTCGCGCCGATCCCGATTGCCATGGCGCTTGGGCTTGGTGGGATGCCCTTGAAGCTTGATGCGCTGATGGTGCTTTCGATGAATGGCAATGTCGTTGGGGTCTCAAATGAGCTGGCGGCAAAGATGCGCGCGGATGGCTATGGGTTTGATTTTGACGATGCGGCCGGCGCGGGGCGGGCGCTTATTGCGGCGGCAGGCGGGCGGCCTCGGATTGCTGTGCCGTTTCCATTTTCGATGCATGCGGAGCTTTTGTACTATTGGCTTGATGCGCTTGGCTTTTCTGCGCCGCAATCCATTGATGTGCGGATCATTCCGCCGCCCTTGATGGCGGATGCGATGGCCGCGGGCGAGATTGATGCCTTTTGCGTTGGGGCGCCTTGGGGCTCGATTGTTGTGGATCAGGGGGTCGGGGAATTGCTGCTGCCGACTGCGGCGATCTGGAAATTTGCGCCCGAAAAGGTTCTTGCTGTGCGCCATGATTGGGCAGAGGAAGAGCCAGAGCTGACCGGCCGTTTGATGCGTTCGGTTTGGCGCGCGGCGCGTTGGCTTGGTGATCCAAAGAACCTCACCACTGCTGCGGATATCCTTGCGCGTGAGGCCTATATCAATGTGAATTCCGAGATAATCGAACGTTCGCTGACCGGGCGGATGATCATTTCCCAGCAGGGGGATATGCGCCTGGGGCCGAGCAATATGGAATTCTTTGCAGGCGCGTCGAATTTCCCCTGGCGCTCGCAAGCCGCTTGGATTGGTGGGCAATTGGCGCGCCGTGCTGGGCTTGAACGGGCTGGCGCGATGGACAAGGCGCGCGCGGTGTTTCGCCCTGATCTGTACCGTGCGAATCTGCGCGATGTTGGGGCGGAATTGCCCGGGGCTTCACAAAAGCTGGAGGGGGCTTTGAGCGCACCAACGGCTGTTGCTTCAGAATCAGGCAGGCTGATTTTGCGCCCGGATGCGTTCTTTGATGGCCGCATTTTTGATCCAGATTTCACGGAGTGATTAAAAAATAGGCATGCAGCGCTGTCCTAATTGCTGCATCTGCAAAAAACGCAAAAACCTGCCCTTTGAGCATTGCCCTTAGAGAGCTGCGCGGGCATCACAGCATTACAGATCGCACAATGGCGTGTGATTTTAACGAAATTCCGCCCAATGTCTGGGCAATCCGAGCACAGCCGCTCGACCACGCGACGCCAGGTTTTTGGCACGCATTGGTCGGCGGCTTTTTGCGTTTTTGGGCTCCTCCCAGCCCCAAGGCGCGCAGATGAACAAAGGACCGAGATATGAGAACGCTAACTGCCCTTCTGACCGCCACAACCATGTTGGTTTCTGCCCCCGCCATGGCCGAGATGCTTGACGTTGAAAAAGACGAGCTCACATTTGGCTTCATCAAGCTAACAGATATGGCGCCGCTCGCGATTGCTTATGAAAAGGGTTACTTCGAGGACGAGGGCCTTTTCGTTACGCTTGAGCCGCAGGCCAACTGGAAAGTGCTTCTGGACCGGGTGATTGATGGTGAATTGGACGGCGCGCATATGCTTGCCGGTCAGCCGATTGCCGCAACGATTGGATATGGCACCGAGGCGCATATCGTCACCCCGTTCTCGATGGATCTCAACGGCAATGGTATCACCGTTTCCAATGAAATCTGGGATCTGATGAAGCCCCATGTGGCTCAAGAAGACGGTAAGCCGGTTCACCCGATTTCCGCATCGGCCTTGAAGCCCGTGGTTGATCAGTTCCGCAACGAGGGCAAACCGTTCAACATGGGCATGGTTTTCCCTGTGTCGACCCACAATTACGAGCTGCGCTACTGGCTTGCTGCAGGCGGGATCAAGCCGGGCTATTATTCGCCCAGCGATACGTCGGGGCAAATTTCGGCTGAGGTTCTTCTCTCTGTAACGCCACCGCCCCAGATGCCGGCCACAATGGAAGCGGGCACGATCTATGGGTATTGCGTTGGCGAGCCGTGGAACCAAGCGGCGGTGTTTAAGGGCATCGGCGTGCCGGTAATCACTGATTTCGAGATTTGGAAGAACAACCCTGAAAAGGTTTTTGGCCTCTCTGCTGAGTTCGCCGACGAAAACCCAAATACAGTTCTGGCGCTAACAAAGGCGCTGATCCGCGCGGCGATTTGGCTTGATGAAAATGACAATGCCAACCGCGCCGAAGCGGTCGAGATTTTGGCGCGCTCTGAATATGTAGGTGCGGATGCTGAAGTCATTGCCGCCTCGATGACGGGCACGTTTGAGTATGAAAAAGGCGATGTTCGCGAAGTCCCGGACTTCAACACATTCTTCCGCCACAACGCGACATATCCGTTCTATTCCGATGCAATCTGGTATCTCACACAGATGCGCCGCTGGGGCCAAATCGCCGAGGCCAAACCTGACGCTTGGTATGATGAAGTCGCAAAAGACGTATACAAACCAGCGATTTACCTTGAAGCCGCAAAGATGCTTGTCGAGGAAGGCCTCGCCAATGAAGCGGATTTCCCTTGGGATAGCGACGGCTACAAAGCGCCAACACCGGGCAGCGATATCATTGATGGCATTGCCTATGATGGCCGCGCTCCCAACGCATATATCGACAGCCTGCCCATCGGGCTGAAAAGCGGCCAGACGGTCGTTGGCAATGAAGTCAAAGGCTAAGCACACGCGGGGCGGTGCATGCAGCATCGCCTCGTCTTTCACCGATCACTTTTCCACATCCCCAAGGACCAAGACATGACAACTGTCGACCCTGATTTTGCCGCAGAAGCCGCCCGCGAAGCACGTCGCGCCCGGCTTTTCACTCGTATCAACAAGGCCGATGGCTGGTTTCGGGTGCTCGGGCTAAGCTGGCTCACACCGATGCTCAAGGCCGCCGCTGGGGATAATCCACGCGCCCAGGTCAAAGAGATTTGGCAGCTGCTTATTGTGCCGGTTCTGGCGATTGGGCTGTTCTTGCTCGCTTGGGCGTCCCTTGCTCCGACCGTTCAAACATCGCTTGGTGCGGTGCCTGGCCCGGCCGCCGTTTGGGAGCAGGTTGGCGTGCTTCATGCGGATCATCTTCGCGAACGTGAGAAGGGCGAAGCCTTTTATGCCCGCCAAGATGCACGCAACGAAAAGCTGATCGCCGCAGGCAAAGAAGATCAGGTTAAGTTTCGCGATTACACTGGTAAACCAACCTATTACGATCAAATCTGGACCTCGATCAAAACGGTTTTCTTTGGCTTCTTGATCGCCACAGTGGTTGCTGTGCCGCTTGGGATCGTCTCGGGCCTCTCAAAGACGGCCAATGCCGCGATCAATCCGCTCGTGCAGATATTTAAGCCGGTTTCGCCGCTCGCTTGGTTGCCGATTGTGACCATGGTGATCTCGGCCGTTTACACCACCAATGACGGGATGTTCTCCAAGGCGTTCCTCACATCGGCCATCACAGTGACGCTTTGTTCGCTCTGGCCAACGCTGATCAACACAGCGCTTGGTGTGGCAAGCATCGACAAAGATTTGATCTCGGTCGGCAAGGTTCTCAAGCTCTCGACCTTCACCAAAATCACCAAGCTGGTGCTGCCTTCGGCCCTGCCGCTGATCTTTACCGGGCTGCGCCTCTCATTGGGTGTTGGCTGGATGGTTTTGATCGCCGCAGAGATGCTCGCGCAGAACCCGGGCCTTGGGAAATTCGTCTGGGATGAGTTCCAAAACGGCTCTTCTACATCGCTGGCCAAGATCATGGTGGCAGTTTTCACCATCGGGATCATCGGCTTCATTCTGGATCGTTTGATGTTTGCCATTCAGTCGTTCTTTACCTTCTCAAGCAATCGGTGAGCGACATGGGCATTATTGAATTTAACAATGTATTCAAAGGCTTTGGCGATGGGGCTTCGCGCGCCGAAGTGCTCCGGGAAGTGAACCTGAGCGTGAAGGAGGGCGAGTTTCTTGCGATCCTCGGCTTTTCCGGGACGGGCAAATCGACCCTGATCAATCACATGGCGGGGCTGGAGTTTCCGGATCGCGGCACGGTGACGTTCAAGGGCGAAACGATTGAGGGCCCAGCACCTGAGCGCGGCCTTGTGTTTCAGAGCTATTCTTTGATGCCGTGGCTGACTGTGCGGGGCAATATCGCGCTGGCGGTCGACTCGATCCACAAGCAGAAATCAAAGGCCGAGCGTGAGACGCTCGTGCAGAAATACATTGATATGGTTGGGCTCACCAATGCCGCGAGCCGCCGCCCAGCCGAGCTTTCGGGCGGGATGCGCCAGCGCGTTTCTGTGGCGCGCGCTCTTGCGATGGATCCCGAAGTCCTGCTGCTGGACGAGCCGCTTTCTGCGCTTGATGCGCTCACCCGCGCCAATCTTCAGGATGAGATCGAGGCGATTTGGGAAGCAGATCGCAAAACTGTCGTGCTGATCACCAATGATGTGGACGAGGCAATTTTGCTTGCCGATCGGATCATTCCGCTCAATCCCGATGGCACTTTGGGCGAAGCCTTTGAGGTTGGCCTTGCCCGCCCGCGCGAACGCACAGCGATGAATTCGGACGCTGAATTCAAACGGTTGCGCGCCGCTGTGACCAAATATCTGATGGATGTTGGGATGGAAGCCAAGGTCGCCGAGACCCGCACCTTGCCCGGCATCACACCTATTCACGGCGTGCCCGCGGCCGTTGCCAAAGCCCAAGAGGGGATGATCGAAGAGCGTTTCTTGGATTACTCCCAGCTGCACAAAGTCTACCCAACGCCAAAGGGGCCGCTCACTGTTGTTGAGAATTTCGATCTCAAGCTTAAGCAGGGTGAATTCGTTTCGCTGATCGGGCATTCGGGCTGCGGGAAATCGACCGTTCTGACGATGACTGCGGGCCTCAATGAGATTTCCAAAGGCGCGATCAAGCTTGATGGGCGCCACGTTGAAGGCGCCGATCCTGAGCGCGCGGTTGTGTTTCAATCGCCCTCGCTTTTCCCATGGCTCACCGCCAAGGAAAACGTCTCAATCGGGGTGGATCGGGTTTATCCCGGCGCGAGCCAGCAAGAGCGCCAGGATGTTGTTGAATATTATCTTGAGCGGGTCGGCCTTGGCGATGCGATGGATAAAGAGGCGGCTTCGATGTCTAACGGGATGCGGCAGCGAGTAGGCATCGCGCGCGCTTTTGCGCTTTCGCCCAAACTGCTGCTTTTGGATGAGCCCTTTGGGATGCTTGATAGCCTGACCCGCTGGGAGCTTCAGGAAGTTCTGATGGAGGTTTGGTCGCGCACCAAAGTGACGGCGGTTTGTGTGACGCATGATGTGGATGAGGCCATTCTTTTGGCAGATCGCGTTGTGATGATGACGAATGGGCCGCGCGCCACAATCGGCAAGGTTATGGATGTTGATCTGCCCCGCCCGCGCACGCGTAAGGCGCTGCTTGAGCATCCAGATTACTATGAATACCGCGCCGAAGTGCTTCAATTCCTTGAAGAATATGAGCATGGCGCAAAGCCGGAAAAAGGCGCGGCACCAAAGCAAAAGCCGGCTGCGGCCGCCAAAGCCAAGGATGCGGCGTAATGGCGAATTCATCGACAAATTTAACCCGCAACGCCGCCAAAGCGGCCAAATGGGAGCAAACGCTATGACCCAGAAACTCGTTGTAATTGGGGCCGGTATGGCCTCTGGGCGCGCGCTGGAGCATCTGATTGAAGCTGCCCCTGGCGCCTATGAGATCACGCTGTTCAACGCAGAACCGCGCGGCAATTATAACCGTATCATGCTCTCGCCCGTGCTTTCGGGGGAGAAGGCTTATGAGGATATCGTGATCCACGATACCGATTGGTATGAGGCAAATGGCGTCACTTGCCGCTTTGGCGAGAAGGTTCTCAAGATTGATCGCGCGGCTAAGATCGTTGTCGGGGAAAAGGGCGAAGTGGCTTATGATAAGCTGGTGATCGCGAGCGGCTCAAACCCGTTTATGATCCCGCTGCCCGGCCATGATCTTGAGGGCGTGATTGCCTATCGCGATCTGGAAGATACCAACCGGATGATTGATGTGGCGGCCAAGCCGGGCGCATCGGCGGTTGTGATTGGTGGCGGGCTTTTGGGCCTTGAGGCGGCGGCAGGCCTAAAGCTTCGCGGCATGGACGTGACCGTGGTGCATATCATGGGCCATTTGATGGAGCGCCAGCTGGATGAGGCGGCGGGCTATTTGCTGCGCAAGGCGCTGGTGGATCGGGGCATCAATGTGATGTGTTCGGCCAATTCCAAAGAGATCAAAGGTGAAGGCGGCCACGTGAAAGCTTTGATGCTGGATGATGGCACCGAACTGCCCTGCGATATTCTTGTGATGGCGGTGGGCATCCGGCCAAATATCGCGCTTGCTGCGGATGCTGGCATCGCAGTTGGGCGCGGAATTCATGTGGACGATCAGATGATTACCTCGGACGAGGATATCCTTTCTGTTGGCGAATGTGTTGAACATAACGGCGCGCTGTTTGGCCTTGTGGCCCCGCTGTATGACCAAGCCAAAGTGCTGGCCAAAACCCTTGCGGGCGAAGCGGCGGCCTTTGTTGCCAAAGAGGTTTCGACCAAGCTTAAGGTGACGGGGTGTGATCTTTTCTCGGCGGGTGATTTTTCCGAGGGCGAGGGGCGCGAAGACATCGTTTTCCGCGATCCGGCGCGCGGCGTTTATAAGCGGCTTGTGCTTGAGGGCGACAAGCTTGTTGGTGCGGTGATGTATGGCGATACGGCCGATGGGAATTGGTTTTTTGGCCTGATCAAAGACGCCACTGACATCTCCGAGATGCGCGACACATTGATCTTTGGGCCAGCTTTCCAAGGGGGTGCCGCTGTGGACCCGTTGGTGGCCGTTGCAGCCTTACCGGCTGACGCAGAAATCTGCGGCTGCAACGGCGTTTGTAAGGGCGATATCGTGGCCGCGATCGAGGGCGGCGCGCAGGATTTGGACGCAGTGCGCGCAACCACCAAAGCCTCTTCTTCCTGCGGAACCTGCACAGGATTGGTCGAGCAGGTTTTGGCCGTAACCATGGGCGATGATTTCGTTTTGCCCACGGCGCAAACGATCTGCAAATGTACCGATCTGAGCCACGAAGACGTCCGCCGTTTGATCAAATCGAGCGAGTTGCAAAGCCAACAGGCCGTCTGGCAAGAACTTGGTTGGAAAACGCCAAATGGCTGCCATGTGTGCCGCCCTGCGGTGAATTACTATCTGCTCGCGGACTGGCCGGTTGAATATCAAGACGATCCGCAAAGCCGTTTTGTGAACGAGCGAAATCACGCAAACATACAGAAAGACGGAACTTATTCGGTTGTGCCGCGCATGTGGGGCGGGATCACTTCGGCCGATGAGCTGCGCGCAATTGCCGATGTGGCCGACAAATACAATGTGCCAACGGTCAAGGTGACTGGCGGGCAGAGGATCGATTTGCTCGGCGTAAAGAAAGAGGATCTGCCCGGGATGTGGTTTGATCTCAACAAGGCCGGGATGGTTTCGGGGCATGCTTATTCCAAGGGCTTGCGCACGGTGAAAACCTGCGTTGGTTCGGATCATTGCCGCTTTGGAACACAAGACAGCACAGGCCTTGGGATCAAGCTCGAAAAGCTGCTTTGGGGCTCTTGGACACCGCATAAAGTCAAGCTTGGGGTCTCTGGCTGCCCGCGCAATTGCGCTGAGGCAACTTGCAAAGATGTGGGCATTATCTGCGTAGATTCTGGCTATGAGGTTTCGGTGGCAGGCGCTGCCGGGATGGATCTCAAAGAGACCGAAGCTTTGGCCAAAGTCGCCACCGAAGAAGAGGCGATTGCTGTGACGACCGCCTATATCCAGCTTTATCGCGAACATGCGAAATACCTCGATCGCGGGTATAAATTCGTCGCCAAATTCGGCTTGGATTGGGTGAAGGAGCGGGTCGTTGATGATCTCGAAGAGCGCGCGGCCTTGATCGCCCGTTTTGAGCTTTCGCAAACCATCTATCGCAAGGATCCATGGGCCGAATTGGCCAAGCCCGATGAGGCCGAAAAATTCGCCCCCCTTGCCGATCTAACCTTGGAGGCCGCAGAATGAGCTGGATCGATATTGGCGCTTTGGATGACATTCCCGTGCGCGGCGCGCGGATTGTCAAAACGGTTGTGGGCTGTGTTGCGGTGTTTCGCACCAGTGAGGATGAGGTCTTTGCGACCTCGGACAAATGCCCACACAAAGGCGGCCCGCTTTCCGAAGGGATCGTGCATGGCAAATCCGTGACCTGCCCGTTGCACAATTGGGTTTTCTCGCTTGAAAGCGGCGAAGCGCAGGGCGCGGATGAGGGGCAGATCGCGACCTATCCAACCCGGATTGAAGCCGGGCGTATTCAGCTTGATGCCAAACTTTTGGTCAAACAGGCGGCGGCCTGATGGATGGCGCTGGCGAGCCGCTTGATCTGATTTCCGAACCCGTTTCGGCGGGCCAAACGATCTGTACGACCTGCCCCTACTGCGGGGTTGGTTGCGGGGTTTTGGCCACGCCGGATGGGCTTGGCGGGCTAGAGATCAAGGGCGATCCGGCGCATCCGGCCAATAAGGGGCGGCTTTGCTCCAAGGGCTCGGCTTTGGGCGAAACGGTTGATCTTGAGGGGCGGCTTCTGGCCCCTGTGGTGAATGGGTCGCGCGCCTCTTGGGAGGGTGCAAGCCAACTTGTCGCGGATCGTTTTGCCGCAACGATTGCCGAGCATGGCCCTGATTCCGTTGCTTTTTATGTCTCGGGGCAATTGCTGACCGAGGATTACTACGTCGCCAATAAGCTGATGAAAGGCTTCTTTGGCTCGGCCAATATTGATACCAATTCGCGGCTTTGCATGGCCTCTTCCGTGGCCGGGCATAAGCGCGCTTTTGGCAGCGATACCGTGCCGGGGCAGTATAGCGATCTTGAGGAAGCCGATCTGATCGTACTGGTTGGCTCGAACCTTGCTTGGTGCCATCCGGTGCTGTTTCAGCGCATCGCGGCGGCCAAGGCGGCGCGCCCTGAGATGAAGATCGTCAACATCGATCCGCGCCGCACAGCGACATGCGATCTGGCCGATTTACACCTGCCGCTTGCGCCCGGATCGGATGTGGCGCTGTTCAACGCGCTGCTTGCGCGGATCGAGGCTTCGGGCGCGATTGATCCCGACTACACGCGCGATCATGTGGAGGGGCTTGAGGCTGCATTGGCCGCGGCCCGCGCCGATGATCCAAGCGCGACCGGGCTTTCGGATGCTGATCTAGAGGCGTTTTTGCAGCTTTGGACCGGCACCAAAAAGGTCGTTACCGTCTATAGCCAAGGGGTCAATCAATCCTCTTCTGGCGCGGATAAGGTCAACGCGATCCTCAATTGCCATCTGGCGACGGGCCGCATTGGCCAGCCGGGCATGGGGCCGTTTTCTGTGACAGGGCAGCCAAATGCGATGGGGGGGCGCGAGGTTGGCGGCTTGGCCAATATGCTCGCCTGTCATCTGGATATCGAAAACGCCGAGCATCGCACCGCTGTGCGCACATTCTGGGATGCGCCGTCGATGCCGGTTCAGGCGGGCTTGAAAGCCGTTGATATGTTTCGCGCCGTGGGCGAGGGCAAGATCAAGGCGATCTGGATCATGTGCACAAATCCGGCCGTTTCTATGCCGGATGCAGATGCGGTTGCGGCTGCGCTCAAGGGGTGTGATTTTGTTGTGGTGAGCGAGATGTTTGGCACCACAGATACCGCCCGTTTGGCTGATGTTTTGCTGCCGGCAACCGGCTGGGGCGAAAAGGACGGCACGGTGACAAATTCCGAGCGCTGTATTTCGCGCCAACGGGCCAGCTTGCCTGCGCCGGGGGAGGCGCGCGACGATTGGCGGATTATCTGCGATGTGGCGCAGCGGATGGGATTTGGCGCGGGCTTTGATTATGCGAACGCAGGCGAGATTTTTCGCGAATATGCCGCCCTTTCAGGGGTTGCCGGAAAGCTGGGGCGGGATTTTGACATCTCCGCTTTGGCCGAGCTGACGGACGGCGAATATGCCGATCTCGCGCCCGTTGTCTGGCCCGTTTCGGCGGTGCGCGCGGGCGGGCGCTTCTTTGGCGACGGGCGGTTCTTTACGGCCAATGGGCGGGCGAGAATGCTGCCCCTAAAGGCGCGCGAACCCATTGAAAAACAAGGGCGCAAATATCCTTACCGGCTCAATACCGGGCGCGTTCGGGATCATTGGCATACCATGACCCGCACAGCAAAATCGCCCCGCCTCAGCCAGCATTTGGCCGAGCCATTCTTGGAAATTCATCCCCTTGATGCGGCTGATCTAGGGCTGGAACCTGCCAGCCTTGCGCGGCTGGAAAGCCCTTATGGGCAAGCGATCCTGCGGGTATTGATCTCCGATAAAGTACGGCGCGGCGATGTCTTTGCCCCGATGCATTGGACAGGCGAAACAGCCCCCACAGGGCGCATTGATGCGCTTGTTGGTGGGCATGTTGATCCGGTCTCCGGCCAGCCGGAAAGCAAGGGCGCGGTTGTGAAAATTGCGCCGATGGGCGCGGCTTGGCACGGGTTTGCGATCTGCGCGAATGACATGGATATTGAGGCGAGCTATTGGGCCAAAGCGCGCGCGCGTGGCGGCTGGCGGGCGGAATTGGCCTGCACCGAGACCCCTGAGGATTGGGAGGCCTATGCGCGGGCGCTCTTTGGTTTTGGCGCTGCGGCAGAGGCGCTGAGCGTGATTGATCCGGCGCGCGGGATTGCGCGCCTCGCGTTCTTTGAAGAGGGGCGCTTGATCGCGGCGTTCTTTGCTTCGCCCGAGCCTGTCGCGGTTGCGCGTTCGTATCTTTCGGGCCTGCTGGCGGATGAGATTGGCGCGCAGGTTTTGGCTGGGCGCCCGGGCGCGGATATGCCCGATCCCGGTGCGACCGTTTGCGCCTGTTTTGATGTGGGGATCAACACGATCATGAATGCGATTGAGGGCCAGGGCTTGGCCAGTGTTGAGGCGATCGGCGCGGCTTTGCAGGCGGGTACGAACTGCGGGTCTTGCAGGCCAGAGCTGGCGGCGCTTTTGCTCACTATTCCAAGCAAACAGGCTGCAGAATAGCGCAAACCGATTCAAATCTTCTCAAAACTGCCGCCAAACTTCCCGCGATGTGCCGCTTTTGTGCCGCTTTCGATTCCTAGATTGAGGGCAGGGATCAAAGGAGAATGTTATGGGATTTTTGCAAACAGTGATGAATTCAGGTGGGGCGAGCGGGCTTTTGGCCGTGATCCTTCCGGCAGCGATTGGCGTATTCCTGATGTTGATTGCGGTTGCTTTTCTGGTGATCTCGCGCAGCCAACAGCGCGCAAAGATAAAAGCGACTGAAGCGCAAATTCCCGAAGTGATTTTGCCTGCGGGCGCCCAAGAGATGCAGCGCGCCAAGCGGGCCTGGGCCGCACCTGTTGCCAAACGCAATGCGCTGGATCGTCTGATCGCGCTTTTGCCAAATCGCACAGCGCGGGTTGATCCCTTCATCAGCCGCCTTGAGCATCTCGCTTAGGCAGCGCGCATGCTGCGTCTTGTTCTCTCTGTTGTGATTTTCACCGTTGGATTTTTGGGGCTTTTGGCCTTTAGCAGCGGTTCGGGAAGCAGCCCGTATCAGGCGCGCAGCTCTGCTATGGGGGCTGTGGATGTGAAGGCGCTGGCGGTTTTGAAGCCAAAGCAGCAGGGGCTTTCGGATGCGGCGATGGGGCGCGGTTTTATGAGCCGGTTTCAGCGCGGACCAGCGACGATCTCTGCATCGGGCGGGCAGCCGGGGCTGATTTCACGGGCCTATGCGCGTATCATGGGCGGGCCCAAGCGCATCCGCGTTGCGGCACCCGCGCCAGAAAAATCCAGCGGCGCGCCGATGGGGCGCCCACGTATTCGGGTTGTGGATGATCAGGGATTGGTGACGATTTTGAACTGAGGTTTTCAGTTCATGCTTTGGCTTAAAAGTCGACCGTAACACCCGGTAAATTCAGGGATTTCATCAGGTCGCGCAGCTCTTGGCGGGCGGCAATATTTGAGATGTTCATCTGCAAAACGCCGACGTCCTTGAGATCAAGCAATGTAAGGCCGCGCGGGAAAAGCTCGCGGAAGATCACCCGCTCGTTAAAGCCCGGAGCAACACGAAACCCGATGCGGCGTGACAGATCTTCGAGCGCATCGCCCATCTTCTTTTTGTTGATCATGTTCTGTGCACCAAGCCGGTTGCGCAGGACGATCCAATCAATCGGTTTGAGCCCGGCCTGGGCGCGCAATTGGCGCGCGTTCCAGACCATTTCGGAATAGACCGAGGGGCCTTTGATCTTGTTGGTTTCGCCATCAATATGGGCGAGCAGATCGAAATCAATGAAGCTGTCATTCATCGGGGTGATCAATGTATCGGCCAATGAATGGGCAACTTGGCTCAGGCGTGTGTGCGAGCCGGGGCAATCAATCAAGATAAATTCGGCGTCTGCCTCTAGCCCGGCAACGGCGGCGGAGAGGCGGCGATCATAGATGTTTTCGCCCGCGTTCAAGCTTTCGCGCTCGATCTCGGGAAGCTCGCGATATTCGGGAAGGGGCAGATCCAGCCCGTGTTTTTCGCAGAATGCGCGGCGATTTTCGACATAGCGCCCGAAGGTTTTTTGGCGCAGGTCAAGATCAAGAACACCAATGGAATGGCCCATCCGCGCAAGGGCCGTGGCCACATGCATTGACACGGTGGATTTCCCCGCGCCGCCCTTTTCATTCCCAACAACGATGATATGCGCCATAGCTGCCCGCCTTCCCGTACCAAAAAGCGCCCCTCAAAAGGGATGCGCGTTCACTCTATGTTGTGTGATGGATTATTGAAAGCACAGGATCGGCGCAAGGGCGCATTGTCTTTAATCTGTGGCCCGATTGCCGGAAACGAAAAACGCCGCCCCCGGAAAGGAGCGGCGTTTGATCGGATAAAACGGTGCGGGGCTTTTAGAAGCCAAGACCGGAATATTTGTTTTTGAACTTGGAAACGCGGCCACCAGTATCCATGAGGCGCGAGTTGCCGCCTGTCCAGGCTGGGTGAACCGAAGGGTCGATATCGAGCGCCATTTGATCGCCCTCTTTGCCCCAGGTTGATTTCATCTGCACAACGGTGCCGTCGGTCATTTTGACGTCGATTGTGTGATAATCGGGATGGATATCTTTTTTCATCAATCGGCCCCTTATGCGTCTGCGCCGCTGGCGAGCGGCTTGTAGTTGGTAACTTCTGCGATACGGGCAGATTTGCCGCGACGATCGCGAAGATAGTAAAGCTTGGCGCGGCGCACACGGCCACGACGCACAACTTCGATGCTTTCGATGTTGGTCGAGTGCAGCGGGAACACACGTTCTACGCCTTCACCAAACGAAATTTTGCGCACTGTGAACGAGCCAGCAATGCCTTTGCCGTTCTTGCGGGCGATGCAAACGCCTTCATAGTTCTGAACGCGGCTGCGGGTGCCCTCGGTCACTTTGTACCCAACGCGGATGGTGTCACCCGCTTTGAAATCTGGAATGGTTTTTGCCAGAGCAGCAATTTGCTCGGCTTCCAGCTGTGCGATAAGATCCATCGCTATTCTCCAATATATGCTCGCGGTTTTTCCACGAAGGTTTGCGCGCCTCAGAGCTCTTGGTCTTCTTCCGGGTCCGCTTGGCCCTTTTTGAAAAGGAGCGCCCGCCAGAGGTTAGGTCGTCTTTGCTTACTGTCGTTTTGCAGGGGCCAAATCGCACCGAAGAAAGCGCATGTGCCAATACAAAAACGGTCCGGTGACTGATTCCAATCCCGAACGAGCGGTGTATAGGGGTGAATCGCCTTGCGAGCAAGGGCGCAGTGTTCGGGGGATGTGGATCGGTGGGAAAGCTTGCTGCGCAGTTTATTAAAAAGGGCGAGGCATGCGTATTTGGCACGCTTTCTAAGCGGGTTTATGCGTTAGATATCGGCCTGTTGCGGGGTTTGTGATGTGCTGTTTGCCCAGGGCTGGCGATAGGGCGCTTTGGGCCGTGCGGGCGGGATCAGACCTTGGCCGTTTTTGCTATGCCGGGCGGCAAGTTTTCGGCCGTGGCGCCCGGAAATGAGCATGCGGCTTGAGGGCAGATCATTTCCCAGCTCGGCAATTTCCGGGAAGACTTTGATGATTTCGCGCCGGGCTTTTCGACGCGCGGATTTAAGCGCCTGGCGCCCAACATAAAGGCTTTCGCAGGCCGCGCCATTGGCAAAGAGAATCTCATGCTCACCCAGCAAAATATGATAGTAACATGCGCTTTCGACCTCGCCTGCAACGCGGATACCTTTGAGCTTGGTCAAATGTTTGGCGGCGACCAAGACTTCAAGCTCACCAAACATTCGCTGTGCGATCTTGGAATGGGCGAGAATGCGGTGCTGCGGGGAAACGTAGAGATCCCGCTTTGGGGTGCCGCCCCCAAGTGCATTGGCGCGGATGCGTATCGGGCGCAACTGCGGGTTTTCGGCGAGGGTTTGCGCATTGATTTCAGACATGCCAAGCCATTTGATTTCTTTCATCCCATGGTCGGCCGTCATGACCCAATCGCCTTGAGATAGCTCCTCAATCGGGACCTGTTGCTTGCCAGCAACCTCGATCAGCGTGCCGCGGGTAAAGCAAACAACGCTTATCTGATTGTCGCCGGTCGAGATCACCTTGGCATCAGAAGCGAGGACATCGTTGAGATTGCCGGTCGTGATCGACTGAACATTCATATCCCCGTAACTGTCGTTGGGAATGATGAAGTGGCGGACATCTCCGCCGTTCGAAACCGTTAGGAAAACCACATCCAAATTAAGCTCGCTGCCAGAATTGAAGCTTTCTGTTGAGCCATCTCCAAGCCCGAAACTGCCGGCGTTGGAGGGTTCTTGAATTTGGTTAATAGTATAGGTGACACCCCCGATATCGACGGTATCTCCCAGATCGAATTCGCCGTCATTCAGATCGGATGAGGTCACGTTATCGACAACGCCAAGCAGATTGCCATTGGCTGTCGAATAGGTCGTGTTCTCGCTGATATTTGTGACTTCTATGAAGTCATGGACGGTCGCCATTGGATCCCTCGGCCGAACAAGGCAGTGAGGCCGCGCAATTCAGATGGGCGGCATTAAACATTGCAGCCAGTATTGCCTTCAAAACATTCTGAAATATTAAATCACACAACGCAGAGGGGATGAAAATCGCGCAGGTTTTAGTGAAATTGGCGGGATAATGCCGCGCCGGTCATGGCTTTTTTGACGGATTTTCAAAGGCTTCCCACATATCGGGGCGGCGCGCCTTGGTGATTTTACGGGCCATTTCATCGCGCCATTTGGCGATATTGCCATGGTGGCCGGAGGAGAGAACCTCGGGGATATTATGGCCGCGCCAGGTGGCGGGTTTGGTATATTGCGGGTGTTCCAAGAGCCCAGAGGAATGGCTTTCTTCCTCGATGCTTTCGGCATTGCCCAAGACGCCGGGAATGAGGCGCACGGTGGCGTCAATCATCGCCTGCGCGGCAATTTCGCCCCCGGTCAAAACGAAATCCCCAAGCGAGACTTCCTCAATCTCGAAGTGTTCGATCACGCGTTCATCAAGCCCTTCAAAACGCCCGCAGATCATCGTGATCCCGCGCGCGCCAGACCAGCGCTTTGCTGTTGCCTGATCAAAGCGTTTGCCCCGCGGAGAGAGATAGATCAGCGGCCAATCGGCGCGATCAGGCGGGCAGCCGCGCATGGTGAAATCAATCGCTTTGCCCATGACATCGGGCCGCAGCACCATACCCGCGCCGCCGCCCGCCGGGGTATCATCCACATTGCGATGCTTGCCCTCGCCAAAGATGCGCAGATCAATGGGATCGAGCTGCCAGAGCCCATCTTTGAGCGCTTTGCCGGTTAGGCTTTCGCCCAAGATGCCGGGAAAAGCCTCGGGGAAAAGCGAGATGATTTTCGCCTTCCAAGCGCCGTGCAAATCGGGCGTGTTGCGCATCAATTCACGCGGTGCGTGCGAGGCATGGATGGAAAGCCGCCCGTGGGACTTTTCGAATTTTTTGGGTGTGTCGCTCATGGCTCTTCTTTACCCAATTTTCGCGCCATGGCCAGCACAAGCTTTTTGGCGTCCTGTGCCTCGTCCTTGGGCAGATCGGAGCGGTTGATCTCAAGCAGGGCCTCGGCCACATCATCGCCAAGATGGGCATTGGCCGCGCCTTTATGGGGAATGATCTGGGCGCGCAGCGCGGGCGAGATTTCCAGCAGATCAAGCAGGGGGGCGGTGGGGCCAAGCGGGCCGGTTGCGGCCTCAAGCGGGGCGGTGAAAACGGGCGCGGGGGCGACGGCTTTGCGGATCGCGTCAACCGCGGCATTGAGATCGGCAGAGCCTGCATAGGCTTTGGTGTAATTCGCCAATGTGCGGGTGATACGCGTGGCGCGCAGATGCTGCCAGTAGCTCGAACGCAGCCAAGGGGCCGCATCGCGTGTGGTGAAGAGGTATTTTAGATCAACGGGTTGCGGCAATGTATCGGTGAGGGCGGTATTGATCAGCCCCATGATCTGCGGCGTGGCCTCGCTGTAATCCGAAATGCTGTGACGGCCCGGCATATGGCCAGAGAGATCCTCTGCGCTGATGCAAATGGGGCGGGGATCACCCGCGTCAAAGCTTTGGGCAAGGGCCGTTGCGGCGCGGGTGATTTTGCTGGCATGTTCGGGCATGGGCAGGCGGGAAAAGGTGCGCGCGGCGTCTGTCAGGGGCGCAATATCGGCACGAAAAAGGAGCCGGAGTTCGGCCGCCAAAAGGGATGCATTTTCATGCAGCGTTTTTTGGATGCTGGTCGTGCCGGTTTTGTGAAAGCCCGCGTGGATCAGGATTTTCAGCGGAGCGCTCACGGCTTAGCACTCCTCAAACAGGCCTTCGGGCGGATCAGCAATGATGCGACCAGAGGCAAGATCGATCGTCGGTACGGCCGCGCGGGTGAAGGGCAAAAGCACCGTATTGCTCTGGCCGGGGGCGTGAATTTCCAGCAGATCCGCCGCGCCGTGATTTTGCACGGCTTTGACTTTGCCAAGGCTTTTGCCGCCCGTATCAAACACCTCAAGACCAATCAGATCGGCGTGATAATACTCATCGTCAGGGAGCGATGGCATCGCCGAGCGATCGGCAAAAAGCGCCACGCCGCGCAGGGCATCTGCCTCTTCTTTGCTGCGCAGGCCTTCGATTTTCGCGGTGAAACCGGCCTTGATCGGGCGGCCCAAGGTGATCTCAAAGGCGCGTTTGCCATCCTCGGAATAAAGCGTGCCATAGCTGGCGATATCTTCGGCAATAGCGCAAAAGCTTTTGATCCGGGCTTGGCCATCGGTGCCGTATGATCCGGCAATGGCGCCCACGCAGATGCGATCAGTTTCGGTCATTCTGCGCCTCTTAATGCATTGGAAATGATGGTGAAATCGTCTTTTGAGACTTCGAAGAGCGAGCGGCGAAAGGCCATGCCCCAGCTTTGTTTGTTGCGCACGAAAGAGAGATCTTCGAGCAATGGGCGCACAGGTATGGGGCGAACCTCTTCATAATCCGCCGGGCGCATGAAGGGGCAGAAATCGGTTCCGGGCATAGGTTTGGTGCCAATCGGGCCGGTGACTTTGCCCAAAGCGACAAAGGCCTGAACCGGCGCGCCCTCCATTGTATCGCGGGGCGCGTAATAGATGAATTCGTCGCCAATCGAGAGCTTTTTGACGGCGGATTCTTTGCCGTGGGAAAAGGCGCAGAAGCCAGCAGATTTGCCGGCTTCTACATGCATCTGGTGGGCGACGCCGATCCAGTATTTCTTGATCTGATCCATGCTGTTGGGCCCAATTACTGCGCAGGGTTTAGACAATATCCTGCGCTATCATAGACCCCGCCTGCATGTTCGCAACGCCCCTCTTGCAGGAACCGCTCGGTCTTGAGACCAACTGCGATTCCTGCGCCAAAGACGAGTATGAGCATCAGGCGAAACATGGCATCTTTTGATCGATGCGCTGCTTATTCAGCGGCTGCTTCGTCGGCTTTTGCTTCTTCAGCAGGGGCCTCAGCGGCCGCTTCTTCAGCAGGTGCTTCTTCAACAGCGGGCTCTTCAGCGGGTGCTTTGGCTGCTTCGGCCGCGTCGGCTGCTTTTGCGGCTTTCTCTTCAGCGCGCTCAACAGCTTTTTTGCCTGGCTTGGCTTTGTTGGGGTTGTTGCGCTCTTTCTTCTCGATAACGCCAGCAGCTTCGAGCATGCGGGAGATACGGTCTGTTGGTTGGGCGCCTTCACCGAGCCAATGCTTGATGCGGTCGATGTCCATTTTCACGCGCTCTTCGCTGTCTTTTGGCAGGAGCGGGTTATATGTGCCGAGTTTTTCGATGAAACGGCCATCGCGGGGCATCCGGCTGTCGGTTGCGACGATGCGATAGAAGGGGCGTTTTTTGCTGCCGCCGCGGGCGAGACGAATTTTCATAGCCATGATGGTATCTCCTAATTAGGCTTTAATCGTAAGGGCTTATGCCCCGTTGTTTCGGTTATTCTTGGTGTTGTTCGTGATGTTTTATGACTTCCTGAATGATGAACTTCAGGAAAGTCTTCGCGAATTCGGGATCGAGATCGGCGCGTTTTGCGAGATCTTCGAGGCGGGTGATCTGGGCGGATTCGCGCGCCGGATCAGAGGGCGGGAGCGCGTGTTCTGCCTTGAGGCGGCCCACGGCTTGGGTGTGTTTGAAGCGCTCGCCAAGGGTATAGACGAGGATCGCATCGAGGCGATCAATGCTTTCGCGGTGGCCTTTGAGGAGCTCGGCGGCGCGGGTTGTATCGTTGCTCATGAATAGGCCTCCATGCCGCCATCCGCATCGCGCCAATCGGCGGCTGCGTGGCGGTAGACGTGCATGTCTTCGTGTTTCGGGCTTTGGGCAGAGGGATCGATTTTTGCGCCGAGCCGTTCGGCCAGTTTGATCGAGCGGGTGTTGTCTTTGTCGATGTAACTGACAGCGCTTTCCCAGCCCAGATCGTTGATTGCGTGTTGAAGTGCTGCGCTGGCGGCTTCATAGGCCAGGCCTTTGCCCTCGCCGTTTGGATACATGATCCAGCCGATTTCTTTTTCGGGCCAGCCAGCGGGGAACCATGGGCCGACGAGGCCGATGGCAATATCTTCGGCGTCTTTGAGGCAGACGGTGAACATGCCCCAGCCGCGAATTTCCCAATGGCCAATCTCTGTGGCAAAGGCGCGCCACGCATCATCCGCGCGCATCAGTTCGATGTATTTTGCGCGATCAGAGGAAAAGAAATCGACGTAAGCCGCGGTATCGCGTGCGTCTGGTTTGCGCAGGATCAGGCGATCGGTTTCAAGGCGGGTGAGGCTCATGATTGGGCCTCGTGTGTTTTGGGCTTGGCGCGCATCTTTTTTGGCGCAGCGATTGGGGCTGCGCTTAGAGATGAGTATTTGGGCCAAGAAAAAGTCATGGCTATTTCTTTTTCCCAAAGCCGGAGAGGCCGGGGGGCAAAGCGCCGCCGCCAAGGCCGGGGAGGCCGCCGCCGGGCATTTTTGCGCCCAAGGCTTTTGCCGCTTCTTCCATGGCTTTTGGATCATTCATATCGGGCATTCCGCCGGGCATTCCGCCTTTGCCCATCATGCCCTTCATCGCTTGTTTGAGCATGCCGCCTTTGCCCATCTTGCCCATTTTCTTCATCATATCAGCCATTTGGCGATGCATTTTGATGAGCTTGTTGAGATCGGCAACCTCAAGCCCTGCGCCTTTGGCGATGCGTTTTTTGCGGCTGGCTTGAAGGAGGCTTGGGTTGGCGCGCTCTTTCTTGGTCATTGAATTGATCAGGGCGACCTGGCGGCGGAAGATCGTATCATCCATGCCGCTTTCGGCCACTTGTTTGGCCATTTTGCCCATGCCCGGCATCATGCCCATGATGCTTTCCATGCCGCCCATTTTGGCCATTTGTTCGAGCTGCCCTTTAAGATCGTTCATATTGAACTGACCTTTTTGGAAGCGTTTCATCATGCGTTCGGCTTGTTCGGCCTCGATGGTTTCTTGGGCTTTTTCAACGAGGCTGACGATATCGCCCATGCCTAGGATGCGGCCTGCGACGCGCTCGGGGTGGAATTCCTCGATTGCGTCCATCTTTTCGCCAAGGCCGACGAATTTGATCGGTTTGCCGGTGACGGCGCGCATTGAAAGGGCTGCGCCGCCGCGGCCATCGCCATCCATACGGGTCAGCACGACGCCACTGATGCCAACTTTGCCATCAAATTCAGCCGCGACATTCACGGCATCTTGGCCTGTAAGCCCATCCACAACGAGCAGGGTTTCGCGCGGGTTGGCGATATCGCGGACCGCTTGGACCTCGTCCATCAGCACTTCGTCGATATGCAGGCGGCCCGCCGTATCAAGCATATAGACGTCGTAGCCGCCCATCGTTGCCTGTTGTTTGGCCCGTTTGGCGATATCGACAGGCTTTTGGCCGGCAACAATCGGCAGGGTATCCACGCCGATTTGCGCGCCAAGCACGGCAAGCTGTTCCATCGCGGCCGGGCGATTGACATCGAGCGAAGCCATGAGGATGCGTTTGCCGTTTTTCTCTTTGAGGCGTTTGGCGAGTTTGGCGGTTGTTGTTGTTTTGCCCGAGCCTTGCAGGCCGACCATCAGGATCGGGGCGGGGGCGTTATCAATCTTGAGCTCGCCGCGCGCCGCATCATCGCCCGCCAGCACATGCACCAGCTCATCATGGACGATTTTGACGACCTGTTGGCCCGGCGTGACTGATTTGGTGACCGATTGGCCTGTGGCTTTGTCTTGGACCGCTTTAACGAAATCGCGCGCAACAGAGAGAGAGACATCAGCTTCGAGCAGCGCCACGCGGACTTCGCGCAGGGCCGTTTTGACATCATCCTCAGACAATGCGCCTTGTTTGGTAAGCCGATCAAAGACGCCAGAGAGGCGGTCGGACAGATTCTCAAACATGCTCTTTGGCTCCTATGCCATTTCACTCTGCCCCGACATATAAGAAGGGACCGCTCAAACGCCAACAACACCAGTGGGCGCAACGCGCTGACTGGTGGCGATCCTGCATATATCAGGACCGGAAGTGTAAACGGACTTCCGGGGTTGGGCGGGATGTAGCGAGGCGGCGGGGGGGAGTCAAGTGTTGGGGGCGATTGGTTGGGTGTGGCTTGCGCGCAGGTTTGTGGGGCGGCAGGGTGAGGGCGATTGAGGGAGAGATGGCATGAGCAGCGGTGTGATTTATGTAGCGACGGGGCGCGATTATATTGCGCTGGCTGTGGCATCGGCGCTGAGTTTGCGCAGGGTTGAGCCGGGGATTGCGATTGATCTGTATACTGGCGATCCGGGCGCTGCGGGGTTGGAGGTGTTTGATCAGGTGCATCCTGTGCCGGTTGATCACGCGCGGGCCAAGCTGGAATGTATGGCGCTAAGCCGGTTTGAGCGGACGCTGTTTTTGGATGCGGATACGCGGGTTGTTGGGCCTTTGGGGGATTTGTTTGATCTGTTGGCGCGGTTTGACCTTGCCATGGCCCATGATGTGCGGCGCGCCTCTGATCTGATCCAAGCGGGGCATGTGGCCACGCCTTATGCGTTTCCGCAGCTTAATTCGGGCGTGGTTTTGTATCGCCGTTCGGCTGCGATGTTGGCGTTTCTGGGCGAGTGGGCGCGGCGCTTTCATGCAAATGGCGATGCGCGCGATCAGATCGTTTTGAAAGATTTGCTCTGGGAAAGCGATTTGCGCTTTTACGTTTTGCCGCCGGAATTTAACTTGCGCCGGATGCCGATGTTGGAGGCGTGGGAGCCTTTGGATGCACGGCCAACGATCCTGCATTCGCACCGATTGATGGATCATATGCGCGGCGCGGGGGCGCAGATTTCGGATGTTGGCGCATTGATCGCGGCAGAGCGGGCGGCGCTGAAAGCGGAATGGGCGGATGTTGATGCCGGGAGTGATCCGATTGGGCGCTTTGCCTTGGCGCAGGCGGCGTTGAAAGCGCGGGAATAGGTGCGCCTGTGCATTGATGCAGGATTTGGCGCTGTTATTCGCGGTTCGGTGCGGAAAATACTTGCGCTGATGAACGTAAGGGGGCTAACTGGCGCCTTATTGTTTGCGAATGCACAGGTGGGCAGTTGCTATGGCTTTGGACAATTGGGATGAAATTCGCACGGCTTATCAGGTCGCCCGGCGCGGGACAGTGAGCGGGGCGGCCGAGGCGCTTGGCGTGCATCATGCAACGGTGATCCGCCATGTGGATGCGCTTGAGGCGCGGCTTGGGGTGAAGCTGTTTCAGCGTCATGCGCGGGGCTATACCTCGACAGAGGCGGGCACCGATCTGTTTGGTGTGGCGCAGGCGACGGAGGATCAATTTACGCAGTTGGTTAGCCGGATACGTGGGCGCGGAGAGGCGGTTTCGGGGGATTTGGTGCTGACCTCTTTGCCGGGCATGGCCAAGCTGTTGACGCCGGTCTTGGCGGATTTTCAGGCCGAGCATCCAGAGGTTATCATCCGTTATTTGACCGATACGCGCGTGTTTCGGCTTGAGTATGGTGAGGCGCATGTGGCGATCCGGGCGGGGACGGCCCCGCAAGAGCCGGACAATGTTGTTCAGCCGTTTTACCGCCAGCATATGGCGCTTTATGCGCACCGGGATTATTTGGAAAAGCATGGGGTTCCGGGCGATGATGAGGCGCTGAAATCGCATTATTTCGTTGGCAGTGATTTTGAAGACAGCCGCGCGCCGTTTGATATTTGGATGCGCGAGAATATTGCCCGCGAGCAGGTGATTTATCGCACTGCTGGGATTGAGGCGGGATATTGCGCGGTAAAACAAGGGGTTGGCATTGGGTTCTTGCCGATGTGGTTGGCCAAGCGCGATCCTGATTTGGTTGAGGTGATGCCGAGCCGCGAAGAATGGGTCGGGCCGAGCTGGATTGTGACGCATGTTGATTTGCACCGGACGCCTAAGGTTCAGACTTTCCTTGCTTTTCTAAAGGAGCGCGCGAAGGAGTGGCCTTGCGCGAATGCGCAGTAGGGATAATGCGCGAATGCGCGGTAATGTATCGCGCGCATGCACAGCAAGGATTTAGTGGCAATGCCTGAGGCGGGTTTGAGCGCAGCAATTGAGGGCGATATGTCAGAGCGCAGACGCCAAGCGCGGCGCGGGCATTTTGCGATGCTGGCGTTTTCGGCGCTTGTTGCGGGCTCGTTTTCGCTTGGCAGTATGGTCGCCAATGAGATCGCGCCGATTGCGCTGAATACGCTGCGCTTTGCGATTGCGGCTTGCGTGATGGGGGCGCTGGCTTTGGCAACCGGGCATATGAGCCGGGCGACGTTTCGCGCGCCGTGGCGCTATGGGCTGCTTGGGTTTTTCCTCGCGATTTATTTTGTGTTGATGTTTGAGGGGTTGAAGACAGCTGCGCCGGTTTCTTCGGCGGCGGTGTTTACCCTGACGCCTGTGATGAGCGCGGTGTTTGGCTGGATTTTGATGCGCCAGATCACCACGGCGCGTATGGCGCTTGCTTTGGCGATTGGCGGGGGGGGGGCGCTTTGGGTTATTTTTCGCGCGGATATGGATGCGCTTTTGGCGTTTCGGATTGGGCCGGGTGAGGCGATTTTCTTTTGGGGCTGTGTGAGCCACGCGCTTTGGACGCCGCTTTCGCGCTTTCTCAATCGCGGCGAGCATCCTTTTGCTTATACTTGTGCGATGTTGGTCGCGGCGTTCTTTATTGTGTTGGCCTATGGCTGGCGGGATGTTTTGGCGACAGATTGGGCCGCGTTAAGCCCGATGGTTTGGATCACGATTGCCTATACATCTTTGGTGGCCGGGTCTGGGACATTCACATTGATGCAATATGCGACGCTGCGCCTGCCTTCGGCGAAAGTTCTGGCTTATACGTATTTGGCGCCGTCTTGGGTTATTTTGTGGGAGATCGCCTTTGGCAATGGGGTGCCGCCGGTTGGGATATTGGCGGGGCTTGTTTTGACGATTGTCGCCTTGTGGATGCTTTTGAAGGATGAGTGAGCGGTTTGGCGTTGGAGGGGGCTGTCTGCCCCCGCGCTGCGCGCCCCCCGAGGATATTTAGGGCAACTGTGAAATCAGGGCGTGAGCTCTGTATCGAGGAAGCGCTCGAAGGCATCAAGATCGAGCGCTTCGAATTGGCCGAAGCTTTGCATCCAGATGGAGGCGGGGCGCAGGGCTTCTGGTTCAAGTTTGCACCATTTCACCCGGCCGCGTTTTTCCTGCGAGATGAGGCCGGCATTGGCGAGGATGGTGAGGTGTTTTGAGATGGCGGCAAGCGACATCTCGAAGGGTTCTGCGACATCCGTTACGGCCATGTCATCCTCAAGCAGCATCATCAGGATCGCGCGCCGGGTTGGATCGGCGAGGGCGGCAAAGCTTGTGTCGAGGCTATGGGTCATGGGCGGGGCCTTTGGGCGGCATGGGGCGGAATTGCTTTAGGGATGCGGGTTTTGGCGGCAAAGATCAACCAAATGGTTGAATGTAGGGATTCTGGTTGAAATGGGGAAATGGCGCGGGGCGAGCAGATCGAGCGCGCGCGGTTTGGATTTAATCTTGTTGTTTTTCAGCTGGTTACGCCTCTTTGTTTGGGGCGCTTTGCTGGTTGACTTGGGGCGCGTTGGTTTCTAGGTTCGCGCCAAGCTCATGGGGGCAATATTTGCATGATTGATCCAAGCGATAAGGAGCGCCTCGCGGCACTGGATGCGCGGATCAAAGCGGCAAAGGGCGGCAAGCCTGCCAAACATGAGAGCGAAGAGCATTATTCGCAGGCCAATATGGCATGGCGCATGGTGATCGAACTGGTGGCTGGTTTGGGCATTGGTTTTGGAGTTGGATATGGGCTTGATCGCCTGTTGGGGACGATGCCCATCTTTCTAATTCTGTTCGTGTTTTTGGGTTTCGCGGCGGGCATCAAGACGATGATGCGCACTGCAAATGAGATCCAGCAGAATGCGGCGGGGGCAGCCCCTGCTGAGGATGATACAGATTAGGGTGCTGCGCGCATCTTGAGCAAAGGAACGGATCGGCATGGGCAAGATACTTCTTATTCTCGCATTGGTATTGGTCGCGATTGCGGCGGTATTGTTGCAGCCTGCGAATTCTGGCCTTGCGATCCATCCGATGGATCAGTTCATCGTGACGCCTTTGTTTGGCGGCGATGTGATCCACTGGTACACGCCGACAAATGTTACGCTTTGGATGGGGGTGACGGTTCTTGCGCTGATCCTTCTTTTGGTTGTTGGCACACGCGGCCGCGCGATCGTTCCAAGCCGCATTCAGTCGGTTGGCGAGCTGGCGTATGGCTTTGTTTATAAGATGGTTGAGGATGTTGCCGGCAAAGACGGCGTTAAATTCTTCCCATATATCATGACCTTGTTCATGTTCATCGTGCTGGCCAACTTCTTGGGCCTTTTGCCGATGTCCTTCACAACCACCTCCCATATCGCCGTAACAGCGATCCTTGCTGGGCTGGTTTTTGTGACTGTTACAGTGCTTGGCTTTGTCAAAAACGGCACCAAGTTTCTGAGCCTCTTTTGGGTTGCTTCGGCGCCGCTGGCCTTGCGCCCGGTTCTGGCAATCATCGAGCTGATCTCGTATTTCGTACGCCCCGTGAGCCATTCGATCCGGCTTGCTGGCAACGTTATGGCGGGTCACGCTGTTATCAAAGTATTTGCAGGCTTTGCCGGTGCGTTGGGGCTGTTTAGCTTCATCCCGATCTTCGCGATCTCGGCGGTCTATGCTCTCGAAGTTCTCGTGGCCTTTATCCAGGCTTACGTGTTCACCATTCTGACCTGCGTGTATCTTAAGGATGCTCTGCACCCCGCTCACTAAGGTCTGAAGCCACACTATTTTATTTAATCCATCGTAAGGAGATACGGACATGGAAGGCGATATCGCACAAATGGGTCAATTCATCGGCGCAGGCCTGGCCGCAATCGGTTCCGGCGCTGCCGCTATCGGTGTTGGTCACGTCGCTGGCAACTTCTTGTCAGGCGCGTTGCGCAACCCATCAGCAGCTGCTGCACAAACGGCGACACTCTTCATCGGTATCGCGTTTGCCGAAGCTCTGGGGATCTTCGCGTTCCTCGTTGCGCTTCTGCTTATGTTCGCCGTTTAAGACTTCAGAACCATCCTTACGGCCGGGTGGGGGCGCAACCGCTTCCACCCGGTGTAATTTGGGTCATTGGAGAACGTCATGGCGAACGACACGCACGCGGCTGATGCCGCAACACATACTGCCGAAGCCACGTCGCATGGCGCGGATGCTGCGGGCCACGCAGCGGATGCTGCACATGGGGCTGCTGCTGGCGGGCATGGAGCCGAATCTGTTGGCATGCCACAGCTCGACTTCTCGACCTTCCCCAACCAGATTTTCTGGCTGCTGGTTACCCTAGTTGCCATCTATCTGGTGCTGTCTCGCATTGCGCTGCCGCGGATCGCTTCGGTTTTGTCCGAACGCCAAGGCACGATCACAAGCGATATTTCAGCGGCTGAAGAATTCAAGCTCAAGGCTCTTGAGGCCGAAGACGCTTATAACAAGGCTTTGGCCGATGCCCGCGCGCAGGCGCATGGGATCGTAGCCGAGGCCAAGGCCGAAATGCAGGGCGAGCTGAATGCCGCGATTGCAAAGGCCGATGCCGAAATCGCCGCGAAAGCAGCGGAATCGGAAGTGGCGATCAACGAGATCCGCGCCAATGCAATGGATGCGGTGAAGGTTGTTGCCAAAGACACAGCGAAAGAGATCGTTGCCTCCCTTGGTGGCAAGGCAGATGCCAAAACGATCACCGCCGCCGTTACAGCCCGGTTGAAAGGATGAGCACGATGAAAAACTTCGCAATCGTTGCCGCCCTTTTGGCCGCAAGTCCGGCAGCTGCGGCCTCTGGCCCATTCCTCTCGCTGGGCAACACAAACTTTGTTGTGCTGCTCTCGTTCCTGCTGTTCCTTGCGATCTTGGCTTACTTCAAAGTGCCCGGCATGATCGCAGGCCTTCTGGACAAACGCGCCGAGGATATCACCTCTGATCTCAACGAGGCGCGTGTTTTGCGCGAAGAAGCCCAAACGCTTTTGGCCTCTTATGAGCGCAAGCAAAAAGAAGTCTCTGCGCAAGCGGATCGCATCGTTGCACATGCCAAAGAAGAGGCGCGTCTTGCAGGGATCGAAGCCAATGAAGAGCTGAAGAAATCTATCGCGCGCCGTCTGGCCGCGGCAGAAGAGCAGATCGTTTCGGCCCAAAAGGGCGCGATCAAAGAAGTCCGCGATACAGCGATCAAAGTTGCGATCAATGCAGCGCGCGATGTGATCGCCAAACAGATGACAGCGACAGACGCGAACAAATTGATCGACGAGTCGATCAAAACAGTTGGCGCCAAGCTTCATTAAGCGGCTTTAAAAACTTTAAAGATTTTAAAAACCGGCCTCGAAAGAGCGCCGGTTTTTTAAAGTTTCGGCTTTATCGGCTGGTTTCTTGTTGAAGACGCAGCTTGGCGATCTCTTCGTTTTGCTCGATCTTGCGCTGATCGCTCAGGGCCGTTTCAACATAGGTCAGATGCGCCTCAACAGCGGCGCGCGCGCGCTTTGGATCGCGGGCCTGAATGGCCTCGTGAATGGCGCGGTGTTGTTCCAGCAAGGCCTCGCGGGTGGTCCGCAATTTGAACATCACAGAGCGGTTGTAAAAGACGCCCTCGCGCAGCAATTCAAACATCGCCCGCATCATATGCAGCATCACAACGTTGTGGGATGCCTCGATGATCGAGAGGTGAAATTCCGCATCAAGCCGGGCTTCGTCCGTAGGATTGCGCTTGGCGTGGGCGGCTTCCATCTTGGCGTAAATCGCTGCAATCGTTGCCAAATCTGCGTCCGAGGCCATATGGGCGGCGCGTTCGGCGGCAAGCCCCTCAAGATCGCGGCGAAAGGCGATGTAGTCAAAAACCGCCTCATCGTGGCTGGCGAAAAGCTGGATCAAGGCGGGCGAAAACCCTGTGCCAAGAACGTCCGCAACAAAGATGCCTGCGCCCGCTTTTGTGGTGACAAGGCCGCGCGCCGTCAGCTCTGCGATGGCCTCTCTTAACGAGGGGCGCGAGACGCCAAGCCGCTCTGCAAGATCCCGCTCAGAGGGAAGCCGCTCGCCGGGGCGCAGAATGCCGCGCAGGATCAGTTTCTCGATCTGATGAACAACAGAATGGCTCAACTTTTCGGGGGTGATCTTCTGAAATGGCATTGCGGCTCCTCACGCCAGTTGGCGATTGGTCAGAATATATGACCGCCGCGCGCATTGCTCAATGGCTATCGCGAAATGCAAAAGGCCGGGGGTGATGCCCCGGCCTTTGTTTTGGATTTATTATTTATATCAGGTGGTTGGGCGAATGATGATCTCAACCCGGCGGTTCTGCGCGCGGCCTTCCGGGGTTAGATTTGATGTGATGGGGCGGTCTTCGCCTGCGCCATAAGCCCGAATGCGCGAGGAGCGGACACCATCGGCGATCAGCAAAGTCGCAACCGCGCTGGCGCGCCGGGCTGAGAGATCCTGATTATAGGAAGCTGCGCCGGAATTGTCGGTGTGGCCAACAACATCGACGGTTGTATCAGGGTATTTCTGCAAGTTCTGTGCGAGGGCGCGTAAATCGCTTTGCAGCCCGTAATTGACAACCGCGCTGTCGGTCGCAAAGAGGATGTCTTGGGGCATGGTTACGATTAACTCATTGCCATTGTTGACGATTTTAACGTCGTCATTGCCCAGGTCCTGGCGCAGCTCGCCCGCTTGCTTATCAAGCTGATTGCCGATCGCGCCGCCAACGGCTGCGCCCAAAGCGGCCCCAACCGCGCCCTTGATGATCGCATCATCGCCGCCGCGGCTCAGGCCAAAAATGCCGCCCGCAATTGCGCCGGTGATGGCCCCTTGTTTGGCGCGGCTATCGCCATTGGCCATATTGGCTGGATCAGAACAGGCCGAAAGCGCAAGCGCGCCTGCGAGGGTTAGGGCGGTCGTTGTGCGGATCATTTGGGTAACCTCTATGGTATTGATAGCAATGCTTTACCTCAGAGATGGGGTTGATGCGCGCAATTGTTAGGGGCGATTGTTTCTGCGGCGATATTTCGCTTATGGGGCGGTGGTTTCGCCCGTGGCTATTGGGCGGGCTGGCGCATCCCGGCGCGCGGCCTCATAGGCGAGCATCGCGCGTTTTACTGGCAAGCCCCAGTGATAGCCACCAAGCCCGCCGGATTTGCGCAAAGCGCGGTGGCAGGGGATCAACCAGCCGATGGGATTGCGCCCGACGGCTGATCCGACGGCGCGGTTTGCATTGGGGCTGCCAATGGCATTTGCGATTTCAGAGTAGGTGGTGACGTGGCCCGATGGGATATGCATCAAGGCCTCCCAGACTTTGATTTGAAAGGGCGCGCCGATCAGGTGTAGCTCTGTTTGGCCAGCGCCTTGCAGGGCGGCATTTACCCAGGGCGCGATCTTTTCGGGGGCCTCTTGATAGGCCGCATTGGGCCAGCGGGCGCGCAGATCGTGCATGGCCGCCGCTTCGCCGGTTTCCTCTGCAAAGGCAAGGCCGCAGAGCCCGCGCGCGGTTCCCATCGCGAGGGCTTTGCCAAAGGGGCTATCGAACCAGCCGTAGTGGATTGTTAGTCCTGCGCCCTTCTGGGCAAATTCGCCCGGGCTCATGGCCTCCCAACGCACGAAGAGATCATGCAGGCGCCCCGAGCCAGAAAGCCCGGTTGAATGGGCTGTTTCGAGGGTGGTAAAATTGGCCTCTATCAGCGATTTTGCATGGGTAAGGGTTAGATATTGCTGAAATTTTTTGGGCGAGACACCGGCCCATTTGCTAAAGAGCCGCTGAAAATGGGTTGGGCTCATTTGCATCTGTTTGGCGAGATCTTCAAGCGAAAGCGGCGCGCCATTGGCAGCATCAATCGCTTCAATCGCGCGTCGCACGATATTGTAGTGATAGCTGCCGGAATGGGGGCTTTGCGGTGTTTGATCCATGGGGCGAGGATAGCGATCTGCACCGCTCTGAGCGACCCGTTTTTTGCGCATTATCTGGGCTGCGGATTTAGGCTGCCATGCGCCGGGCTGCGACTGAGGAGCGGGGGTGCAGGATTGAGCATTCCTGTGCGGTGAGGCACATCCGCGCGCTTTGCCATGTGTTGAGATTTGGGCCGATGATTTCTTCTATTTCGCTGCGGGCTTTGGGGCCAAGGGCGGCCAAAGTTTGCGCATCGGGAAAGAGGCTTTCGAGCCAGACCCCTTCGGCGAGCATGGTTTGATGGCCCTCCAACAGCACATGATAATAGGCAAAATCGGCGGGCAGGGGCGCGGCCTCTGCATAGGATTCCGCCTCAAAGGCAAGATCGCGCGCCGAGGCAAGCACTTCATTGCTGCCAAAATGCAGCTCGATACTTGGCGAGCGCAGCAAAATGCGGTGCGCGGGCGCGAGGATCAGATCATGTTCGGGGCAGGATTTCCCAAAACCGCCTGCAAAGAGACGGATCGGCGCGGGCAGGGATTTCGCTTCGCCCGCGCTGGGCAGGCCTGCGATCTGGGGGGCAGTGCCATCGTGGCGGGTGCGCCCAGCCCAAAGGATCGGCTGAAGCCCTGCATCACGGGTCAAAACGCGATCACCTTTGCGCAGCCAATCCACCGGGATCGGCCCCTCGTTGGTTTCAATCACAACGCCGGGCCCAAAGCCGGGCAGGGCGGAGTAAAGCGGAGAATCAGACATAACACCCTCACAGTTCGTCCTCTCTAGAGTGGCGCGATCAAGCTAATGGCGGATTAAGCCTATCGTGTGAGTTATCTGGGATTTTAGGAAAATGCGGTGCTTGCGTGTGGCCCCGCCTCGCGCTACCCAAACGCCATGGGTAAACAGCTTGATTATCATACGATCCACGAGATCTTTTCGCGATTTGCCGCAGCTGAGCCGGAGCCGAAGGGTGAGCTGGATCATGTGAATGCTTTTACGCTGGTGGTGGCTGTGGCGCTTTCGGCGCAGGCAACGGATATCGGCGTGAATAAAGCGACGCATGAGTTGTTTAAGATCGCCGATACGCCGCAAAAGATGCTGGATCTGGGTGAAGAGGCCTTGATTGAGCACATCAAGACGATCGGTCTGTTTCGCCAAAAAGCCAAGAATGTGATTAAGCTGAGCCGCATTTTGGCCGAGGAATATAACGGAGAAGTCCCTTCATCGCGGGCCGCTTTGCAGAGCTTGCCCGGCGTGGGCCGCAAGACGGCAAATGTTGTTTTGAATATGTGGTTTAAGCAGCCTGCGCAGGCTGTAGACACGCATATTTTTCGGGTCGGGAACCGGACGGGGATTGCGCCGGGCAAAACCGTAGACATCGTTGAACGTGCGGTTGAGGATCATATCCCCGCGCCGTTTCAACATCATGCGCATCACTGGCTGATCCTGCACGGACGCTATGTTTGCAAGGCGCGTAAACCAATGTGCAGCAATTGCCTGATACGCGATCTGTGTGATTTTGAGGAAAAGAACCTATGAGCAAGACTTACCAAGTGGTTGGCATCGGCAATGCGATTGTCGATGTGTTGACACAGAGCGATGACAATTTCCTTGAGATGATGGGGATTGAAAAGGGCATCATGCAGCTGGTTGAGCGCGAGCGCGGCGAGATGCTTTACGGGGCGATGAAAGAACGGATGCAGGCGCCTGGCGGCTCGGTTGCCAATACGCTTGCAGGGCTTGGTGCGCTTGGGCTCAAGACAGCGTTTATCGGGCGGGTGCATGACGATAAGCTGGGGCGGTTTTATGCGGAAGCCTTGCAGCATGATGGCACAGATTTTCCAAACCCGCCCGTAAAGGGGGGCGAATTGCCGACCTCGCGCAGCATGATTTTTGTCTCTCCTGATGGGGAGCGCTCGATGAATACTTATCTTGGGATTTCGTCCGAGCTTGGGCCTGAAGATGTTGCGGATGATGTGGCTGGGCAGGCGAATATCCTTTTCCTTGAGGGCTATCTTTACGACAAGCCAAAGGGAAAAGAAGCCTTTGAGCGCGCGGCGCGGCTTTGCCGGGATGCGGGCGGGATGGCTGGGATCGCGCTGTCTGATCCCTTCTGTGTTGATCGCCACCGCGAAGATTTCCGCCGCCTTGTGAAAGATCTGGATTTCGTGATTGGCAATGAGCACGAATGGCAATCGCTTTATGAGACGGATTTGGACGCAGCCCTTGATTTGGCCGCTACTCAGAGCGGTTTGATCGTTTGTACGCGCTCCGGTCAGGATGTTGTGCTTGTGCGCGGCGATGAAAGAGCGGTCGTGCCTGTGCATGAGATTGTGCCTGTGGATGCGACAGGAGCGGGCGATCAATTTGCCGCCGGCTTCCTCTATGGGCTCTCAACCGGCCAAAGCCTTGAGACTTGCGGGCGGATGGGCTGTGTTGCGGCGGCTGAGGTGATCAGCCATTTTGGCGCGCGGCCGGAAGCGGATATGAAGGCGCTGTTTGCCAAAGAAAAACTGATTTAGCGCCTTCGCTGGCTTTGGTGTGGGCCGAGATGCCGGATGCCTCCGGCGGGGATATTTGCACAACTGTGAAATGGTATGAGAGACGGGGCGCGATATGCGCTCTGCAAAGGGCTGAGTAGGCCGATTTGCAGAGCGACTTCACAGTTGACGGTCATCGGCTTCCCAGCCTGTACCGTGGCATCAGTCAAACCGAACGTGGTTAATAATGTCTGAAGTTTCGGCTTCATAGTTGGAAAAATATCCCCGGGGGCTTGCGCAGCAAGTGGGGCGGGTAGCCCCTCAACGCTGCGGGGCTGAGCCTTGGGGTATTTGGCCTAGTCGCCGAGTTTGGCGTGAACCTCATCTAGATCGATTTCACCGATGGGCAGTTTGTTGCCCGGATTTTCGAAATCATATTTGAACAGGTTGAAATCGCGCTTGTAGATTTCATAGACCAGATGCATCGAGAGATCGTCAAAGTAATCCTCAACAGGGTGCGCCCGTTTGGGGCCGTGGCCTTCGGATTCGTTGAAGCGCGGGATCGTTGCCAGATCAACCGCGTGTTGGGTTTCGATCGCATCTAGAACGCTTTGCATGCCCTCGTTGAAGGTCTCGGTATAGACGATTTTATCGTAGCGCCCACCGTTGACGATAAAGGTGCTGACATGGCCAGACATGGCCGACCAGTGAATGTCTGGGTCCATCGGTTTGCGCCAGCGAATGGTATCGCGCGCAAAGAGGAGGAAGCGGCGGAAGCTTTGGATCTGATCGAATTCGAATCCGTCTTCGGGCTCGCCTGTTTCGATCCCATATTTTTGCATCAGCAGCGGGACAAGATTGCCGCGATAGCGCTTGCCGTTGCGTTGAATGCCGCAAATTTTGTCAAAGAAGCTTGAGAGGATACGCGTGTAAGGATTGCGCACGCAGGTAAAGGCATATGAGCTGTGGGATTTGACTGCGCTTTCGATCAGCGGCTGGCTGCCTTCAAGCGCCCATTTATGCAGACCCCCTGAGGCATCATGAATATCGCCGTCAAAGAATTCTCCATGATCGGAATAAAACATGATCTGCCCAATGGTTGAGCACGCGCATTTCGGCACCACCCGATACACCACGCTTTCGCTTTCCGTCATCCATGTGCCGGGAAAACCCATATGCAACTCGCCTCCTTGTCGCCGAGCGGCGATTTGCCGCCCAGTCTCTTATTAAGCAGAAAAAAGCAAATAATCTCTGTTTATTCAATGCTTGTTCACGCTATCTATGCGAACAATAACGCGAAATTCGAGGTAAATGTTTCCAAAATGGCAAAAATCGCCTTTATCTTGCTTTGCCACAAGGACCCCAAGGCAATTATCCAGCAGGCCGAGCGGCTTACTGCTGTGGGTGATTGCATGTCGATTCACTTCGATGCAAGCGCGAAAAAAGAACATTACCAACAGATTCGTACGGCTCTTGATGGCAATCCCAATGTGACTTTCGCCAAAAAGCGGATCAAATGCGGCTGGGGCGCTTGGAGCCTTGTGCAGGCGACGCTTTATGCGGTTGAGGCGGCCGAGCAAGCCTTTCCGAGGGCGACGCATTTTTACATGCTTTCGGGCGATTGCATGCCGATCAAAACGGCTGAATCCGCGCATGAATTTTTGGACAATGACGATGTCGATTATGTAGAGAGCTTTGATTATTTCGAGAGCGATTGGATCAAGACCGGAATGAAGGAAGAGCGGCTGATCTATCGCCATTTCTTCAATGAACGCACGCAGAAATGGCGGTTTTATGCGAGTTTCAATTTGCAAAAACGCTTTAAGCTAACGCGCGAAATTCCAGCCGATTTACAGATCATGATCGGCTCGCAGTGGTGGTGCTTGCGGCGGCGCACGATTGAATGGATCTTGGATTTTACCCGCAACCGCCCCGATGTGATGCGCTTTTTCCGCACGACTTGGATCCCGGATGAGACGTTTTTTCAAACCCTGGTGCGCCACCTGATCCCCGAGCAGGAGATCAAATCGCGCACGCTGACGTTTTTGATGTTTTCCGAATACGGGATGCCGGTTTCGTTTTATAACGACAGCTATGATCTTCTTCTGAGCCAAGACTTTCTTTTTGCTCGAAAAATCAGCCCTGAGGCCAAGGAGCTAAAGCGGCGATTGGGCGCGCTTTATGCCTCAAAAAACGTCGCGTTTCAGATCTCGAACGAGGGGCGCTCGCTTTACAAATTTTTGACCGGGCGGGGCCGGGTCGGGCGCAGATTCGCGCCGCGTTTCTGGGAGACCGAAAGCACCCTGGGCCGCGAGCGCGAGTTGATGATTATCACCTGCAAGAAATGGCACGTGGCCAAGCGGCTTTTGGGGGCGATCAAAGATGCGGTCGATGTCCCGGCGATCGAATATCTGTTTGATGAAGAGAGCACCGAGCTGCCGGATTTGGGGGGTATTCAAACGACACTGGGCAAGCGAACCCGGCATAGGCGCGCTTTGATGCGGATGTTGTTTGATTATTTCGAAACGGATCGTTTGATCGTTTGCCTTGATCCTAACAACATGGATTTGCTCAAGGATTTCTATTCAGACCGTTCGCGCACGAAGCTTTTGGAGATCGAATGCGAGTTTAGCGATGATTATCTTTTGGGGCATGCCAAGCGGGTTGGCCTTGCAGGCGAGCGCACGCCGCCTGAGACAATAGATCGTTTGCTGCCGACCATCCGCGGCGATGTTATTTTCGAGAGTGATCGCATTCGTGACGCGGAGTTTGAGCATTTCTACCGGTTGCGTGAAACAGATTCGCCACAGATGAATGCGGCCAAGCTTGCGCGTTTTCTGGACATTCCCGAAGATGTGGCGTTGTCTCTGGCGCAGACCGATCACTTGTTTGCCGATTAAGGAGCCTTCCGCATGTCTTTTGAATATGACGACGAAAATATCTTTGCCAAAATCTTGCGCGGCGAAATCCCGAATAAGACCGTCGTTCAAACGGATCATACGCTGGCTTTTGAGGATCTCTATCCCCAGGCGCCACACCATATTTTGGTTATTCCCAAGGGCGCATATACCTGCTTTGATGATTTTTGCCAGAATGCGACTGCTGAGGAAATCGTTGATTTTCATAGGGTTATCGGCGAAATCTGCGTCGATCTCGGGATTGCGTTGAGCGAAGCCGGCGATGGCTATCGTGTGATCTCAAACGCGGGCGAGGCCGGGCATCAGGACATTCCGCATTTCCATATGCATATTCTGGCTGGGCGCGATCTGGGCCGGATGGTCAATCCTGCTTAGGCGCTTTTGGAGGATGTGAGGGCGACGAAGACATCCTCAAGATCGGGCTCAACAGAGGCCACATCCGCGATCACAATCCCTGCGGCGCGCACCGCATCCAGAACATCATTTGCCGAGGTTTTGCCCGTGCGATAGCTGAGCGCAAGCCGGCCATCGCGCCGATCCTCGCGGCCAACATCGGGCGGCAGGGCAAAGCTTGCAGGGGCCGGGCTGGCGGGGCGGATCACCAATGTTTTGGCGTCCAATTGGCCAACAAGGGCTGCGGTTTTATCGCGGGCGATCACTTCGCCGTGGTTGATAATCGCGATTTCATCACACATTTCTTCGGCCTCTTCGAGGTAATGTGTGGTGAGGATGATCGTGGTGCCCTTCTCTTCGTTGAGGCGGCGCACATTGTTCCAAAGCATCTGGCGGATTTCAATATCGACCCCGGCTGTTGGCTCATCAAGAACAAGGATTTGTGGTGTGTGAACAAGGGCTTTGCCAAGAAGAAGCCGGCGGCGCATCCCCCCGGAAAGGGTGCGGGAATAGACATCCGCCTTATCCGTCAGCCCGATTAACTCGAGGATTTCATCGGTGTGGCGCTGGCGTTTTGGAACACCGTAAAGCCCCGCCTGAACTTCGAGCGCGCCCCGCGCTGAGAAGAAGGGATCAAGATTGAGCTCTTGAGGCATAACCCCGATGGCCGCGCGCGATTGGCGCGGGTTCACATCTTGATCAAAGCCCCAGATATTCACATTTCCGGCGGATTTGACGACAAGCCCTGCAAGGATATTGATCAGTGTCGATTTGCCCGCGCCGTTGGGGCCAAGCAGGCCGAAAATCGCGCCCTTTGGGATGCTGAGATCAACGCCGCGCAGGGCTTCTTTGGGCGGGGTGCCGCGGCCTGCGCGATAGGTTTTGCGCAAGTTTGAGATCTGAAGTGCGTTTTCGCCCATTTTGGCCTCTTCCTGCGCCGCGCGCCGCGATCGCCTCTTGTCCGCTGCTTGGCGGAGCTTTATCATTGGCTCCAGATTTAGGGTGCATTTTGCGCGGCGGCAAGCCAGTGCGAGATTTTGCGCGCTATTCCTTCGCAAAAGCCAAAAAGGCCCCAGATATGACGATGAATGCCCCAGAAACTGAGATCGTAACCCAGTGGCGCCTTGCCTGTGATGGCGGCGAGGGGGCATTGGGCCATCCGCGCGTTTGGCTGCAAATTCCTGAGGATCAGGGCTTTGTTGAATGCGGATATTGCGACAAGAAATTCGTGCATGAAAGCGCGAAGATGGACGCTGCCAAGTAATTCCCCTTAATTTTAGTCGTTTGCGCGCAGTTTAGCGATGGGTTGACAGGGCTTATTTTTTCAATCAAACGTTTGATTGAATTTTGGATGAGCCTTGCGATATGTCCCTAACACTCAGCAGCCCCGATGATAGCCCGACCGCTTTGCGACGCAAACGCGAGATCGCGGATGCAGCGCGCGCGGAGTTGATGGAAAAAGGCGTTGAGGGGCTGCGGATGCGCGCGATTGCCAAACGTGCCGGGATCAATATCGCAACGCTGCATTATCACGCGAATGGCAAAGAGGGGCTGATCGGGCTTGTTGCGGCCTCGATTGCGGATGATTTCATGGAGCAGCGCAACCGCACCCCGCGCGATGATTGGAGCGGGCTTAAGCAGCTGATCCAGGAGCTCAAGGATTTTCGCGCTTTGCGCAATGAGCGCCCGGATATTCATCCCCTTATGGCCTCGCTATCGCGCCGCGCGCCGAGCGATCCAAACATTGCGCAATTCATCACGCCAATGAACGCCGCATGGGAGCGCAAGTTGCAGACGATCATGGCGCGTGGCCGCTCAGATGGCAGTTTGCGCGCCTCGCTTGATCCGCTAGCGGCGGCGCAGCTCTATATATTTACCGTGATCGCCGTGGGCAGCCATGGGCGCGACCCAAATGAATTCGCTGTGATCGCCTGCGAATTGCTGCGTGCTTTCGCATCAGACCCAAACCAAGATTTCGAAAGGCTGCTAGATGACTTCGATCGCTGACACCCCGCCTTCCATGGCCGCGAAAACGGGCCCCGAAATCCATGCCCAAATCAGCGATAGAACCCGCTGGCTCGCCATGGGAACGATCCTGATTGCGCAGTTTATGAATTTGATTGACGTCACAATCGTCAATGTTGCTTTGCCCTCCATGCAAGCCGGGCTTGGGGCGACGGAGAGCCAGATTGAATGGGTCGTTGCGGGGTATATTCTTGTGGTGGCGTTGATGCTTTTGCCGATGGGGCGCTATGGCGATATTGTTGGGCGTAAGCGTTTGTTTTTGTTCGGTGTTGCTGGGTTTACGCTGGCCTCGGCTTGGTGTGGGTTTGCGGGATCTGCGGATGCGATGATTGTTTCGCGGCTGTTTCAGGGGGCGGCAGGAGGGATGATGATGCCTCAGGTGATGGCCATCGCCCAAGAGCTGTTTGAGCCGAAGAAACGCGCCGGTGCTTTTGCGCTTTTCGGGCTAACGGCGGGCTTGGCCTCGGTTACCGGGCCGATCCTTGGCGGCTCTTTGGTTACGGCCGATCTCTTTGGGCTTGGCTGGCGGCCGATCTTTTTGATCAATTTGCCGATTGGGATTTTTTGCCTGATTGCGGGGGCGCGTTTGCTGCCGGATATGCCGGGCAATAAGGCGTTGCGCAATGATTGGATCGGCATTCTGTTTATCGCGGCGGCGATGATTTCGCTGGTGTTCCCTTTGGTTGAGGGGCGTGCTTTGGGCTGGCCGCTTTGGTGCTTTGTGATGATGGGTTTGAGTGCCCCGCTGTTTGTTGGCTTTGTGTTTTGGGAGATCCGCCAAGAGCGGCTGAACCACCCGCAATTGTTGCCGATTGCGCTTTTGAAAGCTTGGAACTTTGCAATCGGTGCGAGCATGTCGATGGTTTATTTTTCCGCCCTTCCGGCGATGTTTTTGGTGCTGGCGTTGTTCTTGCAGGCTGGTTTCGGGTTTGATGCGCTGCATTCGGGGCTGGCGACTGTGCCGTTTCCGCTTGGGGTATTGCTTGGGTCGATCGTCTCGTCTCGGCTTGGCGCGCGCTGGCTCAAGGGGCGGATTATCGCAGGGCTGGCCTTGATGTTCGGCGGAATTTTCTGGCTGCGGCTTGAGGTTGGTTTGGTTGGTGATTTCGTTGATCACTGGGCGCTTTTGCCGCCGCTGATGATTGCTGGGATCGGGCTTTCGCTCTCTATTGCGCCGCTGTTTCAGACAATCCTTGCAGGCGTACCTGTGCGCGATGCAGGTGCGGGTTCGGGCGCGCTTCAGGCGATTCAGCAGGCCGGCGGCGCGCTTGGCATTGCCATTGTGAGCCAGATTTTCTTTTCAAGTGTGGGCACGGGGATGCAATCGGGCCTTGGCCAACACGGCGCGTTTCAAGCAGCGATGTCGGATGCGCTGATCTATAATCTTTGCGCTTATGCCGCTGTGGCGTTGGGGGCGCTTTTGCTGCGCCGCCCGGCCTATAGCGAAGGCCAAGACCCGGCCGCGCCTGTGATGATCGAATAGGCAAAGATCGGGTCGATTTGGCCCAGCTTCCCATGGCCATTGCCTGCGCGGTTCGTTAATCTGCGCGGGCAATCAATGGCAAGGGGTGGAGCATGAGCGAGAGCGGTTTTGGCAAAGGGTGCCACCTGCATCTGATCGACGGATCGGCATTTATCTTTCGCGCCTATCATGCGCTTCCGCCACTAACGCGCAAATCCGATGGCCTGCCTGTTGGCGCGGTTTCGGGCTTTTGCAACATGTTGTTCAAATATGTAGAGGAAAACACAGGCCCCGATGCGCCAACCCATGCCGCCGTTGTTTTTGACAAGGGCTCGCATACGTTTCGCAACGATCTTTACGATCTCTACAAGGCCAATCGCGATGCGATGCCCGAAGATCTGCGCCCGCAAATGCCGCTGACCCGCGAAGCCACGCGCGCCTTTAATATCGCCTGCCTTGAGCAGGAGGGCTTTGAAGCCGATGATATCATTGCAACTTTGGCCTGCCGTGCGCGCGATGCAGGCGGGCGGGTCACGATCATTTCGTCTGACAAGGATATGATGCAGCTGGTTGGCGGCGGTGTTGAGATGCTGGACGCGATGAAGAACAGGCGCATTGATCGTGAGGGCGTTGAAGAGAAGTTTGGCGTGGGGCCGGAGCGGGTTGTTGATGTGCAGGCATTGGCGGGGGATTCGGTTGATAACGTGCCCGGTGCGCCCGGTATTGGGATCAAAACCGCTGCGCTTTTAATCAATGAATATGGCGATCTGGATACGCTTTTGGCCCGCGCTGGCGAGATCAAGCAGCCCAAGCGCCGCGAGAGCCTGATCGATAACGCAGATCAAATTCGCCTTTCGCGCCAGTTGGTTACGCTCGATTGCAATATGGATCTGGACTATACGCTTGAAAGCCTAGAGGTGCGCGATCCCGAGGTTGAGGCCTTGGTGGAATTCCTCACCCAAATGGAATTTCGCACCATCGTAAAGCGGGCTGCGGTGCGCTTTGGCATTGATGCGCCCGAGATACCAGAAGCGCCTGCTGGTGGTGGCGATGCCCCCGCTGCCGCGCAACTCCCTTTCGCGCCAGAGACCTATGAATGCGTCTGTGATGCGGCAGCTTTGAAGCAGTGGATCGCCGCGATAAAAGAGCGCGGCTATGTGGCCGTGGATACCGAAACGACCTCGCTAAACGAGATGGTGGCAGAGCTTGTTGGCATCTCGCTCTGCGTTGAGCCGGGCAAGGCGTGCTATATCCCGCTTTTACATAAATCCTCTGCTGCTGATGATCTTTTTGGCGGAACAGACCTGGCCGAAGGGCAGATGGATTGGCACGAGGTGCGCGATCTTTTGAAACCTGTGCTTGAGGATACATCCATCCTCAAAATTGGGCAGAACATGAAATATGACGCCAAGGTTTTCGCCCGCTATGGTGTCAATATCGTTCAGTTTGATGACACGATGCTGATGTCTTATGCGATGCATGCGGGTCTGCATAATCATGGGATGGATGCGCTGAGCGAGCGCTATCTGAGCCATAACCCGATCCCGATTAAATCCCTGTTGGGAACAGGTAAATCCGCGATCACTTTTGATCGGGTGCCGATTGATGAGGCGGTGAAATATGCCGCCGAGGATGCCGATATCACCCTGCGCCTGTGGCAGATGTTCAAGCCCAAGCTGCACCGCGAGAAGGTCACGACCGTTTACGAAACGCTAGAGCGCCCGCTATCGCCCGTGCTTGCGCGGATGGAAATGGCCGGGGTCTTGGTGGATCGCGATGTGCTTAGTCGAATGTCGAACGCTTTCGCGCAAAAGATGGCCGGGTTTGAGGCCGAAATTCACGAGCTGGCGGGGCGTTCTTTCAATGTGGGTTCGCCCAAGCAATTGGGGGAGATTTTGTTTGATGAAATGGCGCTTCCCGGCGGCAAAAAGGGCAAAACGGGCGCCTATGCGACGGGCGCAGATGTGCTCGAAGATCTGGCCGCCGAGGGGCATGATCTGCCCGCGCGGGTGCTTGATTGGCGCCAGTTGAGCAAGCTCAAAAGCACCTATACGGACGCGCTGCAAGAACACATTGATCCTGACACTGGGCGCGTGCACACCTCTTATGTTCAGACCGGCGCCAACACGGGCCGCCTTGCCTCAACCGATCCAAACCTGCAAAATATTCCGGTGCGTTCAGAAGAGGGGCGGCGCATTCGCGAGGCCTTTATCGCGCCTGAGGGCAAGAAGCTGATCTCGCTGGATTACAGCCAAATTGAGCTTCGGATTTTGGCGCATGTGGCGGGGATTGATGCGCTTAAAGAGGCGTTCCGAGAGGGCCAAGATATTCACGCGCTGACCGCATCCGAGATGTTTGATGTGCCGATTGAGGGCATGGATCCGATGATCCGCCGCCAAGCAAAGGCGATCAATTTTGGGGTGATTTACGGCATTTCCGGTTTCGGCTTGGCGCGCAATTTGCGCATACCGCGCGCTGAGGCGCAGGGGTTTATTGATCGCTATTTTGAGCGCTTCCCCGGCATCAGAACCTATATGGACGACACAATCGCTTTCGCAAAAGAGCACTCATATGTCCAAACGCTTTTCGGGCGCAAAATTCACACGCCCGAGATCAATGCTAAGGGGCCGCATGCGGGCTTTGCCAAGCGTGCGGCGATCAATGCGCCTATTCAGGGCGCGGCGGCGGATATTATCCGGCGGGCGATGATCCGCATGGAAGATGCGATTGCGGACCTGCCCGCGCGCATGCTTTTGCAGGTGCATGATGAATTGATTTTTGAGGTCGATGAAGAGCGCTGCGACGCGGCGATTTCGGTGATCCGCGATGTGATGCAAGAGGCGGCAGAGCCTGCGATTAAGCTGGATGTGCCGCTGACTGTGGATGCTGGGATCGGCGATAATTGGGCGCAGGCGCATTGATCTGAGCGCCCATCTACGATGCGCATTTTGCCGCTGAACTTTCGCAGGTTTCGCCTGCGCTTTTATTGCACTTGTCGCCGCGGGCCGCGCCTTTCCTGGATTTCGTAAAACCGGGCAAGTGTCTTGTCTGGTTCTGGCCGGAAGGGCGCACCTTCAATAGCGTTTTCAATGCGATCTATGCGGAACATTCTGAAATCATTGCGCAATTCACACCATCCAACAACAGTCCAGACCTTGCCCCAGAACCAAAGACCCAGCGGGCGAATGGTACGTTTGGTGCTGGCGCCTTCTTCATCAAGGTAGTCAAATGTGATGCGCAGGCGGCTTTGGGCGGCCGCTTCAAGACGGTCGATTTTGAGGCGGGTTTCCGGCGACACAGCGCCGATTTCCAATGTGTGGATTGGCACGGATGAGGCGGTGTCGCGCAAGCCTTCGGGCAGAACGCTTTCGATTTTGATCAGTGCTTCTTCGGCCGCCAAAGACATTGCTGCGCCGCCAAAACTGCGCAGGATACGCGCGCCAGCAACAAGGGCGGTGAACTCGGCCTTTGAGAACATCAGCGGTGGAATATCATAGCCCGCGCGCATAATATATCCGACGCCCGCCTCGCCATCGATCGGCACGCCTGAACCGATCAGATCAGCGATATCGCGGTAGATTGTGCGCTCGGAAACCTCCAGCTTTTCAGCAAGGATTTGCGCGGTGGTCAGCCGACCGCCCCTTAGGTATTGGACGATTTGAAAGAGGCGATCGGCGCGGCGCATGGGCTTATCCGTTGGCTTGAAACAGGCCAATGCTATTGCCATCGAGATCATTTGCGTAGAGGTATTTTCCCGCTGGGATTGGGATCTCTTGATCTGTGGCTGTGCCGCCTGCTTTGAGAAGGCGGGCGCGGGCGGCTTGGATCGTATCTGGGACGACCATGTGGATGGTTGAGCCGCCTTTCACAGGCGTACCTTGATAGAGGTGGCCAGAGACGCCGCTGCTTGGGTCTTTTGCGGGAAAGACCGCCATAGGCATCGGCCCCATGTCGCGCGTGACTTTCATATCATAGCCGAACACTTCGCCATAGAATTTGGCTGATTTTTCGATGTCGGATACGGGGATTTCGATCCAGACGACGGGATCTTTTGGTGCATGTGTCATGTCATTCTCCTGATTGATTCGCTTGCTGCGATGGAGCCTTAATGACACAGCCCTCCTGACAGCATTCTGTCAGGAGGGATTTTGCGGCCTGTGGTTATTTGGATTTATTGCGCGGTCTCTGGAAGCCAGGAGAGGCCGTCTTCGGTGCGCCGGGCGGGTGTGTATTCGGCGGCGACGAGCCCTTTGTAGCCTTGTGCATCGAGTTGGGCGAAAAAGGCGGGGTAGTCGATTGCGCCTTTATGGGGTTCGCTGCGATCTGGGGCGGATGCGATTTGGATATGGCGGGCGCGGTGGCCATGATCTTCCCATGCTTTCAGCGCGTCGCCTGTGATGATTTGGGCGTGATATGCATCGAATTGCAGGCCAAGATTGGGGGCGGTGATCTCATCGAGAATTTCAGCGGCCAGATCGAAGCAGTTGAGAAAGTATCCGGGCATGTCGATCTCGTTGATTGGTTCGATTGTGAGGCTTTGGTTTGGGGCTTCTTTGGCGGCCCATGCTAGGTTGCGCTTGTAGGTTTCGCGCGCCACATGGCCTTGGGCTTTGCCGGCCATGATATGAAGATGACGAACATTCAGGCGTTCTGCGTAGCGTAGGGCGCGGATGAAATCTTTGCGAAAGCGCTCTTCTTCGCCGGGGATGGCAGCAAAGCCGCGGCTGCCGCCGGCGTAGTTGGGCGGGGGGCAGTTGATCAGCGCCATTTGTACGCCCGCTTGGATCATTCGGCGTTCAATTTCTGTTGCGGAATCGTCATAGGGAAAGAGCACTTCAACCCATTTGAACCCTGCAATCCGCGCCTCGGCGAAGCGTTCTAGAAAGGGGTATTCCTTGAACAGGAAGGTAAGATTGGCAGCAAATGTTGGCATTTGAGGCTCGGGTTTGGAGGTGAGTATTTGGGCAAGGAAAAGCCGATTTGGCGCAGGATGGCGCGAAATGGCCGCTTTGGCGAGGATTTGTGTGGTTTTGGGTTAAGGCAGCTCTGAGGCGGGGATGATCGGGAAGAAGGTATCGCTTGAGCGGATGCCAAACCAATCTTGGCCCTCAAACGGGACTGTTTCGCCGATATCGACGAGGCGGTAAAAGCTTTTGCGATCAATGCGCGCCTCAAGGCCTGCGCGGATTTCGATATAGGGGGAGGGTTCGCCTGTGGCTTCATCGCGGATCACACGGATGGGGTGATCTGGGCCTGCGGTTGCGCTATCGCCAAGGTTGGTGGTGAAGGTGAGATTGCCATTATCGGCGGTGAAATCAACAGCGATGAAGGGCGCGTCTTCGACTGTGATGCCGACTTTTTCCACTGGCGTGACGAGAAAGAAGGAATCGCCTTCGCGTTTGAGGATGGTTGAAAACAGGCGCACCAGCTCGGGGCGGCCAATCGGCGTTCCCATATAGAACCAGGTTCCGTCGCGTTTGATTTGCATGTCCAGATCGCCGCAAAACGGGGGATTCCAGCGCTCAACAGGGGGCAAGCCGCCGTATTTGGCAGCTTGGCGGGCAGCAGCGGCGATATTATCAGCGGAGATCGTCACGGAGAATTGTCCTAATCGGTGTTTTGTCATTTGTGATCGGGGGCGGAAGGCCCTTTAATGGCAGTATAGAGTTTGTTCGGAGGCGAGACCATGCAAAGCGGCGAAAACCTTGTGGCGGATATTGAGGCGCTTGGCGCGCGGCTGGGGGAGGCGAAGGCCTCGATCACGCGGCGTTTCATCGGGCAGGAGCAGGTTGTTGATCTGGTCCTCTCGGCGATGCTTTGCGGGGGGCATGCGCTTTTGATCGGCTTGCCCGGGCTTGGAAAGACGCGGCTTGTGGATACGCTGAGCACCGTGATGGGGCTGAATGGCGCGCGGGTTCAGTTTACGCCGGATTTGATGCCCGCGGATATTCTTGGCTCTGAGGTTTTGGAAAAGGGCAAGGATGGCACGCGCAGTTTTCGCTTCATTGAGGGGCCGATTTTTTGCCAGCTTTTGATGGCGGATGAGATCAACCGCGCCTCGCCGCGCACCCAATCGGCTTTGCTTCAGGCGATGCAGGAAAAATCCGTAACCATTGGCGGGCAACCTCATGATTTGGCAGCGCCTTTTCATGTATTGGCCACGCAAAACCCGATTGAGCAAGAGGGCACATATCCTTTGCCAGAGGCGCAGTTGGATCGGTTTTTGGTGCAGGTCGATGTTGCCTATCCCGACCGCGACACGGAGCGCGATATTTTACTTGCCACAACGGGCGTTGAAGAGGACGAGGCGCATGCGGTGTTTAGTGCGGATGAGCTGATAGCCGCGCAGAAATTACTGCGCCGGATGCCGGTTGGGGAGGGTGTGATTGATCTGATTTTGGATCTGGTGCGCGCGTTTCGCCCGGGCGAAGCAGAGGCGCCGCAAGCCGTTCGCGATGCCGTGTCTTGGGGGCCGGGGCCACGCGCGGCGCAGGCTTTGATGCTTTTGGTGCGGGCGCGCGCGCTTCTTGATGGGCGTTTGGCGCCGGGGATTGAGGATGTTTTGGCGATGGCGCGCCCAGCCCTTACCCACCGCATGGCGCTTACTTTTGCAGCGCGCGCGCGGGGCGAAAGCCTGAGCGGTTTGATTGATCAGGTTGTGGCTGGTTTTGCCAGCGCAGAGGCGGCTGCGTGAGCCAAACCAGCGCCCCACCTGCTGATTTACGCGCGGGCGCAGAGGCGCTTGCCGCTGGATTGCCGCCGCTTTTGGCGGATGCGGAGCAATTGGCCCAGACGGTTTTGCTTGGCAGCCATGGGCGCAGGCGGGCGGGCATGGGCGATGAGTTCTGGCAATACCGCCCGGCCCAGCCCGGCGATTCTGCGCGGATGATTGATTGGCGCCGTTCCGCCAAATCGGACGAGAACTATATGCGCGAAAAGGAATGGCAGGGGGCGCAATCGGTTCTGATGTGGGTCGATCAATCGGCCTCGATGGGGTTTGGTTCGCTCAAGGGCGGGCCGAACAAGGGCGCGCGTGCTTCCCTGCTGGCGATGGCGATGGCTGTGCTGTTGATGCGCGGGGGCGAGCGGGTTGCGCTGGCCGCTTTGGGCACGCCGCCACGGATCGGAAACCTGCAATTGATGCGCATCGCCGAGGCGCTTTCGGGGCCATTGGAGCAGGGTGATTATGGCGCGCCGGAAGTGCGAGGAATGCTGCCCCATAGCCGGGCGATTTTTATCTCAGATTTCATTGGCGATATCGCCCCGCTTGAGGCGCAATTGACCAAGGCCGCCGATCGCGGCGTAAAGGGCGCATTGCTGCAAGTGCTTGATCCGGCTGAGGAAGCTTTCCCCTATGATGGGCGCACTGTGTTTGAAAGCATGGGCGGAAGCCTGCGCCACGAGACGCTAAAGGCGGGCGATTTACGCAGCCGCTATTTGGAGCGTTTGGCCGAGCGAAAAGATCGCCTTGCCGCCCTCGCGCGGCTCACCGGCTGGCGCTATGAATGCCATCACACGAATGCCTCGGCACAAAGCGCATTGCTCTGGCTATTTGGCGCGATGGAGCCTGTGCGCTGATGTGGATTTTGGGGCCGATAGGGTTTGGCGCGCCGTGGTTGTTGCTTGGGCTGATCGCTTTGCCGATCCTGTGGATATTGCTGCGCGCGGTGCCGCCTGCGCCGATTGTGCGCGCTTTTCCGGGCGTTGCCCTTTTGCTTGGGCTAACGGATGACGAGGCCCAAACCGATACGACCCCTTGGTGGCTGATGCTTTTGCGCATGCTGGCTGTCGCGGCGATTATCATTGGCTTTGCAGGCCCGGTGTTGAACCCCAAATCAGGCGCCGAAGTGCCGGGCAGCGGGCCGTTGTTGATCCTTGCGGATGGGTCTTGGGCGGATGCGGGCGATTGGCGCCAGGTTGGTAAGCGGATAGAGGCAGCTTTGAGCGAAGCTTCGCGGGCGGGGCGCAAGGTTGCGATCCTGCGGCTTACGGATTTGCCAAACGCGGGCGCGGATTTGCCGTTTCAGGCGGCGGATGCTTGGAAGGCGCGCTTGCCTTCGATTGTGCCTCAGCCATGGGAGCCCCTTAGCGATGAGATTGCGGATTTTGCCCAGGGTTTGACGGGCCCGTTTTCGACCCTTTGGCTTTCCTCCGGGCTTGAGACCCCTTGGCGCGCGGATTTGCTTGGTGCGCTTGAGAGCCACGGCGATGTCCGGGTGTTTGAAAGCGTGCGTCCGCTTCTGGCGCTGCGCCCGGCGCGCTATCAGGATGGACAGTTGCAGATTACCGCCTTGCGGGCGCGCGATGCGGCGCCGTTTGAGGCAGAGATCGAGGCGCATGGGCTTGATCCTAATGGATTTCCGCAAATCTTGGCGCGGGCAGTGGCGCGTTTTGAGGCGGGAGAGAGAATGGCCGATGTGGCGATTTCACTGCCCGCTGAGCTGCGCAACCGGGTCAGCCGTTTTGAGATTTCGGGGGTGAAATCAGCAGGCGCGGTGGCGCTTTCGGATGATGCTTTGAAGCGGCGTGAGGTGGCGCTGATTGCCGGGCGGGATAATCGCGAAGGGTTGGAATTGCTCAGCCAGTTGCACTATCTGCGCCAGGCTTTGGAGCCCTCGAGCGATCTGATTGAAGGCGCGCTTGAGGATGTGCTTTTGGCCAATCCCGATGTGATTGTTTTGGCTGATGTGGCGAAGATTTCTGAAGGCACGGTCGCCCCTTTGCTTGACTGGGTGCAGGGCGGCGGGCTGTTGTTGCGCTTTGCCGGGCCGCGGCTTGCGGGATCAGATGTGAGCCGCGATGAAGAGGATCCGCTTATGCCGGTTCGGCTGCGCGCGGGCGGGCGATCTGTTGGCGGCGCGATGAGCTGGGGGGCGCCAAAAGCGCTGCGGGTTTTTGCGCAGAGCTCGCCGTTTTATGGGCTGGATGTGCCTGCGGATGTAACCGTTGCGGCGCAGGTTGTGGCCCAGCCTGATCCGGCTTTGGCCGAGCGGGTGATTGCAGCGCTTGAGGATGGCACGCCGCTGGTCACCCGCAAGCGGACGGGCGAAGGGCAGATTGTTTTGTTCCATGTGGCGGCGAATGCGGAATGGTCGAGCTTGCCGCTTTCGGGGCTGTTTGTGCAGATGTTGGAGCGGTTGGCTGTGTCCACCCGCCCGGCCGTTTTGGAGGCTGCGGATTTGGCCGGCCAAGTCTTTACCCCTGCTCAGGTTTTGGATGGGTTTGGCCGTTTGCAGGATGCAGGAAACAGGCCCGGTGTGGCGGGCGAGGCGCTTGCCGCCGGGGCCTTGAGTGATGCGCTTTTGCCCGGGCTTTATGCGGGCGAGGATCGCGCCATTGCGCTGAATGTGATCGGGCCTGATCGTGACATTGAAGCGATGCAATGGCCTGTACGGGTTGTTGTTGAGGGGCTTGATGTGGCGCGCGAGACCTTGCTGAAACCTTGGCTATTGCTCTTTGCGATGCTGCTTTTGGCGGGCGATGTGATGGCCTCGCTGGCGCTTTCTGGGCGGTTGCGCGGGGCGGGTATGGCGGCGGGGATTTTGTTTGCTATCGGGGTGGCCCTGCCGGATAGGGGCCAAGCACAAAGCGCAGATGCTTTCGCGATTGAAGCGACCTCTGAGGTTGTTTTGGCGCATGTGATTACTGGCGATGCAGCGCTTGATAAGATCGCATTGGCCGGACTTACGGGGCTTTCAAAAACGATTTTTCAGCGGACCTCGATTGAACCTGCTGCGCCGATGTCGATCAATCTCGAAACAGATGAGTTGGCCTTTTTTCCCTTTCTTTACTGGCCCATAAGCGCAGATCAGCCGCGCCCTTCGCAAGAGGCTTATGTGAAACTCAACCGGTATATGCGTTCGGGCGGGATGATCCTGTTTGATACGCGGGATGCGGATTCGGCGCGTTTTGGCGGGGCTTCGGCGGCGGGCAAACGCTTGCAGGAATTGGCCCGCCCATTGGATATTCCGGTGCTTGAGCCGATCCCGGATGATCACGTTTTGACCCGGACATTTTATTTGCTCCAAGATTTCCCGGGCCGCCATTTGAGCCGCGATGTTTGGGTTGAGGCGGCGCCTGCGGATGCGGCGCGGGTTGAGGGGATGCCGTTTCGCAATCTCAATGACAATGTGACGCCGGTCGTGATTGGCGGCAACGATTGGGCGGGCGCTTGGGCGATTTTGCCAAGCGGTGCGCCGATGCTGCCGGTTGGGCGCGGCTATACGGGCGAGCGACAGCGCGAATTGGCGCTGCGTTTTGGGGTGAACCTCGTGATGCATGTGTTAACGGGCAATTACAAATCGGATCAGGTGCATGTGCCTGCGTTGCTGGATCGGTTGGGCCAATGAATGGTGTGATTTTTGATCCTCTCGTTGCTTGGCCGCTGCTGATTGGAGCGGCGATTTTGGCCGCTTTGATGCTTGGGGCCGCTCTTTGGCGCGGGCTTTCGGGCTGGTGGCTGCGCGGTCTGGCGAGTGCCGTGTTACTGGCGGCTTTGGCCAATCCTTCGATCCAATCCGAAGAGCGCGCAAATTTGAGCGATATTGTTTTGCTCGTGGTGGATGAAAGCGCCTCTCAAGGGCTTTCGGATCGCGGGGCGCAGACTGCGCGCGCGATTGCTTCGGTTGAGGCCGAGATCGCCCAGCTCGCGGATACGGAATTGCGGATCATTCGCATGGGCGATGCGCCGGATAATGCAGGTTCTTTGGGGATGCAGGCTTTGGCCGCCGCGATGGCTGAAGAGCCGCGCGCGCGCATTGCTGGGGCTATTTTGCTCAGCGATGGGCAGCTTCATGATATCGAGGCCGCGCCGGACTTGCCTGCACCGCTGCATGTTTTGCTCACCGGGCATTCGAGCGATTGGGATCGTCGCTTGATTGTGAAAAACGCGCCTGCTTTTGCCATTCTGGGCGAGCCGGTGATGCTGACGCTGAGGGTTGAAGATCAGGGCGCGGTTCCGGGTGATATTGGTGCGCTGGCCGAGCTGAGCATTGCGATAGATGGCGGGCCAGAGGCGATATATGCAGTGCCCGTGGGCGAGGATTTGGAGCTTCCCGTGACCTTGCCGCATGGGGGGATGAACGTGCTTCAGTTCAGCCTTTCAGACGCGCCGGGCGAGCTGACAGATCGCAACAATTCGGCTGTGGTTCAGATCAATGGGGTTCGGGATCGTTTGCGTGTTTTGCTGGTCTCGGGAGAGCCACATCCCGGCGAGCGCACATGGCGCAACCTATTGAAATCAGACAGTTCTGTTGATCTGGTGCATTTCACCATCCTGCGCCCGCCGGACAAGCAAGACGGTGTGCCTGTCTCTGAGCTTTCCTTGATCGCTTTTCCAACGCGCGAGCTGTTTATGGAGAAGATCGACGAGTTTGATTTGATCATTTTTGATCGCTACAAGCGGCGCGGAATTTTGCCGGGGATCTACCTCGATAATGTGCGTGAATATGTCGAGCGGGGCGGGGCGGTTTTGCTGGCCGCTGGCCCTGATTTTGCCTCTGCCGATAGCCTCTATCGCTCGGCTTTGGGGGATATTTTGCCCGCTGCGCCCACGGGCCGTGTGATTGATGAGGGGTTTCGCCCGCAGATTACCGATCTTGGCGCGCGCCATCCGGTGACTGAAGGTTTGGATGCATATGTGCCCGAAATGGGTGCGGATCAGCCGGGCGAGGGGCCGCAATGGGGCCGTTGGATGCGCCGCATTGAGCTTGCCGAAACGGGCGGGCAAACTGTGATGTCTGGTGGGCGCGATGCGGCGCCGCTTTTGGTCTTGGATCGTGTTGGCGAGGGGCGGATTGCCTTGCTTGGATCGGATCATGCATGGCTTTGGAGCCGCGGGTTTGAGGGCGGCGGGCCGCAGCTCGAATTGCTGCGCCGTTTGGCCCATTGGATGATGAAAGAGCCCGAGCTTGAGGAGGAGGCGCTTAGCGTTTCTGCTGAGGGTTTGCGGATGAAGATTCTGCGCCGCTCGCTTGCGCTAAGTGCCGGGGACGTTGAGATAGAGGGGCCAGATGGCAGCGTAGAGACCCTTGCGCTGACCGAGGTTTCACCGGGCCGGTTTGAGGCGGATTTTGAGGGGTTGGAAACGGGGCTTTATCGCCTGCGCTCGGGCACGCGCGAGACGGTTATTGCGCTTGGGCCTTCATCGCCGCGCGAGTTTGAAGAGACGATAGCGACGGGCGATAAGCTTGCGGAATTGGTCGATCGGCGCGATGGCGGCATTCGGCGCATTGAGGATGGTTTGCTTGATATTCGCCAGGTGCGTGAGGGGCGGCCAGCGGCGGGGCGCGGCTGGATCGGGATCACGCCGCGCGCGGCCTATCTCACGGAAGATATTCGGATTTTCCCGCTTTTGCCGGCTTGGCTTTGGCTCGCGTTGGCGGGGCTTTTGAGCCTTGGTGCATGGCTGCGGGAGGGGCGGCGCTAGGCTTCGGTTTTGGGTTTGCGTAGCAATGTGGCGTGTGAGGTTGAGTTAAATTCGCGCCGCCAGAGAACAAAAACCGTTAGCGCTGTGGCCAGCATCAGCGGGATTGGCCCAAGCAACCACGCCAATGTTCCAAGCGCAAAATACATCGCCCGCAGGCCGCGGGTAAAGGCGCGCGCAGCGGCGATATTGATCTCGCCTGCTTGATCTGCGCGGTGCATTGCGATCGGGTCTTTTGGATCATTTGGCGTGGCCGCCATCACTACGGCGCAATAGCCAAACAGGCGGTGAGACCAGATGAATTTCAGCAAAGCGTTGGTCACGAAAACCAATACGGCGAGGATTTTGACCTCCCAGATCACAGCCGGGGCAGTATCAAGGGAGAGGTCTTGCGCCACGCCAAGCAGGCGTTCGGTATTGCCGATCAGGGCAAGCCCGCCACCGATGGCGAGCAGGCAGGCCGAGGCGAAAAACGCCGTTCCTTGGCGCAGCGTATCAAGGATTGTGGCATCAAAAATCCGCGGTTGGCGCGTGATCATTTGGCGCATCCATTCACGGCGATACTCGGCCATCAGGATGGAGACAGAGGGGGAAGTTGTGCGCGGATTTTCAATTCTCAGCCCGATGAGAAGCCACGCGAGCACGAGCGCCACAACAGCCGCACCGTCAAAAAGGGTGAAAAAGTGAAAGCGGTTTAGAAAGTCCATTTGCGCAGAATAGCTGGCGCTGGGGAGACTTGCCATAGGGCTTTATTGGTAATAAGATTTTACCAATTATTGATTTTGGAGAGTCCCATGGAAATGCCGCGCCCCTCTCGGATGATTTTGGATCGCAAGGCGCAGATTGTTGGGCTATTGCGCGCGGCATTGCCGGAGGGCGGGGTGATCTGGGATGAGACGGAGCTGCGCGCTTATGAATGTGATGCGTTGACGGCCTATCGCTGCCCGCCATTGGCGGTTGTTTTGCCGCGCAGCACTGAGGAAGTCTCTGCGATCATGCGGATTTGTCATGCTGAGGGCATTCCCGTTGTGCCGCGCGGGGCGGGGACATCGCTTGCGGGCGGCGCTTTGCCAACAGCGGATGCGGTTGTGATTGGGGTTGCGCGGATGAATGGCGTGATCGAGACGAATTATCCGGATCGATATATACGCGTTCAGACGGGGCGGACCAATTTGAGCGTGACGGGGGCGGTTGAGGCGGACGGATTTTTCTATGCACCTGATCCCTCCAGCCAATTGGCTTGCGCCATTGCGGGCAATATCGCGATGAATTCGGGCGGGGCGCATTGCCTGAAATACGGGGTGACGACCAATAATCTGCTGGGCGTGACGATGGTTTTGGCGGATGGCGAGGTGATCGAGATTGGCGGGCCGTATTTGGATGCGGGCGGGCTTGATCTTTTGGCGGTTGTTTGCGGCTCAGAGGGGCAGCTTGGGATTGTAACAGAAGCGACCTTGCGGATTTTGCACAAGCCCGAGGGCGCGCGCCCCGTTTTGATTGGGTTTGATAGCAATGAGGTCGCGGGGGCTTGCGTGAGCGATATTATCCGTTCGGGGATATTGCCGGTTGCGATTGAGTTTATGGACCGGCCCTGCATCCGCGCGACCGAGGCCTTTGCCGGCGCGGGCTATCCTGATTGTGAGGCCTTGTTGATCATTGAGGTTGAGGGCTCAAGCGGCGAGATTGATGATCAACTGGCGCGGATTGTTGAGATTGCACGGGCGCATGATCCGGTTGAGGTTCGCGAGAGCAAATCGGCCGAGGAATCTGCGCGGATATGGCTTGGGCGCAAGTCGGCCTTTGGCGCGATGGGGCAGATCAACGATTATATGTGTCTTGATGGGACGATCCCTGTTTCGGCTTTGCCACAGGTTTTGAAGCGGATTGGCGAGCTTTCGGAAGAGTACGGGCTTGGGGTTGGCAATGTGTTTCATGCAGGCGACGGGAATATGCATCCGCTGATCCTGTTTGATGCCAATAAGCCCGGGGATTTGGAGCGCTGCGAGGCGATGGGGGCAGATATTTTGCGGCTTTGTGTTGAGGTTGGTGGCTGTTTGACCGGCGAGCACGGGGTTGGGATTGAGAAACGCGATTTGATGGTGGCGCAGTTTGATCCCATAGATTTGGAGGCGCAGATGGCTGTGAAGGATGTGTTTGATCCCAAGTGGCTTTTGAACGGCGCCAAGGTTTTTCCGCTTGCGGCATCGGCATCGCGCCGTGGGGAGGGCTGATCATGGGGCGAGCGTTTTGGATGAGTATTTTGACCAAGAAAAAGTTGGGGCTTGTGTGATGCGGCCCATGAATGAGGCGGAATTGGCGGGGATGGTTCGCGAGGCGGATGGGCCTTTGCGGATTGTTGGCGGCGGAACGCGGGCGATAGGGGCTGTGACTGGCGCGGTGCTAGAGATGGGCGGTTTGGCCGGGATAACGCTTTATGAGCCGGGGGCTTTGACATTGGTTGCAAAGGCCGGAACGCCATTGGCGGATGTAGAGGCGGCATTGGCGGTTGAGCGGCAGCGATTGGCCTTTGAGCCGGGTGATATGCGCGCGCTTTTAGGGCGCAAGGGCGGGGCGACGATTGGCGGGATGGTTGCGGCGAATGCTTCGGGGCCGCGGCGGGTTGCGGTTGGGGCCTGTCGGGATTTTCTTTTGGGCGCGCGGTTTGTTGATGGGCAGGGGGCTGTGATCAAAAACGGCGGGCGGGTGATGAAGAATGTCACGGGCTATGATTTGGCGCGTTTGATGAGCGGGGCGCATGGGACGCTTGGGGTATTGAGTGAGGTCTCGTTGAAGGTTTTGCCGATGCCGGAGGTGAGCGTGACGTTGCGCCTTGACGGCTTGGATGCCGGACGGGCGATTGAGGCGATGAGCGGCGCGCTTGGATCGCCTTATGATGTGAGCGGGGCGGCGCATATTGTCGGCGGGGCTTTGATGCTTCGGCTTGAAGGGTTTGAGGCATCTGTTGCGTATCGGGCCAAAGAACTGGCGGCGCATTTGGCCGGGTTTGGGGAATTTGCGCTTGATGAGGGGGCTGATTGGGCGGCGATCCGCGATGTTCGAGAGTTTGGCGGTTTGGCGGGGGATGTTTGGCGGATTTCTGTGGCGCCCTCGGCGGCGGCGGAGGTTTTGGCGCGGATAGATGCCACGCGTGCGATTTGTGATTGGGGTGGTGGGCTGATCTGGGCCTTGGTTGATGCGGGGCGAGATTTGCGCCGCGATCTGGGGCCGATTGCGGGCCATGCGACATTGATGCGGGCAGATGAGCCGACAATTGCGCGGCTTGGGGCGTTTCACCCGGAGGCCACGGGCAATGCTGCGCTTATGGCGGGCTTGCGGGCGCGGTTTGATCCGCGCGGCATTTTGAATTCAGGATTGATGGGCTAGCACATGCAGACGAATTTTTCCCCCGAGCAGCTGCGCGAACCCGCAATCCAGCGGGCCAATGAAATCTTGCGCTCTTGTGTGCATTGCGGATTTTGCACGGCGACCTGCCCAACTTATCAAGTGCTTGGTGACGAGCTCGACAGCCCGCGCGGGCGGATTTATCTGATCAAGGAGATGCTTGAGAGCGGGCGCGACGCGGATGAAAAGACCGTTAAACATGTGGATCGCTGCCTGAGTTGCCTCGCCTGTATGACGACCTGTCCTTCGGGCGTTCATTATATGCATCTGGTCGATCACGCGCGTGCACATATAGAGAAGACATATAAGCGCCCGTTTAGCGATCGGGCTTTGCGCTGGGTCTTGGCGAAAGTGTTGCCCTATCCGATGCGGTTTCGATTTGCGCTTTTGGGGGCGAAGATGGCGCGGCCTTTCGCGCGGCTTATTCCAGATGCGCGGTTGCGGGCGATGATTGCAATGGCGCCAAAGCAAATCCCACCCGTCAGCCGCAATGATGATCCGCAAAGCTTTGCCCCTGTTGGCGTGCGCCAGATGCGCGTGGCTTTGATGACGGGCTGTGCGCAAAAGGCGCTCGATACGGATATCAATGATGCGACGATCCGGCTTTTGCGCCGCTTGGGCTGCGAGGTTGTGATCGCGCGCGGGCAGGGATGTTGCGGCGCGCTAACCCATCATATGGGCCGCGAGGCTGAGGCGCATGGATCGGCGGGCGCGAATATCAAGGCGTGGTGCGATGAGCTGGATGGCGATGGCTTGGACGCTATCGTGATCAATACATCTGGCTGCGGGACGACCGTGAAAGACTATGGCCATATGTTTCGCAATGGGGATTTGGCGGCGGATGCGGCGCGGGTCTCGGCTCTTGCGGTTGATGTGAGCGAGCTGATTGCGCGCATTGGCCTGCCCAAGGGCAACGGTGATTTGACGGTTGCCTATCACTCGGCCTGCTCATTACAGCACGGCCAAAAGATCAAGGATGCGCCCAAGGATCTGCTGCGCCAAGCGGGGTATCGGGTTGTTGAGCCGGCCGATCCGCATCTGTGCTGTGGCTCTGCGGGGACCTATAACTTGATGCAGCCTGAGATCAGCGCAGAGCTCAAGGCGCGCAAAGTTGCCAACCTTGAAGCAAAAGCGCCCGATGTGATCGCGGCGGGCAATATCGGCTGCATGATGCAAATCGGCTCTGCCACAAAATTGCCACTGGTTCACACGGTAGAATTGCTTGATTGGGCGACAGGCGGCCCCAAACCAATGAAATTATCCCATAATCAGCCATAATCGGCCACATTCCTGCCCCACGGCGCCATTAGCCATTGGTTAACAAATAATCCAAGGGCAGGCTCAATGCGCGCTTTACTACTGATACTTACACTGCTGATCGCTTACACGGGGCCAGCACAGGCCGAACGCGCCTCTTCAGGGCTTAAAATCCTGATGACAGGGAATGACAGCAAGGGCTGGGAGGCCGTTGGGCGCCTTAATATGGCGGGCAAAAGCTTCTGCACCGGTGCGCTGATTGCGCCCGATCTAGTGCTCACGGCGGCGCATTGCATGTTTGATGTGGATACCGGGCGGCTCTATGATGCTTCCGAGATTGAATTTCTGGCTGGTTGGCGCAATGGCCGGGCCTCAGCTTATCGCGGCGTCCGGGCGGCCATTCCGCACCCTGAGTTCAAATTCACCAATGATGATCGGGTGATGCGTGTGGCCCATGATCTGGCGCTTCTTAAGCTTGATCAGCCGGTGAACAACACATCCGTTATCCCGTTTTCCACATCAACAAGCCCGCGCCGCGGCGATGAAGTTGGGGTTGTGTCCTATGCCCATGACCGCGCCAATTCGCCTTCATTGCAAGAGCTGTGCCATGTTTTGGCCCGCCAATCCGGCATCCTTGTGATGACCTGCGATGTTGATTTCGGCTCCTCCGGCGCGCCTGTTTTCATGATCCACAATGGCCAAGCGCAAATCGTCTCGGTGATCTCTGCAAAGGCTGATATGGGCCAGCGCAAAGTGTCTCTCGGGACGTCATTGCAAGAACCGCTGGCCGAACTCAAAGCGCTGATGGCCAAGGCTGGGGACGGCGTGTTTAACGCAACGCCCGTTTCGCGCCGCATCGGTGAAAACGCCCGCACCCCGCGCCGCGGCGCCAAATTCCTGCGCCCATGATTGCGCGCACTGCACGGCTCAAAGGCTTGCGCATAGGGCTTGCGGCCCTTTTGCTTGCGGCCCTTCCGGCGCAAGGTGCAGATACGGCGCTGAAAAAGCTCGATACCTGGGGCAGCAGCCGGGGTTGGGAAGGCGTTGGCCTGCTGGATATTGGGGCGAATGCGCGCTGTTCTGGCGCTCTGATTGCGCCTGATTTGGTGCTCACGGCGGCCCATTGCCTCTTTGATAAATCTGATAATTCCCGCCACGATCCGCGCAGCATCACCTTCAGCGCAGGCTGGCGCGATGGCAAATCCGTGGCCCAACGCAAAGTGGCCTATGCGGTGATCGAGCCGGGCTACGATTTCGCGAATAAACTCAGCACGATCAACATCCGCCGCGATCTTGCCCTTCTTCAGCTGGAGTCGCCAATCGTCTCAACCCATGCCAACCCCTTTGCAACTGATCGCGCGGTCGCCGTTGGTGAAAATGTGGCCGTGGTTTCCTATGGCCAAGGGCGCTTTGATGCCCCCTCACAACAAAGATCTTGCTCGGTCGTCGGTGGCCAAGCGGGGGTTAAACTTTTCAGCTGTGATGTGGTGCCCGGCTCTTCAGGGGCGCCGATTTTCACGATGGAGGGGCGCTCGCCTCGGATTGTCTCCGTCGTTTCGGGGATTGGAACGCGAGACGGCCAAGAAGTGATGTTCGGCATGGATATCGAGATGCCGGTTGAAGGGCTCAAACGGGCGATGCGCGCGGGTATTGGCGTCTTTCCGATGCGCTCTACCGCTGCGCGCCGCATCTCTGTCAATGCGCCCAAATCGCAAACACCCCCCACCGCTTCGGCCCAAGGGATCAAACGCATCTCGCCAAATACGCCAAACAGCGCAACCCGTATGCGCGCAGGCGGCGCCCGCTTCGTTCGGCCTCAATAAACGGTGCAAACCGCCCCCCTTGAAAGCCAAAATTCTCCTCCCTACATCTGTTAGACCGAGCGCTGCCAAAGCAGGCCCGGCCTAAAATCCAAATGCGCTCGGCCCATGATGGGAGGGCGCGATGTTGTTGCTCAAAAGGAGAATAACCCATGCGTAATTTCGATCTTGCCCCGCTTTACCGCGCCACCGTTGGCTTTGATCAAATCGCCGATCTGATGGATCGCGTGATGGCGGCCGATAGCCCCAATCCAAGCTATCCCCCTTATAACATTGAGAAAATATCAGAAGACGGCTGGCGTATTTCCATCGCTGTTGCTGGCTTCTCCCAAGAAGATCTCAGCATCGAGCAGCGTGAAAATGCGCTCTATGTCTCAGCTCAGAAATCCAGCGAAGACGAACAAAGCGAGAGCCGCACCTACCTGCACCGCGGGATTGCTACACGCGCCTTTGAGCGCCGCTTTACTCTGGCCGATCACGTCCGTGTCACGGATGCGAGCCATGAAAACGGCATGCTTCATATCGAGCTGGTGCGCGAAGTCCCCGAAGCGCTCAAACCGCGCCAAATTGCGATTTCGCACAAAGATAAACCTGCCAAAAAGCTTCAGTCCAACAAAACTGAACAACTGCAATAACCCATAATAGAACGCGCGCGGGATTTTCCCTCCCCGCGCGCGCCCTTTGCATAGACCAAATTTAATTCAAATTGCTCCTAACCCGCGCGGCGCCCAACGCTCCCATTCACAGTTGTGCAAATATCCCCGCCGGAGGCCCAAAACTCTTTTAAAACACCGCGATCAAACACTCATGCAGATGTATTTCATCTCCAGATAATCCTCGATCCCGTGATGCGATCCTTCGCGGCCAAGCCCGGATTGCTTGACCCCGCCAAAAGGGGCCACTTCGGTCGAAATGATCCCAGTGTTAACCCCAACAATCCCGTATTCCAAAGCCTCAGCAACTTTGTAAACACGGCTTAGATCTTTGGCATAGAAGTAAGAGGCGAGCCCAAAGATCGTGTCATTGGCAAGGGCAATCACCTCATCCTCATCCTCGAATTTGAACAAGGGCGCGAGCGGGCCAAAGGTCTCATCCGTGGAAAACTGCATCTCTTTGGTGGCGCCCGTGATGATCGTCGGGCCAACAAAATTGCCGTCAATATCGCCCGCTCCCCCAAGGATAACTTTCGCCCCCTTAGCGGTCGCATCAATGATATGCTCTTTGACCTTTTCTAAAGCCTCCGCGTTGATCAGCGGCCCAAGATCGGTGCCCGCAGCAAGCCCATCACCGACCTTCAGCTTGCCAACAGCTGCGGCCAAACGTTTGGCGAATTCATCATAAACACCGGCCTGCACATAGATGCGATTGGCACAAACGCAGGTCTGCCCATTGTTGCGGAACTTACACATGATCGCGCCTTCAACAGCCGCATCCAAATCCGCATCATCAAAGACAATAAAGGGCGCATTGCCGCCCAATTCCATCGAACATTTCATCACCTGTTCCGCCGCTTGGCGCAGCAGGATACGGCCAACTTCGGTCGAACCGGTAAAGGTCAGCTTGCGCACCGCATGGTTCTCGCAAAACTCGCGGCCAATGTCAGAGCTGCGCGAGGAAGGGATGATCGAGAGGATCCCCTTTGGCAGCCCGGCGCGATCGGCCAAAACGCCCATTGCGAGCGCGGAAAGCGGGGTCTCGGAGGCAGGGCGCGCAACGAAACCACAGCCAGCGGCCAAAGCGGGGGCCGCTTTGCGGGTGATCATCGCATTGGGGAAATTCCACGGGGTGATAGACGCAGCAACACCGATGGGCTGTTTGATCACCGTGATGCGTTTGTCGGGCTGATGGCCTGGGATTGTCTCGCCATAGATGCGCTTGGCCTCTTCGGCAAACCACTCGATGAATGAAGCGCCATAGGTGATCTCGCCGCGCGCTTCGGCCAAAGGTTTGCCCTGCTCTGCGGTTAGGATCGTGGCCAAATCATCGGCGTTTTCCATCATCAGATCATACCATTTGCGCAGAATATTGGCGCGCTCTTTGCCGGTGCGCGCCGCCCATGATTTCTGCGCTGTCTCAGCGGCGGCAATCGCGCGCGCTGTCTCTGCGCGGCCCAGATCCGCAACGGCGCAGATCACATCGCCGCGCGCAGGGTTGAGCACATCAAAGGTGCTGCCATCATCGGCATCCGCCCATTCCCCGGCCAAATAGGCTTTGGTCGCGAGCAGGGTTGGATCTTTGAGCAGATCGGCGAGATTGGTAACGGACTCTTTCATGGCGGCCTCCCAGAGCAATGATTGGCATATGCAGATCACGGCTTTGCATTGATGTCCAGATCGCTGAGCTGAACGGTTAAAAATGTGCCGATTTGGGCGGGGTTTTCGCGCAAATGCTGCAATCGCTCTTCCCTTCATCGCCTAGTTTTGCAACAGTTTCGCCAATTCTGATCGAAAGATCGCAAAATCTGACCAGTAGATGATGTAAATCGGCGTTACATACCCCATATACATCACAAGTTATTGAAAAAGAGGGACATATGGCCAACCTAGACGCGCAAATCCGTGAGAGCCAAGCGCAGGTCGCTGGCACACAAGCCAAGATCGCAGAAATGACGAGCCGCATTGAAGCCGCGCGCAGCAAGCTTGAAGCGGGCGAAGACATCTCTGTTGATATTGAAAACGCCTCGCTCGAAGATGTGCATGCGCATACCGAAGCGATGAACGCCAATATCGCCGAGCTGATCATGGGGCTTGATGATGTAACGGCCGGATTTTCCAAAGATTTCGACGAGATGCGCAACAAAAGCGGCTGGGAGAAATTCGTTGGCGTCTTTGCCCGCGGCAAGGCCGAAGCGATGCGCCAAGAGCGGATGCGCGCGGCCTCCGTGGATGACAAGTTGCAAGATTTGATCGGTAAATCCGATGTGATTGTGACGCTGCTGCAAAATCAGCTCAATGTTTTGGATGGCGAGAAGGTCAAGGTCGAGGCCAACCTGATTGAGACATTGGACGAGCGCGAAGTGACCGTGAGCGATCTGGAAGGTTTGCGCGCTGAAATCCTTGCGCTTGATCCCAAGATCATCGAGCTGGAAAACAAAATCTCTGTTGAGCAAGACGCGGGCAAGCGCACCAAATTGGAAACGCAGCTGGCTGAGATCAACAACAAATACAACGAGATGGTGCAGAATGAGCAGGTTCAGCTGGCCAAATCGCAAACGCTTGAGCGCTATATCGAAAAGGGCAAAACCTGGGTCGATTCGCTGCAAAACCAAGCGGCCACGCAGATGGTTTTGATCAACAAATTGCAGACAGATACCAAGCAGCGCGTTGTGCTTTATGACGCGCTGACGAAATCATTGAAAACGGCGCAGCAGCAAGATGTGGCGCATCGGATCAACGAGATTGGCGTAAAAACAGATCAAGAGGCCCAAACGGCGATGGCGGCGATTGGTTCGGCGACGAATTCACGCATGGCCGAGATGATGGAAGCGCATGGCGATCACATGGTTTTTGCGCGTAAGGTTTTGGAAGAAAAGGCAAAAGCAGACGAACGCTTTGCCCGCCGCTTCCAAAAAATTGTCGAACAGCATGATAAGAACCTCTACGGCGAATAGGCCAAAGGCGCCGCGCGGGCCTGTGTTTTGGCGCGGGCAAGCGGTGCATAAAGGCATTTGCAGGGATGGGGCCGAGGGAAATTTATGACGCAGAGTGAGATCACAAAAGATCACATCGACCTCTCGGATGCCTTTGCGGCGCGGCGCTATTTTCGCAAGTTTGAAGCGATCACAGGCCATCTTGGCCGGGTGGCTGGGACGATGGAAAAAGAGGGCAGCCTGAGCAAGGTTGAGGTCGCTGTTTTGGCGCAATATCTCATCGGGTTGTCGAATACGTTTAAAGCGCTCTCGATGAAATATTTGCTGACCGGGCGCGATACGGGGCAGTTTTTCGGCTCGCTTGCTTTTGACAATCACGAGAGCGGATTTCCGGTGCATCGCGAGCTGTTGACCATGGCCAATGATGCCCAGCAGGCCGGAAAGCATCTGCGCGGTATGCCCTCCACGGATGAGCTGAAAACGCAGATGGTCCAAGAGATCGTTGGCGAGCGCAGCATCCCAACCCGGCTGCAATTTGCGCTTAGTCAGCGGCTTTATTATGAGGCTTTGCTGAACAATGATCTGTTCTGGGCGCAGAATGATCCAAACGCGATTTGGCTTGGCAATATTGGCGAGGATCGGCGCAATCCGCGCCGCCGTTTTCTGATCGCCTGGGCGGTTTACGACAGCCAGATTAACCTACCGACGATCTATTTGATGGAGGTCGAAGACACGGGCGCAATCTCTTTGCCCAAGGATCAAAAGCGTTGGCCCGAGGCGCAACGCCATCTTATGGCGCAATCGATTGCGGGGTTGAAATTGCTTACGATTGCGAAGGGATTTGATCAGGATTTTGATGATCTTCACCCTAAGTCATTGAGACGCTTGCATATTGGCCCGATGTATTCTTCGGCCTATACGCGCCAAAGCGGCCCGTTGCATGATGTGTTGGACGAGGCCAATTCGCCTGAGGGCCAAGATTGGGCGCTGGCTTGGACAGCAGAAGAGTTGCAATCCGAGCGTGTCGAGACCGAGCGCAAAGGCTTTTTTGGTAAGGTCGAGCGCGAGATTTTTGCCCTTGATCCGTTTTCCGGCCAGGGCGCCGATACCGGCGCAACCGCGACCAGCCGCGCGATCATTTTGCCAGAACGCCCTTATCAAGTTTTGGTGGAAAAAGCGCCGCGCGGGATGGGCAATGTGCGCAAATTCGTTGTCAGCCCGCAGGGGCGTGTTTTGAGTTATAGCTAAGGGGGCTGCGGCCCTGAGGAGACATTGAGATGAGCCAACCTGCCGATCAGATGGAGCTTCGAGAGGAAGACATTCGCGCCCATTACGAGGCTGCATTTGGCATGCTTGATGGGATAGATCACACGCCGCGATTGGCCGCCGCGAAATCCGCGCCTGCCGCCCCCGAGCGCTCGCCCGGGATCGCCACGCGGCGGCGTTTTCGCTCAACCACGCCCGGTTTGGTGACCCGCTCGACAGCGCGCCCCGATGGGATCAGCTTGGTTGCGCGTATTGAGGGCGCGGATGCGGGCGATCCCTTGCCCTCAGCTGCGCAGGCTTCGGCGCTTCAGGCGCTGCGCCGCGCATTGGCGATTGCGCTGGCGATGGGTGATCAATTCAGCGAGGCGACCGGGCTTGGCGAGATGAAAAAAGCCAATCTGGAGGCCCGTTTGCCCGATGATAAAAAGGCGGCCTTCAGCGAAGCTCTGGCCGGCGAAGCCCTTGTTTCGCTTTCGGTTTTTGGCAATGCTTTGGGCTTTCTGCTTGCGCCATATGCGAGTGATGTGAGCGTTGAGATTGGCGCGGTTGAGGAGATCCTGACAGACAATGCTCCGCTGGCCCTACATGGCGCGCTGTGGGAGCTGGACCAGGAAATCACGACATTCGCGACAGAGGTTGAACGCCTCATTCCAACGATGCTGTCCTATGCGGAGCAGTTGATGGAAAAGGTCGCGTTGCGGGCGCAGAATATGGCCGGGTTGGGCGCGTTTTCGCAGGCCAATTGGCGGATCGAGGCGGATGATTTAACGATCAGCGGCTTTACCCCTTCGCGCAAGGGCAAGGGCTCTGCGCTGAGCATGCAATTCAAGAAACCCAATGAGGTTGTCGGCAATCACATCGCCAAATATCAGGCGATGAAGCTTAGCAAAATGCTGATGGCTTATGATTTTGATCGCAAGCTCAACCCCTTCGCGGAAATGGGCGGCTTCATCTTTACCTTCATGGGCGATGGCGCGCCGGGAACGGGCAAAACCACGCTTATTCAAATGATGGCCGGGCTGATCAACGAATATGCGCAAAACGCGGGCTATCCGTTTCGCTATCAGAATTTCTCGATTGATCAGATTGATAGTTATCAGGGGAAATCGGGCCAGAATGCCAAAGCTTTCGTGAGCAATGTGCTTGATCCCAGCGTGATTGGCTTTGGCACGATTGACGATATTGATCAGATCGCGGGCAAGCGCGGCGATCGCCAATCCAGCGCCGGGCAGCAAGAGGTGACGGCCGTTTTCATGGAAGCCTTTGCCGGCGCAGGCACGGTTGTGCGCGGCAATTGCACCTTTGGGATGTTCTCGAATTTTCCCGAAAATGTTGATGATGCTTTGCGCCAAAGGGCGGGCGCGCGCTTCTTGGTGGATGGGCCGCAAACCCGCGAGGATTACATTGATATCCTGCATCTGTTGATGGGCAAAAATCACGATATTCCTGTTGGCGATCACGAACTTTTTGCCGCTCAGCAGATCAAACGCGCCGTTGCCTCAAGCTTTGAAGGGCATGGGCGCCCGCATGAGGAAGGTTTGATAAAGGTTTGGGATCGCGTCGAAAAAGACATCGGCAAGCTTGATACAATCGCCAAAATGGGGGGCTACCTTAAGGCAATCCAAGAGGCGGATGCGCGCTTTACGGGGCGTGCGATCAAGAACATCACAGATGCGGTCAAAGTCCGGGCGATGGATTTTGAGCTGCCCGATGAATGGATGGAAGAGCCCGATCTTTTCTTGTTCAAATCTTATGATGATAAGCTTGCGATGATCACCGATATGACCCAGCCGATCACGGTTGAAATGGTCATCCAAGAGATCAATCGCTATGCCGATAGCGAATTCAGATATGCGGATAAATCCGATGAGGTTGCCATTGAAAAGGCCGTGCGCGACATGGGCCTGATGGAAGAGGCGCGCCGCCGCTATGCGGGGGGCAAGGCCAAGTGAAACGCCTCATTGAAAAAGGTCTGATGTTTGGCAATCTGGTGCCGGTGGATAGCCCGGCGCTGGTCGAGCGATACAACCGTGCGCTCAAACATTTGACCGGGCGCGAAACCAAACTGGCCGATTTCTACATTGATATTTCAGGCTATTCGCTGGAGATCGGCGAGGAGCTGGGCGATCCGCTTTACCTCAATCCAAACGGCTGCAATCGCCAGTTTATCCTGCTCTCGATTGCGCAGAAAACAGCGCCGCTGCTGAATGCGAAATTCTCTTCCTCGCGCCAGATCCTGCGCGATTATATCGAGCTCAATGAGGCGGAACTGTTTGCGCTGACGGCGCGCGATGCGGTTGCGGGGGAGCTGGTGAATTCGATCTATGATCTCTCTGATCCAGAGCGACTTTTTGATATTCGGCGCATCAAGGTCGAGGCTGATACGACCGGCAATACCGTTGCCGAAGCCCAAGCACTTGTTGAGAAAATTGATCGTTTCAAAAGCGAAGAAGACGCTTGGTTTGATGATGTTTTGATCGCCGAGATGATTGGGCTTGCTTCTGAAACGGGGGATGTTTTGAAAAACCCGGTCGCGCTGACCCCGTTGAGCGTTGATGAGCAGAATTTCTGGACGTCGCATTTTGGCGGGCTCTATATTTTCCGCGATGTGGCGCATCCTGCGGCGATCAGCGTTGCTTCGAGCAGCAAATTTGCAGATTTGCCGATTGCAAAGGTCTTTTCCTTAAAGGATCGCAATGCGGTCGCGCGGTTTTTGGAGCTCAATGAGCTGGTCGAGCCAATCGTGCGGGCGCGTGGGATTGATGCGGGCGCCATCCTTGGCCAGAAAATGGATTTCATTTTGGTCGATGTTGCCGCCGAGCTTGGCCATGATATCAGCCAGGCAAGCCGGCGCGAGTTGCGCATGTTGGCGCAGAAAATTGGCCCCGATCTTCCGGAGGAATTTCATGCGCTTGCGGCGCTCAAACGTTGGGCGGAATCCGGCGGCGACTGGCCCAAGATTTCCTCCGAACATCCGGCTTATTTCTATACGTTGCGGGCCCGCCCCGGCGTGGACCAAATGATCGTGAATCAATTGCTGAGCGAGCTGTCGCCGCTGGATATTCGCCAGCTCTTCATTTGCCATAAGGAGCTGTTTTATAAGACATATCGGAGGTGGTCTGCGGCCAAGCGCGGCTATGTTGCCGATTATCTTGAGCGGGAATATCAGATCGACAAAGCCGGTGCGCGCGAGGCGCTTTTTGGCGGAGCGCCGATGGAAGAACCCTTTGAGGCGCCGCGTGCGAAAAGCTCCAAAAAAAGCGCTCGGAAAGCGGCTCAACCCTGGGGCAAAAAGAAGCCTGATATAATTGATCTTGTCGGCCCATGGGGGCCAGTTTTGAAAGGGCGCAAATGATTGCAATGATCCGACTGGCCGTTTTTGGATTTCTCGCTGTTGGTGTGATTTATCTGATGGTTTCGTTTTATTCGCGCTCGGTGCGCAAAGAGAAACTTGAAAAGAAATGGGCCGAAACAGGCAGTATTGGCGATCGAGACGATTTCGTTAAGGCCGGGTTGAAAGCCTATGATGGCTCTTTGCGACGCAAGGCGCTATTGCTGATTTTTATTGTTCCGGTCGTGGTGATCGGTGTGATGCTCTACGTTACGAATTTCATGTGAGGGGCGATAAATGCGCTATGTAAAATGGACGTTGCTGATCTTGGTCCTGCTTTTTGCCGGTGCTTTTTTGCACTATACTTTGCCGCAGCGCGATATCGTTCGGATTGTGGATACGGATGTGCGGCGGATTGATTTTGGCGAGAATTCGATCTTTTGGGCCGCCCCCGATACAGGAACAACGACCGCCGCCAACCGCGATGTGCGTTTTATCAATGTGGTGAGACCCAATGGCAAGGTCATGGTTTACCGCAATGAAGATACGGGCTGGGGCTGGCCGCCATATTTCAAGCTCGACAGTTCCAATTTGCAGACCGAAGCGAGCGATCTTGCCTCAACCAAAGCGGAGCCGCAGTGGGTTGCGCTGAAGCATTACGGCTGGCGCAATGAGTTCTTCACGATCTACCCAAATGCGGTTGGGGTGAAGGCGGTTTCTCGCCCCGATGTGCGGCTGATCCCCTATCTCAACATCTTCATTTTGGTGATACTGGGTTTTGCGATTCTGATGATCTGGCGGATGCTGGCGCAGTTTCGCGAGCGCACGATTGATCCGCTGATCGAGGATGCCGAAGACGCATGGGATACATTGGATGCGCGCGCCGATCAAACCCGTCAAAAGGCCAAAGGCTGGCTTGGGACATGGCGCGGCAAGGGGCGCAAATAGCGGCGCCCCGGCATTTCTTTATTCGCCGTAGGGCACCCAGATCGTTTTGCTCTCAACGCATTGCGAAAGCCAATCGCGGGCTGAATATTCGCGCGTTTGGCCGTTGTTGACCCATGTGCGTTTGAGATTGTCAGCCGAGGCCTGTTCAATCTCTTTGGAGAGGTCTGAGGAAGAAAAACTCCACATCGCATCAACGCCCAGATGCCCTGCGAGCGGGGCCGCAAGGGCGCTGTGATCCCCGGTGAGGATGTTCACAACACCGCCGGGAACATCAGAAGTATCAAGCACTTGCGCGAAATCCGTAGCGGCAAGCGGGTAGGGCTGGCTTGCCGCAAGCACAACACGGTTGCCCATCGCGATTGCGGGCGCCATTGCCAAGACGAGGCCCGCGAGAGGGGCTGCATCATCGCAAAGCGCGCCAATCACGCCGATCGGTTCATTGACAGCTACCGCAAGCCCGCGCAAGGGCACGCCTTTGGCCGCCCCATCAAGCTTGTCGGCCCATGCGGCGAAGGTAAACAGCGTGTTGATCGCGCTTTCAACTTCGGCTTGGGCTTTGCCTGCATTGGTGCCGGTGAGGTCTTGGATACGGGCGGCGAATTCATCGCTGCGGGCGGATAGGTTTTCGCCAATGAAATAGAGGATTTGCGCGCGCAGATGGGCGGTGGTTTTGCTCCAGCCTTTGGCGGCATGTGCGGCCTCAACCGCATTGCGAATATCTTTGCGGCTGGCAAGTGAGGCGTGGCCCAAAAGCTTGCCGCGCGGCGACCAAACCGGGCGGGAATAGCCGCTATCGGGGCGGGCTTGTTTGCCGCCGATATAGAGCTTGGCCGTGCGATCCATCGCCGGGATTTCGATGTTTTCTGGCTGGGGTGCGGCGGTGATCTGTTTGATCGGTTTGGCTTTTCCGATGGGTTTGGTATAGGCCGCGAGCCCCTCCCAGCCGCCTTCGCGCCCAAAGCCGCTTTCGCGAACGCCGCCAAATCCGGCGGCCGCATCAAAGAGGTTGGTTGCGTTGATCCAAACGATCCCGGCGGCAAGTTTGGGCGCGATATCAAGCGCAAGGTTCAGGTTCTCGCTCCAGACGGTTGCGGCGAGGCCATAGCGCGTATTATTGGCGATCTCAATGGCCTCATCCGGTGTGCGAAAGGTCGTGGCGACAAGCACAGGCCCGAAGATTTCTTCTTGCATCAGGGTTGAGGCAGGGTGCAGCCCGGTGATCAGCGTTGGCGGATAGAAGCAGCCCTCTGGCGCCGCAACCGGTTGATAATGCTCGCCTTCTGGATTGTCTGCGACAAGTTTGGTGATGGTCGCGAGCTGCACCGGATCAACCACGGCGCCCACATCAATGGATTTATCCAGCGGCGAGCCGATGCGCAATTTGGCCATCCGCGCCTTGAGGCGGGTATAGAAATCATCCGCAATGGCCTCGCTTACAATCAAGCGCGAACCGGCGCAGCAAACCTGGCCTTGGTTGAACCAGATTGCATCAACAAGCCCTTCAATGGCGCTGTCGATATCGGCGTCATCAAAGACGATATAGGGGGATTTTCCGCCCAGCTCGAGCGTGAGCGCCTTGCCCGATCCGGCGGTCGCTTCGCGGATGTGCCGCCCAACAGAGGTGCTGCCTGTGAAGGCGATTTTGTCGATCCCCGGGTGGGTCGTGATCATTTCGCCAACGGCGCCATCGCCGGTTACGATGTTGATCACGCCTTTGGGCAGGCCCGCCTCGGTGCAGATTTGCGCGAAAAGCAGTGCGGTAAGCGAGGTATATTCCGCAGGCTTCAGAACAACAGTATTGCCCATCGCAATCGCAGGCGCGATTTTCCAGGCGAGCATCAAAAGCGGAAAGTTCCATGGGATGATCTGGCCGCAAACCCCAAGCGCTTCACGGTCGGGCATTTCCTCTTCCATCAGCTGAGCCATGCCTGCGTGATAGTAGAAATGGCGGGCCACAAGCGGGATATCTGCATCGCGCGCTTCGCGGATCGGTTTGCCATTGTCCAGTGTCTCAAGAACCGAGAAGAGGCGCGCGTGTTTTTGGATCAAGCGGGCAAGCGCATAGAGGTATTTCGCGCGCTCATGGCCGGGGCGTTTTGCCCATTTCGGCTGGGCTTTGCGCGCAGCAGCAACGGCGGCATCCACATCGCTTTGCGTGGCTTGGCTCAGGGTTGCGAGCACTTCGCCAGTGGCGGGATTGCGGCTCTCAAACCCATCGGTTGGCGCGGTCATTTTACCGTCAATAAACTGGCCAAACCGATCGCCGCCATCCACCAACCAAGCCAGTGCTTCGGCGGCGCTTTCGGGGGCCGTGCCATAATCCATCGTCTCAAAAATCTCTTTAACGCTCATGGTTTACCCCATTGGATGGCGGTAGGAGGCCGAATATTGGCCGGTTACGTGATGCTCGAGCTGGCGCTCAATATCGCCCAAAAGGGACGAGGCGCCAAAGCGGAACATATCGGGCATGAGCCAGCGATCGCCGAGCTCTTCTTTGACGAGGGCAAGATAGGTCAGCGCGTCTTTGGCTTTGGAGATGCCGCCGGCGGGTTTGTAGCCGATCCGGATGCCGGTTCGGGCGTGATATTCGCGGATCGCGCGCATCATCACAAGGCTCACGGGCAGGGTCGCGTTGACCGGTTCTTTGCCGGTTGAGGTCTTGATGAAATCCGCGCCCGCCATCATGCAAACCAGTGAAGCGCGCGCGACATTTCGCAAGGTTCCCAGCTCGCCCGTGGCAAGGATGGCTTTCACATGGGCATCGCCGCAAGCGGCGCGAAATTCGCGCATCTCATCGTAAAGCGCTTGCCAATTTCCGGTCAGCGCATGGCGGCGGGATATCACGATGTCGATTTCTTCTGCGCCCGCGGCAACGCTTTCCTCGATCTCTGCAACGCGCAGATGAAACGGCGAAAGCCCGGCAGGAAAGCCCGTTGAAACGGCCGCAACGGGGATGCCCGTGCCGCGCAGCGCTTCGACGGCTGTTGGGACCATTTCGTGATAGACACAGACCGCGCCGGTTGTGATCGGGCCCATATTGAGCGCGTTCAATATATCAGTGCGCACAGGATTGGCCGCTTTGGCGCAGAGACGGCGGACGCGCCCAGGCGTATCATCGCCAGAAAGGGTTGTCAGATCGATGAGGGTGATCGCCTTAAGCAGCCAGGCCGCTTGGTACTCTTTCTTCACCGAACGGCGCGCGCCGATGGTGCTTGCGCGGCGCTCAATCGCAGAGGTATTGGCCTGCGCGCGGCGCACCCAGCCCAGATCGAGCGGCATCCCGGGATTGCGCGGCTCATGCAGTTGGGGCAGTTGCGCCGAGCGGATATCAGCAGCGATATCAACGCTTTCGTTGGTTTGGTCGGGGGATGTCATGCGGGCCTCTTGGCTTGCGAAACGGGGCGGTCTGATACGAATTACCTGCGCAAAGTCGCACGGCTTAAAAGACTTGGCAAGGTTTTACCAAATGGTCAAATAGGTTGGGCAACGTCTTTTTGAAAGCGCTGGCGATATTGGCGCGGGGTCAGCCCATGTTGGGCGCGAAAGAGGCGGTGAAAATGGCTCATATTGGCGATGCCGCAGCTTTGGGCGATCTCGGCAAGCGGTTCGCCCGTTCCGGCAAGGCAACGCGCGGCGTGTTCCATACGGATATGGTTCATATAATCCGAAGGCGTTTGGCCGAGGTGTTTTTGCAGGCTGCGGCTAACATGCGCATGGGATTTGCGCGCCACAGAGGCAAGCCCGGCCGCGCCGTGGCAAAAGATTTCAGGATCGTGCGCCCGTTTGCAGGCCTCAACCAGCCATTTGGGCGCGCTGTCAGGAAGGCCGGGGGCTTCGCGTTCAAGTTGGGCGAGCAGGCTGAGCAGGAAGGCCTCGATATACAGCGCAGATCGCGGGGCGGTCTCAAGCGCGAGGGCCTCGTGCGATAGCGAAGAGAGCTGGCGCATATCACGGTGCAGAATTTGCGGGCCATCGCCCCAGAAATAACGGCTGCCAAAAGCATGGGCTGAGAGGCGTTTGATCACCTCCTCCTGGATCACAAGATTGACCAAATGTGCATCCTCGCCAAGGCCTTGCAGAGCATGGGGCCGATTGGGCGGCATGAAAACAAGATCGCCCTCTGAGAGGGTTTGACGGTTTGGGGATTGGGGCGCGCCGGTATAGTGATGCGCGCGGCCATTGATCAGCCAGAAGAGTTCGTAATAATCTTGGCTGTGCAGGGCGCGCGGCTTGCTGCGGCTCAGTTCGATCCGGGCAAAATGATAGGCGGCTTTGGGGCCAAGGATCGCAGCGGTGCTTTGGGTGATCATTTCCATGAGATCAGTATAGAGCGCAAAAATCGAAAATTTTCCACCTAAATATCAAATTACCGCCTGAAAACCCAAGGCTATGTTGTGATCCGCGTGGAATGCATGCGCCAAGTGGTGACAAGCCAAGCCAAAACAGGCACAAAACGCCCAACCATAGGCCAAAAGGAATCGCCCCATGAGCTTTGATCGCAGCATCAAAATCGCCCCAAGCATCCTAGCTTCGGATTTTGCCAATTTCGGCGCGGAATGTGAAGCGATTGAAGCGCAGGGCTGTGATTGGGTGCATGTGGATGTCATGGATGGGCATTTCGTTCCCAATATCACCTTTGGCCCGGCGACCTGCGCAGCGATCCGCCCGCATATTAAGGGCGTTATGGATGTTCATCTGATGATCGCGCCGGTTGATCCCTATATTGATGCTTTTGCGCAAGCGGGCGCGGATATCATCACCGCCCATGTTGAGGCCGGCCCGCATATTCATCGCACGCTTCAAGCGATCCGCGGAGCAGGGGCCAAGGCCGGCGTTGCGCTAAACCCGGGCACGCCAGCGGCAAGCATTACCCATCTGCTTGATATGGTCGATTTGGTCTGTGTGATGACGGTAAACCCCGGTTTTGGGGGGCAAAAATTCATTCACAGCCAGATTGAAAAGGTTACAGAACTGCGCGCGATGATCGGGGATCGCCCCATTCACATTGAGATTGATGGCGGTGTTGATCCGGTAACCGCGCCGCTTGTTGCTGCGGCGGGCGCGGATGTTTTGGTTGCGGGTTCGGCTGTTTTCAAAGGCGGTTCCGTGGCCAATCCGGCACCATATGGCGAGAATATTCGCGCGATCCGTGCGACGGCTGAGGCTGTGCGCAGCTTGGGCTGATCTGGATATTTTGCCTGTGCCATTCAGACCGAGCGTTAAGGAAGGTTAACGGGGCCTGCCGGATCAAAGCGTTTGCGGATCGGGGCTGCGCCGCCCCAAATACCAGCCCGAGCCGATGGCGAGAAGAAGAAGTGCCAGCGCGATTGGGTGCTGTATCAGTGCGCGCGGATCTGCATCCAGAATGACCAGCGATTGCGATAGGGTGCTTTCGAAATTCGGGCCCAAAAACAGCGCGATGATAAAGACAATGACCGGGTAGCCAAGCGCTTGCATTGCATAGGCTATGAGCGCCGAAATCAGCATGATCGCGACGCCAAACATCCCCCCCGTTGAGACATAGACCCCAGCGATGCAAAACAGCAGAGCGGCCGGAAAAATGATCGCTTCGGGCGCGCGTACAACCCGGCTCCAGATGCGCAAAGAGGCGTGGCCGATGACAAGGTTCATCAGATTGGCCATCATCATCGCGCCAAACAGCCCATAGATCAGCCGGCCTTGGTTTTGAAAGAGCAATGGGCCGGGCTGGATGCCTTGGATTTTGAACGCCGAGATGAGCAGCGCGGCCGAGATTGAGCCGGGGATACCAATGGCCAAAAGCGGGATCAAATTGGCGCCCATGACGGCGGAATTGGCGGATTCGGTGGCGGCGATGCCTTGAATATTACCTTTGCCAAAGCTCTCTGGATTGGGGGCGGCGCGGCGGGTCGCGGCATAGCTCATGAAGCCTGCGGCTGTTGAGCCGATCCCCGGAACTGCGCCCAAAACCGTTCCTATTAAGGCGCCGCGCGCCATTGCAAAGCGGCAGGACCAATATTCAGCGCGGCTGATCTTGGTGTTGTCCGGGTCGGTTTCATCGCCTGCGGTGATGGTGGGTTGCGGCGCTGAACGGCTTGCTGCGGCCATCCGGCGCAGAATTTCGCTGACCGCGAGCATGCCAATGGCCACGGCCACAAGGGGCAGCCCATCAAAGAGCTCGAAATGGCCGAAATAGAGGCGGGGGGTGCCGTGTTCTGGATCAAGCCCGACAGTCGCTGCGAGCAGGCCAAGGAGGGCTGCGATCAGGCCTTTTGTCATGGAATTGCCGATCAGCCCGGCGATGATGGAGAAGGCGAAGATCATCAGGGCGCAGATTTCGACGGGCCCCATTTTGAGCGAAAGAATGGCCAGAGGCGCTGCGACTGTGATCAGGATCAGATCGGAGAAAGTATCCCCCGTGACGGAGGCATATAGCGCCATTTTTGTTGCTTTGAGGGGTTTGCCTTGCTGGGCGAGCGGGTAGCCATCAAGCGCGGTTGCTGCGGCATCTGGGGTTCCCGGTGTGTTGATCAAAATGGCCGGGATCGCGCCGCCAAACAGGCCGCCTTTGTTGATCCCAACGAGAAAGGAAATCGCCACCAATGGGTCGAGCACAAAGGTGAAGGGAATGGCGATCGCCATGGCCATGACCGGGCCAATACCGGGGATCGCGCCAACGATCTGGCCAAGCATCACTCCCAGAATAACGAAAGCCAGATTCATCAAGGTAAACGCATCGCCAAGCCCGGCGAGGATGGTTACTAAGTCTACCATTTTGCGCGCGCCCTCATGGCAAAGCTCTGCCCAAGAGGGCAACGATGATCACCCAGATTGTGAGCGGAACGCAAGCTGCGGCAATGGCAAACCATTCCCAGCGCCGCGCGCCAAGAAGCAGCAACAGAGCCGTTGAAAGAAGTGGCGCCACAGGCAGAAATCCAAAGCGCCCCATGGCCCAAGCGGCGGCGCCAATGAGGGCCGCAGCAAGCATAGCGCGGCCAAAATCGCGCCGGTTGGGAAGGGGAGTGGATTGTGTGGCGCGGGAGGTTGCGATCAGCGTTTGGGCCGCGCCCAAGGCAACGAGCCCCCAGCAGGCAATTGCGGGCAAGGTCTGCGGGCGCATCCAGCCGTAGGAGATCGTTTCTGTATGCGCTGGGATGATCCAAAAGAGCATCGCAAGCCCAAAGCACAGGACGCTAAGGCCGGATATCCGCTCTGCTCTGCGGGAAATGGTGCTTGAGTTGCTCATGTTTCAGCGCCCCCAAAAGAGGCGATGAAAAGGGCGCGCTCTGCGCACCAAAAAGAGGGGTGTTGCCGCACCTATTTGCCGAAAAGTTTGGCCACATTCGCAAGGCCATCATCCATCATTTTGCGTGTGCCATCGGCGCCAAGCAAGGTTGGATCGGCTTTGAATGTGTTCATGATGACATCGCGGGCATTGTCCGAAGAAATCGCGGCCGAGAGCGCCTCGGAAAGCGCTGTTTTGATCTCATCGGAGAGGCCAGCAGGGCCTGCGAAATAGAAGTAAGGATCGACATAGATATCATGGCCTTGCTCTTGAATCGTTGCGATATCAGGGGCATAGCCGTGGCGGCTGGCATTGGCGACCGCGATCATTTTGAGATCACCGCTTTCGAGATAGGGGATATGGGTGCCGCCAGAGAAGGCCGCAACAACATGCCCGCCCATCACGTTTTGCACCTGTTCGGCGCTGGATTTCATCGAGACCATTTTAAAGCCCGCATCGGTTTCATTGCTCACCACGCCCATAAGAAGCTCTTGCGGTTTGGCGTCAAAGCCGATCAGCGCGCCATCATGGGATTTGGAATATTCGATCAGGCCTGCAAGATCATCAAAGGGGGCGTCAGCCTTGGCGATGATCGCCATTTGCGCATAGGCCACCGTGCCAAGATAATCGAAACTATCAAGATCAAACGGCAGCTCTGCGCCGCGCAGGGTAAGGTTCACCAAAACAGGCATAGAGACGCCAAGCCCGATGGTTTGCCCGTCTGGTTTGGCAACGGCGACCTGCGTAAACATCGCGATGCCGCCGCCGCCGGGCTTGTTCTCAACAACGATATCCCAGCCGGTTTGTGCGGCCATTTCCTTGGCCACGATACGGCCTAAAGTATCGGTCTCGCCGCCCGCATCAAAGCCGATTTGCAGCTTGATCGGGCCTTTGGGCGCCCATTCGGCGATGGCGGGCAGGGCGGCGAAAAGGGCGATCGCGGCCCCGGCGAATATGGATTTTAACGTCATGTCACTCTCCTGTTGGTTTTGTCGCTGTTATGCGGGCTGAAGGTTTGCCAGCCGCTTTGGGGAAATGTCGTTTAAGTCGAGGCCGCAGCCTTGGACGGCGGGATGATGCGCGCGATTGAGGATCTGTGTCGCTGCGATGCGGGCAAGCCCAGGCGCGGTTTGCACACCGTAACCGCCCTGTGCGGCCAGCCAATAAAAGCCCGCAACATCGGGATCAAAGCCAACAACCGGCGCGCGATCAGGAACAAAGCTGCGCAGGCCGGCCCATTTGGATTCGACCCGCCGCACATCCAGATCAAAGGCGTTTTGGATACGGTCAATGCAGATGGCGATGTCGATTTCTTCGGGCTGGCTGTCGCAGGGGGCAGAGGCGGTTTCATCTGCGGGCGAGGCCAGCAATTTGCCCGCTTCGGGTTTGAGATAAAAGGCTTCGTCCGCATCGACAATCATCGGTAAGTCTTTGGGATCAAAGCCATTCGGCGCGGCAATGGTGATCGCGGTGCGCCGCTTTGGGATCATCCCGATGGCGCGCGCGCCGGCCAAAGCGCCAAGGTTTTCCGCCCAGGCTCCGGCGGCGTTTATCACTGTGTTTGCCTGTAGAACGTTCCCGCCGCTGCTGATCTCCCAAGGGGGGCCAGGGCGCAGATTATGCACCGCAGCCTTAAGCATGATCACTCCGCCATGGGCCTTGAACATCGACAGGTAGCCATGGTGCAAGGCGTGGACGTCAATGTCTTGCGCGCGCGCATTGATGAAGCCACCGGCGGCATAGCCTTTCCTTAAGATCGGGGCGATTTCTTCGATCTGTTCCGGGGCAAGCCATTGCAAATCATAAGCGACTGAGAGCTCTTCAAACAAGGCGCGCAGGCTCTCCATTTGATCGGCGCGGGCGATGCGGATCAGCTTGCGTGGGCTTAAAAGCGGGCGCGGGGTAAAACCATCGGGCGTATGGGTAAAGAAATCTTCTGAGGCGCGGGTCAGGGCGCGGACAACGGGATTGCCATAGCTTTGGGCAAGGATCGCCGCAGAGCGCCCGGTTGAATGATAGCCCGGCTGGCTTTCGGCCTCGATCAAGATCGTGCGTGCGCCGAGGGCTGCGCATTCCGCCGCAGCGGATGCGCCCGCGATGCCTGCGCCAACAACGGCAATATCGTAAATCTCGGCCAAGTTTGGTGCTCCGCGAATCCTTAGGCTTCATGGGTTGGGGCAGCTTAATCCGAAATTTTCCAATCGGAAAGTTTGTTTTTCCCAAGCTTGTTATGGATTTGCGCCTCTCAAGGCCTTACGCTTGGCCAGATTACGCAGCAAATTTCGGAGTTTTGCCCGATGAGTGGCTCTGACGATCCTCAAACGCCCGAAGCCGAAAGCCGCGCCGCACTTGCCGTTCGATTGCGTGCTTTGCGCAAATCCAAAGGGCTGACCATTCAGGATGTGGCCGAGCTTTCGGGCCTTGCGATTTCGACTGTCTCAAAGATTGAGCGCAACCTGATGGCGCCGACCTATGATCGCTTTAGCCGCCTTGCGCGCGGGCTTGGGGTTGATCTGGCTGAGCTCTTTGCCGAAGAGGGCACGCGTTTTGAGCAGGGCGGTGTCTCACTGTCGCGCAGGGGCGATTTTGGCTATCATGAGACAGATAATTACACCTATGAGATGCTGTTTCAAAAGGTGCAGGGGCGCACCATGGTGCCGATGCTGGGAACGCTTAAGCCGCTGGAAATGATGAAGTTTGATCGTATGGTAAGCCATGCGGGCGAGGAATTTCTTTTTGTGCTTGAGGGGGAGGTGATCGTTCAGATGGAAAATCTGGAGCCGGTGACATTGGGCACAGGCGAGAGCCTTTATTTTGATAGTCGGCGCGGGCATCTTTATGCCTCTGCGACGGATCAGCCAGCGCGAATTTTATGCGTTTGTACCCATGATGGATCGCGCGAGGCTTCTGGTGGGGATGCTCTTGGCGAAGTGTCAAAAGCATGAGTGATGCGCCCAATATTCTGTTTGTGATGTTCGATCAATTGCGCTGGGATTACCTTTCCTGCGCGGGCCATCCGCATCTTCATACGCCCAATATTGATCGCATCGCGGCGCGCGGTTTGCGCTTTACCCGGACCTATGTTCAATCGCCGATCTGCGGCGCTTCGCGGATGTCTTTTTATACGGGCCGTTACTGCCATTCGCACGGGGCGCAGCGCAATAATTTCCCAATCCGCGTGGGCGAGATCACGCTTGGCGATCATCTTCGAGCGGCCGGAATGGAGAGCTGGCTCGTTGGTAAGACCCATATGGAAGCGGACGCCGCCGGGATGGCGCGCCTTGGGATTGCGCCTGATAGCGTCATTGGCGCGCGCCAAGCGGAATGCGGTTTTGACGTTTGGGTGCGCGATGATGGATTGTGGGCCGAGGGGCCGGACGGGTTTTATGATCAAAGCCGCTCGCCCTATAATGAGTACCTCAAATCCAAGGGCTACTCGGGCGAAAATCCATGGAATGATCATGCGAATGCGGGTGTTTCTGACGAGGGCGATTTGCTTTCCGGCTGGCTTATGGCCCATGCCGATCAGCCTGCAAATATCGCTGAAGAAGACAGCGAAACCCCGTGGTTAACCACCAAGGCGATTGAGTTTATCGAGGCCAAGAAGTGCGGCGCGCCATGGCTTTGCCATCTCAGCTATATCAAGCCGCATTGGCCCTATATCGTGCCTGCGCCCTATAACGATATGTTCGGCCCTGCGCATGTTCCGCCCGCTGTGCGATCCGAGGCCGAGCGCGACGATCCGCATCCGGTTTATGGCGCTTATATGCAAAGCCTGATCTCCAAAGGCTTCTCTAAAGAAGAGGTTCGCGATAAGGCGATCCCGGCCTATATGGGGCTGATCAAACAATGTGATGATCAGATGGGGCGGCTGTTTGCCTATCTCGAAGAGAGCGGCCAGATGGACAATACGGTGATCGTTTTGACATCGGATCACGGGGATTATCTGGGCGATCATTGGCTTGGCGAGAAGGATCTATTTCACGATTGCTCAGTGAAGATTCCGCTGATTATTTGCGATCCGCGCAAAGAGGCGGATGCGAGCCGCGGCCAGACGTGTGATGCGCTTGTTGAGGCGATTGATCTTGCGCCGACATTCGTTGAAATGGCCGGTGGGAAGGTTGCGGATCACATCCTTGAAGGGCGCTCTTTGATGCCGTTTTTGCATGGTGAGGCGCCCGATTGGCGCGATTATGCGGTCTCGGAATTTGACTATTCGATAACGCCCGCAGCGGGCCGCCTTGGCCTTGCGCCGCGCGATTGCAGGCTCTTTATGATTGCTGATGAGCGCTGGAAATTCATGCATGCCGAGGGCGGCTTTCGCCCGATGCTTTTTGATATGAAGGCCGATCCGGACGAGCTGAATGATCTGGGTGCAGATCCGCTTTATGATCCTGTGATTGAGATGATGTATGAGCGGTTGGGGCGCTGGGCGCGGCGCATGTCGCAGCGGGTGACACTGAGCGAAGAGGCGATCATCGGCAAGCGTGGCAAGGCATTGCGCAAGGGGATTTTGCTTGGGCTTTATGATGGGTCTGAGGTTGATCCTGAGCTGCTTGTTAAAGTTCAGGGAAAAGTTGAAGATAAGCGTATAAAGAATTGAAATTGGGGGGAAATGATGCGGTGGAAGCAGCGGCCTGAGGGCTCGAATTGGGGTGAGTTTGGCGCGGATGATCAGCTGGGTCGGCTCAATCTGATCACGCAGAAAAAGCTGCGCGAAGGCATTGCCGAGGCGCGCGAAGGGCTTTCCTTTTGCCTCTCTTTGCCGCTCGATTATCCCGGCGGCAATGGGCTGAACCCGCGGCGCAATCCGCCGATCCTGCGGCCCACCTTGCGCTCTGATGCGCCCAATTTTAATGCGCCCTTGGGGATCGCGGGCCAAGGGCCAAGCGATGTTGTTTCGGATGATTTGGTGATCATGCATTTGCAATATTCGACCCAGTGGGATGCGCTTTCGCATGTCGGATCGAGCTTTGATGCGGATGGCGATGGGATTGCCGAGCAGGTCTATTACAACGGATTTCGCGCCGGGATTGATATCATCGGCCCGGATGATATTTCGGACGCTGGCATCGGCGCGAATATGAAGCCGCAAAGCACCTCGAATGCCAAAAGGCTCGGGATCGAAAACATGGCCGCACATGCGGTTCAGGGGCGCGCTGTGATGATCGATTTGCACGCGCATTTTGGCGATGCGCATAAGCTGATTGGTTATGACGATTTGATGCGGGTGATGGAGGCGGATCACGTTGAGGTCACGCGCGGCGATATGGTTTGCCTGCACACAGGATTTGCGCAGCTTGTGCTTGGGATGGGCGGCGCGCCGGATAAGGACGCGCTGCATAATTCCTGCACGGCGCTGGATGGGCGCGATGAAAAGCTGCTCCAATGGATCACCGATAGTGGGCTTGCGACCTTGATCGCGGATAACTACGCGGTCGAGGCGTTTCCGGCCCGCGCGGGCGATACGTGCTGCGCGCTTTTACCACTACACGAGCATTGCTTGTTTAAAAATGGCATCCATCTAGGCGAGCTGTGGCATCTGACGCCGCTGGCCAATTGGCTGCGTGAAAACGGCCGCTCGCGCTTTTTGTTGACGGCCCCGCCGTTGCGTCTTCCCGGTGCGGTTGGATCGCCGGTTACCCCGGTGGCGACCGTATGAACCGGGTTCTGATTACCGGGGGTGGTGCGGGGATTGGCGCGGCGATTGCAGAGCGCTGCCGGGCCGATGGCTATGCGCCGATTACGATTGATTTGCGGGGCGGGGATATTGCTGCTGATCTTAGTGACGAGGCGCAAGTGGCCCGCGCTGTGGAGGAGGCGCTCCGGGGTGGGCCAATCACGCGGCTGGTGAATAATGTTGGCCTCGTGGCGCCAAATTCACTGGCTGATCAAACGCTTGAAGAGTTCGATCGCGCGGTTGCGTTGAACTTGCGCGCAACTCTGCAAGTGACCCAGGCCTTACTGCCGGGAATGCGCGCGGCGGGCTTTGGGCGTATCGTCAATATGGCTTCGCGCGCGGCATTGGGCAAAGAGCTGCGCACGGCTTATGCAGCGACAAAGGCCGGCCTGATCGGCATGGCCAAAACATGGGCGCTTGAGCTTGGGGTTGATGGGATCACGGCCAATGCGATCGGCCCCGGCCCGATCAGAACAGAGCTTTTTGATCGCGCCAATCCGCCCGGGGCGCCGCGCACGCGAGCGATCATTGAGGGCATTCCTGTTCGCCGCGTTGGCACGCCCGAGGATGTCGCTCATGCGGCGAGCTATCTGCTTGATGCGCGTTCGGGATTTGTCACGGGGCAGGTGCTTTATGTCTGTGGTGGGATGACAGTTGGCGCAGCGGGCGCCTAGCCGGGCGCGGCGTTCTGGGCTGTTTGGGCGGTTTTTTGGGGTGGCAAATATTTTGGTATACTGATGTATACAATTGAGGTAAGCTCGCACTCATCCGATCTTATTGGACCTCTCTTTGATGAGTTGAGCGATGGCTGACCTCCTCTCCCTTGCCCTAGCGGGGCTCGATCCTGCGGCTTTGATCGCGCTGCTGCTGACGAGCTTTGCCGGCTCTTTTATCACCGTCTCACTGGGGATTGGTGGGGGTGCGCTTTTGCTGGCGATGATGGCCAGTTTGATGCCCGCCGCTGCGCTGATACCGGTGCATGGTGTTGTTCAGCTCGGCTCAAATCTTTTTCGCGCTGGGCTGATGCGCCGGCATATTCAATGGGCGCCCTTGGTTTGGTTTGCTGCGGGGTCGCTGCTTGGGGTCGGGCTTGGCGGGATGATCGCGGTTGCGCTTTCGCCTGCGTGGATACAGATCGGTGTTGGCGGGTTTGTGATCTGGAACGTGCTGATGCAGGCGCCAAAATGGCTGTCGAAAAACGCATGGCTTATCGGCGGCATCACCAGCTTTTTGACAATGTTTTTCGGGGCTTCTGGGGTATTCGTGGCCAATTTCACCAAGTCTTTGCAGCTTGAGCGCCAGGCCCATGTGGCCACGCATGCCAGTCTGATGAGCCTCCAGCATATGCTGAAAATCTTTGCCTTTGGCTTGCTTGGATTTGCCTTTGGGCCATGGATCTTCTTCATCGCTCTGATGATCGGCGCAGGGTTTTTAGGGACGTTGGCCGGGCGCGCCATCTTGCTGCGGATCAATGACAAAGCCTTCAAACGCGCGCTTGATATCGTCTTGGTGCTGATCTCTTTGCGGCTGATCTGGAACGGGGTTGCGGGGCTGATTTAGGCCTCGATCTGGGTCAATGCGATGGCCAGCGTGTTGATCGCGGCGCCCATATCGGCATCACTGGCGAATTCATCGGGGTGATGGCTTAACCCATTGGTGCAGCGCACAAAGAGCATCGCAATGGGGCAAAGATCGGCCATGGCCGAGGCATCATGGGTTGCGCCCGAGGGCAGGGAAAAGGGGCGGTGACCTTCGGCTTTCGCGGCTGTGATCAGGGCGTTTGTCAGGCCCGGCGCGCATTGAACGGCGGGTTGTTCATAGGTGCGGCGCATGGTGAATTCAGTGCCGGAGCGGGCGGCGATCTGCTCTGCGATGCTGCGCATAGCGGCGGCAAAATCGGCGCGTGATTTATCGGCTTCGCTGCGGATTTCGAGGGTGAGTTTGGCGCTGTTCGGAATGGCGTTGACCACATCGGGCGCGATAGAGAGCGCACCGACCGTGGCGCGGATCGCATTCGCGGTATTGGCCCGATCCGAGACTTCAGCGATAAAGCGCGCCGCGGCGACAAGCGCATCCTTGCGCCCCTTCATCGGCACGGTGCCCGCATGGCCCGTTTCGCCGCTAAAGACGATCTCATTGCGTTCAATCCCGCAGATCGCCGTGACGATCCCAAGCGCAAGATCTTGCACCTCAAGAACAGGGCCCTGCTCAATATGTGTCTCTATATATCCAATGATTTCATCGGGTTGGCGCGCAAGACTGTGCAAATCTTGCGGTGCGCCGCCAAACTCTGCAAGCGCATCGGCAAGTGAAATCCCATCGCGATCACACATGTCAAGAACCGCAGGATCAAAGCTTCCTGCCAGGGCGCGCGGCCCCATCAAAGCGGTTGGAAAGCGCGCGCCTTCTTCATCGGCAAAGGCCAGAACCTCAACCGCGAAAGGCAGCGCGATGTTTGAGTCTTTGAGTTTTTGCAGCGCCAAACAGGCCAATGCGATCCCCATGATCCCATCATAGCGCCCGCCATTTCGGACAGAATCCTGATGCGAGCCGAGCAGCAGGGTTTTCGCGCCCTTTGGCCCCTCCAAGCGGCCGATCAAGGTCGCTGCGCTGTCCATCGAGGTGCTGAGCCCGGCGCGCTCCATCCAGTGTGTGATCTGCGCGATGGCTTGGTGATGGGCCTTCGTGAAGGGAAAACGGGTGACGCCATTGCGATCCTGCGAACAGGTGGCAATTCGGGCTAATCTTTCCTGAGCTTTTGCACCATAGGGCATTGGATTACCTATTTATCATGATTAATTTAGCTCTACACATCCTTTTCTGCTTGGTCTAGTAATTTATCATGATGAAACTTGGCTTGGGATGGCGATGAGAGACGAAGCGGCGCAGGCAAAACCGGCCAAGAGATCGCGCCCCGTGCGGGTTGCGGATGAGATCAAGCAATGGGTTGTTGAGCGGGATCTGCGCAAGGGCGATAAGCTGCCCAATGAGGCGGCGATGATTGCGCAGTTTGAGGTCTCAAAGGGGACGGTCCGCGAGGCGATGCGCATCTTAGAGGCGCAGGGATTGATCGTGACGAAAACCGGGCCGGGCGGGGGCAGCTCTGTTGGTGAGGTGAGCCAAGATCGCGCCGCCTCTTTGCTGGCCAACTACTTCTATTTCAAGGATCTTTCCGTTTCAGACATCTATCAAATGCGCAAAGCGTTGGAGCCCGAATTGGCCGCTTCATTGGCCGGAAAGCTGAGCGAAGAGCAATTGGCCGAACTGGATGCTTTGGCCCATCAAAATCCAAACCCGGCGCGCAATTCCGAAGAGGAAAAAGAGCAGCACATTGCCTCGCTCGCTTTTCACGGGTTGCTTGCGCGCATGTCTGACAATCATCTGCTGGATTTTGTCATCTCTTTCATGGCGCGCATTTTGGCCGATCTTACCGTGTATCGCCGCCTTTATGAGCCGCCAAATCACGAGCTTTGGGCGCGCGGGCGCAAGCATCAGATTGATTTGGTGCAGGCTTTGCGCGATGGCGATGCGGCGCGGGCGCGGGCGATTATGCTCTCTCATATGGAGGGGGCTGAGGCTTTGATGCAGGCGCAAGAAGTTAGTCTTTCGCGCCGTTTCATGGAAGATTAGGGGCGTGCGTGTTTTAGGGCGCGCGCTGTGGATCAATGCGCGTTGGCACTTGGGTCAGCCAATCGGCATAGGGCGCGGTTTGAACGCGGGCGAGCAGGGCGGCCAAAGCCTCTAGCGGCGCCTCACTATAATCAATCCGAAGATCAACTGGCGGCGCATTTGGCGCAAGGATCAGCAGTGCGGCTGATTGCAACCCGCGCATATCGCTTCCGGCTTGGTCTGCGGCGTTTAGGGCGGCCATCATGCGCGCGGCGGGCGAAGGAAAGGGCCGTGCGGCTGCGTGTTTCATCGCTTCAAGCACATCGTTTGAGGCGAGCATATTGCCCGCAACGGCGAGGTTGGGCGCGCAGCTATCTGCGGCAAAGGCGATGCTTTGATCTCCGGTAAATCCGGCCGTTGTGCCTGCTTTATCAAGGGCGATCATTTGGCGATGGCCGCGCCCGGTATCCTTGCGCGTTACTTTATCAATCGCACTTTGGGCCGAAGCGCCGCCATGCATCAAGCGCAGCGCATCATCGCGCCAGAAGCTGCTGGGGGCGGTGCCTTGGGTCGCGACTAGCCCCGAATCGATGTCTCCTCTTAGGACCCAACCGCCAACACATAGGCTTCCGGTTGCAGCTGCTCCTGCATAAATGCCGGATTTTTCGTCATAAGTGAGAATCGAAAAGGTCATACATCAGCCTCTAGCATATTTTTCTTGAATTTATCATGAGAATTAGCCCTAATCAATTCATCATGATAAATATCAATGAACAGAGAGGGACTGACATGAGTATTTTTCACATCACGCGCCGCGCGATGCTGGCTGCTACGGCGGCAACAGCACTTGCCTTGAGCGCAGGGGTTGCCACTGCGCAAACGCCTGAGGATGTTTTGATCGTCGGGCAGATTGCCGAGCCAAAAGCGCTTGATCCTGCCGCGGTTACGGCTGTTAACGATTTTCGCATTCTGATGAATGTGTATGACGGCCTGGTGCGGTATAAAGACGGCACGCTTGAGGTCGAACCTGCACTGGCCACCGCGTGGGACATTTCTGAGGATGGTAAGACCTATACATTTACCCTGCGCGAGGGTGTTAAATTTCATGACGGCAGCGCGTTTGATGCAGAGGCGGTGAAGTTCAACTTTGATCGCATGCTCAAGGAAGATCACCCCTATCACAACACAGGCCCATTCCCACTTTCATTCTTCTTCTCTGCGGTTGAAAATGTTGAAGTGGTTGATGCGAGCACAGTGCGCTTTACGCTGAATGCGCCCTATGCGCCCTTCCTTTCCAATCTTGCCTATCCAACCGGGCTGATCGTCTCTCCTGCGGCTGTGATGGATAAAGGGGCGGATTTTGGCCGCAACCCATCGGGCACTGGCGCATTTAAGTTTGCGGAATGGCGCTCGAACGAGGCGGTTGTTGTTGAAGCGAACCCCGATTATTGGGATGGCAAACCAGAGCTGAACGCCGTTGTTTTCCGCCCAATTACAGATGCCAATACCCGCACGGCTGAAATGCTCGCTGGCGGCATTGATCTGATGGTCGAGGTGCCCCCGGTTGCCTTGGGTGGCTTTGCGGGCGACACATTCACCGTGCACGAACAAGCCGGGCCGCATGTTTGGTTCTTGATCCTCAACGCCAAAGAAGGCCCCTTTGCAGATAAGCGCGTGCGCCAAGCGGCCAATTACGCGATCAACAAAAGCGCCTTGGTGGATGATGTGCTGGAAGGCACAGCCGCCGTTGCCGCTGGCCCAACCCCGCCCGCTTTTGCATGGGCTTATAACGAGGCGCTTGAGCCATACCCCTACGATCCCGAGAAAGCCAAATCGCTGCTGGCTGAGGCCGGAGCCGAGGGCGCGGAGCTCACCTTTTATGTAACCGAGGGCGGCTCTGGCATGCTTGATCCGATCGCCATGGGGACAGCCATTCAAGCCGATCTTCAGGCGGTTGGCCTTAAGGTGAAAATTGAAACTTACGAGTGGAACACTTTCCTTGGCAATGTGAACCCGGGCCTTGAGGGCAAGGCGGATATGGCCGAAATGGCATGGATGACGAATGATCCCGATACGCTGCCTTTCCTTGCGCTGCGCACGGATGCTTGGCCCGATAAAGGCGGCTTCAACTCGGGCTATTATTCCAACCCGAAAGTCGATGAGCTTCTTGAAGCGGCCCGCGCGGCAACCGATCAGGCCGAGCGCGCCAAGCTCTATAAAGAGATGCAGGTGATCGTTCAGGAAGATGCGCCTTGGGTCTTTGTGGCGAACTGGAAACAGAATGCTGTTGTGTCGGATCGCGTCGAAGATTTCGCGCTTCAGCCATCGTTCTTCTTGCTTCTTCAAGACGTTAAGAAAAACTAATCCATCTGCGGCCCCCAGAGCGATCCGGGGGCCGCATTTCATTTGAGCGGGGGCTAAAATGGCAGGCTATATTCTTAAGCGGTTGATCTCGGCAATTCCGGTTTTGCTTGGCATTTCGGTGATTGTGTTTTTGATCATGGCGATGATCCCAGGTGATCCGGCAACGGCCATCCTCGGCTCTTACGCGACCCCTGAAAATGTGGAGAAACTCAATCGCGATCTGGGGTTGGATCGCGGGCTTGTGGTTCGGTATTTTACTTGGCTTGGCAATATGTTGCAGGGTGATTTCGGGCGCAGTTTCTCGCTTAATCGCCCCGTGTTGGATGAGGTTTTGGACCGGTTTAACGCAACCCTGATTTTGGCCGGAACCGCCTTTGTTCTTTGTGCGATACTGGGTGTTGCGGCGGGGGTTATCTCGGCGGCGCGCCAGTATGGATTTGCGGATAAAGCGATCACATTCGCAGTGCTTTTGGGGATTTCGATCCCGTCGTTTTTCCTTGGGATGATGATGATCCTGATCTTTGCGGTCAATCTGCGCTGGCTGCCGGTTTCGGGAATGTATGCGATTTATGGCGGCGGCGATCTGGCCGATCTGCTCAAACATCTGGTGATGCCTGCGGGGGCGCTCGCGGTTGTGGCCACAGGGGTAATTGCGCGCCTCAGCCGCTCTGCGATGTTAGAGGTTTTGCGCCAAGATTTCATCCGCACCGCGCGTGCCAAAGGGGTTGCTGAGCGGGGCGTGATCTGGCGCCATGCGTTGCGCGCAGCGATGGTGAGCATCATTCCTGTGCTTGGTATTCAGGCCGGTTTCGTGCTTTCGGGCGCTGTTTATATCGAGATGGTTTTCCAGTGGCCCGGCGTTGGGCGGATGTTGGTGGATGCGGTCCTGAAACGTGACATTTTGCTCGTACAGGGCGGGGTTGTGATGATCGCGGCCTGCTATGTTTTGTTCAATATTTTGGTGGATGTCGCTCAGGGCATGCTCGATCCGAGGATCAAATCATGATGGATTTTTTCAAACTTCTGGCGCGCAATCGCTTGGCGCTTGGTGGGCTGATTGTGATGTCGATTGTCGTGCTCCTTGCGCTGATCACGCCGCTTTTGCCGCTGGCTGATCCTGATGTGATCAACACGGCCGCGCGCTTTCAAAAGCCCTTTGGCCCGGATGCATTGCTTGGCACAGATCACTTGGGGCGCGATCTTTTGAGCCGCTTGATGTGGGGCACGCGCCTTTCGCTCGCGGTTGGGTTTGCCGCTGCGATTGCCGCCGCCACGATTGGCGCTGCGATTGGCATTACGGCGGGATTTTACGGCGGGCGGGTCGATAATCTGATCATGCGCGGCGTCGATATGCTGATGGCCTTTCCCTATATTCTGCTCGCGCTGGCGATTGTTGCAGCGCTTGGGCCGGGGCTGCTGAATGCTTTGATCGCTGTGGCGGCTGTGAACATTCCGTTTTTCGCCCGCAACATTCGCGGGATCACCGTTGGCATCGCCCATAAAGAGTTCATTGATGCAGCGCGTCTTGCGGGCATGCGCAACGGCGAGATCATCTTGCGCGAAGTGTTGCCCAATGTGATCCCGGTGATCGTGATTGCCATGTCGACAACGGTTGGTTGGATGATTTTGGAGACAGCGGGGCTATCCTTCCTTGGGCTTGGCTCACAGCCGCCGCAGGCGGATCTCGGCTCTATGCTTGGCGAGGCGCGCGCGGCGCTGATTTCAAATCCGCATACTTCTATTGTGCCGGGGGCGATGATTTTGGTGATCGTGATGGCGATCAATCTGCTGGGTGATGGGGTGCGGGATGCGCTTGATCCGCGGCTGAAATCCGGCGCGCTTTCGCGGCCCATGGCAACGACAAAAGTCCATCGCACCGGGCCAATTCCGCAGGCGCCAGCGGATAGTTTGTTGAGCCTGTGTGAGCTGCGTACAGAGTTTCGGGTCAAGGGGCGCAATTACCGAGCGGTTGGCGGGGTTGATCTTCATGTCGAGCCGGGGGAATGCCTTGGGATCATTGGTGAATCTGGGTCCGGTAAATCGGTGACTGCGCTTAGCGTGATGGGGCTTGTTGCCTCGCCGCCGGGGGTGATTACCGGGGGTGCGGTCTATTACAACGGCGAGGATTTGGTTGGCGCGCCATATGAGACTTTGCGCAGCCTGCGCGGGGATCGCGTTGCCTATATTTTCCAAGATCCGCTGGCCACATTGCACCCGCTCTATACCATCGGCACGCAGCTGATTGAGGCGGTGCAATGCCATCATGACATGCCCAAAGCCCAAGCCCGCAGCCATGCGATCGACTTGCTTAAATCGGTGCGTATCCCCAACGCAGAAAATCGCATTGATGCCTTTCCGCACGAGCTTTCCGGCGGGATGCGCCAGCGGGTTGGGATCGCGATGGCGCTGGCCAATGAGCCGGATGTGATCATCGCGGATGAGCCGACAACCGCGCTTGATGTGACGGTTCAGGCGCAGATCCTTGCGCTTTTGGATGATCTGCGCCGCGAACGTGGCCTTGCGATCATCTTTATCACCCATGATTTTGGCGTGGTTGGGCAGCTTTGTGATCGGGTGGCGGTGATGTATGCGGGGCGGATTGTTGAGGAGGGGCCAACGGGCGAAATCCTCAATGCGCCGGCGCACCCCTATACCAAACGTTTGATCGAATGTGTGCCTGAGCTTGGCCATGGGCAGCGCGAATTGGCCGCGATTGCGGGCTTGCCGCCGATGGTGGATCGGCTTACCCCGGGCTGTGCTTTTGCGGATCGGTGCCTCAAAGCTTCTGAGCGATGCCGCGCTGTTGAGGTTGATTTGGCGTCTGTGAGCGCGGCGCGCAAGGTGCGTTGTTTTTATCCCGAAGCTGGCTTGGAGGCGGCGACATGAGCATTGCATTGAAGCTAAGTGAGCTGTCCAAGACCTTCCCTGTTGGCAAGCGATTGTTTGGCCCGCCGCGCGCTTTTGTGCGGGCTGTGCAGCCGGTTTCGCTTGCGGTGCAAACGGGAGAGACGCTTGGAATCGTTGGGGAATCTGGTTGCGGTAAATCAACGCTTGCGCGGATGCTTGTTGGGTTATTGCCGCCCAGCACAGGCCAGATTGAGATCGAAGGCGAGGCGCTTGATACGGCCGATCCGGCGGAATTCGGCAAGCGCATTCAATATGTGTTTCAGGATCCGATCAGCAGCCTCAATCCGCGCAAAACCATAGGCCAGATCATGCAAGTGCCGCTGCGCAAGCTGCATGGGATGGATCGCAAAACTGCCGGCGTGCGGATCGCCGAAATCTTTGCGGCGGTGAACTTGCGCGAAGAGTTTCTTGATCGCTACCCGCATGAGTTTTCCGGCGGGCAGGCCCAAAGAATTGGCATTGCGCGTGCGCTTGCCGCCAAGGCGCGCATTCTGATTTTGGACGAGCCAGTTTCGGCGCTTGATGTGTCTGTGCAGGCGCAGGTGCTTAATCTTCTGGCTGATCTTAAGGCGCAGCTTGGGCTGACCTATCTGTTTATCAGCCATGATTTGGCGGTGGTTGAGGCGGTCTCAGATCGGGTTGTTGTGCTTTATTTTGGATCGGTGGTTGAGATTGGGCCCGCGGAGAGGATATTTGCCAATCCGCGCCATCCTTATACCCGGCTCTTGGCGCAAAGCGCGCCTGTTGTGGGGCGCCCACTGACGGCGCCTGAGGGCAAAGAGACAGAGCTTCCTGATCCGCTAAATCCGCCAAAAGGTTGCGCTTTTTGCGCGCGTTGCCCCAATGCGATTGCGCGGTGCAGCTCGGAAATTCCGCCCCTTGCCCCGGATCGGGATGGGCGCGAGATCGCATGTTTTAATCCGGTCGCATAGGCGGGGTTGGATGGAAAAACAGGCGCAAAGGGGCATGTTCTTGCGCCTGTTTTTAGGTGGAGTTCGGTGCTCTGGGTTTTAGTCAAACACAGGTGTGCGGCCCTGCATAAAGGCCATCGCGGCCTCTTTGAATTCGGCCGATTGTAGCTGTTTGGCAAAAATATCGCCCTCAGTTTGCATCCGCTCGCTTACGGCGCTGCGATTGGCGCGGATCAGCGCTTTGGTTTGCTTTACAGCCGTTGGGGCCAAAGCGGCGATGGCGGCGGCGGCTTTTTGGGTTTCTTCAAGCAGGGCCTCGGGAGCATAGATGCGGGATGTCAGCCCTGCGCTCATGGCGTCTTGGGCGGTTAACAAGCGGCCTGCGAGCAGGATATCATTGGCCCAAGCCATGCCAACCGCGTTTGGCAGCAAGAGCGAAGAGGCCGCTTCCGGGACCAGCCCAAGACTTGTGAAGGGCGCTTTGAAACGGGCTTCTTCGCTGGCAAAAACCAGATCGCAATGCAGCAGCATCGTGAGCCCAACACCAACTGCGATGCCATTTACGGCCGCCAAAATCGGGGTTTGCGCTGTCGAGATATTTTCCAAAAAGCGGGTTACGGGCTGTTTGCCTTCGGGCGGTTTCTGGGTGAAATCGCCGATGTCATTGCCTGCGGTAAAGGCATCGGCTGTGCCTGTGATCACGACGGCGCGGATATCATCGCTGGCGTCTGCCTGGGCCAGATTATCGGCAATCGTGCCGTACATTTCGCGGGTCAGCGCGTTTTTGCGCTCGGGGCGATTGAGAGTGATGGTCATCACGCGGTTGGAAATATCGCAAAGGATATGATCGGTCATGGTGGTCCTTTCTTGGGGCTTTGGGCCGTTTGAGGGCAGTCTATGCAATCTGATCGCGCAGGTGCAAATAACGCTGGGTGATTTTGAACGGAGCTGGAGAAGGGGGGCTTTGGGCCGTTATCCCGCTCGGGTAGGCGCGGTTTTCGCCATATGCTGGGGATGCGGCAAAGGCAGGTGCGCGCGGGCAGATTTAGCTGCGGCGCAGTTCTTTTGCGAGAAAATCATAGACCTTACGAATGCGTGGGCTTGTGGTGAGTTCTCGGTGGGCGACAAGCCAGATCGGAAAGACGAGCGGTTCGAGATCAGGCAGAACGCGGCGCACGGCGGGGTCTGCATCTCCGATATAGGCGTCAAGGATGCCGATGGCCGCGCCTTGGCGCACGAGTTCCCACATGACGAGATAGTTTTCGGTGAGAAGCGGGAAATTTGCCTCGGTCAAACCGAGCCCGAGCGTGTTTAACCCTTTGAGCATCATGCCGCTGTGATCCAAGTTCACGAAATCGGCGCGGCGCAGATCATAGGGCTTTGTTGGGGCGCCGATTTTGGCGATGTAGTCGGGCGTTGCATAAAGCACCGCTTCAGCATCGCCGATTTTTTTGGCGATCAGATCGGGTTCGGTGGGCCGGAAATTACGGATCGCGATATCTGCCTCGCGGCGGCGCAGATCGCTGGCATGATTGGCAACGACGATTTCAACATGAATGCCCGGTTCCATATTGCGCAGTTTGGCGATGATTGGGGGCAATAAAACAGCTGCATAGGTCTCGCTGGCCGAGATGCAGATCGTTCCTTCCAAGGCTTGCGATTGGCCCAGGGCTGCCAATGAAACGCGGCCCGCGGCCTCTCCCATCGTGCGGACATGCTCAAGAAGCTCCAACCCGCTTGGTGTAAGCGTGAGGCCGCGACCAACACGTTCAAACAGAATGATGCCAAGCTCTTGCTCGAGCCCGTCAACCTGGCGGCCGAGGGTTGGTTGGGCCATGCCCAAGGCGCGCGCAGCCGCAGAAAGCGAGCCTTCCTCGGCTGTGACCAAGAATGCCCGGGCTTTGTTCCAGTCGAATTTTACTGACCGCCAATCCATGCATATATGCATATCAGATTACAATATTTGGTCAATTCGCATGGAATATTCCTTGGGCTACACCACAAACAACAGCAGCACAGCGCGCCGCGCCCTGTTTCACAGAGCCAAGCGGCTGCGTTTTGAAGAATGAAAGGAAATCTCATGTCGCAAGACAGACAAACCACATTGAACCTGAAAGATGCCCGGCGCGCCGGGGCGCTTTATCTTATAATTGCTCTGTGCGGCGGTTTCAGCATCGGTTACGTGCCGATGCAAATCGTCGTGGTGGGCGATGGTGGTGCAACGGCCAGAAATCTCATGGAGCAGCTTGGGTTGTTTCGCATGGGCGTGCTGGCTGACAGCGCTATCATCCTGTTTGAGATCGCGATCACGATCATTTTGTACCACATGTTTCGCAGCGAAAGCCCCCGCCTTGCGCTCATCGCAATGGTATCCCGTTTGGGGATGGTCTTGGTGATGGGGATCAACTTGCTGTTTTGGGTGATGCCCTATGTGCTTTTGGGCCAATCGCTGGGGCTGGATCCAAGCGATACGCAAGCCTTTGCGCTGGTCTTTTTTGAGGCCCATGCGTTTGGCATCTTTGTCTGGCAGCTGTTTTTTGGCGCACATCTGATTGCCCTTGGATGGATCATCCTGCGATCCAAACTGGTGCCGCGGCTGCTTGGTTTTGGTCTGTTTATCGGCGCATTTGGTTACTTGATCCAAGGCCTTGTAGAACTGACATTCACCGAGATTGCCGCATTGGACATCGCCATCATCGGATTGCTCACCATTGTAACAATCTCAGAGCTTGGCTTTGGCCTTTGGCTGCTTGTCAGCGGCTTGCGGGGCCACAAGGCCCATTCCCTTTCCACTCACCAATCAGCTTAAGGACGCCTGATATGTATGCCTATACTTATACCAAATACGGCAGCCCCGAGGTTTTGAACCTGGTTGAACTGCCCAAGCCCACTCCCCTTGCAAATGAAGTGTTGATCCGCATCCAAGCGACCACCGTCAGCGCAGGAGACTGGCGGGCGCGTAGCCTGACTGTGCCGGCTGGAATGGGTCTGATTGCGCGGCTGGTCTTTGGCTTCAATCGCCCCCGTAAACCGGTTCTTGGCACAGAGCTGTCGGGGATCATCGAAAGCGTTGGCGCTGATGTCAGCAAATTTCAGCCCGGTGATGCTGTCATTGGTTTTCCCGGTGCGAAATTTGGCGCGCACGCAGAATATATCGTGATGCCTGCTGATGGAAAGCTCGTGCGCAAGCCAGAGACGCTAAGCTTTGAAGAGGCCGCCGCCATCCCATTTGGGGCCACGACAGCTTATGATTTCCTGATCAACAAAGGCAAATTGCGCGCGGGTGAAAAGGTTTTGATCAACGGGGCCTCAGGGGCGGTTGGATCGGCTTGCGTTCAAATCGCCAAACATTTCGGGGCCGAGGTGACAGGCGTTTGCAGCGCGTCTAATGCCGATCTGGTTCGCGCGATCGGGGCTGACCATGTTATTGATTACAAAGCAGAAGACTTTGCCAAAGGTGGCAAGCGCTATGACATGGTTGTTGACACTGCGGGCACAGCTTCATGGGCGCGCGCCCGTCATGCTTTGGTGCCAAAGGGCCGCATGCTGATGATCGCCGGAAGCACTTCTGATATGATCTTGGGCGGGATCAGGGCTCGGTTGGATGGCAAGCGATTGCTTGGTGGTGTTGCCTCAGAATCTGTTGATATCCTTGGCAAAACCGTTGCACTTGCGGCTGCGGGCGATTTCCATCCCGTTATAGATCGAAGCTTTGACTTTTCTCAAATGATCGCGGCGCATGTGCATGTTGATACGGGGCATAAAAAGGGAAATGTTGTGGTGACAGTCGCTCCGCCCTCTCAACTCAAAAGAGCCGCGGGCGCATAGTTCCCTCGGGGGCCATTTTGGAATGCAGAAACCCGCCAAACAGGCCGAAACTTGGCGATGAAAAATTGCGGGGTTTGGTGAGATCGGCGCTTTTTCCGGCAAAACTTGCCTCAATCGCAAAGCAGGGTGCGGTTCATTCTGAATGAAATTCACGGGCCGGGCGATACATTCAGAAGTGTTTGGCTGGGATGGTAGGATTCGAACCTACGATCTACTGTACCAAAAACAGTTGCCCTACCGCTAGGCCACATCCCAACACTGGGCTGCTAATTACGACCCTTGGCGCGCTTTCGCAAGCCCATAATCAGGAAAAATTTGCGATTGAAGCGCTACTCGGTTTCGGCCTTTTGCGTTAGCAGATCGGTGGCATCGGCATCGCGGCGCTCAGCATCAACGATTTTTTCCAATGCGTCGTCGGCTTCGGTCTCCATATCGCGCATATCAATTTCAAGGGGGGCTGGGCTTGCTTGCTTTGGCGTGTCGCTCGCTTGGCTGGTGATGATGCGATAGGTCGGCTCTGGGGCGGCGAAATTGGCGGCCTCAAGCGCGGCTTTGACCATGCGGATGCCTTCCGAGCGGGCCATGGAAAAGCTTGTGTCATGTTGATCGACCCAGGCCGTGCAGCGCATGGTGATCGCGCTGTCGCCCATCTCTTCGATCCAGGTGGAAGGGGCCGGGCTTGCAAGGGTAAAGGGCAGGGCGGCCAGAGTTTCTTCTGCAATTGTGCGGGCTTGGGCGATATCGGCTTGATAGGAGAGCCCTGCATCAAAGGAAAAACGCCGCTCTGGATTGCGCGAATAATTGACGATCCGGCTTTTGAAAACGGTCGCGTTGGGGATGCGGATTTGGTTGCCATCAAAGCTGAGCAGAATGGTCGCGCGCGAGGTTAGGCGGATCACTTTGCCCGTGTCGCCGCCGATCTCGATTGTATCATTGGGGCGAAAGGGCTGACGGATCGAGAGCATGATCGAAGCGATGAAATTTTCGACCGTGTCTTTGACAGCAAAGGAAATCGCAAGGCCAAGGATCCCGGCCGCACCAAGGATCGTGCTTAAAAGGGCGGTCGCGTTGAGCAGATCAAGCGCTGCGACGATGCCCGCGATGATCGCGCCAACCCGCAGCAACACGCGAAATATATCGGCGATAAAGGCGTTGGGGGCAAGGCGATTCCATGGCTGTTTCATCCGCGCGATCAAGAAGCCCGCGCCCGTTACCAAGACAAAGGCGATCAGTGCAACAAAGAGCAGCGGCAGCATGGAAACGATCTGAATGATCCGCGCCTCGGTGCGCTCCATCGCCGGGGCAAGGCGTTCGGTGAGATCTGTCGTTTCTGTGATGGCGCTTTCAACCGCAACGACCCCCTCAACCCGCGCGGCCAGTTGGGCAAGCCGCTCACCGCTTTCCTTATCAAGCGTTTTGCCGCGCAGGGTGACGATGCCAGCGTTTACGATCACGGTGACATCTTCATAGCCTTCAAGCTCATCCTTAATATCGCGGATGCGGGTGGCGATGGCGGCGTCTTCGATCGCGCCGGTTTGGGTGGTGATCGTGCCATCTTGGGCCAAGAGTGGCGCCGGCAGCGCCGGGATCGTCAAGCAGAGGCAAAGCAAAAGGCTGGCAATAAAGCGCATGAAAACAACCGTGTTGAATAATATGCGGCCAGTTTAGACGCGTGTTAACCTCTTGGTAAAGGCCTAGAAGCTCTGATCGTAATCGCCAACGCTTGGTTCGGTGCGGATCACATCATCAATCTCTTTAAAGATCGCGCGCAGTTCTGCCTCGCTTTCGGCGCTTTCGCAGACCACCACCAGATTCGGCGTGTTCGAAGAGGCGCGCACCAGCCCCCAAGAGCCATTATCAAGGATCACGCGGGCGCCGTTGACCGTGACCACTTGATCGATTTTGCGCCCCGCAAGCGTTTCGCCAGCTTCGCCCTTGGCGACGAGTTTGGCCACCAGCCGCTCGAGCACTTCGTACTTCTCAAGATCGGCGCAATAGGGCGACATGGTTGGCATGCTATAGGTTTTGGGCAGGGCGCGGCGCAGATCAGACATTTTCATATCTGGATTGCGATCCATGAGTTTGCAGATCTCAACCGCAACGCGCATGCCGCAATCATAGCCCCGGCCAATCGGCTCGGCCAAGAAATAGTGGCCGGATTTCTCAAACCCTGCGAGCGCACCAAGCGCATGCACGCGCCGCTTCATGTGGCTGTGGCCGGTTTTCCAGTAATCCGCTTTGGCGCCGTATTTCTTCAGCTCTGGATCAGAGGCAAAAAGCCCGGTGGATTTAACATCGGCCACGAAGGTCGCGCCGGGATAAAGCTTGGCAAAATCGCGCGCCATAATCACACCAACCTTATCGGCAAAAATCTCTTCGCCCTCATCATCGACAACGCCGCAGCGATCGCCATCGCCATCAAAGCCAAGCGCGAAATCAGCGCCCGAGGCTTTCACGCTGGCGCTCATATCATGGAGCATTTCCATCGCTTCGGGGTTGGGATTGTAGTGCGGGAAAGTGTAGTCCAGCTCGTTATGCGAGGGCACAACCTCAACACCGATCCGCTTGAAAATCTCCGGGGCAAAGGCTGAGGCGGTGCCATTGCCTGTCGCGCAAACGACCTTGAGCTTGCGGGTCATTTTAAAATCACCGCAGAGATCATCGAGGTAGGCCTCAAACACGCCATCAACGAATTCATAAGAGCCGCCATCGCGCTTTTGGCCTTTGCCGCTCATCACGATGTCTTTGAGCTCGCCCATCTCATCGGGGCCGTGGGTTAGCGGGCGTTCAAAGCCCATTTTGACGCCGGTCCAACCATTGGGATTGTGGCTTGCGGTAACCATGGCAACAGCGGGCGCATCAAGGTGAAACTGGCTGAAATAGGCCATGGGCGAAAGGCAAGGGCCGATATCGCGCACCTTGATCCCCGCTTGCATCAGGCCCAGCATCAGCGCGTTTTTGATGGTGAGGGAATAGTCGCGGTAATCATTGCCCACGGCGATCACGGGCTCAATCCCGCGTGCGATCATCTGGGTGCCGATGCCGATGCCAAGCGCGGTGACGCCGGGCAGGTTGATCTCTTCGGGGAATTTCCAGCGCGCATCATATTCGCGAAAGCCGGTTGGGGCGATCATTGGGTCGCGCAGGAACGCCCAAGTGTTTGGTTTCACTTCGGGGGCGGGGGCTGAGCTACTCATGAATTTTTCCGTATATTGAAGGGCTTAAAGGCGGAAGGGATCGCTTTTGGCAAGCGTATCAAACGCCATAAGAGATTTGAGAAGGGCGGGCATTTTATCGAGGTAAATCATGTTTGGCCCGTCTGAAGGGGCGCGATCTGGATCCTCGTGGGTTTCGATAAACACGGCCGATATACCCATGGAAACGGCTGTGCGCGCCATAAGCGGGGCAAATTCGCGCTGCCCGCCTGATGCGCCGCCAAGGCCGCCGGGCTGCTGCACTGAATGGGTCGCATCCATCACGACCGGATAGCCGGTTTGCATCATTTGGGGGAGGGCGCGCATATCGGCAACAAGCGTGTTATAGCCAAAGGAAGTTCCGCGCTCGGTAAGCAAAATGCGTTTGTTTCCAGTGCTTTCAACCTTGGAAATCACATTGGGCATATCCCAGGGGGCCAGGAACTGACCCTTCTTGATATTGACCACGGCGCCGGTTTCGCCCGCGGCGATCAGCATATCGGTTTGGCGGCAGAGGAAGGCGGGTATTTGGATAACATCGACAGCCTCAGCGGCAATCGCGCATTGCTCGGCGGTATGGACATCGGTGAGCGTTGGGACGCCGATTTTGGCGCGCACATCCTGCATGATGCGCAGGCCTTCTTCCATGCCAAGGCCGCGAATGCCCGAAAGGGAGGTGCGGTTGGCTTTGTCATAGCTCGCTTTGAAAATGAACTGCGCGCCAACGGCATCGCAGGCTTCTTTCATCCGGCCCGCAATCATCTGCGCGTGATCGGCGCTTTCGAGTTGGCAAGGCCCCGCGATCAGGGTGAGCGGGCAATCATTTCCAAGCGTCAGCGCGCCGATCTCAACGTTTTTCATCATGACGATACTTGTTCACGCAGCACGCTCGCTGTCAACGAAGCCATCAGATAAATCCCGGCAAAAATCAGGAAAGCCAGCATCGTATTCTCAAATTTGCGCGGATAGGTCGGCTCATCCGGGGCGACCGGGCTTACCCCTTCGGAAAGGTAGCGCACTTGGCGATTGGCCTCGATACGGGCGGTTTCAAGCTGGGTTAGGGCTTGTTGCATCATCAATTGGCGCGTTTGCAGATCAACTTCGGCGACGCGCAATTCAGAGGTGATTTGCGCTAGCGAACTGTCGCCGCCTGTGCCTGTTGTTGTCATCTGAGCGCGCAGATTTTCGATCACATTTTCCAAGCGGCGGATATCGCCTTTGGTGCCGTCAACGCGCGCCTGATTTGGGCGGCTGTTATCAAGCAGTTGATCAAGCTGAAGTTTCTTTTGCTGGAGCTGGATTTCGAAGGTTGAAATCTGGGCCATCAGGGCGCTGCTTTCGGAGATCGGATCGAGCACGCCAAGCTTTTCTTGCAGCTCCAGGACGCGCCTTTGCGCTGCAAACATTTTGCTTTCAGCGGATTCGAAGCTTTCGGCCGCGCCCTTCATCTGATCTTCGCGCAAACGCTGGGTCAATTGATCGACGCGCTCTTCGGCGTAATTGATCAAAGCTTCTGAAAAGGCTTGGCTTTTCTCCGGTGAGGCGGCCACGACTTCCATTTTGATGATGCCCTCGGTGGGATCATATCCGATGGTCACATTCTTCTCAAAGGTCTTATAGGCCTGCTCGTTTGTGGGGTTATCGGGCAGGCGTTGGATGGCATCAATTTCGGGCTGAGAGAAATGCGCTTTGTAGCCGAGATCTTCATCCAGGCGCAGCATCGCATCGCGCGATTGCAGGTAGGATTGAACGGCGATGGAATCTTGGGATGTGGCAAAGGATGTGCCTGAAAACAGGCCGCCCAATGCGCCGCCAGCTGGGGATTCCGCTTGTTGAATTACGAATTCGGATTTCGTGCCATACATTGGGGTCGCCACGACATAGTAATACCATGCTGCAAGGAAGGTCGGCAGGAAGACGAAAAAGCCAAGGCGCGTTGCCAGCAACAGGGTTTTGCGGCGGCGGCGGCGGGCGATATCGCGCTGAATGCGCATGATTTCCGCATCGCGCTGGCCTTGATCATGAATAACATTTGTGGCCGGAAGCTGGGTCTTTTTGACTGTTTGAGGCAGTTGCGCTTTGCCCGCGCCTGGTGCTGGGCCTGTCCCGGAGGCGGGTTGAACCATTTCAAGCATGGTGCCGCGCTGGAAGGGATCAATGCCCTGTTTGCGCAAGAGCCGCACCGCATCAAAATCCGAAGTGGGGGCGATGTTATGCTTTTGAGCAACCCGGCGCGCCATGCGCAATTGGCGCCCGGTCAGGCCTTCTTTGCGGATCGCGTCAATCTCTGCGTCGAGGCTCATTTCCGCGGCGGGTGTGACATCGCCGGTCATCGCCGCTGCGGCATTGGATTGTGCGCGGCTGGCGCGGGCGGGATTTGGCGCTGATTGAGCCTGGCTTGCTTGGGGTTTTGAGCCGCCACCAAGGCCAAAGCCTGCAAAACCGTCGTCATCATTGTCAAACAGGCCTTCATCGGATGTGGCGTTTGCTTTTGGTGCAGGCTTGGCGGCGGGTTTTTGGGGCGCCTGTTGGGCTGGCTGCTGGGTTGGCTGCTGTGCGGCTGTTGGTTGGGCCGGCTGCGGGGCGGCAGGTTTGGCTGCGGCTTGCGGCGCAGCGGCTTGGGCTTCTGCCGCTTTGGGCGCAGCTTTAGGGGCCTGCGCGCTTTGTGCGTCATTGCCTGTTTCGACAGCGCCCTCAAGAGGGCCAGTGCGCCGAATGCGGAACTTTTTAGCTTTGGGCTTCGTAGTCATAAAGCGCTTTCGCCTCTTCTAGAGTATCGAACATATGGAGCCGCCCATCGCGCAAAACAGCTGCCGAGCGGCAGAATTTTTCGAGTGTGGCGGCCTGGTGAGACACAACGATGATCGTTGCCCGTTCCAGACGTTCGCGCAGGATTGCCCCTGCCTTTTTGTTAAACTCCACATCTGAGGTAGAAGGCATGCCTTCATCAATCAGATACATATCAAAATCGAGCGCCAGTAGCAGCGCGAAATTCAGCCGCGAGCGCATGCCCGCCGAATAGGTTCCCACTGGCATATCGAAATATTCGTCAATCTGCACCAGCCAGCGGCAAAATGCTTCAACATAATCTGGATCAAGCGCATAGAGGCGCGCAATAAAGCGCACATTCTCGCGCGCGGTATGTTTGGAGACGAGCCCGCCCATAAAGCCCAGCGGAAAAGAGATACGACATTCGCGCCGGATCACGCCCTCATCCGGCTTTTCGAGCCCGGCCATCATATTGATAATGGTGGTTTTTCCGGTGCCATTGGGGGCCAGAATGCCAAGCGAATTCCCAAGCTCCACACGAAAGGAGGCGTCTTCAAGGATCACCTTGCGCCGCTTTCCGGTCCAAAAGGACTTGGATACATTGTTGAACTCGAGCATGAACCGCTCCGACCTGCCTATATCTGTGATCCTTAGCGGACCTTGGTTAACATGACCTATAGAGTGTCATTTAGGCGTTATTATGTCGGATCGCGCCCCCCAAATTCAATGAAGAACGCGATTTTTTGCAGATTTGGCCGGAAATAACGGGTTTGTTGATGCCAATCTGGCAACAATGTGACGAATGGCTTGGGGAAATCGCCCGCTTTGTTTCTCGAGGCGCAACAATTTCTTGCCCTAATTGAGGGCTGGATCGGCATGTGTGGGCGGGTCCTGCGCCTCTGATGGGGGGCTTTTCGCCGCGTGGCTTGGCGGTCATACTGGGGCGATGAGCGACCTTCGCAATCAAATATCAGCCTGTGATTTATGTGCGGCGCGTTTTGGCGCTACGGCCAGCGCGCATCGCCCGCGCCCGGTTGTTTGGTTTGAACCGAGCGCGCGGATTTTGATCGCGGGGCAGGCGCCGGGCGCCAAGGTGCATGCCTCGGGGCGCCCCTTTACGGATCCATCCGGGGATCGGTTGCGCGATTGGCTTGGGCTTGAGGAGGCGGCGTTTTATGATCGCGCGCGGGTGGCGATTGTGCCGATGGCCTTTTGCTTTCCGGGCTATGATGCGCGCGGCTCTGATCTGCCGCCGCCGCCTGTTTGCGCCGCAACATGGCGCGCGCCGGTTGTTGAAAGCCTGCGATCCCTGCGGTTGACGCTTTTGATCGGCGCCTATGCGCAGAAATGGCATCTTGGAGGGCGGGTCAGCGTAACTGAGCGGGTGGCGCAATGGCGCGCCTTTGGGCCGGATGTGTTTCCTTTGCCGCATCCCTCTTGGCGCAATTCTGGCTGGTTGCGCAAGAATCCGTGGTTTGAGGCTGAATTGCTGCCGGTGTTGCGCGCCCGGGTGCGGGCGGTTTTGGATGGGGCGGATTAAGCGCCCATCAGGTGGCAATCTGGCGGCGGTCAGGCGGCGCAAAAGAGATCGTATAAAACGCCCATGATCTGTTTGGCGCGTTCATCGGCCAGACGGTAATAGATCGCTTTTCCATCGCGGCGCGAAGCGACCAACCCTTCCAAACGCAAGCGGGATAATTGTTGAGAAACAGCCGCTTGGCGCATATCGAGCAGGGTTTCAAGCTCGGTTACGGATCGCTCTGCGGAGGCCAGATGGCACAGGATCATCAAGCGCCCTTCATGGCTGATCGCTTTGAGAAAATTGGCCGCGCGCTCGGCGTTTTGGGCCATTCTATCAAGGCGGTCTTCGCTCATCGTTGCGGCTGGCGCGGGGCTTGTGAATTCGGGGCTTTGCGCAAGGCTCATCGGCGCATCCTTTGGTCGATTGTTGCGCAGGCTGCGCTAGATCATACCTAAAGGGTTCGCTTTCGCATTTCAATTCTAACGGGGTTTCGGGCTATGCTGGCCAAGGGACATGCACAAAAGTGAGGCATTATGCTGGAAAATGAATTTGTGATCCGGATGGCGGTGTTTTTGGGGCTGTTTGCGGTTTTGGCTGTGCTTGAGCGCCTCTTGCCGCGCCGCGCCCGTCGCCCCGAGCATGTCGCGCGCTGGCTGACAAATTGGGGGCTATCGGTGCTGAATACGATTGCGTTGCGGCTGGTGGCTATTGCGCTGCCGCTGCTGGCAATCGGGGCGGCGCTGGATGCGCAGGCGCTTGGCTGGGGGCTGTTTCACGCGCTGAATATGCCGCTGTGGCTGGTCTGGATCTTGGTGGTTTTGATCCTTGATTTCGCCATTTGGGGCCAGCATGTTATCACGCATAAAGTCCCGCTTCTGTGGCGTCTGCATCAGGTCCATCATGCGGATACCGAGATGGATGTGACAACGGCTATTCGCTTCCATCCCATTGAAATTGCTCTGTCTATGCTGCTTAAAATCGGGCTGATCTATTTGATTGGGCCGCCTGCGGGGGCGGTGCTTTTGTTTGAGGTTTTGCTCAATGGTTCGGCGATGTTTAATCACGCCAATATCCGCCTGCCGCTGCGCCTTGATGCGGTGCTGCGCCGTTTGATCGTTACGCCGGATATGCACCGGGTGCATCATTCCGTTGATCGCGCCGAGCACGATTCAAACTATGGGTTTTTCCTTTCGATTTGGGATCAGATGTTTTCGACATATATTGCGCAACCCGCCGCCTCTCACATTAACATGAAGGTTGGGTTGCGCTGGCAGGATAAGCGCCCGGCGCGGCTTTCTTGGGCCCTGTTGCGGCCCTTTCGCAAGCTTTAGCTTGAACTGCGCGCGCACCGGCTTTACCGCTCGGCCTCAACACCCGCCAAAGATGAGGCCGAAATGACAGATGAGTTGACCCCGCTTGATCGCGCCCATGCCGCCATGGAGGCCAGCCCTTTGGAAGATGCGGTGCGCCTTCGATTTTATGAGCGTTTGGGCGATGGCGAGCTGTTTTTGATGCTTGAAGCCGAGGCGATTGGCGATGTGATCAAGCCGCGGATTTTCCCGGTTGGCGAGGGGCAATTCGCGCTTGTCTTTGATCGTGAGGCGCGGCTTGCGGAATTTGCTGGCGGGATCGCACCCTATGCGGCGATGTCGGGGCGCTCGGTTGCGCAGATGCTTGCCGGGCAGGGGATCGGGCTTGGGGTAAACCTTGGCGTGGCCCCTTCTGAAATCCTGATCCCGGCGGATGCGGTTGATTGGCTGAACGAGACTTTGGGCCATGCCCCGCAAGAGGTCGAGGCGCGCCCGGAGGAGATTTCTGCCCCCAAAGGTCTGCCCGAGGCGCTGATCGTTGCGATGGATGAAAAGCTCGCTTTGGCGGCTGGATTGGCGCGTATGGCCTATCTTGCAGGGGTGCGTTACGAGGGCGGGAGGCGCTCGCATATCCTTGGTTTTGTTGAGGTATTGCCCGGTGCTGAGCAGGTTCTTGCGCAGCTGGCGGGGGAAGCGCTTACTTTTTCGGGCGTTGAGGCCGGCGAGATTGATGTGGCGTTTTTTGCGGCGTCTGATCCGATGTGCGCGCGGCTTGCCCGTGTGGCGCTGCGCTTTGATCTGCCCGAGCCGCCGCGCGTTCAATCGGCTGAAGTGACGGCGCCGGGGATGGATCCTGAGCGCCCGCCAATCCTGCGCTAATAGCCGCGCGCGCGATCCACTTCATAGAGCAATGGTTCGCCTGCCTCGCTGCGGCGGATGTTTTCAGCAATCACTTGGCTGGCAGTTTCGGGCCGGGTTTCAGAGGCGATATGCGGGGTCACTGTGATCTTTGGATGGGCCCAAAACGGGTGATCCTTGGGCAGGGGCTCTATGCGAAATGTATCGAGGGTTGCATGGGCGATTTGGCCGCTGTGAAGCGCCTCCAGCAAGGCCGCATCGTCGATCAACGCGCCGCGCCCCGGGTTGAGCAAAAAGGCGCCCTTTGGCAGCTGTGCAAACCGGGCGGGATTGAGCAGGTTTTCGGTCTTATCTGTGAGCGGCAGCAGGGTGATCAGGATATCACTGCGTTTGAGGATTTCGCTCAGCCCTGCGGCACCATGAAAGCAGGTGATCCCCTCGATATCGCGCGCGCTGCGGCTCCAGCCTGCGACATCGAAATGAAGCGCCCGCAGCGCTTTTGCACAGGCCTGCCCAAGCGCGCCAAGCCCCAGAATGCTGACGCGCCGGTTGCGCGCCAATGGCGGCGGGGCGGGCGCCCAATCATGGTTTGGGTTCACGATTTGTGCATCCATTCCAAGATGATAGCGCAAAGTGTGGCCGCAGACCCATTCCACCATCCCCTCTTCCAGCCCCGCATCAACCATGCGTGCAAGCGGCTGGGTCAGGCTCTTGTTTGGGGCGATGCTTTCCACCCCGGCCCAGAGGCTAAGAACGGCGCGCGCGCGGGTAAAGGGGGCGAAATCGCTTAGGCCGTCATTGGGCGCATAGACGATATAATCGACCGTTTCAGGCGCAAAATCGCGGGCCAGATCGGCCTTGATCCCGGCGTTCGCCAGCGCCTTTGGCAGGGTGTCGCGGTAATCCTCCCAGCGGGCATCGGGGGCGGAAAAGAGCAGCTTGAGCCGCGCCATCAGTTGCGCCCGCGCGGGCGGTGAACATGGGCCGATTGCACAAGCCCAAAGCCGATCATCAGGATCAGCATCGCCGAGCCGCCCCAAGACACCATCGGCAGCGGCACCCCAACAACCGGCGCAAGCCCCATAACCATCGACATGTTGACCGCAAAGAACAGGAAGAATGTTGTTGATATTCCAAGGGTTAGGAGCGAGCCAAAGCGATCTTTGTTGTTGAGTGCAGAGACGATGCAAAAGGCCAGGATCAGCCCGTAAAGCACCAGCAAAGAGATACCGCCGACAAAGCCGAATTCCTCGGCCAGGGTCGTAAAGATGAAATCGGTGTGTTTTTCGGGCAGGAAATTCAGGCGGCTTTGGGTGCCTTGCATAAAGCCGCGCCCTGTCCAGCCACCAGAGCCAAGCGCGATTTTGGATTGGGTGATGTGATAGCCTGCGCCCAACGGATCAGAGGCCGGATCAAGGAAAGTATCAATGCGGCGGTATTGATAATCTTTGAGCAATTGCCAGCTGGTCCCGCGCGAAGAAAACACCGCTGAGACAAGGCCAATGCCAGCGCCGATCACGGCCCCAAAATAGAGCCAGCTGACCCCTGCAAGAAACATCACAATGCCCCCACCTGCGACAAGCAAAATGGCGGTGCCAAGATCGGGCTGGCTCAGCACCAGCGCGGTTGGCAGCATGATCAAGAGCACCGGCGCCAAGACCCAAAGCGGGCGCGAAACCTTTTTGACATCGAGCCAGTCGTAATAGGCGGCCAGGATCATCACCAGCGAGATTTTCATCAGCTCGGAGGGCTGTAACTGCATGAAACCAATATCAATCCAGCGCTGCGCCCCCATGCCGACCGTGCCGAAAAACTTCACGAAAAGCAGCAAGATGACCGAGACAAGATAGGCAAGCGCGGCCAAGTTGCGCCAAAACCAGATCGGCACCATTGCGATAAAGAACATCATCCCAAGGCCAAGGGCAAAGCGCTTCATCTGGGGTTCTGCCCAAGGGCTCATCGAGCCGCCCGCAACCGAATACAGCATCATAAAGCCCACGCAGGCGACAGCCGTTATCAGCAGCAAAAGCGCCCAGTTGAAATAGAGCACTTTGCCAAGTCCGGTTGGCACGGTTTTGAGGTTATATTCCAGATAGCTCATGCGCGATCCTTGCCCGTTGCGCCATCGCTGAGATCGCGCAGATCCATCGTGCGTTGGCGCTCGCGGATCGTGCCGCGCTGGCTTGGAGGATAGGCATTGAGCGGGGGCGTTCCGTCATAGAGCGCTTGCAGCACAATATCGCGCGCGATTGGCGCCGCCGTTGAGGAGCCGCCGCCGCCATGTTCAACAATGACAGAACAAGCAATGCGGGGGGCTTGTGCGGGGGCAAAGGCGACAAAGAGCGCATGATCGCGCTGCTCCCAGGGCACATCTTGGTTGCGCACAACCGCATTGCGCACTTGGCTGGTGCCGGTTTTCCCGGCCATGCGCATCTCATCCTCGGCGATATGCGAGCTATAGGCCGTTCCGCGCCGATCATTGGAAACGGCATACATGCCGCGGCGCACAGCGCGCAGATTGTTTTCGTTGAGGCCAAGGGATGGGCCAAGGCCAGAGGGTTGTTCGATGCTGTTGATGGTGCGGATCAGGCGCGGGGTGATCACCGATCCGGTCGCTAATCTGGCTGACATAACAGCAAGTTGCAGCGGTGAGGCCAGAACAAACCCTTGCCCAATCGAGGCATTCAAACTGTCGCCAATAACCCAATCTGCGCCGCGCCGGCTGCGTTTCCATTCTTTGGTTGGTGCAAGGCCCGAGGCCACAGCCGACATGGGAATATCGAATTTTTCGCCAAAGCCAAAGCGGCGCGCCATTTCTGAAATCTTCTCGATCCCGGCGCGCTGGGCCATCTCATAGTAAAAGACATCGCAGGAATGTTTGAGCGAGTTGTTCAGATTGACCTGCCCATGGCCCGAGCGTTTCCAGCAGTGAAACCGCCGCCCGCCAACCTCGACATGCCCGGGGCAGCGTATGGTTTCCTCGGTGGTGACAACGCCCGCTTCAAGCGCTGCGAGGGCCGTGATCATCTTGAAGGTTGAGCCGGGGGGATAGGTTCCTTGGACAGATTTATTGGCCAGCGGTCGGTATTTATTATCCGTCAGCGCGCCATAATCCGCGACAGAAATCCCGCGCACGAATTTGTTGGGATCAAAGGCCGGGGTTGAGGCAACCGCAAGCAGATCGCCATTGCTTGTGTCAATCACAACCGCTGCGGCGCTTTCGCCTTTGAGCCGCTGCTGGCAGTAGTTTTGCAGGCCTGTGTCGATGGTGAGCTGAAGATTGGCGCCCGCTTGCCCTTCTTGGCGGTCGAGCTCGCGCATCACGCGGCCAACCGCATTGACTTCGATGCGCCGCGTTCCGGCTTTGCCGCGCAGGGCGGATTCCATTTTGGTTTCGATCCCGACCTTGCCGATTTGAAATTTCGGGATTTGCAGCAGCGGATCGGGGTCTTCGATCCGGTTGAGATCATAATCCGAAACCGGCCCCACATAGCCGATCACATGGGCGTAATCCTCAAGCATCGGATAGCGGCGCGACAGGCCTACTTCGGGGGTCACGCCGGGCAGGGCGGGCGCATTGACCGCGACTTGCGCAAGATCTTCCCAGCTAAGGCGATCGGCGACCGTGACAGGGACAAATGGCGAGCGGCGTTTGAGCTCTTTTCGGGCGCGCTCAAGCTCATCTGGATCAATCGCAACAAGGCGTGAGAGGCGCGAGATCACCTCATCCACATCGCCCGCATCCTCGCGCACAATGGTGATACGGTAGTTTTGTTCATTGTCGCCAACGAGCCGCCCCTTGCGATCATAGATCAGCCCGCGCGCCGGTGGGATCAGGCGAATGTTGATCCGGTTTTCTTCGGCCAGAAGGCGGAATTGATCGGCCTGATCGACCTGAAGGTAGCGCATCCGCATCCCAAGCCCGGCCATAAAGGCGATCTGCGCGCCGCCAAGCAAAAGCCCGCGCCGTGTTATTTTGCGCGCGCTGGCTTCGGTATCTTTGGGCGCGCGTCTCATAGGCGATGCCCCATATCATCGACTTCGCCGGGGGCAATTTTATGGATGCCAAGCAGCGTTCCCGAGATCAAAACGATCAAAGGGTAGACCGCAATCGTTGTGATCAATTGCATCACAGCAAGCCCAAGCCCGACCTGATCCACGGCAAAAACCGCAAGGAAAAAGCGATCTGCCAGGGTCATCGCGATCAAAACAGCGGCAACCATCGCCCATTCAACAGGGAAGGGCAGATCGCGCGAAAGATGTTCGCGGGCGCGCAAGAATTCCAGCCCAATAACCGCCAGCGCAGCCCAAAGCCCGGGGGGGCGCAAAAACAAAATATCGGTCAGCAAAACCAACCCGCCAACCAACAAAACAGGGACAAACTCAGGCCGGCGCATCACCCAGGCAAAGGCAAACCCAAGAACAAGATCGGGCCCCGGCCAATAGGCTTGGCCTACCCGGATTGGCAGCAGATGAAAGAAGATCACAACAGCTGAAATGACAAGCAAAAGCCCGCGGTAAATCCAGCGCCGCGATGTGATGGGATCAACCATCGCTCGCCTCCAACGCCGCAGGATCTAAGGGCGCGCCGGTATTCGCAGCGGCGGGTGCAGGCTCAATCGCGATCAAAGAGCCGGGGTCGGTGATGGCTTCGCTTTCATGGCTGCGCAGCACGCGCAGGAAATTGAGCCGCTCATAATCCGCTGAAAGCCGCACCCGCAGGCGGCGATCCGAGCCCATAGCGACCTGCCCAACCAGCAGCCCAGAGGGAAAAATCCCCCCGTCGCCCGAGCTGACAACCCGGTCACCGGGGCGGATCAATTCGGGGCTCTCGATAAATTCAATCGGCGGGGTGGCGCTGTTATCGCCCGATAGCATGGCGCGCTGGCCCGAGGGTTGGATCGTTACCGGGATGCGGCTGTTGGAATCGGTGAGCAGGATCACGCGGCTTGTGTTGCGGCCCACGCCGGAAATGCGCCCCACCAGCCCGATGCCATCCATCGTCGCCCAGCCATCAACGATCCCGTCGCGCTCGCCCACATTGAGCAGCACGGATTGGCGAAAGGGCGAGCCGCTATCGGCCAGCACAACGCCGGTCACATAAGTGAGCTTTGGATCAATGCGCACATTGTTGAGATCGAGCAGCTTGGCGTTCTTTTGCTCGAGCTGAAGGGCGGCCTCTTTCCAGGCCTGCATTTGGCGCAGCTCGCGTTTAAGCTCTTGATTTTGCTCATAGATACGGTTGTAGCTTTGAAAGCCCTCGATCATACCCGCGACCTTTGTCACCGGCACCAAGGCCCATTCAAAAGAGGGCACAAAGCGATCAACCAAATTGGCGCGAAACCGTTCGACCCGGGGGCTATCAATCCGCCAGAGGATGAAAATGCCAAGCAAAAACAGCACAAGCAGGCCGATCAGGATGCGCCTGACCGGGCGAACAAATTCGTCCGAGCTGTTTCTTTCTATCGCCACATGGGCCTCCACATGGGCCAGAGTTGCGGGCAGCTTAGCTTTCGTAATCAATCACATGGCGCAATTGTTTCTCGTATTCCAGCGCTTTGCCAGTTCCGAGCGCCACACAATTGAGTGATTCATCCGCGACCGAAATCGCAAGGCCGGTCTGTTCGCGCAGGGCCAAATCAAGCTCGCCCAGAAGCGCGCCGCCGCCGGTAAGCATCACACCGCGATCAACAATATCGGCGGCAAGATCAGGCGGGGTCGCTTCAAGGGCCGTCATCACGGCCTCGCAGATTTGCTGAACCGGTTCGGCCAGCGCTTCGGCGACTTGGGCTTGATTGATCTCAATCTCTTTGGGCACGCCGTTCAGCAGATCGCGCCCGCGAATTTGCATCGAGGCGCCGCGCCCATCGTCGGGCATGCGGGCGGTCCCGATCGATGTCTTGATCCGCTCGGCGGTGCTTTCCCCGATAAGAAGGTTTTGCTGGCGGCGCAGATAGCTGATGATCGCTTCATCCATGCGATCCCCACCAACGCGCACCGAACGCGCATAAACAATATCGCCAAGCGAGAGGACGGCAACTTCGGTTGTCCCGCCGCCGATATCAACAACCATGTTGCCGGTTGGATCGGTGATCGGCATGCCTGCGCCAATGGCCGCAGCGATGGGTTCGGCAATCAATCCTGCGCGGCGCGCACCGGCAGAAAGCACCGATTGGCGGATCGCGCGTTTTTCAACCGGGGTTGCGCCGTGGGGCACACAGACGATGATCTTGGGCTTGGAGAAGGTGGTGCGTTTGTGCACTTTGCGAATGAAATGTTTGATCATTTCTTCGGCCGTATCAAAATCCGCAATCACCCCTTCGCGCATCGGGCGAATGGCTTGGATCGAGCCGGGGGTGCGCCCCAGCATCAGCTTTGCGTCTTCGCCAACGGCCAGCACTTGCTTGCGCCCGTCTTTGATGTGGTAGGCCACAACGGAAGGTTCATTCAGGATGATCCCTTTGCCTTTGACGTAGACCAGCGTGTTTGCTGTGCCCAAATCAATTGCCATATCCGACGAAAACAAACCGCCAAATCGTGCCATATCATATGTCTCGCTTATCGATGCCCAACAAAGCCAAGAGAATCCCGGCTTTCGTATCGGATGTTATAGGCCTGTGGGCGGGAATGGAAAAGGGTGGTGGCGCGCAAGAGCGGCGTGAAACAGCCTGCCTTGGGCGGATTGTGGGCGGCTCTTTTGGGGGCACAGGTTCGATAATGAATAGTTTAGGGCTTGGGAGCGCTGGGAATGGGCATAAATTGTTCGAATAGTGCTATTTTGCGCATCTCGGCAGGGCTGCAAAATTCTTTGAAAAAGGCGCATGTTTTGCGGCCAAATCCGGGGAAAATGGGGGCAGCGCGGGGCTGCCCCTTGGATCGTTTAAGTCACGTCTTTGTAGCTGACGGTTTTGACATCGCTATCGGGTGCGGATTTTTCGCGCCGCACGAGCAAACGGTTGAGCGCGTTCACATAGGCTTTGGCCGAGGCCACAACCGTATCGGTGTCTGAGCTTTGGCCGGTGGCGATTTTGCCATCTTCCTCAAGGCGCACAGAGACGGTTGCTTGGGCATCTGTGCCCTCGGTCACGGCGTGAACTTGGTAAAGCTGCAAGCGTGCGTTCGTTGGGAATATCTCTTTGATCGCCACAAAAGTTGCATCCACCGGGCCATCGCCTGTGGTTTCAACCGCGTGGCTGACCCCATCAACGCTTAATGTCAGCGCGGCCGTTTGGGGCCCATCAGTGCCGCAGACAACGCGCAGTTTTTCGACCTTGATACGCTCGTTCTGCGCTTCGCCAACACTATCGCGCAGCAAGGCCACGAGATCATCATCATAGACTTCCTTCTTGCGATCGGCCAATTCCTTGAACCGCACAAAGACGTCCTTGAGCTGATTATCCCCAAGCTCATAGCCCAAATCCGCGAGTTTTGAGCGCAGGGCGGCGCGCCCCGAATGCTTGCCCATCACGATGCTGGTTTCAGTGAGGCCAACGTCTTTTGGGCGCATGATCTCAAAGGTTTCGGCGTTCTTGAGCATCCCGTCTTGGTGGATGCCGCTTTCATGGGCAAAGGCGTTCTTGCCCACGATGGCTTTGTTGAATTGCACCGCAAAGCCCGAAACCTGGGCCACCCGGCGCGAGATATTCATGATCTTGGTGGCATCAATGCCGGTCTGGTAAGGCATGATATCGTTGCGCACTTTGAGCGCCATCACGACCTCTTCAAGCGCGGTATTTCCGGCCCGTTCGCCCAAGCCGTTGATCGTACATTCGACCTGGCGCGCGCCTGCTTCCACGGCGGCGAGGCTGTTGGCTGTCGCCATGCCAAGATCATTGTGGCAATGGGTGGCGAGGATAATCTCATCCGCGCCGGGGACTTTCTCGATCAACATACGGATCAAATCGGCGCTTTCGCGCGGCGCGGTATAGCCAACAGTATCGGGGATATTGATCGTTGTGGCGCCGGCTTTGATCGCGATTTCCACCACGCGGCAGAGGTAATCATGCTCTGTGCGGGTCGCATCCATCGGCGACCATTGCACATCTTCGCATAGGTTGCGCGCGTGGCTCACCGTGTCGTGGATGCGCTCGGCCATCTCGTCCATGGTGAGATTTGGGATGGCGCGATGCAGCGGCGACGTGCCGATGAAGGTGTGGATGCGCGGCTGGCGCGCGTGTTGGACGGCCTCCCAGGCGCGATCAATATCGGCGAAATTGGCGCGCGCGAGGCCGCAGATCACCGAATTGACCGAATTCTTCGCAATCTCAGAGACCGCGCTGAAATCCCCTTCCGAAGCGATGGGAAAGCCCGCTTCGATAATATCGACGCCCATCTCATCCAAAAGGGCGGCGATTTCGAGCTTCTCGCGGTGGCTCATCGTCGCGCCGGGGGATTGCTCGCCATCGCGCAAGGTCGTGTCAAAGATCAACACGCGATCTTGTTTGGTCGAAGTGTTCATTGGAATATCTTTCTATGTCTTAGCATTTTTCTGAGGATTGAGCGCTGATCACCTCTGAGCGGTCGCGCCCAAAAGGCACGCTCAGAGGCTGCTAAGAAGTAGGAGACCGCGCAGACCAAAAGCACCGCTCAAAGCGCGGGCAGGGATGGCAATATGTGTTTGCGTGGTCATGGGGGCAATATAGCCGGGGTTTTCGCGGTGAAAACCCCCTTTTTGCAAGAAGATCTGCGCGCGCTGTTTTTGCGCTGTTTAACGTTTGGGGACCTCTTCCCCCATGGCTTCGCGCCAATGGCGGCGGCAAAGCGAGACATAGCGCTCATTTCCGCCGATCTGGACCTGATCGCCTTGGGTCAAAACATCGCCCTGATCATTGGTACGGATGACCATGGTCGCCTTTTTGCCGCAGTGGCAGATGGTGCGGGCTTCGCGCATCTCATCGGCAAGCGCCAGAAGGGCGGCCGAACCGGGGAAAAGCGCGCCCTGAAAATCGACCCGTAGCCCATAGCACATGATCGGGACATGCAAATCATCCACCGCGCGCGCCAATTGCCAGACTTGCTCTGGCTCAAGAAATTGCGATTCGTCGATGAAAATACAGGCGCAGGGGCCCTCAGAGAGGCGTTTTTCGATCTTGGCAAAGAGGTTTTCGCCCGGCGTGAATGTATCTGACGCTTGGTCAATCCCGATGCGCGAAGCGATGCGCCCTTCGCCTGCGCGATCATCAAGCTGCGCGGTCAAAAGGTAGGTCTCCATGCCGCGCTCGCGATAATTATACGAGGCCTGAAGCAGCAGGGTCGATTTGCCTGCGTTCATCGTTGAGTAGTGAAAATAGAGCTTTGCCATGGGCGCAAATAAGCAGGTGCGGCGCTGCGCATCAAGAGGGTTTTTGCCAGTAAAGTAAGGGGCTGCGCGTGGGGGCGGCGGGGCAAGAACAAGAAACTACAGGGAAACGAATAGCTTTCAGGGCGAAACACGCCCTTGGGGATGAGTTGAAAGCTCCCGATACTGATTAAGTCTCATTCTTTATTCTTGCAGATGCGTGTTGGGGACGCACCCGACCATAAAAGGCCCCCACCTTTATCCCGACGCTGGGGACGTCGGATACTCACTAAAGCCCGGATGAACCGGACAAATTCTTTATGACATTTCTGTTTGTAAGTATTAATGGGAAATGAAAGAGGGAATTCCCCGTAGAATTTGCTAAGCTTATGAAGCGGTTGATTTGGGGATGCAGTAAAATGGGTGGGACGCGGATGAAGGTTGTTGGGAGCTATCTCAAAAAACACACCGAAGCATTGGTGAAAGATGTTGGCCTTGAAGCGGCCTGCGCGCTAACAGGCAAATCCAAAGCGACTTTGGGGCGGTATTATTCCGATGCGCCCGAACATGCAGAGCGGTTCATGCCGATTGATGCGGTGATCGCTTTGGAAGAGGCGGCGCGCTATCCTCATGTGACCTCTGCGCTGGGCGAATTGCAGGGCATCACCTTTTCGCGCAATGCAGGCGGCGGCAAAAACTCTCCCGAGGGCGGGGTGAATGCGGATGTTGTGCAATTGAGCCAGCGTTTTGCGATGCTGATGGGCGAATATACCCAGAGCATCGAGGATGGCATCATCACGATCAACGAGGCCAAGCGGCTTTTGCGCGAGACCCTTGAATTGCAGCAGGTGCTGATCTCAATGAAAATGCACCTCGAAGAAGAAGCGACCTAAGCAGGCCCGCTACAAAAAGACCCGTTCAACAAACCAATAGGCCCCGACAACGGCAATCGCAGCTGAGGCAGGGTTGCTGATCAGGGTGCGGTAATAGGGCTTTTTGCCGAACCATATCCCAACCGCCAGAAATGCTGCGGCAATAACCGCGAGTTGGCCAAGCTCAACCCCGATGTTAAAGCCGATAAGCCCCGTGGCAAAACGCGCCGGATCAAGGCCGATATCCCCAAGCACAGAGGCAAAGCCAAGCCCGTGCAGCAGCCCAAAGCCGAAAACGATGGCCGTGCGCCAAGGCGTCATTGTCTTAAAGAGAATGTTCTCAACCGCGACAAAAACGATGGAGGCGGCAATCAACGGCTCCACAATCGCGGCGGGGACTTGCACAAATCCAACAATGGCCAGTGCCAGCGTTAACGTATGAGCGAGGGTGAACGCCGTGATTTGAAACAGCAAAGGGCGCAGCTTGAGCGAGAAGAAGAACAGCCCCAGCACGAACAGGATATGATCCAAGCCCTTGGGGATGATATGGGCAAAGCCGATCTTGATATAATCGACAAATTCAGCGCCCCAGCTTTTCTCGGCAACTCCGGCGCGCGGCATTGGCTGGCTCAAATCGCCATTGGTGAGGTAGTCGTTATAGCCCTGATCGCCGCTTGTTTGGCGCACAATCAGCGGGCCGTTGCTGGCGTTCCAGCCAAAAATCAGCGCGCTTTCATCATTGGGCAATTCCGCCCGCAGGAAGAGGCGGGAATCGCGGGGAAGCTCAATATCGCCGATCTCGGGGATCTCTGCACGCTCGAATATGGCGTTAAGCGGGGTGCCTGCGGCTTCAAGGGTGATGCTTTGCGCGATGCGCGGGAAAGCGGCGTTTAGTTCGCTCAGCAAGGCTTCCGGCGGCAAGGCCCGCAGCGCATCATAGCGATCCGCGCCCTCGGCTTCATCGGTGTTGGTAAGGCCCGCAAGGTCGATCTCGGCGATCAATGCCTCAAGCGCGAGCTCGATCTCGATCTCAACGGTTTGCGCGCCAATCGCCACATCCGCAATTGCAGGGCGGACTTCATGCGCGCGCGCCGCGCCGTTCACGATCACAAGAGCGATCAGCCCCAAGCTTGACAATAGGGCCGCGCGTGCCAGTTTCTTGATCGTAACAACAGGAGCCATCATGCGCCTCACCTCAACTTTGCTTACCGGCCCGATTTTCGCCGCTCTTACGCTATGTAGCACGACAATCGCGTTTGGCCACGAATTCTGGATTTCACCGCAAAAATATCAGCTTGCAGAGGGCGAGCCGATCATTGCGGCGCTGCGTGTGGGGCAAGATTTCAAAGGGGCGAGCTATGCCTATTTGCCGCCGGAATTTGAGCGGTTTGATCTGGTGCAGGGGGATAGGCTGCGCGCGGTTGAGGGGCGGATAGGGGATCGGCCTGCGCTGAATATGGCCGCGCCGAATGATGGGCTTTGGATCGTTGTGCATGAGACGCGCGATTATATCCTGCGCTATAGCGAGGCTGAAAAATTCGTCAAATTCACCACCCATAAGGATTTCCCCGAGGTGGTTGCACGCCATGCAGAGCGCGGCTTTGCACCTGCGGGTTTTGCTGAGGCCTATCGCCGATTTGGCAAGTCGCTTGTCGCGGTTGGGGCGGGCGCGGGGCAGGATCGCGATGTTGGTTTGCGCACGGAAATCGTTGCGCGGGCCAATCCTTATACGGATGATTTGAGCGGCGGATTGCCTGTTGATGTTTATTTTGAGGGCGCGCCGCGCGTGGATGTTCAGGTCGAGGTTTTCGCGCGTTATGGCCCGGAGGATGTGCGCATTTCGACTGTGCGCACGGATGAGAATGGGCGCGCAATCATCCCGGTTGAGCCGGGGGTCGAGTATCTTTTGGATGCGGTTGTGATGCTGCCTTTGGAGGCAAAAGATGCGGCGCAAGATCCGGTTTGGAATTCGCTCTGGGCATCCTTAACATTCAAAACGCCCCAGCCTTAAGTTAAGGTGGGGCGTTAGCTCTGGCTTGTAATGTGCTGATTTAAATCAATTAAGCGACTTTGCGCCGTGGCTTGCGGCTGCGCGGTTTGCCCGCGCCGCTGCCATTGCCGCCGCCACCGGGCTTTGCGCCAAAGCGCCGGCGCCCGCCGCCACCATTGCCCCCGCCGCCATTGCCGCCGCCGCCGCCGCGGCCGCCGCGCTGGGGTTTCTTTACTGGGGTCTCATCCGCAGGCGGTTGGCCCGAGGCCACTTCGATTTTCAGGCCCATGACCTTTTCAATATCGCGCAATTCGCCGATCTCATCGGGGGCGCAAAAGGCGATCGCTGTGCCATCGCGGCCAGCGCGCGCGGTGCGGCCGATGCGGTGAACATAGTTCTCGGGCACGTTGGGCAGCTCATAGTTATAGACAAAGCGCACACCCGGAATATCAATCCCGCGCGCCGCGACATCCGTTGCGACAAGCACTTTGATATCGCCCGAACGAAACGCGGCGAGGGTGCGCTCGCGCTGGCTTTGGCTTTTGTTGCCGTGGATCGAACCGGCTTTAAAGCCGGCCGCGACGAGCTTCTTCATCAGCTTTTCACAGCCGTGTTTTGTGCGGCCAAAAACCAGCGCCATCTCTTCTTTATGCGCGCCCAGAAGCTGGATCAGCTTGTCGCCTTTGGCGCCTTGGCCAACGAAGTGAACAACCTGGCTCACCTTATCGGCAACCTTGCCGGGAGGGGAAACTTCGATGCGCACTGGGTTGGTCAGATAGGCGCCTGCGATCTCGGACATTTGCTTGTTCATCGTGGCCGAGAACAGCATCGTTTGGCGTTCTTTTGCGAGCAGCGGCACGAGGCGGCGCAGCGCATGGATAAAGCCCATATCGAGCATCTGATCGGCCTCGTCGAGCACGAGGAATTCGGTCTCGTCGAGGAAAATCGCGCGCCGTTCGATCAGATCAATCAGGCGGCCGGGGGTAGCCACAAGAATATCCGTGCCGCGCTCAAGGCGTTTGATCTGTGTGTTGATCGAGGCGCCGCCAACAACGCGGTTGACCTTGAGGTGCGACCCTTTGGTGAAATTATAGAGCTGCTCGGCGATTTGGTTGACCAATTCGCGGGTCGGGGCAAGCACGAGCGCGCGGGCTTTGCGATCGGCTGGTTTCGTGCCAACGCTGATCGCGTGGTGCAAAAGCGGAAGGCCAAAGGCAAGCGTTTTACCTGTTCCGGTTTGGGCAAGTCCCATCACATCGCGGCCGTTCATCACTTCGGGGATGGCGCGGGCTTGGATCGGGGTGGGTTTATCAAGGCCTTGATCTTCAAGGATTTTCATAAGGCGGGGCGAAAGGCCCAGCATGGAGAATTCGGTCAAAAGACGTCCTTTCAACGGGCGCCGGAAATCGGCGTCCAAAATGATACACCACTGGCAAAGCCAGAGGCGCTTCAGCATAGGTTGCAGGAAAGGTGAGGCCGCGGGCCGAATGCCCAAAGCCGTTTTCCTGACGGGACCCTGCGTGAAATGGGAACCTGAGTGAGCCTCAGATGGCTCTCTTCCGTCCTCGGGTGCAATGCACAGGCTGCTCACGCGGCAGCGGGAGGATCGGCGTTGCGGCCCGTTTGCGGCATTTGGTGCGCTATGTCAAGGGTTCATGCTGCGCCTGCGAAATAGCAAAAGCCCCGGCAAGGGATGCTTACCGGGGCCTTTGGGAAATTTGCGCGGTTTGGCTACTAGGCCTGAAGCGGCATCACGCTGAGTTCCCCTTCTTCGCGGGATTTCATCGCGAAAGTTGCGGCATGGGCGGCGGCGGCCGTTGTGAAATAGGGGATCTTATCATAAAGCGCGACGGCGCGGATTTCGCGGCTGTCTTCAACGGCTTGCGTGCCTTCGGTGGTGTTGAGCACCAGCGCGATTTGATCATCCTTGAGCAGATCAACGATATTCGGGCGGCCCTCATAGACCTTGTTGATCAGCTCACAAGTGATGCCCGCCTCTTTGAAGAAAGCGGCTGTTCCGCGGGTTGCCACCAGCACAAAGCCCATGCCGACAAGCGCGCGCGCCGCATCGAGCATATCTGGCGTTTTGTCCATGTCTTTGATCGAGATAAAGACTTTGCCCTCGGTGGGCAGCATCGTGCCTGCGCCCATTTGCGCTTTGAGGAAGGCGCGGTGGAAATTCACATCCGCCCCCATGACTTCGCCGGTTGAGCGCATTTCCGGCCCAAGGATCGTATCGACGCCGGGGAAGCGGGCAAAAGGCAAGACGGCCTCTTTCACGGCGAAGGTTTTGATGGCGGGATCGATCAAATCGAAGGTCGCCAACTTTTCGCCCGCCATAACCCGCGCCGCGATGGAGGCGATGGGCGAGCCGACGGCTTTGGCGACGAATGGCACGGTCCGCGAAGCGCGTGGGTTAACCTCGATAAGGTAAATATCGCCGTCTTTCACTGCGAATTGGATGTTCATCAGGCCCACAACATTTAGGGCCAGCGCAAGCGCCTTGGTTTGAACGTGAAGCTCATCAATGATCGATTGCGGCAGGCTATAGGGCGGCAGCGAACAGGCGCTATCGCCGGAGTGAACGCCGGCTTCTTCGATGTGTTGCATGATGCCGGCCACATGGACATCCTTGCCATCGCATAGCGCATCAACATCAATTTCAGTCGCGCCGGAAAGGTAGCTATCAAGCAGCACGGGGCTGTCGCCAGAAACGACAACGGCTTGCGAAATATAGCGCTCAAGCTGGGCCGTATCGCGCACGATTTCCATCGCGCGGCCACCCAGCACATAAGAGGGGCGGATCACCAGCGGGTAGCCAATATCATCGGCAATCGCGAGCGCTTCTGCATCAGAATGGGCAATGCCATTCTTTGGCTGTTTGAGCCCGAGATTGATCACAAGCTCTTGGAAACGTTCGCGATCTTCAGCCAGATCGATCGCATCAGGTGTGGTGCCGAGGATCGGGATGCCTTCTTCTTGCAGCGCATTGGCAAGCTTCAATGGGGTTTGCCCACCGAACTGAACGATCACGCCGTGCAGGGTGCCGGCCTCTTGCTCGACCCGCAGGATTTCCATCACATGTTCAAAGGTCAGCGGCTCAAAATAGAGGCGATCTGATGTATCATAATCGGTTGAAACGGTCTCGGGGTTACAGTTGATCATGATGGTTTCATAGCCCGCTTCCGTGAGCGAATAGCAGGCGTGACAGCAGCAATAATCAAACTCGATCCCCTGGCCGATCCGGTTGGGACCGCCGCCCAAGATCACCACTTTTTTGCGCTCGGTTGGGCGCGCTTCGCATTCCACTTCGCCCATCATGGGGGATTCGTATGTGGAATACATATAGGGGGTTTGGGCTTCGAATTCGGCCGCGCAGGTATCGATCCGTTTGAACACGGCGTTAACACCTAAGTTGCGCCGCGCACGGCGGATATTGGCTTCGTCGCGCCCCGTAAGCGTGGCAATCCGCGCATCACTAAAGCCAAGCATTTTAAGCGCGCGCAGGCCTTCTTCGGTTACAGGCAGGCCATTGGCGCGGACATCTTCTTCGGCGGTGATGATCTCGCGGATGCGCGCGAGGAACCAAGGATCAAACTTGGTGATGTCGAAAATCTCTGCGTCCGAGAAGCCAAAGCGCATGGCCTGGGCGATCACCCGGATGCGATCCGGCGTTTGTTTGGAAAGCGCTTTTGTTACCGCTTTGTCGATGGCGGTTTGGGCATCGGGATTGCTGCCGATTAGAAAGCGGTGGCCGACGGCTTCGTTTGCGGGGCTGTATTGGGTGGCCTCGGTCGCGGGCATGCCTTCGATTGCGATTTCGTCAAAGCCGGTCAGGCCTGTTTCCATCGAGGCGAGGGCTTTTTGCATCGATTCGTGGAAGGTGCGGCCAATGGCCATCGCTTCACCGACCGATTTCATCGCTGTTGTCAGATGTGGCTCGGAGCCGGCGAATTTCTCAAAGGCAAAGCGCGGGATTTTCGTGACAACATAATCAATTGTTGGCTCAAAGCTGGCCGGGGTCACTTTGGTGATGTCGTTGTCGAGCTCATCCAATGTATAGCCAACGGCCAGTTTCGCGGCGATTTTCGCAATCGGGAAACCTGTTGCCTTGGAGGCCAGCGCCGAGGAGCGCGAAACCCGCGGGTTCATCTCGATCACGACCATGCGGCCATCCTCGGGATTGACCGCCCATTGAACGTTTGATCCGCCGGTTTCAACGCCGATTTCGCGCAAAACGTTGATCGAATGGGTCCGCATCAATTGGTATTCTTTGTCTGTCAGCGTAAGCGCGGGCGCCACAGTGATCGAATCGCCGGTATGAACGCCCATTGGATCGACGTTCTCAATCGCGCAAACGATGATCGCGTTATCGGCCTTGTCGCGCACGACTTCCATCTCGAACTCTTTCCAGCCGAGCAGGGATTCATCGATCAGGATTTGCGAAACCGGCGAGGCATCAAGGCCCGTGCGGCAGTAATGCTCATAATCGTCGCGGTTATAGGCCACGCCGCCGCCGGTGCCGCCAAGGGTAAAGGCGGGGCGGATGATCGCAGGAAGGCCAACGTAATCAATGGCATCCATGCATTCTTGCATATTGTTGGCGATGGTCGCTTTGGGGTTTTCGATGCCGAGGCGATCCATGGCTTCGCGAAACAGTTTGCGATCTTCGGCCATCTCGATGGCTTCGCGTTTGGCGCCGATCAGCTCAACGTTGAACCTGTCCAAAACGCCCATATCCGCCAGCGCCAGCGCAGTATTCAGGCCCGTTTGCCCGCCCATCGTTGGCAGCAGCGCATCGGGGCGCTCTTTTTCGATGATTTTGGCGACGATTTCAGGGGTGATCGGCTCGATATATGTGGCATCGGCCATTTCGGGATCGGTCATGATTGTGGCGGGGTTCGAGTTTACCAGAATAACCCGGTAGCCCTCTTCGCGCAGCGCTTTACAGGCCTGTGCGCCGGAGTAGTCGAATTCGCATGCCTGCCCGATGATGATGGGGCCTGCGCCGATGATCATGATCGAGGAGATATCGGTTCTTTTTGGCATGTCTGGGGCCCCTTGTCGGCGGATGTGGCAGCAGCGTTTGCGCAGGGCCGCAGATGGCGCAGGCACAAAATTCTTGTGGGTTATAGCTATGGCGCGCCGGGGTGCAAGGGGTCAGGCGCGGGTTTCCCTTGATATGGTGAAAACATAGGCGATGAGCAGGGCGATCAGCGCGATTGTGGCATAGACTTGCAGGGGGAAATAGATGCCCCAAAGGCCTTGGGGGATATTGAGCATCAAAAAGCTGAGCGAGAGCCCGAGCGGGATCAGCAAAAGCAACGCGCGTTTTGCGCCCCATGCGGCGAGCAAATATGGCGCCATGGCCAGGGGCGCGGCGTAATAAAATGTCCAGGAAAGCGGGGAAACCAGGGCGAAGGCTAGAAAACCTGTGGGCCAAATCAGCGGATGGTCGGCGATGCGCGGATTGCGCCAGGCCCAAAGGCCAAGGGCACCAATCACGCCGATCATCAGCGCGCGCGAGGCGGCGATCCAAAGCGGCGATTTCTCCAGAACAAGATGTTCTGCGCCTTGGGTGATCAGAACCGCATCTTGCAAACCAAGGATATGCCCGATGAGCCCATCGATATTGATTGAGTGATTCACAAAAAGCATGGTGCGCGATACTGCGCTGATTTGGCTGAGAAATTCCGCATGAAGCGGCCAACCGGCAAGCAAGAGAGAGGCGCCGCCAAGAATGGCGCCTGTGGCGGCAAAGCTGATCACTGCGCGCCATTGGGCTTTGGTGATGAAAAAGATCACAAAGACCAGCGGAAAGAGTTTGAAGGCTGTGGCAATCGCAAGGGCTGCGCCTGCGGATATGGGGGCATTGTTGCGGCTGCGCTCCATGGCGAGCACCATCAAAAACCCAACCAAAATATGCGCTTGCCCGCCGATGATCGGGATCAGCCCAACCGTTGTTCCAAAGATAAGCGCGGTCCCAACAAGCATATGCAGTTGCAGGGGAAGTTTTGGTGCGGCGCGCCATGCGGCAAAGATCATAAGGATCAAAAGGGCCGGGTTGAGCAGCACGATCGCCCGCTCAAACTGTGCAAAGCTCATCAAATTTGTGAGCGGTGCCAGCAGCTTGGCCCAAAGCGGCGGATAGACATAGGGGTAAATCGCGGCCTCGCTGCCGCCGCTTCGCACATAGGCGATCCATTCATTGGGCGGGGACATTGTGAAGAATGTGCTGTCTTTGGCATAGATCGCGCCCTCTTGGCCAAGGGCAAAGAACTTTGCAGCAAGCCAGATCGGCAGAAGATCAGAAGAGGCCCCTGTGCGCAGGCTCGTCCAGCTAAAGGCGATGGCAAAAAGCAGAAAAAGAGCCGTGATGACAATCTGTTGCCGCCTGGTTTGCGCTGGCAATCCCTCCTTGGATCGGGGCGCATTTGGCCGGTCGTGTTTGATTTGTGCGCTGCTCATTTATGCTCTCGTTTTTGGGCGTATTTTGGCGCGCAACCGGGGATGACGCAACGCGCAGCGCTTGGATTGGCGCCTTGCTGTGGCCTTTGGGCCTCTTTCACTTGACTTTGCGCCCCCAACGCGGTGTATCACCCCGACTTCGCTATCCCTTATTTTCCTCGCAAGAGAGATCACCATGCACGCTTTTCGCAGCCAATCCTGCGCCGACCTGACAAAAACCAACGTAGGCGAAACTGTTCGCCTTTCGGGCTGGGTGCATCGCATCCGAGATCACGGCGGCGTTTTGTTTATCGATCTGCGTGATCATTATGGCATGACGCAGCTTTTGTGCGATCCCGATAGCCCGGTTTTTGCGCAGATGGAAAAGGTGCGGGCCGAATATTGCATCCGCATTGATGGAACTGTCAAAGCGCGCGATGCTGCTTTGGTGAATGAGAAAATTCCAACCGGTGAGATCGAGGTTTTTGTGCGCGATCTTGAGGTTCTGGGCGCCTCCGAAGAGCTGCCGCTTCAGGTGTTTGGCGAGCAGGAATATCCTGAGGAAACGCGCCTGAAGTATCGCTATCTCGATCTGCGCCGCGAGAAATTGCAGCGCAATATGATCATGCGTTCGCAAGTTGTGGCCGATCTGCGCCAGCGGATGTGGGATCAGGGCTTTAACGAATTCCAGACCCCGATCATCACAGCCAGCTCGCCCGAAGGCGCGCGCGATTTTCTCGTGCCAAGCCGCCTGCATCCGGGCAAATTCTATGCGCTGCCCCAAGCGCCGCAGCAGTTTAAACAGCTGATTATGGTGTCGGGCTTTGATAAATATTTCCAAATCGCGCCGTGTTTTCGCGATGAAGATCCCCGCGCGGATCGCTCGCCCACCGATTTCTATCAGCTCGATCTAGAGATGTCCTTTGTTGAGCAGCAGGACGTTTTCAATGTGATCGAGCCGGTGATGAAGGGCTGTTTTGAGCGCTTTGGCGGCGGGCGCAAGGTCGATGCGGAATGGGCGCAGATTTCCTATAAAGATGCCGCTCTTTGGTATGGCACCGATAAGCCCGATCTGCGCAACCCGATCAAGATGCAGGTTGTGTCTGAGCATTTCGCTGGCTCTGGTTTTGCGATTTTTGCTAAATTGCTTGAGCAGGAAGGCACGGAAATTCGTGCGATTCCAGCGCCTTCGGGCGGCTCGCGCAAATTCTGTGATCGGATGAATGCTTTTGCCCAGAAAGAAGGTTTGCCCGGCATGGGCTATATTTTCTGGCGCGATCAGGGCGAGGGCATGGAAGCGGCTGGCCCGCTGGCCAAGAACATCGGCCCTGAGCGCACCGAAGCCATTCGCCAGCAGCTTGGGCTTGGTGTTGGTGATGCGGCGTTTTTCTTGGGCGGCAAACCTTCGGCGTTTGAGCGGGTTGCCGGTAAGGCGCGGGTTGCGATCGGCGAAGAGCTTGGTCTGACGGATCTGGATCGCTTTGCTTTTGCTTGGATCGTGGATTTCCCGATGTATGAAGCGGATGAAGAGACCGGCAAGATCGACTTTTCGCATAACCCGTTTTCGATGCCCCAAGGCGGGCGCGAGGCATTGGACGGCGATCCTTTGGAGGTGCTCGGCTTTCAATATGATCTGGCCTGCAACGGCTATGAGCTGATTTCCGGCGCGATTCGGAACCACCGCCCTGAGATTATGTTCAAGGCGTTTGAATTGGCGGGTTACGGCGAAGAGGAAGTGCGCAAGCGTTTTGGCGGCATGGTGAATGCGTTCAAATATGGCGCGCCGCCCCACGGGGGCTGTGCGGCTGGGATCGATCGCATGGTGATGTTGATGGCGGATGAGGCGAATATTCGCGAAGTGATCATGTTCCCGATGAACCAGCGGGCGGAAGATCTGATGATGAATGCGCCTTCCGAGCCGATGAACGAGCAGTTGCGCGAACTGTCTTTGCGGGTCATCCCGCAGGAATAGTCCATATTTTTCAGGTGGTTATCTGCGCGGCAAAACGAGATAGCAAAAGGGGCGCTCCGATGGGGCGCCCCTTTTGGGTCTCAGGCCGATGGCGATGCAAAGCCCCGCTGCGCATCTTGGGAGGAAAGCGCGCGGGCGGTTTTGCGGATCAGCCTTGGCTTGCATCTATTGCGGCAATCGCATCGCTTGTGCGCGAGGCCACATCCGACGAGGCGGTGTTGACTGTTGCAAGGATGGCAACGGCGAGCCCAACAAGGCCTGCGGTCAAAACGATCCAATCGACGGTCACGCTGCCTTTTTCTTCGCTTGCGAATCTTGTCAGCATTTTCTCAATCATTCTCTCATCCCTTTGTCACTTGCCCGGGCGATATGCTGGGGCGAATTCTTGGTGTGGCGGCGCTGAAAGACGCTGCTTTTGCCAAATGTCTTGGGATGTTTATGGCGAAGGATTTGGGCAGAAATGCGCCGGAACAGGGCCGGTTTCGCGGTCCTTTTGGTGCAGATATGGGCAAAGTTAATTTGGCTTTGGGGGGAGGGCAGGCGGCTTGGGCGCGGCCGATCTGGCGCGGGAGGCCTCAAAGTGTGGCGGCTATCCTATTGAAAGGATAGAGTTGTTTTATGCCTTTTGGGGTGCGCAGTGGGTTGTACACGCGGGGTGTTCTGCCCGAAAGGGCCAAGGCGCGCTGGGCGCGTTTTGGGCCTTATGCGCGCGTTTTGGGCCTTACATGGCGGCGCGGTTTTCGAGCCGTTGTTGGACAAGCCCGGCAACGCGCGCCAGATCGCTTTGATAGGGGGCGCCTGCGCCGCGATTTAGGGCCAGATCATGAGCGGCCTGGGCAAGAGGCGCATCGCCTGCGCTGCGGGCCACACCTTCAAGGAATTGGGCGATATAATCGAGCATATCCTCATCTGATTGGGTCGTTAGAATATCGGCCACATGGGAAAGATCATCCTGAAGCGCCATTGGATCGGGCGTCACCATTTCATTGAGCAGAGCGCGCGGGCCTTTGGGCTGGGATTCGGGGGGCAAAAGGCGCAGCACAGCGCTTTGGAATTCATCAAGCCCGGCGATTGGTTTTTCGAGGAAAGCATCCGCACCGGCCCCAAGCGCGCGCAATTCAGCATCGCTATCGCCAGAAATCCCGATAAGCGCATCAACGCGCGGTTGCGCGCGCGCCAGCTCTGCAATCAAATCCGCACCAGAGCCATCGGGCAGCCCCAGATCAACAATCACCACCGAAGGGCGATAGACCCGAAGATGCCTGCGCGCCGCAGCAAGCGATCCTGCCCGCCGGATCCGCGCACCTGATCGCAAACACAAAAGCCGCATCGCTTCGCAAGCAAATCGACTGTCCTCAACAACAAGCACGGTAAGCCCCAAAAGCGGGCGCTCGGCGGTTGGTTGTTGGACCATTATGAATGTTTCTAGGTCATCTGGCATGGGATTCTCTCCGTTATGGGCCTGTTCTGATTAGGGGGCAAAATTGGTGAACGGCGCGTTAACGCCTGTGTTTTATTTGTGATGCCGCGCAGATTTTACCGATATGTCGCGGCAAAGCGCCGCTTGCAGGCCCCTGCGCGCAAGTGGCATAAGCGGGCAAGATTTTGAGGAGAGAGAGATGATCGGACGATTGAACCACGTGGCCATTGCTGTACCTGATTTAGAGGCCGCAGCGGCCCAGTATCGCGGCACTTTGGGGGCCAATGTCGGCGCGCCTCAGGATGAGCCGGATCACGGCGTGACGGTGATTTTCATCGAGCTGCCCAATACCAAAATCGAGCTGCTTTATCCTTTGGGTGAGAATTCTCCGATCAATGGTTTTCTTGAAAAGAACCCTGCCGGGGGCATTCATCACATCTGTTATGAGGTCGATGATATTCTGGTCGCGCGCGATAAGCTTAAGGCAGAAGGCGCGCGGATTTTGGGCAATGGTGAGCCAAAGATCGGCGCCCATGGCAAACCGGTTTTGTTCTTGCATCCCAAGGATTTCAACGGCTGCCTTGTTGAGCTTGAGCAAGTCTGATGGCGATCACATCCGCCATCGTTCTTTATGCGGTCACTTGGTTTATGGTGATGTTTGTGACCCTGCCTTTGGGGCTGCGCACGCAGGGGGATGTTGGCGAAAAGGTTGCCGGAACCCATGATGGCGCGCCTGCCAATTTCCGCCTCAAGCGGACGATTATTATCGTGAGCATCGTGTCCTTTGTGATCTGGATTGCGCTGGTTTTGGTGATCAGTTCGGGGCTGATTTCGGTGCGCGATTTTGATTGGGCGCAGCGGATGGGCCCGGCGCCAATTAGCGGCGAATAAGCCTAGCGCGGGATGGCGGCTTGCGGCGCGGTGCGCGCGGGCGCGTTTTCGGCTGGATACAGCCGATGAAACAGATGGGTGAATGTGGCCGCACCCAGGATTGGTACGAGCAGATTGACCAGCGGGATTGAGAGCGGCACGGCCATCAAGATCCCCGCCATCAGAATCGTTGTGCCATGGCGCGCCCGGGCGATTTTCGCGCCCTCGCGGCCCAAGCGGCGCATCGCCACAAGCTGAAAATACTCCCGCCCAAGCAAGAAGCCGTTCAGCGTCCAGAAGATCAGCGGGGCGGCGATTGTTGTAAGCGCATAGACAAGCAGCGCGGCGATATTGGCCACCACGATCAGCCCCAAAAACGCAGCACTATCGCGCAGCGTTTCGCTAAAAGGGATCGGCTTCACTTTGGGCAGATGCGGGTAGTGTTTTTCTTCAACGGCGGCGGCCACATTGTCTAGGAAAAAGCCAGTAAAGGCCGAAGCCACCGGCACCATCAAAAACATCGACAGAACAAGCATCACAAGGACTGACGCGCCCGATGCGATATTATCGACCCAAGTGATTTCGCCGATCCAAGGAAGCGTGATCACATCGGGGATGATCCAGCCGATGAACCAAGCAAACACCACATAGATCACAAACAAAAGCGCCACCGTCAGCCCAAGCCCAAAGAAAAGCACCTTGGCAAAGCGCGGATCGGTGAGCTGCCCAACAGCTTTGGCGAAATCGTTGAAAATCATGCGCTTACCCATGTTGTTATGGCGTCCAGGTCGGGGCGTGGGCGCTCTGGCGGGGGGGAGGTTTCTGTACCGATATGGATCAGGCCGGCGATGGATTCGCCCTCATTCAGATCAAAGCCTTCGCGCAGGAATTCAGGATCGTGGCTGGCCCAGCCCGAAAGCCAATTGGCCCCCCAGCCCGAGGCGAGCGCGGCATTGAGCAGCGCCAAACAGGCGGCCCCGGCGGAGTAAATCTGCTCGATCTGGGGCACTTTGGGCGAGGGTTTTGGCGCGGCAATAACCGCCACGGCCAGATGCGCATCGCTGTATTGGGCGCGCGCCTTGGTGATCTGATCCGGGGCAAGGCCAAGCGCTTCGCCGCGGCGCTGAGCGAGGGCGGCGAGCCGTTGTAAAGCGCCATGCTCCAGCACGATAAAGCGCCACGGCTCCAGTTTGCCATGATCGGGCGTGCGCGCGGCGGCTTGCAGCATGGGGCGCAAAGCGGTGCGATCTGGGACCGGGGCTGTGAGGGTTTTGGCCGGGCGCGAACGGCGCGAGAGCAGGAATTCCATCGTTTCGGGGCTGGCGATTGGCATAGGGCAGTGGGCCTTATTATAGGCGCGGTTGGGCGCGCGCTTGTGCGTTTGTTGGGCAAGATGTCGTGGTTTTTGGCGCGGGGTTCAAGGGGAGGCGGGGGATTTTGGCCCTTTGGCCGGATAAAATGGCCCCAAGGGTAAGGGCGCGCCGAGATCACCATCGCCTCGCTTGGCAATTCATGGCAGGGTCAGGCCCAATCTTGCCCCCCTCGCTGCAAAGGCCCTGACTATGGCGCGCGATCTGCCTGATCTTTCTCATTTGGCCCGGCCCGGCGCGCAGATCGCCGTTCGGGCAACACCAAAAGCCGCGCGCAATCGCATTGAGCTGCGCGGTGAAGAGATCCTCATCTATGTGACGGCTGTGCCCGAGGCAGGCAAGGCAACGGCAATGGTGCGCGATGTCTTGGCCAAAGCGATGGGGGTTGCCAAGGGGCGGCTGCGCCTGATCCGCGGTGGGCAGTCGCGCGATAAACTGTTTGAGTTGGATTAACGGCTCTGTTTTGCGCCTTTTTCCGCCATCAAGCGATAGACCCCTTCGGGAAGATCCAGCGCAGCGCCAAGATCGCGCAATTGGCTCAAGGATAGGGTGATTTTCTGGACTTGCTCGGTGCGCGGATCAAGCTGTTCGACCGTGATGCAATCTTCAAAGGCCGAGATGGTGATATCTTCGCGCAAATAGCTGCCGGGCTCATCCACAAGGGTGATCACGGTGGCGTCAAATTCATGCTCGATTGTAAACATATCCAGAGCCTAAGCGGCGGGCATCAAAATGAAAAGTGGCAAAGGCGCGCGGCGGGGCTGGGCGCCCGTTTCTGCGCCCATCACACAGAAATTTGCGCTGATATTTGCGCAGTAATCGCCGCTGGATCAAACTCGGGGCTGGCAGCTTGGCGCTTTGGTGCTTAAATTCAGGGCAAAGGCGCGGGATGCGCATTGGTTTGGGTGAGAGTTGCGATGATGGATGGGCAAATGTTGAGCGGTGCGTGCAAGGCCAATACGGCGCAGCTCTGGCGCAGGGCGGCGCGCGCTGTTTTGATGAGCGTGGCGCTTGGGGCCATGCTTGCGGGCTGTAGCGAGATGCCAAGCCCCTCTGCCCCTGCAACACCGGCCCCCAAAGCAACCCCGGCCGCGACTGGCCCGAGCCAATCCCCCCGCGCGGCCGTGGCGATGTTTGTCTCTGTTGTTGAGCGGATGGAGCCGGTTGCCGAGCGCATGTGCCGCGAGCGCGCGCCCTCGCTGAATTGCGATTTTGAGATCGTTGTTGATACCCGTGAAGGCCAGCCGCCAAACGCCTATCAAACCGTCAATTCCGCGGGGCGCCCGATCCTTGCCTTTACGGTTGCGCTGATTGCCGATGTGCAAAACGCGGATGAATTGGCCTTTGTGATGGGCCATGAGGCGGCGCATCATATCTCTGGTCACCTTGCGCGCACCAATGAAAGCGCGATGATCGGCGGGATGCTTGGCGGCATTCTGGCCAGCATTACCGGGGCCGGGCAGGCGGGGGTTGAAGCGGCGCAAAACATCGGGGCGTCGGTTGGCGCGCGCAGCTATTCCAAGGGCTATGAGCTTGAGGCGGATCAGCTTGGCACAGTGATCACCTACCGTGCGGGCTACAACCCCGAGCGGGGCGCGCAATTCTTTACCCGTATTCCGGATCCCGGCGATCGCTTCCTTGGCTCACACCCGCCCAATGCTCAGCGGATCGAGACAGTGCGCCGCACGCTTTCAACCCTGCGCTAGGCTGATTTAGGCGGCCATTTGCGGCAAGGGTTTTGGGCGGGGCTCCTGGGCGGCAGGGCGCATTGGGCGCAGCAAATCGCTTTGGCCTGCTGCTTGGCCGATCCGGCGCCTTTCGCGCAAACGCAGCGCAATGCCCACAAGGCTGATCACAATCCAGAACCCTTGGATCAAGGCCGAAGCCATATTGAAGCTCGCGCTTAGCCCGGTCAAAACCATGCTCGCCGCGCAGACATTGACGCAGAAATAGGCGATCCCCGCGGGCGGAATGATCCGAAACGTAAGCATCAGATAATTCGCCACATATGCGATAAATCCAATCACACCAATGGTTTCGGCTAGGCCGAGCGGTTCAATATTGCCAGACATAGGGGGGAGGCCTTCAAAAGAGGATAAAAAATTAATTGTCACCAAAAGCGCAAGCCGCGGTGGAAAAAGGCAACTCGTTACGCAACTGGAATAACGCGTTACGCAACTTAAAAATGTACTCGTTACTGCACCGGAAAAGCGCTTTCGTTGTAATAGGATCACTCTAGCAGCCCGCGCGCTTAACGTCAGGTAAGGCATTCCCTACCTTTTGTTAACTTTTTGCCCCAAATCCCGGTTTCTCGGCCCAATCGCCTGTTTGATCTTGATCAATGCGGGGGTTGGAGCATGGGCTAGGATGATCATAGGGCGCTGGCCTTTGAGCGCGCGGTTATCAAAAAGGAAATTCATATGTTTGGTCTTGAAAAGCTCGAAAAACATGAGCGTCTGGTAACGGGTATGGGCGATGCGCTTGGCGTTGATCTTATGGAAGAAGTGCAGCGCGGCAACCTTGCGCCCGAAGAGCTGCGCAGCCGTGTGTTTCGCTGCATGGGCTGCACCGATCCAGAGGCATGCGGCCATATGCTTGCGCAAAACAAGGGTGAAAAGCTCGAGGCAACGCCCGCTTATTGCCGCAACTCCGAGATGTTTGACGCGCTCACGCGCTAAGCAGGCCTCATTTTCCGGCCCCGCCAATCAATGGCCGCCCGGCCCCAAAGCGCCCCAAATGGCCCGCGCCCCTAAAGGAGAGCGCTGATGAACCGCTCGGCAAAACCCCTGCGCCACGCCCGCTTGATGCATGGTATGGCGGATAAACTTGGCCTTGATCTTGAGACCGAACCGCCCGCGCGCCTGTCTAAGGCCACTCTGTCCAAAGCCGCTCTGTCCAAGGCCACTCTGGCCGAAATGACCGCCCGCTGCGACGCCTGCACCAACCACGACGCCTGTATCCTCTGGATGCTGGAAAACGACACCGGCGCCGCGACGCCGCCCGCCTATTGCCCCAACGCTCAGGCTTTTGGGATGCTTAAGGGGTAGGGGCGCACAACCATTGATTGCGAGCCTCTGACTCGTCAAAGTGTCAGTATATGAGTTGATGGGGGTAACAATGAAAATTCCGGCCTATTTAAAACAAGGGGAAGAAGCGCGGCTTTTTCCGGTGCTGGCAACGACTTCCAAAGAGGGGCGCACCACATCGATTCTTTTGGCCTGTCTGAGTAAAATTGATGAATTTGGTGCGGCGCTTATTGAAACGTTGGATCAACGTGTCGGGGCGCGCTCGCACATCGATACATATACCGAAATCGTTTTTCAGGACGAAAAGGCCGTTACAGGGGATCGCCCGGATGGTCTTATTGTCGTGCGTAATGGCGCGCGGGAATGGAAAGCGCTTGTTGAGGCCAAAGTCGGAAACGCAGAGCTCGGCGCTGATCAAGTTGAGCGATACCGGGGTTTGGCAAAATCCCATGGGATTGACTGCGTGGTTACAATTTCAAATCAGTTCGCAACCCATCCGCGTTTTCACCCGCTGAAAGAAATTGCAAAGAGCCGCTCAAGCATTCCTGTGTTCCATTGGTCTTGGATGTTTATTCTGACAAATGCGGACCTTTTGCTAAGCAAAGATCGGGTATCAGACACGGATCAACGTCTTTTGCTGAATGAATTGCGGCGCTTCTTGAGTCACGAAAGTGCGGGCGTGCGCGGATTTGATCGTATGCCAGCGGCTTGGGGCGATTTGAATAAATTGGTGTCGGCTGGCGGTAACATTCCAGCGAAATCGGACATGGCTGTTGAGGTAATCAATGCGTGGCACCAAGAAACAAAGGACCTCTCCTTAATCTTAAGTCGACAGACCGAGACCCATGTTGGCGAGAAACTCTCGCGCAAACATGCTAATGATCCAAGCCTGCGTGCTAAAGATGAGCTGAGTTTGCTTCGTGAGGAGAAACGCCTTGTCTGCAATGTTGACATAGAAGACGCGGCAGCACCTCTGGAAATCATCGCGGACATTCCGCAAAGACGCCTTGAGGTCGGGATGAGTTTGCGCGCGCCCGAAGATCGCAAATCGTCACGCGCGCGGGTAAGCTGGCTACTCAAGCAAGTAAAAACAGAGAAAACAGGCGATTTATTCGTGCGTTTGCTTTGGCCGGGAAGTAGCGAGGATACGCAGTTTTCATTTGATGAACTGGTCGAGAATCCGCTGCTTTGTGAAGAGGGAAAAGGTAAGCTACAGGTCCATTCCTTTCACATTTTCTATTCTCGGAAAATAGGGGCAAAGTTTGCTCAACAGGCTAATTTCATTGTGGAATTGGAAAGGATCGTGCCGGATTTCTACGGAGCCGTTGGGCAAAACTTAAGCGAGTGGCGCAAGCGGGCTCCAAAGATCAAAGAGGATCGTGCAACTGCTGAGGAAGTGCAGGTTGAAGCTTTGGCCGAAGATGCGGAAAGTGGGCGTGGCTAAGTATATCTTCGCGTTTGGCGGCAATTGATCCCCCGGATCAATTGCGTGTCGCCAAACGCCCCCAAAGATCATATTCCCCCGCCTCATCCACCTCAACGCGGACAATCTCGCCTACCTTCAGCCCCTCAGTACCCTCGTCAATAAACAGGTTCCCGTCGATCTCGGGGGCGTCGGCTTTGGTGCGGCAGGTGGCGATGCCGTCGGCGTCGATATCGTCGATGATCACATCCATATGCTGGCCGACTTTGCGCGCCAGTTTGGCCTCGGATATCGCTTGGGCCTTCTCCATGAAGCGATCCCAGCGCTCTTGTTTTACCTCAGGGGCAACATGATCGGGCAGGGCGTTTGAGCGCGCGCCGGCGACGTCTTCATATTGAAAGCAGCCGATGCGATCGAGTTGGGCCTCGTCCATCCAATCCAGCAGCGTTTGGAATTCTGCTTCCGTCTCGCCCGGGTAGCCGACGATAAACGTGCTGCGCAGGGTGATATCCGGGCAAGCGCTGCGCCATGCGGCGATCTCGTCGAGCGTCTTTGCGGCGGCGGCGGGGCGGGCCATGCGGCGCAGCACATCGGGGTGCGCATGTTGAAACGGGATGTCCAGATAGGGCAGCACAAGCCCCTCGGCCATCAGCGGGATCAGATCGCGCACATGGGGGTAGGGGTAGACGTAATGCAGCCGCACCCAAGGGCGATCCGCGCCGCCCAACTGGCCCAATGCGCGCGCCAGATCGGTGATATGGCTGCGCACCTCGCGGCCCTTCCAAGGATGCAGATCATGTTTGCGATCCACGCCATAAGCCGAGGTATCTTGCGAGATCACCAGCAGCTCTTTGACCCCCGCCTCAATCAGCTTTTCGGCCTCCCGAAGCACTGCATGAACGGGGCGGCTAGAGAGGCGCCCGCGCATGTCCGGGATGATGCAGAATTTGCACTTATGGTTGCAACCCTCTGAAATCTTTAGATAAGAATAGTGGCGCGGGGTCAGGCTCACGCCGCTTGCGGGGAGCAGATCAATAAAGGGGTCCGGGCTTGGCGGCACGGCTTTGTGCACCGCATCAAGCACCTGTTCGTATTGATGCGGGCCGGTCACGGCGAGCACATTTGGATGCGCGCCAGTGATATATTCCGGCTCCGCCCCAAGGCAGCCGGTGACGATCACGCGGCCATTTTCGGCCAAAGCTTCGCCGATGGCTTCCAGGCTTTCGGCCTTGGCGCTATCGAGAAATCCGCAGGTGTTCACAATCACCGCATCCGCGCCCGCATATTCGGGGCTGATCGCATAGCCCTCGGCGCGCAGCCGGGTCAATATCCGTTCAGAATCGACCAAAGCCTTGGGGCAGCCAAGGCTAACCATGCCGATCATCGGCTGGCCATCGCGGGGCGCGTCTGAGATGCGCGCTTTGGGCGCGAGATCGGGGCGGAGGTTTGGCGGGTTTGTGCTCATAGCGCGCGGTATACGCGAGGCCGATTGGCGAGGGAAGGGGGCGCGGTTCAGCCGCTAAAGTGGTTGAACGTGGCAGTGGCTTTTCTTAGGGTTGCGCGCGAGGATAGCTGAATGATTAACGAGCGAGCTGTTATGAGAAAATGGATTAAATACGGGGTGTTGCCGCTTGGGGCAGCGCTAGTTCTTGGGACTGGGGTGCTTGGATTTGCGATGCGCGATACGGCGCCGCGCCATGCATCTCTTGTGAACAAAGACCTGCCCGGCATCATCCCTTTACGTGATTTTTATGCGAATATGAGCGCGGAATGGAATATTCGGGCCTCTGCGTCTGGCGATTATCTTTCGCTGCGTTCAACCAAGCTTGGCAGTGAAGTTGTGCTGATCCGGCGGCGCGAAGACGGGGCCGATCTGGCAACCTTTGAAGATGTGGCCTTCCATCAATGGGAGCCGACAGGCGAGTTTTTGCGGATGTACTCCAAGGGGCGCTATTGGAAAATTGATCCCACAAAGCCTGCGCGCGAGGACTGGATTGATGTCACCCCGCGCAGTTTTTCGAACTGGCAGATGGTGGATTTGCCCGCCGATCCTAAGCGCCGCGTGATCGTCGCCAGCGCGGATCGCACCAAAACTTATGTTGATATTTATGACGTCGCCCAAGACGGAACCGATCGCCAGTTGATCGCCCGTAATGAAGGCAAAACGTTGATCTGGATGTTTGATCTTGAGGGCAAGCCTTTGCTGCGCCAAGATAAAATATCCGAGACCAAGGCCCAATGGCTCTTCTATGCTGCCGGCATTGATGGCGAGGCGGGCATATGGAGCCCTGCGTTTGAAACGGATGAGTTCGATTACCTCCACCCGCTTGAGGCCACAAAGGACGGCGCGATCCTTGCGCTGTCTAATCGCGGCCGGGACAAGCGCGCCTTTGTCAGGCTTGATCCCAAAACCGGCGCGGAAAAGGTCTTGGTTGAGGACGCGCATGTTGATCTGTCGATGCGCGCCAATCTGGATGCCTATGACGGGGAAATCGATCTTTTGGTTGCCAATGACACGGCCCAAAAACTAGTCGCCACGACGCCGCGCGGCGAGGCCATCTTGCGGCTGATTGCGCGCTTTGGGCCGGACGTTGATCTGGACGGGGTTCATAGCGCTGGGGCCGGGCGATTTGCGGTTCTCTCTGTCTCGCCGCAAGCCAAAGGATATGAGACCTATCTCGCCGATCTTGAGAATGAAACGCTTGAGCCCATTGGCACGCATAGCTTTCGTTCGCGCCATGAAGATAAGCTTTCTTCAACGCAAGGGGTGCGTATTCCTGCGCGCGATGGGATGCCGATCCCTGCCTATCTGATGATGCCCAAAGGGGCTGAGGGGCCCGTGCCGTTTGTGGTGCATGTGCATGGCGGCCCGGCGCATCGGAATTTTTATGAATATCAGCACCTGTTTCAGTTATTGGCCAATCGCGGTTATGGCGTGCTGACGGTAAATTATCGCGGCTCAGCAGGCTATGGGCGCGCCTTTATGGAGGCGGGTTTTGGCGCATACGGTGCTGAGATGCAGGACGATATTGTTGATGCGGCGCAATGGCTTATCGCTGAAGGGCATGCCGATAAAGAGGCAATGGCGATCATGGGGGGCAGCTATGGGGGCTATGCTTCTGCGCTGGCAATGACGCGTGATCCGGGGCTGTTTAAGGCCGCTTTGGTTGAGCATGCGGTGCTCGATGTCGAGTATCAGGTGCGCAATAATCCCGGCGTTTGGGGCAATTATCTAGACGGTATTTCGCGCTATTTTGGCGCGCTCGACAGTGCTGAGGATGTGGCAAAGATGAAGGCGCGTTCGCCGCAAAACAACGTGGAAAATGTGCAAGGAGCGATCCAATTGATTGCTGGGCGCTCGGATCGCGTTGTTGGGTTTGAGCAGACGGAAGTCTTTGCCGCAGCACTTGAGGCGGCTGGGAAAGACGTCTCGGTGAAGATATTTGATGGCGAGGGGCATGGGCTGCGAAAGTGGCAATCCAAGCTGCAATATGCGCGCATCGCTGAGGATTTTCTGGCCGAACATCTGGGCGGGCGTTCGGGCGGCTGGACCCCGTTTGAATGGGCGGCTGAATACCTTGAGTAACAGCAAAAAGGGGTGCAAAGCGTCTGCTCTGTACCCCTTTGTTTTTAGAAGGTCCGGCGTAGCCCCCCTTATTCGCGCAGCCGCCAGCCAGAGCGAAAGATCCAAGCGATCACCCCGACGCAAAGCGCCAGAAAGCCGCAGATCGCCGCGAGCGAGATGCCAACAGGCACGTCAGCGACATCAAAGAAGCTCCAGCGAAAGCCCGAGATCAGGTAAAGCACCGGGTTGAATTTCGTCACCATCGCCCAGAAGGGTGGCAGCATCGAGGCCGAGTAAAAGGCACCGCCCAAGAAAACCAGCGGCGTGATCACCAAGAGCGGGATCAATTGCAGCTGTTCAAAATTCTTCGCCCAGATGCCGATGATAAAGCCCAAGAGCGAAAAGCTGATCGCGGTGAGCAGCAGGAAAGCCACCATCGCGAAAGGGTGTGCGATATGCAGATCAACGAAAAATGCCGATGTGATCAGGATAATCACCGCGATCATCACAGCCTTTGTCGCCGCCGCGCCCACATAGCCGATCATGATCTCGACAAAGCTGATCGGGGCGGAGAGCAGCTCATAAACTGTGCCAATAAACTTGGGGAAATAGATGCCAAAGCTCGCGTTGGTGACCGATTGTTGTAGCAGGGTCAGCATGATCAAGCCGGGAACGATAAACGCCCCATAAGCGATCCCATCGACCGATTGAATGCGCCCGCCAATGGCCGCCCCAAAGACAACGAAATACAATACGGTCGAGAGAACAGGCGAAAGGATCGACTGTAAGATTGTGCGAAATGTGCGCGCCATTTCAAAGACATAGATTGCGCGAATGGCTTGCCAATTCATGCCGCATCTCCTTCCAAAAGCCCAAGGAACACATCCTCAAGCGAGCTTTGCTCACTGTCCAAATCGCGCACCGAGATCCCGGCCTCGGCCAGATCTGCAATCAGCCGGGTGATGCCGGTGCGCTCGGCGCGCGTGTCGTATTCATAGACCAAGGCCATGCCATCGCTCTCAAGCGTCAGCTCATATTGAGCCAGCGCCTCTGGGATCGCCTCAAGCGCGGCCCCAAGCTCCATGCGCAGCTGTTTGCGCCCGAAATTCTTCATCAGATCGGCCTTGTTCTGCACAAGCATCAAGCGGCCCTTGTCGATAACCCCAATGCGATCCGCCATCTCCTCGGCTTCCTCGATGTAATGGGTCGTCAGGATGATCGTCACGCCCTCATCGCGCAGATCGCGCACCAATTGCCACATCTCGCGGCGCAAACCGACATCAACCCCCGCCGATGGCTCGTCCAGAAACAAAACTTTCGGCTCATGGCTCAGCGCTTTGGCAATCAAAACCCGCCGCTTCATCCCGCCCGAAAGCTCCTTGGTCGGGGAATTGCGCTTGTCCCACAAAGACAATGCGCGCAGCACCTTCTCCAAATAGGCCTCATCACGCGGCTTGCCAAAAAGCCCGCGCGAAAAACGGACCGTGTTCAGCACCTTCTCAAACGGCTCAATGGCGATCTCCTGCGGCACCAGCCCGATCAAGGCCCGCGCCGCGCGAAAATCCGTTGCAATCGAATGCCCGCCAACATGGACCTCGCCCGATGTTGGCGTAACAAGCCCACAAATCGCCGAAATCAGCGTGGTCTTCCCCGCGCCATTGGGCCCCAGCAGGGCAAGAATTTCGCCCTGCTCAATCTCAAGGCTCACCTCATCAAGCGCTTTGGTGCCGGAGTCATATTGTTTGGTCAGTTTGGAAATAGAAATAATCGGGGCCATTGGGCGCTCCTTTGGCAAAATCCAGAGACCCAACCTAAAGCAAAAGCCAAATCCCTCCAACCCCGCACAGATGCACAGGGATATATATCATCTGTGCAGGGCTTTTTCTTGGCCCAAATACTCATAAAAAAGGGGCCGCGCCCGCGCGCAACCCCTCAATTCAATCTCAAACCGTCGACCTTAGCGGCGGCGATCCCGGCGCGAAGACATCGGCTGAAAGGCAACCCCAACATGGGCCTCGCAGTAAGGCTTGCCCTGCTGGGTCGACAGACCACAGAACCAAAAATCATCCGTCGCAGGATCCCCAACCGGCCATTTGCAGGTCCGCTCAGTCAACTCCATCAGCGAGATTTTCTTGGCCTTCTTCTCAACTTCGCGCACAGACGCAAGCGCCTCAGGGCTGATCTCATTGGCCGAAGGCTGCGGCGGCAAAGGCTGCCCTGCTGGAATAATCTGGCGGCGGATCGGCACAGGGCGCGCCTCAGCCACAGGAGCCGCAGGCTCGGCCTTGGGTTCGGTGCGCGCCGCGGCGGGCTTGGCCTTGGCGGCGGCCGGGGTCGATGGTTTGGCCTTGGCATCGGGTTTGGCAGGCTTAGCTGCCGCGCCAGCAGACCCGGCACGATTGGAAAGACCCAACCGATGCACCTTGCCGATCACAGCATTGCGGGTCACACCGCCAAGCTCTTTGGCGATCTGGCTGGCCGATTGGCCCTCGCCCCACATTTTCTTCAACAGCTCTACGCGCTCATCCGTCCAGGACATGGCCGACTCCTCAAATCAAAACGGCCCGAATTCGGGCATTGCCGAGGGGCCGTCTTGGAGTTTATCTCATGGTGCCTATTCTAATCACCCACGCTCAGGATACAAGCGCCGGGACAAGGCAAGCCGCGAGGACATAGCAGATGGATCACAAGATGGAAACTGAAATGGGCGTACGCCGCTTTGGGCGGGTCAATTGGCTTGGCTTGCAAACCCTGTGCATCCGCGAAATTCGCCGCTTTACCAATGTCTGGACGCAAACGCTGCTTGCGCCTCTGGTCACAGCGGCCCTCTTTCTGTCGATCTTCGCGCTTGCCATCGGGCCGAGCCGGGGCGAAGTGATGGGCGTGCCCTTCGTGCATTTCCTCGCGCCGGGCATCCTAACCATGACGGTGATCCAAAACGCCTTCACCAATACTTCCTCCTCCATCATGGTCTCCAAAGTCCAAGGCAATATCGTCGATACATTGATGCCGCCGCTCTCGCCGCTCGAATTGGTGATCGGCTATGCAGTGGGCGGGCTCGCGCGCGGCCTCGTCGTTGCGGTCGCGATCTGGATCGGCATGGCGCTCACCATCAAAACCGGCATCGCACACCCGCTCTATGCGCTGGTTTTCGTCAGCTTAGGCGCGCTTTTCATGGGGGCGCTTGGCCTGCTCGCCGGGATCATTAGCCAAAAATTCGATCAAATGGCCGCGATCACCAATTTCATCATCACCCCGCTCAGCTTCCTGTCAGGAACCTTCTATTCCGTCCAATCCCTGCCCGAAGTTATCCGCACCATCACCCATTTCAACCCGGTCTTCTACCTGATCGACGGTGTGCGCTACGGGATGATCGGCCAATCCGACAGCAATCCAAACCTCGGCCTCGTGGTCGTTGGCGGGGTCACTTTCGCGCTTCTGGCCCTTGTCTGGTACTGGTTCAAAACCGGCTACCGCCTCAAGGCCTAAACCGCGCAGCGCTCACATTCTGGCCTAGGCGCGCGCCTTCTGGGCCAGATTTCCTGTCGCCAGTTTCCCTGCGAAGTTTAATGCCCGCCCAGACTTTTTCTTGGCCCAAATACTCAAATCCAACAGGTGCGGCGCGCAAAACGGCCCCTATGCGCGCGCCATCCGCGCCTCAAGCCCGGCCCGGACAGCTGGCCACTCATGCGCAAGGATCGAATAGACGCAAGTGTCGCGCGATGTGCCATTGGGCAAAATCATGTGCCCGCGTAAAATTCCGTCCATTTTCGCGCCCAATCGCTCAATCGCCGCGCGGCTTTGGATATTCATCGCATGGGTGCGCAGCTCGATCGCTTGGCATTCAAGCGCCTCAAAGCCATGGCGCAGCATCAAAAACTTCGCCTCAACATTTGCACCCGAGCGCTGCGCCGAGCCGCGCAAAAACGTCGAGCCGATCTCAAGGCGGCGATGCGCGGGCGTGATGTTCATATAGGTCGTCATGCCGAGCACGCGCCCATCAAGCGCGCAGCTCACAAAGGGCAGCATCCGCCCGGCCTCTTGTTCGGCAAGCCTGCGCGCGATCTCTGCCTCGATCTGATCGGGGGCCGGAATGGCCGTATACCAAATCTTCCAAATCTCCCCGTCGGCCACGGCCTCGCGCAGCCCGGCGGCATGATCTGCGCGCAGAGGCTCAAGGCGGATATGCCGCCCCTCAAGAACAAGCGGCGCGACCCATGCCATCAGGTGGTTTCCATATAGGGCAGGCGCAGCTCGCGTTTGAGGATTTTGCCAATCGCCGAGCGGGGCAGCTCGTCGCGGATCTCTACAGCGCTAAGGCGATGGCTCTTGCCAAGGCGCGCATTGGCTGCGGCCAGAATATCCGCCGCGCTGCGCACAGCGCCTTTGCGCAACACCACAAGGCCAAGCGGCGTCTCGCCCCAAGCCTCAGAGGGAATGCCAATCACGGCTGCATCGCTCACATCTTCATCCGAAAGCAAAATCTTTTCCAAATCATCGGCATAGATGTTGAGCCCGCCCGAGATAATCATATCCTTCTTGCGATCAGAGAGCTTCACAAAGCCGTCCTTGTCTATCGCCCCCATATCGCCCGAGCGAAAGAATGCGCGGCCCTGCTCATCATGCCAAAGATATTCCGCCGTCAGATCATCGCGGCCAAAATACCCCGACATCATCGTCGCAGAGCGGCCGACAATCTCGCCCACTTCGCCTTGCGGCACCTCTTTGCCATCCTCGCCAATAAACCGAAGCTCGGTGCCCGGCATCGCTTGGCCAACAGTGTCAAGCTTGTCGGGGTGTTCTGAGGCTTCCAAAACGGTCGATCCGCCGCCCTCTGTGAGGCCATAAAATTCGACCAAACGCCCTGGGAAACGGGCCAAAACATCCGCCTTTACATCCGCGCGCAGCGGCGCCGAGGTCGAGCATTTGAGCAGCATCGAGCTAAGATCAAAGGCATCGAAATCCTCAATGTCCATGATCCGTTTGTACTGCACAGGGACAAGCATCGTATGGGTGATTTTCTCGGCCTCAACGATCTTGAGATATTCGCGCGCATCAAATTTGCGCATCAAATGGATCGTCGCGCCGCCCACAAGCGAGGGCAGGAAAACCACTATCGTTGTGTTGGAATAAAGCGGCGTTGAAAGCAGCGTGCGGGCATTATCATCATAGCCGTTGATCTGAACACTGGCCTGTTGCACGGCGCGCATCTGGTGATTGTGCAGAATGCCCTTTGGGGTTCCGGTCGTGCCGGAAGAATAGATGATATTGAACGGATCAAGGAAATCGATCTCGATCAGCGGGTCCGTGTCTGAGGCCTCGGCCAAAACTGTTTCATAATCCGCCCAGCCCGGCGCGCTGAAATCTATTGCAATGCGCGCGGTTTCTGGCATTGCGAGGCGCGCCTCAAAAGGGGCGGCCAGATCGCGGTAGGCCTCGGCCAAGAACAGCGCCGAAGCACCGCTGTCGGCGATCATCTTTTCCAGCGCCTCGCTTGAAGCCATGGTTGAGAGCGGCACGATACAGGCGCCTGCGCGCAGGGTTCCGGCGAAAATCTCGGCGTATTCGCCCGAGTTGGGCGCAAGGGCGGCGACCCGATCGCCTTTGCCGATGCCGCGCGCGATCAAGGCATTGGCAACCCGGTTCACGCGGGCATCAAACTGCGCCCATGTCAGGCGGCGATCCTCGCAGACAATCGCCTCGGCCTCGGGGCGGCGCTTGGCGGCTTGGCGGATCATCTCAACAACAGTGATCTGGGGCGGCGCTTCGGGTGTGTTTGGGGTAAATGTTGGCATCTGTCCTCCCAGACCTGCGATTGATTTTGCGCAGAGTTTCAACTGGCACGCGCGAACATTCAAGCGGGCATTATGCGGCAATTTCGCGAATTCTCTTGCGCGGCGCGCAGCACAGCCCTAAAAGCGCGACCATGAACAAAAGCATCGCCATCTCCGCCGATCTTCGACGCCGACGCAAACGCGCCTGACGTCTGTTCACCTGTGCCACAAGGGCACATCTTCTTCAAAACCGCTTCCAATCGTTGACAGACCGGCGCTGCCGTTGCACCCATTGGGTCTGTTGCTTCCGCATAAGGAAAACCAAAGATGATTTCGTCCGTATTGCCGACCTATAATCGCGCGCCCCTATCCTTTGTGAAGGGGGAGGGCTCTTGGCTGATTGAGGCCGATGGCCGCCGTTTTCTTGATCTGGGCGCGGGCATTGCGGTGAATTCCTTGGGCCATGCCAATCCGGCGCTGGCGCAGGTTCTCTCGGATCAAGCGGCGACCCTTTGGCATGTCTCCAACCTCTATCAAATCCCTCAGCAGCAGGCCTTGGCCGATATGCTTGTGAACGCGACCTTTGCCGATACCTGTTTCTTCACCAATTCGGGCACGGAAAGCTGCGAACTCGCGGTGAAGATGGCGCGCAAATATTTCTACGAGAAGGGCGCGCCGGAGCGGGTCGAGATCATTACCTTTGAAGGCTCGTTTCATGGCCGCTCGGCTGCGGGGATTGCCGCGGCTGGCTCTGAGAAAATGACCAAAGGCTTTGGTCCGCTCTTGGGTGGATTTGTTCATGTGCCATGGGATGATCGCGAGGCGCTTCTTGGCGCGATCGGCCCCAATACGGCCGCTGTTTTGATCGAGCCTATTCAGGGCGAGGGCGGCATTCGCCCGATGGCGGATCAAGATCTCAAAGCCCTGCGCGCGCTTTGCGATACTGCGGGCATCCTGCTGATTTTGGACGAGGTTCAATGCGGCGTAGGCCGTAGCGGCAAGCTGTTTGCGCATGAATGGGCCGGGATCACGCCCGATATTATGATGGTCGCCAAAGGCATCGGCGGGGGCTTTCCGTTGGGCGCGGTTTTGGCCACAGAAAATGCAGCCTCCGGCATGGTGGCGGGCACCCATGGCTCGACCTATGGCGGCAATCCTTTGGGCTGTGCTGTGGGTTTGAAGGTCATGCAGATAATCTCAGAGCCGGGCTTTTTGGCCGAGGTTAATCGCAAAGCGGGCCTGTTTCGCCAAAAGCTCGAAGGGCTTGTCGCGGCGCATCCGGATGTGTTTGAAGGCGTGCGCGGCACCGGGCTGATGCTCGGCCTCAAGTGCAAGGTCGCGCCGATTGATCTGGTCAATGCGGGCTATGGCAAAGAGGTGCTGATGGTGCCTGCGGCGGACAATGTTGTGCGCCTTTTGCCCCCGCTGACGATTTCAGACGAAGAGATTGCAGAGGCGATCCAGCGCATTGATGCAGCGGCCACAACGCTAAGCGCATAGGCCAGCGGATCACCAAGCAAGAGGCCAACACGCAAGAGACCAACTGAGCGGCGCTTTGGCGATCCGCGATACATTTAATTACCAAGCGGGTTTTGCCGCAAAGGACGCAACTGATGAAGCATTTTTTGGATATCAACAGCACTGATCCCGCGGATCTTCGCACGATGATCGAGGCTGGGCGCGCGATGAAAACGGCGCGCTTAGGCCTGCCAAAAGGAACGCCCGATGCAGAGCAGCCCCTGAACGGGCGTATGGTCGCCCTGATATTTGAGAAACCATCGACCCGCACGCGCGTGTCTTTTGATGTGGGTGTGCGCCAAATGGGCGGGCAAACGATGGTGCTGTCTGGCTCGGATATGCAGCTTGGCCATGGTGAAACCATCGCCGATACAGCACGGGTTTTGTCGCGCTACGTTGATATGATCATGATCCGCACCTTCGAAGAAGCAACCCTGCAAGAGATGGCCGAATACGCCACCGTGCCAGTGATCAACGGGCTGACCAATCGCACGCACCCTTGCCAGATCATGGCCGATATCCAAACCTTCGAAGAACATCGCGGCCCGATTGCGGGCAAGAAAGTCGTCTGGACAGGGGATGGCAACAATGTCTGCGCGTCCTTCATCCATGCCGCCGGCCAGTTTGGCTTTGATTTAACCTTTACCGGCCCGCCCCAGCTTGATCCTGAAACGGTCTTTATGGAGGAAGCACGCGCCAAAGGCGTAAAGATCGAGATCGAACGGGATGCAGAAAAAGCGGTTGAGGGCGCGGATCTGGTTGTCGCGGATACGTGGATTTCGATGCATGATGCGCAATCCGCGCGCGAACGCCGCCATAATCTGCTGCGCGGCTATCAGGTGAATGAAGCGCTGATGGCCAAGGCGAACAAGGACGCGTTGTTCATGCATTGCCTGCCGGCGCATCGCGGTGAAGAGGTGACCTCGGCTGTGATGGACGGCCCGCAATCGGTGATCTTTGACGAGGCGGAAAACCGGCTGCACGCGCAAAAAGCGGTGATGCGCTGGTGCTTGGGTGTTTGATTGGAGCGGGGCGCAGGATTGAAACGCGGCGCCTTTGGTATCTGTTGCTTATTGAGTATTTAAGCCAAGAAAAAGTCCAAGGCTATGGATCAATTGATTGGGCGTGCGATTGTGGCGCTTAGGAGCTCTGCTTGCATCTTTAGCGCGCTTCCCCCAACTTTTTCTTGGTCCAAATACTCGCGCCGCAGGCTCCCAGAGGGGCAGCAAGCGGCGCGTTTTTTAGGCTGAATCAAGCGAAGATTGCGTTTAGCAGCAAGAAGATCACACCAGACATAAGGGCGGCTGCGGGGACGGTGATGATCCAAGCCGCAACGATTGTCATGAAATGCGAGCGGCGTACGAGCTTGCGGCGGCGGCGTTCTTCCGGGGCAAGGCGGGTGCCTCCGGGGCGTTTGGCGGCGCTTTCGCGGGCGCGTTTTTCGTGATGCCATTCGCGAAAGAACCCAACGCCAAAAACGCCGCCAACGGCGATATGGGTTGAGGAAACGGGCAGGCCGAGCCAGCTTGCGATGATCACGGTGATTGCGGCTGAGAGGGCCACACAAAAGGCGCGCATCGGGTTGAGTTTGGTGATTTGGCTGCCAACCATGCGGATCAGTTTGGGGCCAAAGAGGATCAGGCCAAAGGAAATCCCGAAGGCGCCGATCACCATGACCCATGTTGGGATGTTCACTTTGCCGGCGAATTCGCCGAACTCAGAGGCATGTACAATGGCCGCGAGCGGACCAACGGCATTGGCCACATCATTTGCCCCATGGGCAAAGGAAAGAAGCGCCGCCGAGATCACCAGCGGAAAGGCAAACAGCACTTTGAGCGATTTGTTGCGGTTTTCCAGCCCAATGGCTTGGCGGCGCACGAGCGGGGCAGCGACAGCGTAAGAGATTGCACCGATGGCCGTTCCGATCATCAGGGCTGTGAGCAGGTCGATCTTGATGATCCGTTTGAGCCCTTTGACCGCCAAATAAGCCGAAAAAGCCCCCATCATGATGCCGATCAGCACCGGCACCCAGCGGCGCGCGGCGGCGATTTTATCGTCTTGGTAGATGATTTTGGCTTTGATGAAGGCCAGAAAGGCCGCCGCGATAATCCCGCCAAGCAGTGGAGAAATCACCCAAGATGCAGCGATCATGCTCATCGAGCTCCAGTTGACGGCCGCAAAACCGGCCGCTGCAATGCCCGCGCCCATGACTCCGCCAACAACCGAATGGGTTGTTGAAACCGGTGCGCCGACCCATGTTGCGAGGTTCACCCAAAGCGCCGAGGAAATCAGCGCCGCCATCATCGCCCAGATAAACACCCGGCTATTGTTCAGTGCGTCAGGGTCAATGATCCCTTTGGATATGGTCGAAACAACATCGCCCCCCGCCAGCAAAGCGCCGGCACTCTCGCAAAGGGCCGCAATCACAATCGCGCCGCCAAGCGTTAGAGCATTCGCACCCACCGCCGGCCCCATATTATTGGCAACGTCATTGGCCCCGATATTGATCGCCATATAAGCGCCAAAAGCGGCCGCTGCGATCACGACCATATTGGATTGTGAGCTGCCCAGGAAAAGCGCCGCCGCAAGAGCCGCAATCACGATAAAAGCCAGCGCCACACCAAGCCCCACCATCGGGCGCGCCACATATTGCGCGGCCAGCTCGACTTGGCTTATCCGGCCAAGATCTTTGTCGAGCGTTTTCCATTGGTGATTGTTTTGCTCGGTCATGCCATGGCCTCATTGGGGGCTGAAAATTCACGCAGTCAGAGCAGCGCGGTTTCGGGCTATCGCTTGGCGCGCAAAATTTCAAGCGAAAGCGCAATTGCGCGCCCGGCGGGTGCTTTGGCGCGGGGGCGGCCCGGGGATCGGGGGATTGGTGCTTGGGTGTGGGGGGGAGAGGGTAGGCGTGAGCTGGATCGAGGGGCGGCCAGTTTGCGCTGAATTGCAGTGAAAGGCAGGCTTAAAAGGCGCGCAGGATGCGGCGCAGGCCCGGCTCATTCACCATTTCAGCCGCGCGCTCAGGGCTGACCCATTCGCGTTTGCGCTCTCCGGCCTCGGGGAATTCGCCCGACATTTTCTTCACTTTCAGCGGGAAAACGGCCGTGTCGCAATTGGCTGCAACGCCGTTATCAAGCTGTTTGCGATAGGCAAATTGGCCAACAGGTTTGTCCGCGATGGCGCCTTTTTTAACGCCCGCTTCTTCCCAAGCTTCACGCGCAGCCGCATCCGGGGCGGTCATCCCATCTTCGTGCCAGCCTTTTGGCAGAATCCAGCGCCCGCTGTTGCGCGAGGTCACAAGCAGCACTTCTTTGCCCGCGTCCCCGTTGCGATAGCAAAGGGCGGCGACTTGGCGCATGGAGGGGCGGCGCATCATAGGAGAGATGACCTCTTCCCAAGCTTTTTTGAAGAATTCTGACATAGGACCTGCTCGGTGGTGCGTTTTTTCTTATTTGAGTTTCCTTAAAATAGGTGAATTTTCCGTTAATTGCAAGGGGATGGCGCGATTGGAGGTTTTGGTGCGGGGTTTTTCGCCCAAAAATTTTGCAATTGGTGGGTTTCTAGGCGCTCTCAGCGGGGGCTTGCGCTTTGGGCCTATTTTCGCGGTTTGGCGCGCAGGGTTGGGGCGGCTTGGGTTGGATCTTCTGGCCAAGGGTGGCGCGGATAGCGGCCGCGCATATCTTTGCGCACATCCGAATAGGAGCTGGTCCAAAAGCCGGGCAAATCAAGCGTTGTTTGAACAGGGCGCTGGCCCGGCGAGGTCAGTGTGATGCGCAGGGGCGTGCGCGCTGGGCCGACGGTGGGGTGCAGTTTCGTGCCAAACATTTCCTGAATACGGGCGGTTATTTCGGGGTGATCGCCGGCATAATCAATCGCGATTTTGCGCCCCATCGGCGAGGTGAAATGCGCCGGGACGGATTGATCGAGCGCGCGCATTTGATCATAGCTGAGCATGGCGCGCAGGGCAGGCGCTATATCCAGCGCGCGCAGCTGGGCTTCTGTGCGGGCCTTGCCGATATGGGGGGCGATATGGGGCAAGAGCCAATCTTCAAGGCTGGCGAGCAGGGCGTCATCGCTCATGTCAGGGAGAGGATCGGCCGCGCCGGATTGGCCTTTGCGCATCAGCATGACACGGGCGCGAAAGCGATGCGCGGCATCCGATATGGGCAGGCCGATTTCGCGCAAACCCGCAAGCGCGCCTTTTGCCAGCGCTTCGCTGGGCGCGTCTTTCCAATGGCGATCATCCAATATGATGGCGCCAAGGTGCTCTTGGCGGCGCGCGATCACGCGGCGTTCGCGCTTGGACCACAGGCAGAGATCATGCCAAGCGATTTGATCGGGGAAAAGCGCGCGCAGGCTGGCTTCGGGGATCTCAATGGCTTGGCGGATGCGGGCCTCGCGGGCATCGCCATCAAGATCAGTGGCCACGATCAAACGGTGGCTGGCCAAAGGATCGCCCTCTTCCATGATCGCGCCTTTGCCGCCGGATAACAAAAAGCGCGGGGCTTCGCCGGATCGGCGCAGCGCGATACGATCGGGATAGGCAAGGGCGGCCATTTCAGCCGGGGAATAGGTGGTGCTTGAAGGTTTGGCCGCTTTGCGCAGGCGCTTGGCTTCTTCCTTGATGCGTTCAATGGTGGGGCGGTGAAGCGTGTAGGCGCGCTTTTGGGCAAAACCTTTGGGATCATTGATCGCCTCTAAGCGAAGGCTCAGATCAGAAGGCGCGTTGCGCGGCAGGGGATCACGCTCGCCCAGAAGGGCCGCAAGGGGGGCAGCATCGGGGCCTGCAAGCGCCAACATATGGGCAAGGCGGGGATGCAGCGGCAGGGCGGCAAGGGCGCGGCCATGAGCGGTAATGCGCGCCTTATCATCCAGCGCGCCGAGATCGCGCAGCAGGGTTTGCGCTTCACCCCATGCGCCGGGGTTTGGCTGGGTCATCAGGGCGAGATCGCGCGTGCTGCTGGTGCCCCAAAGGGCGAGCTCAAGCACAAGGCTGGTCAGGTCCGTGGCCTCGATTTCAGCCGGCGGGAAGGGCTGCATTCCGCCTTCTTCGCCCCGTGTCCAGAGCCGATAACAGACGCCCTCAGAGACACGACCCGCGCGGCCCCGGCGCTGCTCGGCCTCGGCCTTTGTCACCCGCTCGGTGATCAGCCGCGACATGCCGGATGCGGGGTCAAAACGGGCGCGGCGCGCGCGGCCCCCATCGACCACAATGCGCACGCCTTCAATGGTGAGCGAGGTCTCTGCAATCGAGGTCGCCAGAACGATCTTGCGGCCCTTTGTGGCGGGGGCAATCGCGGCGCGCTGGGCGGCGAAATCCATCGCGCCAAACAGCGGATGCACAGCGCAATCCTTGGGCAGGCGGCCCTTTAGCGCGGTCTCAACGCGGCGAATTTCGCCCTCGCCGGGCAGGAAGGCAAGCAAGCTGCCCTCGGCCTCCTCCACAGCGCGCGCGATCAGATCAGCCATCACCGCCTCATAACGCGGGGCGCGCGGGCCGGAGGTTGCGCTGCGGATGGCGATGGGTTTGTCGAGCCAGCGGGTCTCAACCGGATAGGCGCGGCCCTCAGAGGTGATCACCGGGGCATTGTTGAGCATGGCCGCGACGGGTTCTGCATCCAGCGTCGCGGACATCACGATGATGTTCAGATCTTCGCGCAGGGCGCTGCGGATTTCCCATGTCAGGGCGAGGCCGAGATCGCCATTCAATGAGCGTTCATGGAATTCGTCAAAGATCACCGTGGAGATGCCGCGCAGCTCTGGATCGGACTGGATCATTCGGGTCAGAATGCCCTCTGTGACCACTTCAATGCGGGTCTTGGGGCCGGATTTCGAAGCGCCGCGCATCCGGTAGCCGACGGTTTCGCCGGGCTTTTCCCCAAGGCTTTGGGCCATGCGCTCGGCGGCGGCGCGGGTGGCAAGGCGGCGCGGCTCAAGCATCAGGATTTTGCCGCCCTTGCCATTTGCCCCGCCAATCCCCGCCTCAAGCAGGGCGAGCGGCACACGGGTCGTTTTGCCCGCGCCGGGCGGGGCTTGGAGCACAGCGCAGCCAGCCGCGCGCATCGCAGCAATCAGCGCGGGCAGGGCGGCATCAATGGGAAGTTGATCCTTCATCGCGCTCTTATCAATCAAAGCGCGCGCCAATTCTAGATGGTTGGCGCATGGGGCGGCGCAATGGCGCGGCGCGCGGGCTGGACAAAGCGGGCTGATATGTGAAGAAAAGGGGCAAGCAAGAAGGGGCGAGCATGGATATCGAGGATCTTTCAGCGCGGGTATTGGCGGGCGAGCGGCGGGCCTTGGCGCGTGCCATCACGCTTGTGGAAAGCCGGCGTGCGGATCACCGCGAACAGGCGGTTGCTTTGCTCGATATCTTGGAAGGCTCCAAACGCGAGGCGCTCAAAATCGGGCTTTCGGGCACGCCGGGCGTGGGCAAATCGACCTTTATTGAAAGCTTCGGGATGATGCTGATCGGCAAGGGGCTGCGGGTTGCGGTTCTGGCGGTTGATCCCTCTTCGGCGCGCACGGGGGGCTCGATTCTGGGGGATAAAACCCGCATGGAGCAGCTCAGCCGCCGATCAGAGGCCTTCATCCGCCCCTCGCCCTCACAGAGCGAACTTGGCGGCGTGGCGCGCAGAACCCGCGAGGCGGTCGCGCTTTGTGAGGCGGCTGGATATGACGTTGTGTTGATCGAAACCGTGGGCGTTGGGCAATCGGAAACGGTTGTTGCGGATATGTCCGATCTTTTCTTGCTTTTGCTTGCGCCTGCGGGCGGGGATGAGCTTCAAGGGGTAAAGCGCGGGATCATGGAAATTGCTGATCTGATCCTTGTAAACAAGGCCGATGGTGATCTCAAACCGGCGGCGATGCGGACTTGCGCGGATTATGCCGGCGCGCTGCGGCTCTTGCGCAAACGCGCCTATGATCCCGAAGGTTTCCCCAAAGCGATGACGATTTCAGCGCTTGAAGAGACCGGATTTGATGCGGCTTGGGAGGCGATCGAGGCGCTGAGCACGTGGCGCAAAGCAGAGGGGCATTGGGCGCAACGGCGCGCCGATCAAGCGCGCTATTGGTTTGAGGAAGAGCTGCGCCAAGCGCTTTTGGCGGTGCTGAGCAAACCGGGGCCCATTCGCGATGATATTGCGCGACTTGGGGCATCCGTTGCTGCGGGCAAGCTTGCGCCTGCTGCGGCGGTTGCCCAAGCGCTCGCGGTGATCAAAGGGGCATAAAGGCGGGTTTTGGCGCGTTGTTTTTGCCGATTGGGGCGCGCGCGCAAAAAATGCCGCCAAAGCGGGCGATCTGCGCGCGCTTAGGCTTGACGAGGGGGTGATTCCGCCGTATCAGCGCCGAACGGAATTCGGGGCACACCTGCGGGTGAGGCCTCTTCTATTGAGAGTGCCGGTGTTAAGAATGCTTAATGCAGGTGCAGCCCAGATGTCTGAAAAGACGCTAAATCAACGTCTGTAAAGACTGAGACGAACGAAGGAGCGAGCCATGTCGCGCCGTTGCGAACTGACCGGAAAAGGCCCCATGTCTGGCAACAATGTCAGCCACGCCAAAAACAGAACCCGGCGCCGGTTTCTGCCGAACCTGAATGATGTAACTCTGATGTCTGATGCTCTTGGCCGTTCGGTTAAGCTGAAGATCTCGGCAGCTGCTCTTCGCACGGTAGATCACCGCGGTGGGCTTGATGCATTCCTTGCCAAGGCAAAAGACGTAGAGCTTTCGCCTGCCGCACTGAAGATCAAAAAAGAGATTGCCAAGGCGCAGGCAGCCGCCTGATTTCGCTTTGCGATTGTGAAAACGGCCTCGCCTTTGGGCGGGGCTGTTTGCGTTTGTAGGGATCGGTTTCGGGGCGGCGCCCTGAGTGCCCCTTCGCCCTAAGAACCCCGAGCACCCTGTGCGCCCTGCGCCGGATCAAGATCGCGCTTTCGCCCCCCGCATTGCTCTCAGCCTGCGCTTTGGCGTTTGAATTTGCTGATACGTTTTGTCGCTTTTGAAGCGGGCATTTGCGTGATTATATGCGCTTTATGAACCGGATTTTTCGCCCCCTTACCGCGATCCTGCTCGCGCTGATGCTATTGGCCACCACGGGCGCCATGGCCAGCGCGCGTGGCATGATGCGCGATGCGGCGGGGCAGATGGTGCTTTGTGTTGGGACTGGCGCGGTCACGGTGAATGTCGATGCGGATGGTCAGCCGATCGAGGCGGGACATATCTGTCCGGATTGCGCGCTGGGCCATTTCGATGCAACTTTCGCGCCTTTCCAAACGCCTGTATTGAGCGAGCGTGCAAGCGTTCTGGCGCAAGACTTTGATGCTGAGATCGCTCAGGGCCGGGCAGAGATATACGCCCGCGCGCGCAGCCCGCCCGTTGTTTGATCCTTCAATATCAAGCTGTTACACGTTAAATCTTAAATAGGGAGAGACGAGATGTCTTTCAAACTTCCCCTGATCTTGGCCGCGGGCCTGTCTTTTGCTGCCTTTCCGGCTTTTGCAGAAATCACCATCGAGAACGCCTATGCCAAGGCCGCCGCAAGCGCGGGCAAATCCTCGGCCGCCTTTCTTGAAATCGTCAATTCCGGCCCCGAGGCAGACCGCTTGATTGATGTAAAATCGCAAGCCGCCAAGCGGGTCGAGCTGCACACCCATAAGGACATGGGCGAGGGTGTCATGAAGATGATGCATGTGCCCGAGGGCTTTGAAATCGGCGCGGGCGAGACCCATGCATTGGCGCGCGGCGGCGATCATGTGATGTTGATGGGCCTCATCGCGCCGCTGGAGGCTGGCGAAACCGTTTCGATCACTTTGGTGTTTGAACAGGCCGGCGAGATCACTTTGGACGTGCCGATTGAGCCGGTCAAAGCGCCGATGGCGGGCGATGAAGGCGCGATGAAACATGGCGCGAGCCATTAAGCGGCGGCATCTGGCTTTTTGAGAAAAGAAAAGCGCCTGCAATTGCGGGCGCTTTTACATTCTGGCGGGGGTGTTTTGGCGATTTAGCTACAGGTTTGCTCGGCCGTTGCGCCAAAGGCCTTGTAACGCTTCCAGAAAACTTCGTGGCTGGAATTGTTGGATTGGCGAATGTCTTGGGCGCGCTGAGGATCTTTAAAGAACTTGGCCGCCAAACGCTGATCACCATTTGAAAGCACCTGATCCGCGACGTTCTGAATACAGCCACAAAGCGCGCGACTCGCGGCCTTGCGATCAGAGCGGATACAGGCCCGCTCAATCGCGCCGGCCTCAGCTGAAACGGGGATCATCGGGGCCAAAAAGCCCGCGATCAGTGCTAATGTAAGAAGTTTTTTCATATCTCTGCCTCGATCCATGGGGCCTTTGCCGCTTTGCGCAGTCTTGCCCTTTATGGTTAACCTTCCCTTAAATTATGGCCTATTTCGCAGACAAATTCAATTCACTAGATATGGGGCAGGCGGGCGCATGGCGCGCGATAGGTTGCGATTTCGCTGCTTGGGGCGCAAAGCGCTATGAATAAGGCGCAATCCCCTTGCGATAGGATGCGCGCGCCACCTTGACCGCCCGCCAAAACCCCATCATATCCAACCCCCATGACAGAGCTTAAAAACATTCGCAATTTTTCCATCGTGGCGCATATCGACCACGGCAAATCCACGCTAGCAGATCGGCTGATCCAGCTGACCGGCACCGTGGCCGAACGCGATATGAAAGCGCAGATGCTCGACAGTATGGATATCGAGCGCGAACGCGGCATTACGATCAAGGCCAACTCGGTGCGGATCGAGTATCCGGCCAAGGATGGCGAGACCTATATTCTCAACCTGATTGATACTCCCGGCCACGTCGATTTTGCCTATGAGGTCTCGCGCTCAATGCGGGCGGTTGAAGGCTCGCTTCTGGTGGTGGATGCGACCCAAGGGGTTGAGGCGCAGACGCTGGCCAATGTCTACCAAGCCATTGATGCGGATCATGAAATTGTCCCTGTCCTGAATAAGATCGATCTGCCGGCCTCCGAGCCAGAGCGGGTCTGTGAGCAGATTGAAGATGTGATCGGGATTGATGCCTCTGAGGCTGTGATGATCTCGGCCAAAACCGGCGTTGGCATCCCGGATGTTTTGGAAGCGATCGTTACCCGGCTGCCCGCGCCCACGGGCGATCGCGATGCGCCGCTCAAGGCGATGCTGGTCGATAGCTGGTATGATCCCTACCTTGGCGTTGTGGTTTTGCTGCGGGTCATGGATGGCGTGATCAAAAAGGGTGAGCGCGTCAAAATGATGAAGACGGGCGCGATTTATAACGTCGATAAGCTCGCCGTGCTCAAGCCGCAAATGGTTGATATCAAAGAGCTGGGGCCGGGCGAGATCGGCATCTTTACCGGCTCGATCAAACAGGTCCGCGATACCCGCGTTGGCGATACAATCACCCATGAAAAGAAGGGCTGCGAGGTTGCGCTTGCTGGGTTCAAACCTGCGCAACCCGTTGTTTTCTGTGGGCTTTTTCCTGTTGATGCGGCCGAGTTTGAAGACCTGCGCGAAGCGATTGAAAAGCTTGCGCTGAATGATGCCTCGTTTAGCTTTGAGATGGAAACATCCGCTGCTTTGGGCTTTGGCTTTCGCTGCGGCTTCCTTGGCTTGCTGCACCTTGAGGTGATCCGCGACCGGCTTGAGCGCGAATATGATATCGATCTGATCACAACCGCGCCGTCGGTTATTTACAACATCCATATGCGCGATGGCAGCGTGAGCGAGCTGCACAACCCAGCCGATATGCCCGATATGACCTATGTCGATCACATCGAGGAGCCGCGGATCAAAGCGACGATCCTTGTGCCCGATGATTACTTGGGCGATGTGCTGAAACTTTGCCAAGACCGGCGCGGCATTCAGATCGATCTGACCTATGCCGGATCGCGCGCCATGGTTGTTTATGATCTGCCGCTCAACGAGGTTGTGTTTGATTTCTATGACCGGCTGAAATCGGTGACCAAGGGCTATGCTTCCTTTGACTACCAAATGATCGGCTACCGCGAGGATGTGCTGGTTAAGATGCAGATCCTGGTGAATGAAGAGCCGGTTGATGCGCTTTCCATCATGGTGCACCGCGACCGCGCCGAAAGCCGCGGCCGGGTGATGTGTGAGAAGCTCAAAGAGCTGATCCCGCGCCACATGTTCAAAATTCCGGTGCAGGCGGCGATTGGCGGGCGGGTGATTGCGCGCGAAACGATTGCGGCGATGCGCAAGGATGTGACGGCCAAATGTTATGGTGGCGATGCGACCCGCAAAAAGAAACTGCTCGAAAAGCAGAAGGCCGGGAAGAAACGGATGCGCCAATTCGGCAAGGTCGAAATCCCCCAAGAAGCCTTTATCAATGCGCTAAAAATGGACTAATGGCGCGCCCGCGCCCTTAATCTTTCCACCACATCAAGCTGCGCGGCAGGATCAAGGATCGCCCGGGCCTCCGCCCATCTACGGGATCAATCGGGCCGTCCAGCTCATCATAGATTTTCTCTTGGATGCGCGCGCTTGCCATTTTCGGTGGGGCGGGGCAAAAAGCGGTATGACACGCCCCATTCCAACAACCCGCAGCGCCTATCCATGGTCTCTCCCGATCCAAACCCGTTGGCTCGATAATGATGTCTATGGTCACATGAACAACACGGTGCATTACACGCTGTTTGATACGGCAGCGAATGCTTGGTTGATCCAAGCGGGCCTGCTTGATCCGCTGAATGGCGCGACGATTGGGGTGATGGTTTCCTCTGGCTGCACCTATCATTCTGAAATGGGCTATCCGGATATTATTGATGTAGGCGTTAGGGTTAGCCGGATTGGCGGCTCGTCTGTTACCTATGAATTCGGCTGTTTTCGCAATGGCGCGGATGTCTCAAGCGCGGATGGCACCTTTACCCATGTCTATGTCGATAAGGCCGAGCGGCGCCCCCAAGCGCTGACGGATGCCTGGCGCACCAAGCTTGCGGAAATTCTGGCCGTCTGATCCAAATCAAAGAACGGCGCGGCCATCGCCCTTACCTTCTTGCCAAATCCATGCGCAACAAGGAGAGCCTCATGGGACGCCTTGCAATGATATTATTTTCGATGGTCGCCACATCGCTCGCGGGGATCGGCATCGTAATTGCATTAACACTGGGAATGGACACGCTGCGCCCGATTTTGATCGCCGCGGCTGTTGGTTTTGTTCTCGCAATTCCAGCGACTTACGTGATCTCGCGCAAGATCGCATCGCTGTAAGCCGCCCGGGTATTCCGCCTAGGTTTGATCCAAAAAGGCGCGCATTGCGGCCTCAAATTCGCGTGGTTTTTCGGCGTGCAGCCAATGGCCTGCGCCGGGAATTGAAGCAAAGCGCGCGCGCGGAAACAGGGCTTTGATCCTGTCGCGATCCGCTCGTTTTACATAATCGCTCTCGCCGCCCGATAAGAAAAAGGTCGGCCCGTCGAACTGCCCCGTGGGGCCAGGCCAGCCAACGATTTTGGGCATATAGGCTTCCAAAACATCCAGGTTCAGCAGCCAGCGTTTTGCCTTAACATCCAGAGATTGCAGCAAAAAAGCCCGAACGCCGGGTTCGTCTATATGTTCGGCAAGCTGTGCATCCGCGTCCGACCGTTTCTCAACCCTGCTCAGATCAAGCGCGCGCATCGCCTCGATCAGATGGTTTTGGCTGTGGGTGTAGGCGACGGGCGCGATATCGGCGATGATCAGGCGGCGGATCAATTCAGGACGGTTGAGCGCCAGCATCATCGCGGCTTTCCCGCCCATTGAGTGGCCCATCACATCCGCGCGTCCGCCATTGTTTTCAATGGTTTGCGCAAGATCTGCGGCCATATCAGCATAGCTCTGGCTTGGCTTTCGCGCGCTGCTCCCGTGGTTGCGCATATCGACAGTGATGACTTGGCGCGCATCGCTCATCCGCTTGGCAATCACGCCCCAGTTGCGCGCCGAGCCAAAGAGCCCATGCGCGATCAGGAGGGGTGGTTTGTCGCTTGGCGCGCCGGAAATGACTGTGTTGAGCATAGGGATTGATAGCGCGCCTTTGAAAGGGTGGAAAGAGGGCAAGCGGCGCGTTAGGCTTTATGAACAAGAGGGGCCATCGCATCATGTCGATCCAAGCGCGCGCCGAAGCTTTGGCGCTGGTATTTGAAGAGCATTTGGGCCTAACGGGCCAAGGGTTAGAAGCGAAACTGCGCCGTGCCGGGCGGAGCTTGCCGGGCTGGGTGCGGGCAGAATCACGCCGGATTTTGGCGGCTGTGGATTTTGAACAGGCGCCCAAACTGGCCCGCCAAATAGACGAGGCACGCATTGATCGCGCCTTTGCCAGTATCGAAAAATGGCTGGTAGAGCAGGATCCATGGGAGAAGCGGCGCGCTTGGATGATTGGCTTTGCAGCGGCAAATGTCTTTAATTTTCTGGTGGTTGGCGGGGCTATGGCGGCTGTTTTGCTCTGGCGCGGCTTTCTCTAGGGTTTTCATGGAGCGGGCTTCGCGTTAGAAGTTGAACGTGGTTCAGCAAAGGCGCGACATGGCAAGCAAATCTCAGATACGCAAAGACGCGCTGCGCGATAAATTGATAGATGCAGCCCAAGCGCAGATCGTTGCGGGCGGGCTTCAATCGGTCAAGGCGCGCGATCTTGCCCGGGCGGCGGGATGCTCTTTGGGGGCTATATATAATGCCTTTGAAGATATGAACGCGCTGGTCATGCAGGTTAACGGGCGCACCTTTCGCGAGCTGGGCGAGGCGGTTGCTGCCTCTGTTCAGGGGGCGCAGGGGGCGGGGCCAAATGAGCGGCTGATTGTGATGTCAAACGCTTATCTGGCCTATGCGGCGGGCAATACGCATCGCTGGCGCGCGCTTTTTGATTTGGAGATGTCGGTCGATGGGCCGGTTCCTGATTGGTATCTAACGGCTTTGGGCCGGCTTTTTGCCAATATCGCCGCGCCTTTGGCCGAAATTTTCCCTGAAATGGCGCCGCGAGAATTGGATTTGATGACGCGGGCGCTTTTCTCTTCTGTGCATGGGATTGTCTTGCTGGGCTTGGAAAAACGCATCTCTGGCGTGCCGTTTGAAAGCATTGAGATGATGATTGCCCAGGTTCTTTCGCAAATTGGTAACAAATAGTTTTCTGAACATTGTTCAAAATAGTTCTTGAACGGCGTTCACGAATCTCTTATATCCATTTTGTGAACATTGTTCATGACGTGATTGCAAATGGAGGATCACATGTTTGGAACGCTAAGAACGCTTATCACCGGGCAAAATGCGCGGGCTGAAGAAACCCTTCGCGAGGTCTATTCGATCGAGCTGATCGATCAGAAAATCCGCGAAGCGCAGGCGGGCCTTAAGGCGGCCAAGGCGACTTTGGCCAGCCTAATGCAGCGCCAACGCGCCGAGGCCCGGCAGATTGATACGCTGGAAACCCGTTGCAAAGATTTGCTGAGCCGCGCCGAGGAAGCGCTTGAAAACAAACGCGAAGATCTGGCTGTTGAGGCGGCGCAGGCGGTTGCTGAAATGGAGAATGAGCTGCGCATTCGGCGCGAGACACAGGATCGTTTGGACGGGCGGGTGCTGCAACTGCGGACCTCCGTTGAAAAGACCCATCGTCGGATCATCGATCTGCGTCAGGGCGCGATTTCGGCCCGGGCCGTGCGCCATGAGCAGGATGTTCAGACCCGGCTCAATCGCACGATTGGGGCGACCAGCCCGATCAACGAGGCCGAAGAGCTTATCGCCAATGTTTTGAAGCGGGATGATCCCTTTGAGCAGGGCATGATTTTGGAAGAGATCGATAAGGGCCTTAACCACGAGGATATTGCGGATCGTATGGCGGCCGAGGGTATCGGCAAGGGCACAAAGACCACCGCCAATGATGTGCTTGAGCGCTTGAAGGCCAAGAAATAACAGCCTTTTCAAAGATTTAACTCTTAACCCTCTGGGAGGGGGTTTCAATTTAGGAGAAGAAAAATGCGAAATGAACAGAATGACAATGGTTTGATTATCTTCGTTAACTTTGCCGGTGTGGCGCTTGCTTATTTCTTGCTCGCGATCTCGCTTTGGCTCTCGACGGATGTGCCGCTAAGCACCAAGGGCTATTGGGGCATGGGCATTGTTTTGCTCACGTTGAGCCTGATCAATGTTGTGAAATATCGCTTTGATGCGCGCGTGTCTGAGGACCGCATTCGCAAGATTGAAGACGCGCGCAATGAGCGCCTGTTGGAGGAATACGTGGGGGAAAAGTAAGCGTTAATCCCAGTTAAAGTGCGCTCCCACGGGAAAGGCCCTTCGCATCTGCGGAGGGCCTTTTTATTTATGGGTTTCAAGGGCTTCGCGTGAAACCAAGGTCACGGTGGCAAAGGCCACATAGAGCAGCAGATACCACGAGCCAAGCTTGGCAAAGCTGACAAGTTCAAGCCCGCTTTGGCCGGCATAAATCCATGTGCCGGTGAAGGTTCCGATGTTTTCTGCGAGCCAGAGGAAGAAGCTGGCGAGCAGGGCGGCGAGGGGCAGAGGCATGCGGTATGTCGCGCCGATTGTGAAATGAATTTGGGTGCGCACATAGAGGATCACCGTGGCCGCGAAAAGCGCTATGCGGATGTCTGGGAGGAAGTGATGGGCGAAGAAATTAACATAGATTAACGCGGCCAGAGCGAGGGTCAGCGGGTAGGGCGGGAAAGGGGCAAAGCGCATCTCAAAGATACGGATCACCCGCGCCATATAGGAGCCGACAGAGGCATACATAAAGCCCGAGAAAAGCGGGACGCCAGCGAGTTTGAACAGGCCCGGTTCCGGGTAAGCCCATGATCCTGCGTGGATTTTGAAGATTTCCATCGCCGTGCCGGTGATATGAAACAGCGCAATAACGCGCGCCTCGGCCGGGGTTTCAAGCTTTAGGGTGAGAAAGAGAATTTGGACCAGAATCGCAAAGAGAAACAGCGCATCATAGCGTGTGATCGGCCAATCGGCCTGCCACACTGCGCGGCTGATCAGGATGGCGGCGAGCAGCAGCATGCCAAAGAGGCAGGCCCAGCCTTGTTTGAGCACAAACATCACCGCTTCTGCGGCGAGATGGGGCAGGCGCGCGCGCACCCATGCGCCGAGGGTCAGCTCTAGGGCGCGGGTTTTGGTTGGGCTCATGGGCGGCTCACTTCGGCATCAATTGGGTCAGTTCATGCAAAAACGCCGCGCAGGATATGCGCGGCGTTTGATCTTTAGCATGGTGTGGCGCGGTCTCAAAGGCCGGGATAGAGCGGGAATTTGGCGCAGAGCCCTTCGACCTTGGCGCGCACAGCCGCCTCAACTTCGGCATTGCCATCGGGGCCATTGGCCGCCAAACCATCAACCACTTCAACGATCCAATCCGCGATGAGGCGGAATTCAGCCTCGCCAAAGCCGCGGGTTGTTCCGGCGGGCGAGCCGAGGCGCACGCCGGAGGTGACCATTGGCTTTTCGGGATCGAACGGGATGCCGTTTTTGTTGCAGGTGATATGGGCGCGGCCCAGGGCTTCTTCTGTGGCGTTGCCTTTCACCCCTTTTGGGCGCAGATCGACCAGCAAAACATGGGTATCGGTGCCGCCGGTCACGATATCAAGGCCGCCTTTCATCAACTGATCTGCAAGCGCTTGGGCATTGGCGATCACTTGTTTGGCATAGGCTTTGAACTCGGGGCGCAGGGCTTCGCCAAAGGCAACCGCTTTGGCCGCGATCACATGCATCAAGGGGCCGCCTTGGATGCCCGGGAAGATCGCGGAATTGACCTTTTTGGCGATGGTTTCATCATTGGTCAGGATCATCCCGCCGCGCGGGCCGCGCAGGGTTTTGTGGGTCGTTGTGGTGGCCACATCTGCATATGGGAAGGGCGATGGATGGGTGCCGCCGGCAACGAGCCCGGCGAAATGCGCCATATCAACCATCAGATAGGCGCCAACGCTATCGGCGATCTCGCGCATCCGTTTGAAATCAACCTGGCGCGGGATGGCCGAGCCGCCCGCGATGATCATCTTGGGTTTGTGTTCTGTGGCGAGCTCTTGGATTTGATCGTAATCAATGCGCTGATCTTGCTTGCGCACGCCATATTGGATCGCGTTGAACCATTTGCCCGATTGGTTTGGTTTGGCGCCGTGGGTGAGGTGCCCACCGGCATCAAGCGACATGCCAAGTATGGTATCGCCGGGTGTAAGAAGCGCTTGGTAGACGCCTTGGTTGGCCTGCGAGCCGGAGTTTGGCTGAACATTGGCAAACTCACAGCCAAACAATTCTTTGGCGCGGTCAATCGCGAGGCTCTCTGCAATATCAACGTATTGGCAGCCGCCGTAGTAGCGTTTGCCCGGGTATCCTTCGGCGTATTTGTTGGTCAGAACGGAGCCTTGCGCTTCCATGACGGCGGCCGAGACGATGTTTTCCGAGGCGATCAATTCGATCTCGTCGCGCTGGCGGCCCAGCTCTTGGGTCATTGCGGTGAAAATCTCGGGATCGCGAGAGGATAGAGCTTCGCTAAAGAAGCCGGCATCGCGGGTTGGGTTTGTCATCAAAAGTCTCCGGTTTGGGGCAGCGCTTTGGTTTGGCGGTTGTTTAACGCCCCAAATGGCGGGGGGGAAGCCTCGTTTGATGCATAATGATGTTGAATGGGGCGCGGATTGGCGCAAATGGGCGCGCTTGTTTCGTATGGGCGCGGATGGGGCGGATAGGCGCGCTTTGAACCGCCCGTTTTCATCGGCGCATTCTATGGGTGGCAATCGGGCGCGGGTTTGATAGGTTTTGGAAAAGCCCCTTTGCGGGCAAGTGTTTGGCCGGGATAAATGATGCAAAAACTCGCTTTTATGGCAAGCTCTTCTGAGATCGCACAGCGCGCGCTTGAACGCTTGAGTGCGCGATATGCCAATGTTGCGGCTGAGGATGCGGATGTGATCGTGGCGCTTGGCGGGGATGGGTTCATGCTGCAAACGCTGCATGGGACGATGCATTTGGATACGCCGGTTTATGGGATGAACTGCGGCACCATCGGCTTTTTGATGAATGAATTTGCCGAAGACGCGCTGGACACGCGGGTTGGGGCGGCGGTTGAGGAAGTGATCACTCCGCTGGCGATGCATACCGAATGCGCCGACGGGACCAAGCATGATGCGTTGGCAATCAACGAGGTTTCTTTGCTGCGCGCCGGGCCACAGGCGGCAAAGCTGCGCATTTCGGTGGATGGGCGGGTGCGGATGGATGAGCTTGTTTGTGACGGCGCGCTTTTATGTACGCCGGCTGGTTCGACCGCCTATAATTACTCGGCGCATGGGCCGATCCTGCCGATTGGTGCGGATGTTTTGGCCCTAACGGCGATGGCGGCGTTTCGTCCGCGGCGCTGGCGTGGGGCGCTTTTGCCGAAAGCTGCGAAGGTTCGGTTTGATGTGCTTGAGGCGGATAAGCGCCCTGTGATGGCCGATGCGGATGGGCGCAGCGTTCGGGATGTGCTTTGGGTTGAAATCCGCTCAGCGCCCGATATTGCGCATCGGGTTTTGTTTGATCCCGGTCATGGGTTGGAAGAGCGGCTTATCCGCGAGCAATTCGTTTAATGATCTGATTTTATGGGATTTATCAGGGTTTGTGGCGCGAGGCCGGGCGGCCCCATGCCTCTAGCTTGCGATAAAGCGTTGAGGGGGAAACGCCCAGCTGGCGCGCGGCGAGGGGCACTGATCCATCAAGCCTGCCTATGGTTGCTTCGATCAATTGGCGCTCAACATCTCCAAGCGGCTCGCCGACCAGCGCATTGATCGCCGCTTCAACACTTAGCCCATGCGGGCCCTCGCCATCGCGCGACATTTGGTTGAAGAATTCAGAGGGAAGGGCGGCGCGATTGATCACGGGCGCATCGCTCAACACCACCACATTCCAAAGCACATTGCGCACTTGGCGGATATTGCCGGGCCAAGAATGCTGCAAGAAAAGTTCGCGCACCTGTTTGGAAAGTTTGGGCAGGGGGCGCCCTTCGCGGCTGGCAAGGCGGGCCAGCATTGCTTCAGCGATTTCAATAACATCCTCGCCCCGTTCGCGCAGCGGCGGAAGATGGATCGGCAGCACATGCAGGCGGTAATAAAGATCGGCACGCAGGCGGCCTGCGCGCACTTCTTCCAGCGGATTTCGCGAGGTGGCGCAGATGATCCTTGTGTTGATTGTCTGTGGGCGCGAGGCGCCAAGCGGCGTAACGCATGAGGTTTGCAACAGGCGCAGCAGCATCGCTTGCAAGCGCAGATCCATATCGCAAATCTCGTCCAAAAACAGCGTGCCGCCATCGGCCTGAAGGGCGGCGCCTTGTTTGTCTTCGATCGCGCCGGGGAATGCACCTTTGAGATGGCCAAACATCTCGCTTTCCAGAAATCCGGGCGGGATGGCCGAGCAATTGAGCGGGATAAAGGGGCCATCGGAGCGGTTGGAGAGCGCATGGATCGCTTCGGCGCAGATCTCTTTTCCGGTGCCGTTTTCGCCAGAGATAAAGACCGTTGCCATTGAACCGGCCACGGCGCGCACCTGTGTGTAGACCTGCTGCATGGCCTCGCTTGAGCCGATAAACCCGCCAAGCGGGGCGCTTTGCAAGGCGGCGGTTTGGTTTGCCTCGGAGCGGGCATTCATCACCACATTGAGCAGATGTTGTTCTTCGATCGGTTTGAGCAGAAAATCAAAAGCGCCGGCGCGGATCGCCTCGACCGCGCGATAAATCGATCCGTTGGCCGTGATCACGATGACTTTGGCGCGCGCATGAGCTTCGGTGATTTCGCCGACAAGTTCCATGCCATCGCCATCGGGCAGCATCAGATCAAGCAGCACAATATCATGTTTGGTCTCGGCAATCATGGCGCGCGCGGTTGCCATATTTGAAGCGGTTTCAACTGCATAGCCCGATTGGCGCAGGATCGAGGAATAGACGGTGCGCAGGCTGGATGTGTCTTCGATCAACAGGATAGGTTTGGAATTCATGGGGCAATATTTCGGTTCAATGTCTCTGCCTTGAGATGGGCGATAATGCTTTTCAGGTCTGAGAGGATAATACGGACGCGGGCTTCATTTCCGTCGGGGCCTTCGAAATTGAGGCGCGATTGCAGGGCTTCGCATTGCTCTTGCAGGCTGCGCGCGGCCAGGGTTCCGGCGACAGAAATAATCACATGGATATGGCGGCGCATGGCTTGGGTATCGCTCAGGGCCGTGGCGCTTTCGAGCCCTCTATGCGCAGCGTTCAAATCGTTGAGCAGGCGGGGCAGCAATTCGGGCGCGCTGTCATCGCCAGTGCTGGCAAGGAGCTTGGCAAGCCCTTGGGAAATATTGTTTTTTTCTATGGGTATGTGGGGGGAATTTGGCGTATTTGGGCGCTTTTCTGCGCGGGTGAGAGGCAGATCAAGCGCTTGGGCCAGTACATTGGCGAAATCGCCGATGCTGATGATCGGCTTGGCGATGAGCGTGTCAAATCCGGCGCTTAGCACCGCATCGCGATTGGCGGGCATCGCATAGGCCGACACAGCAAGCGCGGTTAGGCGGGGGGCATTTTGGGCCTGCTCGATGGCGCGCAGCTCTCGGATCAGATCAAGGCCAGAGAGCACCGGCAGATCAATGTCCAGCAGCGCCAGATCATAGCCGCCCGTGCGCAGGGCTTTTTGCGCGCGCGCCCCATCGCCAACAACATCGCAATGCGCCCCCATCTGGATCAGATAGCGGCTGAGCAGCAGTTGATTGGTCTCGCTATCCTCGGCCAGCAAGACCCGTTTGCCGCTGAGATCGGGCAAAGTGGCATCAGCCAAAGAGCCGACCGGGCTAACGCGCCAAACGGTTTGGGGCAGGGTCAGCGCGGCCTTTGCGCCGCCGGCTTTGCGATTGCTCAGGGTGATGGTGCCGCCCATGCGCCGGGCCAGATCGCGCGCAATCCGCAGCCCATAGCCCGAGCCAGGCTGGCCTTCGCCAAAGCTGAGATCGCGGTAGGAGAAAATGCTTTGCAGCCGGTCTTCGGAAAAGCCTTCGCCGCGGTCTTTTACACAAAATATCAGGGCGTTATCCGCTGTGATCTCGGCGCTGATGGTGATCAGGCCTTTGCCGCTGTAGCGCAGCGCATTGGCGAGGAAATTGGACAGCACCCGTTCAAGCGAGAGGCGATTGAGCACAACATGGCGCGGCAGATCAGAGCTGACCTCAAGGCGGATATCCTGGCCGCGCGCTGCCTCTTCGGCCACGGTTTTCCAGCGCAGCAACAGCCCATCAAACAGGCGCGGCAAGTCGACCGGCGTGCCTGCGTGTTTGATGATATTGCCTTCGCCTGCCACAGCTTCAAGGGCATCTTCGAGCAGCCGCGCAAGATGATCGGCCGTTGTGCGCAAACCATCAACCTGCTGGCGCTCGGCGGCTTCCAGACGCGCGCGATCAATCAGCCGCAGCCCGCCGATCACATCAGAAACCGTCGCGCGAATATCGTGGATCAGCAGTGTTAGCCGGTTCGGATCGACCACGTTTAATGGCTGGCCCGATAGCCCCTCTTCGTCCAATACATTTACCCCAACAACCGGGCGCCAACACGCCCCTACGCAGAACATCCCCAATCATTGCACAACGTACAATTGAATTAAGAAACTTTTGTCATTGTTAGTGTTTCACGCATTACGGAAGAGGGTAAAGGGGACGTTAACACTAGTTAATTAAAACTTTATTCTTTTGCATATCCAATGGTTTGCAGGGCATTCTTGATCTCGTCCAGGATGGCCGGATCGTCGATGGTTGCAGGGGGTTTGAAGCTTTCGCAATTTGCAATTTTGACCATCGTTGCGCGAAGAATTTTCCCCGAGCGGGTTTTGGGGAGCCGATCAACAACCACCGCCAATTTGAACGCAGCAACTGGCCCGATCTTCTCTCGGACCATGCCGATGACCTCTTTGGTGATCTCGGCATGGGGGCGGTTCACCCCATTGGTCAGGCAAAGAAAGCCGACCGGCAACTGCCCCTTCAAAGCATCCGCCACCCCGATCACAGCGCATTCCGCGACATCCGGGTGATCGGCCAAAACCTCTTCCATCCCGCCGGTGCTGAGCCGGTGGCCCGCAACGTTGATCACATCATCCGTGCGCGCCATGATCGAGATATACCCATCCTCATCAATCATGCCTGCATCGCCCGTTTCATAGTAGCCCGGGAAATGCGCAAGGTAGCTTTTGTGAAAGCGCTCTTGGGCGTTCCATAGGGTTGGTAATGTGCCCGGCGGCAGGGGCAGTTTGATCGCGATTGCGCCCAGTTCGCCCGCTGGCATCGGCTGGCCGCCCTCATCCAGAATTTGCACATCATAGCCCGGCATCGCGACCGAAGGAGAACCGATTTTTACTGGCAGCGCTTCAATCCCCATCGGGTTGGCGGCGATGCCCCAGCCTGTCTCGGTTTGCCACCAGTGATCGATCACCGGCACACCAAGGATTTTCTGCGCCCAGGTGATCGTATCTGGATCGGCGCGCTCGCCAGCTAGGTAAACCGCGCGCAGGCAGCTGAGATCATATTTGCCAACGCATTCGCCATTGGGATCTTCGCGTTTTACGGCGCGAAAGGCGGTGGGGGCGGTAAAGAAAGACCGCACCTTATATTCCGAAATGACCCGCCAAAACGTGCCCGCATCCGGGGTGCCAACGGGCTTGCCTTCAAAGACAATCGTGGTGTTGCCATGGATCAAGGGCCCATAGCAAATATAGCTGTGCCCAACGACCCAACCCACATCCGATGCAGCCCAGAAAACATCACCAGGATCAACGTTGTAGATGTTTTTCATCGTCCAGTTCAGCGCGACCAATTGCCCGCCCGTGTGGCGGATAACGCCCTTTGGTTGGCCGGTCGTGCCGGAGGTATAAAGGATATAAGCCGGGTGATTTCCCTCAACCGGAAGGCAATTGGCGGGCGTGGTGCCAAACTGGAAACCGTGCCAGTCAAAATCGCGCCCCTCAATAAGTTCGGCGACCTCTTGTTCGCGTTGCAAAATGACGGTGAAATCGGGCTTGTGATCGGCCATATCTATGGCGCCGTCAAGCAGCGGTTTGTAGTGAACAACCCGCCCGGGCTCGATCCCACAGGAGGCGGCGATGATGGCTTTGGGCGTGCAATCGTCAATGCGTACGGCAAGCTCATTTGCCGCAAATCCGCCGAAGACAACCGAGTGAATCGCCCCGATCCGCGCGCAGGCCAGCATCGCCTCAAGCGCCTCTGGGACCATGGGCATATAGATGATGACCCGGTCGCCTTTTTCGATGCCCTTAGCGCGCAGAGCCCCGGCCAAAGCGGCGACGCGTGCCTGCAATTCAGCATAGGTGATTTCTTGTTTTGTGTGGGTGACGGGGCTGTCATAAATGATCGCTGCTTGATCGGCGCGGCCGTTTTCAACATGGCGATCAACGGCGTTATAGCAGGTGTTGACCATGCCATCGCTGAACCATTCATAGAGCGGCGCATTGCCATCAAAAAGCGCCTTTGAGGGCATCTTATCCCAGTGGATTGCCTCGGCGGCCTTCATCCAGAAAGCTTCAGGATCGGCTTTCCAGCCGTCGTAAATATCTTTGTATGCCATGGTATGCGTCCTCCTCTAACCTGTTGTAGCCAGCACAATGCGCACCCGGCAAGAGGGCTGACTGCGCTTGAATGTCACTGCCAGCGCTAACAGGGGCTGCGCTTTTTTCCGCCTCGCAATATTATTGCAAATGAGGCTTGGGTATCATGCTTTTAATGACTCGCGAAATGCGAAGCCTTTTGCGGATCACGCGGTTAGCGGGAAAATCTATCCCAATAAGATTTGACCCATTTGACCGGGAAATAGCCGAATTTCTCCGGGCTACCCCAGCGCTGAAACGGCTTGCCGGAAACATCCTCGGGGTCTGGAACGCCGTGAAACGCGACGATATAAGCACTTTTGGGGTGGGGAACGGGGCGCAAAAAGTTAACCGGAACATGCCAGCAGAGGCTTTTCTTAAAGCTCAAAACCCAGGGCGCGGGCCAGAATTTGCGGTTTTCGGCATGGTGGTGGATGAAGATTTGATCATTGGTGAACGGGGCAAGTGTGCTCCATTCTGCGGCCCTGAAGGCTTCCCAAATCTGCCCTTGCTCGCCAGCGCGAAAGCCAACAACCGAGCTGTTGGACAGCCGTTCGCGATTCCAGATTTTCGGGAACCAGCGCTCATGCGTATCGTGCCAATCATGGATGATATGCAGCCCCGGCTCGGCCAGAATATGATCGACCAGGGGGCCAAGATCTTGGATGATCACGACATCCACATCAATCATGATGATCGGGGTGCCTTCTTCAAAAAGACCGGGCTGAAACACCGCCAGTTTGGGCCACATGCCGGGCACCCAGTGATCCCTTTCCAGCGCGAATTCGGGCAAAGGCAGGGTCTCGATCCCTTCCAAAAGCGCCGAAGGATCATCCGTCATACAGACCAGCCGAAAGGGGCGATCCATCAGCGCGGTGAGCGCGCGAAACAGCATGTTTGTATAGGTGACCGGATAGCCTTTGCCCCATTTTAGGCATATAAAAACAGGGGTTTGCTCGCTCATTGGCTGATCCTTCATTGCGCTATTGACCTAACCGTAATGGGCCACTGGTGTACCTGCAACCGCGGACATATTGAGCAGCCCGCGCGCGGTAATCGAGGGGGTAACGATATGCGCGCGGTTGCCCATGCCCATCAAAATAGGGCCAACTTCAAGCCCGCCCCCCTTCATTTTGAGGATGTTTCGAACGCCGCTGGCCGCATCCGTATTGGCAAAGACAAGCACATTGGCCGGCCCAGAGAGGCGCGCATCGGGGAAAATCCTTTCGCGCAGATCGGGGCTTAGGGCGGCATCAATATGCATCTCGCCTTCATAGGCAAAGGCGCGCGGTTCCGCATCAAGGATCGCCAAAGCGCCGCGCATCCGCAGGCCTGTATCACAATCCAGATTGCCGAATTGCGAATGGCTGCAAAGGGCGATTTGCGGGGTCACACCGAAGCGTTTTACATGGCGCGCGGCGCCGATAACCGTTGCGGCGATCTGTTCGGGCGTTGGTTCTGGATGAACATGTGTATCGGCGATAAACAGCGGGCCATCTTCCAAAATCATCAAAGAAAGCGCGCCGACAGGATGCAGTGTATCCGAGCCAAGCACTTGATTTACATAATTAAGATGCCAGAGAAATTGGCCGAACGTGCCACAGATCAGGCTATCGGCATCGCCGCGATGCACCATGACCGCGCCGATGGCGGTTGTGTTGGTGCGCATCACAGCGCGGGCCAAATCCGGGGTCACGCCGCGGCGCGCCATGATCTGATGATAGGTCTGCCAATAATCGCGGTAGCGCGGATCGTTTTCCGGGTTCACGATCTCAAAATCGCGGCCCGGGCGAACGGCCAAGCCGGCGCGCTCGGCCCGCGCGGCGATCACATCGGGGCGGCCGATCAGGATCGGTTTGTCGGTGGTTTCTTCGATCATCGCATTGGCCGCGCGCAGAACGCGTTCGTCCTCGCCCTCGGCAAAGACGATTTTACGCTCGGCCATGGCGGCGGCGGCAAAAACGGGCCGCATCATCAGCGCCGATTTAAAGACCGAGCCATCAAGCCCCTCTTTATAGGCTTTGAGATCGGCCAAGGGGCGGGTGGCAACGCCCGTTTCCATCGCCGCCTTGGCAACGGCGCCCGCGACAACGCCCATAAGGCGCGGGTCAAACGGTTTGGGGATCAAATAATCCGGGCCAAATGTCATCTGTTCGCCCTGATAGGCGGCGGCGGCTTCGGCGGATGTTGTGGCGCGGGCAAGGGCGGCGATCCCTTCAATACAGGCGATCTGCATTGCATCGTTTATCTCGCGCGCACCGACATCAAGCGCGCCGCGAAAGATGAAGGGAAAACACAGTACATTATTGACTTGATTGGGATAATCCGAGCGGCCCGTGGCAATGATCGCATCTGGCGCGACCTCGCGGATCGCTTCTGGCATGATCTCTGGCGTGGGATTGGCGAGGGCAAAAATGATCGGCTGTTTGCTCATTTTGGCAACCATTTCGGGAGTCAAAACACCGGGGCCAGAGAGGCCAAGGAACATATCCGCCCCCTCAATCACTTCCTTCAAAGCGCGCTTATCTGAGGCTTGGGCATAGGCGGCTTTTTGCGGCGTCATTTCGGCTGTGCGCCCCTCATAAACCAGCCCCTCAATATCGCAAAGCCAGACGTTTTCGCGTTTCACGCCCAGTTTGAGCAGCATATTGAGGCAGGCGATGCCCGCCGCGCCGCCGCCCGTTGACACAACTTTGATATCGCCGAAATCCTTGCCCGCAACGCGCAGAGCATTGGTGGCCGCCGCACCCACAACGATCGCTGTGCCGTGCTGATCATCGTGAAAAACCGGGATGCCCATGCGCTCGCGGCAGATTTGTTCAACGATAAAACAATCGGGGGCTTTGATGTCTTCGAGGTTGATCGCGCCAAAGGTCGGCTCGAGCGCGCAGACGATTTCAGCCAGCTTTACCGGATCGCTTTCATTGAGTTCGATGTCAAAGCAATCAATGTTGGCGAATTTCTTGAACAGGACAGCCTTGCCCTCCATCACCGGTTTGGAGGCCGCCGCGCCAATGTTTCCAAGGCCCAAAACGGCTGTGCCATTTGTAACCACTGCGACCAGATTGCCCCGCGCTGTGTAGCGGCTGGCGGTTGAGGGATCGGCCTTAATTTCAAGGCAGGCTTCGGCCACGCCGGGCGAATAAGCGCGGCTGAGATCGCGGCCATTGGCCAGGGGTTTGGTGGCGCGGATTTCCAATTTTCCGGGTTTCGGGAATTCGTGGTAATCAAGGGCCTCTTGGCGCAGGCTTTCGCTTCTTGGATCGGTCACGCTTGGTCCTCCCGAAAAATGGTTTAGTATTAAACTATATTTTTAACCGCCCTTTTGAGCAAGGGGTTATAGGCTGTCTGTGGGGCGATTCTGCCCTCTGTGGCAAGCAATCTTCGCAAATGGGCCGGTTTGGGGCGAAATGCGCGCGGCTTTGGCCTGCTTATGCTTGCAATCGGGGGCGCTCAGGATCATTCTTGGACCGGATAGTCAAAATTGAAGGTGCTGCCATGTTGCTTGAAGATGCCGCGCGGGACATTCGCGAACGTGCTTATGCGCCCTATTCGAATTTCAAAGTGGGCGCGGCGCTGCGCACGGTTGGCGGCGCGATCTATACCGGGGTCAATGTTGAAAATGTCGCCTATCCGGAGGGCACCTGCGCGGAGGCCGGCGCGATTGCGGCGATGATTGCCGGCGGCGAGAGCGAGATTGCCGAGGTTTGTGTGATTGCTGAAAGCCCTTTGCCGGTTACCCCTTGCGGCGGCTGCCGCCAGAAATTGCGCGAATTTGCCGGGCCTGACGTGCGCGTAACCATGACGACCGTGGCAGGCAATAAGATGGTGATGACCATGGCCGAGCTTTTGCCTGGCGCCTTTACCCAAGAGAATTTCGGCGATGGCCAGGGCGGCGCGCATGGCTGATTTTGATCCGCGCCTTATCCTTGCGCGGCTGCGCGATGGCGAGGTTCTCAGCGCGGCGGAGCTGCAATGGTTTGCCCAGGGGCTTGCTTCTGGCGCGGTGTCGGATGAACAGGCGGGCGCTTTTGCGATGGCGGTTTTGCTCAATAAGTTGAGCGATCCTGAGCGGGTCTCGCTAACACTGGCAATGCGCGACAGTGGCGATGTTTTGCGCTGGGATTTGCCTGGCCCTGCGATTGACAAACATTCCACAGGCGGCGTTGGGGATGCGGTTTCGCTTGTTCTTGCGCCGGCTTTGGCGGCGATGGGGGCTTATGTTCCGATGATTTCGGGGCGGGGGCTTGGGCATACGGGCGGCACTTTGGATAAGCTCGAGGCGATCCCGGGCCTCAAGAGCGAGGTGAGCGAGGCGCGCTTTCGCGAGATCGTCTCGCAAGTGGGCTGCGCGGTCGTGTCTGCGACGGGTGCGATGGCCCCGGCCGATAAGCGGCTTTATGCGATCCGCGATGTGACGGGAACGGTTGAGAGCATAGATTTGATCACGGCCTCGATCCTCTCTAAGAAGCTTGCCGCGGGGCTTGACGCCTTGATTTTAGATGTAAAATGCGGCTCGGGCGCCTTTATGAAAACGCCGGATGAGGCGCGGGCTTTGGCGCAAAGTCTGGTGCAAACGGCCAATGGGGCGGGCTGCAAAACGGCCGCTTTGATCACCGATATGAACCAGCCCTGCTGCCCGAGCCTTGGCAATGCGCTTGAGATTATGGAGGTCATGGAGGCGCTTACATCGGGGGATGCGAGCGGGCTTTTGTGCGATTTGACCTGCCATTTGGGCGGGGAATTGCTTGTGCTTTCGGGGCAGGCCAGTGAGGCGGCGCGCGCAGGCGATCAGCTTCGTGCGACGATTGCTGATGGCTCTGCTGCCGAGCGCTTTGGGCGCATGGTATTTGAGTTGGGCGGGCCTGCGGATTTCGTTGAGAATTGGGCGGATCGTCTTCCGGCGGCGCCTGTTGTGCGCGATATTTGCGCGGGCAGGGCGGGATTTGTGCGCTCAATGGATGGGATGGCGATGGGCAATGCAGTTGTTCATCTGGGCGGCGGGCGGCTGCGCGCGGGCGCCAAGATTGATGCCTCTGTCGGCTTTTCAGAAGTGATCGCGCATGGGGCAAATGTTGAAAAAGATACGGTCCTGTGCCGGGTTCATGCGGCCTCTACGGATGCCGCAAATCGCGCAGAGGCGGCCATTTTGGCAGCGATTGAAATCGGCGAAGCGGCGCCTGTGCCTTTGCCCCTGATCCATGAGGCGATCCATCCATGAGCCGTGCTTTTTTGATTGTGATCGATTCCGTTGGCATTGGCGGCGCGCCGGATGCAAAGGATTTCTTTAACGGCAGTTTGCCCGATACGGGCGCCAATACGCTTGGCCATATTGCGCAGGCTTGCTCTGCGGGACAGGCCGAAGAGGGGCGCAGCGGGCCGTTGCATGTGCCGCATATGGCGGCGCTTGGTTTGGGCCATGCGATCAAAGCGGCCAGCGGGCTTGAGCTGCCGGATTGGATGGAGGCGCCCTCGGGGCTTTGGGCCGCCGCGACCGAGATCAGCCCGGGCAAGGATACGCCAACGGGCCATTGGGAATTGGCCGGCGTGCCGGTTCCTTGGGATTGGCATTATTTCCCCGATGAAGAGCCGGCTTTTCCGCTTGATTTGATGGAGCATGTGGCCCATGCGGCGGGCACGGGCGGCACGCTTGGCAATCGGCATGCGCCGGGCACAGCGATCATTGAGAGCGAGGCCGCGCGCCATATCAAAACCGGTTGGCCGATCTGTTATACCTCGGCCGATAGCGTCTTTCAGATTGCTGCCCACGAAGAGCATTTCGGCCTCGATCGCCTGCTCAAGCTTTGCGCCGATATCGCGCCGACGCTGCATGCGATGCGCGTTGGCCGGGTGATTGCGCGCCCGTTTATTGGCAATGAGAAAGAGGGCTATACCCGCACCACCAACCGCCATGATTATGCGATCGCGCCGCCGGCAAAAACGCTGTGTGATTGGGCGCAGGGCGCGGGGCGCAAAGTGTTCGCTATTGGCAAGATTGGCGATATTTTTTCAATGCGCGGGATTGCTAATGTTCGAAAAGGGAAAGATTCCGCTTTGATGGAGCATCTGCTGGATGTGATGGAAGAGGCGCCCGAGGGCAGCTTTACCTTTGCCAATTTTGTTGAGTTTGACAGTCTTTACGGGCATCGCCGCGATGTCTCGGGCTATGCGCGCCATTTGGAATGGTTTGATGCGCAATTGGCCCGGGTTTTTGCAGCGGCGCAGCCGGGCGATTTGATCATGATCACCGCCGATCACGGCAATGATCCAAGCTGGTCCGGGACGGATCACACCCGCGAACGCGTGCCTGTATTGGGGCATGGATTGGGGCGCAAAGACATCGGCTTATGCGGCTTTGTTGATGTGGCCGCCAGCATCGCTGCACATCTTAAAATACCGGCCCAAGGCCCGGGAAGGAGCTTTCTATGAGCGCAGGTTCACTGCCCAAAATCGAGTTGCACATGCATCTTGAGGGCGCGGCACCGCCCGCTTTTATCCGCGGGCTTGCGCGCGAAAAGTCGATCGATCTGTCGGGGATATTCGATGAAGAAGGATCGTATAAATACAAAGACTTCTGGGATTTTCTTAAAGTATATGAGGCCGCCACCGAAGTTTTGAAAACCCCCGAGGATTTCAAGCGGCTCACGCTGGCAGTGCTTGAAGAAAGTGCTGCAAGTGGCGTGATTTACACGGAAAGTTTTATCTCGCCTGATTTTTGCGGTGGGCGCGATCTTGGGGCGTGGCGCGAATATCTTCATGCGATGCGCGAGGCGGCTGACGAGGCGCGCGCGGCTTGCGGGATTGAGATGCGCGGGATTGTCACCTGTATCCGCCATTTTGGCCCCGAGAAGGCGCGCGAAACGGCGCGCTGTGCGGTTGAAACCATGGGGGATTTTGTTACCGGGTTTGGCATGGGCGGCGATGAGAAGATGGGCGCGCAGAAGGATTTTCTGTATGCATTTGACATGGCGCGCGAGGCGGGATTGCAGCTGACAACGCATGCGGGCGAATGGGGCGGCCCCGAAAGCATTCGCGATGCGATCCATGATTTGCGGGTTGCGCGGATCGGGCATGGGGTCCGGGCGATTGAGGACCTCGCGCTTGTGGATGAGATTGCGCAAAAGGGGATCGTTTTGGAAGTTTGCCCCGGCTCAAATATCGCACTTGGGCTCTATAAGGATTGGCACGCGCATCCCATTGAAGAGCTGCGCAAACGCGGCTGCAAGGTGACGATTTCAACGGATGATCCGCCATTTTTTCATACCACAATGGCCCAGGAATTTGACCGGCTCGCGGATGCCACAGGCTGGGACGAGGCCGAATTTACCGCGATCAACACAGTCGCGGCCAATGCGGCGTTTTGCGATGAAGAGACCCGCGCCGCCCTGCTCAAGAAATTGGAAGCTTAACATGCAAGATCATCTGACAGTCGTGAGCCACCCGCTTGTTCAACACAAGCTCACCATCATGCGCGATGTTGAAACGCCCACAGCCGTTTTTCGCCAGCTTTTGCGCGAGATCAGCCAGCTATTGGCCTATGAGATCACCCGCGGCCTTGAGATGACAACCAAGCGGATCGAAACCCCGGTTATGGCGATGGATGCACCAACACTGGCGGGCAAAAAGCTGGCGTTGATTTCAATCCTGCGGGCGGGCAACGGGCTTTTGGACGGGGTGCTTGAGCTGATCCCATCGGCGCGGGTTGGCTTTGTTGGGCTCTATCGAGACGAGGAAACTTTGGAGCCGGTTGAGTATTATTTCAAAGTGCCTGAGGGGCTCGATGATCGGCTTGTGATTGCGGTTGATCCGATGTTGGCGACAGGCAATTCATCCGTTGCGGCGATTGATAAGCTGAAGGAAGCAGGCGCGACGAATATTCGATTCTTGTGCCTTTTGGCCGCGCCCGAGGGGATTGCGCGGATGAAAGAGGCCCATCCAGACGTCCCGATCGTCACAGCAGCGGTAGATGAAAAGCTCAATGAACATGGATATATTGTGCCAGGACTAGGGGATGCGGGTGATCGCATGTTTGGCACTAAATAGGCGAAATCGACCTTTACTTACTTGGTATTTTTCTGCATCCTGACACAATATTCTGTGTGGGGGCACATTATGCAGACCATGAAGACGATTTCGAGCGCAGTTATCGCTCTTGTACTAGGAATTTCGGGCGGGGGCATTGGCTCTTCGGCCCTTGCAAAGGCGACAGAGCAGCCTGCGGAATTCCCGCCGGCCTCTTACACGGCCACGCAATATGTTGATAGCAAAGGCTGTGTGTTTGTGCGCGCAGGGTTTGCGGGCAATGTGACCTGGATCCCGCGGATTTCGCGCAGCCGCAAGCAGCTGTGTGGGTTTAAGCCCTCAACGCCGGGCGCTGTGCAGGAATTGGCCGCACCCAAGACGATTGTTGCGCCGAAAGTGGCGGCCCGCCCCGCGCCCCAACCCACACCACAAGCCGCGCCGCAGAGGGTTGCAAAGCCTGCGCGTGTTGCTGTTGCGGCCCCGGCGCCCAAAGTCGCAGCCGCCAAACCCGCAGCCCCCAAAACTGTTGTGCGCGCGCAGCCCGCAGCGGCCCCGGCGCGCGATCAGCTCAATCGCAGAGGCGCTGGTTATGCGCCGTTTCGCGGTGTGCCGCTCAATACGCCTGAGACCCAGATCAACCGCACTGTGCGGTATGCCGCGCCCGCCACAGCTCCGCGCGCGGTTGCCCAGGTGCGCCAGCCCGTTCCCGTTGTGCGCATAGCGCCCGAAGCCCCGGTTCGCCGGGTTCAAGCGCCGCGCCCATCCGAACCACAAATGGCCTCGGGTTGTGCTGGATTTGATCCGCTTGCGCAGCGTCTTACCGCGAGCGCAGGCCGTGCGGTTCGTTGCGGCCCGCAGCAGGATTATGCTGTCACTTATGTTGAGCGGACCGTTCCTGCGGGAACAATGGTGCGCACGCAGGCTGGCAGAACATATCAAACCCGCGTTGAGACCAAAGTGCGCGTGCCTTCGGCGGTTCCTCAGGCTGTGATGGCGCCGCCTGCGCAATATTATTCTTCTGTCGGGTCTGAGCCTGTTGGTTATAGTCCGGCGCAGGCAGCGGCGATCAATGCGCAGCGCCGGGGCGCAGATATCAAGCCGCCAAAGGGGTATAAGCTGGCCTTTGAAGATGGGCGCTACAATCCAAATCGCGGCCTTCAAACGGCGCGCGGCAAGGCGAAGATGGATCTGATCTGGACACAAGATGTTCCGCGCCAGTTGATCGAGGTCCAATCGGGCAAGGTTGTTACCGCGCAATATCCAAACCTGCGCTATCCTTATCGCAGCTATTCTGCCCAGCAAGCAGGCGGGGCTTATGCGGCCCCTGCGCCGAGCAGTTCTTCGATCACTTATTCCACCAAATCGCGCGCGCCTCAGCGGGTTCAGCAAGTGCGCCGCCAAGCGGTTGCACCAGCGCCCCAAAGCGCGCCTCAGGCAAGTGGGAAGCGCTATGTTCAGGTCGGCACTTTTGGCGATCCGCAGAATGCAGAGCGTTCGGCGGCCAAGCTTCGGGCGATGGGGTATCCTGTGAGCCATGCCAAGATCAGCAAAGGCGGCAAGCCGTTGCGCATCGTTTTGGCCGGGCCTTTTGGCGCGCCGGGGGATGTTGCTGCGGCGCTTCAACGGGCGCGGGCTTCCGGGTTTCGGGATGCGTTTGCCCGCTAAAGCGACCTATATATAAAGCAGAAGGCCTCGGCATTGCGCAAAATGCTGGGGCCTTTTCTTTGCGGCGCCGCTGTATGGCAAATCGCTTAGCTGCCGCAAATCCCTTGCAGGGCAACCCAATCCCCATCGGCCAAAACGATCCGTTCTTGGCTGGCCGCGATGGGATCGGCTTCGATCAGCTCAAGCGTATCTTCGCCGGAAATATCAAGCGCATAGGCATAGGGGCTGACGCGCAGCTCGGCGCTGGCAAAGCGGGCAAGGATCGCTTCATTGGGCAGGGCAATCGGGGGCGCGATCAGCAATTGTTCGGCGTATCGATCCAGCACATCCTCGGCAATCTCGCCCGTTGTCAAAAGGCGAAAGGCCGCCCGCAGCCCTGCTTGGCGCAGGAGTTGTTCGAGCGGATCAATGCGCCCGGCGCGCTCTGCTTCGGCCAGGATAAAGCCCGCGGCAACGGCTGGATCTTCGTAATCCTCGACCAACGCGCGGTTAAGCAGGATGATCCGCCCCGGCAGATGTTCGGCCATCGAGACCCCATCCGAGAGCACATAGATCGCGCCATTGCCCGGCGGCAAAAGCCGCGCGCGCAGCTTTTCGAGCGCTTTTGTGCCAAGGGCGGTGTCGCAGCGCGGGCCAGCAACGCGGCGGATGCGCTCCAACAGCGCCTCGCCAATGTCGCTTCGTTTCGCTGTTGGGACGACCGAAACCGTATGGCGCAGCATCGCATCGGGCAGCCAGAAAACGCTTAGCCCAATCAGCGCGGTCATGCCGCCAATCAGGATGATATTGCGCAGGCGGCCGGGATGGGGGCGATTGCGCTCGATCGCATTATGGACCCGCTCAAGCGCTGAAATCATCGTTTCGTCTTCGAGTTCCAGAAGCTCTTGTGCATCAGAGGCGGGGCGAAAAAGAGCAGGGCGCTCAGCCCCGGCATTGATCCGCTCGATTGCCGGCAAAGACCAATGCGCCAGCGCCATGCCCTTTGCGTCCGAGATCATCAGCGTTGCATCGCCAATCGAGATGATCACATCGCGGCGCTGGCTCTCTGGGTCGGCGCGCCAAAGCCCGCTGGCCTCAAGCCGCTGAAATTCCTTTAGCACGGTCATGAAATATTGCTCATGGAAATCCTGTATTCAAATGCTCATCAGGTGCGCGCTTCATGCGGCGCTGCTACCTTACGCCTAGGTTAGCGCACCCAGAGCGATCCGACAATCATTAGCGATTTGGCAGGCTTGTGGGGCGGGGTCTCTGGTATGGGGGCGCGGGCTTGTGTAGCATAGCGCGCATGATTATCTCGCCCGGTCGCCGCTATATCTTTGCTCATATCCCCAAAACGGGCGGCACAGCGCTGAGCCTCGCCCTTGAAGCGCGCGCGATGAAAGATGATATCCTGATCGGGGATACGCCCAAGGCCAAGCGGCGGCGCGCCCGGCTTAAAGAGCTGCAAAGCGCCGGGCGGCTTTGGAAGCATTCAACCCTTGCCGATATTGATGGGCTGCCCCTTGGCGCGCCACTGCGGGATTTCTTTTGCTTTACGCTGGTGCGCAATCCTTGGGATCGGATGGTCAGCTATTATCATTGGTTGCAAGAACAGAGCTTTGCCCATGAGGCGGTGGGGCTGGCCAAGGCGCTTACGTTCTCGCAATTCCTCAATCATCCGCAAATCGGCGCCAGCCTGCGCGCCGCGCCCTATCGCTCTTATATGATCGGGCCAGATGGGGCCGAGCATTGCGCCCTTTACGCCCGGATCGAGCATCTTTCGCAGGATCTTGCCCCATTGGAGGCGCATCTTGGCTTTTCGCTTGGGAAAGTGGCGCGGGCAAACGCTTCAACGCGGGCGCGCGATTACCGCGGCTACTATAGCGCAGCCGATGCAGAGATTCTGGCGGGAATCACAGCGCCTGATATTGCCCAATTTGGCTATGAATTCGGCTGATCCGGCCCAAATCCGCGCGAAATCTGCGCAGACACGGAGCTCAAAGTTAAAGTTCCTTAAGCAAATCCTACCGTTTTTTCCCCGAAAATCGCCCTATTAGCGCCGGTTTGGGCAACAATCCCGGCCCGAGAAAGGCATTGCGGCCGGATCAAGGCCTTTGCCCCATTTGCGCCCAAAACCGGCCCGGATGTCGGCAAGGGAATCACGGCAAATACCCTTGTTGCCACTGAAACCGCATCGGACTGCCATCCGGGTTTCATCACCACTAAGGGGATATGAAATGTTTAAACTGCGCAAAACACTGCTGGGCGAAAAAACCTTCAAAGCCTACGAGCCATCGGGCGCTTGGGATGGGGGCTTGGCCTCAATTCCGGCCGGGCTTGCCACGGGCCTCGTTTCTGGAACACGCGTTGCCACAACCTTTGGCTGGCGCCCTGTTGAAGCGGTTGCGGTTGGCGATAAGGTTCTGACCTTTGACGATGGCATGCAAGAAGTGACCCGCGTTGAGCGTGGCTATCTCTGGACAGCGGCTTCGCCGGTTCCATCGCATCTCTGGCCGCTGGAAATCCCAGAAGGCGCACTTGGCAATCAACGCGCTATGCAGCTTTTGCCCGAGCAATCGGTGATGGTTGAAAGCGATAGCGCAGAGCACCTCTTTGGCGATCCTTTCACCCTGATCCCGGCGGCCGCTTTGGAAGGCTACAAGGGCATCACACGGGTTCCGCCCATGGCGCCGGTTGAAGTGATCACGCTGCATTTTGACAAAGACCAAGTTGTGTTTGCCAATGTTGGCGCATTGTTCTTCTGCCCGGCCCATTCTGAGGGCTCTATCGCGCCGCTTTGGGCCGATGAAGCCGAAGAGCCGCTCTATCACACCCTGCCACTTGATGATGCAGAATTGCTTGTGGATTGCCTGATGTCTGAAGCTGCGGAGATTGCAGACTGGGCCCAAGCCGGCGCGGAGCTTCGTGCAAGCGCTGCTTAATCCACCTTTGCGGGTGCAATCGCAATGATAAACGGCCGCTCTTTCCCCGGAGCGGCCGTTTCTCATTTTAGATGCAAAATCAGATGCTTACCTTGGTTGATCCTGCGGCTTACATGCCCATAAGTTGAGAGATTTGCAGCCGCGCTGTGTTCATCTTGAGAAATGGGCAGGTCTTGGCGATTTTAAGCGCGGCCTCCATATCTTCGGCCTCAAGGATCGAATAGCCCGAAAGCGGATCGGGGCCTTGGCCATCCTCTACCCCGCTGGAAGTAAGCGTTTTGGAGCCCATGAGCGGCTGCTGTGCGACGACCAATGCATCGCCAAGCTCGCCGACCCAAGCCTGCCATTCGGCCATCATCGCCTTGCCTGCTTCGGGGGTGGCTGGCTTCTCGCCGCCTTTGTAGCCTAGGAAAAATTGTGCCATTGCGCGCCTCATTTCATGTCATTTGGCACAAGGCTAGCATTCCAGGCCCCGAAGAGCAAAAAAATGCGCGGCGAGGGAATTCCCTGCCGCGCATTCTCAATTTTCAGGTCGGCCAGATTAGGCGGCTTTGGCTTTCTTGCCGAAACGGCCATAGAAGCTTTCGCCCTTGGCGGCCATGTCGCGCAGCAAAGGCGGCGTGGTGAAACGCTCGCCAAAGCGGGCGGTGAGATCATCGCAAATCTCAACGGCTTTTGCCGCGCCGATCATATCAAGCCAGCTGAACGGCCCGCCGGACCAAGGCGCAAAGCCCCAGCCAAGGATCGCGCCAACATCGCCTTCGCGGATGTCTTCCAACACGCCTTCCTCAAGCGCGCGCACGGCCTCAAGCACCTGCGCAAACAGCAGGCGATGCTGCACTTCGGTAAGCTCAGGCTGATCTTCAAGCGGCGCGTGGGCCGCAGCGAGCCCATCCCAGAATCCTTGGCGTTTGCCTTTTTCATCATAGTCGTAAAAGCCCGCCGAGGATTTGCGCCCCATGCGGCCATTGTTGAACAGATTGAGCATCAGCGCATCAACCGGGCCTGCATCCGCCGGATAGGCATTGCCCATGGCTTCTTTCGTGGCTTTGGCGATTTTCACTGCCAGATCAATCGAGGTTTCATCGATCAATTGCAGTGGGCCAAGCGGCATCCCAACCATTTTGGCGGCTTGCTCGATCATTGCGGGCGCTACGCCCTCGGTGACCATGCGCGAGCCCTCATTGAGGTAGGGGATGATGCAGCGGTTGGCATAAAAGAAGCGCGCATCGTTGACAACAATCGGGGTTTTGCGGATTTGACGCACATAATCGAGCGCTTTTGCCACGGCCCGGTCGCCTGTTTGGGCGCCTTTGATGATCTCGACCAGAAGCATTTTATCAACCGGCGAGAAGAAGTGAATGCCGATGAATTGCTCAGGGCGGGAGGAGGCTTTGGCCAGATCGCTGATTGGAAGCGTCGAGGTGTTGGTGGCGAAAATCGCATCCTTAGGGATCACCGCTTCAACGTTTTTGGTCACTTCGGCCTTAATGCCCATGTCCTCAAACACCGCCTCGATGATCAGATCGCAGCCCTCAAGCGCGGCGTAATCTGTCGTTGCATTGATGCGAGAGAGAACATCGGCCTTTTTCTCGGGGGTGACCTTCTTGCGGGCGATGCCTTTGTCGAGGATCGCCTCGGAATAGGCTTTGCCCTTGTCGGCCGCTTCTTGCTTTTGGTCGATCAAAACGACCTCGATCCCAGCAATCGCCGAGACATAAGCAATGCCTGCGCCCATCATGCCCGCGCCCATCACGCCGACCTTGCTAACCTTTTGATCAGCAACGTCTTTGGGGCGAACGGCGCCTTTTTCAAGCGCTTCTTTGTTGATGAAAAGCGAGCGGATCATATTGCCCGAAGAGGGGTTCATGATCACATTGGTGAACCAACGCGCCTCGATTTTGATCGCTGTATCAAAGGGCACAAGCGCGCCTTCATAAACAGCAGAAAGCAGCGCTTTGGCCGCGGGATAAACGCCCATCGTCTGGCCGTGAACCATGGCTGTTGCGCCAACGAATGTCATGAAACCAGCGGGGTGATAGGGCGCGCCGCCGGGCATTTTGTAGCCTTTTGCATCCCAAGGTTTGAGAATGTCTGCATCACCCGCGCCCAGAACCCATTCGCGCGCCGCAGCGAGCGGATCGGCCACAACCTCATCAATGATGCCGGCGGCTTTGGCTTTGGCCGGGTTCACCATGAGGCCTTGGAGCAAGTAAGAAGAGGCCGCCATCGCGCCCATTTTGCGCACCAAGCGGGTCGTGCCGCCAGAGCCGGGGAAGATGCCAACCTTGATTTCCGGCAGGCCGATTTTGGCTTTGGGATTGTCGGCGGCAAAGATGCGGTGACAGGCAAGCGGCAGCTCTAGGCCGATGCCAAGCGCTGTGCCGGGCAGGGCGGCAGCGATCGGTTTGCCGCCTTTGTTGGTCTTTGGGTCCATCCCGGCGCGCTCAATTTTGCGCAGCAGATTATGAAGCGACATCACGCCATCAAAAACGCCCTGCGCGCCGTTTTCCTTCATCCCGCCAAGCACGTTGAGATCCATCCCGGCCGCAAAATCCGCTTTGCCCGACGTGATCACAGCACCTTTCACAGCATCGTCCGACAGGACCGTATCAATGAAACCATTGAGCGTTTCGGCGGCCTCCATTGAAAGGACGTTCATCGATTTGCCGGGGCAATCCCATGTGATGATCGCAACGCCGTCTTTGCCAAGTTCGTATGTAAATTCAGTCATTTATCTATCCTCCCGCGCTTACACACGTTCAATGATTGTGGCCGCACCCATGCCGGATGCGATGCAAAGGGTGGCAAGGCCAACCTCTTTATCCGAGCGTTCCAGCTCGTCCAGCAATGTGCCGATGATCATCGCGCCAGTCGCGCCAAGTGGGTGCCCCATCGCGATCGAGCCGCCGTTAACATTGACCAAAGCGGGATCAACATCAAAGGCCTGCTGGAAGCGCAGAACAACAGATGCAAAGGCTTCATTGACCTCGAACAGATCGATATCGCCGATGTTCATGCCGTGATCTTTGAGGATCTTTTGCGTGGCCGGAACCGGGCCGGTGAGCATGATCGTTGGGTCCGTGCCGATTTTGGTCGTGGCGCGGATGCGGGCGCGTGGCTTGAGGCCATATTGCTCGCCAAATTCTTTGTTGCCGATCAGGATTGCGGCCGAACCATCCACGATACCAGACGAGTTGCCCGCGTGGTGGATGTGATTGATCGCTTCAAGATGCGGGTATTTCATCAGCGCGACTTTATCAAAGCCGGGCATGACTTCGCCCATGTCTTTGAACGAGGCCTTGAGTGCGCCAAGGGTTTGCATGCTTGTGCCGGGGCGCATGTATTCATCATGGTCGAGGATCGGCAGGCCGTTTTGATCTTTGATCGCGATGATCGAGCGGGCAAAACGATTGTCTTTCCATGCGGCTTCGGCGCGGATTTGGCTTTCAACGGCAAGCGCATCTGCGTCGTCGCGGCTAAAGCCATATTCGGTCGCGATGATATCGGCCGAGATGCCTTGGGGGACGAAATATGTTTTCATCGCCACGGTCGGATCGACAGCAATCGCTGCCCCGTCCGAGCCCATCGCAACGCGGCCCATCATCTCAACGCCACCAGCGATATAGGCTTGGCCTGCGCCGCCCTTAACTTGGTTGGCCGCGAGGTTCACAGCTTCCATGCCGGAGGCGCAGAAACGGTTGATCGCAAGGCCGGGGATGGATTCGTCAAGATCAGAGGCCAAAACGGCTGTGCGTGCAAGGCAACCACCTTGTTCCATCACTTGGGTCACATTGCCCCAGATCACATCCTCAACCGCGTGACCGTCGAGATTGTTGCGCTCTTTGATCGCGTTCAGGATTTGCGCCGAAAGGTTCACCGAAGTGATCTCATGCAGAGCGCCATCTTTGCGGCCCTTGCCGCGCGGCGAGCGCACAGCGTCGTAGATATATGCGTCAGTCATATTGGTCTCCTTCAATCCGCTTTGCGCGGCATCAAATCATAGGGGTGTTTCCAACCGGGAAGCTCGGAAATATGGGTGAGCCAGCGGTCGATATTGGGGTGTTCTGCGCGCTCAAAGCCGAAAGGCTCTGGGTAATAGAGATAGCCGCAACAGGAGAAATCGGCGTTGGTCGGGCCGTCGCCAACAAGCCAATCGCGGCCCTCTAGGGCGCTGTTCAGGGTTTTGAAAGCGGCGTTCAGTCGTGCAGCGTTAAAGCTGATCACGTCTTGGGAGCGTTTTTCTTCGGGCAGGAAATTCATCAAAAAGCGCTGGAGGCCGGCCATGGAGGACATCTTGTGATTGTCCCAGAACTGCCAGCGCTGCACATCGCGCGTTTCTTGGGCCGTTTCGCCGCCGAATTTGCCGGATTTTTCGGTGATATAGTTCTGCATCACGCCGGATTGGGCAATTGTGACATCGCCATCAATCATAACGGGAACTTCGCCCATATTGTTCATCGCGCGAAACTCGGGCGTGCGGTTTTCGCCTTTGAAGAAGTTGACGAATTGCGGCGTCCAATCGAGGCCGGATAGCGAAAGCGGTAGTGCGGCTTTGTACGAGTTGCCGCTTTCCCCGAAGCATAACAGAGTGATGGTCATTGGTTGCCCTCCCGTGCGAACCTTGAGCGCTGGGGGTTTCACACCCCCAGACCCCCGTGGAGTATTTCGGCCAAGAAAAAATGTAGCTGCTTACCTTTCGTTAAGGTTAATGCGGCTAGCTTTATCGGGCGGAACAGGCCGGAGGGCCGATGGCCGCCCAAGGAAAAGTCGCCCCGGCTGGCGGTGATAAACCCTTTGTTGTGCGTGGCACTTCGGGGTCGGGGCGCATATTTTTTCTTGGCGAAAATACTCAAAGAGCTTGGCCGCCTATATCGGCGCGGTTTGTTGGCTCTTTGGTGGTTAGGTCTGGTCTATTTTTTCCTCTTATCAAGCTCTGCGTTAAACAGGCGCAGGCGGTGGGTTAGGTTGTCTTCGTCGATCACCGAATTGAAGTTTTCGAACAGAAAAGAGAGCGCTTCGCCTTCGTCCAGCCCGGCCTCGTTTGCGAATGATTTGAGACGACGATAGCCGTCTTCTGTCATCGCTGCAGGAAAACGCCGCGTCAGACGAAATCTTTTGGCCATGTTCTTCTCCGGGTGATCGAATTGCGGGGCGGTGGATCAAAGGCGGGGCAGCTGCGCCCGCTTTGGATCGGTGAATCTTAGATACTGTGCGCTGCGCGATCCTTTGCTGCAACCCGACAATTTTTGCGGGCTGCCCATCAGCAAAGGATCGCGCGGCGCGGGAGTTGCGCCACCCCGTTTGCCGCGCCCCAGCTCTCGCGAGGTGGAGTTTGACAGGGCGCGCATCCGTGAGTGGCTCCCAGTATTGCGATCCGTAAAGTCGCCGCTTGCTTAAAAGGCCTCTGCTTTCAATGCCATAACGGTTTCATCGCCGGATTGGATGCGGGCCAGATGGGTTGAAGCCATCGGCATCCAGCGTGCCATATAGAAGCGGCCAGTGGCGAGTTTGGTTTCGTGGAACTCTGGATCGGATGTGCCCTCTGCCAGCGCTTTGAGCGAGGCGCGCGCCATACGGGCCCACATATAGCCAAGGCAAACATGGCCAAAGAGGTGCATGAAATCATACGACCCTGCCAGCGCCACGTTGGGGTTTTTCATCCCGTTCTGCATGAAGAACATCATCGCGGTTTGCAGATCTTTTGAGGCGGATTTGAGCGGCTCGATGAAGGGCTCCATGCCCTCTACTTCGCTGCTTTCTTTGAGGTAGGATTTGACCATTTCAAAGAAGGCCATCGCAGGCTTGCCGCCCTCTGCTGCCAATTTGCGGCCAACCAGATCAAGCGCTTGAACGCCGTTTGCGCCCTCATAGATCATCGTGATGCGTGCGTCGCGGGTGAACTGCGACATGCCGTGCTCTTCGATATAGCCGTGGCCGCCGTAGATTTGCTGCGCCTGAACGGTCGCGTTGTAACCCATATCGGTGATGAAGCCTTTCATCACAGGGGTCATCAGCGAGATAAGCCCATCGGCCTCTTTATCGCCGGCGCGGTGGGCTTGGTCGATCAGATTGGCGCCCCAGAACATGAAGGCGCGCGCGCCCTCGATAAAGCTCTTTTGCTCCATCAGGTTGCGGCGAATATCGGGGTGAACGATCAGCGGATCGGCCGGAAGATCGGGGGCCTCAACGCCAGTAACAGCGCGCCCCTGAAGGCGATCTTTGGCGTATTCAACAGCGTTTTGATAGGCGGCGACCGCTTGCGCGAGGCCTTGCATCCCAACGCCGATACGCGCCTCATTCATCATGGTGAACATTGCGCGCATGCCCTTGTGCTCATCCCCAACGAGATAGCCGATGGCTTCATCATAGTTGAGAACGCAGGTGGAATTGCCGTGAATGCCCATTTTCTCTTCAATCGAGCCAACGGAAACGCCATTGCGATCACCAAGCGAGCCATCTTCATTGACGAGGAACTTGGGCACGATAAAGAGCGAAACGCCTTTGATCCCAGCAGGGCCGCCGGGGATTTTTGCCAAAACAAGGTGGATCACATTGTCTGACATGTCGTGATCACCGGCCGAGATAAAGATTTTCTGGCCGCTGATTTTGAAAGAGCCGTCGCCTTGCGGTTCGGCTTTGGTGCGCATCAGGCCAAGATCGGTCCCGCAATGGGGCTCGGTCAGGTTCATTGTGCCTGTCCATTCGCAAGAGGTCATCTTGGGAAGGTAGGTTTGTTTTTGCGCGTCTGTGCCATGGGCGCGGATCGCAGAGGCGGCGCCATGGGTGAGGCCGGGATACATCATCAAAGCTTGGTTGGCGGATGAGAACATCTCGCCCACAGCTGTTCCGATGATATAGGGCATGTTCTGGCCACCGAACTCTTCGGGAACATCAATGCCTGTCCAGCCGCCTTCGCGGAATTGGTCAAAGGCCGCCTTAAAGCCTGTCGGGGTATAAACGACCCCGTTTTCAAGGCGGCACCCTTCCTGATCTCCAACGATATTGAGCGGAGCGAGAACTTCAGAGGCAATCTTGCCGGCTTCCACCAGGATAGCGGAGGTAAAATCGCTATCGAGATCTGCATAGCCTTCGATATTGGCTGTGGAAATGTTCAATACGTCGTGCAGGATATACTGCATGTCGTCGATTGGCGCCGTGTAAATTGGCATCTGGTGTTCTCCCTAAGTCACTATACCGGCTGATTTCAGCCAGTTTTACGTTGGTTTTGCTCCGCGTCGATCTTGGATGCGCCCCATGCGAGCTGACCTTCCAGCTCTTGAATAGCCACATTCAATTCGTCGCGTTGCGCGATCATTTCGCTCAACCGTATCTGACCCTTTGCAACGGTTTCCCGCAGCTGTGTTTGGCCGTGATCTCCCATAGCGTAGAGATCAAGAAGCTGGCGGATATCCTCCAGCGAAAAGCCAAAGCGCTTGCCGCGCAGGATCAGTTTAAGACGTGCGCGATCGCTTTTGGTGAACAGTCGCTTTTGGCCTTCACGGATCGGAAAGAGCAGCTCTTTCGCCTCGTAAAAGCGCAAAGTACGGGCTGTTACATCGAACAAATCGCACATCTCACGGATGGTCATTACCTTATCAGTCAACATTTAAAGCACCTCGGGTTTTACACACACCCAGTTTGTGTGTGCGGCTGAGATGCTCATCTCACAGCATTTCTACAAGAGAAGTTGACCCACACGTAATTGAAACGCCGCGTCATTTACCATCTGGTAAAATTTTTGCAAAAGTTACCCGGGGTAATGCGCAATTTCCTTAGGCCAAAGCGGTTTGGATAGCTTTCAAATTAAGGGGGAAGAGGGGGCGATTTTTCCCCTCTGACGCTAGGTTATATTACTTTGAAACGTCGTCGCGCAGCTTAATCAGCTCATTGATCGATAAAGTCAGCTCGTCGCGCTGGGCGGTGAGCTGCTCGATCTGGCGGGTCGCGTTTTGCACCCATGTTTGCATCTGGGCGTCTGTGCCTTCGGTTTCATAGAGGGCGAGCCATTGGCGGATCTCTTCAAGCGAAAAGCCAAAGCGCCGCCCGCGCAGGATCAGCGTCATACGCGCGATTTCACGGTTGGTGTAAAAGCGCGATCTGCCCTCTTTGTCGGGGGTCAGCAGTTCAATATATTCATAGTAGCGCAGGGTGCGCGGCGTAACATCGAACTTGGAACACATTTCCTTGAAAGACAGGCGTGGTTCATTCATCTGCGAAGGCTCTCCTCTATCGCATCTCTCAGCCTAAACCAGCGCGCCGCGTTCCGCAATTCCGTTTGGTAAGCTTTATCGCGCAAGAATGCCGCGCAAAGACTGACAGAGGATGAACGGGCGCAAGCCGCGAGGCGTGGGGGAGGGCGAGAGAGGATATGGGCGCCCAATTGGCGCGCGCGGCCCAAAGCAGCTTTAATCAGAGCGCAAAAGAGCAAAGAGAGCTCTGCAAGGCCCCGCCCGCCGGGCGCAGCGGAAACCAAGCGCGGGGTTTGTTTCTTGGCTCTAGTTCAATACGCCCGGCGCAAAGAGATAGAAGCCATAAGCCACAATCACCGCAGGGATCGCCGAATAGGCCGTTGCCATGAAGGCTGCGCGGGGTGAAAGCGCGATGGCCGGAAAGAGCGCATCGCCATCATTTGAGATCGCATTGCCGATGAGAGCGGCAAAGGGCACGATCCCATTGATATAAAGCGTCGCAACCAAGACCTGCGGCCCACAGCCCGGGATAAAGCCAACTGCGATCGCAATCAGCGGCACAACCGGCCCCACAGCGGCAAAAGCGGCGCGCAGATCTAGCCCTGCGAATGTCGCGGCATAATCATAGGCGAGATAGGCCCCGATCACCCAAACCGAGATAAAGGCGGTTTCTTCGGCCATGCGGGTAACCGGCGCGTCTTTGCTGTTGGTCATCGCGACCAGTGGCGACGTGGCCCATATGGCAAGCCCAAGCGCTGTGCCTGCAAGGGCGATATAGAGAATGGGCAGGCCAAGGATATGGGTGATCTCAATCTGGCCGATCTGCGCGGCGCCAACGATCAATCCGGGCGCGGCAAGGCCAAGATAGGCCAGATCGCGCAGGCGGACGCGGCCCAAAAGCGGCGCCGTTTCGCAATGTTGGCTGATTTCGCTGCGGTATTCTGTCTTTACGAAACGATCAATCAGCCAGCCAGAAGTAATCCCAACGGCAAAGGACAGCGGCAAAACAACCATCGCCGCATCCGGGCGGGTCGCAATCAAAAGAAAGGCCGCATCTCCCATTGTGGCCGTGAGCGTGGCAACAACTGCGCCAAAGCCGACATTGCCCGAAGCATATGCCGCCACAACAACTACCGCCCCGCCGCAGCCCGGCGTTGCCCCCAAAAGCGCGGCCATGGGAACTTGCCAGCCCTTTGCGCCCTTTAGGGATGCGCCAATATCAAATTTGAAGATCCGCTCGGCCCCGTAAAAGAGCAAAAGCGTGGCGGCAACAAAGACCGAAACCTGCACATAGGCATCCATCATCAGGCTGCGCGTCAGCTCGCCCAATGTGCCCGGCGCAATCGCCAGCAGCAAAAGCGCCATCGCCACGGCAAAGCGTATGGGGCGAAACGGGCCAAGCCCGCGCGCAGGCAGGCGCTGAGCAAGGGGGAGCGAGAGGGCTGCGTGCATTTTTGTCCTTTCGGTGCCTTTGGGGCCGTTGGTTTGCGCTCACTGGGAGCAGTGTGTTTCTGGATCGCGGGCAAAACGGGGCTCTTGTCCGCAGTTGCACTTGCGAATTATTCTCAATTAAGGAAGATAACTCTTGCGGGCGCAATTGCAAGGGCCAATAAAAAGGGGGCGCAGAAGGCTGCGTGAATGCGGCAATCAGATGCAGATCAATCACAGATCCGCCGCCAAGCAAAAGCAAACGGGGCCAAAGCCACCAGATGGAAGAAGAAAAAACGCTCAAATGGGCGCGTATGTTTGTCGAGGCGCTGCCGCTGGCCGCTGCGATCGGGATTGAGCCGGTCTCGATGGGCGATGGCTGCGCAGAATTTCGCCTCCCCTACCGCGATGATCTGGTCGGTGATCCCGATACGGGCGTGTTGCATGGCGGGGTTGTCTCGGCCTTGATGGATACCTGCGGCGGGGCGGCTGTTGCCTCGCATCGCGAAGGGACAGGCGGCACCGCAACGCTGGATCTGCGCATTGATTACATGCGCGCCGCCACCCCGGGCCAAGCCATCACAGCGCGGGCCGAATGCTATCATGTGACCCGCTCGGTCGCCTTTGTGCGCGCCACGGCCATGGACGAAGACACCGCGCGCCCCGTGGCCACAGCCACCGGCGCCTTTACCTTTAAGAGGCGCGCATGAGAGCGAAACCAGAGCCCGTTCAGATCGTCAAACAACGCCGCGATGGCGCGCTTGCGGCCCTTGCCAGCGGCGTGCCTTATATCGGCTTTCTGGGCATCCAATTTGAACGCCACGGGGATGAGCTCACGGCCGTTTTGCCCTTTAAGGAGATGCTCATCGGCAATCCGGTGCTGCCGGCGATGCATGGCGGGGTCACGGCCTCGTTTCTTGAGATCGCCGCGATCATCGAGCTAAGCTGGAGCACCCTTTGGGAAGACCTCGAAGCGGGCAAGCTTGATGCGGCAATGATTGATCGCTCGCACCTGCCGCGCTTTCCAAAAACCATTGATTTTACAATAGATTACCTGCGAACGGGCCTGCCGCGCGATGCCTATGCGCGCGCCCGCGTCAATCGCTCTGGCCGCCGCTACGCCAGTGTTCAGGTCGAGGCCTGGCAAGACAATCGCAGCCGTCCTTTCGCCCAGGCAACGGGGCATTTTCTGATGCCAAGCCCGCCCGAAGAGCCCTCAGAACCCCCCGTTTCAAACGCGCCAACAGGCTAGAGCGGATGGCGCAGCCGCGGCCAGAACGCCTGACAAATCGGCGCGTCCTCAAAATCGCTCTGCCGATCGTTTTGTCCAATGCCACGGTGCCGATTTTGGGCGCTGTGGATACAGGCGTTGTTGGGCAAATGGGGCTGGCCGCACCGATTGGCGCGGTTGGGATTGGCGCGGTGATCTTAACGGCTGTGTACTGGGTTTTCGGCTTCCTGCGTATGGGCACAACGGGGCTGGTTTCCCAGGCCGAGGGCGCGGGCGATCAGGGCGAGGTCAGCGCGATGCTGACGCGGGTTTTGCTCATCGGAGCGGGGGCCGGGGGCGCGCTGATCTTGCTTCAGCCGCTGGTCTTTGCGCTTGGTTTCTGGCTTTCGCCTGCCTCGCCCGAGGTCGAAGGGCTGGCGCGCGACTATATGCGCATTCGCATCTTTTCCGCCCCCGCGGCCATCGCGATTTATGGCGCAACCGGCTGGCTGATCGCGCGCGAACAAACCCGCGCGGTTTTGGTGCTGCAACTGTGGATGAACGGGCTCAATATTGGGCTCGATCTGCTGTTTGTGCTGGGGTTTGCTTGGGGTGTTTCGGGCGTTGCTTTGGCAACGGTGATTGCCGAATGGGGCGGGCTGGCGCTGGCGATTTACATGTGCCGCGCGGCTTTTGCGCATGCGGCTTGGCGCAGCTGGGCGCGGGTTTTTGATCGGGTGAAGCTGATCCGCATGGCCAAGGTAAACAGCGATATCCTGATCCGCAGCCTACTTTTGCAATCGATCATCCTGTCTTTCGTGATGTTCGGCGCGCGCTTTGGCGATGTGACATTGGCAGCCAACCAAGTCTTGCTGCAATTCCTCTCGATCACCGCTTTTGCGCTCGATGGTTTTGCCTTTGCCGCCGAGGCGCTGGTCGGCCAAGCGATGGGCGCGCGGGCGCGATCTGCCCTGCGCCAAGCGGCGATACTGGTCAGCCTTTGGGCCTTTGGCGGCGCGCTTGTTTTGGCGCTCGTTTTTGCGGGTTTTGGCGGCGGGATCATCGACATCATGACAACCGCGCCAGAGGTGCGCGAGACGGCGCGCCTGTTCTTGCCCTATATGATCGCCGCGCCGATCCTTGGGGTTGCGGCTTGGATGTTGGACGGGATTTTCATCGGCGCGACCCGCTCGGCGGATATGCGCAATATGATGGTGATTTCGGTGCTGATCTACGGCGCGGCGCTGGCCATTTTGATGCCGCTTTTGGGCAATCATGGGATCTGGGCGGCGCTGCTGATTTCGTATGTTGCGCGCGGTGTCACGCTGGCTTGGCGCTACCCTGATCTAGAGGCGGATATTGAGCGCGAAAGCCGCTAAGCCCCTTTAGAGAATAGCAAAAACTGCCTCTGGCGGGCGGCCAATCGCGGCCATTGTATCGGTGATCAGGATGGGCCGTTCAATCAGCGCGGGGTTTTGAACCATCGCTTTGATCAGCGTCTCTTCATCGCTTTGCGCGCTCAATCCGGCCTCTTTAAACGCGAGTTCTTTGGGGCGCATCATCTCGATCGCTGGCCCGCCGAGCTTGGCCAGAACGGCGCGGATTTCGGCTTCATTTGGGGGCTCTTGCATATAGATGCGCAGCTTGGGTGAGACGTCATTTTTGTCAAGCAAAGCAAGGGTTTGGCGCGATTTTGAGCAGCGCGGATTGTGCCAGAGAGTTAAAGCCATGTGTCGCGTTCCTTGCCAACGGCCTCGGCCACATTGGCATAGCCATCCCGGGCCAAAAGCCCGTCTAGGTCTTGCGCTATTTTCGTGGCAAGGGAAAGCCCTTCAAAAACAAGAGCGGAATACAGCTGAACCGCGCTCGCCCCCGCTTTGATCTTGGCGTAAGCCTGTTCCGCAGAGCCGATCCCCCCAACACCTATAAGCGGCAATTTTCCGCCTAACGCTTTGGAAAGCTTGGCTAAAATGCGGGTGGAGGGTTCAAACAATGGCGCGCCAGAAAGCCCGCCCGCCTCGCTTGCATGCGGCCCGCTCAGCCCTTCGCGCGACAGGGTTGTGTTGGTGGCGATGATCGCATCCAAGCCCGATTTGATCGCGACTTGCGCGATTTCGCCGATCTCCTCATCGCTTAAATCCGGCGCGATTTTGAGGAAGACGGGAACGCGGCGCGACAGGCTATCGCGAGCCTCCATCACACCGTTCAACAGCGCCGAAAGCGCCGCCGCGCCTTGCAAATCACGCAGGCGTTCGGTGTTGGGTGAGGAGACATTTACCGTAGCAAAATCAATATGTTCGCCGCAATGGCGCAGCACGCGGGCGAAATCTGCGGCGCGATCTTTTGAGCTTTTGTTGGCGCCCAAATTCAGCCCCACAGGGATTGCGCGATCCAGATGTTTGAGCCGCGCGCCAATGGCGACCATGCCATCGTTGTTAAAGCCAAAGCGGTTGATCACGGCGCGCTGTTCGGGCAAGCGAAACAGGCGCGGGCGCGGATTGCCGGGCTGGGGCAATGGGGTTGCGGCGCCAAGCTCAAGAAAGCCAAAACCAGCGCGCATCAAAGGCGCGGCGACGGTTGCGCCTTTGTCAAATCCCGCCGCAAGGCCGATCGGGTTTGGCAGATTTATCCCTGCAATTTCAGTGGCTAAGCGGGGCGTAGTGACCAAGCCGGGCAAGGGCGCAAGGCCCATTTGCAGCGCGGTGAGCGCCATGTGATGGGCTTGTTCTGGATCGATTTTGCGCAGCAGCGGCATGCCGATTTGCTCTAGAAACGCTTTCATGAGAGCACCCCTTGCGGAAAATCATGGCCCGCGCCCTTGCTTGGCAAGGGTTTGGCCCAGAGAACATCTTTTGCCTCAAGCGGGCGAAACAGATGAGGAAACAATGCGCCGCCGCGCGATGGCTCCCATTTGAGCGCGTCGCCCAGATTATTGGCCTCAAGCGCCAGAAGCATCAAACCTTCAACCCCGGCGAAATATTTCGCAGCCGTTTCAGCGACTTGCGCGCCGGTTGAGATATGAATGTAGCCATCGGCCAGATCAATGGGCGCGCCATTGCTGATGCCAGCGGCGAGAAAGGCGGCGTATTCATCGCTGCGGAATATTTTGTAAATCAACATGCCCCTCACATGCCCTCTGCCTTAAAATTGGTCAAGTCGCAGGCGTCATATCGCCGTTACTTAGAGGCAATAGGCCTGCGCGCACGATAGGGCTTTGACTCTTTGGTCAAGCCTCGCCAAGCTGGCAATATTCACCATTCTCAAGGGGGGCTAGAAATGCTCACACGTATTCTTTCCACAACCGCTGCACTGGCTCTGAGCGCAGGCGCGGCATCTGCCGATTATTCGCTTACCATCCTGCATACAAACGATTTTCACGCGCGTTTTGAGCCGATTTCGAAGTATGATTCCCCGTGTTCCGCAGAGGACAACACCGAGGGAAAATGCTTTGGCGGCACCGCGCGGCTTGTAACGGCGATTGAAGAAGCGCGCGCACGTTCCAACAATTCGATTCTCGTGGATGGCGGCGATCAGTTCCAAGGCACGCTGTTTTACACTTACTACAAGGGTAAACTTGCCGCCGAGATGATGAACAAGCTTGGCTATACAGCGATGACTGTGGGCAACCACGAATTCGATGATGGCCCCGAAGTTCTTCGCGGGTTTGTTGATGCGGTCGATTTCCCGATCCTGATGTCGAATGCGGATATTTCCGGCGAGCCGCTTCTTGCGGGCGCGATTGAGAAATCCACTGTGATTGAGCAGGGCGGCGAAAAAATCGGGCTGATCGGCCTGACGCCGCAAGACACAGACGAGCTGGCATCGCCGGGCGACAATGTGATTTTCACCGATCCTTCCGAAGCCGTTCAAGGCGAAGTTGATAAGCTTACCGCAATGGGCGTGAACAAAATTATCGTTCTGTCGCACTCGGGGTATGGTGTTGATCAGGCGGTTGCGGCCAATACAACCGGCGTTGACGTGATCGTTGGCGGCCATACCAACACATTGCTTTCAAACACAAATGAGCGCGCTGAGGGCGCTTATCCAACGATGGTCGCTGATACGGCGATCGTTTCGGCCTATGCTTATGGCAAGTTCTTGGGCGAGCTGAATGTGACCTTCAATGACGAGGGCGTGATCACCGAAGCCAAGGGCGAGCCGATCATCATGGACGGCGCTGTTGCTGAGGATGGCGCAACCAAAGAGCGGATCGCAGAAGCTGCCAAGCCGCTGGACGAGGTGCGCAACAAGGTCGTTGCTGAAGCCGGGGAGGCGATTGAAGGCGATCGCGCTGTTTGCCGGATCATGGAATGCACCATGGGCAATCTGGTGGCGGATGCGATGCTTGATCGGGTGAAGGATCAGGGCGTTTCCATTGCGATTGCAAACTCTGGCGGCCTGCGTTCCAGCATTGATGCGGGTCCGGTCACTATGGGCGAAGTGCTCACTGTTCTGCCGTTCCAAAACACGCTTTCTACATTTGAAGTAACGGGCGCTGTTGTTCTGGAAGCGCTTGAAAATGGTGTGAGCGAGATTGAGGAAGTTGCGGGCCGTTTCCCGCAGGTTGCCGGTCTGAAATTCACCGTTGATCAAAAGATGGAAGTGGGCAGCCGAATCTCTGATGTGATGGTTGCTGAGGGCGATGCCTTTGTGCCGATCGATCCGGCTAAAACTTATGTGCTCGTGTCCAACAACTATGTGCGCAACGGTGGCGATGGCTACAAAATGTTTAAATCGGCCGCCAATGCGTATGATTTTGGCCCGGATCTGGCCGATGTCACAGCGGAATATCTTGCTGCCAAGGGCCCTTACGTGCCTTACAAGGATGGCCGCATCACTGTTAAGTAAGCCATTTCGGCGCGCTTAAGTGCGAAGAGTTTGGAAGGGGGCGTGCTGATTGGCGCGCCCTTTTTCATGGGCACATGGGGCGCGCTTTGGCGTTGCGTGGGGGCGCAGCCGCGCTAAACTTGGCCCATGTGTGGACGCGTGGCGGTAACCCTTCCCAATGATGCAATGGCGCAGCTTTTTGCAGCCGCGCCGGCCAATGATCTGCCCAATCCGCCGAATTTCAATGTCTGTCCGACGGATCAGATTGCGGTTGTCACGGGGGATGAAGGGAGGCGCAAGCTGCGGGCGATGCGCTGGGGATTTATCCCGAAATGGTATAAAACGCCGGGTGATGGCCCGCTTTTGATCAATGCGCGCGGCGAGACGATTGCGCAAAAGCCCGCCTTTGCCGAGGCCTGCCAAACCCGGCGCTGTTTGATCCCGGTGAGCGGTTTTTATGAATGGACCAAAACGCCCGAGGGCGCGCGCTTGCCTTGGTATATTTCGGCCGCTGATGGCGCGCCTTTGGTGATGGCCGGGGTTTGGCAAGCTTGGGATAAGGGCGATGTGCCGCTGATCACTTGCGCGGTTGTGACCACAGCGGCCAATGCGCAGATGAGCGCCATTCACAAGCGGATGCCTGTGCTTTTGAAGCCCTCAGAGTGGGGCAAATGGCTTGGTGAAGAGGGCAGGGGTGCTGCGACATTGATGCGCGCAGCAGAGGCGGATTTTTTGCGGTTTCACCGGGTTGATCCGGCGGTCAATTCCAATCGCGCCGCGGGCGCCCAACTGATTGAACCGATTGAATAAACGGCCCAAAGCGCGATGCCTTGGGCCGCTTGGTTTTCGTTTGTGTTTTAGTTCTCAGTGATCGACCAGCCGCCATCAATGATCAGCGTTTGGCCCGTTGTCCAAGCGCCTGCGCGCGAGGCAAAGAACAGCGCGGCCCCGGCAATATCATCCGGCTCACCCAAGCGTTTGAGCGCATAAGAGGCGGCGGATTTTTTGGCGCGTTCATCGTCTTCCCAAAGGGCCTTGGCGAAGTTGGTTTTGACAACCGCAGGCGCGATGCCATTCACGCGGATATTGTCTTCGCCGTAAGCGGCGGCAAGATTGCGCACGATTTGCGTATCGGCCGCTTTGGTCACCGCATAGATCCCAAGCATCTTTGAGCCTTTGAACGCTGCGATTGACGAGATGATCACAATCGCCCCGTCTTTCTTCTTTTGCATGCCGGGAACGACATGTTTGCACAGGCGCATATTGGCGCGGATATTGACGCGGATTGTTTTGTCAAAGGCCTCATCCGGCGTATCCAGGAAGGGGCCCATATAGGGATTTACGGCCGCGTTGCAGACCAGAATATCAATCGGGCCAAGCTGTTTTTGGGCCTCGGCGACGAGGTTATCAAGCTGCTCATCATGGCTGATATTGGCCGGGATCGCGATGGCTTTTCCGCCGCCTTTGGCATTGATTTCGGCCGCGACCTCATCACAGAGCTCGGCGCCCCGCGATGAAATAACAACATTGGCGCCGCGCGCAGCGAAATGTTCGGCGATGGCTTTGCCGATACCTTTGGTTGAGCCGGTGATAAGGGCGTTTTTCCCCTTTAGATCAAAGAGATCCATGATGTTTACTCCTCAGAAATTCGGACGATTTGTTTGCCGATGTTGCGCCCTTTGAGCAGGCCTTGGAAGGCGGCTGGGGCATTCTCAAGCCCATCGGCAACATCTTCAAGATAAGCGATTTCGCCGCTGGCGATCTTGGGCGCGACTTCACGAATGAAATCGCCAAACAGATGCACATGATCGTTTTGCAGCAGGCCAAAGATTTGCAGGCGTTTGACCAGAACCGAGCGCCAGAATTGCTGCAAGGGCATGGAGCCGGTTTCATCCGTTGCGCCGGAATACCAAGCGATCATGCCGCAAACAATGATGCGCCCCGCCAAGTTCATCAGGGGCAGAACGCCGCCCAATGTCGGGCCGCCGACGTTTTCGAAATAGACGTCGATGCCTTTGGGGCATTCGGCGCGCAGGGCTTCGCGCATCTCTTTTGCGGTGCTATAGGCGCGGTGATCAATGCAGGCGTCAAAGCCGAATTTCTCAACCGCGATTTTGCATTTTTCCGCCCCGCCAGCAACGCCAACAACCCTTGCGCCGCGCGCCTTGGCGAGCTGCCCAACCATCGAGCCAACTGGCCCGGTTGCCGCGCCAACAACCAAAGTTTCGCCCTCTTTGATATTGCCAAAGGCCGTGACCCCCGCATAAGCCGTAAAGCCGGGCATGCCGAGCACGCCAAGGGCGGTATCCATCGGCACGGAGCGATCAAGCTTGCGCAGCGCTTTGCCTTTTACGATCCCGTGGCTGGCCCATCCGAGCATGCCAAAGACACCGTCGCCGACCGCGAATTTCGGATCATTGCTGGCCTCAACGATGCCCACAGTGCCGCCTTCCATTGTATCGCCAATTTGAACCGGATCGGCGTAGCTTTTCACATCATCCATGCGCCCACGCATATAAGGATCGAGCGAAAGGCCCGTCACACGCACCAATACTTCGCCCTCTCCCGGCGCGCCCAATTCAGCGCTTTCAAGGCGGAAATCTTCAGCCACCGGATCGCCCGAGGGGCGGCGCGCTAAAACGACACGATTCATCTTGGTAGTCATACGTATTCTCCCGTAACGTAGGGTCGGACCAAAATTCCGACTGGAAGATCATCGGATTTGAAACTAAGTTTCGCAAGGTAAAACTGAGCGCCCATGTCGGCGCATTGGCATCACGTTACGGGAGGAACTCGATGCAAGGCCTAATGATGAACCGTCCGCTGTTGATCAGCGATATTCTAACATATGCAGCAGAGGCGCACCCTGAGGGGCGGATCGTTTCTGTACGGACCGAGGGCGATATTCATCGCACCACTTATACAAAGACCGCCAAGCGGGTGGCGCAGCTCGCGCATGGGCTTCAAGGGCAGGGCATAAAGCTTGGGGATCGTGTCGCGACGCTGGCTTGGAACGGCTATCGCCACTTTGAGCTTTATTATGCGATTTCGGGGATTGGTGCGATTTGCCACACGATCAACCCGCGGCTTTCGGTCGAGCAATTGATCTATATCGTCAATCACGCCGAAGATAAGATGATCTTTGTGGATACGACATTTGTGCCTTTGTTAGAGGCAGTTAAGGATCATCTTCCGGCTGATTTGACCTATGTGATCATGACCGACCGCGCCCATATGCCAAAGACCAGCCTGCCGGGCGTTTTGTGTTATGAGGAGCTGCTCGAGGGCCAACCAGAGAGCATTGATTGGCCTGAGTTTGATGAGAATACCGCCTCGGGGCTTTGCTATACTTCGGGGACAACGGGCAATCCAAAGGGCGCGCTTTATTCCAACCGCTCAACCGTTTTGCACGCGTTGATGACCTCGCTTTTGCATCCGGGCACCTTCTTTGAGGGCAGCAGCGTTTTGCCGGTTGTGCCGCTGTTTCACGTCAATGCTTGGGGCCTGCCATATGGCGCGCCGCTTGCTGGCGTTGATATTGTCTTCCCTGGCGGCGCGCTTGATGGGGCCTCAATTTTCAAGCTGATGGATGACGAGAAAGTCATCTCGGCTTGGGGCGTTCCGACGGTTTGGATGGGCCTGCTTGGCGAGATCAAGAACCAAGGCCGCAAGCCCGAGGGTTTTGCCGAAATGATCGTGGGCGGTTCGGCCGCGCCGAAGATCCAGATCGAGGCGTTTGAGGGCATGGGCGTGACCGTTTGCCATGCTTGGGGTATGACGGAAATGAGCCCGGTTGGCACCCATGGCAATATGCCGCGCGAGCTGAAGGGCAAGCCATTGTCGGAAACTCTGGGTGTGAAAATGCGCCAAGGGCGGCGGGTATTCGGGGTTGAGCTGAAGATTGTCGATGATGAGGGCAACACGCTGCCCCAAGATGGCAAAGCGGCGGGCGAACTTTATGTGCGCGGCAATGCGGTCGTGTCCGGTTATTTCAAGAACGAAGAGGCCACGGCCAAGGCGCTTGATGCGCAGGGCTGGTTTGGCACGGGCGATATTGCCTCGATTGATACGCGCGGCTTCTTGACCATTCAGGATCGCGCCAAGGATTTGATCAAATCGGGCGGGGAATGGATTTCTTCGATTGATTTGGAGAATTGCGTGATGTCGCATCCTGCGATTGCCAATTGCGCGGTGATCGGCCTGCCGCACCCCAAATGGGATGAGCGGCCTTTCCTTGTGGCGATTGCGGCGCCGGGGGCTGAGAAACCCTCGCTTGAGGAGATCCACGCGCATATGGCCGAGCATTTTGCCAAGTGGCAATTGCCCGATGATGTTGCTTGGGTGGATGAGCTGCCGATGACAGCAACGGGCAAGGTTTCCAAGCTGCATCTGCGCCAGAAATTTGAGGGGCATGTTCTGGATTGATCTAAAGATCAGCCAAAGACTTGAGGGGAGGGGCGCGCTTAGAGTGCGCCCTTTTCTTTGGCAGTCTGGTTTCGTGGCGGTCTGGTTGCCTTGGCGGCCTGGTTCCTTGGCTATCTGAGATAAAGGGGCGCAAAAGAAAAGGCCCCGCTGCTGCCAGCGGGGCCTTTCAAATTTGCTCGTTTAGCTGGGCTTAAACTTCAAGCCATTCAGCGCGCACATCATCACGGGTTTTGAAATCCGCAGGTGTGCCGCCATAAACGATCTCACCGTGGCCCATCACATAGACCCGATCCGCGATGCGCAGAGCGATAGAAAGCTTCTGCTCCACCAAGAGGATCGAGACACCCGCTTTGGCGATTTCCGCAATCATATCACCCACTTGGTGAACAATCTTGGGCGCGAGGCCCTCGGTTGGTTCATCAATGATGATCAGATCAGGATCGCCCATCAGCGTGCGGCACATGGTCAGCATTTGCTTTTCCCCGCCTGAAAGAACACCCGCCGCATTGTCGGCGCGCTCTTTAAGGTTGGGGAACATATCCAGCATCTGCTCGATCGTCCATTTGCCCGGTTTCTTCATGTCCTTGATCCCGAGCATCAGGTTTTGGCGCACGGTCATGCTCGGAAAGATATCGCGGCTTTCCGGCACATATCCAAGGCCGAGACGGGCAATCTTGTGGCTTTCCAGCCCGCCGATTTCCTGGCCTTTGAACTTGACCGATCCCACAGGCGCAACTTCGCCCATGATCGCTTTGGCGGTGGTCGAGCGACCAACACCGTTGCGGCCCAAAAGGGCGATCACTTCGCCGGGCATGATTTCCATGTTCACGCCGCGCAGAACGTGGCTTTTCCCATAGAAAGCATTGAGGTCCGTGACCGAAAGCATCGGCTCTACAGCGGTTGCGTTGCTCATGCTGCGTCTCCTTCGATGTCATCGGCTTCATCGCCCAAGTAAGCCTCACGAACACGCGCGTCGCCGCGAATTTCCGATGGGGCGCCTGTTGCGATGATCTCGCCGTAAACGAGCACAGAGATACGATCCGCAAGCCCGAAGACCACGCCCATATCATGCTCAACGATCAGCAGGGTTTTGCCTTCTGTGGCTTTCTCGATGAGGGCAACAGCGCGGTCTGTCTCGGAGTGAGACATGCCCGCTGTTGGTTCATCAAGCAGGATCACATCAGCGCCGCCTGCAATCGTTACGGCGATCTCCAGCGTGCGCTGATCTGCATAGGGCAGAAGCGCGGCTGGCAGGTTGGCCTTGTCGATCAGGCCAACGTTTTCAAGGATCTCAGCTGTTTTCTCGGAGACTTCCTTAAGACGACCGATATTGCGCAAGAAGCTGTAGCCGTAGCCCATCGAGTAGAGCACGCCACAGCGCACGTTTTCGCGCACGGTCATGTTGGAGAAGATGTTCGAGACTTGGAAGCTGCGTGAAAGGCCCATGCGATTGATCTGATATGGCTTGCGCCCAGAAATAACCGCGCCGTTCAGCGCCACTTCCCCATCGCTCAGCGAATAGAGCCCTGAGATCAGGTTGAACAATGTCGATTTCCCAGCCCCGTTGGGGCCGATGATCGCATGGCGTTCGCCCTTTTGGATCTCAAGATCTACGCCTTGGATGATCTTGGCTGGGCCAAAGTTTTTGCGCACATTGCGCAGAGTGAGTGCAGGTGTCGTCATGACTTATGCCTCCTCGCTAAGTTTGGCCATATGGCGAACAAGGACGATCCCGATACCCATGGGAACCAAAGAGAGGATCCATGTGAGCGGGTTGGTCATGGAGAGATGCACCAAACCGAAAGGTTCGAAGACTTCGCCAAAACCGTTGGACGCCAGAACAGCGCTTTCGACCAGAGTGATCACACCGATCATTGCAATCACAATCCCGGCTGCCCCAATGAGCCAGCGTTTCAAATATGCTGAGCCTTGGGTTTTGGTGCCGCGAATGAAGTCTGCAAGGATGCCCGCAAGGCCATTTGGTGCAAACATCACGATCGAGATGAACAGGATGCCGAGATACAGCAACCAAGCTTCGGAGAAATCCGAGAGGTTGGATTGCATATATGTCAGCACGATCGCGCCAAGAATTGGGCCTGCAAAGTAGCGGATGCCGCCGATATAGGCCATCAACAGAACCAGGCCTGATGGCCCAAGCGAAAGCGCTTCTGGTGTGAAGATTTCGTAGTTCACCGCAGACATGCCGCCCGCAAGGCCAGCAAAACCGCCAGCAAACATGAACACCATGTAGCGTACGCGGAACGGGTTATAGCCAACGAACTGAACGCGTTCTGGATTGTCGCGCGTTGCTTCTGACATTTTGCCAAGAGGTGTGCGGGTAAAGGCATACATCAGCGCAGAAGCAATAACTGTCCAGAATGCGACGAACCAATAAACGTCGATCGCAGGGCCCATCGAGAGACCAAAGAGCTGCGGTCCGTTCATCCGATCGCCAGAGACGCCCATTTCACCGCCCGAGAGGGACGAGAACATAAAGGCAGCCGCAGCAATCAATTCAGCCACACCAAGTGAGATCATCGCAAAAGGTGTGCCTGCGCGCCGGCAAGAGGGCCAGCCCACGATTGCCCCGGCAAGGGCGCCGCCAGCAAAGCCAAGGATCGGCAGGAAGAAGACCGGGTAATTCGCCCAGATCCCTGTTTCTGCATCTTCGATCCAGCCCATTGCATGAACACAGAAATAGCCGCCGATGCCGAAGTAAACCGCATGCCCAAAGGACAAGAGGCCCGCCCGGCCAAGCAACATGTTGTAGGACAGCGCAAAGACCATAAAGGTGCCCATTGCGTTGAACAAAGACAGCATTGTGCGCGATGGCCCAAAGAGCGGGATAATCGCGAAAATCGCTGCCATGATGATAAAGGGCAAAACCCGCTGACGGAATTTCGCGCTATTGGATGGCGCAAGATTGCGCGCCGAAATGTTTGATGCGTCGCTCATGCTTCACGATCCCCCATCAGGCCAGTTGGGCGAACCATAAGGATCAAAACCAACATCAAAAACGGTATCAGTGGCGCCACGGAAGCGACCGTGATTCCGCCAACTTCGGAGGTTGCTTGGAGGCCAAGGAAGCCAAAGATATCTGCCATTGTGGCATTCACCGAAACGGCAAATGTCTGAAGCAGGCCAAGCATCATGGCCGCAATGAAAGCGCCCTCAAGCGAGCCAAGCCCACCAACAACCACAACCACAAAGACAATCGGCCCCATCTGCACAGCCATGGCCGGATCGGTCACGAGGTAATTCCCCCCGATCACACCAGCAAGGCCCGCAAGCGCACAGCCTGCGCCAAAGACGACCATGAAGATCCGCGGAACGTTATGGCCCAAATGGCCCACCATATGCGGATGGGTCAAAGCGGCCTGAATGATCATCCCAGCACGGGTTTTCTTGAGGATAAACCAAAGAGCGATCAGCATCGCAACGGCGATGAACAGGATAAAGATCCGGTATGCCGGGTATTGCGCGCCAAAGAGCTCAAACAATGGAAAATCAAGCAATTCCGGTACGTTATAGTCAACCGCATTGCGGCCCCAGATGATTTTTACGAACTCGTCGATCAAATAGGCCAGACCGAAGGTAAACAAAAGCTCGGCCACGTGGCCGTTGGCATGCACTTTGCGCAGCCCGTATTTTTCGACCATTGCGCCGACAACACCAACCAAGATTGGTGCCAGAATAAGCGCGATCCAGAAGCTTGTTGCGCCCGAGATCGCATATGCGAAATACGCACCCAGCATATAGAAGCTGGCATGCGCGAAGTTTAGAATTCCCATCATCGAGAAAATCAGGGTTAGCCCGCTCGAAAGCATGAATAGCAAAAGCCCGTAGATTGTCCCGTTCAGCAAGGAAAAGATGATCGTTTCCATGTTGATCCCCATTTATTATGAAGGGCGCCACGCCGGAAAACGTGACGCCCAATTATTTTGCTAAAAAGAAGTCCTTAGGAAGGACGTTCCATTTCGCAGGTTGTCGCAGAGGCTGTGTTTGCGGCAGGGATGCGATCGCCTTCGCCAGAAGCCCAGCCGAGTGGCAGGCCTTCAACGGTACGCTTTGGATCTTTCACGAATGTTGTGATGAAGAGATCCTGAAGAACTTGGTGATCTTCAGCGCGCATTGTTACGGTGCCGTATGGGCCATCGTAAGTCATGCCTTCCATTGCGAAAGCAACGTCTTTTGGCGCAACCGAGCCGGCTTTTTCAGCTGCCATATCGAGGAACTGAAGAGCGTTATAGGCGCGGTGATAGTAGTATGAGTTCTCAGGACCATACTGCGCATCAAAGCTGTCGATACGGGCTTCTTGAGCGGCATTGCCACTGTCAAAGTTTGTGTCAACTTCAGAGACTTGCTTCACTTTGCCAACAGCGGCTTCGCCCATGGCTGTCGCCGCACCAAGAGAGGCGCCGTAATAGGTCAGGATTGGTTTATCCCAGCCGGAATCGATCGCAGCTTTAACGAGGAGAACCATATCGGCGCCCCAGTTACCTGTGATGATCACATCTGCACCCGAAGAGATGATCTTCTGAACGTAGGGTGTGAAGTCTTTTACTTTGCCAAGTGGGTGAAGCTCGTTCCCGACGATTTCGATGTCAGGGCGCTTTTCGCTCAGTTGGCCAACAGCAGCAGCAGCAACAGCTTTACCGTAGGAGTAGTCTTGGCCGATCACATAAACTTTTTTCAGCTCAGGCTTGGCTTTGATCCAATCGGTCATCGCTTCCATTTTCATGTCGGCGTGAGAATCGAAACGGAAGTGCCAGAACGAGCAAGCTTCGTTTGTGAAGGCTGGGTCTACAGCTGCGTAGTTCAGGAACAACATTTCGTCGCCTGGGTTACGCTGGTTGTGCTTGTTAACCGCATCGATGATCGCCGCAGCAACCGAAGAACCGTTGCCCTGGGCCACGTAGCGGATGCCTTGGTCGATCGCTTTTTGAAGCTGAACGAGCGATTCTTTCGGGTTGATCTTGTTATCAAATGCAACGATTTCAACGTCTTGGCCGTTGATCCCGCCAGCAGCGTTTACTTCCTCAGCGCCGTGTTTCCACTGCTTGAGAGCTGCATCACCCGATGGGCCGAAAGGGCCTGAGAGTGGATCGATAAAAGCGATTTTCAGGTTGTCCGCATAGGCGCCCGAGAGCGCAGCAAAGGACACAGTAGCTGCGAGTGCAGCCGTTTTAAAAATAGTCATGAATATTCCTCCCATTCGTGAAACCTCCCATGAACCAGAGATTTCTCGGGCTGATCAAACGAAGAAGGGGGTCTCTTGTCAAGCAGAATGTGAAACTCTATTCTGCATTGCAAAACAGGCAGCACTGGGGAGGATAGTTATGCCGGAGTTTTCGCGCGAATTGGCGCAATTCCGTACTGAAATTCGAGCATGGCTTGAGGGTAATTGTCCAGCAGAAATGCGTGGCGGCGATTTTGTTGAATCTGACATCTGTTGGGGCGGAAAGAAGTGGAAATTCACCTCTGACGCGCAAAAAACATGGATGGATAATGCGGCCGCTGCGGGGCTGACCTGCCCGACCTGGCCGGTTGAATATGGCGGCGCCGGGTTGAGCCGCGATCAGCAGAAGATTTTGCGCGAGGAAATGGTGCGAATCAATGCCAAGATTCCGCTCCAATCTTTTGGGATTTGGATGCTTGGGCCGGCTCTTTTGGCCTTTGGGACCGAAGAACAGAAAAAACATTACCTGCCGCAAATTATTCAAGGCGATATCCGTTGGTGCCAAGGCTATTCAGAGCCGGGGGCGGGCTCGGATCTGGCCAATGTTCAGACCCGCGCCGAGGATATGGGCGATCACTGGTTGGTAAATGGCCAGAAAATCTGGACTTCTTATGCGGATCAGGCCGATTGGATTTTCGCGCTGGTGCGCACGGATCGCGAGGCCCCCAAGCATTTGGGCATCTCGTTTATGCTGATTGATATGAATGCGCCGGGCGTCACAACCCGCCCTATTCAGCTGATTTCCGGCAAATCGCCGTTTTGTGAGACCTTCTTTGATAACGTCAAAGTGCCCAAAGAAGACCCAGCAGGCATGAGCCGCATTGTTGGTGAGGTGAACCGCGGCTGGGATGTGGCCAAACATCTTCTCACCCATGAGCGCGAAATGATCGGCTCTGGCTCGCGCGGGCCGCTTGGCGGGCGCTCGGTTGGCGAGATTATGAACGCAGGCGAAGGGCTCAACGACAATCCGGTGCTGCGCACAGAAGCGATGAAATACGAGGTCGATGCTTTGGCCACGGGTCTAACGCTTGAGCGCTACAAGGATATGGCGGGGGCGGGTGTTCCGATTGGCAATGCCTCTTCGATGCTCAAATATCAGGGCACTGAGCTGAACAAGCGCGGCTATGAATTGCTGATGTCGCTGGCGGGCTCGGATGCGGCCGAATGGGAAAGCCCGCATGGCGAGCTGGCCTCGGAATGGCTGCGCACCAAAGCGAATTCGATTGAAGGCGGTACTTCGGAGGTGATGCTCGACATCATCGCGAAACGCGTTCTTGAACTGCCCTATAAGTAAGGAAACAGAAGTATGGAAAGCCTTCTTCTGAATGAAGATGAAACAATGCTGCGCGATTCGGCGCGCGGGTTTCTCGATGGTGCGGCGCCGGTAAAAGCGTTTCGCGCGGTGCGTGATGCGGGCAGCGGATTTGATCGCGGTCTGTGGCGCGAGATGGCCCAGATGGGTTGGGCCGGGGTTTTGGTTCCCGAAGATCAGGGTGGGGCCGATATGGGCCACCGTGCGGCGGGGATTCTGGCCGAAGATATGGGGCAAACATTGGTTGCCTCGCCGTTTATCTCAACGGCCGTTATGGCTGCGACGGTGCTGCGCAAAGCCTCGGGCGCGCGGGCCGAAGCAGGCTTGGCCGCTATTGCTGCGGGCGAGGCGATCTATGCGATTGCGGTTGACGAGGGCGCAAAACACGCGCCCGAGCGCAGCGCATTGCAGGCCGTTCAATCGGGCAATGCGTTTCGCCTCACCGGGCGCAAAGGTTTTGTCGCCGAAGGCCGCGCGGCGGATCGCGTGCTGGTTTTGGCGCGCACCTCTGGCGATGTTGGCGATGCGGATGGGCTGACGCTGTTTGATGTGGCGGCCGATGCCAAAGGCTTGGATCGCCGCGCGATCAATTCGGTTGATGGGCGCGATTTTGCTGAGCTTACCTTTGATGGCGTCGAGGCGACGGGCGACGATGTTATCGGCGAGGTTGGCGGCGGGATGGATGCGCTGAAGGCCGGGCTTGAGGCCGGGCAGGCGGCCTTGGCGGCCGAGCTTACCGGGCTTTCAGCCGGTTCATTTGCGATGACCGCGGGCTATCTCAAAGAGCGCAAGCAATTTGGCAAGCTGATCGGGACTTTCCAAGCCTTGCAGCACCGTGCGGCGCATATGTGGGCCGAGATTGAGGTGACCGCTTCGGCCATCGCCAATGCGGGCCGGGTTTTGGATGCCGCGCCGGATCAGGCGACGCTGGCGGTTTCCTTGGCCAAAGCGCGCGCAACGGATACGGCCAAATTGATCGTTAGCGAAGGCGTTCAGATGCATGGCGGGATCGGTATGACGGATGAGTTCGATATGGGTTTTTACATGAAACGCGCCCGTGTGGGTGCTGAGTGGCTTGGCGATTACGGCTATCATGCCGCGCGCGTTGCTGCTGCGAGAGGGTTTTAAGCGATGAATATGACACCGCAAAACTTGTTCGACTTGTCGGGCAAAGTTGCACTGGTCACCGGGGGTGCTACGGGCATCGGGCGGATGGCTGCCGAAGGGCTCGCCGCCGCTGGCGCGCGCGTTTTGATTGCAAGCCGCAAGGGCGATGCATGCCAAGCTGTTGCCAAAGAGATCAACGCGATGGGCCTTGCTGGCTCGGTTGAAGGGTTTGGCGGCGATGTTGCCACTGAGGCCGGGATCGAAGCTTTGGTTGCTGAGGTGGGCGCGCGCACGGACAAGCTCAACATCCTGATGAACAATGCAGGCTGCACTTGGGGCGCGGCCATGGGCGCGCATCCTTACGCCGCTTGGGACAAGGTTTTGGGGCTCAATGTCCAAGGCATGTTCCATGTGACCCAGCTTTTGCTGCCCCTGCTTCAGGCGGCGTCAAGCGCGCAGGATCCATCCCGGATCGTCAATGTCGGCTCGATTATGGGCGATATTCCCAAGGGCTCGGGCACCTATTCTTATGCGGTTTCCAAAGGGGCCGTGCATCACATGACGCGGGTTTTGTCCAATGATCTCGCGCCGATGGGCATCACAGTGAATGCGATCGCGCCGGGGCCGTTTGTTTCCAAAATGACCGCCTTTGCGATTGGCGATGAAGAGGGCGCGGCCAAGGCGGCTGCGGGCGTTCCATTGGGTCGCGTTGGCGCGGCTGAGGATATTGCGGGCGCTTTGCAATTTTTGTGCGGGAAAGGCGGCGCTTATGTTTCGGGCGCGATTATCCCGCTTTCGGGCGGGATGAATGCATCGGCCCCCGGCTCACTCTTTAGAGAGGACGAATAATATGAGCACTGAGATCACACGCGGCGAACTCGAAGCGCAACTCGGCAAAGAGGTCGGCGTTTCCGATTGGATCGAGATCACGCAAGGCATGATTGATACGTTTGCCGATGTCACTTTGGATCACCAATTTATCCATATCGATCCAGAACGCGCCGCCAAGGAAAGCCCTTTCGGCGGCACGATTGCGCACGGCTTTTTGACGCTCTCTTTGCTGTCGGCCTTTGCGATTGATGCTTTGCCCTCGATCAAGGGCACCAAGATGGGCGTCAACTACGGCACCAATAAAATGCGCTTTCTCACCCCGGTGAAATCGGGCGCGAAAGTGCGCGGGCGTTTTGCGCTTAAAGAATTCAGTGAATTAAAACCCGGCGAGATCACAACGATCTGGGATGTCACGGTTGAGATCCTTGGCGAGGCGAAACCTGCCTTGGTCGCGGAATGGATCAACCGGCGCTATTTGGAGGCAGAAGCATGAGCAAAGCTTTGCGATTTGATGGACGTGTAGCGATTGTTACGGGGGCTGGTGTTGGCCTTGGGCGCGCGCATGCGCTTGGTTTGGCGGCGCGCGGCGCGAAGGTTGTTGTGAACGATCTTGGTGTGGCGACCGATGGCACGGGCGCAAGCTCGGCCCAAGCCGAAAGCGTTGTAGAAGAAATCCGCGCAGCGGGCGGCGAGGCGATGGCGCATGGGGCCAATGTGACCGATCCGGTTGCGGTTCAGGATATGGTTGATCGCGCGATTGCGGAATGGGGCGGCGTTGATATTCTGGTCAACAACGCAGGCATCCTGCGCGACAAAACATTCGCCAAAATGACGCTCGAGGATTTCCGCCTTGTGGTTGAGGTTCACCTCATGGGTTCGGTCACAACAACAAAGGCGCTTTGGGAGCATTTCCGCGAGCGCAATTATGGCCGCATTGTTTATACGACCTCGGCCAGCGGTATGTATGGCAACTTTGGCCAGAGCAATTACGGCGCGGCGAAAGCCTCGATGCTTGGGCTGATGAATGTGCTTTCGCAAGAGGGCGCGAAATACAACATCCGCCTCAATATGCTCGCGCCAACGGCGGCGACCCGGATGACAGAAGGGCTTTTGCCCGATGCGGTTCTTGATCTTTTGAAGCCCGAAACGATCACGCCGGGCTTGCTCGCGCTTGTCTCGGAAGAGGCCCCAAGCAAGATGATTTTGGGCGCCGGTGGCGGCAGCTTTGCCGAGACCAAGATATATGAAACGCCGGGCATCACCTTGCTTGGCGAAGAGCTTACCCCAGAAAACGTTTTGGCGCAGATGCAGCAATTGCGCGATCCAAAGGGCCAAGAAGAAATGCGCGGCGCCTTTGATCAAACGAAGAAATACGCCGCGAATGCCGCCAAGGCATTGGGCATCGAATTGCCGCCAGCCGGCTAAGAAATCCTAAAGATAATAGACAGTTAGATAGAGAGAAGAGAGAGAAAATTATGCGTGATGCAGTCATCGTATCAACAGCGCGGACCCCGATTGGCAAAGCCTATCGCGGCGCGTTTAACGACACTTCCGCCCAAGAGCTTCTGGGCCATGCGATCAAAAATGCGGTTGAGCGCTCGGGCGTTGACCCTAACGAGATCGCCGATTGTGTGATTGGTGCGGCCCTTCAGCAAGGTTCGACCGGGGGCAACATTGGCCGCCAAGGCGCGATCCGCGCAGGCCTGCCCGTAACGGTTGGCGGCATGTCGATGGATCGCCAATGTGCGTCCGGCATGATGGCGATTGCCACGGCTGCAAAGCAGGTGATCACGGATGGTATGGATGTTGTTATTGGCGGCGGTGTGGAAAGCATCTCGCTTGTTCAAAACGACAAAATGAACGCCTACCGCCGCACGGACGCTTGGATCAAAAAGAACCAGCCTGCGATCTATATGTCGATGCTCGAAACTGCCGAGATCGTGGCCGAGCGTTATGGCGTAACCCGCGATGAGCAGGACGAATATTCGCTGCGCTCGCAGCAGCGCACGCATGCCGCCCAAGAAGCGGGCCGGTTTGACGCGGAAATCGTGCCAATCACCACCACGATGAAAGTGATGAACAAAGAGACGAAAGAAGTCTCTGACATGGAAGTCACGCTGACCAAGGACGAGGGCAACCGCCCCTCGACAACTTTGGAAGGTCTGCAAAGCCTCCAGCCCGTTCACAAAGACGGCCAGCAGGTTAAAGAGGGCAAGTTCATCACAGCTGGCAACGCTTCGCAGCTTTCCGATGGCGCCTCTGCGGCCGTTGTTATGGAAGCCAAATTGGCCGAACAGCGCGGGCTAACACCGCTTGGTCGTTATGTTGGCGTGATGGCGGCGGGCTGTGAGCCGGATGAAATGGGCATTGGCCCGATCTATGCGGTGCCAAAACTGCTCAAAGCGCATGGCCTCAAGATGGAGGATATCGGCCTTTGGGAGCTCAATGAAGCCTTTGCTTGCCAAGTTCTGCAATCGGCCAAAGTTCTGGGCATTCCTGAGGAAATCCTCAACGTTGACGGCGGCGCAATCTCGATCGGTCACCCCTACGGGATGTCTGGCGCGCGTATGGTTGGCCACGCGCTGATCGAGGGCAAACGCCGCGGTGCGAAATACGTTGTCTGCACCATGTGTGTTGGTGGCGGCATGGGGGCGGCTGGCCTCTTTGAAGTTCTTTAAGTAGCGACATTCGCGGGCGGTCCGTTCGGGGCCGCTCGCACGACATTATATTGGGAGGAAACGTCATGGATCTTGGCGTAACAGAAAAAGTACGGCCACTTATCGAACAAGTGCGCAACATGGTTGAGAACGATATCGCGCCGCTCGATCACGAGTATCACGCGGAAATCGGCAACAACCCCGAGGGCGACCGCTTCAAAATGAACGCGCGCCAGCATGAAATCCTCACCAGCCTCAAAGACCTTGCCAAAAAACGCGGCCTTTGGAATTTCTGGCTGACGGGTTCGGAAAACGGCTATGGGCTCACAACGGTTGAATATGCCTATCTCGCCGAAGAAATGGGCAAAGTTGGCATCGCGGCGGAAGTTTTCAACTGTGCCGCGCCCGATACCGGCAACATGGAAGTGCTCGAGCGCTACGGCAATGACGATCACAAAGAGCGCTGGCTCAAGCCTTTGCTGGCGGGCGATATCCGCTCGGCCTATGTGATGACAGAGCCGAATGTTGCGTCTTCGGATGCAGCACAGCTTGGTTTTGAAGCCAAGCGCGATGGCGATGAATGGGTGCTAAACGGCGAAAAATGGTGGGCTTCTGGCGCGGGCGATGAGCGGTGCAAATTGTTCATCGTTATGGCTTGCACGGATGCGGATGCGCCAAAGCACGCGCGCCACTCGATGTTCTTGATGGACAATGATCTGCCCGGTATCGAAGTGCTGCGCCCGATGGAAGTGTTTGGCAACGATGATGCGCCACACGGCCATATGCACATCAAATTCACCAATGTGCGCGTTCCCAAAGCGCAGCTGGTGCTTGGCGAAGGCCGTGGCTTTGAAGTCGCTCAGGGTCGTCTTGGGCCTGGACGTATTCACCACTGCATGCGCGCCATTGGCCAAGCCGAACGCGCGTTGAAACTGATGGTCACGCGCTCGTTGAGCCGTGAAGCCTTTGGCAAAAAGATCGCCGATCTGGGCGCCAACCACGATATCATCGCCAATGCGCGTATGGATATCGAAATGGCGCGTCTTCTCTGCCTCAAAGCGGCCTATATGATGGATACCGTTGGCACGCGCGCTGCGCAGCCGTGGATTTCCAAGATCAAAGTGGTCGCGCCATTGATCGCAACGCGGATCGTGGACGATTCCATGCAGATGCACGGGGCGGCTGGTATCAGCCAAGATTTCCCCCTCGCGCGGATGTATACATCGCTTCGCACGTTGCGTTTTGCGGATGGTCCTGATGCGGTTCACCGCCGCCAAGTTGCCCGCGCTGAGCTGCGCAAATACAGCAACGAGAAGAAGTAAGTGGCTGAATTATATGTCATAAGGCATGCCCAGGCGTCCTTCGGGGCGGCGAATTACGATGTGCTCTCCGAGCTTGGGCATCGCCAATCTTTTGCTCTGGGCCGCGCTCTTGCGGCTCAGGGTCTTACGTCTGCGGATGCTTGGATCATGGGCGAACAGCGCCGCCATCGCGAAACCCTTGAGGGGGCCGCAAAAGGCATGGGCGTTGAGGCCGATCCGATCATCCACGCTGGCCTAAATGAATTTGATTTCAAAGAGTTGCTGGCCGCGCGATACCGCCATACCCCCGAACCAGAGGGCATGCATACCGACCGCAAAAGCCATTTTCGCACCCTGCGTGATACGGTTCTTGCCTGGCAGCGCGATGAGGTGATTGATCCGCCAGAGACATTCGCCGCTTTTGAAGCGCGGGTTCAGGCCGCCCTTGATCATGCGCGCGGGCTTGATGTTGAGCGGGTGATGCTTTTTTCCAGCGGCGGGGCGATCTCGCAGATGATCCGCGCCGTGCTTGGCGCGCCCGGTCCGCAGCAAATCGAGCTGCAACTGCAGATGCGCAACTGCGCCGTGAACCGCTTTGTTGCGGGGAAAAACTCTGTCTTTCTCACCGGTTACAATGAAACACCCCACATCAACGCCGAGACTTCGGCCGAGATGTTGACCTATTCCTAAGGACGCAGAGATGAGCGCCAATCCAGATCCGACCAAGCTTGATACCGATGCGGTTGAAGCCTGGCTCACCGCCAATCTTCCCGGCTTTCGCGGCCCCATTGAGGCCGAAAAATTCGCTGGCGGCCAAAGCAATCCAACCTTTCGCCTGACAACGCCCTCAGGGCGCTATGTTCTGCGTCGCAAGCCACCGGGCAAATTGCTGAAATCGGCGCATGCGGTTGATCGCGAATTCCGCGTGCAATCGGCGCTTCAGGGCAGCGATGTGCCTGTCGCGAAAATGCATGTGCTTTGTGATGATGATAGCGTCATCGGCTCGATGTTTTATGTGATGGAAGCGGTTGAGGCGCGCAACTTTGTAGATCCGCGCCTTCAGGAGGTTTCCAAGGAAGATCGCAAAGCGGTTTTTGCCGAAATGGGCCGGGTTCTGGCCGCGATCCATGACGTTGATATCGAGGCCGTGGGCCTTTCGGATTATGGCCCCGAGGGCAATTATTACCGTCGTCAGATTGATCGCTGGACCAAGCAATATCGCGCCTCAGAGACCGAAGTGATCCCGGATATGGAAGAGCTGATGACATGGCTCGATACCAATATTCCGCCCGAGGATGGGCAGCGCACCTTGGCGCATGGTGATTTTCGGCTCGATAACCTGTTGTTTGCCTCCGATGGGACAGCCTGCAAAGCCGTTCTTGATTGGGAGCTAAGCACAATTGGCCACCCTTATGCCGATCTCGCGGCTGTGATCATGCAATGGCAAATGCCGCCCGGCGAGCAAGGCAAAGGCCTTGCTGGTGTTGATCGCGAAGCGCTTGGCATCCCTTCGGACGCCGAATTTATCGCCGGCTACTGCGAACGCCGCGGGCTTGATGGCATCCCGGCCTTTAACTTCTATCTGGCGTTTACCTTTTTCCGCATGGCAGGGATCATTCAAGGCGTCTATAAACGCGCTTTGGACGGAAATGCATCAAACCCAGAGCGCGGGATTGCGCTTGGGCCGAGCGTTGCGCGCTTTGCCAAAGCTGGCTTGGAGGCTGCAAAAAATGGCTAAACGGTTTGAAGATCAAGTGGTGCAAATAACGGGCGCGGCCTCAGGCTTTGGCGCTTTGGCGGCCCGTGAATTTGCCCGCGAAGGGGCGAAACTGCTGCTCTCGGATATCAATGGTGATGGGGTGCAATCCGTGGCCGATGGGCTGCGTTCGGATGGCTATGAAGTGATCGCCGAGCAACTTGACGTGAGCGATGATGCGGCCATGGCGGCGCATATTGCGCGCGCGGTGAAGGAATTTGGCGGGCTGCAAGTTGCGCTGAACAATGCCGGGATTGGCAATGGCGTGATGGCCTTGCCCGATATCCCGCTTGAGGATTACGACCGGATTATGAACATCAATGCCAAGGGTGTTTTCATCGGGATGCGCCACCAGTTGCCGGTGATGCGCGCGGCGGGCTATGGGGCGATCCTCAATACGGCCTCTGCTGCGGGGCTTGTTGGTTCGGGGTTTTTGTCTGCCTATGCGGCCTCCAAACATGCGGTTGTTGGGATGACAAAAGCGGCCGCTGATGAGGTTGCGCGTTATGGGGTGCGGGTCAATGCGATTTGCCCCTCCTTTGCGTCGACCCCGATGGTTGAAAGCATGGGCGATACAATGGGTGAAAAATACGGGATCACGCGCGAAGATGCCTATTCAAAGATCGCATCGCGCGTGCCTATGCGCCGGGTTGCAGAGCCCGGTGAAGTTGTCCAGGCGATGCTTTGGATTTGTGAACGTGGGAATAGTTTTATGACGGGGCAGGCGGTATCAATTGATGGCGGGCTGACAGCCGTTTAGGGGGAGTGGGGCGATGAGCAAAGATCAATTCTTTGACGAAGATGTCGATGCCGATGGGGATCGAAAATTCGTAACTGCGCTGGCGCGCGGGCTAGAGATATTGCGATGTTTTCGCCCCTATGAAACCACGCTGACCAATCAGGAAATCTCTGCGCGAACCGGGCTTCCAAAGCCCACGATTTCGCGGCTAACCCATACGTTGCGTAAATTGGATTACCTGATTTATTCAGAAAGAACAGGGATTTACCGCCTTGGCGCGGGCGTGCTCTCGCTTGGGTTTGGAGTGCTCTCTGGCATGGAAATGGCGGATCGGGCCGCCGATGAGATGAAGAAATTGGCGCACGGCCCGAATGCCCATATCACCTCTGCTTTGGGTGAGCGGCACCGCATGTCTGTGGTCTATACGGCTGTGCATCGCAGCCAACAGGCCGTCGCGCTGACGATCAATGTGGGGGCGCGCCTGCCGCTGTTTTATTCGGCGATTGGGCGGGCCATTTTGGTGGCCATGTCCGAAGAAGAGCGGGGCCATATGATCCAGCTCGCCAAGCAAGAACGCCCCACAGATGAAGCGCGCATTGATGCTTCCATTGATCAGGCACTAGAGGATTATGCGCGCTATGGGTTCTGTACCTCCTTTGGCGATTGGCGCCCCGAAGTGAATGGGATCGCTGCGCCCGTGATCTCGCTCAATGGCGATCGCATCTATGGAATGAACGTGGGCGGGCCCTCCTTTTTGCTCTCGCCAGAAGAGCTTTTGGAGGCCTATGGATCGCGGCTTTTGGAAGCCTCAAACAACCTGTCTCGCGGACAATCAACACCGGGCCAACCCATCGCATGAACGCAGAATTTGATCGCGGATTGATCGAAGATCCATACCCGCTGCAAGAACACCTTGGTTTCTATATGAGCGATTGGTCCGAGGGCTATGCGCGCTTTGATCTGCCGCTTGAGGCCTTTTTGATGAATCGCTACGGCATCCCGCACGGCGGCGTTTATGCGATGTTGCTTGATACGGTGATGGGCTATTGCGGCAGCTTCACAGGTTCGGCAGAACAAAAGCAAATGGCGATGACGCTGACGATGAATGTGAGCTATCTGTCGCGCCCGAAAGGCAAATTGCTGATCGGTGAAGGCAGGCTCACGGGGGGCGGCGCGAAAACCTTTTTTGCGGAAGGCAAGATTACGGATGAAACCGGCGAGCTGATCGCGACCTCCACAGGCGCGTTTCGCAAACGCAGCGGCCCTGCCTAAACAGTTTGCTTAAAATTGTTGAGGTTGCGTTTGCGCAGCCCCGCCCAAAGGATGGCCGCTTTGCCTCTCGCAACTTGCGCGCTGTGTGAAAGCTGCTTTTCGCTTACTTTTTCTTGGTGATAAATACTCGCGCCGCAGGCAGGTCTCTGAGCGCGGAACATCTATTTTTTTGCCTCCGGCGGGAGTATTTCGGCCAAGAAAAAGCCCAAAGAAAAGGGGCCGCTGGTTGAGCGGCCCCGATTTATTCTATTTCTCTTCAACCGTTTAGGCGGCCGAGATCGTGTCCATGACACGCGTAAGGTGATAGTCAGTGTCGCCCAATTGATGATCGATCATCACAAGGCGTTTGGCCATATGCGAGGCGGGATATTCCCATGTCATCGCGATGCCGCCGTGCATTTGGATCGTCTCTTCCGAGCTCAGCTTTGCAGCGCGGCCGATCATATTCTTTGCCATGGATACGGCGCGGGATTGATCGGCTTCGCCCATACGGGAGGCGGCGAAGATAGTGATCGAGCGGGCTTGCTCGATTTCGGTGACGATATCAACCGCGCGGTGTTGGAGCGCTTGGAATTTGCCGATGGCGATCCCGAATTGTTTGCGCGTGCGCAGGTAGTCCAGCAGGATTTCGTTGGTGACATCCATTAGCCCGACAGCTTCGGCGCATAGTGCAAGGGCGCCTGCATCGAGCGCGTCTTGAAGGGCCGCGCTTGCGTCTTCAATCAGCAAGCGGCCTTTTGTGCCATCAAGGAAAACCTCGGCCGCGCCGCCGCCCTCAATCATGCCGTAGCCTGTGATATCTGCGTCTGAAGCTTGCACCTCATAGAGGCTGACCTTGCTGCCGTTTTTCGCCGCAACGAGGATAGCATCCGCATCATTGCCGCCGTAAACGGTGCTTTTGCGGCCAGAAAGCGCATCATTCTTGGCTGTTGTTTCAATGAGATCAAAGGCATAGGGCGCGTCGATCTCACCAATGGCAACGGCGTAGCGCCGCGAGCCATCAAGCAGCGCTTCTTGATCTTCGCCTGCTGCGGCGAGAAGGCGCGAGGCCATCAGCGCGCCGAGAATGGGCTCGGGGCAGAGCGCGCGGCCCAGCTCTTCGAACACCACCGTGATGTCAAAGCCTGCGCCGCCAAAGCCGCCAGCTTCCTCAGGCGCGAGCGCGTGAAGCACGCCCAATTCGGCCATTTCAGCCCATTTGGATGTGTCGTGGAAGGGCGCCTCATAGGCGATCTTATTGCGGTGTTCGATTGGGTATTGATCGGTAAGAAAGCGGCGCAGTGAGTCTTGCAGCATCCGGCGATCGTCTGTCAGATTAAAATCCATGTCTTATAGCTCCAGCATCGCTTTGGTGAGGATATTGCGTTGGATCTCGTTTGATCCCCCGAAGATCGACAGTTTGCGATTGTTGAAATATTGCGCAGCGTTATAGGCGTTATCAGCCGGCGCGAGCGCCATGTTGCCTTCCAGCTCTTCGCTGGGGAAAGGGGCGGCTGATGGGCCGAGTGCGCGGCGCGCCAGATCGTTGATCGTTTGGCGAATAACCGTGCCTTTGATCTTGAGGATCGACGTTTCAGGGCCCGGCGCGCCTTGGCTTTGGGCTTGAAACAGCATCCGCAGATTGGTGATCTTCATCGCTTCGAGGTCAATCTCGACTTGGGCAATGCGTGCGGCAAAGAGCGGGTCTTGGATCAGCGGTTTGCCGTTGCGTTTGACCTTGCGGGCCAGCGATTTGAGATCCTCAAGCGCTTGCATCGAGAAGCCGACGCCCGCGATATTGGTCCGCTCATGGGTGAGCAGATATTTCGCGATGGTCCAGCCTTGGTTCTCTTCGCCAACCAGTTCTGTTGCCGGGACGCGCACATCGGTGAAGAAAACCTCGTTCACCTCATAGCCGCCCTCGATCAGTTTGATCGGGCGCATTTCAATGCCCGGGGTATCCAGGTCAACGAGGATGAAGGAGATGCCCTCTTGGGGTTTTCCATCGGCTTTGGTGCGCACGAGGCAGAAGATTTTGTCTGCGTGCTGGCCCAAAGTTGTCCAGGTTTTCTGGCCGTTGATGACATAGTCATCGCCATCACGCACAGCGCGGGTTTTGAGGCTGGCAAGGTCGGAACCTGCACCCGGCTCTGAATACCCTTGGCACCACCAGTCTTCGCCCGAAAGAATGCCGGGAAGGACGGCATCTTTTTGCTCTTGGCTGCCAAATTTGTGCAGCACTGGCCCAAGCATCGCGAGGCCAAAGGGCACTTGGCGCGGCGCATAGGCGCGGCAGCTTTCTTCTTCAAAGATGTGGCGCTGAACGGGTGTCCAGCCGGGGCCGCCATCCGCTTTTGACCAAGTGTTGGCAACCCAGCCTTGTTTATAAAGGATTTTATGCCAAGCGACAGAATCCTCTTTGCCCATCTCATTGCCCGCGCGCACTTTGGCCGCGATATGTTCGGGCAGTTTTTCTTTCAGGAAAGTGCGGACTTCCTCACGAAAGGCATCCTCCTCAGGGGTGAAGTTCAGGTCCATCTCAATCCTCCTTGTTGAGTTCGGCGAAGGTTCCGCCGGTCTGCGCCATTTTGGCAAGAAGTGGCGGGACTTTCCAATAGAAAGCGTCTTCTTTTGAATATTCTTCGATGCGGCGCACGAGCTCTTTTGCGCCCACCTCATCTGCGTATTTCAACGGGCCGCCGCGAAAGCGCGGGAAGCCGTAGCCAAACAGGAACACCGCATCAACATCAATGGGGCGCAGCGCTGTGCCATCTTCGACAACGCGGGTAGCTTCGACAATCATCGCGGTCATGTAACGATCGACGATTTCGGCATCCGTAAAGCTGCGCGGTGTGACACCAGCGGCTTTGCGCTCAGTCTCGATGATGGTGGCAACCTCGGGATTTGGCACAGGTGCATCGCCGGAATAATCATAAAAACCTTTGCCGGTTTTGCGCCCGAACCAGCCTTTTTCGCAGATGCGGTCGTGGATGGTCACGTAGCGCTGCTCATTGGCGCGGGTGGCCGCTTTGCGTTTGCGGGTCATCCAGCCGATATCGAGGCCTGCCAGATCGCCAACTTTATAGGGGCCCATGGCAAAGCCGAAATCCTCAAGCGCTTGGTCGATCTGTTGGGGGGATGCGCCATCTTCCATCAGATAGCCCGCGGTGAGGCCATAATGGGCGAGGATGCGATTGCCGATAAAGCCATCGCAAACGCCCGCGCGCACGCCGATTTTCTTAAGGCGTTTGGCGAGCTTGAAGCCTGTTGCTGTCACTTCTGGTGCGGTTTTGTCGGCCACAACGATTTCCAAAAGGCGCATCACATGGGCAGGCGAGAAGAAGTGCAGCCCGATCACATCTTCGGGGCGGTTTGTTGCTGTCGCGATCTCGTTGATGTCGAGGTAGGAGGTATTGGAGGCGAGGATCGCGCCGGGTTTGCAGACGCGATCAAGGGTTCCGAAAATCTCTTTCTTGACGCCCATATCCTCAAACACGGCCTCGATTACGAGATCAACTTCGTTGAAATCCTCAAGGCTGGTGGAAGAGGTGAGCATGGCGATTGTGGCGTCGAATTTTTCTGCCGTCAGCTTGCCGCGCTTTACAGCGCCTTCAAGGTTTTTGGTGATTGTGCCGATGCCGCGCTGAAGGGCTTCATCTGTGACCTCAACCATTTTCACCGGCAGCCCTGCGAGCAAGCAGGAGGTCGCGATGCCTGAGCCCATAGTGCCGCCGCCGATCACGCCAACAGAGGCAACTTCGCGCGGGGTTGCGCCCGCTTCGGGGATTTTCGCAACGGCGCGTTCGGCAAAGAAGGCGTGGATCATGCCGCGGCCCGATGGATCAGCAAGGCAGGCCATGAAGCTTTCGCGCTCAAATTTGATGCCGTCTGCCAGCGGGCCAGTGGACATGGCAACCGCGTCGATCACTTTGAAGGGCGCGAGCAGGTGTTTGCTTTTCTTTGTTGCGGCGGCGCGGGCGGCTTCAAGAGCGGCGTCATCTGGGGTTACGGTCAGGTCTTTGGTGCGGCGCGTGCCGATGGCGCCAGAGATCACTTCATTGCCCGCTTTGATCGCGATATCGCGTGGTTCGCCGTCTTCGATTGCATCAATGAGGCCCAAGGAAAGCGCTTCTTTGGCCGGGACTTGGCGCCCAGATAGAGCGATATCAAGGGCGACAGGAATAGAGGCAAGGCGCGGGGTGCGTTGTGTGCCGCCAGCGCCGGGCAGCAGGCCAAGCAGGATTTCCGGCAGGCCGATGCGCAGGCCTGTAACGCCGATACGCGCGTGGCTGGCAAGGGCAAGCTCAAAGCCGCCGCCAAGGGTTGTTCCATGGATCACCGCGACAACGGGGATTTCAGAATCTTCAACAACACCAAGGGTTTCGGGCAGGGAAGGCATCTTTGGCGTTTTGCCAAATTCGCGGATGTCGGCGCCTGCGGTAAAGGTGCGGCCTGCGGCATAGATCGCGATGGCCTTTGCTTTGCCAGCTTCGTTGAGCGATTTGATCGCGTTGCTCAGCCCTTCGCGGACTTCCTGGCTTGAGGCATTTACCGGCGGGTTGTTGATGCAAACGAGGGCCACATCGCCCACTGTTTCGATCGAGATCACATCGTTGACTTGGGTCACTGTCATGTTCTTTTCCGTTCTATGGTTGTCGTATCGTCCAGAAGATGGGCGAATTCTGTAATGAGGTGGCGTTTGAGGATTTTGCCCGATGCGGCCGTGGGGAAGCTTTCCACAAACAGCACGCGTTGGGGGATTTTATAGCCGACGAGATGTTCGTGAAGATAGTCCTTCACATCCTGTTCGCTCAGGCCCGGCTCACCGATGCAAAAGGCGAGGATTTCCTCGTTGCCCTTGATCGCGCGGCCAACAACAGCCGCTTGGTGGATGGCCGCGTGTTTGGTCAGCATGGCCTCGATCTCGGGCGGATAGACGTTGAAACCCGAGCGGATGATCAGCTCTTTGAGGCGGCCAACGATATGCACGGCGCCATCGGGATCTTGGCGCGCCAGATCGCCAGAGCGAAAGTAGCCGTCTTCGCGAATGGCGGCGCGGGTCGCCTCTTCGTTGTGGTAGTAGCCTTGCATCACATTGGGTGCGCGGATCAGCAGCTCTCCGATGCCGTTCTCATCCTTATCGGCGATCTCGATCTCAACCCCGGGGAAGGGCGTTCCGACGGAAACATCTTCGCGCAGGGCTTTGACGGTCGTGCCGACAACGCCGGAGGTGGTTTCGGTGAGGCCATAGCCATTGTGCAGCGGCAGGCCAAAGAAGGCTTCGGTCTTGGCTTTGAATTCGGGATCAAGCGGCGCGCCGCCCGAAGAGATATAGCGCAGGCGCGGGGCAATCGGGCGGGCGCCTTGATCATTGAGGTGTTTGGTGAGTGCGGCAAACATTTGCGGCACAGCCGGGAAAACGGTCGCGCCATTCTCGAAAGCTTCCAGAACGGCCTCGGGCGAGAACCGGGACATGAAATGCACCGTTCCGCCGTTGCGGATTGTGCCAAGGAAGGGCGCGGCGAGGCAGAAGATATGGGTGCCGGGCAGGACCGCGATGACCTCATCCTGCGGGGTAAGCGCGCGGATATCTGCGGCGGTTTTGGCGGCAAACATCAGGTTCGCTTGGCTAAGCATCACGCCTTTGGGGGCGGAGGTTGTTCCGGTGGTATACATCAAAACGGCGATGCGCGCGCCGCGCCGCGGATCAACAATTTCGGGCAGGGCTTGATAGGCCGGGGTTGCAAGGATCGCGCCGCAAGCAAGTTGGCCGATTTCGCTGGCGCCAAGGCGGGCTGCATGGGCCGCGGCTTGGCTGCTGGCCTCGGGGGTAAAGATCATCATACGCGCGCCGGAGTGGGTTTTGAGCGCGTCTAATTCTTCGGCCGATTGGCGGGCATTGATCGGCGAGACCCATGCGCCGATCTGGCTTGCCGCAAGAACCGCCACGGCATAGGTTGCGCAGTTTTCGCAAACGAGCATCAGGCGATCGCCGGGGCGCAGGCCATGAGCGCCAAGCGCTTGGGCCATTTCATCAATCATTTCAACGAGTTCACCATAGGTGAAGCGCGCGCCGTCGTGATCGACGATCGCGTTCAACTTTGGATCATGCGCACGCGGCAGTTCGTGCAACATCTGCATCCAGGTCTCCCCCCTTGGATTGGCTTTGGGGCAACCTATCTGCTGCTTTGGGGAGGGTCAAGAAAATGGAATATGGTTCTGCATTGCGAAATTATCGCAGGACGCAGCGTTATATTTGGGGGCTGAAGATGCGGCGCGGTAGCGCGGCGCGGTGCGGGGCTGGGGGAAATCTATGCTGGGCGGGAAAGGGCGTGCGGTTAGTAGCTTACGGTGACCAAAACCGAATCCGTATAGATGCCAACGGCGGCGGTTTGGCCTGCGGGGATGCGGCCATAGACGGGATAGGATTGGTTCAGGCCTGTGCCAATTCCCGAGACGGTCGCGCCGGGCAGGGAGCCCCATGCTTGGGTGCGGGCGCTGTCCATATAGATCCCGTAATTGAGCGAGGAGAGCAGGTTTTTCATCTTGCGATTGCTGGGATCACTGCCGCCGCCGCTGCCCATATCCAGCGAAAGCGTATAGGGGGTTGTGTCGGTGCAGGAGACGTTGATTGCCGAGTCAGCATCGACGGGCTGGTTGATCTCGGTTGAAACATCGCCAAAGGCCAGCGAGCCTGCATCAATCTCGCAGCTGGCCACGACTTCGGCAGAGACCTCAAAGCTTGGGATGGTGGTGCTGTTTTCCAGCAGGTTGCAATTGGCGACGCCATACGCCAGCTCGATATCGCCAATGCCCGAGAAGGTAGAGCTGTAATTGCCGGTGCCGATGGCAACGCCGGGCGAAACAATATCGGCGTAAAAGGGGATGCTGATCGAGCCGCTGCCAAGGACGAGGGGCATCATCGTGTGGATTTCGTTCATTGTGCCAAAGGCGGCCCCATTGCCAAGCGCGCGCAGCTCATAGAGCAGGCCCGCGCCATCGCCCCGGCGCATATAGCGCGGCGAATTGCTTGCGCCCGCGCCGCCGCTTCCGGGGCCAAAGCGCACGCAGATACCGATCAATAGATCAAGCGCGCCAGAGCAGGTCACTTGGATTGTACCGGAGGTTTGATTGACCGCGCCGGCATGAACATTGACCGCGCCGAAATTGATATTGCTCACCGTGGCCGAACAATTGGCCGCATGCGCGGATGAGGCGTTTAGCAGGGCCAGACAGGCGGCCAAAACATATAGGCCCCGCCTGATCATTTACAGACCACCGGATCAATCACATCCTGAATTGCCCCGGTTTTGACATAGGCAAAGCTGGCGTGACATGTGGCATTGCTCAGCCGGACTTCGAGCGTGTTGAAATCGTGAACATCTTCGAGCCAAGCCATGCCATCATAGCCAACATAGAATTCTTCGCGCCCGTTGTTGAGAAAGACAACGGCCCCTGCGCCAAGATAATCACCATTGATATCCCGCAGCACAATAAGCGCAGAAGGGGCGCCATTGCCTTTGAGATTTACGTGGTTGCCCGAGCGGCGCGCGGGGATCACCTCGGTCGCTGTGGCGTTCAGCGAATAGTCTGGCGGGATATCATTTACATCAACCGAGATGCGATTGCGCCGGTTTGAGCCAAGCCCATAGACAAGCGCGCGGCCGCGATTGTTGGTCTTTGTAACGCGGCGGTTTTGCATCTGAACGGGGACATTGGGGATGCCCACATCGACGATGGCAAAGCTGTCGCTGACCTGATTGCCAAAGGCGATGCTTGGCCCGGCAACAGCAACAGCGCCGCTAAAGCGCCCGCGCAGATTTGTGCTGTCTTTGGATTGCGCCAGCTCCATGCTCGCCTTGCCATAACGGGTGCGATAATCCGAGCGGGCCGAGGCGAAATTCAGCCCGTCTTTGTTTTCAAACTGAACGTGATAGCCATAATCGCCCACGGCTTCGCTCAGGGGGCGGTTGATCGAGGTCGAGGCATAGACTTTGCCGTTTATATCCCGGCCAACGCCGCTGCGCATGGTGCGCCGCTTGCCGAGCGGCACAGAGAGGTTCATCGAGGCGCGGGTTTCATCATTGGTAAAGCTGTGCGAGGCGGTCACACCAAAAGAAGCCGCAGAGCCGCGAATATTGCTGCCAAAGGAGGCCGAGGCGATAAAATCTTCGCTGCTGGAGCGTTTGGAATGCACAAGGCTCAGCCCCAGTTTGCGCCGATCTTTGGTCACCGGGATTGCCACGCTCAGCACATCAAGCGCGATGGGAAATTCGAGCAATGAGCCAGAGCCGCTGATCGCGCTTGCGCCCAGATATTCCGCGCCGGTGACAAGGGCGAGATCGGCAAAGCCGGGCTGTGCGCGCATCACGCTTAGGTTCAGATCGGCGCCCATCACGGTGGTGCGCATCGTGCCATGGGCAAAGCCGCGGGTCTGGCCTTGATAGCGGCTCGCGCCCACGGTCCCGGAAATCTCGCCAAGATTAAGCGGAACGGCCGTAAGCCCCATCCCGATCAATTGCAGGTCTGATTTTACCTCGCCATGCGCGGCGAGCGTGATCTTTTCGGTGAGCCCATAGCGCAGGCTGCCCGAGGCGATGGCGCTGCTGCCGTATTGATTGCTCTCGATCCCAAAGGCTTCGCGCGCAAACCCTGCTTCAAGCGAGTAATCCGCAAGGCCCTTTTTGAGCAAGTTCTGCGAGGCAAAAAAGGAGACTTCTTCAGAGGTTACATCACCGTTTTGATCCCGCACCATAATGACAGCATCACCCGAGCCGGTATAAAGCGGCAGGTCTTCAAGCCGGAAAGGGCCAGCATCAACAGGGCCGGAATAAGCGCGGTTGTTTTCGATAAAGACGTCAACGGTTGAAGGCAGAGCGGCCGCGCCGGAATAGCTGAGGCGCTGATTTGTGATGATGTCAGAGCGCAGGCTGAAATCGCGGCGAATTTGAAAGCCGCCCATGCGGATCGGGCGGCTCCATTGCAAGGAAGAGGATTGGAAATCGCCCAGAGTAAAGCTGAGCGCATGTTTGGTGTCGGCAAATTCGAATTTGGTCTCTTGGCGGATGATCTCATCAACGCCGGTTTTGGCATTATGGTTCAAAAAGGCGGTCGAACCCAAAGTTCCAAAGGGCGAGAAGAGCCAGCCATCAAGCGCCGCCGAGGCCGAGTTGAGGCCCAGATTTGTGTCTGTGCCTTGCATGCCGAGCTCTGTGGACAAGGTATAATTGAGCACAGCGCCATAGCCCTTTTGCGGCGGTAGGAATTCCGGCTTGCGCGCAGCAGATGTGATTTTGGGCTCAAGGCCGGCGTGGGCGACATCAAGGGAAATCTGCTGATCCGCCGAAGAGTAGGTATAGCGCAGCCCCGGGACCGTATCGAGATAGATCCGTTTGGTCACGCCGCCGGGGAATTTCAGCCCCAGTTCGCCAAGCTCTTTGCGCGTGGCGGAAAAGCGCTTTTCTGTTGGGTGGTATCTGAATTCGGCCACAAGGCCTGTGTCTTTGCCATTGATCAAGACCGAAAGGAAAAGCGGCGTGACTTCTTGGAAATTGGGAATGTCATCGGCAACTTTGAGCGTCAAATCTAACGTGTCGCTCACTGATTGGGCCTGCGCCGTTGTGGCAAGCAGGAGGGTGGCAAAACTGGTTAAAACTGCGCTGCGCATTGGGTGCATGTGCGGCCTCTATGCTCGTTATTTTTATTGTCCCGATCCGAGGGGGCCCGGATCAGGAAAAGGCTGGCGGGCCAGCTAGGATGTAAAGCACAGAGGAACAGAGTGACGCACGCGCAGCTTCACAGCTTGCCCGTCTTGCTCGCGGCCCGGTAGGCGATCCACAAGCACCCGGTAGCATTCGCGCCCACGCACAGCGCGGGATTTGGTGCGAATGATGCGCACTGTAAGCTCTTGATTTGCTTTCAGTTTTGCAGCCGGAGGAGAAACAACCACGTCACGGGTGGGTTTCATCTTGGAAGGATCGTCTCGCTCATTCCAGCGCATCACGCGGACTTGTAAAATCGAGGCCTCGTTGCCCCCGGCTTTGACAGTCATTGTGGTGGCTTGATTGGGCGAAGGAACGCTAAGGCGCGTCGGCGAAACCGACACGCTATCAGCGTATGACCCGAGCGCCGAAGCGCTCCAGATCATTGTCGCGGCGATGGCCCTGCAGCCAATTTTTAGTGCTCTGCTCTCTACAAACATGGCTTAATGCCCTTTTTATTCGTAAGTTAGCGTAACTGTGATCGTATCAGTGTAACCACCGGAAGCATAGCTCCCTGCTGGGATTTGTCCATAGACTCCAACAAGTTGCGGTGCAAGTGCGGTTACCCCTTGGTCGTATACGACTTCGTCGATACCAACAGATGTTGCATGTGCAGCATCTTTAAACAAGTTATATCCGATATAATTGCCCGAACCGTCTGTCATGCGGCGCTGCCCACCAGAGGCATTTGCGCCTGCGCCCAATGACACAGTGATTGAGGATTTGGTCGAGGTACAAAGAATTGCGATCTCACCGGGCAGGGTTTCGTTTGAAACTTCGGCGGTGTTCAAGGTTGCAAAGGCAAGCGCTGTGCCGGCGACGATTGTGCAGTTGTCAGCAACGAGGGCCGAGACAGCCAGATCAGCTGTTTTGGTTGCTGAGAAGGTTGGCGATGCGACGGCGATGATGCCAAGCGCAAGCAGGGGTTTCAGATAGTGCGTTTTCATTTTCTCGCTCCGAGATGATGTTTGGCACCCACCTGTGATCATTTTTGGTCTTCAGGCAGGCATTAAGGTTAACGGTCCTTCTTCGATGCGCTTGGATTGGGGCCAAAATATGCCAATTTCTCGGTCGTTTTGAGTGAGATTTTTGGGGGTAGGCGCCGATTGATGGCTTTTGATCGGAAAGAAAATGCGCGAGGGTTTGCATCTCGCGAAATATTTTTATCTCATTATTTCAATGTATTAACCGGCTGTGCGAAGTGGTGCACCTTCGAAAAGCCTAGAGCGTTCTTGGCGCTTGGAAGCATCACACCAATGAGACAGATGTCGCTAAAAAGGCATGTGCCGTTGCTTATTTTTTCAGCGGTTTGCCTCTTGCGTGCAAAGGCTGGCTTGACCATCTTTATGAGGTAGAATATGCCGTTTCTTGCTCGAGCGGGCGTTGTGTAATGGTTAAGACCTCAGTTTTCCAAACTGAAGATGAGGGTTCGATTCCCTCCGCCCGCTCCAAGCGATCCCCTTAGAAAACAAGCGATCCCCTTAGAAAAATCGTGTGACCAAGCCGCTTTAGCTTGGTTGATCGCTATCCATCCAGATCGTGACGGGGCCGTCATTGATCAGCGAGACTTGCATATCCGCGCCAAATTGGCCGGTTTCAACCGGGATGCCTGTGGCTTTCAGCGCGGCGGCAAAGCCTTCATAAAGCGCGCGGCCCAATTCGGGCGGGGCGGCGGCGGAAAAGCCGGGGCGGTTGCCGCGTTTTGTATCGGCGGCAAGGGTGAATTGGCTGACAACAAGCGCGCTGCCACCAATATCGAGGAGGCTTTTGTTCATCCGGCCGTCTTCATCGGCAAAGATGCGCAGCTTGGCGATCCGGGCCGCGAGCGCTTGGCCTGTTGCCTCGGTATCATTCTGCATCGCGCAGATCAGGATCAGCAAGCCTGCGCCGGGGCAGGCGCCAATCAGCGCGCCATCCACATGCACCTCCGCGCGCGCCACCCGTTGGATCAGTGCGCGCATTTAGACAAGCTCGTTGGCATAGGGCGGGTTGGCGCCCGCGCGGCTTACAGTGATCGCGGCGGCATGAACGCCAAGCGAAAGCGCGCGATGGAGCACCTCTTCTGCCAGTGCAGAAATCGCCGATTTGTTCAGCGCACCAGCCGCATGAAGGGCCGCGAGAAGCCCGGCATTAAAGGTATCCCCCGCGCCAACCGTATCTGCGACCTCGACCGATTTGGCCGGAACGGCGATTTCCTGATGGGCGGTAAAGCCGCGCGCGCCCTTGGCCCCTTCGGTGATGCAAACAAGCTGCGCACCACGCGCGAGGATCGCATGGGCCTTGGCGGCAATATCGCCGGGCCCTTCCAGCCATTCCAGATCTTCATCCGAGAGTTTGACGATATCCGCCATGCCCATCATCCGCTCGATCCGGGCGCGATAGGCGGGCTCATCGGTGATGAAACTTGGGCGAATGTTGGGATCGATCATGGTGATGCGCGCCGGGGCTTCGCGCGCCATGAGCGCCTCATATGCGGTGCCGCATGGCTCTGAGATCAGGGAAATACCGCCAAAGAACAGCGCGGAAATCTCATCCGGTAGGGTAGGCAGATCATCGGGCGTGATCATCCGCCCGGCTGTGCCCTCATCATAAAACATATAGCGGGCTTGGCCGTTTTCAAAATGCACATAGGCCATTGTCGTTGGCTTATCGGCCCGCAAGGAAAGGCGCGCATCCACATGGCTTGCCTCAAGCGCCTCAATCAGCGTTTGCCCGAAGAGATCATTGGAAAGCCCCGAGAAAAAGCCCGATGGCGCGCCGAGCCGGCCTAAAGCGATGGCCGTATTAAACACTGCGCCGCCGGGATAGGGCGCAAAGGCCGCTTCGCCCGTCTCAAGCGTGCGGGGCAACATATCAATCAGGGCTTCACCGCAGCTCAGGATCATTTGGGGCGCTTTCTGTTATGGTCTTGGCGTTGTTAGCGGTAACGGGCCTTATCTGCAAGGGCGGCTCTATTGTTGTTGGGCCAGAATAAAGCCGATAATGGCGGCGGCGATCAGCCCAAGGATCACGGCAAATGCGATCTTCCAAGCTGAATAGGGCCGCTCGCCGCGCACTTGGCCAGAGCGGCCATTCACCACAAAGCGATAGGTTTTGCCGCGGTATTTATAGGCGGCAAGCCAGATTGGCAGCAGGATATGTTTGAAGGTGATGTCTTTGACATCCGTATCAAGGCTGTGAATGCGCTGGTGATCGCCGCCGATATCAAAGCGCACATCGCGCGCGATAATCGCATCCATATGGGCGCGCGCTTGGGTGAAACCGTCCTCAAGCTCAACGGTGTAACCCTCGGCGCGAAAACCGGCGAGGAACTCCGGGCGGTAAGGCTCAAGCGCGCTCAAATCCCATGGTTCAAGCGCATCGGTGAAGCGTTTGGGCAGGGATTTGGAGGCAAGCACAAGCACATCATCAAAGAAGCGCGCAACCCGGCCACTGGCAGCGCGCCAACGGGTATGGCGCTCTTGGACCTGGACGGGTTTGCCATCGCGCATCACGGTTTTGGTGGTGTAATAATCATCGCCCCGCTCGCCGGAATAACGCGATTTGGTATCGGCGTCGAATGTCCAGTAGGGGACGTAGATACCTTGCATTTTGCGCCCTTTGCGCGCGTATTTGCGCAGGCCATTGGGGGCAAACCAAAGCCGCCCAAGCCAGTTGCCCATCGCATCGCGCGCTTGCTCTTCAGTCAGGGCAAAGGGCAGAACGCCGCGCGGCTTGATCTGGCGGTGTAGGCCTGTATCGGTAACGACGGGGGTTGCGCAAAACGGGCATTCGGCGGCATGGGTATCGGCATCAAATTCAACATGGGCGCCGCAGTTGGGGCATGAGGAAATCCGTGTTTCTTCAACGGCTTGTTCGGGAAGTTGGGCGCGCAGGGCGGCGCGAAAATCGAGCTCGCTGATCGCGGGCGGCGCGGCTGTGGCGCTGTCCATCGGCTCTGTGTGGCCGCAATGATCACAGACCAGTTGATCGTCTTGTGGGGCAAATCGCAGATCGGCCCCGCAGGCCGCGCAGGGAAAACGATGCGCATCTTGCGGGGCGATTTTGGGATCTGAGGGATCGGTCTGGGCCATCACACTGTCCGATTAAACGCGTGAGCTTTGGCGGGCATTGGCGCGCCAAGGCGAAGGGTTTGAAGGCGCTGTATGCACAGGCTTCAAGCGGGCGGCGGCGGGGGCGGCGCGACGGTAAAGAGCTGTGCGAGGGCGGCAACATCGCCTGCGGGCAGCCAGCCATCTTGGCCTTGGGTCCAGACCAGCGTTTCGCGGCTGAGGCTGCCATCGGATGCCATGCGGCCCAGTGAAGCGCGCGAGAATGGCCCGCGTGTTTCGCCCTTTTCGGCGATGTGCCAAACTGGCTCGACCGGGGGCGGGGGCGGAGGTGTGTATTGCGGCTGGGGCTGAGGTTGCGGCGCGGCTTGAGGCGCTTGCCCCCAAGGGCCTGCATTGGCCATTTGCCCGGCCATCGCCATGCCCATTCCCATGCCAAGCCCTGCGCCCATGCCGCCGCCACCGTTTGGATTTGCCGCGGCGGCTGTCATGGCTTCTGCGGCGGAATATTGCGTAAACCGGCCCAGATCGCCTGCAAGGCCCATTGATGTGCGCTTATCAAGCGCGGCTTCAACGGCTTCTGGAAGGGAGATGTTTTCGATGTATAGCTCGGGGATCACCAGCCCGTATTCGGCGATGGTTTTGGAGATTTCAGCGGCCACCAGCTTGCCCAGATCGGCCGTATTGGCGGCCATATCAAGCACAGGAATGCCCGCGCTTGCGATCACGCGGCTGAATTCCTGCACGATGATGTTGCGGATTTGATAGCTGATCTCGTCCATGGTGAATTCGCCGTCCGTCCCGACGATTTCGGTGAGGAAACGGGCCGGGTCAGAGACCTTGATCGTATAGGTGCCATAAGCGCGCAGGCGCACGGGGCCAAACTCGGGATCGCGCGCGATGATCGGGTTTTTGGTGCCCCATTTGAGATCGGCAAAACGGGTCGTGTTGACGAAGTAAATCTCGGATTTGAAGGGCGATTTGAAGCCGTGATCCCAGTGCTGCAATGTGGTCATCACGGGCATGTTGTTGGTCTCAAGCATATAGAGGCCCGGGGTGAAAACATCCGCAAGCTGCCCCTCATGAACAAAGACCGCGGCTTGGCCTTCGCGCACGGTGAGCTTGGCACCATATTTGATCTCGTGATCCTCGCGCTCAAAGCGCCAAACCATCGTATCGCGGCTGTCATCAACCCAGTGGATCACATCAATGAATTCGCCGGAGAGGAAATCGAAAATACCCATTTGGGGCTCCTTTTCTCGTGTCGTCGCGGGGGCTTAGCTATCGCCACCCATCAATTCGGTTGCAATATCGCGCGCGATGGTGCGCGCCTCAGCGGGCTGCATTCCGGCGCGCAAGCGGGGATCATAAAGGATGCGCAAAAGCATCTCGTCATGGGTTGTGAGCAGGCCAAATTCTTCGTCATCATTAAAGATCGAGGGGCGCGCAGAGGGGCTATCGTTGGAGAGGCCAAGCCCCTGGGCAAGCTCTTCATGGATGCAGGAAAGGCGCAGCAGGTCGGGGTGTTCGGCGCGGATAATGGCCACGGCGCGGGTGTAATTTCCATCATCCGCCGGATCGACAGCAAAGACCGCGCAATAGGTGTTGCGATCCATATTGATGGCGCTATCGAGCGCGGCCCCGCCGATGCCTGGCAAAAGCTGGCGAAGACGCGGGGAAATGGCGCGCCGCTCGTCTTCATTCAGGATCAAAACGGTGAAATTGGCAGCGCCCCCAAGGCGAACCGGATGCCCCGAAACCCGGCCCAAACGGGCGGCGAAATTGGCCACATTGGCGCGGTCCTTGGCGCGCTGCGCCGCCGGAACCGTTTCGCCAAATTCAACGGCCATATTGACCGGCCCTTCCCAGCGATGCAGGCGGCTCGGGGTCTGTTGCGCAACAAGGCGGCCGCCGTAGGTCGCGTATTCTTCAAATAGGGCGATGCGTTCAAAATTGTCAGCGAGCATGCGGGCGGTAAAGGGGACATCCGGCCCCCCGCCATCGCGCCGCAGCAAGCCTTGCACCAGCAAGCCTTGCTCGATCCGCTTGAAATAGGCGCTAAGAGCAACGCTTTGCGCAGAGGGCGTTTTGGGGGGCGGGGCAGGGCGGGCAAGGCTTGCGGGGCGCGCTTTGGGCAAGGGCGATGTTGCCGTGATGGTATCGCAAGCGGCAAGGCCAAGCCCCGCCACGACCATCAGCGCCGCACGCCATTTGTTCCGATCCAAACCCATAAAGCTCGCCACTATCTTGTTCGCATTGCTAAGCAACTTTGCATTTGCTCGTTTGTTTTATAATCAGGGTAGACGCAACTTAATACAATACCCGATGGCGCAATGAGGCCTGCAATGGATGTGAACCCGGACAAGATTGAAAGCTTCGCCACGCCTGCGGATTTTTGTGCCTGGTTGGCGGAAAATCACAGGCGCGAAGATGAGCTTTGGCTGAAGATCTATAAGAAAGGCTCGGGGCGGGCCTCTGTCGATTGGCAAGAGGCGGTGATTGAGGCGCTCGCTTGGGGCTGGATCGACGGGATCAAGAAATCCCACGATGAGAGCGCCTATTTTCAGCGCTTCACCCCGCGGCGGAAAAAATCGGTCTGGTCGCAGAAGAACCGCGCCCATGTTGAGGCCTTGATCGAGAGCGGGCGGATGCAAGCGGCGGGGCAAGCGCATGTGGATGCGGCCAAGGCGGATGGGCGATGGGACGCGGCCTATTCTCTCACGCAAGTGGTGGAATTCCCGCCCTATTTTCTTGAGGCATTGGAGGGGGACGCGCGGGCAAAAGCCACATTTGCAACTCTGAGCAAAAGCGCGCGCCATGCGATCCATTACAGCCTGACCTCTGCCAAACGGCCCGAGACACAGCAAAAGCGCATGGTGAGGATTTTTGAGGCTTTGGGGCAGGGCAAGCCGTTTCGCCCCTAAAGAAATCGTTATTTTTGATATAAAATCAACGGGATGAATGAAAATGGCCCTCCCTCGCATATCGAGGAAAGGCCCTAATTTTGCACCAAAAAGCGCGTTTATGCGCCGGGAACCGAAGAGCCCGCGTTATAGCCGGTCTTGTCGCCGCGGGCTTTGGCCGAGGCCAAAGTATCGCGCAGCTCGCTCTCCATTTTCTGCAGCTCAACTTCGGCACTGGCGCGGTTGCGCTTGCCCTCATCGGCGATTTGCAGGCTTTCCTCAATCGTGCCGATCAGATCCGCATTGGCTTGTTTGACAGCCTCGATATCAAACACACCGCGCTCCATTTCTTCGCGCACGATCTTGTTGGCCGAGCGCAGGTTCTTGGCGTTTGCGGTCAGCAATTCATTGGTCAGATCATTGGCTTCGCGCACGGCGCCGGCTGCTTCGGCGCTGCGCTGAATGGTTACGGCTTGGGCTAGCTGGGTTTCCCAAAGCGGCACGGTGTTGACCAAAGTTGAGTTGATTTTGGTGACCAGGGATTTGTCGTTTTCCTGCACAAGGCGGATCGAGGGCAGCGATTGCATCGTTACTTGGCGGGTCAGTTTGAGATCATGCACGCGGCGTTCAAGATCATCGCGGGCAGAGCGCAGATCGCGCAGCTCTTGGGCTTTCATCACCTGTTCGGCTTCGGGAACTTTGGCAACTTCGGCTTCTTTTGCGGGGATGTCTTTGGCATCGAGCTCTTGGATTTTCTCTTCACCTGCGGTGATATAAAGCGCGAGTTCATCATAGAATGTCAGCGTGCGATCATAAAGAATATCGAGCGATTTGATGTCTTTAAGCAGGGTGTGTTCATGTGCGAGCAGGTTGTCGGTGATTTTGTCGATCTGGGCCTGAACGGTTTCAAACTTGGCGGCGAATTTCGCCATCGGAGCAGCGCGCCCGAGCAGTTTTTCCCAGAAGGAACGCTTGCGGCGCACATCCAGCTCAGAGACGGAAAAGCCGCGAATGGTTGTCACGATCGAGCGAAGACTATCGCCCGCGGGGCCCACATCTTTGTTGCGCACACCGGCGAGCATGGATTGGCTGATCTCTTGCAATCCGGCCTGCGCACGCGAGCCAAAAGCGACGATGGAATTGGTGTCTTCCATATCGATTTCATTCATCCGGGCGCGGATTTCTTTGGCGACGGGCGCTTTGGCCTTGGCGAGCGGGACGAGCTCGGTTGAGGGTTCGGGAAGGACCACAGCGGTGATTTCTTCGACCTCTTTGAGGGCGGCTTCGGCCTTGGTGCGGGTTGTTTCTGACATGAGCGGATTTCCTCTTAGGGGGGCTATTCGTTAAATTTCGGAGTTTTCTGAGCGGATGCCTTCGCGGGCCAACCGATCGCGCAGGACGCTGATTTCAATATCAAGATCATCGCGATTGTCGCTTAGGAAGGCGGTTGTTTTGGCGGCGAAATTCGCTTCGAGATCATCCAGCAGGGCAAGGTAATCCTCGCGCGCCGAGGCCGAGCGATTGCGCGCAAACAGATCGGCAAAGGCCACCGTCGCATCGCGCGCGCCCATCAAGTAGACGCCAAGATATTTGCGCGCCGCCGTGAGATCGCGAGGGTCTTCCTCAACGGTGCGAAACATATCGCGCGCGGTGCTGGCAAAGCGCTCAACGCGGGCTTCAAGCTTGCGATCTGTGGCGCGTTTGATTGCGTCTTTCATCGCCTCAATATGCTTTTCGGCCTCTTCAACGGCGCGGGCAACGCGGTCTTGTTGGAAGGTGTCGATGCCCTCCATGCCCTTGTCTTTGAGCGGATCAAAACCAAAGGAGAAGCTATGAAGCACCGCGCCAAGAACGCCAAAAATGGCTGAAGATACAAGGCTTTGGCCCTGAAAGCTTCCTGCAAAGAAAAGCGCGCCGCCGGTGATCAGCGCGGCGAGCATTTTGCGCGGCAGCGCGGGGCGGCGGGCGATTTTGCGCGCCTCATAGGCCTCTTGGGCGAGGATGCCTTCGCGGGTCAGCCATGCGGCGAGGATCAGCGCGCCAAAGCTTGCCAATGTGCCGCCAAGGCCGATGGGATCGGAGGTAAAGGCCGCGATCAGCAGTGGCAGCGGCGCGACAAATAGCAGATTAACGCGCCCGCCTGCGCGGGTTCTGCGCGCGCCATCAAAGGGGCGTTTGGGCAGGGAATCGTTGCTGGATGCGCCTGTGTTTTTGGGCGCGTCTTCTGGGCTGAATTTGCCGCCATAGCGCTGCGCCATCAGAAAATCCCCGTAATTGATACGTAGAAAATCAATGCCACAAGCAGCATATAGGCCAGCTTTTGAAGCCCCGTTTTAGACATGTCCCACCTCTTATGCGTGTTTGCGCAGGGCCTAGATATAGGCCATGCGCCGCTTTCATAAAAGGCCTATTGGATCAATGGCTTTTGGCTTTGCCCTGTGCGGCGCGCTCGGCGGCGAGTTTGCGCGAGTAGCCGGATTGGATGACCTCTACGGCAACCAAAACGATGACCGAGAAGTAGAAGGTCGATTTGGACATCGGAATGATATCATAGTCAAAAACCTTGATCGCGAGGCTATCATCATGCATCGCATGCGCTGCGGCAGGGCCGGCTTCGCCAAGCAAAACAACGCCTACAATCAAGAGGATAAACAGGCCGAGCACCTCGTACATGCGGTTTTTCTGCAAGAAGACTGTCACCGTATCTGCGAGCAAGAGCATCCCGGCGCCGGAAATTAGGATTGCGATGGCGAGGAGCGCGAAAATCTGGGTGATCGCAATCGCAGAGAGGATTGAATCAAAAGAGAAAATCAGGTTCATCAGGACGATAAACCCAACCACTTGAGCGGCTGATTTCTTGCCTTTTTGGCCCACATCTGTGTGCAGCTCATTGATGGTGAGCATATGGCCGATTTCCTTAACGGCGGTGTACATAATGAAGACCCCGCCAAAGACAAAAACAATGGTGGCAAAGTTCACCCCGCCCTCCAAAACGCCGACCCAATCCATGATAAAGAACGGGGTTGAGAGCGCATCGAGCAGGTTGATCATCACAAAGAGCAAGACGACCCGAAGCGCCACGGCGATGATAATCCCCCAGAAACGCACAGCTTTTTGCTTTTCCACTGGTGCGCGTTGGCTCTCGATCGAGATATAAAGCAGGTTGTCAAAGCCAAGGACAGCTTGGAGGAAGATCAGCATCACAAGGGTGCCAAGGTTTTCGATTGTCAGCAGGTCAGCCATGGGGCGCGCTCCGTAAATTCGTTAAGACTTACGGGTTTCATACGGGAAGGCGGGCTCTTGGGAAAGGCTTTGGCGCAAGAGATTGTTGGCGCTTTGGGCAGGCATGTTGCGGCGCGCAGGGCGGGCGCATGGGGCTTGGGTGCGGCCTCAGAGAGCTTGTTTTTTAAAGTCTTTCAAGAAATTTGAGGCCGGTTTTTAAAGACTTACAAGACATTCAGCCCCGTTTTGGCGGCCTTTTGGACGGGCTGTTGCCTGCGCCTTTGGGGCCGGGGCGCGCCTCTTGTTTGCGGGTCCGTTTGGGCGCGGGGCGTTTGGCTTTTGGCGCGGCGTGGCCTTTGGCGGCATCCGTCACGCCAAGCTGATCGCGCAACACGCGCGGCTTGATTTCCTCGACCTCGCCGGGTTTCAGCTCATTGAGGCGAAAGGGGCCGTAAGAGATGCGCAGCAATCGGTTCACCACAAGATTGATCGCTTCCATAGCGCGGCGAATTTCGCGGTTGCGCCCTTCGCGGATGCCGACTGTCAGCCATGCGTTGGCGCCTTGGAGCCGATCGAGATGCACCTCCATCGGCTGATAATTCACCCCCTCAACCGTGATGCCTTGGCGCAGAGGTTTGAGCATGTCTTCGGTCGGGTTGCCTTTGACGCGGACGCGGTATTTGCGCAACCAGCCGGTGGAAGGCAGCTCCAGTTTGCGCTTGAGGCCGCCGTCATTGGTGAGCAGCAAGAGCCCTTCGGAATTGATATCGAGGCGGCCAACGCTGACAACGCGCGGCATGCCTTCGGGGAGATTGTCAAAAACCGTGTCGCGGCCCTTTTCATCGCGCTCGGATGTCACCAGCCCGAGCGGCTTGTGATAGAGCCAGAGGCGGGCGGCTTCGGGCGCGCCAACGGGCTTGCCATCGACCGCGATTTTATCGGCCTCAGTGACATTGAGCGCAGGGCTGTCGATCAATTTGCCGTTCACCGAGACGCGCCGCTCTGCAATCATCCGCTCGGCTTCGCGGCGCGAGGCAATGCCTGCACGCGCAAGAACTTTGGCGATGCGATCGCCGGCCGGGGTTTTGCTGTCATTTGGGTTTTGTGCGCTCATAGGGCTGCGATAGCGCAGGCGAGCGCGTTTGGGAAGGCGAATTAGGGCGTGAGGCGGCGCTTGCCTGATCGGCGCGGGCAGGGCAAAGATGCGGGATGCGTTTTACATCCCATATGGAGGCCGCTTTGGAGCAGGCCAGATTGGCCGGCGCGCGCGGCGAGGTGCCTGTTGGCGCGGTGATCGTATCGCCGGGCGGCGAGATCGTGGCGGCGGCGGGCAATCGCACCCGCGAATTGAGCGATCCCACCGGCCATGCAGAGATTTTGGCGCTGCGGGCGGCTTGCGGCTTGGCCGGATCAGAGCGGCTTTTGGGCCATGATTTATATGTGACGCTGGAGCCATGCCCGATGTGTGCTTCGGCCCTTTCGCAGGCGCGGATTGCGCGGGTTTATTACGGCGCGAGCGATCCCAAATCGGGCGGTGTGGCGCAGGGGCCGCGGATATTTGCCCATCCTCAGGCGCATCATGTCCCCGAGGTCTATGATGGGATCGGCGCGGATGAGGCGGAGGTTTTGCTCAAGGATTTCTTTGCGCAGCGGCGATAGGCGCGCCTTTTGGTCTTCGCCTGGGTTTCATGTTATATCCATATAAAACAAGTAGATACGATAGGATCACGGGATGAATTGGTTGGCGCAAACAGACGGCTACTGCGAGCGGTTGGATTTTGGTTTTTGGGCAGAGCCGCTGAATGCGGTGACCAATATCAGCTTTATTCTTGCCGCGATGTTCATGTGGCGGCGGTGTGAGGGCCTTGTTTTGGCGCGGCTGTTATGTGGCATTTTGTTTGCCTTGGGCATTGGTTCATTCTTGTTTCACACCACAGCAACCAATTGGGCGATGGCGGCGGATGTTTTGCCGATCATGGCCTTTGTTTTGGTGCTTTTGTTTGGGCTTGGGGCGGAACTTCCGGCGATTTTTGCCCGGCGGGGCAAGCCTTGGCGCGATTGGCTGAGCGGCGGCGCATTGGTTCTGTTTTTCCTGCCGTTTAGTGCTTTGCTTGCGCCGATGTTTCAGCGGATGGCGCTGCTTGGCTCTTCGGCGGGGTATTTTCCTGTGCCCTCGATGCTTGGGCTTTATATCCTTGTGGTGATGCGCCGGGCGCCGCGATTGGCGCGCAACTTGGCGATTGGTTTGGCGGTGATGCTGATTTCGCTGACCATCCGCACCATTGATTTGCCGCTGTGCGCGGCCTGGCCCTATGGCACGCATTTCCTTTGGCACAGCATCAATGGCGCGATGCTTGCGTGGTTCATTGAGGTTTACCGGCGGCATATGCTTGAAGGCGGGCGCGCGGCGCGCTAAACGCGGGGGCAAATATCCAGATGTATTCGGAGCCTAGCGATGTCGATCGATACAGAAACTGCCCGCCGTGTGGCCAAGCTTGCGCGCATTCGCGTCCCTGAAGAGGCGCTTCCGGCGCTGGCCGATGAGTTCAACGCCATTTTGGGCTTTATTGAGCAGCTCTCTGAGGTTGATGTTGAAGGGGTTGAGCCGATGACATCGGTGACCCCGCAGCGGCTTAAGCGGCGCGAAGATATCGTCACCGACGGCGGCTATCAGGATAAGATTTTGGCCAATGCGCCGGATGCCCGCGAAGGCTTTTTCGCTGTGCCCAAAGTTGTGGAGTAGGCGCGATGGGTGAGTTGAATTCTCTGACGATTGCCGATGCGCGCGATGCTTTGCGCAAGGGCGAGTTGACCTCGGTTGAGCTGACGGAGGCCTGCCTTGGCGCCATTGAGGGCGCGGATGCTTTGGGCGCTTTTGTTCATAACACGCCCGAAATTGCCCGCGCGCAGGCGGCGGCGGCGGATCTGCGGATCAAGGCAGGCGATGCCCCTGATATGTGCGGTATCCCCTTGGGAATTAAGGATTTGTTCTGCACCAAAGGCGTGCCGACCCAAGCCGCTTCGGCCATTCTTGAGGGCTTTGAGCCGGAATATGAAAGCACGATCACCAGCCAGTTGTTTGATGCGGGTGCGGTGATGCTGGGCAAGCTGAACATGGATGAATTCGCCATGGGCTCGTCGAATGAGACCTCCGTTTATGGCAATGCGGTCAATCCTTGGCGGCGCGCAGGCGATGAGGCAAAGCTCACCCCCGGCGGCTCTTCGGGCGGCTCGGCAGCGGCTGTTGCGGCCGATCTTTGCCTTGGCGCGACGGGTACCGATACGGGCGGCTCGATCCGCCAGCCTGCGGCCTTTACCGGCATCACCGGCATCAAGCCAACCTACGGGCGTTGCTCGCGCTGGGGCGTTGTGGCCTTTGCCTCAAGCCTTGATCAAGCCGGCCCGATGACCAAAACCGTGCGCGATTCTGCGATCATGCTTGAGTCGATGTGCGGCCATGACGGCAAGGATTCGACAAGCGCGGATTTGGCCGTTCCAAACTTTGAAGCGGCGCTTACGGGCGATATTCGCGGCAAAAAGATCGGCATCCCGGCGGAATATCGCATGGAGGGCATGCCCGCCGAGATCGCCAAGCTTTGGGAAGATGGCACGGCGATGTTGCGCGATGCGGGCGCTGAGATCGTTGATATCAGCCTGCCGCATACGAAATACGCGCTGCCTGCTTACTATGTGATCGCGCCGGCTGAGGCCTCTTCGAACCTCGCGCGCTATGATGGGGTTCGTTATGGCCAGCGGGCCAAGCTCGCCGCGGGCGATGCGATTGACGACATGTATGAAAAGACCCGCGCGCAAGGGTTTGGGCATGAGGTCCAGCGCCGCGTGATGGTTGGGACTTATGTGCTTTCGGCCGGGTTTTATGATGCCTATTACAACCGCGCGCGCAAAGTCCGCACCCTGATTAAGCGCGATTTTGAGACGGTGTTTGCGCAAGGGGTCGATGCGATCCTAACGCCAGCAACGCCTTCTTCGGCCTTTGAGCTTGGCGGGATGAGCGATGCGGATCCGATCGCGATGTATCTCAATGATGTTTTCACGGTCACGGTGAACCTGGCTGGATTGCCGGGGATTGCGGTGCCGACGGGGCTTGATGCTTCGGGCTTGCCGCTTGGCTTGCAGCTGATTGGGCGGCCATGGGAAGAGGGCGATTTGCTGAATATCGCACATTCGCTTGAACAGGCGGCGGGCTTTGTTTCCAAGCCTGCGAAATGGTGGTAGTTACAGGCCAATAGGTTTGGGTGAAGTGGACATTTCTATGCGGGTTTTGCGATTTATTGGCCCTGTGCTTGGGCTTGCGGCTTTGGCGGCTTGCGATCCGGCTGTGCCCGATAGCGGCGCAGGCGTTGGGTTTGATACCTATTCCAATTACGAGGTTGAGCGGGCCAAACGCGAGGCTGCTTTGAACGGGCGTGCGCAAACGGGCGCTGGTTCTGCCACACAAACAGCCGCGATTGTGCCCCCGGCGGCCGGATCGGATGATGCGATTGGCGCAGAGGCGCTGGCCGCGCTTGGAAGCGGCGCCGCAGCGGCGGAAAGCGAAACGGCGCGAACACCCATCGTGATTGATGCCAATAACCCGGGCATTTCCGACGAGAATGATTTTGACGCCGTGACCGGGCGCGAAAGCATCGAAGACAATGCCCAGAAGATCGCCGCTCAGCGCGAGGCGTATAAAGTGATTGAGCCGACAGCCGTTCCGACAAGTTCGGGCGGGGCGGCGACGCTGGTTCAATATGCGCTTTCGACCAGCAATCTGGTTGGCCAAGGCATTTACAGCCGCTCGATTATTGCCGCGCAAAGCCGCTATCAGCGCAATTGTGCGAAGTTTTCTTCACCCGCTGCGGCGCAGGAAGAATTCCTCAAACGGGGCGGGCCCAAGCGCGATCCGCAAGGGATTGATCCCGATGGTGATGGCTTTGCCTGCACATGGGATCCAGCGCCTTTCCGGCTTGCCGCTCAGCGCTGATATATCGCAGCGCCCGTCGCCCAATTGCGGGCCACGGCGCGGCGGGGCGCGGCCCGATATAATCGTGCTTCACTACACGGCCATGAAGAGCGCAGAGGCCGCAATCGCGCGGCTTTGCGATCCCGAGGCCGAGGTTTCGGCGCATTATGTGATCTGCGCGCGCGGTGAAATTACCCAATTGGTTCAAGAGGATGCGCGGGCATGGCATGCGGGCGCGGGGGCTTGGGGCGATGTGCGGGATGTCAATTCGCGCTCGATCGGGATTGAGCTGGCGAACCTTGGAAATGTGCCCTTTGCGGCGGCGCAGATGGATGCGCTTGAGGGGCTATTGGCCGGCATCATGGCGCGCTGGGCGATCCCTGCCAGCCGGGTGATTGGCCATTCCGACATGGCACCGGGGCGCAAGTTTGATCCCGGTGCGCGCTTTGATTGGGCGCGGCTTGTGCGCGCGGGTTTGGCTGTTGGGGCGGGGGATGTTTTGCCCACAGGTAAGATTGCCGGGAAGATTGCCGGGCAGGGCGCGGATCGGGATATGATGCTGCGGGCGCTGGCGGCGTTTGGCTATGATGTTGAGGTGCCGTTTGAGGCCTTGCTCGGGGCGTTTCGCTTGCGGTTTCGCCAAGGCTTTGACGGGCCATATGATGGCATTGATCTGGCGCTTGCGCAGGATCTTGCAGCGCGCTTTGCCGTTGACCAGCCCGCCCCAAGCGCCTAAATGCCCTTTGCGCGGATGGCCGGATGGCCGCGTGCGGGGGCAACCTCGTGCGAGGAAAGTCCGGACTCCATAAGACAACGGTGCCGGGTAACGCCCGGCTGGGGCAACCCAAGGGAAAGCGCCACAGAAAACAAACCGCCCTCGCGCGTCGCTTGCGAAACGCTGGGTAAGGGTGAAACGGTGCGGTAAGAGCGCACCGCTCTTTTGGCAACAAAAGAGGCATGGCAAGCCCCACCGGGAGCAATGCTAAATAGGGGCCTCACGCGGGGCAGCGTGCCGCAAGGCATACCGCTCGCAGGGATGTTTTAGCCCTGAAGGCCCGGGTTGGCAGCTAGAGCGCCGTAGCAATACGGCGCGCAGAGGAATGGTCATCGAACCGGGGCAACCCGGGGAACAAAATCCGGCTTACAGGCCATCCGCGCATATTTACTTGGCCCGATTACAGCGCCGACCAGCCGCCATCACAGGGGATAATGGCCCCGTTGACATTGGAAGCCGCATCGGAGGCGAGCCAACAGATCGTGGCGGCCAATTGCTCGGGCTGGGCGACGCCGGGCAGGGTTGTTTGCAGGATCGGCCCGATCCGCGCGGCGGCAAATTCAGAGGCAAAGGGCGCCTCAATCGAGGTTTCCACAGCGCCGGGCGCCACCACATTGCTGCGAATGCCCACAGGCCCATACATAAAGGCCATGTGTTTGGTCAGCCCGTTGATCGCGTGTTTTGAGGCGGCATAGGCCGCGCCTGAGCAAGAGCCGCGCAGCCCCGCTTCGGAGCCGATATTGATGATCGCGCCGGATTTGGCCGCCATCATGCCGGGCAGAACGGCGCGGTTGAGCTGCATCACGGCGGTAAGATTGACCGCCATCACCCGCGCCCATGTTTCATCATCCACTTCGGCGGCGGGCAGGAAACTGTCCATGATGCCGGCGTTATTGACGAGGATATGCACTGGGCCAGCGGCGGCTTTGAGCAGGGCAGCGGGCAGGTCGGGTTTGGAGATATCGCCCGCCACAGTGATCACTTCGCCGAGCTTTTCGGCCTTGAGTGCGGTAAGCCGCTCCTCGCTTATATCCGTGGCGATCACCCGCGCGCCGGCCTGAGCCAGCATGCGCACCGTGGCGCGGCCAATCCCGGCCCCTGCGCCGGTGACGATGGCGGTTTGGGCGGTGAAGTCATAGGGTGTTTGGGTCATGGTCTTGTTCCTTTTGAAAGGGGAGCAGGGCGCAATTGCGCGGCTCTTGGCGCGATCTGAGCAGGGGGCGGCGCATGCTGCCTTGATTTGGCGCAAAGGGGCGTGGCGGGGGCAAATACGCGCGAAAATCCGCTGAGCCGGGCCGGGCGGAAAGTTTGATTTGGCCAAGCGCGCAAAAAACCCGCGCCAAGTTACAAAGGAAATGACAAGAGTGGTTGACTCGGCCCCTCAGCGCGTTACAAGGCGGGCTTCAAGGATTTCACGGGCGGCTCTGCCAACCCGTTGCACGACGAACCGGAGTTTTAAAATGGCTAAGCCAACAACAATCAAAATCCGTCTGAACTCGACAGCGGACACAGGGCACTTTTACGTGACCAAAAAGAATGCGCGTACGATGACCGAAAAGATGGTCGTGCGTAAATACGACCCTGTTGTGCGCAAGCATGTCGAGTACAAAGAAGGCAAGATCAAGTAAGCCTTCCGACATACCAAGATAGAGCAAGTCGCGCAGAGAACCCCTCGCGCGGCTTTTTCTTTTCCCAAAGGCCGCGCGATCCCCACCCGAGTAAATCCTCGGGGCAAGATCGCCCCAAAGCCCAACGGAGAAGACCAATGTTACCAGATGCCCCCTTAGACAGTTTAGATCCTTGTTTGGATTGCCCGCCGGATCAAGATCTGCGGCGCAGCCAGGCCGCAGCACGGGTTGGGCAAGCCCCGGCCTATTTCTCTATCCGCACTGCACGTCCGCATGATTTTGATGCGGTTGATCGGCTGCTCTCAAGGGCTTATCCGGCGCTGCTTCGGGCGGATTATGATCGCGAGACATTGGCGGATATTCTGCCGCTGATCGCGCGCGCCAACCCGCGGCTTTTGGCCAGCGGAACCTATTACGTGGCCGAGGGGCCTGGCGGCGCTTTGGTTGGTGCGGGCGGGTGGTCATGGGTTGGCCCGCAAGGCGGGGTTGGCCCGGCTGATATGGCCCATATCCGCCATGTGGTGACCCATCAGGATCACACAAGGCTTGGGATTGGCCGCGCGTTGATGCGCCATGCGATGGGGGCGGCCAAAGGGGCGGGCGCGCGGATATTGCATTGCCAAAGCACGCTGACCGCCGCGCCGTTTTATCGCGCGCTTGGGTTTGATCACATCGCGGATATTGAGCTGCATCTTTGTCCCGGGGTTTCTTTTGGGGCGGTGCATCTGCGGGCGGCGATTTAGGGCGGCGATCGGAGCGTTAAACCGGTGCGGTTTGCCAGCCCGACTTGCCAGCCCGGCTTGCCTGCTTTGCGCCGTCATGGGGAAGCGCCGCCATGCGGATGGGCCGCCATGGGGATGGGCCGCCATGGGGATGCGGATGCGGGCGCAAAAGGGCATGGGCAGGCAGGTTTTGGCAGGAAAGCGGGGGCTTGCCAAAATTAATCATGATTATTGCCCTTGCGGAAACCGCTGCTAAAGTGACGGGAGCGCATAAACCGACTGGTGAGTCGGTCGTTGCTCTATTGGTTTAATTATTGGTTTTGGAGGAACCATGGCGTTTCATTGGAGTGAGTATCGAGCTGGGATTGGCCAAGCGCCCAATTATTCGATTGCAGGGCGCAGCAGCCGGCCAGCCGCATCGCGCGGTGGCGCTGTTGCATCGGCGGTTTCTGCGGCCTCAACCGGGCTCAACAACATGGCCTTTAATCATGCGTTAGAGCGTGAAAAGGTGAAGCTGCGTTTTGCGGTTGAGCGGATGTTTCAGGGGCACCGATATGGTGGGGCTTTGGCTGTCGCTGAAATCCAGAACACACGGCACGGGACGATGGACGGCAAATTGCTGAATTATCTCTCGCTGGAGCCGGGCATTTTTTCCAAACCGGAACATGCGATCAGCGTTTGGCGCCGCAAGGACCGATTGAGCGCCGGGCATAACCCGCTGAGCTATCGCTTCTTTTGGATCACGCGCGAGACATAAAACCTTTTCGCATCAAAGATATAAAGGGCCGCAGATATCTGCGGCCTTTTGCTTTTGGCGCCCTTGTTTTGGGCTGGGATCAGGCGCGGCTATCTGTGGCGCTGTACAGGCTCAAGGCCCCTTTGGGGATATCAGAGCAAAGCTATGGCGCCTTTGGAGCGGTGCATTTGGGCGCGGGATTGGCGGGAAATCGCTAATGCGGGCTGAAAATTTCCCGAAAGCGCATTGTCTTGCTAAGCTGTCGCTGTCCGGCGCTTTGGGCCGGGGTATTTTATTAAATAGTTTGGAGCGAAAAATGGCATTTCATTGGAGAGAACATATCATTGGCCTGGGCCGCGCGCCGGCCTATACGCTTGCCGGGCGCAGCGATGGGCCTGTGACCTCGCGTGCAGAAGGGGTTGCTGCGGTTGTTGCGGCGGGGTCGGCGGCGCTGAATTCGGCGGCGATTAACCATGCGATTGCGCGCGAAAAGCAGCGGTTGCGCTATGCGGTTGAGCGGCTGTTTCAGGGGCATCAAACCGGTGGGTTGCTGGCGGTTGCGGAGATACAGACCGTTCGCCATGGCGAGCTTACTGGCTCATCGCTGAATTATCTTTCGGTTGAGCCGGGGATTTATGCGCAGCCCGATCATGCGATTGCGGCTTGGCGGCGCCGGGATCGCCTTATGGCCGGGCATAATCCGATCAGCTATCGGTTTTTCTGGATCACGCGGCAGGATTAGCGCCGGGTGAAGGCCTTAATGCCATAGGGTTGAGCCATAGAAAAAGGGCCGCAGGTTTCTGCGGCCCTTTGTGATTTTCGGTCTGTTCTGCGCTGCGATTAATCGCGATTGCCCAAGAAGGAGAGCAGGAACATGAACAGGTTGATGAAATCAAGATAGAGGTTCAGCGCGCCCATGATGGCGGATTTGGCGAGCCATTCATCATCCATTGCATGGGCATGGGCGAGGTAATCATTCTTGATCTTCTGTGTGTCATAGGCGGTGAGGCCTGCGAAAATCAGCACACCAAGCGCGGAGACGGCGAAGTAGAGCGCAGGCGACTTGAGGAAGATATTCACGATCGAGGCAATGATCAGGCCGATCACGCCCATGATCAGGAAAGAGCCCCAGCCGGAGATGTCTTTCTTCGTGGTGTAGCCCCAGAGCGACAGGCCCGCAAAAGAGATCGATGTGACCAAGAAGGTTTGGGCAATCGACACGCCTGTATAGAGCGCAAAGATATAGGACAGCGACAGGCCAACAGCCGCCGCATAGGCATAGAAGAACAATTGCGCGCCCGCAGCCGAGAGCCGCTGGATCATTGCGCCAAAGGCAAAGACCATGCCCAAGGGCAAGAACATCGCGATCCAGCCCATGATATTTGGGCGCAGCGTGATCGGATCACGGAAGATCGAGAGCAGCGCATCATTCGATCCGATGGCCCAAGCGACAAGCGCGGTGACAAGCAAGCCCACCGACATCAGCCCGTAGACTTTGTTCATATGGGCGCGAAGCCCTTCATCGATCTGTGCTGTGCGCGTTCCGGCACCGGCGCGGATCGTATTATAATCGGCCATTTCTGCCTCCAAGAGTTAAACATTTGGGCGGCGCATAGAAAAACCGCCCTCACCGTTGAATATTGGCGAGGGCGGCTCTGATTTCAAGGCGTTCTGCGTGAAATGCACAGGAATTTTATGCTGTGTTGCTTAAGATTTGAGCGGGGCCTGATGGGCGGGTTGCCCGGGCCTTTCGCGATCTTGGGGATTAGCAGGTCCAGCTTGTTGGGACGTCCCAGATTGGGCGGCTGGCCTCTGTTTGGGCTTGGGATTGGCTGAGGCCGATGTCCTGTAGCGCGGAGGCATCCAGTTGGCGCAGTGCATCGCGCGAAGATTTCGCAGCAAGGGCGGCCATGATCCAAGAGGCAACCGATTGGCGTTTGCTGCCCTTGGAAGGGGTTGCGAAAGAAACGTTGGTTGAGATCGAAGTCATGGCGTTCATCCTTTTGAAATACTGATTGGTTCGGCGGTTCATATCAAATCTGTTGATGTGTATGGCAGAATGTGTTCAATTAGCAAAATGAATGTTTATGCGATCTCACATCAAGGAATTTGATATGCCTAGAAATCTCGATATGACGGCCCTGCGCAGTTTTGTTGCGGTGGCGGATTCTGGCGGCGTGACACGGGCGGCGGGGTTTCTCAATCTGACGCAATCGGCGGTGTCGATGCAGCTTAAGCGGCTTGAGGAATCCCTTGATCTGCGGCTGTTGGATCGCTCGGCGCGCACGATTGCATTAACGGCGGCGGGCGAGCAGCTGCTCTCTTATGCGCGCCGGATGTTGGAGCTGAATGATGATGTTTTCGCCCGGCTCACAGCGCAGGAATTTGAGGGCGAAATCCGCCTTGGCGTGCCGCATGACATTATTTACCCGGCGATTCCGCAGGTTTTGCAGCAGCTGCATGCGGATTATCCGCGGGTCAAAGTTCAGCTGATGTCGTCTTTCACCACAAATCTGCGCGAGCTGTTTGCGCGCGGCGAATTGGATGTGATTCTCACGACGGAAGAGGCCGTTGATGCGGGCGGGGAGACGCTTTGCACCTTGCCGCTTGTCTGGATCGGCGCGCCGGGCGGCAATGCTTGGCGGCAGCGCCCGCTTCGGCTGGCCTTTGAGAATCGCTGCATCTTTCGCGGCGGGGTTCATCGCGCGCTTGATGCGGCGGGCATCCCTTGGGAAACGGCGATCGAGAGCGATCAATCGCGCACCATCGAGGCCATGGTCAGCGCGGATTTGGCCGTTCACGCGATGATCGAGGGCACAGAGCCGCCCCATGCCGAGCAAATCCAGCATGGCGGGGCTTTGCCCGAGCTCGCCTCGCGCCAGATCAATATGTATACAAGCGAGCTGGGGCGCACCAAAGTGATTGATGATCTGAGCCATCTGATCCGCCAAGCGATCCGCAGCCGGGTTCATGCGATGCGCCCCTTGGCGAGCGCGGGCTAAAGCAAAACGCGATCTGTAAACAAAAAAGGCGCCCGGTGAATTGGGCGCCTTTTGTCTTTTGAGATGTGCTGCGCTTACTGCGTAACAGTTTTGCCATGCAGTGTTACTGCGTAACAACCACTTTGCCGGTGGATTTGCGGCTGCGCAGCATGTCCATCGCCTCGGCGGCTTGATCCATGGGCAGGGCAAAAGAGATATGCGGATGCAGCTTGCCGGCCGCATACCAATCCATCAATTGCTTCATGGAATCGGTGATCACTTCGGGTTTGAAGTAATTGTAGCCGCCCCAATAATGGCCAATCACCGAGATGTTTTTGACCAGCAGATGGTTGGCCGGGATTTGCGGGATTGTGCCCGTGGCAAAACCGATAACAAGGATGCGCGCCTCTGGCTTACAGGCGCGAAACGCCGCTTTGAACTGATCGCCGCCGACCGGATCATAGACAACATCCGCCCCGCCAAGCGCCTTAACCGCCTCGCGAATATCCTCTTTGTCGCTGTCGATCACATGATCCGCGCCGGCCTTGCGGCAAATCTCAAGCTTATCGGCGCCGCGCGCGCAGGCGATCACTGTCGCGCCCATCAGCTTGCCGATCTCAATCGCCGTCATGCCAACGCCGCCCGCAGCCCCAAGCACAAGCAATGTTTCGCCCGCCTTAAGCCCGGCCTTATAATCAAGCGCAACATGGCTTGTGCCATAAGCGATCTGAAAGGCGGCGGCATCGTTGAAATTCATATTGTCGGGAATGACAGTGCAGCGCGCCGCAGGGGATGTGCTGAACTGCGCAAGCCCGCCCGTTCCGCCCATGGCCGCAACCCGATCCCCAACCTTTAGCGTTGTCACACCTTCGCCAAGCTCAACAACTGTGCCCGAGGTTTCAGAGCCAAGGGTAAAGGGCAGCTCGGGGCGCTCTTGATATTGGCCTTTGGCAAGCAAAAGGTCGGCAAAATTCAGCCCGCAGGCCGCCACTTCGATAAGGACTTCGCCGGCTTTTGGCTTTGGCGCTTGGATCTCGACAACTTCTGGATCTTTCTCGAGACTGGTGACTTGATATGCTTTCACGATCTTCTCCCATTGATTTGGCGGGAGCTTAAAGTTTCGCCGTGCGGAAATCGAGACCGCAATTCGAAAATCCGCGTGAAACCGGCAACTATACCCTAGGGAGAATTCGCAAAACGCGAATAGTGACGTTACGTCAGAGTGACGTTTGCGTAATTCCTGCTCAGCAATCGCGGCGCTCATCGAAAAGTGAACAGTGACAAATATAAATTATTAATATTTTTCAGATAGTTACGAAGAATCCGCCAAAACTTGCCTAAAAAGACAGGTTGAGAATGGGGGGCGGGCGGGCGATTTGTCTAACACACGCATAGGTTTTCGTGCGGACGAGTTTTTAAGGAGCGCGGGTAATGAAGCACCCAGTCGATGTACATGTAGGTAAACGCGTTCGGCATCGCCGCTGGATGGTTGGGATGACTCAACAGCAGTTGGCTGAGAAGGTCGGGATCAAATTTCAACAGATTCAGAAGTATGAAACCGGGATGAACAGGGTTTCTGCATCGCGGCTTTGGGATATTGCCGAGGCGCTCAACGTTCCGGTTGCTTTCTTCTTTGAGGGCATTGGCGCGGGGGATGCGGCGATTGCCGATAAATCCAACGTTCCGGGCGATATTCTGGCGGATAAAGAAGCGCTCGAATTGGTGCGCTCTTATTACTCCATTCCCGAAAATCAGCGTCGTCGCTTGTTTGAGCTGGCGCGCGTTCTTTCGGACGTTGCCTGAAAGGCGAAGTCTTGACGCACTCCCTGCCAAGCTTTACCCGAAAAGGGTAGGGCTGGCCGCGCCGTAGCATGTGGCGCTCGGGAGGCATCATGCGCAAAACTATCCTTGAAAAAGAACAGGCTAGCTTGAGAGCTTCGGCATTGGCGGCGGCGGATGCGGCGCGCCCGGTGACGCTGGCGCATTTTCGCAGGCCGGGGCTGGCGGCGGATAACAAGCTGATTGGCGGGTTTGATCCGGTCACCATTGCTGATCGCGATGCGGAAACGGCGATGCGTGCGGTTCTGGCCCGGCTGCGCCCGGATGATGGCATTCTTGGCGAAGAGCATGGTGAGACGCCCGGCACTTCTGGCCTTACTTGGGTTTTGGATCCGATTGATGGCACGCGCGGCTATATTTCCGGCACCCCGACTTGGGGTGTTTTGATCGGCCTGTCTGATGCGCAGGGCCCGCTTATGGGGGTGATTGATCAGCCCTATATTGGCGAGCGCTTCGTTGGCGGTTTGGGCGCGGCTTATGTTGAGGGGCCGATGGGGCGGGCGGATTTGGCCGTTTCGGGCAGGCGCGATTTGGCGCAAGCGACGATTCTTACAACATTTCCCGAAGTGGGCAGTGCGCAGGAAGGGGCCGCGTTTGCCGATCTGGCCGCGCGCTGTAAGCTCACGCGTTATGGCATGGATTGCTATGCTTATGCGCTTTTGGCGGCGGGGCAGGTTGATCTTGTGGTCGAGGCGCAGCTTAATTCTTACGATATTATGGCGCCGATTGCGGTTATTGAAGCGGCGGGTGGGATTGTCACCGATTGGCGCGGCGGGCCGGCGCATGAAGGCGGGCGGGTAATCGCGGCGGCAAGCAAAGAGCTTCACGCAGCGGCGCTGGCGATCCTGCAAGAGGTGCCACAGGAGGCCGCGCCATGAGCCGTCTTTTGATCCGCGGCGCAGAAGTGATCCTGACGATGGATGATACGCGGGCGGAATTGCGCGGCGCGGATATTATGCTGCGCGATGGGGTGATTGAGGCGATCGGGCCGGGGCTTTATGCGGATGATGCGCAGATGATGCTCGCCCATGGCTGCGTGATTACGCCCGGGCTGATCAACACCCATCACCATTTGTATCAATCGATGACCCGCGCCGTTCCGGGGGCGCAGGATGCTTTGCTGTTTGGCTGGCTCAAGCGGCTTTATCCGATCTGGGCGAAGTTTGGCCCCGAGGAGATGCGGATTTCTGCGATGGCGGGCTTGGCGGAATTGGCGCTGTCGGGCTGTTCGACCAGCTCGGATCATCTCTATCTTTTCCCCAATGGTGCGCGGCTTGACGATACGATTGAGGGCGCGCGCGAGATCGGCTTGCGCTTTCATCCAACGCGCGGCGCGATGAGCATTGGCGAGAGCGCAGGCGGGCTGCCGCCGGATCATCTGGTTGAGGATGAGGCTTTGATCCTTGAGGACTGCATCCGCGTGATTGATGCCTTTCATGAGGAGGGCCCGGGCGCGATGGTGCAGGTCGGGGTTGCGCCGTGTTCGCCGTTTTCCGTGAGCCGCGAGCTGATGCGCGATGCGGCGATTTTGGCGCGCGACAAGGGCGTGCGGCTGCATACACATCTGGCCGAGAACGATGAAGACATTGCCTATTCGCTGGAAAAATTTGGCTGTCGGCCCGGGGAATATGCCGAACAACTGGGCTGGTTGGGCGCGGATGTTTGGTTCGCGCATTGCGTGAAGTTAGATGCGCAAGAAATTGATTTATTTGCCAAAACTGGAACAAGCGTTGCCCATTGCCCTTGCTCCAATTGCCGGCTTGGATCGGGCATTGCACCTGTGCGCGCGATGCGGGATGCGCGGCTCAATGTATCCTTAGGGGTTGATGGTTCGGCCTCCAATGACAGCGGCAATATGATCTCAGAGGCGCGCCAAGCGATGCTGTTGCAACGGGTCGCATTTGGCGCGGATAAGATGAGCGCGCGTGAAGCCCTTGAGCTTGCCACGCGCGGCGGCGCGCAGGCTTTGGGGCGCACAGACATCGGCCATCTGGCACCGGGGATGCGCGCGGATATCGCCATCTGGGAAAGCGAATGTATCGAGGCGGCGGGCTCTTGGGATCCGGCGGCGCTTGTGCTTGCGGGGCCAACTTGGGTCCGGGATTTGTTGGTTGAGGGGCGTCAGATTGTTAAGGATGGGCGGCTGCATTCGGCGGATCTTGCCCAGATCGTTGCGGATCAGCGCCGCCTTGCAACCCGTTTGGCCGAGGCGCTTTGAGCGCGGACTTTGTTTCTGATGCTTTTGGCGATAGGCTGTAGCAAAGGCATCAGGGAGATGAGAGATATGCAACAGATCAGCAGGTTGGCCGCTAAGGGCGCGCTTATTGGGGTTTTGGCGATTGGGCTGAGTGGCTGCGTTGTTTCGACCCGCACCGTAAGCACCAAAACCAGCGGCGGCGCGGCGGCGAGCAAAAGCACAGCCTTGCCGGCGGGGCTTTCCTCAACGGCCAGCGTTTCGCGCGATGTTGAGGCAGCGATCAATGCTGAGCGGGCGCGGGCCGGGCTCAACCAGCTTGCCCATTCAGGGCAGCTTGCGGCGGCGGCGGCGGCGCATGCCTCTGATATGGCGGCAAATGGCTATTTCTCGCATACGGGCAAGGATGGGTCTTCGGTTGGGCAGCGGGTCAAACGGGCAGGATATAACAGTTGTTTGACGGCCGAAAACATCGCCTGGGGCCAGAAAAGCGCCGGTGAGGTTGTCGCGAGTTGGATGCAATCCAAGGGCCACCGCGAGAACAATCTGCGCAAAGGGATCACCCATATCGGGGCGGCCAAATCGGGCGGTCCGACTTGGGTTGTTGTGTTTGGCAAGTCTTGTTAGGGCGCTGAAATTCGGGGCAAACTGGCCGCCTTAAGCCGCCTGTTTGCCGCCGATCCAGACCGCAGAAATCGCGCGATCATCGCCCATCATGATGGTTGGAAACAGCGCTTCCCAGAAATCCTCGGAACGGCTGCTGCGCTGTTCAATCACGGCGGTTGAGGCGAGATCGACAACAATAAGATCGGCCTCCATCCCTTTGGATATATTGCCAATTTTATCGCTCATCCGCAAGGCGCGGGCTGATCCTGCTGTGGCTAGCCACCAGAGCTGTGCAGGGTGAAGCGGCGTGCCGGAAAGCTGGCCAATCTCGTAAGCCGCGGCCATGGTGCGCAGCATCGAAAAGGATGAGCCGCCGCCCGTATCTGTGGCGAGGCCAATGATCTGCCCTTCGCGGATACGCGCGGCCATATCAAACAGGCCAGAGCCGATGAATGTATTGGAGGTTGGGCAATGGATCAGCGCACCACCCGCTTCGCGGAGGCGGGCGGTTTCGCGCGGCGCGAGATGGATCGCATGGCCGAAAAGCCCACCTTCACGCAGGAGCCCATGGGCCTCATATGTATCAAGGTAGTCGCGCGCATCGGGGTAAAGCCCGCGCACCCAGTCGATCTCATCCGTCTGTTCGCTTAGATGGGTTTGCATCAGGCAATCGGGGTTTTCGGCCCAAAGCGCGCCGAGGGATTCGAGCTGTTCTTGGGTTGAGGTGGGCGAAAAGCGCGGGGTGATCGCATAGGAAAGCCGATCACGCCCATGCCATTTGCGGATCAAAGCAGCGCTTTCATCATAGGCGGTTTTTGCTGTGTCGCGCAGCCCGATGGGGGCGGTTTCGCGATCCATACAGGTGCGCCCGGTGATGGCGCGCTGGCCGCGTTTTTGGGCCTCGGTGAAAAAGGCATCCACGGAGGCGGGGTGAATCGTGCCAAAGCTGCACATGGAGGTTGTGCCATTGCTGCGCGACAGATCGAAATAAAGCGCCGCCGCCTTGGCCGCATAGGCCGGATCATCAAAGCGCATCTCTTCGGGGAAGGTGTATTTATTGAGCCATTCGATCAATCGGCTGCCCCAGCTCGCGATGATCCCGGTTTGGGGGTAATGGACATGGGCGTCGATAAATCCGGCCGAGATCAGCGCTGTGCCGTAGTCTTTCACATCCGCTTGCGGGTAGGCCGCGCGCAGCACATCGGCTTCGCCCAGATCGAGGATCAGCCCATCACGGATCGCCACTGCGCCGCGCTGAATATGCTGGGCCGCGTCTGGGCCTTGGGCGCCAAACGGATCGCCGCGATAGGATAGGACCTGCCCGCAGAGTAGGGTGATGTCGCCCATGGGGGCCTCCTGATTGTTGGGGGCAGAATAGGGTGCGATTTCTGTAAGGTAAATCGTGCTTGCCTCTGTTTCTCACGTCATGGCTGATCTATGCTGGGCGCAGCGGGCAGACGAGGCGACGGTTATGAACGAGAGCACAGAAGATCAAGAAGCAGCGCTTGGCGAGCTTGAAGGCGAGCAGGATGGCTATGCGCTTGATAAGCGCGCGGTAGCGGCCGTTTTGGAGGCGGTTGAGGCGGGCGATCCCGATCTTTTGACCGCGCTGATGGAGCCGATGCACGCGGCCGATATCGCCGACCTTTTGGAGCAGATCGGTGAAAGTGATCGCCGCCAGTTGGTGCAGCTTTATGATCGCGAATTTGATGGGGAAATCCTCTCGGAGTTGGATGAAAGCATCCGCGAAGAGGTGATTGATGCGATGCGGCCCGAGGTTCTGGCCGATGCGGTGCGCGAGCTTGACAGTGATGATGTTGTTGATCTGCTTGAGGATCTTGAAGCGGGCCAACAGGAAACCATTCTGGATGCGCTTGAAGATGCGGATCGGGTCGCAGTTGAGCAATCTCTGACCTATCCGGAATATTCCGCCGGTCGCCTCATGCAGCGCGAAGTTGTGATGGCGCCCGAGCATTGGAATGTTGGCGAAGCCATTGATTATATGCGCGCAAATGAGGATTTGCCGGAGCAGTTTTACCATATGGTTCTGGTCGATCCGCGCCTGCGCCCGGTTGGATATGTCACGCTCGGGCGGATGCTTTCGCACCCGCGCAACACCCCGCTCAAAGATATGGCTGAGCAGAGCTTTCGCACTTTTGAGGTCAATGAACCCGAAAGCGATGTGGCCTATGCGTTTAACCAGTATCACCTGATTTCCGCGCCTGTGGTGGATGAGCATGAGCGGCTTGTTGGCATGATCACGATTGATGATGCGATGTCGGTGATGGATGAAGAGCATGAAGAAGACATCATGCGCTTGGCCGGGGTTGGCGAAGGATCACTGGCGGATAAAGTGATCGAGACAACCCGCGCGCGCCTGCCATGGTTGGCGGTTAATCTGGTCACTGCGATCCTTGCTTCGCTGGTGATTGCGCAGTTTGAAGCGACGATTGCGCAATATGTGGCTTTGGCGGTTTTGATGCCGATTGTGGCCTCGATGGGCGGCAATGCGGGGACGCAAAGCCTGACCGTGGCGGTGCGCGCGATTGCGACGCGCGATTTGACCAGCAGCAACGTGTGGCGGGTGATCCGGCGCGAAGTGCTTGTGGGCCTTGCCAATGGGATGATATTTGCGATTGTTATGGGGCTTGTGGGGCTGTTTTGGTTTGGCTCTCCGGCGCTTGGATTGGTGATTGCCGCGGCGATGGTGATCAATCTGGTGGTGGCAGGGCTGGCGGGGATTTTGGTGCCGGTTTTGCTGGATCGCGCGGGCGTTGATCCGGCGCTGGCCTCGGGCGCTTTCGTTACCACGGTCACGGATGTGGTTGGTTTTCTGGCCTTTTTGGGGCTTGCAGCGATGGTTTTGTTTTGAACGTCGATATTACCGATATGGAAAAGCGCGGGCAGCGGCGCGAGGCGATTGCCCGGCGCGATGCGGCCCAAGATGCGGCCCGATCCGCCATGGCCGCGCAGCTGTTGGGCGCGTTTTTGACCCCTCATAAGGGGCGGCCCTTGGCGGGCTATTTGCCGATGCGCAGCGAGATCGATCCGCGCCCGGCGATGGAGAAGATGGCCGCCTTTGGCCCTGTGTGCGTTCCGGTTATTGTTGGCAAAGGGGAAGCGCTTGAGTTTCGCCAATGGCTTCCCGGCGGCGCGCTTGAAGCGCATGAATTTGGCACGCAGGTCCCGGTTGAGGGCGCGTTGATTGAGCCAGAAGTTTTGATCGTTCCGCTTGTGGCCTTTGATCGCAAGGGGCGCAGGCTTGGCTATGGCGGCGGCTTTTATGACCGCACGCTTGAGGCGCTGCGCAAGCGCCACCGCGATCTTTTTGCTGTCGGTTTTGCCTATGCCGCGCAGGAGGCCAAGCGCCTTCCGGTCGGCTCTTACGATCAGCCGCTCAACGCGATTGTGACCGAGGCCGAGGTTCTGACCTTTCGCTAAGGGCGCGATTGTTTGCGATCCCGCGACAGGCTGTCGCCCGGTCGGCCCTTGCGCAAAGGGCGATCTGGCCCTAGCAAGACCAGCATGAAAATTCTCTTCCTAGGTGATGTCGTTGGCCGCACCGGCCGCAAAGCAATTTCAGAGCGCTTGCCCGCTTTGCGAAAAGAATGGGCGCTCGATTTTATCGTGGTGAATGGCGAAAACGCGACCAATGGGGCAGGGCTTTCAGCCGATCACGCCAAGCTGATCCTTGAGGCGGGCGCCGATTGCATCACCCTTGGCGATCACGCGTTTGATCAGCGTGACATGATGCAATTTGCCGAAAGCGAGCCGCGGATCATTCGCCCGGTGAACTTTGCCAAAGGCGCGCCGGGGCGCGGTGCGCGGGTTTTTGAAGCAACGCGCGGGCGCAAGATCTTGGTCGGGCAGATTTTGGGGCAGGTCTTTATGAAACGCGCCTTTGATGATCCGTTTTCGGCCGCCGATCAGATGCTGCGCGCGCATCCTCTTGGCGGGGCAGTTCAAGCGAGCCTGATCGATATCCATTGCGAAGCCACATCCGAGAAAATGGGCATGGGGCATTTTTGCGATGGCCGCGCGAGCATCGTTGTTGGCACGCATACCCATGTGGCCACGGCGGATGCGCAGATCCTGCCCGGCGGCACGGCGTTTCAATCGGATGCGGGCATGTGCGGCGATTATAACTCGGTGATCGGGATGGATAAGGCCGAGCCATTGCGCCGCTTTGTCACCGGCATGGGCAAGACACGCTTTCAACCAGCCGAGGGCGAAGCGACCCTGAGCGGGCTTTATGTTGAAACCGATGATCGCACCGGCAAAGCCATCCGCATCAAAATGATCCGCCAGGGCGGGCGGCTAGAGCAAAGCACCCCAGAGTAGCCGCGCGCGCAGGCCAAGCGCAGGCAAGGCGCAGTCAAGGCGCAGGCTAAGCGGCGGAAAATGGCTGCAAAATACCGCGCCCTTTGCATCCTTTGCTTGCAGGGCTGCGCGCAAACCGCGATGATGCTGTGCAATAGAATTTTGGGCAGGTCAGCGGCACTATGATCGGATTTGAATTCAGCCCATTGGGCGAGGCGATCCTCGCACTTACGGTTGTGGTTGTGATGTTTGGGCTTTTTGTGCGCGAACGTTACCCAGCCGAAGTGATCGCGATTGGCGGCGCAGCGGTGATGCTGGCGACGGGGGTTTTGCCCTATGAAAAGGCGCTTGGGGTGCTTTCCAACCCGGCCCCTTGGACGATCGCGGCGATGTTTATCGTGATGGGCGCTTTGGTGCGCACGGGCGCGCTGGATTGGTTTACCAAATCGGCCGAACGCCAAGCGGCAACCCGGCCGCGCGTGGCGGTTGCGGCGTTGATGGTCTTTGTGATTATTGCCTCGGCCTTTGTTTCAAATACGCCTGTCGTTGTGGTGATGATCCCTGTCTTTGTGCAAATGGCGGGCAAGATCGGCGCTGCGCCCTCTAAGCTGTTGATTCCGCTCTCTTATGCCGCAATCCTTGGCGGGACTTTAACGCTGATCGGGACCTCGACAAACCTGCTGGTGGATGGGGTGGCGCGCGCCCAGGGCATGGAAGCCTTCACGATTTTTGAAGTCACACCGCTGGCGATTGTTTTGGTGATTTGGGGGATGCTTTACCTGCGCCTCTTTGGCCCCAAACTTCTGCCAGAGCGCGATTCCATGGCCCAATTGCTTTCGGGTGGCCGCTCTAAGATGAAGTTTTTCACCGAAGCCGTAATCCCGCCTGAGAGCGATTTGATCGGGCGCGAGGTGGCGGGGGTTCAGCTGTTTAAGCGTGATGGGGTGCGGCTTATTGATGTGGTGCGGGGCGATGAATCGCTGCGCCGCAACATGGGCGAAGTGATTTTGCAAACCGGGGATCGGGTCGTTTTGCGCACCCAGATGACCGAGCTGTTGAGCCTGCAACGCACCAAAAGCCTCAAACGGGTTGATCAGGTTTCGGCCGTTGAAACCACGACCGTTGAGGTGCTGATCACACCGGGCTGCCGGATGATTGGGCGCTCGCTTGGCTCGATGCGGCTGCGGCGCAGATACGGGGTTTATACGCTGGCGGTGCATCGGCGGAACCAGAATATCGGGCGCCAGTTGGAAGAATTGGTCGTGCGGGTTGGCGATACATTGCTGCTTGAGGGCGCGCCGGGCGATATTCAACGGCTCGCGGCGGATATGGATATGGTCGATGTTTCGCACCCCTCGGCGCGCGCCTTTCGCCGCCGCCATGCGCCGGTTGCGCTTGTGGCGATGTTTGGGATTGTGCTTTTGGCCGCGCTTGGGATCGCGCCCATTCTGCTGATCTCGATCCTTGCGGTGGCGGTCGTTTTGATCACCCGCTGCATTGATGCCGAGGAGGCGTTTTCCTTTGTCGATGGGCGGCTTCTGGCGCTGATCTTTGCGATGCTGGCCATTGGGGCGGCGCTTGAGGCCTCGGGCGCGGTGACGCTGATTGTTTCTGGCGTGGCGCCGATGCTTGAAGGCTTGCCGGGCTTCTTTATCGTCTGGGCGATTTACCTGCTGACATCGCTGTTGACTGAGCTTGTTTCAAACAATGCGGTGGCGGTGGTTGTAACGCCAATTGCCATCGGCTTGGCCCAGCATATGGGTATTGATCCGCGCGCATTGGTGGTGGCGGTGATGGTGGCGGCTTCGGCCTCATTTGCAACGCCGATTGGCTATCAAACCAATATGTTGGTCTATGGGCCCGGCGGCTATAAATTCACTGATTTCATGAAGGTCGGCATCCCGTTGAACATCTCTATCGGGCTGCTTGCCTCGGCGCTGATCCCGATCCTTTGGCCGATGTGAGGCAGGCGGAATGAGCAGCACTGCGAATGATAAACGCCGCCTCGCGCGCCGCCTGATGATCATCGGGGCCGGGCTGCTTTTGCTTGGGGTGGGCGCGTTTTTCACCGGGCTCAATCTGGGCTGGGAGGCCAGCGATGGCAGCTCGCGGCAAGGGCTGAAATTCGCGCTGCTTCAGGCGGGCGGGGCGGGATTTGGCTTTGGTCTGGCCAGCTTGATGCTCGGGCTTTTGCTTTGGCTCGGGGCGCGGCGCGCGGCAGGCAAACCCTAAGAATTGCCGTGCGGTAACGCTGGGGTTGCGCCCATGCCCCGCCCTGTCATATATCTGCGCGGACGTATTTTCTAATCGGAGTCTCTCATGGCAGGCCACTCAAAATGGGCAAATATCCAGCACCGCAAAGGGCGCCAGGATAAGCTTCGCTCAAAGCTCTTTTCCAAGCTCGCCAAAGAGATCACCGTTGCCGCCAAAATGGGCGACCCGGACCCCGATAAAAACCCCCGCCTGCGCATGGCCGTTAAAGAGGCCAAATCGCAATCGGTTCCCAAGGATGTTATTGATCGCGCGATCAAGAAATCCCAAGGGGGGGATGCGGAAAACTATGATGAAATCCGCTATGAAGGCTACGGCCCTAATGGCGTTGCGGTGATCGTGGAAGCGATGACCGACAACCGCAATCGCACCGCCTCTTCGGTGCGCTCGACCTTTACCAAAAGCGGCGGCAATCTTGGGGAAACCGGTTCGGTGAGCTTCATGTTTGATCGCAAGGGTGAAGTTATCTATCCGGCCTCTGTTGGGGATGCGGATACAGTTATGATGGCCGCAATCGAAGCCGGTGCGGAAGATGTTGAAAGCTCAGAAGACGGGCATGTGATTTATTGCACGGACACGGATTTGAACGAAGTTTCCAATGCTTTGGAGGCCGCGCTTGGCGAAAGCGAAACCTCCAAACTGGTCTGGAAACCCAATATCACCACCGAGCTTGATCTTGAGGGTATGGAGAAGCTGATGAAGCTGATCGATGCGCTTGAAGATGATGACGATGTTCAGAAAGTAACGACCAATTTCGACGCTTCTGAAGAGGTGATGGCGCAGCTGTGATCGCGGCTTTTGCGGATGTGTTGGGAGGCGCATCCGCAAAAGCGCTGTGGTCGGCTGATCCGCGAAAGGCGGCTCTTCGGGGCCGCCTTTTTGCCTGTTTTCCAAGGGGGTTAACATGTTGAATTCAGTGATCGTTGGCTTTGCGACGAGTTTTAGCCTGATCCTTGCCATTGGGGCGCAGAATGCCTTTGTTTTGCGCCAGGGCTTGCGCGGGCAGCATGTCCTTGCGGTCGTGCTGATCTGTGCGATTTCTGATGCGGTTTTGATCAGCATTGGGGTTGGCGGATTTGCGCGCCTTGGTGCGGCTTTGCCCAAGCTTGCGCCGATCATGCGCATCGCGGGGGCGGCGTTTTTGCTAATCTACGGCGCGCGCGCATTATGGGCGGCATGGCGCGGCGGGCAGGGCGGGCTTGAGCCGGCGTCACAGGCAAGCGCGGGGTTGTGGAAAACCGCGCTGATCTGTCTTGCGCTCACTTGGCTCAATCCGCATGTCTACCTTGATACATTGCTGCTGATCGGCGCGGTCTCGCTGCGCTATGAGGCGCTTTGGTTTGGCTTGGGCGCGATTGCGGCCTCGTTTTTCTTTTTCTTTTCATTGGGCTACGGCGCGCGGTTGCTGCGCCCTTGGTTTGCAACTGCGCGTGCGTGGCGCTGGCTTGATGGGGGGATTGGGCTTGTTATGTGGGCCATCGCTTTGGGGCTTTTGCGCGGATTTTAAGGCTTGCGCGCGGCGGGTTCATCAGGTCAAGTCGCGCTATGTCTGATGTAAAAGTTCCTGTTGTTGGCCAAAATCGCCCCGTTGCTGGGGTTCTGTGGATGCTTATCACGGGGGTGCTTTTTGTCTGTGTGACGGCAATTGTGCGCTATGTGGGGGCGGGGCTTCCTGCGGCTGAGGCGGCGTTTTTGCGCTATATTTTCGGTCTGTTTTTCCTGATCCCGCTGTTGCGCCCGATGCTGCGCGTGCGCCCGGATGCGCGCCAGTTGCGGCTCTTTGCGCTGCGCGGTGCGGTGCATGCGCTTGCGGTGATGCTTTGGTTTTTCTCGATGGCGCGGCTTCCGATCGCGGAAGTCACGGCGATGAATTACCTCAGCCCTGTTTATGTTGCCCTCTTAGCCGTTGTTTTTCTTAAGGAAAAGCTGGCGGCAAGGCGGATCATTGCGGTTTTGGTCGCGCTGCTTGGGGCGATGATTATCCTGCGGCCCGGCGTTCGGGCGGTTGATCCCGGGCATTTGGCGATGCTGATTGCGGCGATGCTTTTTGCGGTGAGCTATCTGATTGCGAAAATCATGGCGGATGAGCTGCCCTCCGAGCTGGTGGTTGGGATGATGTCGATCACGGTGGCCATTGGCCTTGCGCCCTTTGCCTATGCGGTTTGGATCGTGCCGACGGGGGCGCAAATGGGCTGGATGGCGCTGACAGCAGCGATCGCCACGGCGGGCCATTACACGATGACATTGGCCTTCAAAGCGGCGCCTGTTACGGTTACCCAGCCGGTCTCGTTTCTTCAGCTGGTCTGGGCGACCGCGCTTGGCTATTTCGCCTTTGGTGAGGGGGTCGATATCTGGGTGATTGCCGGGGGCGGGCTGATTTTGGCATCGGTTTCATTCATCACCTGGCGCGAAGCGATGCTGAAGCGGCGCGCGATCACTCCGCCGGCCGTAGCGACCAAAGTTTGATCCATCTCAAGGCGGAATTTGCCCCCCTGCGCTACCTTTATTAGGACAGCGAAACAGGAGGATTTTCACTTGTCCCATACACCACATGAGCTTGCCGATGATTTCCCGGAATTGGCCGAGAAAATCAGCGCATTGAAGGCGGGTAACGCCCATTTTGCCCGGCTTTTGGAGGAATATCACGAGATCAATCGCGAGGTGCACCGCGCCGAAACCAATGTCGCTCCGGTTAGCGATATGGCCGAGGAAGAGATGCGTAAAAAGCGCGGGCTGCTAAAGGATGAGCTTTATCAGATGCTTGTCGCGGCGGCCTAAAGCGGGGCGCAAAGCAAGAAAAGGCGCGCAGGGCTGAAACGCCTCGCGCGCCTTTTTCGGTGTAATAAGAAAGGCTTAGCTCTCGACAGAGCCGCCCTCAACAGTCGTTTGAAAATTCTCGAAAAATTTGTCGGCCATCTTTTTGGCAAAGCCATTGATCAGCCGCGAGCCAAGCTGTGCGATTTTCCCGCCGACCTTGGCTTCAACATCATAGGTGAGCTCGGTGCCGCCATCTTCGGCCTCAGCCAGGGATACAAACGCCCCGCCTTTGGCAAAGCCTGCTACGCCGCCCGTGCCCTCGCCATCGATGCGGTAGGATTGGTTGATCTCGATGTCGCTCAGAACGACTTTGCCCTTAAACGTGGCCTTCACCGGGCCGACTTTTTGGGTGACCACGGCCTCGAAACCCTCATCCGGGGAGCCAGTCAATTCCGAGCAGCCGGGGATGCAAGTTTTGAGCGTTTCAGCGCTGTTGAGATGCGCCCAGACGGTTGCGCGATCTGCGGCGATGATGCGGCTGCCTTTGAGTTCCATATGTGTCTCTCCCTTTGGGTTAGGAATATGTGGGATGCCGGGGAGGGTAAAGCGCAGAAGCGTGCCGCGCCCTTAGACATTGGTCTTTGGACCTTGGTCGTGGTGCGGCAATTGGGGCTTAGCGGGCGATCTCATAGGGCAGCAATCCGCGCCGATCCGGATCGACATGCAGCGCGTTTTGCAAGGGCGGCACGGCGCGCTGATGGCAATTCTTGCGCTCGCAGATGCGGCAGGAAATCCCAATCGGTTCAAAGGCTTGTGGCTTGCTAAGATCAAGCCCGTCGGCATATGTCAGCGCGCTTGCGTGTTGTACATCGCAGCCAAGAGCGATGGCATAGCGCCGGGTTGGGGCATGAAATGTTCCGCCGGATTTCGAAACATCGCGGGCAATCGAGAGATAGCGCACGCCATCGGGTGTTTCAGCGAGTTGGCGCAGAAAATGGCCCGGCGTTTCAAAGGCGCGGTGCACATTCCAAAGCGGGCAGGCGCCACCAAAACGGGCAAATTGCAGCCGCGTGGCGGAGTGACGTTTGGTGATCGTGCCGGCCTGATCGACGCGCACGAAGAAAAAGGGAATGCCCTTGGCGCCGGGGCGCTGGAGGGTCGAGAGACGATGCGCGACCTGTTCAATCGAGGCGCCAAAACGATCGGCGAGCTGTTCGAGATCATGGCGGATCTCTTCGGCGGCATCCTTGAACGCGCGGTAGGGCATCAAAGCCGCCCCGGCAAAGTAATTGGCAAGGCCGATTTTGGCGATGGAGCGGGCTTCATCGGACTGAAATCGCGCCAGATCCAGCGTTGCTTCGAAAAGTTCGTTTTGTGTAAGAAGGGCGAGCTGATGCAGCAGTTGAAAGCGCTGGGTTGGGGCGGCATTTCTGGTTGATAATGTTAGGTTCTGGGTGCTGGCCTCATAGTGGCGCAGGCCTGGTTCTGGCGCGTAAGTTGCTGTTACGCCCATGTTTTCCAGCGCCTCATGGGCCGCGACGATCACATTGCGCATCTCGCCTTTGGGGGCGGCAAAGTTTTCGGCGGCGCGATCGACCGCATCAATGTAATTGTCGCAATAGTGAAAGAAATCGCGCACCTCTTCCCAAGCCGAGGGCTGATAAGCGGCCCCTTCGCGCCCCAAAGCTTCATCCAGTGAGGCAAGGCGTTCTGAGTTTTGGCGATAGGCGCGGTGCAGGGCCAAAAAAGCGCGCGCGAGCACAGGCGCATTGGAGGCCGCAAGGCGCAGATCGGCCAGGGGCGGGGCGGTATCGGCAAAGATCGGATCGGCCAAGGCTTCGCGCATATCGGTGACCATGCGCTCAGCATCGCCTGTGCTCAGCTCGGTGACATCAAAACCGAATTCCTGGGCCAAAGCGAGGACAACGCCGGTCGAAACCGGGCGGTTGTTGTTTTCCATTTGGTTGAGGTAGGGCAGGGAGACGCTCAGCTTTTCGGCAAAGCGCTTTTGGGTGAGCCCGAGGCGGGTTCTCATCTCGCGTAGTTTCGCGCCTGCGTAGAGTTTTTGTTGGGCCATCTGCTCACCTCCGGAGTTTGCAGATTAGCACGGATTGGCGCAGGGTTTGCAACCCTGTGCTTTGCGCGTTTAGATCAGCCCGAGGCGGCGCTCGCGGCGGATCACCAAAATGATCGAGGCGACACCGAGCAAACAGCTGCAGAGCATGATGATCAAAAGCGGGTAAACGCCGCGCTCTGGTGTGAGCATTGCCCCGGCGAGCGCGGCCAAAGCAGCCCCCCCGCCAACCATCAATGCGCCCGAAAGGCCAGAGGCCGTTCCGGCAAGATGGGGCCGCACGGAAAGCGCGCCAGAGGTTGCATTTGGGATGACCATACCATTGCCAAATCCGACGAATGTCATAAAGCCAAAGAAGCTCGGAACGCTGCCCATATCGAGCAGGAAGAGGATCATCGAAAGCGCGATCCCGCTTGAGGCCACGGAAGCGCCGATAATGATCATCCGGTTGATGCCAACACGCGCGGCGATCAGCCCGGTGGTGAAATTGCCAAGCAGGTAGCCTACCGCAGGCGCGCCGAACCAGAAGCCCAGGTCTGCGGGTGAGAGGCCAAAGATCTGCGTGCCCACAAACGGCGCACCGCCAAGGTAGGCAAAGAAGGCGCCCGACGAAAAGGCCGTTGCCAGCGCATAGCCCCAAAAGCGCGGGGAATTGAACAGCTCAGGGTATTGGGCGAATTGCTCGGAGAGGCTAAGCCCTTGAGAAACATTGGTTTCCCCCTCATCAAACCAGACAAGCGCCAAGGTAAAGATCCCGGCGAGCGCCATGAACCAGAAGCTTGATGTCCAGCCGAAATGTTCGGTTAGCATCCCGCCGATGACGGGCGAAAACATCGGAACAAGCGACATCCCCATCGCCACATAGCCAATCATCGCCGCGGCGCGATTGGGCGGATACATATCGCGCACAACGGCCCGCGAAAGCACAAATCCAACTGCGATCACGCTTTGGATCATGCGGAAAATCAGGAAGATCGTCACATTGGGTGCATAGATACAGGCGACGGAGGAGAGGATAAAAATGATCACCCCAGCAAGAGCAACGGGGCGGCGGCCATATTTATCGGCCAGCGGCCCCACGAAGATTTGCAGCGCGCCATTCGCCGCCAAATAGAGCGCCACAGAGAGCTGCATCACGCCGTAGCTTGTGTTGAAATGCGCGGTCATTTCAGGCAGGGCCGGGAGGAAAACATTCATCGAAAGCGCGCCGATTCCCGCCAGCAAAACCAGCGTTGCGATATGGGGCGGTGTGCTGCGATCGAGGAAGCGAGAGGGATTTTCATTCGACATAGAGGTGGTGTATCTTCGCGCGATTGGGCTGTCTATTGGTATCAATGTGCGAAAATGCACAGGTTTTCGGGATCTGGCGCGGGGTGGCGAGATTTGCTAGTTTGCGATTTGCTGGTTTGCATTTGGCAAGTGTTTGCAAATTTACCAGTTGGTGCTTTGCATGTGCGGCATTGGGCTTTAGATTGCGGTCAATTGTGCCCCATGAGCCACGGAGAATTGCCAGATGAAAGATATCCTAAACGAGCTTGAAGAGCGCCGCGAAATGGCCCGTCAAGGCGGCGGAGAGCGCCGCATCGCCAGCCAGCACGCCAAGGGCAAGCTGACCGCGCGCGAGCGGATTGATCTTTTGCTGGATGAGGACTCCTTTGAGGAGTTCGATACATTCGTGGCGCATCGCTGCACCGATTTTGGCATGGAGCAGGATCGCCCTTACGGCGACGGGGTTGTCACTGGCTGGGGGACGATCAATGGGCGCCAAGTCTATGTTTTCTCGCAAGATTTTACCGTCTTTGGCGGTTCGCTTTCGGAAACCCACGCGCAGAAAATCTGCAAGATCATGGATATGGCGATGCAAAATGGCGCGCCTGTGATCGGGCTGAATGACAGCGGCGGCGCGCGCATCCAAGAGGGGGTTGCCTCGCTTGCTGGTTATGCCGAAGTTTTCCAGCGCAATGTGATGGCCTCGGGCGTTGTTCCACAGATCAGCGTGATCATGGGGCCATGTGCGGGCGGCGCGGTTTATTCGCCTGCGATGACCGATTTCATCTTTATGGTGAAGGACAGCTCTTACATGTTTGTGACCGGGCCTGATGTGGTAAAAACGGTTACGAATGAAGTGGTTACAGCCGAGGAGCTTGGCGGCGCGAGCACGCATACGAAGAAAAGTTCGGTCGCGGATGGCGCCTTTGAGAACGATGTTGAGGCGCTCACAGAAGTGCGCCGCTTGGTTGATTTCCTGCCCGCCAACAATCGCGAAAAGCCGCCCGTGCGCCCTTTCTTTGATGATCCAGCGCGGATCGAGAACAGTTTGGACACGCTGATCCCCGACAATCCAAACACGCCTTATGACATGAAAGAGCTGATCCATAAGCTCAGCGATGAGGGCGATTTTTACGAAATTCAGGAAGATTTCGCCAAGAATATCCTGACGGGTTTTATCCGGCTTGAAGGCTCGACTGTTGGGGTTGTGGCCAACCAGCCCATGGTTTTGGCCGGCTGTTTGGACATTGATAGCTCGCGTAAAGCGGCGCGGTTTGTGCGGTTTTGTGACGCGTTTGAAATCCCGATCCTCACGCTTGTTGATGTGCCCGGTTTCTTGCCTGGGACTGGCCAGGAATATGGCGGCGTGATCAAGCACGGGGCGAAATTGCTCTTTGCTTATGGCGAGGCGACCGTTCCCAAAGTGACTGTGATCACGCGCAAAGCTTACGGCGGGGCTTATGATGTTATGTCCTCCAAACACCTGCGCGGCGATTTCAACTATGCTTGGCCAACGGCGGAAATTGCTGTGATGGGGGCCAAGGGCGCAACCGAGATTATCCACCGCGCCGATCTGAAGGATGCAGAGAAAATCGCGCAGCACACGGCCGATTATGAGGCGCGCTTTGCCAATCCGTTTGTTGCGGCTGAAAAGGGCTTTATCGATGAGGTGATCATGCCCCATTCAACCCGTAAGCGCATCTGCCGCGCCTTTGCCTCGCTCAGAGGTAAGCAGCAAAGCAACCCATGGAAAAAGCACGATAATATCCCGCTGTAGGGCAGGGGTGAGAGGGCCAATGATGATCCGATTGATCGCTATGTTCCGGCCTGTTTCGCGCGTTTTGGAGCTTATCTAACGTGGCGCGCGCAGGCTGGCATATCAAGGAGGAAGCGGGCGTTTTAACGCTTTCTCGTCGCTTGCCTGCACGGTTTGATTTTTGTGCCAAAGCGGGCTTTGCGCCTGTGCGCAGCCGGCGCCGTTTGGCGATGCAGATACGCCAGGATATGTGGCGGGCGCTGCGTGATCTGCGCGGTTTTGCCCCGGTTGTTCAGGTTTGGGCCGAGGGCGATGGGATGCAGGTTGCGGCGGGCGGCTCTGTGGCGGGCGCGGTGGCAAAGGGGCATTGCGAGGCGCGGGTTGCGGCGCTTTTGGCGGATCGGGATTTGCGGGCCCGCTGGCTGGCCCGTGCTGGAAAACCGCAGGTGCAGCGATGATCCGGGCGGCCTTATTGAGCGTGTTTTTGGCGCTTCCGGCGTTTGGCCAGGCGGGAAGTTTGGAGCCGCGCGCGCTTGAGCCGGTGATCCTGCCCTCAAACCAAGAGGTGATCTTTCACGAGGTGATCTCAGATGCGCAGGGCTATGGGCTGACCTATCGATTTCGCTTTCTTGCGCCATGGATCCGGGCCGCGCGCGATGAGATGAGCTATGAGCAGATCGAGGCCGATATGGCCTTTTTATGCGTTGATTATGCCCTGCCGCGGATTGCCAATATTGGCCCGCAGCCAGCGGTTATTATCATTTCGATGGCAGAGCGCGAAGTCCCTTATGGCGAAGCGATGCCGGATGTTGTTCAGCTGTTTGAGGCTTACCGGCCGGATGCAAACGGCTGTATTTGGGAAGGATATTAGGATGGCGCGCGAACCAATGCTAAAGCACCGCGGCTTTCCGGGCCGCCTTGCGGGGACTGATTTTCAATTCGTTGTGCGCCGGGCGAATCCCAAAGGCGCGACCGAAATCACCCGGCGCGAGCGCCATGCAGACCGCCGCCCAGCAGATCGGCGCGCGGATGCGGCCTTTCTCAAGGCGCTGTGGCAAAATTTTGGGCATGAGCCGTTTGAGCGGGGCAATTTGGATGCGGGGCGCTTGGCCTGGCTCTTTGGGCGCGAAGTGATCCCGGCAGAAGATCCTTTTGATCCAGCCAGTTACGAGGCGATGCTCATGCTTGATGTGCCGCGCGCCTTGGCCGCTTTCCCGGAGGTTTTTGAGTGATCCGCCTCGGCGCAAATATGCTGACCTTAGGTCAATTTCGGCAAGAAATGGCCGAGTTTTCGCGCTATGCGTGTGGTGGGTTTCGTGCTGCGGCGACTCAGGTCAAACTCTTTCTTGCAACAACACGTTCCAGCAAGCGCGCTGTTGTGAATTGTCAAAACCGTTACCCTTCCCCTTCTATGAGGTCTGGCCTTTCCCGGGTCAGGCCTCACCCTTTTGGGGCGGATCAAATGCCCCGCCAAGGGGATGCGCGGTGCTTTGCCGATTTTGCCCTAACCCCTACATTTGCAATTGATTTTTCCGCCCGAAAGGCGCCTAATTTGCGCAAAGAGGCAAATTGGGAAGGTAAAACACCATGCTATCATTTACACGGGCGAAACTTTGGATTTTGGCTATGGTCGGGCTTACAGCGCTTGCCGCATGTGGCGATACGCAGCTTGAGCAAGGCTTGCTTGGCGCGGGCGCAGGTGCGGGCGTTGCGGTTGTTACGGGCGCTGATCCGGTTGCTGGTGCGGCTGTTGGGGCTGCGGGCAACCTCGTTTATTGCCAGCGCTACCCATCGCGCTGCAACTAATCCACGCACATTTCGCGCAGCAGAGCGCGGGCCATTTGGCCTGATCCTGCGCGCCACAGATCAATCATCAGGCCAGTGGGCATTTGCCTCGCTGGCCTTTTTGCCATGCCGCCAAGGGGCTTTCGCGCCTCTGGCCAAGACTTAGAACAGAAGGGACGGACGGGAATGTTTAAGAAAATCCTGATCGCTAACCGCGGCGAAATCGCTTGCCGGGTTATCAAAACGGCCAAGAAAATGGGGATCAAGACGGTCGCTATTTATTCCGATGCGGATCGCAACGCGCTGCATGTGAAGATGGCGGATGAGGCGGTTCATATCGGCCCGTCGCCCGCCAATCAGAGCTATATCGTGATTGATAAGGTGATGGATGCGATCAAGCAGACGGGTGCAGAGGCCGTTCATCCCGGTTATGGATTCTTGAGCGAAAACAAGCTCTTTGCGGAGGCTCTTGAAGCGGCGGGCGTGGCCTTTATCGGGCCACCAGCGGGCGCGATTGAAGCTATGGGCGATAAGATCACCTCCAAGAAGCTTGCCCAAGAGGCGAAAGTTTCGACCGTTCCGGGCTATATGGGATTGATCGATGACGCCGAGCACGCGGTAAAAATTTCCAACGAGGTTGGCTATCCTGTGATGATCAAGGCCTCTGCTGGCGGCGGCGGCAAGGGCATGCGGATCGCATGGAATGATGCAGAGGCGCGCGAGGGTTTTCAGAGCTCGAAAAACGAGGCGGCCAACAGCTTTGGCGATGATCGGATTTTCATCGAGAAGTTTGTCACCCAGCCGCGCCATATCGAAATTCAGGTGCTTTGCGATGGTCATGGCAACGGGATTTATCTGGGCGAGCGGGAATGTTCGATCCAGCGGCGCAACCAAAAAGTGATTGAAGAGGCGCCTTCGCCCTTCTTGGATGAAGCGACCCGCAAAGCCATGGGCGAGCAATCCGTCGCATTGGCGCAGGCGGTGGATTATACCTCGGCCGGGACGGTGGAATTCATCGTTGATGGGGATCGCAATTTCTACTTCCTTGAGATGAACACCCGCCTGCAAGTGGAGCATCCCGTGACCGAGCTGATCACCGGTGTTGATCTGGTTGAGCAGATGATCCGCGTTGCTTACGGCGAGAAGCTGACCATGGCGCAAAAGGATGTGAAGCTGAACGGCTGGGCGATGGAAAGCCGGCTTTATGCCGAGGATCCGTACCGCAATTTCCTCCCCTCCATTGGCCGCCTGTCGCGCTATCGCCCGCCTGCGGAAATCACCACCAAAACCAGCGTCGTGCGCAATGATACCGGCGTTTATGAGGGCGGCGAAATCTCGATGTTTTATGATCCGATGATCGCCAAGCTCTGTACTTGGGCGCCAACACGGACCGCGGCGATTGAAGAGATGCGGGTTGCGCTGGACAGTTTTGAGGTTGAGGGCATCGGGCATAATTTGCCCTTCCTTTCGGCCGTGATGGACCATCCGAAATTTGCCAGCGGGAATATCACCACGGCCTTTATCGAGGAAGAATATCCCGAAGGATTTGAAGGGGTTGCGCTTCCACAAGAGCAGTTGCGCCGGATCGCGGCGGCGGCGGCGGCGATGTATCGGGTCACGGAAATTCGCCGCGCGCGAGTTTCGGGCCGGATGGACAATCACGAGCGTCAGGTTGGTTCGGATTGGGTCGTTTCGCTTCAGGATCAGGCCTATCCGATCGGAATCGCAGCTGATCCAAATGGCTCGACTGTTTCGTTTGAGGATGGCAGCGCGCTGCGGGTGGCCTCGGATTGGGTGCCGGGCGATCAGCTGGCTTTGGTGGATGTCGATGGGGGGCCGCTTGTGCTCAAAATTGGCAAGCTGCCCAATGGTTTTCGGGTGCGCTCGCGCGGGGCTGATCTCAAGGTCTATGTGCGCACGCCGCGCCAACATGAGCTTGCGCTTTTGATGCCTGAAAAGCTGCCGCCGGATACTTCAAAGCTGCTGCTCTGCCCGATGCCGGGGCTGGTTGTGAAGCTCGAAGTTGAGGTTGGCGATGAGGTTCAGGAAGGCCAGGCGCTTTGCACCATCGAGGCGATGAAGATGGAGAATATCCTGCGCGCCGAGAAGAAAGCCATCGTGAGCAAAATCAATGCGGCTGCGGGCGATAGTTTGGCGGTTGATGAAGTGATCATGGAATTCGAATGAGTGAAACACCGGCCATAATGCGCAGGATTGATGGGCGGGGCCTTGCGGCTTGGTCCATCGCTGCCTCTTTGGCCGCTTTTGCGCTGATGCAGATTTTTGCGGCGATTTGGGCGGGGGGTGTTTTTGAGTACCCGCTTGATGATCCTTATATCCATTTGGCCATGGCCGAGCAGATTTGGCAGGGCGGCTATGGGGTCAATCCCGGCGAGCTGGCCTCGGCCGCGTCTTCGCCTTTGTATCCGGTATTGCTTGCGCCTTTTGCGGGCAGTGATCTTGGCCGATTTGCGCCGCTTTTGCTGAATGTGTTTGGGATTGTGGGGGCGGCGTATCTTTTTGCGCGCCTTCTTATTGAGAGCGGGTTTATTGACCGTTATCAACGGGTTGGCCGGGTGATGGCGATTGGTGCGCCGATTGCGCTTAATCTGCCGGGGCTTGGTTTTACCGGTATGGAGCACAGTTTGCACGCGGCGTTTTCGCTGGCAATTGTGCTTGGGCTTGTGCGGCTTGTGCAGGGGCGCGGGATTGGGATTTGGCTTGTTCTGGGCGTGTTTTTTGCCCCAATGATGCGGCTCGAAGGGGTTGCGCTTGGGCTTTTGGCCTCGGGGGCGGCTTTTGCCTATGGGGCGCGCGGCGGGGCGTTTGGGCTTATGGCGCTTAGTTTGGCGCCGCTGGCCGCCTTTGTTGGGTTTTTGAGCGCGCTTGGCATTGGGCCTTTGCCCTCATCTGTTATGGCAAAGATGCTTGATGGGGGCATGGCTGACGCAGGGTTTGTTGAAGGCAAACTGGCTGAGTTTTCCAACAATATCAGCAGCCTGCCGGGGATTGGCCTGCTTGTTTTGACTGGGCTTGCGCTGATTGGGGCGATGGCGACGCGCGATAAAGGCGCGCGGACCTTGCTGATTGTCGGAAGTTTTACGGGCCTTGCGCATTTGTTTTTTGGTCAGGTGGGCTGGCTCAACCGGTATGAGATTTACGCGGTGCTGGTGATTGCGGCGCTGATCTTTGCGAGCCTTGGATTGCTTGGCGCGCCGCGCTTGGGCGGGGTGGCATTGGCCAGCGTTTTGACGATCCTTGTGATGGGCTTTGCCTATGGGCGCGATTTTCTAGCCGTGGGCATTTGGGCGCCGCAGGGCATTCATTTGCAACAAGCGCAGATGGCGCGATTTGTGCGCGATTATGCGCCTGTGGATATTGCGGTAAACGATTTGGGCCGGGTCGCTTGGCGCAATCCTGGCCATGTGTTGGATCTTTGGGGGCTGGCCAGCGCCGATGCGCGCAAGGCACGGATTTTAAACCCAAAAGAGGGCTGGGCCGGGAATTTGGTTGCGCGGGATGGCGCGCCGCTGGTGATGATTTATGCGCATCCTTTTGCGGGGGCGATGGGGGCGGATTGGATTGCGCTTGGCAAGTTGCAATTGCGCTATGCGCGCGGGTTTCTTGGCGGGCCAGAGGTTGAATTCTATGCAAGCGGGCCGCAGGCGGCGCCAGAGCTGCGCGCGGCTTTGGCTGTTTTTGCCCAAGATTTGCCGGATGGGGTTCGGTTTGTTGCGGCGGGCCAAGGGGGCGCCCAATGAGCGCGCTATTTCCCCGCTTCAAGGCGCTGTTCGCGCAATTCCTGCAAGCGCATGGGCATTTTATCGATGCTGGCGCTGATTTCGCGGATGCTCCAGGGGGCCGGTTTGCGCAGAGCGACTTTGCCTTGTTTGTCCACGATCACCATGGAAAACCCACGCGGGCGCAGGGCCATACGGATCGGGGATTTGGCCTCTGGATCGGTATCGGTAATCACCACCACATCGCGATCAATCAGCGAGTCCGGGCGCGTTGCCAGCAATTCCATTTGTTCTGTGTAGGCGGGATCAAACGGGCTATCGGCAAAGACCACGACAACGCGGAATTCCCATTTGAAATCAGCCAGTTGCATGCCCGCGGCGGGCATCGGCCCATAGATATTCTCTTGGGGAATATCCGCCGCCTGCGCGCTGCTCAGCGCTGCGATCAAAGCCACCGCGCCAATGCGCGCGGCCATTCCGAATCTCGCCAAAATTCTCATGCATCCTCCTGCCTTCCATTCAATATAGGGGCGGAATGCGCAAATTCGAAGGGGCAAGCGCCCCGAACTTCAAAAGGAGCCATCCAATGAGCGATGATCAAAGCCAGTGGAAAACCCTCGCCGAAAAAGAGCTGCGCGGCCGCAGCATTGACGATCTAACCTGGCAGACGCCAGAAGGCATCGCCGTGAAGCCGGTTTACACCGCTCAGGATGCGCAAGACCTGCCCCATTTGGGCGGCATGCCCGGCGTTCCGCCCTATACGCGCGGGCCGCGTGCGACGATGTACACAGGCCGCCCTTGGACGGTCCGCCAATATGCGGGTTTCTCGACCGCTGAGGAAAGTAATGCCTTTTATCGCAAGGCCTTAGCCGCTGGTCAGCAGGGGGTTTCGGTGGCGTTCGATCTGGCCACACACCGCGGATATGATAGCGATCACGCGCGTGTTGAGGGCGATGTGGGCAAGGCTGGGGTTGCGATTGACAGTGTTGAGGATATGAAGATCCTCTTTGATGGTATCCCGCTTGGCGAGGTCTCTGTGTCGATGACGATGAATGGCGCGGTGATCCCGATCCTGGCCAATTATATCGTTGCAGGTGAAGAGCAGGGCGTTAGCCGCGCGGCGCTTTCGGGCACCATTCAGAACGATATTCTCAAAGAATTCATGGTCCGCAACACCTATATTTATCCGCCCGAGCCCTCGATGCGGATCATTTCGGATATTATCCAGTACACGGCAAATGAAATGCCGCGGTTTAATTCGATTTCGATCTCCGGCTATCACATGCAGGAAGCGGGCGCGAACCTCGTCCAAGAGCTGGCGTTTACGCTGGCGGATGGGCGCGAATATGTGCGCGCGGCGATCAATGCGGGGATGGATGTGGATGCCTTTGCCGGGCGGCTTTCGTTCTTCTTTGCCATCGGGATGAACTTTTTCATGGAGGCGGCCAAGCTTCGGGCTGCGCGCTTCTTGTGGCACAAGATCATGTCTGAATTCGCGCCCAAAAAGCCGGGCAGTTTGATGCTGCGCACCCATTGCCAAACTTCCGGCGTGAGCTTGCAGGAGCAAGACCCGTACAACAACATCGTGCGCACCGCTTATGAAGCGATGAGCGCGGTTTTGGGCGGAACGCAATCGCTGCACACCAACTCATTCGATGAGGCGATTGCGCTGCCAACAGCGTTTTCATCGCGGATTGCGCGCAACACCCAGCTGATCCTGCAAAACGAGACGGGCGTTACCAATGTCGTCGATCCGCTGGCCGGGTCTTACTACGTTGAAAAGCTCACCTCTGATTTGGCCGATGAAGCCTGGAAAATCATCGAAGAGATCGAGGAAATGGGCGGGATGACCAAGGCGGTTGCCTCTGGGATGCCCAAGCTGCGCATTGAAGAAGCGGCCGCGCGCCGGCAAGCGGCGGTTGATCGGGGCGATGAGGTGATCGTTGGGGTCAATAAGTTTCAGCTCGAAACGCAGGATGAGATCGACATTCTGGATGTGGATAACGTCGCGGTGCGTCTTAGCCAGATCGCGCGGCTTGAAAAGATCAAAGCGAGCCGGGATCAGGCGGCTTGCGATGCGTCACTGGCCGCACTTGAGAAGGGCGCAAAAGAGGGCACGGGCAACCTGTTGGAACTGGCGGTTGAGGCCGCGCGCGCCCGCGCCACAGTAGGAGAGATTTCGATGGCAATGGAGAAAGCATTCGGGCGCCACCGCGCCGAAGTTAAGACTTTGGCCGGGGTTTATGGCGCGGCTTACGAGGGCGATGAGGGCTTTGCCACCATTCAGCGCGATGTTGAAGCCTTTGCCGAAAAAGAGGGCCGCCGCCCGCGTATGCTCGTGGTGAAAATGGGCCAAGACGGCCATGATCGCGGCGCAAAAGTGATTGCCACGGCCTTTGCTGATATTGGTTTTGATGTGGATGTTGGGCCCCTGTTCCAAACACCAGAAGAGGCAGCACAGGACGCGATTGATAACGACGTGCATATCGTTGGCATCTCTTCGCAGGCAGCGGGCCACAAGACATTGGCGCCCAAGCTGATCGCGGCGCTCAAAGAGCAGGGCGCGGATAATGTGATCGTGATTTGCGGCGGGGTGATCCCGCAGCAGGATTACGACTTCCTTTATAATGCAGGCGTTAAGGCGATTTTCGGGCCGGGCACAAACATCCCCGAAGCGGCGCGCTCGATCCTGACGTTGCTGTCGAACGACTAAGGTTTGGGCAGAAGGAATCGGGGCGCGCGGCGCGGGTTGCGCGCCCATTTTTATGGGGAAATCCTAAGGGAAAGCCCCCTTTTCAATCGGGATGCGCGCGCATAGGCTTGCCCGATGAGCTTTGCCCTCGATCATCTTGCCATTGCCTGTAGCGATCTTGCGCCCGCGCGCGAATGGCTTGAGCATGTGCTTGGGGCGCCTATGCAGCCGCGCGGCGAGCATAGCGCGATGGGAACCCATAACCATTTGATTTCATTGGGCCCTGATCTCTATCTTGAGTTGATCGCGGTTGATCCTGAGGCGGTTGCGCCCAATCAGCCGCGCTGGTTTGATCTTGATAATTTTGCCGGTATGGCGCGGCTTTCCAATTGGATTGCGCGGGTTGATGATCTTGAGGCTGCGCTTGAAATGGCGCCGCGCGGGGCGGGTGCGGCGATGGCGCTTAGCCGGGGCGATTACCGCTGGCGCATGGCGGTTCCTGCGGATGGGAAACTGCCCTTTGATGGCGGATTTCCGGCGTTGATTGAATGGCAAAGCGCGCCGCCTGCGCCCGATCTGCCCGATCATGGGCTGCGCCTTGAAGCGCTTTATATCACCCATCCGCGCGCGCAGGCTTTGCAAGCGGCCTTGCAGAAAATGGGCGATCCGGGCATTGATATTCACATCGCGCGCGGGGCCGATCCGGCTTTGGGCTGCGAAATATCAACGCCCTCGGGCCTGCGCGTTTTTTAAGCGCCAAGGAATGCCACTATGCCGCTGCGCCCTGCGACCGCCCAAGATATTCCCGCGTTGATCGCCATTATGGCCCCCGTCATTGCCACTTCAACCGCAAGCTTTTCCGATGTTGAGCGCAGTGCGCAAGGCTGGGCCGAGATGATCCATCAGCGCCGCCAGGATGGGCGCGAAATCTACGTGGCCGAGCATGCAGGCGCGGTTCTTGGCTATGCGACTTACGATCAATTTCGCGCCAATTCCGGCTATCGCCATACGATGGAGCACTCTGTTTATGTCGCGGATGCGGCGCAGGGAACGGGGCTTGGGCGGGCTTTGATGGAAGCGGTTGAGGGCCATGCGCGCGCGGCCGGGCATCACACGATGTTTGGGGGCATTGACGCCGAGAATTCCGCCTCGATCGCTTTTCACGAGGCGGTTGGCTATAGGATCGCCGGGCGGCTGCCGCAGGTTGGCTGGAAATTTGGCCGCTGGCTTGATCTTGTGTTGATGCAGAAATTTCTGTGAACAGCGGCTGACTTCCCCTGCGCAAAGGCCTATCTTAACCCCCATGTCACTTTGGACCCGCATTGCCGAAGCCTTGGCCGCCCTTGCTTCGGGCGAGGGGCTTTCGGCTGTTTTTGATCGCCTGCGCTCGCCGCCTGAGCGGCGCGTTGGCTTTGCGATAGCGGTGATTGCATTGGGGGCGAAAATGGCCAAGGCTGATGGGCTAGTGACCCGCGATGAGGTCACGGCTTTTCGCGAGGTTTTCACCATCCCGCCCAATGAAGAGGCCAATGCAGCAAAGGTTTTCAACATGGCGCGCAAGGATGTTGCGGGCTATGAGGAATATGCCGGGCGGATCGCGGCTATGTTTGGGCCGCGCGCGCCGGGGCTTTACGATCTTTTAGAAGGGCTGTTTCACATCGCGATGGCGGATGGGGAATATCACCCGGCGGAAGAGGCGTTTTTGGCCCGCGTTTCCGAGATTTTCGGGATGGAAGAGCGGCAGTTTCGCGCCCTCAAAGCGCGGTTTGTGCCGGATGCAGCGCCCGATCCCTATGATGCGCTCGGGGTTTCGCCGGATGCGCCGATTGAAGAGATTCGCGCCGCCTGGCGCGCTTTGGTGCGCGAAACACACCCGGATGCGGTCGCGGCGCGCGGCGTGCCGCATGAGGCGATCAAACTGGCCGAGGCGCGGCTGATCTGTATCAATCGCGCGTGGGATGAGGTGCAGGCCCTGCGCGCGGGCAGTGCAGCTTCGGCGCTTTGATGCGCATCGCGACCTATAATGTTGAATGGTTCGCCAACCTCTTTGATGAGAGCGGCGCGGTGATGGATGATCAGCAATGGTCGGGGCGGCACAATATAAGACGGGCCGAGCAATTGGATGGTTTGGCGCGTGTTTTCAATGCGATAGATGCGGATGCGATCATGGTGATCGAGGCGCCGGATGGCCATGCGCGGCGCAGTGGCGGCCATGCGCTTGAGCGGTTTGCCGAATGGGCGGGGTTGCGGGCGCGGGCGGCTGTGCTTGGTTTCTTCAGCGAAACACAGCAGGAAATAGCGCTGCTTTATGATCCGGATGTTCTGCGCGCCCATCACGATCCGATTGGTGATCCGACCGGCAAGAAAGGTTCGCGCGAGGCACCGCGGTTTGATGGGGTGTTTCGCCTTGATCTCAATGTGGATGGAGCGCCGGATTTGGTGCGGTTTTCCAAGCCGCCGCTTGAGCTTGAGATGGAGGCGATTGCTTCTGGTGTGCGGTTTCGGATGATCGGGGTTCATGCCAAATCCAAAGCGCCGCACGGCGCGCGAAAAGCGGCGGATGTGATGCGGATTTCGATCGACAATCGGCGCAAGCAACTGGCGCAGTGTATTTGGCTGCGCGCCCGTGTTGAGGAGCATCTTTCAGCCGCTGACCCTTTGATCGTATTGGGAGATTTCAACGATGGGCCGGGGCTTGATGAATATGAAAAGCTCTTTGGTCGCTCGGGTATTGAGATCGTTATGGGCTCTGAGGAAAGCGAGGCGGGCGCGCAGCTTGCGCCGCTGATCGAGCCCCATGCGCGGATGGTTTTGAACCAGAAGATCGGGGCGGCGCCTGTTTCTGCGCGCTTTTGGATCAAACAGGAAAAGCGCTGGCTTTCGGCCCTTTTGGACTATGTGATGCTGTCACCGGATCTGGCCCAAAAGGGCGCGACATGGCGCATTTGGCATCCGTTTGATGATCCTGACTGCTACAATGATCCTGATTTACGCGCCGCTTTGCTTGCGGCTTCGGATCATTTCCCGGTCACGGTTGATTTGGCGCTTTAGGCGGGCGCGATTTGCGGATGCGCACTTGTGTTTCGGCGCCAAGCGAGGCGGCGAGAGAGGCAAAGCGCGCTTGGGCAACCTCGCCAAAGAGATCTTGCATTGCAGGTTCAATGCGCAGATCGAGAAACTTTTTCTTCGGGAAATATTTCAGCGCGGCCACAGATTGAGGATCGCGCACCGAGAACATCGCACCAAATCGCATCGCCTTTCCAAGGACTTCGGCGTCATTGATCTCTTTTTCTGAGAGCAGGCCAAAGAGCGGGGCAAAGCTGGTTCCTTCGCGGTTGTTTTTGTAGCGGTGCAGCAGGGCAAGCCCAAGAAAGACCCGTTCGCGATGGTTTAGCCCGCCCAGATTGGCGCGGGTGGCATTGTCAAAACAAACCTCGGCGCGGTAATCGGGATGGGCGCGCCATGTCACATCATGCAGCAGGCAAGCGGCCTTGACCAAGCGTTGGCGGGCGTCATTTTGGCTGCGAAAAATCGGCTCAAGGAAGCGGTAAAGCGATTTGCCAGAGCCGGGCATGCGCGCGTCTTTATGTTCGGCAAAACGGCAGGCTTCGATCAAGGGATCGCGGGCGCGCAGGGCGGCGGGCATTTGCTCAAACAACATGCCTTCGCGAATTCCATAGCTGGAAATCGCGATTTCCTTGGGGCCAAACCGGCGGACCAATTGGCGCAGAACTTCCGCAGCAATCGGCACCAAGGCCATGCGCGCTTCGGATGTTCCTGTGCGGGCGCGCAGATCGCTCATATCGGCATTGCGGATGAATTTCACCGTTTGCGCAACCGATTTTGGTGTCATTTTATATTCGTGCAGAACATGCAGCGGATAGAGGCGCCGCTCCATATCAATGCGCGCAATGGCCCGCCAAGAGCCGCCAACAAGAAAGATACGTTTGTAATCCGTTCCCATGCGCGCGGCGAGATCTTCAATGATTTCAGCGATATGCGCCTTGCGCGCCTTTGCGCCGCCTTTGATCCCTTGCAGTTTGAGCGGCCCAAGCGGCGAGGTCAGCCGTTTGCCAACGCGCCCGGCGTGCAGCTCGGCAAGCTCCATCGAGGAGCCGCCGATATCGCAGATCAGCCCATCGGCCTCGGGCCAGCCAAGCAACACGCCTTGGGCCGACAGGCGGGCCTCTTCTTCGCCATCAATCACCCAGAGGCGCAGGCCCGTTTCGGCCTCGATCTGGGCGCGAAAGGCCGGGCCGTCGGAGGCTTCGCGCATGGCGGCGGTGGCAACGGCGGTAAGCGGCGGGATGCCCATGCCCTGGGCCAGAAGTTGAAATCGTTTGATCGCCGCCAAAGCGCGGATTTTGCCCTGAGGGTTGAGCGCGCCGGTTTCGCCAAGCCCTGCGCCAAGGCCGCAGAGAATTTTTTCGTTGTAGAAATAGGCCGGGCTGCGCGCCGCACCATCAAAAACAACGAGCCGCACCGAGTTGGAGCCCACATCGACAACGCCAACCCGCGCCAAGCCGCGCGCTTTTGCATCCTCAAACAAGGGCCGCCCGAAGGGGCCCCAATCTTCGCTTTGGGGGGAGATCGTGTTCACGGCGGCTCCGATTGGTTGCGATTTGACAGTGCCAATTGCGAGAAGGGGCGTCAATGCAGCGCGGTGCTTATTTCGTCGCCACCGCGCTTAGGCAGGCGCAGGCGGATTGGGCGCAGGTTCATCGGTTGAATGGGCCAGTTTGGGAACGTCAGAGGCCCCGGCAGAGCCGCGCCCGGAAAGGGAGGGGTTTTCCATGAAGAATTTGTGGCAGTTGAACGGGTGTGCATCCGCGGCAATCGCGGGGCGGCGCCATGTGCCATGGGCATCCAGCACCCAGCTTTGTGCTTGATCGGCCATATTCGCGGCCATGATTTGGCTGACGATCTGGGCTTTTACGGTTGCGTTGGTGATCTCGATCAGGGTCTCAACGCGCCGGTTAAGATTGCGCGCCATCCAATCGGCCGAAGAGATATAGACCCGCGCTTTTTTCGACGGCAGCCCATGCCCATTGCCAAAGCAGACGATGCGCGAATGTTCCAAAAAGCGGCCCACGATGGATTTCACGCGGATGTTTTCCGACAGGCCCGCAACCCCGGGGCGCAGCGCGCAGATGCCGCGGATCACCAGATTGATTTTCACGCCCGCCTGGCTCGCCGCATAGAGCGCATCAATCACATCCGTCTCGACCAGCGCATTCATCTTGGCCCAGATTTCAGCCGGTTTGCCATCGTGCGCCAGTTCGGCCTCATGGGCGATGCTATCGAGCAGGGATTGTTTCAGGGAAATCGGAGAAATGGCAAGGTTTTGAAGGCCTTCTGGCTGGGCATAGCCCGACAGGAAGTTAAACACTTTGGTTGCGTCGCGGCCCAGATCCGCATCGCAAGTAAAGAGCGACAGATCGGTGTAAATCCGCGCTGTGATCGGGTGATAATTGCCGGTGCCATAATGGGTATAGGTGACCAGCTTATCGCCTTCGCGGCGCACCACGGTCGAGATTTTGGCATGGGTTTTGTAGTTGATAAAGCCGTAGACAACATGCGCGCCGGCCCGCTCAAGGCGGCGCGATTGGCGGATATTGGCGGCCTCATCAAAGCGCGCTTTTAGCTCGACAAGGGCGGTAACGGATTTGCCCTGATCGGCCGCATCACAAAGCGCCGAAACGATGGGGCTATCGCGCGAGGTGCGATACAGCGTTTGTTTGATCGCCACCACATCGGGATCATTGGCCGCCTGATGCAAGAAGCGCACGACCATATCAAATGTCTCGTAAGGGTGATGCAAGAGCATGTCTTTTTGGCGGATCGCGGCGAACATATCGCCCTCAAAATCCTGCACCCGTTCGGGCACGCGCGGGGTAAAAATCGGCCAGAGAAGATCGGGGCGATTGTCGCGCACAAGCTGGCTAAGATCCGTAAGGCCGATCATGCCGTCCATCTCGACAACTTCATCGGGCGTGACATGCAATTCGCGCTCGATCATGCGGCGCAGCGGGCCGGGCGCGCCCTGTGTAATGGTCAGGCGAACAACCTCGCCGCGGCGCCGCCTTTTGAGCGCCACTTCGAATTCGCGCACCAGATCTTCGGCCTCATCCTCGACCTCCAAATCGGAATCGCGCAGCACGCGAAAGGTACAAGAGCCATTGGCCTCATAGCCGGGAAAGAGGCTATCTATATGAATAAGCAGCAGTTCTTCGAGCGGAAGGAAGCGCGCCTTGCCGCCTTGCTCGGGGAGGGTGACGAAGCGATCAATCTGATTTGGGATCGGCAGGAGCGCTTGCAATGTGCGCCCGTCGCGGCTTCTTTTGAGTTGCAGCGCGAGGACCGAGCCCATGTTTGGGATGAAGGGGAAGGGATGCGCCGGATCAATTGCCAGCGGCGAAAGAACCGGGAAGACGCTTTCCATAAACAGGGTTTTGAGATGTTTGAAATCGTCTTTATCAAGCTTTTTGCGGCTACAGATCGAGATGCCGTTTTCTTCCATTTCATCGCGCAGGGCACGCCATGTTTTGAGCTGTTCTGCGATCAGTTTGCGGGCGTTTTCATTGATCAGGTCGAGCTGCTCTGCGGGGCTGCGGCCATCATCGGCGGGGGTTGTATTGCCGCCATTGGCAAGCTCGCGAAGGCCCGCAACGCGCACGGTATAGAACTCGTCTAGATTGGTTGCCGAGATAGAGACAAAGCGCAGCCGTTCCAGCAGCGGCACGCGCGGGTTTGAGGCCTCTTCGAGCACGCGCCAATTGAAGGCAAGCCAGGACAATTCGCGATTAAACAGCCGATCCGGGCCGCTCAGATCAACGCCCTCAAGCGCGATGGCCGCAGGGGCGGTTGAGGCCAGAAAATCTGGATCGGTAAGGGAGGGATCGGCGGGTGTTTGTGCTTTGGTCATGGGGGCCTGATGCGCGCGCGGTGTGACAAGGGTATGACAGCGGGCCAAATTTTAGGCATTTGGGCGGGCTGATTGGGCTAAGTGTCGGCTTTTGGGGGGGAATTGTCCAGTAGGGCGCTTGCCATGGCGGTATTGATCGGCTTTCGGGCCGCGAGCGAGGCGTGATCGAGGGCTTCAACCAGGGCGGCGGCGGCGGCGTGCGAGCGCTCCATCCGGGGCACGAGGTAATCAATCAGGCGCGGCGGGATGGCGATTTGGCGATCCGTAAACAGTTTGAGGAGCATGGCTTTGAGCAGCGGATCATCGGGGGGATCAATGCGCGCAAGGGTCGTGCCTTGCATCCGCGAGGCCAGATCGGGCAGGGCGATATTCCAGCGCGCGGGGGCCTCTGTTGCGGTGATCAGCAGGCGGCCGCCTTCGGCCAGCGTGAGATTGTGCAGGTGAAACAGCGCCTCTTCGCTGGCCGCATTGGGCAGGCGATCTGCATCCTCAACCACCACGTAGCGATGGGCCGCAAGGGCCGCAATATCGGCGCGCGCAAGATCGCGAGCGTCAATAATGGCGGCGTTTACATCGGCGGCCCAAACATGGGCAAGATGGGTTTTGCCCGCCCCCTTTGGTCCGGCCAGAACCAGCTTGCCGCTTGGCCAATTGGCCCAATCCTCAAGGCTGGCAAGGGCAAGCGCATTGGAGGCGGAGATAAAGAAATCATCCCGCCCCAGGGCCGCGCGCGCGGGCAAATCAAAGGTGAGCTGGTGGGGCACTCAGTCTTCCTGCGGCTCGTCTGGCAGGCCCGCGCTATCTTGCCCGGTATCTTGCCCGCTATCTTGCCCAGTATAGAGGCGGCTGGCCTGATATTGCGCGATGGCAAAGCGGGCGATCACCCCGATTGAGGCCGCGACCGGCACAGCCACAAGCATGCCGACAAAGCCAAACACCGTTCCAAAGGCCGAAAGCGCAAAGATCAGCCAGACCGGATGCAGGCCAACAGAGGAGCCAACCAGCTTTGGCGTTAGGATATTGCCCTCAAGGAATTGCCCGACGGCAAAGATGCCCGCCACGGCCGCGATCATCCCCCATTCGCCCCAGAACTGAAAGACCGCAAGCCCAATCGCAAGCCCCCCGCCAACAATCGCGCCCACATAGGGAATGATCGTTAGGATCCCCGCAACTGCGCCCGCAACAAGGCCAAATTGCAAGCCGACAAGCATCAAAGCGCCTGCATAAAACGAGCCCAAGATAAGGCAAACCGTGCCTTGGCCGCGGATAAAAGCGGCCAAAGTGCGATCAATATCATGGGCGAGGCGGCGGATAACAGGCGCATGATCGCGCGGCAAAAGACTGTCAATTTCCGCGACCATGCGATCCCAATCCATCAAAAGATAGAAAGTGATGACCGGCACAAGAACGATCAAAATCACCACATTTAACAAAGACATAGCCGAAGAGATCGCTCCATTGAGCAACTCGCCGCCCTTGGATTTGATCGTGTCGCCGATGCTGAGCAAGGTTTGATGGAGCTGGCTTTCGCTGTCCAAAATATCGGGGAAACGCTCGGTTAGGAAGGCTTGGAAATTGGAGAACAGCGCCGGCGCAGTTTCAACCAGCCCGATTGCCTGTTTGATCATTGTTGGCAGAACCAAGAGCATCATCACGATGAAAACAATCGCCGCGGCAAGCGTTATCAAAACGGTCGCAAGGGCGCGGCTCACCCCCCATGCCTCAAGCTTATCGGCCACCGGATCGAGCATATAGGCCACCGCCATCCCAAGCACAAAGGGCAGGATCACATCGCCCAAAACGAAGAGGATCACGAAAAAGGCCAGAGCGGCGAGGCTCCAATATTTGGCTTGTTCACGTAGCGGCAAGGTCACTGGCTAATCCTTTCAACGGGGTGTTGGGGGATGTTTATGCGCAAGCGGCGCGCAAGTCTATCTTGCCCGCGCAGGTTTCCTCGCCTAAACCGCTATGAACACTTATTCCCAAAGGGGCAAAACATGCGTCTGTCGCGTTATTTTCTTCCGGTTCTGAAAGAGAACCCCTCCGAGGCGCAGATCGTCTCGCACCGTTATATGTTGCGCGCAGGGATGATCAAACAGGCCGCCGCGGGCATCTATTCCTGGTTGCCGCTTGGCTTCAAAGTGCTGCGCAAGCTTGAGAATATCGTGCATGAGGAACAGGTCCGTGCGGGGCATATTCCGATGCTCATGCCAACGCTGCAATCGGCCGATCTTTGGCGCGAAAGCGGGCGCTATGATGATTACGGCGAAGAGATGCTGCGGATTTCGGATCGCCACGGGCGGGACATGCTTTATGGCCCCACCAACGAGGAAATGATAACCGATATTTTCCGCAGCCATGTGAACAGCTACAAAGACTTGCCGCTGACGCTCTATCATATCCAGTGGAAATTCCGCGATGAAATCCGCCCGCGTTTTGGTGTGATGCGGGGCCGGGAATTCTTGATGAAGGACGGCTATAACTTTGATTTAACTAAAGAAGATGCGATGCATTCGTATAATCGCCATCTGGTCAGCTACCTGCGCACCTATGAGCGGATGGGCCTTCAGGCGATCCCGATGCGCGCGGATTCCGGGCCCATTGGCGGCGATGATACGCATGAGTTCCTCGTGCTTGCCGAAACGGGCGAAAGCGAAGTTTTCTATGATGCGGGGGTGACGGATATTCGCCTTGGGGATCGCGCGATCAACTATGATAGCGTCGCGGAATGCGGCGCCGTGATGGAAGAATTCACCTCGCTTTATGCCCGCACAGACGAGACACATGACGCCAGCGAATTCGCCAAAGTGCCCGCTGATCGCCAACGCACAGCGCGCGGCATTGAGGTGGGGCAGATCTTCTATTTCGGCACCAAATATTCCGAGGCCATGGGCGCGACTGTTGTCGATCAAGATCAAAACCATGTGCCCGTTCATATGGGCAGCCACGGCATCGGCGTGAGCCGCCTTCTTGGCGCGATTATTGAAGCAAATCATGATGATAACGGGATTATCTGGCCTGAAGGCGTGACCCCGTTTCATGTGGGTATTGTCAATCTCAAGCAGGGCGATGAAGAGGCGGATGCCGCTTGCGAGGCGCTTTATGCAAGCTTTGAGGCGCTTGGCCTTGAGCCGCTTTATGATGATCGCAAAGAGCGCGCAGGCGGCAAGTTTGCCACGATGGATTTGATCGGCCTGCCTTGGCGGATCACTGTTGGCCCGCGCGGATTGAAGAACGGTGTGGTCGAGCTGACATCGCGGCGCACAGGCGAAAGCGAAGAGCTGCCGCCAGAGGAAGCCATCGCCAAAGTGGCCGCGATTTACGCCGCGCTTTAAGCGCTAAAACGCGCGTTGATTTTGAGAAATGCGGGCCTGCGCGGAGTGATCCTTGCAGGCTCTTTCTTTTGTGAAGCCTGGGCCCTTGCCCGCCCTTGACCTTCGCCGCCCCAAACCACACTCTGAGCGCAAAATAATCGGAGCAGAGCTTTGGCCCAAACCCCACCTTTTGCGCGTTTTGAATGGTTGATCGCGTGGCGTTTCTTGCGCGCGCGCCGCTCGGAAGGCGGTGTCAGCGTGATGACCTTGATCTCGTTTATCGGGATCACTTTGGCCGTGGCGGCTTTGATCATTACCCTTTCCGTGCGGGCTGGATTTCGCGCCGAATTTGTTGATACGATCCTTGGCTCCAACGCCCATGTGACCGCTTATTCGCGCGTCTATGCAACCGAAACAGGCGCCACCAGCCGCGCTATCCGCGACTATGATGACATGTCCGCGCGGATCGGCGCTGTTGAGGGCGTAATCCGCGCTGCGCCGCTTGTGCGCGGGCAGGTCATGGCTTCGGCCGGGCAATCCAACGCTTTCGCCGAAGTCTTTGGAATCACAGGGGAAAACTTGATGACGATCCCGCGCATTGCCGATCCGGTGACGTCACAGGGGGCGATCGGGACGTTTCAAACCGGGATTGCGATCGGCTCTGGTGTGGCGCGGGAATTGCGGGTGACGGTGGGCGATACGATCAAGCTGATCTCGCCCAACGGCGCGCGCACAGCCTTTGGAACCTCGCCGCGGATCAACGCTTATGAGGTGGTCTATATCTTTACCGCCGGGCGCTATGATATTGATAAAACACGGATATATATGCCATTTGCCGAGGCGCAGAGCTATTTCAATCGCGATGGTGTGGCCGATGAGATTGAAGTGATGGTGGCCGAGCCGGATCGGATTGAAGCGCTGAATGATGCGCTGTTGGAGGCGGGCGGCGAGGGCACCTTGCTTTGGACGTGGCGCGACAGTTCGGGCAGCTTTCTGCGCGCGCTTGAGGTCGAGGATACGGTGATGTTTGTGCTGATGTCGGTGCTGGTTTTGATCGCCTCGCTCAACATCATTTCGGGCCTCGTGATGCTGGTCAAAAACAAGGGCAGCGACATTGGCATTCTGCGCACGATGGGTCTGACGGAGGGCTCGATCATGCGCGTATTTTTCCTTTGCGGCTCGATGGTTGGCCTATTGGGGACAGCATTTGGCGTTGTTCTGGGAAGCCTGTTTTCGCTGTATTTCGATCAGATATTGGCGATCGTGAATGGGGCCTCGGGCGGGGATGTTTGGGATGCTTCTGTGCGGGGGATTTATAAGCTGCCGGCGAAGTTGCAGATGCGGGATGTTTTGAGCGCGGTTGTGCTGTCCTTGAGCCTGAGTTTTGGGATCACTTTGCTGCCTGCACGCCGGGCCGCGCGGATGAACCCGGTGGAGGCGCTGCGCAATGGGTGATGTGATGTTGAACCTTCAAGGCATTGAAAAGACGTATAATTCTGGTAAGCCGGGCGAGGTTCAGGTCTTGCGCGGGGCGTCTGTTTCGCTTGAAAAAGGCGAGGTGGTGGCATTGGTCGCGCCCTCGGGGGCGGGCAAATCGACGCTGCTGCATATCGCCGGGCTTTTGGACACGGCCGACAGCGGGATCGTTGAGATTGACGGGATCGATATGAGCCGAATGGGGGATCGCAAGCGGACCGAGGCGCGGCGCACGGATGTTGGATTTATCTATCAATTTCATCACCTTATGCCGGAGTTCAGCGCGGTTGAGAATGTGATTTTGCCGCAATTGGCAGCGGGCGTTGGGCGCAAAGAAGCGCAGGCGCGGGCGATGGGTTTGTTGGAGAGTGTTGGCGTGGCTGCGCGGGCGGATCACCGGCCTGCCGCGCTTTCTGGCGGCGAGCAGCAGCGGGTCGCCTTTTGCCGCGCTTTGGCCAATAAGCCACGGATTTTATTGGCAGATGAGCCGACGGGCAACCTTGATCCTGAGACCTCTGAATTGGTTTTTGAGGCGCTTATGGGGCTTGTGCGCAATGAGGGGCTTTCGGCTTTGATCGCGACGCATAACTTGGAGCTGGCCGCGCGGATGGATCGCAGGCTTCGGCTTGAAAACGGGGCACTTGTTTAAAGAGTTTACAGAAATTTGGGGCCGTTCTTTAAAGTTTTTAAAGAGCTTTTCGGCTCTTATTGGGGCGGGGATTTTCGGGCGCGATTGTTGGTGGATCGGGCGCGGGCGGGGGCAATCTCGGCGTGGTGGATCGACTTGATTTGGCGCGCCGCGCGGTTTTGAATTGAGGGGCGAGCGGCGCGGGTTTGATTGGCTTTGCATGGTCGGAAAGATCGGATTGGTTGTGCATGGCCGCAAATCGCTGGCCGAAAGGGGCGCGGGCAGGGAATTGGCGGATGGTTGAGAGGAGAGAGGCGAGATGCGCATAGGATTGGCGATTGGCGCGGCGGCATTGGCCGCCCTTGGGGCCTGCGGGCCGGGCAAGCAGGGCGCGGGATTTTCTCACGCGCCATCGGGGGCGGCGCTGTTTGCGCAGAATTGCACCCAGTGCCACGGCGCAAAGGCGGATGGCAACGGCACAATGGCGGCGCTGATTGAGGGCGGGGTGCCTGATCTGCGCGGGCTGGCGGCGCGCAACGCGGGCGTTTTCCCGATGGGCTATGTTTTGGAGCAGGTCGGGCATGTGAGCCGCAGCAAGGGGCACGGGATGCCGATGGCGGATTTTGGGCCGCTCTTGGGCGGCGCGCCGATCTCGATTGAGGCGGATGGCGCGCTGGTCGAGACGACAACGCCGGTTCTGGCGATTGCGCGGTATTTGGCGGGGTTGCAGGGGGGGCGTTAGGTGACTTCAAGCCACGCAACTCAACAAGGGTGCTACGGCTCATAGCAAATTCTGCCAAAACAACTACATCATGTTTGAGGCTTTTTGAGCGATAAGGGCAAAGGCAAATTGAAGAACAAAAAGTATACTGCGGATATTCCCAGTAGGGTAAGCCCTCCGCCCGCGCTAAGCTTGTCAATCCAGCTTATACCGCACGCGCTAAACAGGTCTAATTGATGCGAAACTAGGAAAAAAAATACAATGGTTATTGGCCACAGAGCCAAAATAATGCCTAAGCTATAGAGAATGCCTAGAAGTTTTCTTATGAGCAACGGGTCTTTGATGCGATTATCGATCGCAATCGGGGCGGAGAGCGCTAAGTCATTGTTTTCATTTATTAAATCAAATGCATTAAGCGAAAATACGTGGTCGGATAATTCTCCGCCCATTCGAATTTTTGTAGACATGACCACGAATAGATTTTGAAGATACAGTACTGAAAAAAAGAAAAATAGACTTGTGGTAAATGAAATTATTCCATTTGGAACGGAAACCTCTACCTTATCTAGCGTAAATGTAATTTCGTGCGTGCTTCCATTAGTCCACAATATCAGGACGAGCAGAAGGGTCGTCACGAAAAACTTTGAAAAGGTTTTCGTGCTATTCTGTTGGATTTCTCCAAGTATTCGGTAGCGGTTTAGCAAATTGGTTTGGCCTGGATGAACGAGCCGCAGAGTTGTGCTAAGTTCACCTGACTTTAGTTTGCGGAGAGAAATCCATGTAAATTTCCGCATGCGCGTTGCCTCCTTCTCAGGTCAAGCATCCTCGTTACTGTACTTATTAACGCCCGCCCCATCCCTGAGGCGGGCGCTTTCCTTTAGTTGGCTTGCAGGTCAAAGACTTCGCCGGTGCCGTTTTTCTCGCAGATGCCGACGGCGGAGTTGGACATGGCGTTGTAGTTGAATTCGCAGCGCATGCTGCTGCCTTTGTTGGAGCGCAGCAGGGCGGTTCCAAAGCCGCTATCGGATTGGGAGATTGCGCCGAAGTTGCCGCGGGTTGGTTTGCCAAGGTCGATCAGGCCGAAGTCAAAGGCGCCGGGGTTGCGCACGGGGAGCCATTGGCCTTGGTAGGTTTCATTTTTGAAGGCGATTGTCAGCCCGCCGGCTTTGGCGAGCGTGCCTTTTTCAATCGCGCCGGTGCCCATTTGGCCTGTGCTGCGGCTCATTAATGTAAGCGCGGGGGCAGAGCAGGCGGTAAGCAGAAGGCAGGCGGCGAGGGCTTTAAATACAGTGGATTTCAATGAGTTTCCTTTTGGGTTTAAACGTCTAGTTCCTCCACGAATTGCGCGTTTTCAGAAATATATTGGAAGCGCAGTTCTGGTTTTTTGCCCATCAGCCGCTCGACGAGATCGCCGGTTTCGCCGGGTTCGTCCTCATCAATGGTGACGCGGATGAGTTTGCGGGTGAGGGGGTTCATGGTGGTGTCTTTAAGGTCGCGCGCGTCCATTTCGCCCAAACCTTTGAAGCGGGAGACGTCGATTTTGCCTTTGCCGCCAAGGCCTTTGGCGAGCCATTCGTCGCGCTCGACCTCGTCCAAGCAATAGACGTTGCGCGCGCCTTGGGTGAGGCGATAGAGCGGCGGGCAGGCGAGGTAGAGGTGGCCTGCGTCGATCATCGGGCGCATTTGGGTGAAGAAGAAGGTCATCAGCAGAGAGGCGATATGGGCGCCATCGACATCCGCATCGGTCATGATGATGACTTTGTCGTAGCGCAGATCGTCGACGTTAAAGCGGGTGCCCATGCCGACGCCAAGCGCTTGGCACAGATCGTTGATCTCGGCGTTGGTGCCCAGTTTTGAGGAGGCCGCGCCAAGCACGTTGAGGATTTTACCGCGCAGGGGCAGGAGCGCTTGGGTTTTGCGTTCGCGGGCCATTTTGGCCGAGCCGCCCGCGCTATCGCCCTCAACGATGAAGAGTTCGGTGCCCTCGCGCGAGTTCGACGAGCAATCGGTGAGCTTTCCCGGCAGGCGGAGTTTTTTGGTCGCCGTTTTGCGCTGGGTCTCTTTTTCTTGGCGGCGGCGCAGGCGTTCTTCGGCGCGCAGAACGAGGAAATCGAGGATGGCGCCAGCGGATTTGGTATCGGCGGCGAGCCAGTTATCGAAGTGATCGCGCACGGAGTTTTCAACGAGCCGTTGGGCCTCGGTTGTTGCAAGGCGGTCTTTGGTTTGGCCGACGAATTCAGGCTCGCTGATGAAGCAGGAGACAAGCGCGCAGCCGCCTGTGATCAGGTCTTCGCGGGTGATGTCTTTGGCTTTGCGGTTGTTGACCAGTTCGCCGTAGGCGCGGATGCCCTTAAGGATCGCGGCCCAGAAGCCGGCCTCGTGGGTTCCGCCTTCGGGGGTTGGCACGGTGTTACAATAGCTTTGGATGAAGCCATCGCGCGCGGGCGTCCAGTTGATCGCCCATTCAACCTTGCCCGGCGTGCTGAATTTCTCATTGAAATCAACGGTTCCGGCAAAGGGGCGCTCGGCATAGGTGCTTGAGCCGCCGAGCGTTTCATTGAGATAATCGGCAAGGCCGCCGGGGAAGTGAAACACCGCCTCGGTTGGGGTTTCGCCATCATCAATTGCGGATTTCCAGCGGATTTCGACGCCAGAGAAGAGATAGGCCTTAGAGCGGATGGATTTGAACAGGCGGGCCGGTTTGAAGCGGTGATGGCCGAAGATTTGCTCGTCCGCGTGGAAGGTGGTCGAGGTGCCGCGCCGATTGGGGGCGGCGCCAAGTTCTTGCAGCCCGCCTTGGGGAATGCCGCGGGCGAATTCTTGCGCCACCAGTTTGCGATCGCGGGCGACCTCAACGCGCATATAATCCGAAAGCGCATTTACCACGGAGGCGCCAACGCCGTGCAACCCGCCGGAGGTTTGATAGGCTTTGCCCGAAAACTTGCCGCCTGCGTGCAGGGTGCAGAGGATCACTTCGAGGGCGGATTTGCCGGGAAACTTGGGGTGCGGATCAAAGGGCATGCCACGGCCATTGTCGCGGATGGTCATGGAGTAATCGGCGTGAAGCTCGACTTCGATGCGGTTGGCATGGCCTGCCACGGCCTCGTCCATCGAGTTATCAAGGATTTCTGCAACGAGGTGATGCAGCGCGCGTTCATCCGTGCCGCCGATATACATGCCCGGGCGTTTGCGCACAGGTTCGAGCCCCTCAAGGACTTCGATGGAGGAGGCATCATAGGCGGGTTCGGACCCGGCAAGAAGATCGTCGGCCATGGGCGTGCTGCTCTTTTTTAAGTTTGTTGCAGGGCATCATATCGGATGCGCGCCGGGGGGCAACGCTTACCTGTCATCAGGGCGTGGATTTGGCGCGGATGGGTGAGGCTGGAAGGGGCTGGGGCTGGTGGCGCTGCGGGTTTGTGCTGATCTGGCCAAGCGGAGGGAGGGGGCGTTAGGTGGCCCAATCAAGGATGGCGCGGGCGACCTCATCGGTTTTTTGATGGGCAAGCCAGTGATCGGCATCCGGGATTTCAATGCGGGTGAGTTGGGGGCAATAGGCCTCTAACCCCTCAGTGCTTTCGGGCAGAAGGGCAGTATCCTTTGCGCCCCAGATCAGCAGATGCGGCATCGGCACGGTGAGGCGCTCAATGGGCGGATTGGGGACATCGCGCAGCACTTCGCCGGGCTGGCCGATTTGGATGGGCGAGGCGCGATACCAATTGATCATGCCGCGCAGGCGGCCGGGGCGGGCCCATTCGGCCTTATATTCGGCTTCCTTTTCTGGGGTAAGCCAAGAGAGATCCATCTTGGCCGAAAACAGCGCAAGCAGGCGGGAGAAGTTGTCCTTAGCAAAGTGATCCTCGGAGCCTTCCCGTTTGAGCGCATGAAAGTATTGCGCTGCATCCGTTTGGGCGCCGCCCGCCGCGCAGGCCTTTTGATAGGGGCCGGGGTGCACGCCATTGAGGATGATCAGGCGGCGCACCATTTCAGGCGCGCCGATCGCCAGACCGTAAGCGATGGCCGAGCCCCAATCATGGCCCAAGACGATGGCCGGGCCGGTTTGCATATCTTGGAGCAGGGCGATCATATCGGCCACGAGATGGCGGGCTTTATAGGCCTCGACCTCGGGCGGTGCATCGGTTTGGCCATAACCGCGCTGATCGGGCGCGATGCAGTAGAAATGCGGCGAAAGCGCCGCTGCCAGTTCTTCCCAAGCGCCGGAATATTCAGGAAACCCATGCAGCATCAGGAGCGGCGGATTGGCCGGATCGCCCCATGTGCGGATGAAAAAGCGGTATTGGCCGAGCTGGCGGAATTGGGTGTTCATCGGGCGAGCGTAGCATGGGGGCGCTGTGCGGCAAGGGGTTTTTGGCGCGGGCGTTTGGCAGCTTTGGCAGGGCGATTGGGGGGAGGGAAGGGGATTGGGGGCGCGCAACAATGCCGCCCCCAAAGAGCGCAATCACTTAGCGGATAGCGACCGGATTGATGATCATTTGCACCGCGCCGCGCACTTTGGCTTGGCCAAGCACGAACATGAATTCATGCACATCGTCTTTGGCCATTTCGCGCGTGTCCATGCTTTCGAGGATAAATATCCCGTTATGTGCGAGCAGCATTTGGTGGATTTCAAACACCCCAACGCCGGGCTCAAACGGCACAGCCTCAAGGCCCCAAGTATCGGCCCCAACTGCGATAACCCCTTGTTCGATCAGGAATTCAGCGCCGGTTTTGCCAAGGCCCGGCTCGACCGAGCCAAAGCGCGCGCGATCGCCGCCTTCATCCAGTAGGTTCAGCCAGCCCGAATGAAACAGCACCACATCGCCTTCTTCAAAGGTAACGCCCTGCTGCTCGGCGGCGGCCACGATATCTTCGCGGGTATAGGCTTTGCCTTCGGGCAGCATGTCCATCCCGTAGAACATGGCCATATCCAGCATCACGCCGCGCGAGACAATCGGCGGGACTTTTTCGATGCCAAGTTTGGTCAGCCCGTTACCTTGGACAAAATCCGAGCCTTCAAAGCCGTTGTAATAGGTATGATCAACGCCGATGTGGCCCAAGCCATCAATCTGGCTGCCGATGCCAAGCCAGCCCATAAAGATATCATCGTTATAGGTGGTCTTTGTATCGCCAAGGCCGGTGTTGTTCACTTGCCCCGGTTGCAGCACTGCAATCGACATTGAGCGCGGCGCGAAGGCAGGGGTTTCGCTATCAAGCACGATGCCCAACGAATAGACCTTGCCAGTGGTCACAAGTCCGGCGGCTTTCTTGGCCAATTCGGGGGAAAGCAGGTTGGCGGCGCCGATTTCGTCCTCGGGGCCGTATTTGCTTTGTGTCCAGCTCATATCTTCGCTGGCGTGGCTCTCGGCCCAAGCGGCAGACCCAATCAGCGCCAGAGTCGCGGCGATTGCGGATGCGGTTTTCAGTAAGGTTTTCATGTGTTTCTCCTCCATGTTGGTGCAGCAGGGGCATTCTGCGGCCCATTGCTGAAACACAACTCTAGCATGAATAAACCGAACCGTGAGTATGTTTTGTTTGGGGGCGAAGCGCTCTGTATTGCTGGCAGGCCAAAGCGCGCCGGAGGGCGCGCGCGTTGTGCGCAGGCGCGCGGTGCGGAAATCTTATTACCAAGTGCTGGGCGCGGGGGCGGGCAAAAAGCCGGGATTGGGCTTAGAAGGCTTGCTTGCGCGCAGTTCAGGGATTACCTCAAGCCCATGGCAGAGCTTCAATCATATCGCGCCCATACGCGGGCCGTTCTTGCGCTGGGCTTGCCCTTGGCGGGGAGCCATCTGGCGCAGTTTTCCATTGGCGTGATGGATACGTTGATGCTGGGCTGGTATGATGTTGAGGCTTTGGCGGCTGTGGTTTTGGCCTCTGGGGTCTTTTTCACGCTGTTTATTCTGGGGGCGGGGTTTGGCTTTGCGGTGATGCCGATTGTGGCCAATGCCCATGAGCGCACCGATCCGGTTGAGATCCGCCGCGTCACGCGGATGGCGTTTTGGCTTTCGGCGCTTTATGCGCTGTTGTGTATCCCGATCCTGATGTTTGGCGAGCCGATTTTGGCGCTTATGGGCCAGGAGCCTATGATTGCAAAACTGGCCGGGCAGTACCTGCGCATTGTGGCTTTTGCGATGGTGCCGGCGCTGGGGGTTGCGGTGCTCAAGAGCTATCTGGGCGGGCTTGAGCGGACCCAATTTGTTTTGTGGTCAACGGTTATCGCGGCGGCGCTGAACGGTTTTTTGAATTACGCGCTGATTTTTGGCAATTGGGGCGCGCCGGAGCTGGGCATTCGCGGGGCGGCTTATGCCTCTTTGATCATGCAGAGCGCAAATCTTGTGATCCTGTCGCTTTATGCGGTTTGGGCCGAGCCAAAGCACCGGCTTTTCAACCGCATCTGGCGCGCCGATTGGCAGGCCTTTTGGCGGGTTTTGCGGGTTGGGTTTCCGATTGGGGCAACGGCTGTTGCGGAAGTTGGGCTGTTTGTCGCGGCGGCCGTTTTGATCGGCTGGATCGGGACGATTGAATTGGCCGCGCATGGGATTGCTTTGCAGATCGCCTCGGCCACTTTCCTTGTGCAGCTTGGGCTTGCCAATGCCGCGACGATCCGCGCGGGGCGGGCGCAGGGGCGGCATGATCCGGTCGGGTTGCGGCGCGGGGCTTATACGGTCAGCGTGATTTCGTTTATCTTTGTCGGCCTGTCTGTGGCGCTTTTTCTGGCGGTGCCGGAGCTGCTGATTGCCGGGTTTATTGACCCGCAAGATCCGGTGCGCGCACAGGTCATTGCGGTTGGGGTCAGCTTGCTTGCTGTGGCCGCACTTTTTCAGATTGTCGATGCGGGGCAGGTCATTGCGCTTGGCCTGTTGCGCGGCTTGCAGGACACCGGCGTACCGATGATTTATGCGCTGATCAGCTATTGGGCGATCGGTTTGCCGGCCTCTTATGTGCTTGGGTTTCCCGGTGGTTTGAGCGAGATCGGGGTTTGGCTTGGTCTGACGATCGGGCTGGCGGTTGCTTGGGTCTTGATGGGGCTGCGGTTTTGGCGCAACAAGGTTTATCTGCCAGATGAAGAGCGCGCCGCTTAGCTATCGCTCGCGGCCTTCATCAAACGATCCGCTTTCTTGCGCACCAGAACCGCCCGCAGATCATGCATCGCCAAAAGCAGCGCATCAGTGACTTGCTCGAGCTGATCATCCTCGGCGCGGGTTTGCGCCCAATGGGCCGTTAGATTGAGATAATCCACCGCGCGGTGCATATCATCCATATCGCGCGCCGCCAGGGTCGCTTTGCGCGCCTCCATCCATTCGGTGATCGCGGCCATTTCGGCTTGGGAAAGCTCGCGCCCGCCGTGCGGCTTGATCTCGCCGTTCTTGATATTGACGGCCGCGATCTGATCCATTTCGATCCGCCGCTGGCGGTTTTCGGTATCGACCCGAAAGACGAAGGCGCCGTTTTCACGGACCCTAAAGAAGAACTCTGGCAGCTCACCTGACATGTCTCTGCTCTCTTTTGTTGCGGCTTTTCAACCGATTAGCTTAGCCCGGCGCAGAAGCTCTGAATCCGGGTGCAGGCCTCTTTTAGGGCTGCGTCTGATGTAGCGTAGCTGACGCGGAAGTTGGGGGAAAGCCCGAAGGCCGCCCCAAAGACAACCGCAACGCCGCTCTCTTCGAGCAGGGCATTGGCAAATGTCTCATCATCTTTGATCAATGTGCCTGCGGGCGAGGTCTTGCCGATGCAACCTGCGATTGACGGGTAGACATAAAACGCGCCGTCGGGCATCGGGCAGAGGATCCCTTCGGCTGCGTTCAGCATCTCAACGACCATGTTGCGCCGCCGCTTAAACGTCTCGTTGTTCTGCGCGATGAAATCATGCGGCCCGTTGAGCGCCTCAACGGCGGCGGCCTGAGAGATCGAGCAGGGGTTGGATGTGCTTTGCGATTGGACCTTGCGCATCGCCGCAATCAGAGGCTCTGGCCCGCCCGCATAGCCAATCCGCCAGCCGGTCATCGCATAGGCTTTGGAGACGCCATTGCAGGTCAAAGTGCGCTCATAAAGCCGCGGCTCGATCTGGGCGGGAGAGGTGAATTCAAACCCGTCAAAGACGAGGAATTCATACATATCATCCGACATGATCCAAACATGGGGATGGCGCAGCAAAACATCCGTTAGCGCCTTGAGCTGATCGCGGGTATAGCCTGCGCCGGTTGGGTTGGAGGGCGAGTTGAAGATCACCCATTTGGTCTTTGGCGTGATCGCGGCCTCGAGCTGCTCGGGGGTGATGCGAAAGCCGGTCTCGATGCCGCCTTCAATCGCCACTGGCGTGCCGCCCGCAAGCAAGACCATATCGGGATAAGAGACCCAATAGGGCGCCGGAATGATCACCTCATCGCCGGGGTTTAGCGTGGCCACAAGCGCATTATAGAGCACCTGTTTGCCGCCGCTTGAGACGGTGATTTGGCTCGGCGTATAGGTCAGCCCATTGTCGCGGGCGAATTTGGCGCAGATCGCGGCTTTGAGTTCGGGGGTGCCGTCCACGGCGGTATATTTCGTCTCGCCCCGCTCAATCGCGGCAATGCCGGCGGCTTTGATATGTTCGGGCGTGTCAAAATCCGGCTCGCCGGCGCCAAGGCCAATGACATCGCGCCCTGCGGCCTTCAATTCGCGCGCTTTATTGGTTACCGCGATTGTTGGCGAAGGCTTTACGCGGGCGAGCGTGTCGGAAAGGAAGGGCATCTGAGGCTCCGGTTTGAACTATCTACGCCTATGTCTTACGGTCCGCCCGATCCCCATTCAAGCGCGAAGGCGCGCGCAAATCCTTAGCGAGGCCAAAATGAGCGAGAATGAGCAAGAGATAAGCGATCCCAACGCGATCGAGAGCAGTGATTGGTATGCCGAGGGCAACGCGACCTTTGGCGATCGCTTGGTTGGGGCGCGCGAGGCCGCCGGTATGAGCGCGCGCGATCTGGCCCGCCGATTGGGCATCAAAGACAAGACATTACGCAATTGGGAAGAGGATATCGCCGAGCCGCGGGCGAATAAATTGCAGATGCTTTCGGGGGTTCTTAATGTCTCGATGCGCTGGCTTTTGTCGGGGGCTGGTGAAGGCGTTGATGCGCCCGATGAAGCCGAGCAGATTTCGCCAGAGCTTGAGGGGCTTTTGCTTGAGCTTCGCGCATTGAAGGTGCAAATGGTGCAGGGCAGCGAGAAGCTTGCGCGGCTGGAAAAGGCGCTTCGGCGTGTGATGAAAGAGGGCTAAGAATGGCAACCGAGACCCATGAGCACCGGATCAAGCGGATGAAAATGCGCTCTATGCGGCGGGGCATCAAGGAGATGGATATTGTGCTGAGCGCCTATGCAGAGGATCAGCTTGCGGGGATGTCTGTGGCCGAGCTTGATCTTTATGATGCGCTTTTGGAGGAGAATGATCAGGATCTTTTGACCTGGATCACCGGGCAAATCGCGCCGCCCGAATCCCTTGCGAGCTTGATCCACGCGATTTCTGCCCATGCGATGCGCGCAAAATAAGTTTATTTTTCAACAAGTTGCAATTGCTTCTTCAGGCTTAACCGATTGTTGGTGAATTTCTTCCATCTTGGCTGTGTTCAGCTAAGCGCGGAGAGATTTATGACTATGCATGCACCACTTGAATCCAGCTCAGAACAGGCGTTCTTGGGCCAGTATCTTGAAGGGATGGCGCTTGTCGAGCGGCTTCACCGGCTTTTGCTGGATGTGATCAAGGATGAGTTCGAGCGCGTCGGCGTTTTGGAGATCAATGCGGTTCAGGCGCTTTTGCTGTTTAACATTGGCGAAAATGAAGTCACCGCGGGCGAGCTGAAATCGCGCGGCTATTATCAGGGCTCGAATGTTTCTTACAACCTCAAGAAAATGGTTGAGATGGGCTATATGCATCATCAGCGCTGCGAGATTGATCGCCGCTCGGTGCGCGTTAAGCTAACCGATAAGGGCAATGCCATTCGGATCACCATGGAAGATCTTTTTGCGCGCCATGCCCAAGGGTTGGATGGGCGCGGTATCCTGTCCTCGGATGGGATTGAGGATGTGAATTCCTCCCTGCGCCGGATTGAACGGTTCTGGTCGGATCAAATCCGCTACATCTACTAAGGCCAAAGCGCTGAACATCCCCGTAAGGGCGGCCGTGCTTCCAGCGCGGCTTTTCTTTTGCAGGGCGCGCGCTTTTATCTGGCGCTTTTATCCGGCGCTTGGATCAGGCCGCTGCGGCCCGGTATCGCCAATCGCCAAAGTCTCAAGCTCGCGCAGCAGCTTGGCCGCGATGGCATCGGCGTAATCCGCATAGTTCACCGCCGTTTGCACAAAAGCATAGGGGCCTTGGATCACTTCGGCTTTGAAATAAGCGCGCAGGCTGCTGATCGAGGCTTTGGTATTTTTGTTCATCCATGCATCCGCCGAGCCAATCACCAATGCATTCACCGTCACATCGCGCAGGCTAGGATGATCGGCGATATCGCGCGGGCGCGGCCCTGTGTTGGAGGGGCCATCGCTGGAAATATCGAGCGTGCGTTTCCAGCAATCGGGCTGATCTGCCAAAGCGGCCGCCCCATAAAGCATCGCCTCGCCAAGGGCGGTTCCCGGCTCGCGCGGGGTGAGCTGATCGGTCTGAAGCAATTGTTCGGCCACATCGAGCAGATCTTCAGCGCTTTCGATCTCTTTCCACGGCACCAAGATCCGCTTGGATTTGCTGCCCGCCCATTCAAAAATATGCAAACGGACCCGCGCATCGGGCATCGACAAAAAGGCCTTTTGCACCTCCGCATTGCTCAGCGCTGCGGCGACCCCATTGATTTGTTGCGCATATTCAACCCGATCCACCGAACCAGAGACATCCAAACCAAGCGAAAGCGCTTGGCGGCAGGCGGCCTGCGCCCCGATCAAAGAGCTTGCGAGCACACCCGCGGCCATGGCCCATATGAGCGGCCCGTTTACCAATGCCCGGTATTGCCCATCGAGGCCCAAGGTTCGGCCGGGGGCAAAGCATCGCCGATCTGCAACAGCTCGATTGAGATATTGTCGGGCGAGCGCACAAAGGCCATGCGGCCATCGCGCGGCGGGCGATTGATCACCACGCCATTGTTTTGAAGGTGCTGACACATCTCATAAATATTGCCAACACCGTAAGCCAGATGGCCAAAGTGGCGGGCGTCAGCAGGCAGGGCCGCATCGCCATCCCAGTTATAGGTCAGCTCTACGGGGCATTCCGGCTGGCCATCGGGCGTCATAAATATCAGCGAAAACCGGCCCTCTTCGCTATCGATCCGGCGGGTCTCTTTGAGGCCAAGCAACGCATAAAACGCCATTGAGGCCTCAAGATCTTTGACGCGCACCATCGTGTGCAGATATTTCAATTCCATGGCTATCGCTCCTGATCCAGGCGCATTTCGCGCGGTGTCTCAGAGTGTAGCGCAGCGCGGCCTGCCTGCCAGCACTATTTCCAAAGGGGCGAGTGCAGCGGCGAGAGTTGCTGGGGGTGTCGATGATTTTCGCTTTAATTTCAGGCGCTTAAAAGGCGGAGCGCAGGGAGAACCCAAGGCTGATATTCTTGCTGTCATAGCGCGAGACGTTGGAATCGGTTTTCACCGCGCGTAGGGTCATAAGCGGCGAAAAGCCCATGACTTCGACCTTGGTAAAGAGCACATCAATCGCCGCATTCACGCTGCGATCCTTGCGCCCGCCAGGCACAAGCGAGAGCCCGGCAAAATGGGTCGGGTAGTAGCGATAATCATAGCCAATGCCAAAGGTGATCCGGGTCGGGCCGAAATCGCGATCCGGCGTATAGCGCAGAACAATGCCTGTGGCGCGCTGATCCTGGCTGAAATTATCGCTGTTTGTGTAGCTGTAATTGATCGCCTCGGTGAGATTGCCGCGCTTTCCGATCCGTTGGCTAAAGGCAAGGCTGCCGGTGAAACGATGGGCGTTTGAGGCGCTGGAACTGTCGGAAATTTCGCGCTCATATTGCAGGCCGGCGTCAATCACATTGCCCTTGGGCAGGACCCATAGCTTGGAGAGATCAAGCGCGGCAGAATGGAGCAATTCTTCGCCGCCATACCAGCGCTGGGACAGGCTGCCTTTGATCGTATAGGGCCCTTTGGCGCCTTCGGGGGAGAAGCGATGAACAAGCTCGGCGGCGAGGATATTGAAGTTGTAATCCTTGCCTTCAGAGCTGGGGGCAAGCGCCTTGGCCTCTGGGGTAAGCTTATGAAATGTCCCGTAATATTGCAGGCGGGCTTGGGTGATGGAGCGGGGCGATTGATGCAATCGGTAGCCAAGCGCCCCGGTGATCGTCGCGCGGTAGCCAGAGAGCGCCTGGGCATCGCCGGAAAGCCGCCCGGTTCCCGAGACCCCATCAATCACCAAAATATCAGAGCTTGAGCCGCCGTTGACATTGTTGGAGGGCGCCACCGAAAAGGAAAAGCGCCGCTCCCATGGATCGAGCCCATCGACGGCGGCAAAATCGCGCGAGACCTGCGCGGCCTGTTGGGGGGTCTGGGCTTGATCCGAGGCGCGGCGCAGCCAGAATTTCGACAGGCCATATTTCTTTTCATTCGTTGCAGCGAGGGCGGCGAGGCGGGCGGTTTCATAGCGCAGGCCCGGATTGCCTTTGCCGGCGCTAAAGCTGATACGCGCTTGTTTGCGCGCGGCGCGGAACTGGCCGGTTTGCAATTGGCTGGCGGCCAAAAGCGCATGGGTTTTGGCATCATTTGGGAATTGCGAAAGGATGAGCGCGGCGATCTGGCCTGCGGCAATGGGATCCCCTGCGGCCAAGGCATTTTGCGCCGCGGCGCGGGCCTGATTGATCCCCATGCGGATTTCTTCAGCCTTGAGGGGCGCCGCGCAAAGCCCGATGAGAAGCGCGGCCATTGCGCAAATCTGCTGCATCGCGCCAAATCGCCGCCCAAAATTGAAGAAAATACCCATCTCTGCCCCACTCAAACTACATGAATTATGGTTAATTTATATTGGCGCAGCTGGCCATGGGGAATGCTGCATTAAGCCCCCTTTGGCAAAATAATTTTGCCTCGAAGCGCGCAGCATTGGTTCAGTTTTGGGCGCAGAGCGTGCCTTCGCCGGGCATGCCGCAGACGCCAAGCACAAAGGCGCCATTTTCCCACATTCCATCCTCATCACGGATTGGATTGATCAGCAGCACGCCGCCAACATCAGAGGCATCCGTTCCGGCAAATGCGCCGCCGTAATTGCCGATAACATTTTGATCTACAGCGATAAATTCGACTTCGCCCAAGAAGGATCCGGTCTCTTCGTCAATGTCCGTATAGATCAGCGCGACCGATTCAAGCGTAAAGACTTCTGCCCCGCTTGCATCAATCGCTGAGCGGTTAAACACAGCGCCGTTGACCGCGAGATCAGCAAAGCTTGCGTTTAGCAATATATCGCCGGTGACGCGGTAATTTGTGGCGGTGTCAACTTCGCTGGGGATGCCGGGAATGCCCGAGCTCGCCCCCGGCGTAAAGAGGCCGATGTAATCGCCCGTATAGGTTACCAGGCCGCTGTTTGGGGTTCCGTCAGGGACAGGCATTGTGAGCGGAACGAGGCGCGCATAATAGCCACCGCCAAAGCGGCGATTGAATTGGCCACCATCCGCCACAACGGCGGCAAGAACCGTGCCGCGATCTGATTGACGGGTGAGGGCGGTAAAGGTTCTTTGGAGATTGCCCTCATTCACTTGATAGGCAAGGTAGCCATCTTGGTCGAGCGCGGGAGTGCGCGTATAGGTGGCGAGCGCTTCGGAGGCATCAAGCGCAGTCATATCAACTTGAAGCGTTTCCGTTGTTGGGTTGAAGGTGATCCGGTTGAGATTGCCGCCAATGGACTCGGGCAATGTGTTAAACACCACCTCTTCGAGCACTTCCTCTTCGGGGACTTCGGCAACTTCTTCGGTTTCATCAACGGTCTCTTCGACGTCAACAGTGTCGTAGTTGATCGGATTCGTTGTTTCACCGCAGGCAAGGAGCAGCGAGCAGAGGGAAAGGGAGGCTAAAATCTGTTTCATCATCACGGCTCTACTTCGCTGAATTTCGTGAAAATATCCTTAGCGGGATCATCAAAGTCAACCGGGATAGGGCGCATTGGAGCAGAAAATTGCGGAATAAAGGCGATTGTTGCCTATTGGCCGACCCCGCATCTTGGGGCTATAGTCTAGCTTCGCCCAATATATTGCAGGTGGCCGAGTCGCCTGTCTCTTGGTGGTGTAACGAGCAGAAAAAGGAATTCATATGCCCATCTCGCCCGAGCAACAGGCCGAAATCGACGCGCTGCGCGCCAATCCACAGCCCACTTTGCGCGCGGTTGCGCCCGGTATGGAGGGCCATCTTTACACCGCTTATGATGTTTTGGATCACGGGTTTATCCGGGTCATTGATTACATGGGCGATGATGCGGCGATCTGTCAGGCGGCGCGGGTTTCTTATGGCAAGGGCACCAAATCGGTACAGAATGATGCAGGGTTGATCCGCTATCTGATGCGCCATTGGCACAGCACGCCCTTTGAGATGTGTGAAATCAAGCTGCATGTGAAGCTGCCCGTATTCGTGGCGCGCCAGTGGATCCGCCATCGCACCGCCAATGTGAACGAATATTCCGCGCGCTACTCGATTTTGGATCGCGAGTTTTACATCCCGCAGCCCGATCAATTGGCCGCCCAATCCTCGATCAACAATCAGGGCCGCGGCGCCGCCCTTGAAGGCAAAGAGGCCGAGCGGGTCTTGGAAATTCTTAAGGCCGACAGCAACCGCGCCTATGATAATTACGAGGCGATGATTTCGGATGAGGGGCAATCGGGCCTGGCGCGCGAGCTTGCGCGGATGAACCTTCCGGCAAATATTTACACGCAGTGGTACTGGAAGGTCGATTTGCATAATCTGTTTCATTTCCTGCGCTTACGGGCCGATGCTCATGCGCAATATGAAATCCGGGTCTATGCGGATGCGATTTGTAAAGTCGTTGCGGATTGGGTTCCGGCGGCCTACGGCGCGTTTGAGGATTATCGGATGGGCGGGGCGTCTATGTCTGGCAAGGCGCTGGATTGCGTGCGCCGGATGATCAAGGGCGAAGCGGTAAGCCAGGAAACTTCGGGCATGTCCAAGGGCGAATGGCGCGAGTTTCAGGGGATTTTGAACGCAGAAGGCTAGGGCGCTGTTTGCGCCGAAATAGCCTGTGAAAATAGAGGTTTGACTGAAAGGGCCAAGGGGCGTTACCCTTAGTGCAAATCAGTATCCATGATGGAGTAACGAGATGAAGAGCAGACTTCTTGGCGCGGTGATTGCCGCAGTGGCGATGAGCGGCGGCGCGATGGCCGGCAATATGACCCAGCCTGCCTCTGAGGGCGTGAGCATTTGGGAATATAAAACGGCAGAGAATTACTGCCCCGAGGGGCTTCAGCCGATCATGTTTAACGGCGCGGTTTGCTGCGGTGAGCCAAATGCGACGGGCTATAGCGATGCGCCTGCGCCTGTGCGCCGCAAAGTGTATCGCGCGCGGTATGAAAGCCGCATCCCGATGGGCAAAAGCCCGGACAGTTATGACGGTAGCTAAGCGTTAACCAAGATATGAGATGAAAGAGCGGGGCCTTTGGGCCTCGTTTTTTATGGGTTTGGGTTGGCCGGGTTTGGGCTGGCTGGGTTTGGGCGGCGTTGAGATTTGTGATTGCCCTGGCTTTGCGCCCCGGGCTAGGAATGGCGGATGTACAGGCTCTATGGGTTAAAAAACTGCGATACCTGCCGCAAAGCTGCCAAGGCTTTGGGGGGTGAGCTGGTGGATATTCGCGAAAAGCCGCTTTCAAAACGGGAGCTTACGCGATTTGAGGCCGCATTTGGGGAGGCGCTGTTAAACACCCGCTCAACCACATGGCGCGAACTGGATGAGGATCGCCGCCTTGAGGATCCGATTGAGCTGATGATGGCTTTTCCGGCGTTGATGAAGCGGCCAGTGATCACGCGCAGCGATGAGATTTGGCTTGGTTGGGGCGCGGATGTTCGCGGCGCATTGCTTGGCTAGGCGGCTTTGCGGGCGATCAGGCGATCCAGCGAAAGCGGCCCTGCGCCCAGCATCACAAGGCTGATCAGGGCGAACATCCAAAAGGCGCGTTGATCGAGAATAAGCGCATCTGACGCTTTATCAAACCACGCGCCAATTGTGCTCGCCTCCGCTTGGTGGCCGAAAATATCTGTGAGCGATTGCACGATCACAAAGCCGATCATCCCAAGCGCGGCAAGCCGGGTTGCAAGGCCAATCACGATCAAAAGCGGCAGGGCAAATTCGGCCCAAGTGCCCGCGATGGCGATTAGATGATGAAGCGCGGAAAGCTCGGATGGGTTGTAGCCAGATGCTTCCATTGCGCGGGGAAACATCTGGATAAACGCGCCGGAAGAGGGCGAAAACAGCCCGAAAAATGCGCCATCGCCCAGTTTCGTGCCCGCCGAGGCCCAGAAATACATCAACAAAACGCCGCCAAAGATCAGCCGCGCGAGGCTGCCCAATGTGGCGGGGGCGGCTGTTGCGAGCAAGGCGTGGATTTGCGCGATTTTGGTTGTGATGGCTTGGATCATTTTGGGGCCTCGATCTGGATGAGCGCGCCGGTTTGGATCAATGCGCCGATGGTTTGAGAAAGGTCGAAATCGCGCGGGGCGATGGCAAGGGCAGCGCCCAAGGGCTCGCCTTTTTGCAAGGTGGTGAGAAAGGCCACCCCGCCCATGGGCAAGAGCGCTTGGACGGGATCAAATTCGGGGCGCGCGATGAGGATTTCCTCGGGCGCGGATTTGGGCGCGGGGCCGCCTTCCATATTGGCGCGCCAGATCGAAAGCGCGGGCCATTTGGAGGCGAGAAGCTGCATCGCGGGCGCGAAGGTAAAGCGCAGTTGTGGCAAGGTATCGGGGCCGATTTGTGCCAAGGCTTGCGGATCAATCGCGGCGGCATCGCGCGCGTGATAGGCGCGGCGGCGCGCGGCCTCAAGGCGGGCGACATCGGGCAGATAGCCAAGCGATTGGGCCGGGGGGAAGCCTTTGAGAAAGGCAGGAAACCCATCGCCATAATCCTTCATCATCCGGCTTTGCGGCGGATGGGCGCGCAGGTAAACCCCTGCCATGGCTGTAAAAAACTCCTCACCAACCAATTTGGCGACAGCTGGATAGGCGGCCAAAAGCGCATCCGTCAGCCCAACCGCGACATTGTTGCGATAGACATCAAAGCGCTTGCCTGCCGCCTTGCCGCCGGGGCCAATCAGGCCTTTGGGGGCGGGGCGTGCAGGATCAAGGATCGCGGCGGTGAAGGCGGATTGATCGCTCATGCGGTCGCGACCTCAAGCGCATCGAGATGGCGCGCGGCGCGGGCGGCTTCGGCCTCGAGCACGTGCCATTCGGGGACATCATTATCCCATTCAATCAGGCTTGGGCGCGGGCCTGCGGCGCGGATTGTATAATCAAACAGCGCCCAGACCGGATCAACAATCGGCTTGCCGTGGCTGTCGATCAGCAAGGGCGCGCCGTGCTCATCTTCGTCTTCGTCATGGCCGCCAAGGTGAATTTCGCCCACGGCCTCCAGCGGAAATGCATCAATATAGGCGCGCGGATCGGTTTGCAGATTGGTGGCCGAAACGAAGACGTTGTTAACATCGAGCAGCAGCCCGCAACCGGTGCGTTTGGCGATCTGGGCGAGGAAGTCTGTCTCGCTCAATGTGCTCTCGGAGAAGGCCAGATAAGAGGAGGGGTTTTCGAGCAGCATCGGGCGGGAAATCGCCTCTTGGAGCTGATCGATATGGGCGCAGACGCGCGCTAGCGTTGCCTCTGTATAGGGCAGGGGCAGCAGGTCGTTGAGATAGGCGCTTTCATGGCTCGACCATGCCAGATGTTCGGAAAAGCTTGCTGGGTTGAGCCAGTCGCACAAGTGTTTGAGGCGCGCGAGGTGATCGGGATCAAGCGGGGTTTCGCCGCCGATAGAGAGGCCGACGCCATGCACAGAAATGGCGAAACGCTCAGATAGGTGGCGCAATTGGGCCAGTGGGCGGCCGCCTTCGCCCATGTAATTTTCAGCGTGAATTTCGAGCCACTCAACAGCGCCCGGATCCTTGCACAGATCGGCGAAATGCTGGGGCTTGTAGCCAATGCCGGGGCGGTTTGGCAGGGCATTCAAGGCGCGCGCGTTTGTGGATGTTGGGGCGGGATTTGGCACATATGTGTTCATCAATCAGGCTCCTTTTGGCGCGGCGGCAATTCGGGAGGCATATGCCCCCCGAAGCCATAGTATCTGGCTTAGCCAGCCATATCACGATCGAGCTTTTCGAGCGAGCCCATGCGGCCCTCTGGAAGCTCCATGCTCGCGCATGTGCCTGCGGGAACGAGTTTCCATGCGTTGCCTTGGTAATCAACTTTGGATGTGCCCGCACAGGTTGTGCCTGCACCGGCGGCGCAATCATTTTCGCCAGCAAGGGCAACGCCGTAGCATTTTTCCATGTCTGCGGCGGCGGCGGTTGTAGCGTGGCCTGCGAGGGCGGCTGCGAAAGCGCCTGCAACGGCGAGTGTTTTGACGTGATAGCTCATTTCATGTCTCCCTTTGAAATGCGTTTGCCGCTTGTTGCGACAGGGAGATTTGTAGGCGCTGCACCATTTGAAAGGCTATTCACAGGGCTGTGTTGCACGGGCCTGTCAGGATTTGAAACAAACGAAAACGTGAGTTGACGGATGGGCAATAAAAAGGCGCGCCCGGGAATGAGCGCGCCTTTGGCCTTGTAAATAAGGGCTATTGCAGGTCTGGCGCTTTCGCTTCAAGGGCCAGTTGGGCCAGCACCTCGGCTGTCGGTGCGACAGAGGTTTGCTTCTCTCCAAGGCGGCGGACTGAAACAGTTTTCTCTTCAACTTCGCGGTTGCCGATGGCCAAGATCACCGGAACTTTGCCAAGGCTATGCTCGCGCACCTTATAATTGATCTTCTCGTTGCGGGTGTCGGCCTCGGCGCGGATACCTGCGGCGCGCAGTTGCGCCACCACATCCAAGACATATTCATTCGCGTCCGAAATGATCGAAGCGACAACAACCTGACGGGGAGCGAGCCAGAAGGGCAGGCGGCCGGCGTGGCTCTCGATCAGGATGCCGATGAAGCGCTCAAATGATCCAAGCGTGGCGCGGTGCAGCATGACGGGGCGGTGTTTGGCGCCGTCTTGGCCGATATAATTTGCGTCGAGCCGCTCGGGCAGCACGAAATCAACCTGGTGCGTGCCGCATTGCCAATCGCGCCCAATCGCATCCGTCAGGACGAATTCCAGCTTGGGGCCGTAAAACGCGCCTTCGCCGGGGTTCATCTCTGGCTCGATGCCTGCCGCGCGGGTCGCTGAAAGCAGGGCGGCTTCGGCCTTGTCCCAGACCTCATCCGTACCGGCGCGGGTTTCGGGGCGATCAGAGAATTTGACTTTGAACTCCTCAAAGCCAAGGTCTTTGTAGATCGAGCGCAGGAAATCGATGTAAACGGCTGTTTCGCTCTCGATCTGATCCTCTTCGCAGAAAATATGCCCATCGTCTTGGGTAAAGCCGCGCACGCGCATGATGCCGTGCAGCGCGCCCGAGGGTTCATAGCGGTTGCAGCTGCCAAATTCGGCCATGCGGATCGGCAGATCGCGATAACTTTTCAGCCCTTGATTGAAGATCTGAACATGGCAGGGGCAGTTCATCGGTTTGAGCGCATTGACCGCTTTTTCGCGGGCGTGCTCTTCATCGACCTCAACGATAAACATGTTCTCTTGGTATTTTTCCCAGTGGCCCGAAGCCTCCCAAAGCTTGCGATCCACGACTTGGGGGGTGTTGACCTCGACATAGCCGCCGGCATCTTGTTTGCGGCGCATGTAGTCTTGCAAAAGGGTATAGATGCGCCAGCCGTTGGGATGCCAGAAGACTTGACCGGGCGCTTCTTCTTGCATGTGGAACAGGTCCATCTCGCGGCCCAATTTGCGGTGATCGCGCTTGGCGGCCTCCTCAAGCAAGGTGAGATGCGCTTTGAGATCATCGCGGTTTTTGAACGCCACGCCATAGATGCGCTGCAACATGGCGCGATCGGAATCGCCGCGCCAATAGGCCCCGGCAATCGACATCAGCTTGAACCCGTCGGCGGGGACTTGGCCTGTGTGCTGAAGATGCGGGCCGCGGCACAGATCTTGCCACTCGCCATGCCAATACATGCGCAGGGGCTCATCGCCGGGAATGCCCTCGATCAGCTCAACCTTATAAGGCTCGCCGCGATCCTGGTAATATTTGATCGCCACGTCGCGATCCCAAACTTCGGTGCGCACCGCATCGCGTTTGTTGATGATTTCTTTCATCTTTTTCTCGATGGCGCCGAGGTCTTCGGGGGTAAAGGACTCCTCGCGATCGAAGTCGTAATACCAGCCGTTGGTGATCACCGGCCCGATGGTGACCTTCACATCAGGCCAGATTTCTTGGACAGCGCGGGCCATGATATGCGCAAGGTCGTGGCGGATCAGCTCGAGCGCGGGGGCATCATCGGACAGCGTGTTGATCGCGATTTGGGCATCATTGTTGATCGGCCATTGCAGATCGAAATGCTCGCCATCAATTTGCGCCGAGATCGCTTTTTTCGCCAAGGATTTGGATATGTCAGCAGCAACTTCGCCAGCGGTGATGCCAGCGGGATATTGGCGCGCATTGCCATCGGGAAAGGTCAGGGAGATTTGGGCCATCTTTGGGCTCCTCGTCAGTTTGGCGCCTACGAAGCGCCCGGTTGCGGGTTAATTTGGCCCTGTTTGGCGCGCGGGCTTGGTGATGTCAATAAAGGGGGTGCATCTGGGGGCGGGGTGCGGCATTTGGGGCGCAGCCGGGGGGGGGCATTCCGGCGCATCAATGATTGCGTTTTTCGCGCGACTTGATAGCCTTGCCAACAAGCAGGAGGAGAGCAGAATGCCCGATTTTTTCACCGCCCCGACCGGGCGGCGCATCGCCTATCAGCAAAGCGCAGGCAAGGGGCCGGGGATCGTTTTTCTGGGCGGGTTTATGTCGGATATGGCGGGCACGAAGGCGGTTGCTTTGGAGGCCTGGGCGCAGGCGCAGGGGCGGGCGTTTTTGCGGTTTGATTATTCGGGGCATGGGCAAAGCGACGGGGCGTTTGAGAATGGCGCGATTGGCGATTGGGCCGCGGATGCGCGCGGGATTATCGAGGCGCTCACATCAGGCCCGCAGATTTTGGTTGGCTCGTCGATGGGCGGCTGGATCAGCCTGATTTTGGCCGCGCAAATCCCTGAAAAGATCGCCGGATTGGTCGGCATCGCCGCGGCACCTGACTTTACCGAGGATGGGTTTTGGGCCTCGTTTGATGCGGATCAGCGGGCCGAATTGGCGCGCGAGGGGCGCGTTATGGTCCCCTCAGATTATGATGCGCCATACCCGATCACGCAGCGCTTGATTGAAGAGGGCCGCGATCATTTGGTGCTGCGCAAGCCGATGGATCTGCCTTTTCCGGTCCGTCTTTTGCAAGGCACGGCGGATGCGGATGTTGATATTTCGCGCCCGCTGGCGATCCTGGATCATGCGACATGCGAGGATATGCGGCTTACATTGGTGAAGGGGGCGGATCATCGTTTTTCGACGCCGGAATGTTTGCGGCTGATTGAAAAGACGGTTGAGAAAGTGATTGCGAGGGTGCCTGTTTGAAGGGGATTGGGAAATGGGTGCTGCGGGTTTTGGGCGTGTTGGTGCTTGGCTTGGCAGGGATTTATGCCTTTGCGCCGCGCATCGAGGTGCCGCAGGATTTTTCGTTTGATCAAAGCGCCTTAAAGGGCGATCTTGAAGCATATTTGGCCGCTGAGGAGGCCCTGTTCGCCCCCAAAGAAGGAACAGAAAAGGCGATCCATTGGGCCGGGGAAAAGGGTGCCAAAACGCCGCTTTCGATCATCTATCTACACGGGTTTACCGCCTCGGGCCGCGAGCTGAGCCCGGTTCCGGAGACGGTGGCAAAGGCGCTTGGGGCCAATCTTTTCGTGACGCGCTATCGCGGGCACGGGGTTGCGGCGCAAGAGCTGGGTGCTGCGATGCCGGCGGATTGGATGTATGACACGGCCGAGGCGCTGGCAATTGGGGCGCAGATCGGCGGGCAAACGTTGGTGATTGGCACCTCGACGGGCGGATCGATCGCGACGCTGATTGCGGCGAATGAAACGCTGCAAAATCCGCCCATTGGCTATATTTTGGTCGCTCCGAATTACAAAGCCAAATCAATCCTTGATCCGCTTTCCGGCTGGCCCTTGGCGCGCCACTATATCCCGCTTTTGGCAGGCGAGACCCATAAGGGCAAAATCGAAAACGACCAGCATGCGCAGTTCTGGACGATTGATTACCCGACCCGCAGCTTTGCCGCGCTTGGTGCGGTTGTCAAAGCGGCGGCGCAGGCGGATCATAGCGCGATAACGGCGCCTGTTTTGGTGCTTTATGCGCAAGAGGATAAGGTTGTTGATGCGGGCAAAACGGATGAGGTCTTGGGCAGATGGGGCGGCCCCAAACGCGCGGCGCATCCCAGATTGGGCGAAGGATTTGTGGCTTCCGGGCATGTGATCGCAGGCGATATTCGCAGCCCTGCGGGCACGGATTGGGCGATTGAGGAAATGGTAAATTGGGCAAAGGAGCAAGGCTTTGGAACAACGCGTTAGTTTGATCACACTTGGCGTGCGCGACATGGATGTTGCGGCGGCGTTTTATGAGGCGCTGGGCTGGAAACGGGTCGAAAGCCCGGACGGGGTGATTGCATTTGATTTGATCGGGCAGACGCTCGGGCTTTATCCGCGCGCCGCGCTTTTGGCCGATATCGGGCTTGAGGAGACGGCGGCCACGGGGTTTTCCGGGATCACGCTTGGGCATAATGTGCCGGATAAGAGCGATGTGAACCAATTGACGGAGCGGGCGCGCGCGGCTGGGGCCAAAATCTTGCGCGCCCCGCATGAGGTTTTCTGGGGCGGCTATATTGCTTATCTGGCCGATCCTGATGGGCATATCTGGGAATTTGCCCATAATCCTTTCTCGCCTTTGGGGCCAAAGGGGGAATTTCAATGGAATGGGGCTGCGTGATGGCGATGCGCGGCTTGAACTATTTCAACATTTCTCGGGTCATTATCGGCGGAATTGCGCGGGTCAGTTGCAGAATTGCGATTTTGCCCGCGGTTCATGGCTTGACCCGGGGCAAACAAGCGCGAAAGTATCGCCCGTCGGGGCATCAATTCAGGAGCATGGGCTAAATGTCAGAGACACTTGTCTTTTTGGCAGGTTTTTTGAGCGATGCGCGCCTGTTTGGCCCGCAGCTGACCGAGCTTTCCATGGAGCGGACCATCGCTGTTGCCCCGCTATTGGGCGATACGATTGAAGCAATGGCTGTTGCTGCGCTGGAAGGGCTGCCGCAGAATTTCGCGCTTGTTGGCCATTCGCTTGGCGGGATTGTTGCGATGGAAATGCTGCGCCGCGCCCCCGAGCGGATCACCCGGGTTGCTTTGATGGATACCAATGCGCAGGGCGAAACGCCCTCAATGGCCGCCGCTCGTGAGCCGCGGATTGTTGGTGCGAAATCGGGGCGGTTTGTGGATGCGGTGCGCGACGAGCTGCGGGCGGATTATCTGGCGGATACGGCCGAGCGCGATGAGATCTTGGCGCTTTGGCAGCAGATGGCATTGGATCAAGGCGTTGATACATTTGTGCGCCATTCGCGCGCCATGCAGCGCCGCCCGGATCAGCAAGGAACATTGCGCCGCGCGCGGGTTCCCGCACTTTTGCTTTGTGGCGCGCAGGATGAGCTGACACCGGTACGCCGGCACGAATTTATCGCAACTTTAATGCCGCGCGCGGAGCTGCAAGTTATTGAAGGGGCAGGGCATTTGCCGATGTTAGAGCGCCCGGCGGCCGTAACGCAGGCCTTGCGCGAATGGCTTGATCGCCCGCTTTTGCTGCGCTGATCCGGTTGATCTGAACGCGCGCAAAGAAAAGGGCGGCCCGAAGAAAGCCGCCCCATCCAAACAGGTCTTATCCGCTGATCAGCCGGCTTTTTTGGCCGCAGCTTTTGCTTTTGCAGCGGCAGGCGCGGCCTTTTTGCCACCAACAGCGCGCGGGCCAGAATTGGCATCAATGAAATCAAGCACAAGCGGGCGGATATTATCGCGCCAGGATTTGCCAGCGAAGATGCCGTAATGGCCTGCGCCTGGCTCAACATGGCTTGCTTTTTTGCTGTCTGGCAGGCCGGTACACAGATCAAGCGCTGCGATACATTGGCCCGGCGCAGAGATATCATCATTTTCGCCTTCAACGGTTTTGATCGCCACATCGGTGATCTTGCCCATATCGACAGGCTTGCCATTGACGGTAAATTGGTTCTTCGCGATATCGCCGTTTTTGAAGATGCGCTCAACGGTTGAGAGGTAAAACTCAGCCGTCATATCCATCACAGCGAGGTATTCATCGTAGAATTTGTTGTGTTTGTCATGTTCGGAGGCCTCGCCGCGCGCGGTGCGCATGATTTGATCGGAGAAGGCTTTGGCGTGATTTTCCGAATTCATCGAGATAAAGGAGGTGAGCTGCAACAGGCCGGGATAGACGAGGCGGCCTGCGCCTGCGTATTTGAAGCCAACGCGCTGGATCATGGATTGCTCAAGCTGCCCCATGGTGACGCGATTGCCAAAGTCTGTCACTTCGGTTGGGGTTGCATCCGGATCAACCGGGCCGCCGATAAGGGTAAGCGAGCGGGGCTGTGCGCCGGGATCTTCTTCGGCGAGATAGGCCGTTGCGGCGAGGGCAAGCGGCACAGGCTGACAGACAGCGATCACATGGGTTTGTGGCCCGAGATGTTTCATGAATTCAACGAGGTAGAGGGTATAATCCTCAACGTCGAATTTGCCCTCAGAGACGGGAATATCGCGCGCATTATGCCAATCGGTGACAAAGACATCGCAATCGGGAAGCAGCGAATTCACGGTCGAGCGCAGCAATGTCGCGTAATGCCCAGACATAGGGGCGACGACCAAAACCTTGCGTTTCATCTCTTCGCGCCCGGCAACTTTCATTTGGATCAGATCGCCAAAGGGCCGTTGAAGCACCACATCGACCTCAACAACATGATCGCGCCCATCTGCACCGACGACCGTGTAGATGCCCCAATCGGGCTTGGCCACCATGCGCGAATAAGAGCGCTCAGCGACTTCGCCCCAAGCGCCGATATATTCTAAGAGCGGGTTTGGGAATACGGAATTGGCAGGGTATGCGGCCATGGCTTTGGCTGTGGCGCCAAGCCATTCGTTGGTGTTCCGCACGGTCTCCATCATATCATATGTCGCCATAAACTGCATCGTGATCTCCTAGCGCTGAAAAGGGGAGGTCTTCCCGCGCCGTTATATTTGAGGCGAAATGCCGCCTTCGTCTTTGGGGCGAAACGCCACCTTTTAACATTGCGCATGACAAGCTATCCTTGGGTCAAATAAGGCCGCGGCTTGAAAATGCTGCACTTGCAAAATGTAGGACGGATTCGATCACATGACAACAGATAGTAATGATCGTTCGCCCAATGAGGCCGCATTGAACGCCAATCTGGTTAAGATTGAGCAACTGACGCAGCGTCTCATTGATGCAATGTCGCATAAAAAAGCGGCAAATCCCGATCTGGAAGGCCCCGGGCAGGATCTAATGATGCGCGCGGCACAGGCCTATATTGCTGAAATGATGCAGAATCCGGCCCGGATAATCGAACATCAGATCGGCTATTGGGGCAAGTCGCTCAAACATTATGTGGATGCGCAGAACCGCCTGAGCAAAGGCAATCTTGAGCCCCCCGTTGATGAAACCCCTAGCGATCCGCGCTTTGCCAATCCTTTGTGGGAGAGCAACCCGTATTTCAACTTTCTCAAGCAGCAATATCTGATGAATGCAGAAGCGGTGAATTGGGCGGTTGAGGATATGGAGGGGCTGGATGATCTGGATCGCAAGCGGGTTTCGTATTTCTCGCGGCAGATCGTTGATATGTTCAGCCCAACCAATTTCCTCTCGACCAACCCGGAAGCCTTGGCGCGCGCTGTTGCGACGGATGGGCAATCGCTTGTTGATGGGTTGGAAAATCTGGTCCGGGATATTGAGGCCAATAACGGCGAATTGCTGGTAACGCTTTCGGACCCGTCGGCCTTTCACATCGGCAAGAATATCGCGACTTCAAAGGGCGCCGTGATCTATCGCAACCGTTTGCTTGAGCTGATCCAATATGCGCCAACGACCGAAACCGTTCATAAAACCCCGCTGCTGATCTTCCCGCCCTGGATCAACAAGTTCTATATCCTTGATCTTAAAGAGCAAAACAGCCTGATCAAATGGATCACAGATCAGGGCTATACGCTTTTCATCGTCTCTTGGGTCAATCCAGACGAGAGCTTTGCCGATGTCGGTATCGAGGAATATATCACCGAGGGCTATATGGATGCGATTGCGCAGGTGAAGAAAATCACCGCGCAAAAGCAGATCAATGTTGTGGGGTATTGCATCGCGGGGACAACTTTGGCGATGACTTTGGCCTTGATGAAAAAGCGCGGCGATACCTCTGTGAAATCAGCGACGTTTTTTACCGCATTGACGGATTTTGAGGATCAGGGCGAATTTAGCGTCTTTCTGACCGATGATTTCGTTGATGGGATCGAGCGGCAGGTGGCCAAGGATGGCGTTTTGTCGAGCAATTATATGTCGCGGACATTCTCTTATCTGCGCTCAAACGATCTGATTTATACGCCCGCGATCAAAAGCTATATGCTGGGCGAGGCGCCGCCGGCCTTTGATCTTTTGTTTTGGAACGGCGATAGCACCAATCTGCCGGGCAAAATGGCGGTGCAATATCTGCGCGACCTTTGCCAAAAGAACAAATTTGCCCGCGGTGAGATGGAGCTTTTTGGCGAAGTGCTCGATATTAAGGATGTCGATACGCCGCTTTGCGCGATTGCCTGCGAGACGGATCATATCGCCGCTTGGAAGGCCTCTTATAATGGGATCCGCCAGATGGGCAGCGCCAATAAGACGTTTCTGATGACCCAAAGCGGCCATATCGCCGGGATCGTCAATCCTCCGAGCAAAAAGAAATACGGCCATTATGCCAATAAGGATCTCAGCTTAAGCGCTGAGGATTGGCAAGCCAGCGCCACCTTCCATGAGGGGACATGGTGGCCGCGCTGGGAGGCTTGGCTGGCCAAGCGTTCTGGGGGGCAGGTCGCGGCGCGCGCGCTGGGTGATTCGACTCACCCTGTGATTGAGGATGCGCCTGGCAGCTACGTTCTGGGGCGAAAAAAGGCTTAGTTTTCGAAGGGTTCGCGGATTCTTATGCTGCGGTGCAGAAAGTGCTTGATTTGCTGCGATGCAGCATGCATATTGTTTGCAGATGCAGCGAAGGATTTCCCAAGCTGAAAACAGGGGCAGTGCCCCACACCCCGGAGACGAAAACAATGGCAACTGCTGAAGATTTCCAAAAGATGATGAAAGACATGATGGGCTCTTTCCCGATTGATATGTCTTCGATCCAAGACTCATTCAAAAACTCGGCCTCCTTTGGCGAGAAACTGTCGAAAGTTGCTCTTGAAGCGGCTGACAAATCGACAGAAATCTCCACAAAATGGACAAAAGAGACACTTGCGAAGGCTGAAGACCTGACCAAAGTGAAAGAAGAGCCAACAGATTACACCAAAGCGATGACAGAGTTCGCCTCTGCTCAGGCTGAAACGATTTCCGAGAAAATGGCCGCTTTCGCTGAAGTTGCGAAAAAAGTTCAGATGGACACAATCGAACTGATGCTCGCTGCTGGCAAAGACATGAGCGAAGACGCAACCGCTGCTGTTAAAAAAGCAACTGCCGATGTGACGGCTGCTGCGAAAAAAGCTGCTGCAACTGCGAAGTAAGCCAACGACCTCCCTGATCGTGCGCTTCTCCTCCCTAGGGCGCATGTGACATTGAAAGAGCGGGCCCGCAAAGCCTGCTCTTTCTTTTTATGCTGCACTGCCCTAACCTTTTCTGCATGCGCCAAAAAAGGGGAGGTAGCATCGTGGCCGACAAGAGCTCACCATTGCTAATCAAGCGTTACGCGAGCCGGCGTCTCTACAACACAGAGACGAGCGATTACGTAACATTGGAAGATATTGCCGTTTTCATCCGGGAGGGGCGTGAGGTTCAGATTGTGGATCTCAAATCCGGGGATGATCTTACGCGCCAGTATCTGCTTCAAATCATTGCCGAGCATGAAAGTAAGGGCGAAAGCGTTTTGCCGCTTGGGGTGCTCACCGATCTGGTGCGCAGCTATACAACCGAGGTGCAATCGGTTGTGCCACAGTTTTTGTCGATGTCGTTTGAAATGCTGCGCGATGGGCAAAGCTCGATGATGGAAAAGATCACCAAACCGCTTGCTGGTGTGCCCGGATTTGATGCGATGCATGCGCAGCAAGAGGCGTTTCTTAAGGCGCTGACAGGCCAGATGCCCGCCAGTTGGAGCGCGCCCAGCAAAGAAGAGGATGCGCCTGCGCCCAAGGAAAAAGCCGCGCCTGCGGCGAAGGGCGGCGAAGATCTGGATGAGATCAAGCAGCAATTGGCCGATCTTCAGGCCAAGCTTTCCAAGCTCGGACAGTGATCAAAATACATAACGGCGCTCAAACTGGGCGCCGTTGCTCTTTTTAACAGAGGCAAGACATGGTCGAGGCGACAGGGCGGATCACCCTTTGGGGGATCGAAGTGTTTATGGCGACGGCGGATGAGCAATCCATTTCGGCCGCCGCGCGCCGCCTTGGGGCAAGCCCTTCGGCCGTTTCGCAGCAGCTTTCCAATCTTGAAACCGCGCTTGGCGCAGAGCTGCTCAATCGCCGCGAGCGCCCCGTAACGCTCACCCCCGCAGGCCAGATCATGCGCCGGCGGGCGCAGGTGATCCTCAATGAGGCCGCTCAGGCCCGCGCCGAATTATCGACTGTCGATATCGCCGCGCTCACCCAGTTACGTCTTGGAATGATTGAAGATTTTGATGCGGATGTGACGCCGCATTTGCTTTCCGATATGGCGGGCGATTTGGATCACACGCAGTTTTTGCTCGAAACGGGGCCTTCGCATCGGCTGCTGGATTTGCTTGATACACGGGCTTTGGATGTTGTTGTGGCGGCTGATATGGGGGCGCCGGCGGATTGGATGGAGGTGCATCCGCTGCTGCGCGAGCCCTTCGTTGCGGCCGCGCCGCGCGGTGTGATCAAGGGCGAAGCGCTCAAGGCGCTGCAAAAACTGCCGCTGATCCAATATACCTCGCGCCATCATATGGGCCGGGTCATTGCCGATCACCTCGCGCGGCAAAACCTAACCCTCGCGCATCGTTTTGAGCTGGATAGCTATCATGCGATCATGGCTATGGTGGCGGGGGGCGCGGGTTGGACAATCCTAACCCCGCTTGGCGTGATGCATGCGCGGCGTTTTCTGGATGAGGTCGATGTGATCCCGCTGCCCTTTGCGCCGCTGACGCGCACGATTTCTCTATCGGCGCGCAGGGGCGTTTTGGGGGAAATGCCGGGGCAGGTGGCGCAGCGATTGCGCCCGCTTTTGGCCGATCTCATCGTGGCGCCTGTGCTCAAGCGCCACCCGTTCTTGGCCGAAAGCCTGCGCGTTCTTTAGGTGCCGTAGGCGGCAGTTGCGCCCTTTACATCCTCAGCGGCATTCACCAGCGCGGCGATGATGAAATCCAAATCGGGTTTCTTCAGGCGGGCGGGAAGGCGGGTATCGCAGGCCTTCATCAGCATGGCGCGGGTTTTGGGCAGATCCGGCGTTTCGCCCAAGAATTGCCAGTTCCAAAAGGCGCGGGCATTGTCTTGGGACAGGCCAAAAATTTGCACCGAAACACCGCGTGATTTCGCAGCATTTGCAAAGGCTTGCGCCTCGTTTTCAGTGAAATCCACTAGGTTGAATTGGATCGAGTCCGGGGCGCGCTCTTCTGGGCCCAAAGGATCAGGAACGTTCAGGTGATCGCAAGCATTCAAAAGGCCAGCGACGTAATCATGATTGGCCCGCCCATCGCGCACCCGGCGCGGAACCTCGGCCAGTTGTGGGCGCACAATGGCGGCCGAAAGATTGGAGAGCCGCTGATTATAGAGCGGCAGTTTGTTCTGCCAAAAGCGGAAGCGATCCTGCATATGGCCGTGCTTTTTCCAGTTATGCTCGTATGCGCCGGACATGATGATCGCCTTGGCAATCAGATCGTCATCATCCGTAATCAGGATGCCGCCTTCGCCCGCATTCAGCAGCTTGTAGCTCTGAAACGAGAAGCAGCCGATCTTGCCAATGGTGCCGATGTTTTTGCCGTCCCAAGTGGTGCCAAGCGAGTGCGCCGCATCCTCAATAACAGGGACGCCAGCAGCATCTGCCAGCTTCATAATTGCATCCATATCGGAGGTATGGCCGCGCATGTGGCTGATGATGATCGCGCCGATGTCGCCGGTAAGTTTGGCGGCGAAATCATCCATATCGACCCGGTAATTATCACCCACATCAACCAAAACTGGGATGCAATCGGCATGCACAACGGATGAGGGCACCGCCGCGAAGGTAAAGGCCGGGATCAGAACTTTGGCGTCGCGCGGCAGGCCCAATGCTTTGAGCGAAAGGAACAGCGCCGCCGAGCAGCTTGACACCGCGAGGGCATATTTCGCGCCAAGCATCTCAGCGAATTCATGCTCTAACAGGGCAACGGGCGCATCCTGAGGGCGGGTATAGCGAAACAGATCGCCGCTATGCAAAAGCGCCTCAATTTCGGCGCGCGCGCTTTCGGGGATGGGTTCTGCATCGTAGACATTTGGACCGAGCGACATGGTTTCACCTTTTCCGAAGCTTCTTTTCAGGAAAACTGTAAAGCAGGCGCGGGGAGAAATCCAAATGTTTTTGTTAAAGCTTCTATGACAGAGCGTTTTGCGCCTATATCCCAAGCCGATCGCGCAGGGCGTACCATGTCATCGCGAGGGTCAAAAGCGGCTGGCCCATGTGTTTGCCACCGGGAAAGGGCGGCGGAGGTCTGCGCGCCATCACATTGAAATCATTGAGCTCTGCGGTGATTGCCTCAGAGAGGATGCGCCCGGCCATTGTCGCCATGGCGATCCCGTGGCCGGCATAGCCCGATGCTGTCCAGATGCCCTTTTGGGGCTGGGCGAAATATGGCATGCGGCTCATTGTGATGCCAAGCGTGCCGCCCCAAGCGTGATCGATGGGCGTCTCTTTGAGCTGGGGATAGACGGCGCAGATGGATTTGCGCACTTTCGCGGCGATGTCGCGCGGGTATTTGCGCCGATAGCTTTCGCCGCCGCCAAACAGCAGGCGGTGATCCTCGGTCAGGCGCCAGTAATTCACCACAAATTTGCTGTCATAGGCGGCGATATCTTCGCGCAGGATGGCGCGGGCTTTGGCGCCAAGCGGGGCGGTGACGGCGATGAAATTATTGATCGGCATCACATGGCGCGCAACCTTGGGTTCAAGCGCGCCGAGCAGGCCGTTGCAGGCAAGGATGATCTGGTCGCATTTGATCACGTGGCGCGCGCTTGGCCCTTGCGCGATCACTTGGGCGTTGGGCGCAGGATTTATCTCTAAGGCTTTGGAATTGGTATATATTTTGGCGCCTGCTTCGCGCGCGGCTTGGGCAAGCCCTTGGGCATAGCGCAGCGGATGCAGATGGCCTGCGCCGCGATCTATCGTGCCGCCGTGAAAGGCATCCGAGCCGATCAGCGTGCGCATTTTGGCTTGATCCAGCGGGCGAATTTGATCGTAGTCATAGTTTCTTTGCAGATGATCGGCGTGTTTCTGCGCCGCCGTCGCCTCGGATTTTGAGCGCGCGGCAAAGGCGATGCCAGGGCGATAGCGGGCGTTGATGCGATGGCTGTCGATCAGCGAAAGGGTTAGGGCTTTGGCCTCTTGGGCGATCTCCCAGAGGCGGCGGGCATCTTGAGCGCTATGGCTGCGTTCAAGCGTTTCTTGATCGAGGCGCTGGCCGGAATGGAGCTGGCCACCGTTGCGCCCGGAGGCGCCTTCGCCGATCTCGCCCGCCTCCAGAACAACAACGCGGCGCCCGCTTTGCGCAAGGTGAAGCGCGGCGGAAAGCCCGGTGTAGCCTGCGCCGATGATGCAGATATCTGCGCGTTGATCCGCAGCAATTTGGGGCAGGGGAAGCCGGGGGGCGCTGGCTTCATACCATGTCGAGCTGTGGCGCGCGCCGCTCATACGTTGAGCAGCAGATGCTCGCGCTCCCATGGCGAGATAACTTGAAGAAACTCTTTGTTTTCCAGTGATTTAACGGCGGAATACACTTCGCAAAACTCTTTGCCAAGCACCTCTTGAAGCGCGCTATCTTCGGCCAAAGCATCCAGCGCATCGCCCAGATTGTTGGGAATATCTTCGTTTGAAGCATAGGCATCGCCGATAAAGGGATCGCGCGGCCGCTTGCCTTCTTTGAGGCCAAGATAGCCGCAAGCGAGCGAGGCCGCGATGCCGAGATAGGGGTTTACATCCATGCCGGGCAGGCGGTTTTCGATGCGCCGCGCTTCGGGCGGAGAGACCGGCACGCGCAGGCCGGTTGTGCGATTGTCGCGGCCCCATTCCAGATTGATCGGTGCTGCGAAATCGCGCACGTAGCGACGGTAGGAATTCACATAGGGCGCCAGGATCGCGATGGCCGAGGCCATGTGATTTTGCATCCCGGCGATGAAGTGCAAGAAGCGCTCTGTGTCTTCGCCATCCTCGCCGGTGAAGATGTTTTTGCCGGTTTTGCTATCGACCACGGAGTGATGGATATGCATCGCTGAGCCGGGCTCATCTTGGATCGGTTTGGCCATGAAGGTCGCGAAACAATCGTGGCGCAGGGCGGCTTCGCGGATCAAACGTTTGAAGAAAAAGATCTCGTCGGCCAGCTTAACCGGATCGCCGTGCTGAAGATTGATCTCGATCTGGCCTGCGCCGCCTTCTTGTAAAATCCCATCAATTTCAAAGCCTTGGGCCTCGGCGAAATCATAGATGTCGTCAATCACCGGGCCGTATTCATCGACCGCAGAGAGCGAATAGGCCTGCCGCCCCGCCGCGCGCCGCCCAGAGCGCCCGATGGGGGGCTCGACGGGCTGATTGGGATCAATATTGCGCGCCACGAGGAAGAATTCCATCTCGGGCGCAACGATCGGGGTGAGCCCTTCGGCCTCAAACAAAGCCACGACCCGTTTGAGCACATTGCGCGGCGCAACGGGGACAGGATTGCCTTGCTGATCGTTGATGTCATGGATGACTTGCAGGGTCCAATCGGCCGTCCAAGGGGCGGCGGTGGCCGTGCTGAGATCGGGGGTGAGGATCATATCGGGTTCGGTAAATTCGAACGCATCCGTTGAAAGCCAATCCCCTGTAATCGTTTGCAAAAAGATCGAGTTGGGCAAGTAGAACTGCTCTTGGCGAAAGAATTTGCCAGCGGGCATCGCCTTGCCGCGCGCCACGCCAGAGAGATCGGCGACGATGCATTCAACTTCGTCCAAGCGGCGCCCTTCAAGAAAATCTTGCGCGGCTTGGGGCAGTTGCGAGACGAAATCAGACATGGGTTTGCCTTCCCGGCATTAGAAAAAACTCCGCGATATAGGCCGCGATACGCGCATCATCGGTTGGTTTTGCGTTTTGGGCAATGGCGCGCGCGATCAAGGCTGGGGGGTAGGTTGGATCGTCGCGTTTGGCTTGGATGTAATCTTTGATGATGGCGGGGCTTAATTCGGGGTGGGCTTGGACAGTTAATATCTCTTCGCCATAGAGCAGGGCCGCATGGGCGCAGAAGGGCGAATGGCTGATGGTGCGCGCGGCTTTGGGAGGGGTGGTGACTTGGTCTTGGTGCCAGGCATTCAGGGTGATTTGGCCGAGGCCTTCAAAGGCGTATTCTTCGCGCCCGATGGACCAGCCGCCGGCGTATTTCTCAACAGTGCCGCCAAACGCTTGGGCGATGATTTGATGGCCAAAGCAGATGCCGACCATGGGGCGCTTTTGTGTGGCGATTTCGCGGATCAGATCGGTGAGCGGCGCGATGAAAGGATGATCCTCATAGGCGCCGTGGCGAGAGCCTGTTAGCAACCAGCCATCGGCGGCATCCGCCCCGGCCGGAAACTCCATATCGACGATATTATATGTTGTAAATTCAAAGTCATGGCCCTCAAGGAGGCGCATGAACATTTGATCAAAATCGCCGTGATTTGCCGCAACGGGATCGGGCGTGTGGCCGCATTGAAGGATGCCGATTTTCATGGATCACCATAGGAAATAATGCCGACGCTAGCCCTTTGTTGCGCCCCCTGCAAGAGGGCCCATTAGCGGGGATTTTGGCGCTTGTTTGCGGGGCTATTTGCGCGCCGCTTCAACCCGTTTACGCGCCATATTGCTATCGCGATCATTGACGCCAAGCAGATTGGAAACAAGGCGCAGAAGGGTGTTTTCATCCCGGTCGCGCGCGCCATCCGCAAGGGCCACATCCCACATCGCCTCGATCACCGCTTCGCGCGCCTCAAAGGGCACGGCATCCTTGATTGCGCGGGTAAATCGGACAGTATCAGGGGCCTCGCCCTCTAAGCTTTCGGCGCGGGCGCGCAGGGCCTGGGCCTCGCTTTCAGAGAAGCTGTAGCGGGCCATATTGATGCGATCAATTCGGGCGATTTCGGCCGCGGCATAATCATCATCGGCGCGCGCGATCCGCACCAAAAGGGCCGTGAGCGCAAGGCGGGCATCTTCATCGGCAAATTGGGCGGGCTGTGGCGCGGTGAGGCGCTTGAGGAATTCTGCAAACATAGGCTGGATATAGGCCGGGTTTGGGCCAAGGCCAAGGGGATTGCTTGACCTGCACAATTTTTTGAAGGCATCGCGCGCGCTTGGGTGTTAGGTTGGGCGCAACAAAAGATGAGGGCGGGTATGGGCCATTTAGAGGCAGCGATTGAGGCAGATGCGGGCGTGATTGCGGGGCTATCTGCGCGCGCGCCAAGCGTGTTTATCCATGGCTGGGATCAGCTGCGCGATGCGGCGGCGGGCGGCAAGCTTGATTTCATAGAAATCCTTTGTGATCTGGTGGTTGAGGGCGGTTATACGCCTGTTTTGGTGCAGGGAAGCGAGGCGATTGATGCCATGGCGCGGGCCGATCTGCGGCATCTGCATGTGGTGATGCATGATGCGCCGCGCTATGCGCAGAATGTGTTTTCGGCCGTGCCTTCCTACCTCCATGGCTATTGGTATTTTGATGAGGTGGGCACGCGCAACAATTCCTCGATCCGGCTCGCGCAGTTTCGCGCCACGGGCATGTCGGACGAATTTGCGCGCGGGCTGCATGGCAAGTTGTTTGCGAAATATGTTGAGGGGAATCTGTCGAAATATCCGCAAGAGCCGGGCGGGTTTGAGCCTGAGGAGGGCGCGCTGTGCTTGTTTACCCAAACCTTTGATGCGGCGAAATATTATCGCGATTTTGTGAGTTATCCGGCGCTGATAGAGGCGGCGATTGCGGCGCGGGGCGGGCGGCGGCTTTATATCAAGCCGCATCCTTTGCAGCGCGTTGAGGAGCTTGCGCATTTGATGGAATATCACGCGCCGGGCAAAGGGGTTGAGGTTGTTCAAGCCTCAATCCATCAGCTGATGGCGCGCGCCAGCACCGTGATCACCCAGACATCTGCCGTGGCTTTTGAGGCGAACCTGCACAGGGTTCCGGCCATATTGGCGGGGCAAACCGATTTCCATCACAACGCGGTGACGATCACCGAGCCGGGCGAGATGGGGGCGGCTTTAGCGGCCTGCGCAACGCGTAAATTTGAGTATGAAAAGTACCTCGTTTGGTTCTTGCAGCATCAGCTTTACGAGCCGTTCAAAGCGCATCAAACCCGGGCACGGTTGGCGGAGGCGTTTGCGCGCAAAGGCTATCCGATGGGCCCCTGCATTTACCCCGCTTAATGGGGCAACCAGGCCGGGATCATTGAGGCAATCAGCAGCAGCGCCATGGTGATGTTGAAGGCGTGCAGGCGGGCCGGGCGGGTTAGAAAACGGCGGATTTGCGTGCCCATCAATGTCCATGTGCTGACGGATGGCAGATTGACGAGGCCAAAGATCGCCGCGACCAGAAAGATCGAAAGCGGGCTGTGATCCGGGGCAAATTGGGTCATCGCGTTGATCGCCATGGTCCATGCTTTTGGGTTCACCCATTGAAAAGCCGCCGCTTGGAGAAAGCTGAAAGGCTTGCCGGATTTCGCGCCTTCGCCGGGCGGTGCGGCGCGTGCAATCCTATAAGCGAGATAGAGCAGATAGGCCGCAGAGGCATAGCGAAGCACTGTGTAAGCCACTGGATAAGCGTCGAAAATCTGCATCAGGACGAGCCCGACAATCGTTGTCATCGCGACGAATCCAATGCCGATCCCAAGCATATGCGGGATGGTGCGTTTGAAGCCAAAATTCGCGCCCGAGGCCATCAGCATCAGGTTGTTTGGCCCCGGTGTTATCGAGGAGACGAAGGCAAAAGCCATGAGGGCGAGGAGGAGTGTGACTGTCATTTCGCAACTATATGCGGGGAGAGGCGCAATTTGGTTGCTTTGTGCGCTGAAATGGTGCGAAATTCACAATATATGGCGAAGATAGATCAGATAGACGAAAAGATATTGCAGGTTCTTGGCGGTGAGGGCCGGATCAGCAATCTGGAATTGGCGGATAAAATCGGCCTTTCGCCCTCGGCCTGTCTGCGCCGGGTGCAAGAGCTTGAGCGGATCGGGGCCATTCGCGGCTATCGCGCTGTGCTTGATCCGGCGGCGCTTGAGCGGGGCTTTCTGGCCTATGTTACGGTCGGATTATCGTTGCATACCAAGCCCGCGCAGGAGGCGTTTGAGCGGGCCATGGCGCGGGCACCTGAGGTGATTGAATGCCACAATGTGACCGGGGTTTTTGAATATTTGCTGCGGGTCGAGGTGCGCGATTTGGCCGCTTACAAAATCTTTCACACGGAAGTTTTGGGCACGCTGGCGCAGGTCAATTCGATCACCAGCTATATCGTGATGGGCAGCCCGAAGGATGCGCGCGCCTAGGTTTCCAGATCGGAGGTATCGACCCCAAGCACCCGCGCCACATCGTGAAAGGCGGTCGCTTCGGAGGGGACGATTTGCCCATCGGCCAGCATCACATCCCACATCGCCGCAACAATGGCCGAGCGTTCGGCGAAGGGGATCGCGGATTTGAGCGAGGTTGCAAAGGCGATGGTTTCGGGCGCGGTTTTTTCTAGCGCTTGGGCGCGGTCGCGCAGCTTGGTTGCATCCACCGGGGTTAGCGCGAAGCGTTTGGCGAGGATCGCATCAATTTGGCGAATTTCCTCAAAGACATAGATGCCATCGGCCTTGGCCACGCGCACCATAAGGGCCGCAAGCGCGAGCTGAAGATCTGCGGGCGCGGGAGTTTCTGATTTGAGCGATGTGATCAGCGTGTTGAACATGGGCTCAGCCTAGCGCGAAAATGGCGCCCCGAGAAGGGGGATGATGATCCTGCGATCCGGGGCGCATAGGGTTAAACCAGCCGCTCGATTTCTTTGGCGGCGCGGACGAAATCAGCAAAAAGCGGATGCGGATCAAACGGTTTGGATTTGAGCTCGGGGTGGAATTGCACGCCGATAAACCAAGGGTGATCCTCAACTTCAACGATCTCTGGCAGGCGGCCATCGGGCGACATCCCGGAAAAGCGCAGCCCGCAGGCTTCAAGCTGTTCGCGGTATTTCACATCGACCTCATAGCGGTGGCGATGGCGCTCTTCAATCTGGGTGCCGCCATAGATGCGGGCCACATTGGAGCCTTCGGCCAAGGTCGCGTTATAGGCGCCAAGGCGCATGGTGCCGCCTTTATCATCATCGACTTTGCGCGCGACTTTATGATTGCCCTGTATCCATTCTTTGAGGTGGTAAACCACTGGCTCGAAACGCTTTTTACCGGCCTCGTGATCGAATTCCTCTGAGCCGGCGGTTTCCATTCCGGCCAGATTGCGCGCGGCTTCAATAACGGCCATTTGCATGCCCAGACAGATGCCCAGATAGGGGATTTTGCGCTCGCGGGCGAATTGGGCTGCTTTGATTTTGCCCTCTGTGCCGCGCTCGCCAAAGCCGCCGGGCACAAGGATCGCGTGATAGCCTTGCAGGTAGGGGGCAGGGTCTTCTGTTTCAAAACGCTCAGAATCTACCCATTCGACTTTGACCTTCACCCGATTGGCCATCCCGCCATGGGTGAGGGCTTCGGCGATGGATTTATACGCATCCTCAAGCTGAATATATTTGCCAACAATCGCGACGCGCACTTGGCCTTCGGCGTTTTCAATCCGGTCATGCACATCATACCAGCGCGACAGGTTCGGCTGGGGCGCGGGCGAGATGCCAAAAGCATCCAGCACGGCCTGATCAAGCCCTTCGCGGTGATAGGCAAGGGGCGCTTCGTAGATGGATTTGAGATCGGGCGCGGCTATCACATCCTGTTTGCGCACGTTACAAAACAGCGCAATTTTCTCGCGCTCTTTTTCGGGAATTGGATGTTCGGAGCGGCAAACAAGCACATCGGGCTGGATGCCGATGGTGCGCAATTCTTTGACGCTGTGTTGGGTTGGTTTGGTCTTTAGCTCGCCGGATGCGGCGATATAGGGCAGCAGGGTGAGATGCATAAAGATGACCTCGCCGCGTGGTTTGTCTTGGGAAAACTGGCGGATCGCTTCAAAGAAGGGCAGGCCTTCAATATCGCCCACAGTGCCGCCGATCTCACAGAGCATGAAATCGACCTCGTCTTCGCCGATCTTGATGAAGTCTTTGATTTCATTGGTAACATGGGGGATCACTTGGATCGTTTTGCCAAGATAATCGCCGCGGCGTTCTTTTTCCAGAACGTTGGAATAGACGCGGCCAGAAGAAATCGAATCCGTATTGCGCGCCGCGACGCCGGTAAAGCGCTCGTAATGGCCAAGATCAAGATCGGTCTCGGCGCCATCATCCGTGACAAACACTTCGCCATGTTCAAAGGGCGACATCGTTCCAGGATCAACGTTGAGATAGGGATCAAGCTTGCGCAGGCGCACCGAGAAGCCGCGCGCTTGCAGCAAAGCGCCAAGGGCCGCAGAGGCGAGACCTTTGCCAAGCGATGAGACGACGCCGCCAGTGATGAAAACAAATCGAGCCATTGGGCTGCGTCCCCCGTGAATTTTTCAAAAATATGAAGAATGACGGCCCAAAAGAACCGCCCCTCACGGGATTTAAGGTATAGAGGATTCGGCACCCATGCGCAACCAAACCCCTAGATGCTGAGGGTGATTGCCCTCAACATGCCAATTTGTAGTGGTTTTGTGCTTAATCGGCGCGGGGTGGCGTAAGATTGCCATCCTCAGCCGTGGGGGGCAAAAGCGCATCCGCCGCAGGGGCCGTTTCTTGGGCCGCAGCCGGCGCATCGCCGACCCGATCAACAACCGATTCGATGCGCGAATCCCGCGCCGCAACGACCGTTAGCGCGATGGATGTGCAGATAAACGCGATTGCAAAGAGCCATGTAAGCTTGCCCAGAGCCGTTGCCGCCGCGCGCCCTGTCATTGCGCCGCCGCCACCGCCGCCGCCCATGCCAAGCCCGCCGCCCTCTGACCGCTGCAAAAGCACCACGCCGATCAGGCACAGAGCGAGGATCAGGTGGATTACGAGGATGACATTTTCCATGGGCGCGCCTTTGGTTGTTCGATTTGGGTATCTAGGCAGAACTGGCGCGCCCCGCAACCCCTTGGCGCGCGGATTGATGCCTGTTTGAGGGCGGTTTGGCGGATTTTTGGGCTCTTATTGGGGCAGGTCCGGGCTTTGGGGCAATTCGTTTTGCGGATCTGCACCTTTGGGCCAATTTAGCGGTTTCAAGCGGGGGCATCGCCGGATATACGGGCGCGGGTTCTCACCAAAAGAGGAAATACCATGGCTAATGTCGTCGTTGTCGGCGCCCAATGGGGCGACGAGGGAAAAGGCAAGATCGTTGACTGGCTTTCTGAGCGCGCTGATGTGATCGCGCGTTTTCAGGGGGGGCATAACGCGGGCCATACTTTGGTGATTGATGGGGTTGTTTATAAGCTGTCGCTTTTGCCATCGGGCATTGTGCGCGGCGGCAAGCTTTCGGTGATTGGCAACGGGGTTGTGCTTGATCCTTGGCACTTGGTCAAAGAGATCGCCCTGCTGCGCAGCCAAGGGGTTACCATCAACCCTGAAACGCTGATGATTGCGGAAAATACACCGCTGATCCTGCCGATTCACGGCGAGCTGGATCGCGCCCGCGAAAGCCAAAATTCGGTCGCTAAAATCGGCACGACCGGGCGCGGCATTGGGCCTGCTTATGAGGATAAGGTCGGGCGGCGCGCAATTCGGGTGGCTGATCTGGCCGATCCGGCGACGCTTGAATTGCGGGTGAATCGCGCGCTTGTGCATCATGATGCGCTGCGCCGCGGCCTTGGGCTGGAGCCGATTGATCGCGATGCGCTGATTGCGCAGCTGCGCGAGATCGCGCCAAGCGTTTTGGAATATGCAGCTCCCGTTTGGAAGGTCTTGAACGAAAAGCGAAAAGCCGGAAAACGCATCCTGTTTGAAGGGGCGCAGGGCGCGCTATTGGACATTGATTTTGGCACTTATCCTTTCGTGACCTCTTCCAATGTGATCGCGGGCCAAGCGGCAACCGGAACAGGCATCGGGCCGGGTTCGATTGATTTTGTGCTAGGGATTGTAAAGGCTTACACGACCCGCGTTGGCGAAGGGCCATTTCCGGCCGAGCTGAATGATGCGGATGGGCAGCGCCTTGGCGAGCGGGGGCATGAGTTTGGCACGGTGACCGGGCGCAAGCGGCGCTGTGGCTGGTTTGATGCAGCGCTTGTGCGCCAAACATGCGCCACGAGCGGCGTGAGCGGGATCGCTTTCACCAAGCTTGATGTATTGGATGGCTTTGAGACGCTGAAGATTTGCACCGGCTATATGTTGGATGGTGAGCGGATCGATTACCTGCCCACGGCCGCCGATCATCAGGCGCGTTGCACGCCGATTTATGAGGAAATGCCGGGCTGGTCACAAAGCACCGAGGGCGCGCGCAGTTGGGCCGATTTGCCGGCTGAAGCGATCAAATATGTGCGCCGCGTGGAAGAGCTGATCGAGTGCCCGGTGGCGCTTTTGTCGACCTCGCCCGAGCGCGATGATACGATCCTCGTAACCGATCCGTTTGAAGACTGATGGCCCTTTCCTATAAAGCCCGCCGCCGCCTGTCTTTGCTGATCCTGCTTGTGGGATTGCCGATCTATATCATCCTGTCCGTGGTGATTGCGGCTTGGATCAATGCGCGTTTTGGGCGGCCCAGCATCCTTGTTGAACTTGGCGTTTTTGTCGGGCTTGGGGTGCTTTGGGTCTTTCCGTTGAAATCGGTTTTTCGCGGAATTGGCCAGGCCGATCCGGATGCGGATAAGGGCGATAAATAACGCGTTTTCAGCCGGTTAAATCGGTGCCGCCAAAAATTGAGGGCGAGAAGAGCTGCCACTCTTCTCGCCCCTATTTGTGCCACATAACAGGTGCACTGGGGAATTATGGCGCGGGGATTAGGCGCGCTTTGCTTCTGGTTTGAAGCGGGTATCCTGCGAAATTGTGAACTGGCCACGTTTCAGCTTTTGGATTTTGCCTTGGCGCAGAAGTTGGCCAAAAGAGCGCAAGCCATCTTCACGGCTAAAGCCATTGTCGGCCTCAACCGCGGCTACAGCGCGCATGATTTGCGGCCGCGAGAAATGCGGGCGCCCTTCAACGAAAGCTGTATAGGCGGCGGCGGCTTCAAGCAGATCCGTTAGCTCAGATGCGCCAACAGTTTCGGCATATTCCGCAAAAGACGTGCTGTCTTCAAAGATATTGCCAGCTGTCTGCGCATCGTCATTTTCCGCTGTCAAATCAAAGCCTTCTTCTTCTGCGTCGTCGCGCAGGGCCAGATTGCTTGACGAGATGCGGCGCGGGCGCACTGGGGCAACCTCGGCGGCGATTGCAGGCGCTTCTGCGGGCACATCAATGCGCTGCTCAGACACCAGCATCAAGGGCGCAAGGCGGCGCGATGCCCCCCGGCCTTCACCAGAGAGCGATGGGCGGCTTGGCTTTACGACGCGGTTCAGATCATCGCGAAAGCGCGAGCGAACAACTTCTTCTTCGTCCTCTTTTGGCTCATCATCCGAGCGGTTTGCCAAAACGGCCGCTTTGAGATGCTGGATTGCATTGCGGCGGCGCGAGCCCTCGGAATTGGAGAATTCGCGGTCGGTTTCGGCCATGAGGCGCGAAACGGCTGCATCATCTTCAATCGGAGCCGCTTCAAGGCGGGCGCGGCGCAGTTCTTTGGCGATTGCTTCGGCGTCTGCTTCTTTGGCGTCGGCGTCTTCATCGGCTTCTGCATCGGATGCAGGGGCCATTGCGCTTGTGATCGCGGCAAGAGCATCTTCATCGGATTGCGCTTCTGTTTCGGGCGCGTCTTGATCTGCGATTTCTTCGATATCATCGCCACTTACGGCCGCAAGTTCAGCCAAAAGCGCGGCTTCATCATCTTGCGACAGGCTTGTATCGCCCAGCTCTTGAGCGAGATCGATTTCGCTCTCTTCTGGGGCTGTTTGGGCCTCTGTCTCAGCCGGATCAACGACATCTTCATCGGCGATCATTTCAAGGGCTGGTGCCTCGGTAGTTTGATCTTCGATGGCTTCTTTTTCGGCTGTTTCTGCGTTGAATTCGGCCTCAAAATCAGCTTTGCGCATTTTGATCACACGGGCGCGGGCGCGGCGGGATGCATCGAGGCGCGGGGCCTCTTGGGCTTCGTCGGCCTGTGTTTGTGTGTCTTCTGCGGCCTCTTCAGAAGCGCTTTCTTCGGCGTCTTCGGCAAGGGCTTCTGGCTCAGAGATGGAGCCGATCAGCGCGTTGATCGAGATGTCTTCGCTTGTGTCTTCGTCTTCATAGGCAAGGCTATCGGCATCCGACTGGCGCTCAGAAATATCTGCGGCGAGTTGGGATGTGATGGCGGAGAGGGCGATTGTATCTTCGGCCTCTGTATCGATTTCAGCCTCGGCTTCGACTTCTTCGATCGCGGTGACTTCGGCTTTTGCGGCATCCTCTTGGATGGCCTCAACCTCGGTCGCCTCGATTTCAGCTTCAACCTCTGCTTCTACCTCAGCTTCAACCTCAGCTTCAGCCTCAACTTCAGCTTCAGCTTCGACTTCGGCCACGTCAGCGGGCTCTGCCTCAATTGATTCGGCCTCATCCTCAAATTCGGCTTCAGCCATGGGCGCGGTTTCAATCGCGTCGGCCTCATCCTCATCGTCAAACATTGCGTTCAATGCGGCTGGCGCAAAGCTTTCGTCTGCGTGTTGGTCTTCGGAATAGGTGCCATCGGGGGCATCGCCCGAAACAACCGCGCGGATACGCGAAAGCTTGGCGGCAATCGAATCGCCAGAGAGGATCTCGGCCTCATTCTTAACCGGGGCTGCGGGCGCTTCAGTTTGCGCTTCTTGAGCGACCTCTTCTTCGATGCGCGCAGAAACTTCGGCCGCCTCAAAGGGCGCCTCTTCTACGGCAAGAATTGGGGCGGGCTCTTCAATCGGATCAGCAACAGGCATAACTGCGGCGTCTTGCGCGATTTCATCAGCTTTTTCGGCTTTTTTCTCAATAGCTTGCGCTTCATCACCTGAAGATGCTGTGGCGGTTGTATCGGCCACTCCAAGGGTGACTTTGCGCGGCGAAGAGGAGGCATTGCCTGTGCTGCCTTCTTCATCTTCGACCTGGCGCAGGGTCACAGAATTTTCATTCACGCGCGCTTCAACGCGGCGTTTGATCTCATGCTCTGCGATCCGGTGCAGCATATCTGCGTCCGGTGTTGGCGGCTCGGCGCCAAAATAGCGGTCTTCTGCCGCGAGGTCGCGGAAATACTCCGAGATCGACTTCATCGTCGAAAACGGTTCGTCGAATCCCTCTAGCGTACATGAGAATGTACCATAGGAGACCGTTAGGATTTTGCTCGTGCCTACCATGTCTTTTCGCTTTCTCCCCCGATCCAGCAAGACCTTGTTTACCATGCGTTGGTTCGCAAATAAGAACAGAACCGCGGAAATAGCGGTATTATTTCGTGTCTGAAATGTGGCGCGTTTCCAAATTGGAGACAATAATGGGCGATTCCGAGCCAAATTTCACGTTTGAGAACAATGTTACCCTTTTGGGCGCTGGGCAGTCTAAGGCAGCAGACCTTGCCGAATGCCTAACGCTGGCGCCCCATTTGATCGCCGCAGATGGCGGGGCGGGCGTTGCTTTGGCAGCCGGGCATATGCCTGCGGCGGTCATTGGCGATTTCGACTCTATAGATAGGGGCGCGTTGGCGGCAATTCCAGAGACGCGTCTTTTCGAGATCAAAGAGCAGGACAGCACGGATTTTGAGAAATGCTTGCGAGTGGTGGAGGCGCCTTTGATTTTGGGGCTCGGTTTTTTGGGGGCGCGGGTCGATCATATGCTGGCGGCGTTTAATGCGTTGGTGCGTTGTCCGCGCGATGTGATCCTGATTGGCGAGGGGGATGTAGCGTTTCATGCGCAGGCGGGGCGGCGATACGCAATTGATTTGGCTATGGGCGCGCGGGTCTCTTTATTCCCTATGGGGGCGGTGGCCGGGCAGGGCACGGGGCTGCGCTGGCCGATTGGCGGGCTTGAATTTGCGCCGGACGCGCGCATTGGCACATCGAACGCGGCGACCGGGCCGGTTGAGCTTGAATTCGCGCGCGATGGGATGGTTGTTATTCTAGAGCGCGCGGCGCTTGGGGCGGCGATAGAGGCGGTTACGCGCGCTTAGGGTTGATCTCCGTTTGGCCGGGTTAGGATAAATGCCGCCGCGCCGCCAAGGCAGACAGCTTGGATGATCAGCAGGATCGGCTTGAGGCCCATTGCGAGGCTGAGCGAAAAGGCCGCTAACATAAAGCCCACCGAGATGATTTTCGTGCGTTTATTGATCGCGCCGCTTTCTTCCCAGCGTTTGATCGGTGGGCCAAGGTGCGCGTGATCGACAAGCCAAGCGCGCGCTGCTGGGCTGCCTTTGCCAAAGCAGATTGCCGCCAGCAGCAAAAACGGCGTGGTGGGCAAAAGCGGCAGCGCGATGCCGATCACCCCAAGCGCCACGGCGATCCAGCCCGCTGATAGAAAGAGCAGTTTGCTCATTTTGATCCCTTTATGGCCCGAGATGAGCGCCTTTGATTTGGCTGTTGGTGTAGCGTGCTCTTTATGTAGGGCGAAAGGTTGAAAATTTCAAAAGGGCGGGGAAACGGGCGCTTGGCGGTGTGTTTGGCGGCATTCCTTGGGCAAGTGGTGCGAAAACCGGGGCGGGCAGGGCAATTCGCCCTTACGTGGCCGCGCGTCTTTGCCTATAACCAGCGCAAAGCTCAGCGGAGATCTGCCCATGTCTGAAAACCTGTCCCCCATTGATACCGCCAAATTCGTGGCCGCCAAACGCGCCATGGAGTTTGTTGAAGACGGTATGAAGCTTGGCCTTGGAACTGGCTCGACGGCCGCTTGGATGGTGCGTTGTTTGGGCGAGCGGGTGCGCGAAGAGGGGCTGAACATCACCGGGGTTCCAACCTCGAGCCGCACCGCAGAGCTGGCCCGCCAGCAGGGCATCAAGGTGATCTCGCTGGATGAGGCGCGCTGGCTTGATCTGACGATTGATGGCGCGGATGAGTTTGATCCCGAGCTGAACCTGATCAAGGGCGGCGGCGGGGCGCTGTTGCAGGAAAAGATCGTCGCGACCGCTTCGGATCGGATGATCGTGATTACGGATATCTCCAAACAGGTTGATGCGCTGGGCGCGTTTCCTTTGCCGGTTGAGGTGATCCCCTTTGGCTGGCAGACGACCAAGGCGCTTGTGGAAGAGGTTCTGACCTCGATGGATGTGATGGGCCACAGCACCACGTTGCGGATGAACGGCGATGCGCCCTATGTCACGGATGAGGGCAATCACATCATTGATCTGCATCTCAAGCGGATCGGCAATGCCCGCCAACTGGCGCTTGTGCTTAATCAGGTGCCTGGTGTGGTTGAAAACGGGCTCTTCGTGGATATCTGTGATGTGGTTATCATCGGCCACGGGGATGGGCGCGTTGAGACCCGCGATATCAATGCGGGCACGAGCGAAGAAGATAAGATCGAGTTTGTCGAGAGCGACAATATGTTCTCGGATATCTCTTAGGCGTTTCTCCTTCCTTCACGGCTCTAAAATAAAGGCAGCGCAATGTCGTTTGACTATGATCTTTTTGTAATTGGCGGCGGCTCTGGCGGTGTGCGTGCGGCGCGGATAACGGCGGCGGGCGGGGCGAAGGTTGCTTTGGCGGAAGAGTTTCGCATGGGTGGCACTTGCGTGATCCGCGGCTGTGTGCCTAAAAAGCTGATGGTTTTTGCCTCGTCTTATGCCAATGCCTTTTCGGACGCGCGCGGCTTTGGTTGGGATGTTCAGGCGGGCGCGTTTGACTGGCCCAAGTTTCAGGGGCGCCTTGCCGCAGAGCTAAGCCGTTTGGAAGCGATTTATGATCGCAATGCCACCAATGCCGGTGTTGAGATTTTCCATCAGCGCGCGGTCGTGACAGGCCCACATGAGGTGCGCCTTGCGGATGGCAAAGTGATTTCGGCCAAGCATATTTTGATCGCTGTGGGCGGGCGCCCGTTTGTGCCGGAAAATATCCCCGGGGCCGAGCTTGCGCTGACCTCAAACGAGATTTTCGATATCAAAGCACTGCCCGAAAAGCTGTTGATCGTTGGCGGCGGTTATATCGCTTGTGAATTTGCCGGCGTCTTTAACGGGCTTGGCAGCAAGGTCACGCAGTATTATCGCGGCGCGCAAATTCTGCGCGGGTTTGATGATGAGGCGCGCGGGCTTATCTCGGAAGCGATGCGCGCGCGCGGGGTTGATCTGCATGTGGGCACCGATGTTGAGCGCATGGAAGAGCGGGACGGCAAAATCTGGGTCAAAGCGACCAATGGCCATGAAGAGCTTTTCGATCAGGTGCTCTATGCCACGGGCCGCGTGCCAACAACGGCGGGCCTTGGGCTTGAGGATGTGGGTGTTGCGCTGGGCCGCAATGGCGAGGTGGTTGTGGATGACTACAGCCAGACGAATATCCCCTCAATCTATGCGGTGGGCGATGTGACGGATCGGGTGAACCTAACGCCTGTTGCCATCCGCGAGGCGGTTGCCTTTCACCAGACGGTGTTTTTGGGAGCGCCGACCAAGCCGGATCACGCGCTGATCCCTTCGGCTGTGTTCACCCAGCCTGAATTTGGCACAATCGGCATGAGCGAAGAGCAAGCCCGCGATGAGGGTCCGATTGAGGTTTATTCAGCCGCGTTCAAACCGATGCAGCACAGCTTTATCGGCAATGAGGAGCGGGTGATGTTTAAGCTGATTGTTTGCGCTGAAACGCGCAAAGTGCTTGGTTGCCATATCTTGGCGCAAGGGGCCGGCGAGATGATCCAGCTTGTTGGGGTCGCCATCAAGATGGGCGCGACCAAAGAGGATTTTGATGCCACTGTGGCGGTTCATCCGACCATGGCCGAAGAGATCGTTCTAATGAAAGAGCCTGTGCGTAAGGCTTGAAATTTCAGTGTTAAAGCCTCAGGTATCTTGAGGAAGGCTCGCTTTGTGAGCTTAGAGAGAGGAAAACACCAATATGGCCAGCAATAATGGCGGACCATGGGGCGGCGGCCGAAACAACGGCGGCGGCGGCGATAACAACGGCGGCGGCGATGATCGCGGCAATCAGGGCGGCAATCGCGGGCCGAGCCGGGGCAATCAGCCTCCGCAAATTCCTGAAATTGATGAGATTATGAAAAAGGGCCGCGATCAGATGCGGGTTCTGATGGGCGGGCGCGGCGGCGGCAATTCCGGGCGCCCCGGTGGCGGCGGCGGTGATGCGCCGCAGATGTCACCTAAGATGATGGTCTTTGGCGGTGCGGCGGTTGCTGTTGCGGTTTGGGCTTTTGCCTCTTTCTATACGGTCAAGCCAGAGGAACAATCGGTTGAGCTGTTCTTGGGTGAGTTTCACCAGCTTGGCAATCCGGGCCTGAACTTCGCGCCTTGGCCGATTGTGACCTATGAGAAGGTCTTTGTAACGGGCGAGCGCACCGAAGATATTGGTGTGGCAACCACCTCGTCTTCGCAGGCGGGCTTGATGCTTACAACGGATGAAAACATCGTTGATATTGATTTCCAAGTTGTTTGGAACATCTCCGATCCGGCGAAATTCCTGTTCAATCTGCGCGATCCGCAATCGACCATTCGCGCCGTTTCGGAATCCGCCATGCGCGAGATCATTGCCGCCTCAGAGCTGGCGCCGATCTTGAACCGGGATCGTGGCCTGATCGCCAACAATGCCCAAACGCTGATCCAAACAACGCTGGACAGCTATGACTCTGGTATGAATGTTGTGCGGGTCAACCTTGATAAGGCCGATCCGCCGCGCGAAGTGATTGATGCGTTTCGTGAAGTACAAGCGGCCGAGCAAAAGCGCGACCGTCTTGAGCGCCAAGCGGATGCCTATGCCAACCAAGTTGTTGCTGGTGCGCGCGGTGAAGCGGCTCAGAACCTAGAAGAAGCCGAGGGCTATCGCGCTCAGGTGGTCAATGAGGCCGAAGGGGAAGCCAGCCGTTTCCTCGCGGTTTTGGGTGAATATAAGAACGCCCCCGAAGTGACCCGCAAACGCCTCTATCTGGAAACGATGGAGCAGGTTTACGGCGATATCGACAAGGTTGTTTTGGATGAAGGCGCTCAGGGCGGGCAGGGGGTTGTTCCTTATCTGCCGCTCAATGAGCTGCGGTCAAATTCCTCGGGAGGGTCGAACTGATGCGTAAATTTACTTTAGCACTTCCGGTTCTTTTCGTGGTTTTGATTGGCGTAATGTCTTCGGTTTATATCGTGGACGAGCGCGAAAAGGCGCTGATCCTGCGCTTTGGTCAGATTGATGGTGTGCGCGAAGAGCCGGGCATTGGGTTTAAAATCCCACTTATTCAAAACATCGTCACTTATGATGATCGCATCCTTTCGCTGGATACCAAAGAGATCGAGGTTACGCCCTCGGATGGCCGCCGCCTGATCGTTGATGCTTTTGCGCGCTATCGTATTCATGACGTGGTTCAGTTTCGCCAAGCGGTTGGGGCAGGTGGCATTCGCGCCGCGGAAACCCGGCTCGATTCGATCCTGAACGCGCAGATCCGCGAAGTTCTTGGCTCTAATGAAGTGACATCTAACACGATCCTGTCTTCGGACCGGGCCAAATTGATGACACGCATTCGCGACCAAGCGCGCGCCTCTGCTTTGCCTTTGGGGGTTGAAGTTGTCGATGTGCGCCTCAAGCAAACCAACCTGCCGGATCAAAACCTTGGGGCAACCTTTGATCGGATGCGCGCAGAGCGGGAACGCGAAGCCGCCGATGAGGTTGCGCGCGGTGAAGAAGCTGCGCAGCGCGTTCGCGCGCAGGCGGATCGGACCGTTGTTGAGCTTGTCTCAGAGGCAACCAAAACCGCCGATATCATCCGCGGTGAAGCCGATGCGCGCCGCAACGCGATCTTTGCTGAGGCCTTTCAGCAAGATGCGGAGTTCTTTGAATTCTACCGCTCGCTGACAGCCTATCAGCGCGGCCTTCAGGGCAAGAACACAACGATGGTGATTTCGCCCGATAGCGAATTCTTTGACTATCTCAAATCGGATAAAGGCCGCTAAGGCGCCTTATAGATCCAATTAAAAAGGGGCCGGAGCGATCATCGCTTTGGCCCTTTTCTTTGCGCATCATCTGCGCGCTGGCCGATATTGCCCGGCCTCAAATTTCTCACATACACACACATTCTCTCTTTCCATGGGGGCCGATATTGGCTTGGGCATTCCTCCAAGCACGCAATTGATCATCTCCCTCTCCTTCCCTCCCGCTCTCCCTGGCCATGGCGTTTTCTGCCAATGGCGCGCCGCAATGTTCTGGCCGCCCTCGTTTTGAGCGGGAATACGCACACGGCTAACTCACGCGGGATTGAAAGTTTGCGATTGGGTTTGTGTTGCGCGCGCGGCCCCCTATCTTATGATGGTGTCAGAGCGATCCAGAGCTGTGCCTGAACCGGCGCGCTTTGCACATCGCATTTCAGGATCGAAGATCAAAAAGGATCGAATTGATATGAGTGTGTCCTCCGCCAAAGTGGCTCATCGCCAAAGCTTGCACCCTTTAACGCATCCCTTCGCGCGCGCTTTCATGGCGTTGCTTTTGGGGGCGGTTCTTTTGCTTGCCCAGATCGCACAGGCAGGGGCGCGCGGCGCGCCGGAAAGCTTTGCGGATCTTGCGGAAAAAGTGAGCCCGGCCGTGGTGAATATCACCACCGCCACGATGGTTGCCGCGCCAACAAACCCTGGCCCCGGTTTTCCCAACTTTCCTGATGGCTCTCCGTTTGAGGATTTCTTTCGCGATTTCATGAACCCGGATGGCGGCAATGGCAGCGGCGATGAAGGCAGCGGCGACGAGGGCGATCAAACCGCGCCGAAAAACCGCCGTTCGCAGGCGCTTGGCTCGGGTTTTGTGATCTCTGAGGATGGTTATATCGTCACCAATAATCACGTGATTGAAGGCGCGGATGAGATCACCATTGAGTTCTTTGAGGGCGGCGAGCTGGAAGCCAAACTGATCGGGACCGATCCAAAGACAGACATCGCCTTGCTCAAAGTTGAGAGCGATAAGCCGCTGAAATTTGTGGCTTTTGGCGATAGCGATATTGCCCGTGTTGGCGATTGGGTTATGGCGATGGGCAATCCATTGGGGCAGGGCTTTTCGGTTTCTGCGGGGATCGTTTCGGCCCGCAACCGCGCGCTGAGCGGCACTTATGATGATTACATTCAGACAGATGCGGCGATCAACCGAGGCAATTCGGGCGGCCCTCTGTTTAACATGGATGGCGCTGTAATCGGCGTAAACACGGCCATTCTTTCGCCCAATGGCGGCTCGATCGGGATCGGTTTTGCGATGTCTTCTTCGGTGGTGACCAAGGTCGTCGCGCAGCTTAAAGAATTCGGCGAAACCCGGCGCGGCTGGCTTGGCGTGCGCATTCAGGATGTGACGGAAGACGTGGCCGAAGCGATGGGGCTTGAAAAGGCCGCAGGCGCATTGGTGACGGATGTGCCCGAGGGGCCTGCGGCGGATGCGGGCATCAAGGGCGGCGATCTGATCCAGACCTTTGATGGGCGCGACGTGGAAGATGTGCGCGGGCTGGTGCGCCAGGTTGGCAATACCGAAGTTGGCAAAGCGGTGCGGGTTGTTGTGCTGCGCGATGGCAAAACCCAGACGCTATTGGTCACGCTGGCGCGGCGCGAAGATGCCGAGGCCGGTGCAACGCCTGTTGCCGCCGAAGCCCCCGAAGAGGCCCCCGCTGAGCAGGAGTTGATGGGGCTGACATTGCTGCCGATGAGTGATGAGTTTCGCGCCCAGCTTGGGCTGCCTGGCTCGATCAATGGCTTGGTTGTGACGGCTGTAGATGAAGCATCGGAGGCCTTTGAGAAGGGGCTTCGCGCGGGCGATGTGATCACCGAGGCCGGCCAGCAAAAGATCAAATCGGTCGAGGAGTTGGAGGCGCGGGTGAAAGATACAAAAGAGGCCGGGCGCAAATCCCTGCTCTTGTTGATCAACCGCTCTGGTGACCCGCGCTTTGTCGCGCTGAGCGTTGAATAGCCGCTAAAGGCGCAGATAAAAAAGGGGCGGCCTTGCGGGGCCGCCCTTTTTGTTTGGGGGGGGCGAGAAAGGAGATGCGCGGCCTATTCTGGGTGTCGTATATTCGCTTTCCACTTGGTGGCTTGTCGTCTCGGGAAGGCGAGAGGATCAACGCTAAGGGTCGTTCCCTTTTCGCAAATTTGACATTTTTAACACCGCTTTAGATGTGGCAATCAATATTTCAAAGGGCGGCTTTGCGGGACGAAGCCGACTTTTTCACCGACGCGTACAACGATCACTTTTCACAACACGTCTGACGCCGTAGTGTTCTACACATGGCAAACCGTGATGATTTTAAAGCTCCCGTAATAAGAATAATTGCGCAACGCGCAGGTTACCGTTGTTCAAATCAGACCTGTTTGCGTCCGACCATTGGACCGGACGGTGCCAATGATAGCTCTAGCATTGGTGTTGCCGCGCATATTACTGCTGCTGCTGTAGGTGGGCCGAGGTATGATCGTAGTTTGACTGCCGAGGAACGAGCCGCTACGGAAAATGGTATTTGGCTCTGTCAGACCTGTAGCAGGCTTGTAGACGTGGATGTCACCAGTCATTCTAAAGATCAGCTTAGAGAGTGGAAAACCCTTGCCGAGATGCGTGCGTATCTAGGCATTCGCGGATTTGCTATTGTAGTGTCTCGGAGCTTCCAAAAGCTTGAAGAAAAGATGCCAAGACTTGTAGCGGAAATGCGAGACGATATAGCTAGCGAGCCATTCATTCGTGAATTCATTATTGGTTCCAAGAAATGGTCCTATAATTTCGACCCAGAGAATCCCATTTTCTCTTATTATTTTGAAGAACACGACAACTTGAAACCGATGTTGAAGGTGATGCAAAATTATGATGCGATCATTGAAACAACGCACAACAATACAGCCCGTTTTGAGTTTACTGAAGACTTTGCTGAATACCTTCTGTTGCCCGTTTAACTCTATTACTCAAGGTCCACGTTCGAGTCGAATTGTCTGCGAGTTATTCTATGGTTCCTAAAATCGGACATTAGCTGCGCCGCATCCGTCTATTCAGGCGCTAACCCGCCATTCCCGCGCCTTAACGCGCCGCAGCGATCAGCCCCAGTTTCGGTGCGCTTTCGGTTGAAAGCACTGCACCATCAAGGCTTTGGGTGATTTGACAGCTGCGGAGGGCACTTGAGGCACGGGGGGGGTTATCCGGACCCAGACAAAGTGGTTTCCAGAAATCGGATCACCTTTCCAATCTGGTCTTCCCGCTCTTTCAACTCTTGGATTTTGCGTTGGAGGACGGCGCGGGCGACGTCTCGGTCGCAGCTTTTTGCGGTGGCCTCCACAATTGAGCGCAGGTCAGCGACGGACATGCCTGCTTCCCTTGCGCCTGCAAAAAACTGAAGCCAGATGAGGCTGTCTTCTTCGTAGTTGCGATAGCTGTTCGTCTCGCTGTCCTCGACGGTTGAGGTGATGAGGCCGTTGCGTTCGTAGAACCGGATGGTGTCCCGACTGACGCCAGATTTCTGTGCAAGTTCGCCGATACGCATGCCAAATCCTAAACCATGGACAAAGGTCTATTGTTTTTATTTCGATATCGTCTATATGCATCCAAGGGCATGCAATTGCAATCACTTTGGCATCAGGACATCACATATGACAAAACGTATCATTATCATCGGGGGAGGCTATGTTGGCGTACAACTGGCCAAAGCGCTCGACGACAAGGCCGAAGTTACGCTGATTGAGCCTCGCAGCCATCTTGTTCATGCCCCTGCGATGATCCGCGCGCTTGTTGATCCGCAGGTTTTAGATCAAGGTTTGATCCCCTATGATGATTTGCTCAAGAATGGCCGGGTCCTGCGCGCACGGGCCAAGAGCATAAGCGCTGCAGGCGTCACAGTTGAAGACGGAATCGAAGTGCTTGGCGATTATATCGTTGTCTCGACAGGTTCTCGCAATGCGATGCCGTTTAAGCCTGCAAGTGATAGTATCGACGCCTTTCGCGCGGATAGCGCGCGTATTCACGCGATGCTGGACGCCGCGCAGAGCGTGGCCATTGTTGGCGCGGGTGCGGTCGGGACAGAATTGGCCGGCGAAATCGCGCATTTCATGCCGGAAAAGAAGGTTACATTGATTTCTTCAGAAGCGTCACTGTTCCCGACGATGCCTTCAAAATTTGGGTCAGCCCTACAGAGCAAACTCAATAATGCTGGCGTGACAACGATTCTTGGCGCGCGTGCCGAAAACCTTGAAAGCATGATCGAGCCATACGCCGGAGAGCTTCAATTGAGCACTGGTGACAGAATTGCCGCCGATTTGATCTTCCCCGTCATAGGCTCTCGCGCCACATCGACCATTCTCGAGACGCTGCCCGGGCTTTCCAAAGGTGCTGCCAATAGGGCCAAAACGGATCCGTGGTTGCGCCCTTCTGATCTGCCGAATGTCTTTGCCGCCGGAGATGTGGCAGAGGCCGGAGATGCGATGACAATCGTCGCTGCCAGCCGCCAAGCGCCTTGGTTGGCAAAGATGCTAACCGCGCTGATCAATGGCAAAAAGGTCGAGGATATGGGCAAATACAAGCCCTGGGGCAAAGCGCCTTTCCTTGTGCCTTTGGGGCCGCAGAAAGGGAATTCCTATCTCGTTATGTTCACTGCCGGCGATGCGATAACACGGCTCATGAAGGGCAAGGACCTGTTTGTGAGCAAATATCGAAAGATGCTGAACCGGCCCTAAGGCGCCCTCTGTCCATGAAAGAGAAATTGCGCTCCGGACCAATCGGGGTGTTTCGCATTGCTCTTAACCATCACATCAGGCTTTCGCCGTTGGGAAGGCAGCGGCTGCGCGCGCCAGATTTATTCTCTTGATCTCCTTGTCGTGTGGCGCGGTAGAGCTGATATATCAAAGGAGAGCGGGCAGGCGCCTGTCGGAGGGCTTTCTTGGACTACCTGTATATTTTGATCGGCTTGGTCGGTCTGTTTTTTGGCGGCGAGGCGCTCGTGCGTGGTAGCGTCAATATTGCGCGGCGCATGTCGATTTCTCCGCTTGTCATAGGATTGACGGTCGTTGGCTTTGGAACTTCAACGCCAGAGCTTCTTGTATCGGTGCAAGCGGCTTTGCGGGGGGCTCCTGATATCGCCGTTGGCAATATCATCGGATCGAACATTGCAAATATCTTGCTGATTGTGGGGCTGACGGCCCTTGTTTGGCCGATCTTGGTTGCTCCTGCGTCGTTGCGGCGTGACTCAACATTTATGATCGCAGCCGCTTTGTTGCTGGTGCCGCTTTTTGCGCTTGGTGAAATTGGCCGTGCGGCGGGGTTGGTTTTGGTGAGTGGATTGGTTCTCTATTTGGTTTGGACATTCCTAAAGTCGCGCCAAGAGAGCAGCGAAGACGAAAGCATTGCGGCGCCTTCATCGCTTGTGATTTCGTTGCTTTGGGTCGCATTTGGCCTGACGGCTTTGTTGCTTGGCGCGCGGTTTCTGGTTGATGGTGCGGTATCGGTCGCGCGGGGCTTTGGGGTTTCTGAGGCATTCATTGGTTTGACGATTGTCGCCGTTGGGACCTCCCTGCCTGAGCTTGCCACTTCGCTGATTGCTGCGTTTCGCCGCCAATCTGATATCGCGATTGGAAATGTCATCGGCTCCAATATTTTCAACGTGCTTGGTATTCTGGGTGTGACAGCCCTGATCGCGCCGATCCCGGTTGCCGCTCGTTTCCTGACATTCGATTTGCCTGTCATGATTGCGGTTTCGTTGGGTTTGATTGGTTTGTTGCTGTTTCGCCCGCAGATCAGCCGCGGCGTTGGGGCTTTGATGCTGGCTGGTTACGCTGTTTATGTGATCACGGCGCAATGAAGAGACGGGCAAAGTTTGCGCCTTGGCCTATGGGCTCGATTTCAGGATAATTGGCGAATTTTGAGGGCCCATTTTTCGCAAAACAGATATTGGCAGCACTTGGGATCATTCAAAATTCAGGCGCTAAGCCGCCATTCCCAAGCCCTATCTCTCGACCTCAATCAGCCCCAGCTTTGTTGCGCTTTCGGTTGAAAGCACTGCGCTATCAAGGCCTTGGGTGATTTGATAGGCGCGGATGGCGCGGCGGGTGCGCGGGTCTGGGATGGCTGTGATCTTGCCTTTGTAAAAACCGCGCGCTTTGAGGGCGCGCTGTAGGGTCGCGGTGAATTCAATCGTCTGGATCTCGTCGCAGGGGGTCTCGATCCAGATATCTGTGCGCTCTTTGACAATGCGTTGGTGGGTCTCGGTGCGGTAGCTCGCGCCTTGGGTGATCGTGCCATCTTCGGCCGTTATTGCCGGGGTTGCGATGATTTGTTCGGTCACGGTTTCGATCACGGCGGGGGTAATATCGCGGGCATAGCAGGCGCCGGGTTTGGCGTTGGGGGGCGCGTTGAGCGGATCAATTGTGCCTTCGCCGATGCGGATCACAGCCGGCATTTCGTTTTGGGTGCCAAAGGTCTTGGCCGTCGATTCCTTTAGGGATTCTTTGAGCGATTGCCCGAAGCTTGGTTTTTGATCCGCCTCGCTTTGCGCGCGCGCCTCGGGGGGCGGTTTTTTCCCAAAGGTTTCACCAATCGGCTGGCAGGCAGCCAGCACCAAGCCAGCCGCCAGCAAAGCTGCCAGCGCCGGGCGCGCATGGGGGCGAAATCTATGGGTCATCTACTGCTTGCTCTGCCTCTTATGGGCCTCATTGAAGCGACAGTAGCGCCAATGCACCTTGCGGGAAAGCTTTGGATGCGCTCAGCCCCAAGACATCCGCCTGCTGTGGCATTTGGGCGCTAGGGCGCGGGCCGGGGCGATCACGCAACTGTTTCGCGCGGCTCTTTTAAATGGGCGCGCAATGGATTATTTGCAGGGCAACGCATGAACAGATCAAAGGGGCCGCTTTATGGCAAAGATCACCTATATCGAGCATTCCGGCACACGCCACGAAATCGAGGTTGCCAATGGGCTGACCGTTATGGAGGGCGCGCGCGACAATGGCGTGCCGGGGATTGAGGCAGATTGCGGCGGGGCCTGTGCTTGTTCGACCTGCCATGTTTATGTTGATCCGGCTTGGGTTGAGAAGATCCCGGGCAAGGATGCGATGGAAGAAGATATGCTTGATTTTGCCTATCAGCCCGATCCTGAGCGCTCGCGCCTGACCTGCCAAATCAAGGTTACGGATGCTATGGATGGGTTGGTTGTGAACCTGCCTGAAAAGCAAATCTGATGCGATTTGGGGCTTTTCTTTTCGCCGCGTTTTGCGGGGTGATTGGCTATGGAGGCGCGGCCTTTGCAGCGCCTGAGGCCTGTACCAAAGGCGATGGGGATTGGCTCAAACAGGCGTGTTTCACCGCCCCTTTGACCTCTGGCAAATATGGCCATGATATCCTTGGGGATACGCCGGAATGGTCGGCTTTGCGGCTTGAATTCGGGGCTTCGGGCGCGGCGGCCTATATGGAGGGCGGGGATCAGTTCACCATTCAACTGCCCGAAGGGATGCTGTTTGAAGATCTCGCGCCGCGCTTGGAAGATATGGATGACGATGGCCGCCCCGAGATCATCGCGGTCCAGACCGATTTTGGCAAAGGCGCGCGTTTGATCGTTGCTGGTTTGGGCGAGAGATATTTCGCCGCGACCCCCTTTATCGGCCAGTCGCGCCGCTGGCTCGCGCCGATTGGGGTTGGGGATTTTGATGGCGATGGGGCAAAGGATATTGCCTATATCGACCGGCCCCATCTGGCGAAAACCTTGCGGATTTGGCGCTATATCCCGGCGGCGGGTGGCAAACCTTCCGAGCTGGTTGATGTTGCACGCGTTGATGGGGTGACAAATCACCGGATTGGCGATGCGTTTATTCAGGGCGGTATCTGCCCGGGCGCAGGGGAGGGCGGCGCAGATGGCATTTTGCTTGCGGATGCGGATTGGAAAAAGCGCCGTTTGATCACGTGGAATGGCAAAGGCTTCACCAATGCTGAAAAGGGGCGTTACCGCGGCCGCCAAAGCCTCGATCCGTCGCGCAATTGCCCCTAAACGCCGCCTATCGGAAACTTGTGCGCGCAATTTCCTCCTAAACATCGCGTCATGCGGCTAAATTGGCGCGCATAGCTCTGGATCGGCGCGGCGCTTTGGCGGATAAAGCGCGGGTTTCAAAGAAGGATTTGGTTGAATGACCTCTCATGTGCTGACGGTAAAATGCGCCTCCAAACGGGGCATAGTCGCTGCGATCTCAACCAAACTGGCCGCGCTTGGCTGCAACATCACCGATTCCGCCCAATATGATGATCCCGAGACGAATAATTTCTTCATGCGGGTAACGTTTTCCTCTGAAACAGGCCTGGATGAGCCCGGATTGAACGCCGGTTTCGCGCCCATCGGCGAGGCTTTCGCGATGGATTGGGCGATCCGCGATCAGGCGCAGAAGATGAAAGTCTTGCTGATGGTCTCGCGCTTTGGCCATTGCCTCAACGATCTGCTCTATCGCTGGCGGATCGGCGCATTGCCAATCGAAATCGTCGGGGTCGTCTCAAATCACTTGGATTATCAAAAGGTTGTGGTCAATCACGATCTGCCGTTCTTTCATATCAAAGTGACCAAAGAGAATAAGGCCGAGGCCGAAGCGGCCCAAATGGCCCTGATCGCGGAAACCGGCGCAGAACTGATCGTTTTGGCGCGCTATATGCAGGTGCTTTCGGATCAAATGTGCCGGGCGATGTCGGGCCGGATCATCAATATCCATCACTCGTTTCTGCCAAGCTTCAAAGGCGCCAATCCCTATAAACAAGCCTTTCAGCGCGGCGTAAAACTGATCGGCGCCACAGCGCATTATGTCACAGCAGATCTGGATGAAGGACCGATCATCGAGCAAGATACAGTGCGGATCACCCATGCGCAAAGCCCCGAGGATTACGTCTCATTGGGGCGCGATGTAGAAGCCTCTGTGCTCTCGCGCGCGATCCACGCCCATATCCACAACCGTGTTTTTCTCAATGGAAACAAGACGGTGGTCTTCCCAGCAAGCCCGGGGAGCTTTGCGTCTGAGCGGATGGGGTAGCGCGTTTCTTGGCTGTGGCTTGCCTTCGGCGAGAGAATTTTTTGGCCAAGAAAAAGTCAGGCGTTTGCACGCCGCCGCATAGGGCACGAACTCTTTGCCTTGAAAAGAGTGCGTGCAAATTCCAAAGGCTCACGCAGGCACTCTTTTTCTTGGTGCAAATACTCTCGGGGGTGAATTGGCCGCAGGCCAAGAGGGGGCAGACAGCCCCCTTACCCCGCCGCCGCAGGCACAAATGCTTGGATTAAAGCGCGCGCCAGCCGATATCCCTGCGATAAAACCCGCCGGGCCAGTCAATCGCATCTGCCATCGCATAGGCCCGATCGCGCGCCTCTCTAAGGGTTGCGCCGCGCGCCGTTACATTGAGCACACGCCCGCCTGTTGCGGTGATTTTCCCATCGCTCAGCCTTGTGCCTGCATGAAAAACCATATTCATGCTGTCTTCAGGAAGCGCCTCTAGCCCTTTGATCACGCTGCCTTTTTCATAGGCGCCGGGATAGCCATTGGCCGCCATCACCAGCGTGATCGCGTGATCATCGGCCCAATTCGCTTGTGCATTTTCAAGCCGCCCTTCGGCGCAGGCCAGCAGCAGATCAAGCACTTGCGCGCCGAGGCGCATCATCAGAACCTGGCATTCAGGATCGCCAAAGCGCGCGTTATATTCCACAAGGCGAGGCTGGCCGTCTTTGATCATGAAACCTGCGTAAAGCACGCCCTGATAGGGCATCCCACGTTTGGCCATTTCGGCCACGCAGGGTTTTACGATCTCATCAAGCGCCTTTTGGGTCACAGAGGCGTCCATGATCGGGGCTGGCGAATAGGCGCCCATACCGCCGGTATTTGGGCCTTTGTCGCCGTCATAGGCGCGTTTGTGATCTTGGGCCGTGCCCATGGGCAGAACGTTTTCACCGTCCGAGAGGATGAAGAAGCTCGCCTCTTCGCCCTCCATGAATTCCTCGATCACGACCTCTGCGCCGGCTGCGCCAAATTCACCGCCGAACATGTCGTCGATGGCGTCCAGTGCCTCAGACTCGGTCATCGCGACGATCACGCCTTTGCCAGCGGCCAAGCCATCGGCCTTCACAACAATCGGCGCGCCTTGGGCCCGGATATAGGCTTTGGCGGGCTCAGCCTGATCAAACTTTGCATAGGCGGCGGTGGGCGCGCCGCAGGCATCGCAAATCTCTTTGGTAAAGCCTTTTGAGGCCTCAAGCTGGGCGGCCAGGGCGGATGGCCCGAAGGTCAAAACGCCTGCCGCGCGCAGATCATCGGCAACGCCTGCTGCAAGCGGCGCTTCTGGCCCGATGATCACAAAAGAAATCGCATTGGCCTCGCAGAATTGAACAACCTGCTCGCCGCTCAGAATATCGAGATCGGCGCATTCGGCGATGGCCGCTATCCCGGCATTTCCGGGCGCCACGATCAGCTTGTCGCATTTGGGGTTCTGCATCACGGCCCAAGCCAACGCGTGTTCGCGCCCGCCGCTTCCAAGGATCAGAATGTTCATTATACGCGCCCCCCGCTTGGCCTTTGGTTGCGGGCGTTCTAAGGTTGCCAGAGCCCAGACACAAGAGCAGCCAAGGCCCCATATGTCCGACATGTTTGAAGATGATGCGCCCGCGGGCGGCAATAGCGGCGATAATTCCCCGGAATTCACCGTTTCCGAGATTTCAGGCGCGGTAAAGCGCACGATTGAGGGCGAGTTTGGCCACGTTAGAGTGCGCGGCGAGGTAGGGCGGGTTTCGCGGCCCGGTTCTGGGCATATTTATTTCGATCTCAAGGATGATCGCGCGGTGATTGCCGCCGTCAGCTGGAAGGGCCAAGCGGCCAAGCTTGCCCATCGCCCTGAGGAGGGGATGGAGGTTATCGCGACCGGCAGGATGACGACTTTTCCGGGCCAATCGCGCTATCAGTTGATCGTTGAGGATATTCAGCCAGCGGGCGCGGGCGCATTGATGGCGATGCTTGAGGCGCGCAAAAAGGCGCTGGCGGCGGAGGGGCTTTTTGCGGCTGAGCTGAAAAAGCCGCTGCCCTATTTGCCCGAGGTCATCGGGGTGATCACATCGCCAACGGGCGCTGTTATCCGCGATATTTTGCACAGGCTGCGGGATCGTTTTCCGCGCAAGGTTTTGATCTGGCCCGTGGCAGTGCAGGGGCAGGCTTGCGCGAGCGAGGTTGCCCGCGCGATTGCTGGGTTTAATGCGATGAGCGCGGGCGGCGCGCTGCCGCGGCCTGATTTGTTGATCGTGGCGCGGGGCGGTGGCTCGGTTGAGGATCTTTGGGGCTTTAATGAAGAGATCGTGGCGCGCGCCGCTGCGGCTTCGGATATTCCGCTGATTTCGGCTGTGGGGCACGAGACAGACACAACCCTGATTGATTACGTCTCGGATCGGCGCGCGCCAACCCCGACAGCTGCGGCGGAATTGGCTGTTCCTGTGCGCCTTGAGCTGCTGGCTTGGACGGGCGAGCAGGGCGGGCGGCTCTCGCGCGCGCTCAGTGGCGGGATTGGTCAGCGGCGCCAGCGTTTGCGCGATCTGGGCCGGGCTTTGCCGCGCGCCGATACGCTTTTGGACGGGCCGCGCCAGAGATTGGATCGCGCTGGCGAGCGGCTTCCCGGCGCATTGTTGGCAAGCACGCAGGCGCGGCGCGTGCGGCTTTCAGAGGCAGCATCAGGCCTGCGGCCCGGGGCGATGCGCGCGCGGCTTGTGGCGCATGGGGATCGCGCGGGCGCGCTTGGCGGGCGGCTTGCGCCTGCGCTTTCGCGCGGGGTTGCGGTGCATCGGCGCGATTTGGGGCGGGGTGCGGCCCGGCTCGATCCGGCGCGGGTCTCTGCCTCAGTTTTGGCAAAACGTGAATCATTTGAATCTCTTGCGGCGCGTCTTTCAAGCGTTGCATTAGGGCAGGTCGCGGCGTGGCAGGCGAAATCCGAGGCGCTTGAGCGGATGCGCCAAACGCTTGGGTATCGCGCCACTTTGCAGCGCGGTTATGCGGTTGTGCGGGCTGATGGGGCTGTGGCCACGAGCGTTGCGGCGGCCCAAGGCGCGCGCGCATTGGAGATCGAATTTGGCGATGGGCGCTTTGCGGTTGGGAGCGGCTCAAGTGCTGCGCCCATAGCGCCGCCTGAACCGGCAAAAAAGCCCGCGCCAAAAAAACCGACAGCCAAGAAAAGCGATCCCCCAGAGGGGCAAGGATCGCTGTTTTAGGGCGATTTAGAGCTGTGCGGAAGGGTTACGCGCCGACCTCTGGCCCAAGGCACAAAAGCGGCTTGTTGCTTTGCGTGGCTTCATACAAAACCGTTGCGCTTTCGCCGGAGAATTGCGCGCGCAGCCCGTTTGCTTGGCGATAAAAGCGCCAGCATTGCGGCCCCTTTTCATCCTCATATTCAAAGCAGATTTCCTCTCCCTGCTCATACCAAACCCCTTCCATGCATTGATCTGCCGAAAAGGCCCAGCGGACCCGCCGCCCAGAGCGATATTCTTCGGCGCCATAGGCTTGGCCGTCTTGGGAAAAGGTGAGGGTTTTGCCCATGGCATAGGCTTCAAATTCGGCGCCCGTGAGGGGCGTTTCGGCCTTGGAGGGGAGGCTAGAGGCCAGAGCCATGGGCACTGCGATCAGGAGCGCAGTTATGAGCGTCTTCATGGGGGGTATTTGCATCAAACTGTCTCGAATTTCTATAGAATTTGAAGGGTATGGTTAATATGGCCGCTTGGGCGTTGATGGCAAGGCGGGGCGATTTGCGCGGCCTGAATGGGCGAATTGGCGCGCAAGTGGCTTAGGGCGTTTGGCGCGCGCGGATGGCCTTTGCACGCGGATCCATGACGCGCCGCCAGAGGCTTGGAAAGAGCGCGAGCGTTGCCATTGCGGGCAATGATCTGGGCAGCATCGGCGCGCCTTGGGGCAGGATCAGGTTTGGATAGGGGGTGGTTGGATGGGCGTGATGATCGGAGTGGCGCGGCGCATTCAGCATCATCAGCGAGGTAAACCATTGGCGCGCGTTCCAGCTGTGCTGAGGGCCGACGGGCTCGAGTTTGCCGCCAATTTCGGCGCGGTTCAGCCCGTAATGCTGAACGTAATCCGAGAGCAGGAGTTGCATCTGCGCATAAGCCGCAAGGGCGATATAGGCGAGCAGGCCAGCGGGGCCGGTTGCGGCGAAAACAAGCAGCGCGATGCCCGCCGCGCCGCCAATATAAAGCGCATAGGGGTTTTGCCACCAAGCGCTGCGTTCCACGCGGGCAAGGCGGGCTTTTTCGGCCCTGTACCCTGCGCGAAAGGAGCCGATCCAGGCGCGCGGCGCAAAGCGGTAATAGCTCTCGCCGGGGCGGGCGGAATTTGGATCTTGGGGCGAGGCAACATAGCGGTGATGCACCAGCGGATGGGCGGATGTGTGATGGCCAAAGAGCAGTGAGATATAGACCCACATGCCAAGGCGATGCAGGGCGCGATTGCCCCGGTGGATCAGCTCATGGGCGTTGGAATTGGAGATTTGCCCAAAGAACAGACCCGCCCCCATAAACAGCGCAAAGCGTTCGCCAAAGCCAAGGGGCATCCTGCCGCTCAGCCCCAAGATCGCAAGGATCAGCACAGCGAAATGGCCAAGCGCAAGGATCACAGAGAGGCGATTGGCAGCGGGAAATTCAGCGTCGGGCGCCTCTGGATTGCTGGCGACACTGGCCAGTTGATCCAAGCTAAAGGCGAGCAGTGTCATATAGCCAAGCGCCCCCCAGACCCAGAGCCCGCCAAACAGCGCCCCAAGGCTGAGCAGCGGGATCGGGATGAGAGCAGCAAGAGCAAAGAGGCGGATGGATGCATTCATGGCGCGATCATAGCAGGGTTGGGGCGGGGATCATGCGAAAAATGCGCGCAGGTGAAAAGGGGGGCGGGCGCGATTTTTGGCTTGGGTTGGGGGCGCAAAATTGGTGCAAGACGAGTTTTGTTAACCAAGTTTTAGCGCCCCATGCGCCATGCTGATCGGGGCATATATGGACGAGGCTTGATGGCAATTTTTTGGATTTATGCAGGGCTCGGCGCGGGGATGGTGGCGCGTCCTGGGCCCGCTGGCGGCCTAAATCTTGTGGGCGTTTTGCGCGCGGGCGTTCGGGCGCTGCCGGTGCTTTTCTTTGCGATTGGCGGGATTGTGGCGCAGGCGCCTGCCTTGGTGATTGCGGGGATTTTTCTGATTGGGATGAGTGACTTGGCCAGTTTGCGCCAAGGGCGGGATGCGCGCGCCTATGGGCCTGCTGCGCTGGCGCTTGGGCTTTTGGTTTTGATGCTTGGGCTGATGGGGCAAAGCGGGCAGCCGATTTGGGGCGCGTTTGAGCTGCGCCCTTTGATGGCGGCGGGCCTTATAACGGCGCTGTTTTCGGCCGAGCTTTGGCTGATGCCTTATTGCGGATCGCAGGCTTGGTTGCTGCGTATGGGGGCCTATCTTTGCGCGGGGTTTGGGCTGGCGGCTTTGGCGCAGGGGCCCGCCGCGATCCCGATTGCTGCGGGGTTGATGATTTTTGGCCTAAGCGGGCAGGCCTTGCTGGGGTTTCGATCCGCCGCTTTGGCCCGATTTGCGCCAGCTTTGGCGCGGCTTTGGCCGATCCTGTTCCTTTGCGGGCAAGCGCTTCTCCTTTGGGGGACTTCCATAGCCCTGCATTAGGCCTTAAGTGACAGGGAACGGAGGCTCGCATGGCGTTTTTTAAAAAACTCAAAGATCGATTGTTCAAATCTTCCTCGAAGCTTGAAGAGGGGTTGGAAGCCATTGTAGGGGATGGTGGCGAAGAAGAGCTGGCCGATCTGAAAGGCGCGCAAGAGCCTGCGCTTGAAGCTGAAAATTCGGATGCTTCTGAAGCCGTTGAAGCGGCCGCAGCGCTTGATGCGGCGGATGAAGAGACCGCGCCCGAAGTGGCTTTGCCTGTTGAAGCTGAACCTGTTGAGGCCGAGGTTGCGGTTGAGACTGAGGTTGCGGTTGAGGCTGCGGTTGAGGCGGATGCGGTTGAGGTGAAAGAGCCTGAAACGAAAGAGCCTGTGGATGCGGGGCTTCAAGATGTGGCCACCAAAGCCCCGGATGAGGCCGATGATACCCCCACGGCCAGCAAAGAAGCCGAGGAAACGCCAGTTGCGCCCGCAGAGGCCACGCGCATTCCTGAGCCTGAGCCTGAGCCTGAGCCTGAGCCGGTTGTTCCAACGCCTGTTGCGCCGCCCGCGCCCAAAGCCGCGCCGCCAATTCAGGCGCCTGCGCCAATTCAAGAAACCGCCGCGCCGCAAAAGGCCGAAAGCGAAAAGCCCGGCCTCTTGGGGCGCTTGCTTGGCCGGGGCGAAAAGCAGGGCGATGCTGCAAAACCTGCCGAAAAAAGCCCAAAGAAACCGGCCAAAACGATCCTGCGCCGCGCCCTTGATGATGAGATGATCGAACAGCTTGAAGAGCTTTTGATCACGGCCGATATGGGCGTCGATACGGCGCTTCGGGTTACCGCGAATATGGCCGAGGGGCGCTTTGGCAAAAAGCTCTCGGTTGATGAGATCAAGGGCCTGATGGCAGGCGAGATCGCCCGCATCATGGAGCCCGTGGCCAAGCCGATGCCGCTCTATCCCAAAAAGCCGCAGGTCGTGCTCGTGGTTGGGGTCAATGGCTCGGGCAAAACCACGACGATTGGCAAGCTCGCTGCGCAATTTCGCGCGGCCGGCAAATCGGTTGTGATTGCGGCGGGCGATACGTTTCGCGCCGCAGCGGTTGAGCAATTGCAAGTCTGGGGGGAGCGCGCGGGCGTGCCGGTTTTGACCGCGCCCGAGGGTTCCGATCCGGCGAGCCTTGCGTTTGACGCGATGACAAAGGCCGAGGCCGACGGCACCGATCTTTTGCTGATTGATACAGCGGGGCGGTTGCAAAATCGCGCCGATCTGATGGAGGAACTGGCCAAAATCGTTCGGGTGATCCGCAAGAAAGATCCAAGCGCGCCGCATAATACGTTGCTCGTTTTGGACGCGACAACGGGCCAAAACGCGATCAATCAGGTCGAGACATTCCGCGCCTTGGCCGATGTGACCGGGCTGATCATGACCAAACTTGATGGGACAGCGCGCGGGGGTGTTTTGGTCGCGCTGGCGGATAAGTTTGGCCTGCCGATCCATGCGATTGGGGTGGGCGAGCAAATTGATGATCTCTCCCCATTTGATCCCGATGAATTCGCCGCAGCGCTGACCGGGCGCGACCTTTAAGTGCGGCGGGCCGAGCCGCTCTTGATCCGCCATGAGTGAATGGCTCCTCTCGCTGGAAGGCACCGAGCAGGGCCATAGGCTTGCGCTGTTTTTGGCGCTATTCGCGGCCTTTTTACATGCGTTTTTCGGCGCGCTGCAAAAGGGGCGGCATGATCCTTGGCTTTCACGCGGGGCGATTGATCTGAGCTATGGGCTGATGGCGGCGCCCTTTGCGCTTTTTGTTGTGCCATGGCCCGAGCCGCATATGTGGCCGATTTTTGCAGGCGCGTTTGTGATCCACACGCTCTACAAGGTTTCGCAGGGTTTCACCTATTCAAAGGGCGCTTATACGGTTGTTTATCCGGTGGTGCGCGGGACCGGCCCGCTTTTTGCGGTGATCGGAGCGGGCATCGTTTTCAACGAGGTGTTTTCGGCCGTTCAATGGCTTGGGGTGGCGGTGCTTTTGGCGGGGATCTTTGGCCTTGCGATCTATAATCTGCGCACCATAACGGTTGGGCGCGAAACCATGGTTCCGGCCCTGATGCTGGCGGTTTTGACCGGCTGTTTCGTTGCCGTTTATACCACATATGATGCTTATGGGATCCGTGCGACGGCCAATCCTTTTACCTTTTTGGCCTGGTTTTTCATGCTTGATGGGATTGCAATACCGATTGTTGCTTGGCTGCGCTTTGGCAAAATGGCGCCAGAGGCACGGCCCGCGCTTGGGCCGCTTGCGCTGCGCGGAATTATCGGCGGTTTGGTTGCCTTTTTCTCCTTTGGCGGGGTAATGCTGGCAACACGGTTGGACAATGTGGGCCAAGCCGCAGTTCTGCGCGAAACCTCGACAGTTTTTGCCGCGTTGATTGGCTGGTTGGTGCTGAAAGAACGGGTCGGGCCGCGCAGATTGGCACTGATGGCTTTGATCGCGCTTGGGGCGGTGATCGTTGAAATGGGCGGATAAAAGAGAGCGAAATGGCAGAGCAAAAACATATCAATCCAACGTTGAAACTGGCGCTTGAACTGGGGCCGGTGATCCTTTTCTTCATCGCCTATACGCGGCTGCGCGATCGCAGCTTTGTTTTTGGTGGCGAGGAGTATTCCGGCTTTGTCGTGGTCACGGCGGCCTTCATCCCGCTGATTGCGCTTTCAACATTTGCGCTCTGGCGGCTGACCGGGAAGCTCTCGGTGATGCAGCTGATGACCCTTATTTTGGTCACAATCTTCGGCGGATTGTCGGTTTGGCTGAATGATGAGCGGTTTTTTAAGATGAAACCGACGATTATTTATCTGATTTTCGGCGGCATTCTGGGCTTTGGATTGCTGCGCGGGAAGGGCTATTTGCGCCATGTGATGGAAGGGATGATGCCCCTAACAGAGACCGGCTGGACCTTGCTAACCAAGCGTTTTATGGCTTTTTTCTTTGGGCTTGCTCTGGCAAATGAAATCATCTGGCGCAGTTTTTCGACCGACGTTTGGGTGAACTTCAAGACCTTCGGATTGCCGCTTGTGATGATTATGTTTGTGATGAGCCAATCGCGCTTGATGGCCAGACATGCTGACGTTAACGTAAAAGATGATGGGCGGCCATAATTTCATCCAAATTCATCGTTAATACTGGATGTATGAAAAACGCTATATCCCTCTACCGTGAAGCTTTGGGCAAACATATGCCCGGCATAGACGGCAAAAAAACGATCGCGCTGACGCTGTTTGCTGGACCGGACCAAATTTTTTTGGACTGCGGATCGCTTTAATTTAGAATGATCCGCTTGTCGATCCGGTTTCATTTTTTCGGCTTTTCGGTCTCGATTGAGGTGGTGAAGCCCCCGCCGCTGATCTGGTGGCGGGCGCTTGTCACTGACCATAGACCACTCACCCCGATCCTGAAACCCAGGGCGATGATCTGACCCTCAGCCGCGACCGTTGGATCGCCTGGCATCGTGATGCTGAGGGTATCATCCCCGCGCTTAAACTCATCGAGTTTGGCCTTGGCGGCTTTCTCAGCCTCGGCCTTGGTGGAGTGGACGTGGCGCAAGCGCTTGACCGGCGATCCCTCACCAGCGGTCACGGTCTCTTTCTGGCCACTCTCCTCATTGTGCCAGTGGGCCTCCACCGCCTTGAAGTTGCCACGGCTGGCCAGGGTCATGGACCAGCGCAGCTCACCGCTCTTGGTGATCGGGCGCGGGATCATAGGGATGCCGCTGGCGGTTTTGCCTTCACCCTTACCTATAAAGAGGAGCGCCTCACCTTTGACGGTGGCGATGGCGTCATGATCCTTGGCGATCCTGGTGAGAAAGTTGATGTCGCTCTCATCGGTCTGATCGAGGTGCTTATATAGAAAGGGCTTGAGCTCCTCGGCCACCTTTGGCTCCAGGCTATGCTCGCCCGCGATGGTGCCCACGATGTCCTCGATGGTCTTATCATCCCAGTTGCGGGTCTTTTGCTCTTTGATTGATCCGCCAAGGTTCACGGCCTTGCCGCGAATAGTGACCCGATCTGGCGGGCCTTTGGCCACCACCTCATCCGCTGTGAAAATGCCCATAGGCGCAAGGAATGTCTCTTTATATCCCATGAACACGATGAGCGGCGCGCCAGGCAAGGGGAGCTCGATGGCGTTGTCGCGATCATCGAGGGTGATCTCCACCGTGTCAGACTTAAAGCCCGCCTCATCCTTCACCACCAGACTGAGGAGGCGATCCTCGATCTGGCTGGTGATGTTGATGCCCGCTGCGATCACTTTGAAATCAGGGGTCATGCGATCAATCCCAGAGCCGGATTGTGGGTCTCTCCTGGACGGCCTCCTCGACCGCTGGGAGCTCGATGAGGATGCCAGAGCTCAGGACCGGCCCATGCGCCGCCAGCCCAGGATTGGCCGCAAGGACATCCTCGACACTATAAGGGGCATCGCCGTAGTGCTTGGCGCATACCTGATCGAGGACATCGCCATCCTTGGTGCGATAGATCATGTCAGCCTCGCCAGTGTTGAAAGCGCCGCAAGAGCAAGGCCAAAGCCACCAAAACCACCCTCATCGCCGCCATATTCCTTGAGCGTGATCGAGAAGGCAATCACGCGGGGCGCGCCATCGGCCTCCAGCTCGCTCTTGGTCTCCTCGATCTTGAGGATCACCCAATCGCCCAGGACAAAGCCGCCATAGCCCTCCAAGAGCACCAGAGGCTTGCCGCGAACCGCTTGAGCGCGCATGAGATCGAGCTGACCATAGCCGCCTTTCCAGTGGGGCAGAATTTCACCTGAAAGGGTGATCTGATCAGCACCAGGCCCCACGAATTGCTGACCAGGCTTGCGCCCGATCCGGTCTTGCTGTTTCCAGCGATAGGTCGAAACCCGCTTGAGCTGTTGATAGGCGGCGGTGTCCAGCATGAACGGGTAAGCGCCAAGCATCATCATCACTTTAGTCATGCAAAAGCCCTCTCAATTCGGCCCGCGCGCGATCCTCGGCATCGCCCAGCTCGGCGCGCACGGTTGCCCGCACCTCATCAAGATCGACACCACCCTCAAAGGCCAAAGGCATGTTGTATTGAGGCGAGAAGGTGATCGGGCCGCGCTGCATAGCCGAGCCGCCCGCCGCCGCCACCGTTGCCATCGCTGGCATAGGCGCGCCCGCGAGCCCATCAAAGCCGATACCGCCCACCAGGTCACGGGTGCGCGTGGCCATGTCGAGCATGTTGCGCAAGGCGCGGTTGTGGGCGATGAAACCGCCCTCGGTGCGATACTCCAGCTCTGGGCCTTCCTCGCCAGTTAGAAGCCATCCAGGCCGAAAGGCCCCGCCCTTGGCGCGCGCTTGAACTGGGGAGCCACTGGAACTGGCGACAGGCGCACCGGTTGGCAAGTTGCGCAATGACGCCGAGAGCCGCGCCACCTTGGCCAAGGCCGCATCCACTGAGGCCGTGTTGATCTCTGGCGTGGCCTCGGTCTCAGAGAGAACCTGGAGAGCCTGGCCGAGCTCATCAGACCTGGCGCGGGCATCCTTCAGCTCGGCCTCGGCCACCTCCAGATCGGCGGTGAGAGCGCGGATTTCATCCTGATACGGCATAGACATCGCGGCGGTCATTGGACCCTCGCCAAGATTGGCGATGCCAGCTTGCGCCTCGGCGATCTGGGCGTTGATGTCAGCAATGCCCAGCTCCAGCTCCTCGATGTGCGCAGGGGTGGGCAATGGCCCAGCCGCCACCACATTCTCGACAACTCGCGCCGCATCCTGTTGATGGTATGGCAAGGCCTCGAAGCCCGCACCCTCTGAGGCTTTGGGCGTGGCCACATCAACAACCTCTTGGCCCATCAGGCGTTTCCACCAATCGGGCGGCTCAGGCCATTTGATCACGTCTGTGAGGTCAAAATCACTGATAAACCCCCAATCCCAATCTGGGAGCACATCGGCCCAAGTGATGTCAGTGAACTTGGCTTTGACACGCTCCCAAAGCGATCCAAACCAATCAACCACACCTGCCCAGGTTGCCTCAATCAGGGCAGCGGGTCCGAACTCGCCGAGCTTGGTTTTGATGGCCTCCCAGCCCGTTGCGATCCCGTCCTTGATCGAGGTCCAGTATCCCGCAAAGGTGCCAGCAATGGAGCTCCAGTTGGAAATGATCAGGCCGAGTGGGTGATAGTCCAGAAAGAGCGTCTTGATCGCATCCCAGCCAGTGGAAACGCCGGTTTTGATGGCATCCCAGTAGCCCGAAAATGTCGAGCTGATCCCAGACCAGGCGTTGGTGATTGTGGTGGCAGGCGAGAACCCAGCCAAGCGTGACTTGATGGCCTCCCAGCCAGTGGAAACGCCGGTTTTGATGCTATCCCAGTAGCCCGCAAAGGTCTCGGCGATGCTATCCCAATTCGATAGGATCAAGCCCACCGGATGATAGTTGAGGAACGTGGATTTGATCAGCTCCCAGCCCGCGCTCACACCGCCTTTGATGCGATCCCAGAGCCGCCCAAAGAAACCCGTGATCCCTTCCCAATGGGAGTAGATCAAACCAGCGGGCGTGTAATTGAGGAAAACCGACTTTATCAACTCCCAAGCGGCCATAACATCGCCACCGATCTGATCCCAAAGCCCTGTAAAGAAATCGGCAATCGGCTCCCAATATTCATAGATAAGATAAGCCGCCGTTGCGATGGCCATGATGATTGCGCCTATAGGGTTGGCGATGAGCGCACGGCCCAGAAAGAGCACGGCCTTGCCCACCAATGGGAGCACGGTGCGACCGAGCCACAAGAGGCCTTTGCCCGCGCCCAGCACCCATTTGGCCATGCCCGCCAGGCTCAGCACCAGCTTGGTGGCCCCAAAGCTCATCATGGCCCATCCGCTCACCAGCGCACCCGCGCCGATCAGGATGGGCGCGATCACCGCCGCAAGAGCACCCAAGCCCACGACCACCCCGCCGATCCCAGTGATCAGCTCTGGGTTGGCATCGATCCAGTCAAAGGCGGTGGCGATGAAAGCGTCGATATAGGGCACCAGGCGTTGCACAACGGGCAAGAGGCGCTCGCCAATCTTTTGGGTGATCACGTCCATCTTTTGGGACATCAGCACCATTGTGGCATCCCAGTTGTTATCAGCGGCAGCGGCCATCACTGAGGTGAACTCAGAGCCTTGCTGAGCCGCATCATCGAGCGCATCAGCATTGGCGCGCACCGCCGCCTCCTGGCCATAGAGGGCGTTGATCATTTTCATGGCCTCATCGGTGCCAAAGGCCTCTTTGATCTCAGCCGCCTCAAAGGCATCAAGGGTCTCGCCATAGCGCGCCTGGAGATCGGCCAGGATGTCAGGCATGTCCCGCAATCCGCCATTCTCATCCAGGATGCGCACCCGCACGGGGCGATCCGCGCTCACTTGCATCTTGCCAAAGGCCTCATGTGCTTTGGCGGCGTTGGTCGCAAAAGCGCGCAGGGCTGTGCCAGCCTCACCGGCCTGCATCTGTTGTTGCATCATACCCAGGAGGGTGAGTTGCTCGGTCATATCCATGCCGAGATTGACAGCACCCGCGCCCGCGCTCTCGATGGCCTGTTGCATCGCTGCGCCATCGGTTTTGAATTGTTGCACCGAGGCCGAAAGAGCCGCGCCAAATTGCTCGCCAAATTCCGCGTCAGTAAGGTCCTCCATCTGCTTTTTGAAAATCCCGTAAGAGGTCGCAAAAAGGGAGGTCATTTGCTCAGCTTGGCCCTTGGTCGCCTTGGCCACCAACATGGCCGAGGCGGTCATATCGGCCACGCCCTGATCGGTGAGTGAGCTGATCCCAGACTTGATGTCATAAGAAGCGCGCACAAAGGCATCCGCCGTGACACCCGCAAGCTGCATTTGCATCTCCTGGCCACGGCGCACCACGGCATCGAGGTCGCGCACACCCAAGGTGGCCAGCTCGCCCTTGGCGCGCTCCACATCGCGGATGCTATCGGTGAAGCCTGTGACCAGGCGTTGCGCACCGTAGGCGATGCCAGCGGCGGCGGCACCACCGCCCGCCAGTTTCATAGACAAGGCCAGGCGCTTTTGCATGCGCTCGCTGGCTCTGGCCACGGTATCCTCGGCATTCCTGAGGGGGGCTGTGAGCCTGTCTGCCAGGCTCACAAGGACATCGACGCCAACACTTGTAGGGATCATGAGTTTCGCGCCTCCGCCTCAATTCTCAGATAGTCTTTGGCATCCTCGAAGGCATCGAGGAGCTCATCCACTGGCAACGCATCAATCTCGGATGGTTGCCAGTGGAAGTGTCGGCTCATGAAGAGGGAAATTGCCCTGAAATCTTTTGGATTTCCTCCTCCGATACGCCCAAAAAACCCGCGATCATCACCGAGGCCGCGTTGAAATCAACGGGGTCCAGCTCCTCCACGGTATCGGGGCCGATCTCGGCAAGATCAGAGAGCATGGTGAAGCTCTTTTTCATCTTGTCCTTGATCCCCTCGAACTTCTTGAGGTCGCGCATCTTGGGGCGGCGGATGGTCAGCTCGGTGACCTCCTCACCCTTGTGGGTGAAGGGGTATTGGAGCTCATAGGTTTCAGTATGTGCCATGTGTCAGCTCCCCTCAGCGGCCAATATTGGCGCGGTGCTCGGCCAAGAGGTCCTTGCCTTTGACGCGGAAAATCATGTTTTCCTGGTCAATTTCAAAGAGCTCCACGCCATCGCGCTCGCGCCGGTAATAGCGCAGGCTCATATCGAGCTTGAGCGGGACGCTTTCGCCATCCTTCCACTCACCCTCATCCAGGACCTTGGTGAAACCGCGCATTGCCACATTGTGCGCATGCGTTGCCCCGTCACCGTCCTCGGTTGAACCCTTACAGGTGAAGGGGATCAGCGAGCCCTCGGTGATGTCCAGCGTCTCATAGAGATGCGGGTCAAAGCCTTCAAAGGTCAGCTTGGCCGTGAGCGCGTTGGCCAGGCGCGCCATGCGCACCTCGATGGGGCCAGCCATGCCCGCCGCCGAGAAATCGCGGGTTGCGACCTCGATCTTGGGCACCTCCACCGCCGAGGCCACACCGGCAAAGCCGTAGCCATCGACAAAGGTATTCATGAATTTCAGAAGATCACGCATTGGAATAAGCCCTCCTTAGGCCGTTGGCAGGACCTCAGACAGGTAGCCATTGTTGATCATGGAACGGAAAGTGATGTGCTCGGCGGTGGGCGTTTCCACCCAGTCATAGTCAAAGTAGACCTTGCCAGCCTCAAGCGCCTCAGGCGTGTTGAGATCAGGATCGGCCCAGCATTTGAAGCCCACCAAGGCACCCACGGTGATCATGCGTCGCCCGTAAGCGTTCACGCCCTCGATCACGTCCTCGAAATAGGTGCGATCCGCATTGCGATCCACCGCCCAGAAATGGGCTTGCATGATGCTCTCATTGATCATGTCAGCCACGCGGCGGCGCTTGAGCATTGCCCACTTGGGATCAGCGCTCAGGGTGCGGTTGCCCCAAAGGCGATAGCCATCCCGCTGGATGATGGTGGTGACCTCATTCTCATTGAGAATGTTGGCCCGCGATGTCGCGTCACCCAGGGTGAAATCGATGGCACGGGCGGTGCCGGTGATCCCATCGATCAGGCGGTTGGATGGCGAGTGCCAGAAACCACGCTCAGCATCGGACTTGGCGATCACACCAGCCACGCGGGCGGATGCGGGCCGCACGATCTCGGTGCTGGTTTCAGTATCCCAGACCTTGACCCAAGGATCGACCAGATAGATGCGATCAGAACCAAAGTTTTCACGGTATGTGATGGCATCCGCATCGGTCGAGTTGGGGCCATCCGCGATGATCACGGCGCGCAGCTTAGTGGCAATCGAGACCAGCTCAGAAACCACCGCTTGCTCCTGAGAGAACTCAGGGACCACGATGATGCGGGGCGCGACCTTGACCACGCTCTCAGCGGCCAGGAGCACTTGCAAGCCCTCAGGCTGGCCGGTCACATCGTCGGTGCCGCCGATGATATTGCTCAGCGTGGCGGCATCGTCAGCGCCTTCCTCGACGCGGATCACGACCACAACGGCCCCAACCTGGTCAAAGATGTCATCGATGGCCGGTGCCAGGGTGCCAGTGGCTCCCAAGCCAGCGGCATCAGAGCGCTTGCCAGCCACAAGGACAGGCGTATTCAGCGGGAACTTGGCGGCATCAGCATCAGGGGCGGTGCCCACCAGGCCAATGACCGAGGAGCGCACGGTGCGGATTGGGCGTGTGCCGGTGTCGATCTCGACAACCTCGACGCCGTGGAGAAATTGCTCAGGCATTAGGAACCTCCATTGATCAGAGCAAGGGCCTCATTGAAGGCCGTTTCAGCCTGGGCCTTTGCAGCCCCAAGCACGGTGGAAATTTGGGTTTCGATGTCAGGCGCATCATCTGGGATGAGGGCGATACCAGCACCAGCCTCGGCCTCAAGCGCACCGATCAGGAGCGCGATCTGGCGATAGGCGGCGGATTGGGCGTTGATCTGGCCGATCAGGCCGGTGCGGTTGGTGCCGCGCGCCTTTGCCTCGCGGCTCAGGGTCTCAAGCTCAGCTTCAGAGGCGCTAGCAGGATCGCGGGCGATCTCCTCTTTGATCCGATATTCGGCCAGCTTGCCCGCCGTGGCGTGGGTGATTTTGTTGCGGTAAACCTCAGCAAAGGCAGCGATCTCAGCCTTTGCCGCACCTTTAAGCGCCACACCAATGACGGCAACCGGATACCCAAGTGCGATTGCACCTTCATAGTCAACCGCCAGCGTTGTGCGGCCCTCATATGTGATGTCGAAATTCATAGTCAGCTCCTCAGTTGATCAGGACATTCGTGCCGACTGTGCCGCCAGCATGGATTTGTGAGCCGTTGGCCAAAGAGACGTTGTATTGACCTACGACCAGCATCCCGAGTGACACCTGAGCGCCATTCACCCCATCCAAGCCCACCACGCCAAGATTGAGAAAGGCGGTTGAACCGGCATAGGTGCTGACCAGGAATGCCTCGGCTGGCCCAGTCACGCTCACCCCATACAAAGACACAAAGATTTGGGTCCCATAGGATGGCGCACAAAGGGGCGAAGCCGCCCAAGGCAATCCGGCATCCGTTTTCGGCGCATACTCAATATCGACGTTCACGAAACGGATTGCCGCCATTGCGCCTGAGTTTAACCGAACTGGCGAATTTGTCGCGCCGTTGGACGTGTTTCCAATCATCACCACAGGGTTATCGCCCCCACCAGTGCGCGTGACCACAATCGTCTTACTGGTGATCCACACGCTGGCATCGAGGTTGTGGGTCTTTCCGGCCAACAGTGAGACAACAATGTAAGAACCAGACGGAGCCGCATTGATCGCAGCGCCAAGGGTGGTAAACACTCCACCGCGCTCATTCGTGGGGTTGGGATCATCAGGGTCAATCGTTGCGGGGAAATACATCCGATCATTGACAACATTGACCAGATCAGCGCCAAGAGCATCGTAAGCCGCTTGGCGTTGCGCGATTTGCGCATCGGCATCATCCCAGAACCCACCGGCCCGCTGGGCCACTTGGTTCAGGGCATCCGCCGCGTTGTTCAGGTTTTGCATCGGGTCCATTGTGGAAATCCTCCTTTATGCGGCGATACCGAGATCGCGGAATTGTTTGGCTTGCTTGAGCAAGAGGTCAGTTTGGATGGCATCAGTGGTGAGCTTGAGCACCGCGTGATCGAGGTATTCATCGAGCGGCGCATCCACGACCAGGATACCATCGGCGATGCCATCAAAGGCCAGAACGTGGGCGATCAGATACTCGATCACACCCGTGCGCCGATCATCACCCACATCGGCACCAGCCCAGAGCGCGATCAGATCGCCATCCTCATCGAGGAAACCCATCTCGCGCACGGTGATCGCCGTGGCATCCGTTGGGAAACTGGCCTTGACGTGCCAGGCATTGGAGCCAACCGGATAGTGACGCTCGATCTCGGTGCGCAGGAGCTCGCGGCGCAAGGTGACCTGGGCCGGATTGGGCGCATAGCCCGCGCCCTGGCCATCACCGAGGGCGATGTATTTGATTTTGACCTGGCTCCCCGATCCCGCTGCATTGCGGATTTTCGTGATGCCCTTGGTAGTCAGGATGTCGGTGCCAGCGGTCATGCGGCGTCTCCCATATCAAAGCGGTGGATGTGATGGCTCACGGCGGTTTGGCGGTGGCCAGAGCGGGCGGATAGGCGCGGCGCATGGGTATCGATCGGCAAGGCCGGTGTGACCTGGCGCTCATCCTTGAGCCGCTGGTGTGATCCGGTGCGCACGGTGACGGTGCCGCCGCGCTTTTCGCCGATGCGCAAGGTGAAGTGAGAGCGCACGGGCTTGACGTTGCGGATCAGCTCAGTGACCAGGGCATGCAGCTTGGGATTGATCTGAAACCCAGCGTCAAAGATGTCCTCAGCAAAGGCGTCGAGGGTGAAGGTATGGGGCGGGCCATAAGGATCGCCGTGCTCATCAAGCTCAAAGCCCTCATGCAGATCGATGCGCATCTCAAGCGCTTCCAGGGCCAGCTCCACCGCGCGGCGGGTGCCTTTCATGCGATGCACTTGGATCGAGTTGCGGATGACATTGCGCTTGATGGTTTCAGACCAGGCATGATCCCAGACCTCGACCGAGAACGCCCAAGCCATCCAGGGCAAGAGCTCCTCAGGGCATGTATCCACATTCCAAAGCGTGGCGATTGGGGCCTTGATGCCGATGGTGCGCTCAGCGATCACGGTCTCGATGGCGCGCTCAGAGGTGGTGGCGCTTGGCGGCAAAAGGCGATCAATATCAGACATCGCGGCCTCCCACGGTTACGGTGATCTGGGTGCAATGCGCGGCGGTATCGCTCCCGATCTCAAGAGTTGCAGCGGGGGCGGTGATGTGGATGTCCTGGACGCCCTCGCGGTAAAGCGCGGCATGCAAGCCCGCGATGGTGATGTCATGGCCGAGGCGATGATGCTCATCGACAAAGGCTTGAACGGCGGCAACGGATGCCTGGCGCACCAGCTCAGCATCAGGCCCATCATAGAGGATCAGCTCGGCCTCGACGGTGTATTCCTGGATGATCGCGGCCTTTGCGATTGGCCGATCTGTCAAAGGGCGGCGGGGCAAAGTTGTTGCGAGAACCCCATCGATCAACTCAGCAGAAGGAACGCCATTACCTTGGCTGGACAAAACCGAGAGAGCCACATCCCCAGGCATCGGGTTTTCCAAGCCAGCATCATCATCAACGACTAAAACAATCGCGCTTTCAGGTAGCTGGGCCTGCAATTCCGGCGCGATCTCGGCTTTTGAAAACCGAGGAGCACGGATGTCCACATCCTTGATAAACGCAGACGAGCTAAGCGCCCAGAACAAGTAAGAGCCGATTGAGCCAGCGGTGGTGAACCCCTCAGGCGCAAGCTGGACGCGGGCACGCAAGCGGGCATCATCCTCCAGGACCTCCTCGATGGGAGGGCTCACCGATGCATCAGCCTCTTGGATCACCAACCGCTCGACCCCATAAAAGGCGGCGAGGTGGTCAAGAAGCGCACCGGAGGCATAGGCCAAAAGGTTTCCAGCGCCCGCGTCTTGAACGGCGGCGCGCAAGATGAGCTCGCGATAGCTATCCTCCTGGAGGAGCTTGACCAGCGGCTCACTCTCCAGCTCCAGAGCTGGCGCAAGGTGTGGCGCAAGCTCGATCAGGCGGGCCTTGCGAGCGGCAAAGATGGTCTCGAAATCAGGTTGCTCGATGATCTGAGGCGCGGGCAAGCGGTCGAGGTTGATGGCCGTGAACCTCATAGCACCACCCCATCCAGCCGGATTTCCTCACCGCTGGGCAGATATTGCCCATCAAGGGTGATCGAGATGCGCCCAGCCTCCAGCTCCTCAGGCAAGGCCTCGGCCTGGACGCGAGTGACCCGCAAGCGAGGCTCCCACTTGCGCAGAGCATCGACGGTGGCCGCATAGATCAGCGCCAGGGTGAGCGGTGTCAGGTTGGCATCGATGAGCTCAAAGAGCCCAGACCCATAGTCACGGCGCATGACGCGCGATCCCAGGGGCGTGATCAGGATGTCGCGCACCGATTGGCGCAAGTGATCCAGGCCATCGATGGCGCGCCCGTTGTTTGCGTTAAGGCCAATCACACTCATTTGGGTTTCCCCGTATCGTCTGGGCCAGGCGAGATGCCGCCGTGGACGTGATTGATCAGGCTGATCCCGTTGGCGATCACATCGCCATTCACGATCACATTGCCAGGCGCGGTGATGGTCACCACACCGCCAGCGATCTCGATGATCTCGCCGCCTGGGTAGGTTGTTTTGAACTTGCCCTCAGCGGCTTGAGCCACGTTGGCACCATTGGCCAAGCTGCACACAATCACACCCTGGGCCATGTTGCCGGATGTCGAGACCACCAGGACCTCCTCACCCACGCTATAGGCCCAGCTCTCATGCGCATCGCCAGCGCGGCGCACACCCATGCGCAGCCAGCCGGTGAGAAGCTCACCCACGCGCACCCGCGCCTTGGGCGGGTTGGAATACTTGACCTCCTCGACCACGCCCATCTGGGCGATGTTGGCGAGGCGGCGGTCATTCTCGGTGGTGTCGAAATCGCTCATGCGTCACCGCCAATCGAGCCATCATAGGCCTCGGCATTGCCCGCGCCGATGTCAGGCGCTTGGCCCACCAGGAGCTGAGGGCGCACCGCTGGGCCATGATAGGCGGCGATGGTGCCGGTGACAGTGAAGCGCAAGGCGCTGGCCACATCCTGATCGCGGATGGTGTCACGCCACTCGGCCAGCACAATGCGGGCCTTTTCGCTGATCTGATCGACCTCAAGCTCAGCCTCAAAACCAAGAAACACGGGATCAGCCACCAGGTTGGTGATCAGAGGCTCGACCTCCAGACTATCGATGGCATCGGCGCGCAGCTCGGCGCGCACAACGCCCTCAAATTGGGTGCGGCGCTCCCAGTCACCCTCCAGCCCACCGGCTGAGGTAAATTTGAGTTGCTCGACCATCACCACAACGGCAACGTGATCCCAGACCGTCTCCACCGCCTCAGGCAAGGTGGCGATCAGGCGGGCTTTGAGCTCCTCAGAAAGGCGGGTGCGCAGGCGCATGAACGGTCCTCAGATAGCGCCGAGCCAGGCGGTGTCAGCGCTGGCTTGGCCTTGTGTTTCGTCAGCCGGATCGGCGGGGGTGACCTTGGCCACCAGCTCCTCGAAACGGCTCATCAATCCTTTGACTTTCGCCTCGACCTCATCGGCATCGAGGAAACGGTATTCGACCGATCCCTCCAGACGCCCCACCTTTGCCGCGCCATCGAGCGCGAAGGTATTTAGCCAGGGAAAGACGCTGGCCAAGGCGCGCACGGTGAGCGCCTCGGTCCATTCTTGCTCCAGGCCCTCAGGCGCAACCGCCACACCGGCGGCACTTGCGAGAGCGCGCTCGGCGATCTCGATGTGCTTGGTGAGGAGAGCTTCAGGAACCTCGCTAGGGAGGTTGGCAAAGGCTCTGATCTCAGCCGGTGTGACGATTGCGACCTCAGGCATGGTTTACTCGCCCAGCACAGCGGCTTGCTTGACCGCCACCTCGTAATCCACCGCCATATCGAAGGTGTATTCGAGGACCCGCTTGCGCGAGTGATAGGCGCGATCACGGCGCACATCAGTGCTCACGCCATAGACCAGGTTTTTCAGCGGCGTGAACGCCACCGAGCCGCGCGGCATGTCAGGGTGGGCCTCGATGGCCTTGCCTTCAAAGCGGCGCAACGGGCTATCGGCATTCATCGCCGTGCCGGTGATCGGCGCATTCAGCTCGCGCGCATACTCATCGGCATCGGCTTCATTCATGAGGAACACCGAGGAGCTGCGGAACCGCGTGTCAGACGCATCCATGATGGTGCGCAGGGACGCGATCCAGCCATCGGTCGCGGGATCGATGTCGATCTTGGGCGTGTTGCCCGCATCGCGCATGATCTGGAGCCAACCTTTGTTGAGCCGGATGAACTTGGCCGCGCGATCAGCGCCCGCCGCATCATCGGCAATGCCGTTGAAACCCAGATCGACAAGATCGGTGGTCAGGCGAGTGTTGAAACCCGTCTCGATTTCTTTCAGCAGGTTGGGGTTGTCCTTGTTTTCACGCAGGAAATCCAAGGTCAGGGTGGGGAAAAGCTGCACATCCAGGGCGGTCAGCTTGCAGCCGAACTCAGCGGCATCGCCGAATTGACCCGCATCAGGGTCAGTGCCTTGGGGAACGCGCACCAGTTGGCGGCGCATGATGTCCAGCACGTCCACATCCTTGGTCAGGCGGCTCATGCGTTCGGTTGTGATCTTTGTCAGGAAAGTGTCCTGGAAAAGCATCGAGATCAGGCGGGATGCGGCCTGTGGTTTCAGCTCGCCGCCATTGCGCAGGTCCTCGGCATCGATCATGCCTTTGGAAACCGCGACAATATCGTCGATCTGTTGGCCGTTGATGGTGATCAGGCTCATGCGAAGCTCTCCTCGGTTGCGCCCGTGGTTGGGTCGGTTTCGGTCACGCCCTTTGCCAGGGCCTTGGTGATGGCATCATCGACCTTGGTGCCGAGCGCCTTTGTGACGGCCTCATCGACAGCCTTTTGGATGTCGGTCTGATCGCCTTCACCTTCACCAGCGGCGGGCTCTTTCGGCTCGATGCCATGCGCCTTGAGCACGGCGGCAACGGCCTTTTCCACCTCGGTGGGTTCTTCTTTCGCGGGCGGATCGCCAGCGGTTTTCATTGCGTCCTTGAGCGCATCGGGCAGCACACTTTTCAGTGTTTCGCCAACCAATGCCTGGACCTCATCTTTGGTCATGTCAGTCTCCTCGACAGGTTCTTGGGGGTTCACGCCGGTCAGCGCTTTGATGAAACGCTCGACCCATCCAGGCGCGGCGTCTTTCTCGGTATACCGAGGGTGGGCTGGATCATCCGGCCCAGGCTCCATGCGAGCGATCCCAGCCAATGAGATGCCAGTCAGCTCGCCGGATTTCAGTTGCTTCCAGAGGTCGGGGTCGCCGATCTGGATGCCTACAGCCCAAGAGCCCTCAGGCTCATCAGGGAAAAGCGGATCACCTTTGCGCACCAGCCAGCTCTCGGCCACATAGGCCATCTCGCTGGTGAATGAGTGCTCGGTGTCGATGTTCTTGAGGCGACCCTCGCGCATGAACTCGGCTTGAGCTTTGCGGATGGTGTCGGCATCGGCGGTGTCGCCGTGCGCGTCCTCCTGATCAGGCGCATAGACCACGCCATAGGCGCGCATCATGTCGTCATTTTTGACCACCAGATCGAAAGCGGCGGGGCGCTCACCATCGGCGGCTTTCAAGGTCAGGCCCTTGCCCGTGGCTGGTGTTTTGACCAGGGACAAAAAGCTAACTGATAGGTCTGTGAGCTTAGCCAATGGCTCGCCTCCTCAGCGTTTCAAAAAATTCCTGAAATCACTCTTGCCTGATCAGTTAATGCCGTGCCAGATAGGTGGGCGGGTTCTGGTTTATAACTAAACTTTCAATGGCTTAGGGGGATATTGTCGCATTATTTTGCGCGGTATCTCTTTGCTCATGAGCAAAGATGAAACCCCACCCGCAGGCTCCGAAACAGAGGCCCAATCCACCGCCGAGGCGGTCACCATCTCGGTGCATAAATCCGAGATCGATGGCTTGCTCACGTCACGGGCCGAGGTCGGCTTGGATGGTGAGTTTCTCTGGCCGATCCCAGTGCGCAGTCTCTCAGCGCTTTACCGTGCCAGCGCCGAGCATAGCCGCGCGATCCATGTGAAGGCCGAGGGCGCATTCGGTGGCGGTCTCTTGGGCGAGGCTGAGCGGATCGAGGAGCTTTGCGATACCGGCGCGACTGAGCTTTTCATGTTGCTCGACCTCGATCTCGGCACCTATGGCAACGCCTTCCTCCAGGTGATCCGATCCAGCGATGGCGAGCGCATCATCGGCTTGCGGCGCTTGCCCGCGATCACCATGAGCCGTTTTCGCGATGGCTACCTCCAGCGGATCGGCAAGCCCAACGGCGACACGCGCAAGGTGACATTCACCTCCCGCGAGATTGTCCACTTGCGCGAACCTTGCCCGATGGGGCGGCGCTATGCCTTGCCAACATGGATCGGCGCTGAGGGAATGCTGGAGCTGGCCTTGGCGGCAACCCGCTACAATGCCTCGTTTTTCAAGAATAACGCGATCCCAGAGTATGCGATCACGTTCAAAGGTTTGACCCCATCAGCCGCTCAGAAAAAGGCGATCCAAGACTTTTTCCGTAATGAGCACCAGGGGCTCGACAACGCCCACCGCACACTGGTCATGACCACTGGAGAGGAGGGTCAGATCGACATCAAGCGCCTCACCGCTGAGGTCAAAGATGGCGATTTCCTCAAACTGATCGATGCCGCGCGGGATCGCATTCCCGTGGCGCACGGCACCCCGCCGCGCGTCCTCGGCATCATGACCGCTGGCCAGCTTGGCGGTGGCGGCGAGGTGACGGGGCAGCTTTTCACCTTTGAGCATCTGACCCTCAAGCCCAAGCGGCGGCGCATGCTGGACCAACTCCGCCCGATCCTCAAAGAGCTGGGCCTCAAGCCAGGCAATGCCGAGGCATCGCTTGGCGCGGGCGAGATTGCATTCCGCCCGCTTGATCTGACCCCGCCAGGCGACGACGCCAAGGACCTGCCAGGGCTGGTGAGCTCTGGGATCATCACCGCCGAGGAGGCGCGTGTGCTCATGCCCGCTTTGGCCAATTCCGCTCAGAGCGGCTCAGCGGCCTCAGGAGCACCCATTGAGCGCTCAGCATCCTCTGGGTCAATGGATGTCCTCGTGGCCCTCCTGGCGCGATCCTGAGGGGTGTGAGCGGCAATGGCAAAGCAACCTGTTTCCAATACATCAACAGAGAGCGCCGCTGAGGGGCATTGTCCACCTATCGGCACCACTCACCCAAAAAAGAATGACTTGACGCATTCTAAGTCCTCTCAGCGGCTCTCAGCCACATCCAAGCGCCCAGGTCGCCCTCCCAAATTCACCGAGGCGCAAAAAGAGGATGCATTGGCCCGCTACATGGCCGGTGACAGCACCAGCGAGATTGCGACGGTGATCGGGTGCTCTGAGCGCACGGTGCGCGCCTGGGCCTCCAAAGGCGATTGGGGCAGTGACTTGCGCAAGCGGCGCGAGACATCGGACGGGATCGAGGCTCAAATTCACCGGCTCAGCCGCGTCAAAAACCCAAGCAACGCCCAGGCGCAACGCCTCGCCATGCTCACCAAGTCATTGGATCGAGTGAATAAATCGCAACCCAAGCCCAAGCCTCGGCCCACGGTTTCCAATGCGGTCTCATCCGAGGCATTGGCCCGCGTCCTTGATCCCGAATATGGGCTCTATGGGTATCAAACCGAGTTTCTTGAGGATGAGGGCCGGTTCCGCATCATCCTCAAGGCGCGCCAGATCGGTTTCTCTTACGTTGTGGGGTTGGCCGTGCTCCTCGGCGCGATGGCTGGACGCCCTCAGATTGTGGTCTCAGCATCCGAGCGCCAAGCCCAGATCATCCTCGCCTATGTGCGCCACCACGCCGCGCGCCTGGAGGTCCTGATCGATGAGGACAAGGCCAACAAACTCAAGATCATGGGCACCGAGATCGTGGCCATGTCCACCAACTTCCGCACCGCCCAGGGTTGGCCTGGCGATGTTTGGCTCGATGAGTTTGCCTGGGTGCGCAATCAGCGCATGCTTTGGGCGGCGGTGATCCCATCGATCACCGCAATGGGTGGCCGCGTCACGGTGTTTTCCACACCGTTCTTGCCTGGGTCATTGTTCTGGGAGATCGCCACCAACCACAAAAACAAGCACGGCCATTGGTCGCGCAAAACCATCACCATCGAGGACGCGATCAGCCAAGGAATGCCCTTGCCTGGCGGTCTCGATGAGCTGCGCATGCTCTTTGATAGCGAGAGCTGGGCCATGTTCTATGAGTGCCAGTGGGCCGAGAATGGTTCAGCGCTCTTGTCCTGGGAGCTCCTCCACTCGCTCACCGAGGAGCGCATCTTGCCGCATCGCTATGGCCGCTTGCGCGGTGGTGTCGATGTGGGCCGGATCAATGACCGCACGGCCATCGCCTTGGTGGGCCAGGAGGTCGATGGGAAAAAGTGGAAAGATCGCTTTGCCCTCATGCACCACGAAATGCACAAGGGCATGAAATTCGATGCGCAGAAAGCCACCATCCATGAGGTTGATGGGCGTTTCGATATTGAGAGCTGGAAGATCGACAAGACGGGCCTCGGCATGCAACTCGCCGAGGAGCTCCACACCGCCAGCCCAGAGCGTTTTGAGGGCGTTTGGTTCTCAGCTCAGCGCAAGTCAAAGCTTGCTTTGAACGTGCTCAAGCTGGCCGAGGAGCGCCGCCTCCTGTTGCCGAATGATCCCGATGTCCTGGCGCAAATGCACTCGATCCAAAAGATCACCAGCGGCACCTCGATCAAGTATGATGCCGAGCGCAATGATGAGGGGCATGGTGACCTTTTCTGGGCCGTTGCCCTTGCCGCCGATGGGCGCGCAAAGCCAGGCGGTGGCAGCGGTGGGCTGGGCATCGAGGTGCTCTCATGAACCTCCAACGCATCAGCCTCCAGGTAGCGGAAAAGCTACGCGAGATCGCGACACGTAAAGGCAATGTGCCCTTTGACAAAGGCGATTTGCGCAAGGCGCATGTGCCCGCCGAGCCAGTTGGTCAAGACGATGCCATTTTGTCAGTCAACACGCCCTATGCGCGCGCCGTTCACGATGGCAGGCCCGCGCTCACCATCAAACCAAAACGCAAGAAAGCGCTCGCCTGGAAGGGCGGGAGACACCCCGCAAAATCGGTCAAGCAACCTGCCCGCAAGGGCAACCCTTGGCTGGCGCGAGCGGTGGATGAGCTGGAGCGCGAGGGTCTCGACTTTCTCGCCCCAGAGCTTGGCCAAGATGTGGCCGATGAGCTCACAGGCGCATTGCGCGCCCGTGGGCTGGCGGTGCGCCAAAGGTAGGCGATCCCGTTCAACTTCAACCCAGCCAGAGGAGAACTCACATGGCAAAACAGACCGAAGCCCAGAAGAAGGCCGCCGCCAAAAAGGCCGCTGAGGCGAAAACCCAAACCACGACCCAAGGCGATACCAATGCCCAGGCGCAAGCCGGTGCTGGTGAGATGCAAGGCGCTGGCGATCCGCAGACAGGTGGTGACCAGAGCCAGGCACAACCGATCCCCACCGTGTTTGATCAGGCCGTGCAATTCTCGATGAGCGGCCACGCCAGCGGGCGCACGGCACCAAACGCCGGTGAGCTCTGGGATGCTTTCGCATGCGAGGTGATGCCACCCAAGCTGGCCGTGGCAGTGTTTGATTGCGCCGTGCTGCAAGGTGCCAAGATCACCGCGATCCTCCTGAGCAAGGTGGGCATCAGCGCTGAGGATGGCCAGGTCGATCCTGAGAGCATCGAGGCCCTCGCGGATCGCGATGAGGGCGAACTGGTGATCGACTTCCTGGCCTGGCGTTTGCGCCGCTACGCCTTCACCGCCAATGCGCCATCCAACATGCGCGAGTGGTCCCAGCACATCCTCCAGCTCCAGGCCTTTGTCCTGAGCGATCTGCAAACCGGCTAAGCCCTCAACCTCGAAAGGAATGACCGATGAAACTCATCGCGAATTGGAAATCAGTGGCCAAAACTGCGCATAGCATGTGGGCCTTTTACGCCAGCCTCTTTTGTCTCCTCTTGCCTGAGGTGATCTTTTGGGGCTTTGAGATCGACACCAATCCCCGCATCTGGTGGATGCTGGGTGTAGCGCTCCTGATCTATGGCATCATCGGGCGGCTCTGGGATCAGGGTATCGACCGCACCAAGATGCGCTCGCCCTGGTTTCTAGGGGCGCTGGCGCTTGGGCTTGTGATGGTCTTAGCGCTCCAGGATCGTAGCGTCTTGGCCATGTCAAAAACGCCCACGATTGAAGCGCCCGCGCCGGATGTGGCCGTGACCCCCGATGGCGGATCATCTGTTGATACCGCTTTCTTGGAGATGGCAGTGCCCTTTATTGGACGATGGGAGGGCCTCCGTTTGGAGGCCTATCTCGACATCGTGGGCGTCCCTACGGTCTGCTACGGCGAGACCAAGGGGGTGCAGCTCGGCCAAAGCTACACCAAAGCCCAGTGTGATGCGATGTTCTCGCGCGAGATCATCTCCTATCGCGACCGATTGCGGCCCGCCTTTACCTCCCAAACCCTTGCAAACCGGCTCCCCATCCCGCGTGACGTGGCATTCACCAGCCTCGCTTACAACGTGGGGGTGTCAGGCACCTCAAAGAGCACCGCAGTGCGGCGCTTGAATGAGGGCAGCATTGCGGGGGCATGCACCGCGCTCGGCTGGTGGAACAAGGCTGGCGGGCGCGTTGTGCGCGGGCTGGTCAACCGGCGCACCGAGGAGACCGAGCTTTGCATGCGCGGGGTCGCGTGATGCGCGCGCGGCTCATGTTGATCGGGCTGGCGGCGGTGGCGATCCTTGCCATTGCCGCCAGCATTTACGGGCTTGGACGCGAGAGCGCCCAGGTCGATGTCATGGAACAAAATCAGGAGGCAGGAGATGCGGCTGACAAAGCTAGCTCTGTTTTTGAGCGTTGCATTGACGGTGGCGGGGTGTTCGACTTTGCAACCGGCCAGTGTCGAGGGCGTTGATCGCGTGATCGGCGATGCGCTCCCAGGGGCGCAAGGTGAAACCATCGAGGACCAGGACCGGATCGATGAGACTGTGGCGCGAGCATGCGCGGCGGGTCTTTACTCGACCGAGCTTTGCGACCTCCACACGATTGCGAGCGCCGAGCGGCGCGCTGAGCTATCCAAGATCAGCGGGGCGGGCGTGTGATGTCGAGCTTTACGGATCGCCTGGTGATCATGGCCGTGCCCAGCAATGCGCACGGGATCAGGCGCTTTTTGCCCCCTGGTTTCCAGCGGCCACGCTGGGAGGTGATGGAGGGTTTCCGCTATGCCGTGGGGAGCCTTGAGCATCCCGATGAGGTGATCGAGGTGCCCGATGGGTTCCAATTCGATGGCGCATCAGTGCCCTTGCCGTTTCGGATGCTGGTGCCGATGGCGCACCCAGACTACATCCAGGCGGCGGCGCTTCATGATTGGATGCTGGAAAGCGGCTTCTATACGCGGCGGCGGTGTGACCAGGTATTCCATGAGGCGCTTGGCGTCCTGGGCATGCCTGGCCTCTGGCGCGGTGCTATGTTTGGGGCCGTGCGCCTCGGCGCGTTGCGCTGGCATGCGCGCAAGCTGATTGCGGGGGTATCGTGATGGAAGTGAACCTCAAAGACATTCTCACATGGGGCGGCATGGTGATCGGCCTAGTGGCGCAATGGTTCCACCTCAAGGGGCGCGTGGCGATCCTGGAGACAAAACAGGATATGCAGTCCAAGCACCACGATGAGGCCCTTGACCGGATCGGGCACTCACTGGAGCGGATCGAGCGCAAGCTCGATGGCAAGGCGGACAAATGAAAAGGGCGGGACCGTATCAGATCCCGCCCGTTCCCTATTTTGAGGCCGCATCAAGCCTCTCGATGATGCAATTCAGCAACGCATAGAGTGCGTTAGCCTCGATCACCACCTCCTTTGGGGCCTCACAGATCAGGCTTTGCATCCCCGCCGCGATGTCGCGCGCCTCGTTGATGTGGTCCTGCCTCTCATGACATTTCATTGCGCCACCTCCAGCCCCAGGCGGCGCAGGTCGGCGGCGTCACGGCGCGCAGTGATCAGCGACACATCGGTCAGCTTGGCCACCTCGCGCAGGGTCAAGCCCATGCCGCGATAGCGGCGGTGCGCCTTCCAGCGTGGGTGATGATCGAGGATGGCTTGCGCCATCGCGATGCGCCGATCCTCAAAGCCCGGCAGGGGCACCTTGCCCTCCAGCACATCGAGCACCCAAGCGCGAAAGGCCACCGCCCGATCCGTTTGGGCATGCATGGCAAGGAGGAGCGCGCCGCGTGGGGAGAATACGCGGGTGATCCTTTGCGTTTCACCCACCCGTCCCAATTTAATACGGGTGGTCATTTGCTCAGTGAACTCAGCACGATGGCGCTCAAAGGACTGCCTGATAGAAGCGGCGGGGTCCTCATATCCCAACGCCGCGCCAATCTCTGGCCCTGGCATCCAGGGCGCACCGCCCCGCTCGATGATGGTCATGGTGGTATCGTGGAACGTCAATGCGTTCATGGCTTGGTCTCCCAATAGGGAGGGCCGCAGCCCTCCGGGGGTTAGAAACACCGCCAAGCACGGCATCTGCGCGTCTTTGGGCCAAAGCCTTGGACATACACGCGCAGCCCCCGGAAGTCCTTGATGAAGTCGCCTTCACCGGGGCGCATCCGTGCTTGGGTCAGTGGTCAATCGCAGGTTTCTAAATCCGCTGTTGACCCGCCCTAGATGCGCCATCCGGTCGTTTTCGTCAAGTCATTCCATTTTATCGCGTTCCGCCTATCCGAAATATGCCACCGTGATTGTGCGGCACCGGAAGTGATAGGGCGGGCTGGCGATGGATGCATCGAGGTCCTCATCGGCGATCTCGCTGAGGTCCACATCATCATCGCTATTCATGGCCCAAGCGGCCTTGGCGCGCGGCTCATCGCGCACGGCTACGGCGTCCAGATACTCGGCTACCTGGGCGCGCATCTTGGTCACCTCGATGATCCGGCCATGCATCTGGCGGCATATCTCGGTGGTGCCCTCATCGAGCTGGGCGCGCACCTGGACACGCTCGACGCCCGCCCGCTCATAGCCAGACACCCGCCCGATCTCGCGCGTCTTGGTGGCGGTGTGATCGGCCAGCATCTCCCAATAGTGTCGGCTCCTATCGGTCATGCCCGCGAAGTCCTCGGCGAAACGCTGGGTCAGCCCCTCGCGGGTCATGCCCTCGGTGAAGTAATCCTCAAGGATTTTGGCGATGGTGTTCTGAGTGCGGATGTTCCAGCTATTGCCCACCCAATAGAGGTTGCCAGTCTTGAGCACATCGAGCGCATCCAGATCGGGGCGGGCGAAGGCGATGGCGACACCCGCCGCCTGGCCAACCTCCTCAGCGCCCGTGCGAAATAGCGCATCGGTCAAGTTGATCACCGGCTCGCGCATAGCGGCGGCAATCGCCTCAGGCCCCACCGAGGCCTCCAGGACGCGCATGATGGCGTCACCATCCTCGCGGGTAAACTTGCCTGGCCCAAGGTCTCTCAGGCGGTCCAGGGCGGCGGCTATGCCCTCGCGCATGGCCTCTGACCAGGCATTGGTCATGCCCGTCTGGAGCTCACCATATAGGCGCTCATAGGCCTCGGCATCCTTGATAACCACCGAGCGCGCCAGGCGGCGCGTGGCGGCGCTTTTGATTGCGTCCTCAGCCAGGCTCATTGCTTTCCCTCCAGAGCCTCAAGAGCCGAGAACGGGCGTTGCGCCCCGTTCCCCAGCATAGCCACGCGCTCAGCATTCAACACGTTGCGAGTGTCATTCAAAATAATACGGGCTGGCCCTTCGTGATCGACGTCCTCAAGGTTCTGAATTGCGCCGTCGATCATTACAATCGCCGCCACCAGAGCTTCATATTCTTCCATAAACTTCTCCTTTTCACTCTTTGCCATCAGCTCGGCGCATGCGCCGGATGTTTCTATTCATGATCCGCTTGCGCTCGGCCTTGAGCTCTTTGAGCGCTTGCTCGCGGCGGATGATGCGGGCCTGGAGGGTGCCGAGGCGCTTGAGCTCCTCCTCGGTCGCATGGGCGGTCCAGGGCGCTCCGCATTCAAAGGGCTCGATCTCCAGATCAGCGCGCGGGCCAATCACCTCAAAGAGGCGCATGGCCAGATCATCGAGGGTGAGCGCCTCATCATCGGGCGCGCCATTGTGCCCGATCCCCGCCAAGGGGTGTGCAGCGGGTGCCGCTACACGGCCCTTGCCTCTCGCCCCCATTTCACTTGGCTTTCGCGGTATCGGCGGTTTCAAAAAGATCGGGCGCGAGTGCCTTTTTCGCGCTCTCATATCCGCGCAATTCGCGATCCTCGATCTCCTCCCAAGTGGAGAAGCGGTGGCCGCATATGCGGCATTGGCGATAGCGTTGTTTGAGGGTTCCGGCTGGCTTGGTCGCATAGACGTAGGCGCGGCCACCACATTTAGGACACTGCATTGCCGCCCCCCTCATTGAGGTCCTGGCGCTCGGCGACCCAGACCTCCAGGCCCATGATCACCTTGCTCGCCTGGGTGCGGCTCAGGAACTTGGTGGAGCTGACCTTGGCGGTGCGCTTCACAAAGGACCGCAAGCGCTCATCCTCCAGGCCTTGCGCCCAGCCCATTGCACGGCCAAGCGCCGCGATCTTGGCCCACTGGGATGATGTCGGGCGCTCCTCGCCACCCGCCGTGGGACCTTTGCCGCCAATGGATCGATCAGGGATCAGGCCATCCTTGCGCATCATCTTGATCAGATCGATGCGCTGGCCGGTGGTCAGCTTGCCCGCCGAGCGTTTGCCAGTGTGGCGCTCCAGCCAATCCTCATAGGCCTCGCGGCCATCGCCCCCTTTTGAGACATCACCAAAGAGCCGCTTGGCTCCGATATGGATCATAGCCAGATCGCTATTGCGGCGCTGTGGGGATGTCTTTGGGTTGCTCATATCAAGTCCTCATCAATGGCGAGCTCAGCGCCATTCCAATTTAATTTGTGCTCAGGCGATCCCTGGGAGCGGGAGCTCCTCTTGGCCCACCATCACGAAAGCCTCGCGGATGTGGTCCGGCAGGGTGGTAAATTCGACCGACCATTCACCTTTTGCGGGAGTGGTCAAGCGCATGTCAGCACCGCACCAGGAGCGGCCCAGGGTGGCGCGATAGGCCATGCGGCGCACATGCTTGCGGGTGAGGCCTGAGACCTTGGCGATCTCGGTGATGGTAACGTGATGGGCGCTCACACCGGCATCCTCAGTTGATCGCCATCTTGAGCCTCTTTCACCCGCTCAGTCATATAGGTCTCGATCTCACCGGCATGCAGATCGACCGCCTCGATCATCTCATCGCATGAGCTCACAATCGACTGATCCACATCACCCCAATCATAGGCGATCTCCTCAGCCATTTTACTCACTTTGCGCTTGATGGCCTTGAGCTTACGGCGGCACTTGGCGCGAGTGCCTTTTTCTGTCCAGGGCGTGGTCATGATGTCTCTCCTCGATGGTGCCACCGCGCCGAGGGAGGGCGGCGCGGTGGCGACTGGTTAGGCGACGTGATCAGCCAGGCCCTTGAGGACCTTCACCGAAACAACGGTCTTGGCGGCGATGTCGATCTCCTCGCCAGTCTTGGGGTTGCGGCCTTTGCGGGCGGCGCGCTCTTTCGTGTCGAGCTTGAGCAAGCCTGGGATGGTCACATCCTCACCCTCGCCGAGCGCCTTGGATGTGACGTTGGCCAGGGATGTCAGGACCGCATCAACGGTTGCGGCGGTTTCACCGGCATCGGCTGAGATGGCTTTCAAAAGGTCTGCTTTTGTCATGGTTTCTTACCTTGTGTTGTGGCCGTTTTGGCCGTTGGGTTGTGGCTCGGTTAGACCGATGCCAGGTCCAGAGGGATCGCCTTGCGGCCACCCTCAAGATCGGTTTCATAGAAGCGGATGTAGCTGCGCGATCCGGTCACCCGAACGGCATCAGAGATCGCATCCATCGCCTTGGCCCAGATCGGATCATCGATCTCCAGGCGGCGAAGGCCGAGCACTCGGCCCGTGTCGATGTTGCGCTCTTTGTTGACGCGGAAAGCGTCATTCACCAGCACCTTGATGTTGTTATTGGAGCCCTTGGACCACTTGCCGATGCACTCATCGATCAGCTCTTTGGCCGCTTGCAGCTCGACACCGAAATCGATGGTCTCAGAGACTTGGACCTGGACCATCATCTCACCGTCATAGGAGCGCAGGGTCATGTTGCCCTTGGCACCGCCTTTGGTGGCACCGTATTGATCGGCGATCATGGCGCGGAATGCCTGGGCATCGCCCATCGCATCAGCCTTGAACTTGGCAAGCTGGGCGCTCACCGCCTTGGCTTGATCGATCAGGCGGCGCACCGTCTTATCCTCTTGGATATGAGCGGGTTTCACCTTGTTGATGGGCATCAGAGCGCCCTCGGCGTTCTTCATATAACCCTTTGGGATTTCATCATTTTGCATTGTCTGTCCTTTGGTTAGACGTGGGTTGCGGTTTGGTTTGCGGGTTGGGAGGTCAGACCTCCCCACATCCTCGGCCAATCGATCCGGCGTTGTCCTTGGCGACAAAATCGCGCCAGTGGACCCAGCCTTGGGGGCATGCAAAGCCCCACTCTCGGATGCGCGGGCCGGTGATGAATACGGTGATCGCTGGTGCGCCTGGGAGCATGAGACGGTGCAGGAACTTGGCCCCGCGCCAGACCCACTCACCCTCAGACAAGCGGCGCACGATGTGATCCCCATTGCGGGCGCGATAGGCCTCATCGATCTGGCCCTCGACCAAAAGCGAAAGCGATGGCCAGGGATGATCATGCAAGGCGCGATCATCATCATCGCGCATGATCACATGCACATAGACATTGAGGAACCGATTGCGGGGTATCCACCACCACCGCAGCATGTAAGGCTCCTCAGCGCTCGGCCCGATCACAAAGTCAGGCTTGCGGCTCTCGATCAGCGCCTTGGCGCGTTTGGAGATTGCGCTCTTAATCATGAGAACCTCCAGCGGTTTGGGCGGTTTCGGGGAGCGCATAGCCAGCCTCGCGCGCCAGGCGGCGCAACACGGTTTCAAGGCGGCGGGCATCGGCGGTGGTGTAGCCATCCTCACCATTGAACTCGGCGCTAAACTGCGCATCCTCCTCGGCGTATTGCAGCGCCCAGGCGAGGTCAGCATCGAGCGGCTTGAGCTTGGTTTGCATGGCCTCTGGGATCGGATAGCCCGCCGCGATAGCGCCCATCTTGAGTGCATCAGCGGCCTTGTGGAGCCGATCAGCGGCGGTGAAGGGTGCGCCATCGAGGGCGTAGATTGCGGCAACCGAGACCAGCTCTTGGACGTTTTCAGGAAAGGCCATCATCAGCTCCTCCCCGCCATCCATGCGGCGGCGGTCTCGACCACGCGCTCATTGATCTTGGTGATGCCCTCATTGGCCATCAGGCGCTCGCATGCATCGGCCAGCTCCAGCGCTGAGCGCCACTGGCCTTGGGTCAGGATGCGGAACCGCTTGGCGGTGCCCTTGGTGACCTGCCCAAAGCGTGGCGCGATCACATAAGCGGCGAGCTCGGCATCATCGGTGATGGGTTTCATCAGCACCTTTTTGGCCCCGATCCGCTGGCGAAGCTGGGCAAGATACACCCGCACCCGCGCCTCGATCAGGCGCTTGGCTAGGATGTCAGTGCCCGCGAGGATCAGACCCGCGCCGCCGATGTCAGACAGGCCGCGCAGCTTTTCGAGGGTGGCCCATTTGAGCTGATTGGCCTCATCGATGATGATCAGCTTGCCAGCGCACTCACCCTTGATCTTGCGGAATAAGGTGGGCGCGGTGCCGCTCACATCGAGGCTTGCGCCACGGGCGTTCAAGCCCATTGCGATCTCCTCCAGGAGGGCCTTGTCACCCATGTCCATCCAGCACTCGACCCGCACCCCTTCAAACTCATCAGCGAGCCAGTTGGTCAGTGTCGATTTGCCGGTGCCTGGATCGCCGGTGATCTGGCCGATCTTACTATATGGCCGAGCCTTGAGCACGGTTTGACACATCTCAAACGCTTGCTCGGCTTGGGCTGTTTTTATGAAATCGCTCATTCCTCATCCTCTGCAAATTGGAACCCAGCCAGGACCTCATTGGGGCCTGTTTTCCATTGCTCGACTGGGCCTTTGGGTTTCTTGTTTTCGGCCTCATCCAAGAGCGCCTTGCGGCTTTCCCCTTGCATGCGGGCCATGCGGTCGATGATCCCAGCGTCCACAATCGCGGCGACTGGAGCCTCTGGAGCATCGGGCATGTGGGCGATGTGGCGCTCGGTTTCCTCGGTGAGACTGAGGAGGGCCACATGCTTGCGCTTTTCGGCGATCTGGCGGCGGAACGCCTTGCCGCGCCGGTTGACCTCATGAGCGCCAGCGCCATCGAGGACGCCAAAGGTTTGCTCAGGGAAGGCTTGGCAGATCAGCTCACCATCGGCGAAACAGAACACAAATTCGGGATTGAACGCGGGCACCCTGAGCGTGATCTTGTGATCAAGGCCGAGGAGCTCATCCGCATAGAAATACATGGTCTCGCCGCGCCGTGGGGTGTAGCTGACACGCCCGCGATCTGGCATGCGCTCGACCTCCTCAGCAAAGGCCAGGGCCAGAACCTCAGGGCGCGAGAGCGTTGTCTTACCCCATCCCTGATCAATGAAATTGCGCAAGGCCTCATTGGGGCTCATGCCCGCAAGCCGCCCGTGCTGAGGGCGCTTGTGATACCACTCCAGGGCGGTGCCAGCGGTCTCAAGGAATGCATGCGCATCACCATCAAAGGCCACTGGGTCCTTGCCCTTGGCGTGGGTCTTTTTGTTCATGCGGTCGCCAGCGGTCCAGCCAGGGATTGTGGCGAAAAAGACTTGCTCGATATTGCCAAAGGCACCCTCGATGCCTGGCTTGCCTTTCGCGTTGTATGGCATCGAGCGCACAACCGCCTCGCGACCATTTGCAACGCGCTTGGCGACATTGGGATCACCGTCGAGATCAAAGACTTTGAGCCCGCCCTGGGTGAGCTTTGAGAGCTGGGTGAAACCGCCGATCATGGCATCCCAGGAATACTCTGACCCGTTGTCGAGATAGAGCATCTCTGGGAGGCCCCACTCATCGACCATCGCCTCAAAGCTCTGGGCCACATGCTCGCGCCGGATGCCTTCACCAGGCTCGCAAAGCACAAACGTCATGTGGATTTCATTGGTGGCCACATCATACCAGGCAATCGCCTTGGGATAGACCACCGTGCCATCCTCGCGGCGCATCATGATGTCCACTGGGTGAACGTCACCCACGACAATCTGGCGCGGCAACAGGCTGGAATAGTCACGCCGGATCGAGGGCATATAGTTGTCCTGGAATACCGCGTTGTCTTTGTCCTTGATCGCGAGGAGCGCATATTCGCGGTGATGCTCCACCTGGCGGCGGTTCACGTTGCAAAGGCCGAACTGGGTGCCCTTGGCGTTGGTGTCACCGCACCGGCCCAGCTCCAGCGCATCAAAGGCCAGAACATTAAGGCCTCGGCTCATCTCGATCAGGCGGGTGGTGGATTTCTCAGTGACCGAGCGCCAGCCGCGCTCACCAGCCGCCCAGAGGGATCGGATGTAGGTGGTCAGCTCATCGCTGATCTCGGCATGCTTGGCCGCATCGATGTGCGCTTCAAAGAACGCATCCCAGGCACGGGTGACCTTTTGGCGCTTGGCACCGCTATCGGCGCGGCGCTTGCGGATCAGGCCATTCAAACCCTCGGCCTCGAAATCGCGCACCCAGTTATATAGTGCAGACTTGGCCACCTTTTTGCGGTTGCCGTTTGGGAATAGGCGCGGGGTCTGGGCCAGCTCCTCGATCAGCTCAGCGCGCGCGGGCGAGCCTTTCTCAAGGATCAGGATGGGCCGGATCACCTCTTGCCGCCACCGCGCCAAGGCCAGATCGGCCTCAAAGCGCGCGTCATTCTGATAGGTTTGCTCTGGCACCAGGACCGTCTTGCCGGTCTCGGTGTCAGGCCTTTCATTGAGCGTGATGCCGTGGCTGATATACCAGCTCTCGCGCAGATCGGCGGGCAAGCTATCAACATGCACCTGGAGCGCCTTGCCACCAGCACCACCACGCCCGATCTGGACCTCTTGGACCAGGAGATCGGCACCGCGCCACTTTCGGGATTTCATGGCACGACGCGCCACTTGGATAGCGATGCCAGCCAGATCAGAAAGGGCAGATGCATCAAGCCACTTTTCGGGGGTTCCCAAAGGGTTCCCAATCGGGTTCTCAATGTGATCTTGAACCACTATTGAGAACCCAGGCGCATCCGCACCCTCTAGGTCTGATTTTCGCAAAGCCTGCCCCATCGTCTTTACACCGCACCATCAAAGATGGCGCTCGCCCCTGAGCGGCACTTGGCGCACATTCTGTGGTGCGCTCCCTCGCTCATGAATTGGTCACTGCATGTCATGCACTGGCGGCGCTTTCGGCGCGCCTGGCGCTCCAGCGTGTCTCGCTTGTTCTCAGCCTGGGCGATTGGCCCAGGACCCCAGACCTCGACACCATCCCTGGTGACGACCGCGAGCGCGCCAAAGCGTTCAACCTCAATAACGGCGGTCATGCCGAGCCCTCGCAATCATGCGCCATGATCTTGGAGAGCATGGTGGTATAGGCTCGCTGGGCGATCCGGTTCACGGCATCGATCTGGTGGGGCTGAGCGCCTGATCCGGCATAGATGCCCATCATGTCGCCAAAGGCCTCAGCCAGCGCGAGGAGCGTTTCCTCATGGGTAGGCGCGCGGCCCAGGGATGCCTTGAGGGTCTCGACCGTAGCCATATGACCCTCAAAGGCGGCGTTTTGGATGTGCTCAGGAACGTGGCTCATTATCCGCACTCCCGCTCAAAGGCTTCGCGCATCAGGATATTGGCGAGCTCGGCGAGCTGACTGCCCGCAAAGCGCACCACCGCCGCCGCGTCTGGGTCTGTGATTTTCATCAACAGGGACAACGCAAAGTTGGCCTTGTCCTTATCTGAGAGGCCCTGGAGGGCCTCCTCAGCGGCGGCACGTTGGGCGCACTCGGCGCGCTTGATGTTTGTAATCAAGCTCATGCCGCCGCCTCATTGCAGCGCTTAGCCTCAGCATCGATGCGGGCGCGGTAGCTGATCGATACCACCTCACGGCCCGCATCATTGATCATGCGGGAAAGGAGCTCTTTGCCGCGATCACCGCCAGATTGGCCGTAGGTCGCTTGGCGAGCGGTGGTGCGGTTCACGTTATTCTCGACGCACCATGCGTCGAAACTGGACCCGCTTGCCTTGAAAGCGCCAGCGATAACCTCGTGCAGGATCACTCCAGGCTGGAAGATGTTGTCAGAAAGTGTCATATGTTGCCTCATGTCTCGATGTGCCGTGGTGGCATGAGCCAGAATATGACCAATAGTTACACTCTAAGCAAGGGGGGTATTGACCAATATGGACAATAAATCTGTAAATGGCTGAATTTAATGATAATATTTCCCAGATTAGACGCAATATGGGTCTATCTCGCGAAGCATTTGCCGAGCCGCTTGGCGTGTCGCCTGACAAAATTCGACACATCGAAACGGGAAAGCAGCGCGCCGATCACGAAGTCTTGGGGGCGCTGAGGACTGTTTACGGAGTGGACCTCAATGAGCTCTTTGAGGCTGGGATTGGTTCCGAAACCAGCACGGCGAGCTCGCCATCATTTGTGACGGTGCCGAAATATACTGTTTCCGCAAGTGCTGGTAATGGCGGCTCTTTCGTCTCTGATCCCTTGGAGATCACGCACTATGCGTTTCAAGAGAGCTGGATCAAAGGCAAGGGCCTTGATCCCAAGATGCTCCACATCGTGCGGGTCAAGGGTGACAGTATGGAGCCCAAGCTGATCGATGGTGATCTGATTTTGGTGGATCGCGCCCAGGCAATGCCATCCGATGGCAGCACATACGTGGTGCGGATATGGGATGAGCTGGTGGTCAAGCACGTCCAAAGGACGGGCAAAGATAGCATCTCATTGATCAGCGCTAATAAGGTTTACCCACCGCGCGAGCTCGATCTCCCATTGGATGAGGCCAATTTTGAGATCATCGGGCGAGTGGTCGCATCGATGCATGAGTGGCCATAGTTGATGCCGCGTTTGGTGAGATGCGGCATCGAGCGGCTCTATTCCAAAATAAAACGTGCCGCTCTTGCCAATCGGCCAATTTTGCCCGCGTTTGTCGGATCGCCCATAAACAAAGGCCTTTCAGAGATGAGCCCTTTCATGCATTCCAATTTAGAACGTGCTCACCATTCCAATTCATTCCGATCCCCCCCATTGCCTGCATCTATTTGGGTGCACAAACAGAGCTTGGCAAAGCCTCTTCGGATGGTATCTCGCCGCTGGTGATTGCCACGGCGATGTATGTTCCGTTTATGTTTGCGGTGAATTTTTGCAGCGTGAAAGGCATGGTTCTGAGCCTGCCAACGATTGCGCGCGATGCGGTTTTGGCGAGCACATGGGGCTTGATGCTGATTTCGGTCGCGGCGGTTCTTTACATCAATTCGGATGTTCTGGCGGCGCGGTATTTCTCAATTTCTTCAGCGGTTTACGCGATGGTCTATGCTTATGGGCTGTTTCACCGCGATATGCTGAGAACCTATATTCAGTGGCCTTGGCGCGGCTTGCATATGGCGGTTGGCGCGGCCGGGTTGATCATGGCGTTTTATTATCTGAGCTGCTTTGTTTTGTCCGAGGCGCTTATTGCGCGGGGCAATCAGGGGCTTTGGGTTTTGGCACGCATTCTTTGGGCTGTGTTCGGGCTGAAGCTTGCTCATGCATTGGTTATTTTGCATCAGCTTTGGATCCGCAGCCCCAAACGGCGGGCGCATTATGAAAACGCCCGCCCTTAGGGAATTGCGTTAAGATTTGCGCTTAAACAGGATGTCCTGCGCTTTTTTGTTGTCTTGCAGGTTGCTGCGTTTGTCGGCGGCCAGTTCGCGCCCCTTTTGAACAGCCGGGCGGGCGGCGATCAGATCAATCCAGCGGGCTAAATGCGGTTTGTCATCAAGGGTTTGCTCTTGGTTCTTCCAGATATGCGCCCAGGGCCAGATCGCCATATCGGCAATGGAATAGAAATCCCCGGCGACATATTCATTCTGCGCCAGTTGGCGATCCAAGACCCCGTAAAGCCGCGCCGTTTCATTGCGATAGCGATCTTTGGCGTAGGGCAGATCGTGGGGCGGATCCATGGCAGGGGCATATTTCAAGAAGTGATGCGCTTGGCCCGCCATCGGCCCAAGCCCGCCCATTTGCCACATCAACCATTGATCCACGTTGATGCGATCGCGCTGGCTTGGCCCGCAGAATTTGCCGGTTTTGCGCGCCAGATATTGCAGGATCGCGCCGCTTTCAAAGATCGAGATCGGCGCGCCATCGGGGCCATCGGGATCAATGATTGCGGGCATGCGGTTGTTGGGGGCGATTTTGAGGAAATCGGGCGCGAATTGTTCGCCTGCGCCGATATTGATCAGGTGAAGATTATAGGGCAGGCCCATTTCTTCGAGAGCAATTGAGATTTTCCACCCGTTCGGGGTTGGCCAGTAATAAAGGTCGATTGGATCGGTCATAAGCGCCTCCTGTTGGGCGCTTAGAATGACTGTTTTTTGGCAAACAGCAAGGAGAGACCCAGCCGCGGCCGCGCGATAAGCCGAGACCAGCGCGCAGCGTGGTGGCGGGGCAGGTGCATGGCGAGCGTTGCCAGTGGCAGGCGTTCTGGCTGGCGCAGGAAAGCGGCGTAAAAGGCGAAAAGCCCGGGGCGCAGATAAGAGGACCAATGGCAGATGCGCCTTCCCGGCGGGGCGATGCGAAAGCCCATAGCGGCCAAGCGATCAAGGGTTTGCGGGTTGTCGATCTGGATGTCGAGCCAGCGCTGATCCCTATGGCCAAGCCCAGAGCCAAGGGCGCGATCGCTGCGATCTTGCGGTTTGATCAGGGCTTCAAAGGCTGCGTCAAAGAGATCGTTTTCGCGGCTGGCCACGTTGAGGATTTCAACGCGCCGGGCTTGTGGGGCCTTTAGGGCAGCATGGGCTTCGGATTGAAAGGCGGCAGGCGCCATCAGGATAATCCGCGCGACCTTGCCGCTTGTCAGCGCGGGCAGGGCCTTGAGTGCGACGCGCGCGCCAAGCGAATGGGCCATGATATGGATTGGATTGCGCGCGCCGAGGCGATCAATCAGCCCGGCCAATGCGCGCGCGGCAAAAGCGGCTTCACGCCGGGCCTGCCAGAGCGCGCCTTGGGCATGCCAACCAAAGGCGATGCACAGGCCTTCATCCGTTTTGCCCCGCCCAAAGCCCAAATGGCGCGGCCAAGAGATGGCGCGCCGCCCTTTTGCTTTTGGGGCGAGGGAAAGGATATGATCATGGGGGGAGTTTTTGGCGCGGGCATGGAAGGGCGAAAACTTATAGCCGTGGATCAGGATGACAATCGGTTCGCCCGGTTTCAGCGCCGCCTGCGCCCGCAGCAGACAGGCGCCATCAAGGGCGATTTTTGCCGCGCGTGCATTGATCTTAATCAGTGGCATCCCCATGCTCCCACTACATCTTGTAGCCCCTCGATAGTGCCAACATACGACAAAGCGATGAAGGAACGGTTACGCAGACGTGACGGTTATTGACGCGCGCGCGCCTGCACGGTATCGCTTCGATATTGTGGCGCTTTGTTCACCGGATTGCGGGCCACGTTAAATAAACCGCTAAAGAGGTCAGGGATGCCCCCACGCGCACCCCCGGCTCTTGATTGAGGTGGGGGTTTTTGTTTGGCCAATGAAAGGGTTGCCGGATGAGCAAGGATTGGAATACACGCACGAAATTGGTGCATGAGGGCACGCGGCGCAGCCAATATGGCGAAGTTTCCGAGGCGATATTTCTCACGCAGGGCTTTGTATATGAAACGGCCGAAGCGGCCGAGGCCCGCTTTGTAGAGCTTGGCGCGGATGAGTTTATCTATGCGCGTTATGGCAATCCAACCACGCGGATGTTTGAGGATCGCCTTGCTGGGTTGCTTGGCTATGAGGATGCGTTTGCTTGCGCCTCTGGTATGGCGGCGGTCAATGGCGCGCTGATGGCGCTGCTGAAGGCGGGCGATCATGTCGTGGCCTCGCGCGCGCTGTTTGGCTCTTGTCTCTATGTGCTTGAAGAGGTGCTTTGCCGCTTTGGGGTTGAGCTGACGCTGGTTGACGGGACGGATAATGCCGCTTGGGAGGCGGCCATTCGCCCTGATACGCGGCTTGTTTTCCTTGAGAGCATCTCCAATCCAACCGTCGAAGTGATTGATCTGCGCCATGTCTGCGAAGTGGCCCATGCCAATGGCGCTTTGGTGCTTGTGGATGATGCGATGGCCACGCCGATTTTCTCTTATGCAAAGGCCTGCGGCGCGGATATTTCCATCGTCTCAACGACCAAACATGTGGATGGGCAGGGGCGCTGCCTTGGCGGGCTGATCACCGGATCGCGCGATCTGATCCGCGGCCCGATTGAGGCCTATATGAAGCACACCGGCGGCGCGATGAGCCCGTTTACCGCTTGGGTTCAGCTCAAAGCGCTTGAGACGATGGACCTGCGCGTGCGCGAACAGGCCCGCACTGCCCTCGCGATTGCCGAGGCGCTTGAAGAGCATCCTGCGCTCAATGCGGTGCGCTATCCGCAGCTGCCAAGCCATCCCCAACATAGCGTGGCCATGGCGCAATCCTCCTCGGGCGGGACTGTGCTTGCTTTTGACGTAAAGGGCGGCAAAGAAGCATGCTTTAAGATGTTGAATGCATTGAAGGTTTTCACCATTTCCAACAACTTTGCCGATGCAAAATCCATCGTCACCCATCCCGCAACCACGACCCATCAGCGCCTTCCCGAGGATCAAAAAGCGATCGTTGGAATCACGCCGGGCTTGGTGCGGCTCTCTGCCGGGCTTGAAGATCCAAGCGATTTGATTGCCGATCTTTTGCAAGCGCTCGATCAGCTCTAGGGGCTTTGATTTTGCAAAATAAAAGCGCCCGCGCCGCCTTGGTTGCGGGCGTTTTTATGCGCTGTGATGGGCGGCTTGGTGCTAACCTTGGATAATGGGCCGTGATCGCTTACATTAGCACTGCAACGCGCAGCGGGGGTTATCATGAACGTACATACGCCAGAAAACGGCGCGATCCCAGATCGTGATGAGGCGGCGCGCGCGCTAGAGATTTTGCGCGCATGGGCGGCGCATGTTCCGCCAAGTGAGCTGGCCGCGCTTGAGCCAAACCTTGCGCGGCTTTTGCCCGATGCTCCTTTGCCAAATTATCCAGCGCTTGCAAGGGCTTACCCAGAAGAATTCGAAGTTGATGAAGCTTACCGCGCCACGCTTCCTGATCTGCAAAACGGCCCCGAGAGCCTGATCAAAGGGGCCAAGCGCCATATCCAACATGTCGGGATTTCCAATTTCCGCCTGCCAATCCGCTTTCGCACCCGCGATGGCGGCGACCTGTCGCTTGAGACCTCGGTCACGGGGACCGTTTCGCTTGAAGCGGGCAAAAAGGGCATCAACATGAGCCGCATCATGCGCTCATTCTATAAACATGCCGAACGGGTGTTTTCGTTTGAGGTGATCGAAGCGGCGCTTGAGGATTATATCTCGGATCTTGAGAGCTTTGATGCCCGGATTCAGATGCGCTTTAGCTTCCCGATGAAAGTCGCGTCATTGCGCTCTGGTTTGCAGGGGTATCAGTATTATGACATCGCGCTTGAGCTGGTCGAGGTGGCGGGCAAAATTAAAAAAATCATACATTTGGACTATGTTTATAGCTCCACTTGCCCTTGTTCGCTTGAACTTTCCGAACATGCGCGCCAAACCCGCGGGCAAATGGCAACGCCTCATTCGCAGCGCTCTGTGGCGCGGATTTCGGTTGAATTATCGGCCGATCAGCCCTGTCTTTGGTTTGAGGATTTGATCGATTTCTGCCGCGCGGCCGTTCCAACGGAGACGCAAGTGATGGTCAAACGCGAAGACGAGCAGGCCTTTGCCGAGCTCAATGCGGCCAACCCGATTTTTGTTGAGGATGCGGCGCGGCTTTTCTGCGAAGCTTTGCAAAACGATGGGCGCATCGGCGATTTTCGCATCATTGCGAGCCATCAAGAAAGCCTGCACAGCCATGATGCCGTTTCTGTTTTGGTTGAGGGCGAAACCTTTGCCGCAGAGAGCCTTGATCCCAAACTGTTTAACACGCTGTTTCACATCGGTTAGTTCGGCGGCGGTTCTTGCAGCGCGGGTTCGCAGGGCTGCTGTGGGTTGCGCCTGTTCACGTTGCCAATTTGCGCCTGTTGCCCCTGTTGAATGATCCGCAAAGCGCCCCATGCTTGACAGCGCGCGCGGGCAGGGCCAAGCCTTGCGGCCATGTTTGATCTGCGCCCCGTTGGATATGTGATCGGTCTGCTTGTGGCTGCCTTGGGCGCGACGATGGCGATCCCTATGTTTGTTGATCTGTTCGATGGCGCGGCCCATTGGACGGTGTTTTTTGAATCCGGTGTGCTGACGATTGTTGTGGGCGGCTTTACTGCGCTGGCCTGTTCAAACGGTGTCTCAGACCGGCTTTCGTTGCAGCAAACCTTCCTGCTCACAACGGGTGTTTGGCTGATGTTGCCGGTTTTTGCCGCCATTCCCTTTGTTTTTGGCGCGACAGAAGCGCGGGTGGTGGATGCGTTTTTCGAGGCGATGTCAGGGATGACGACAACGGGCTCGACGGTGTTTGCAGGCCTTGATGAGATGCCGCGCGGCTTGTTGCTTTGGCGCTCGATGTTGCAGTGGTTTGGCGGGGTCGGGATTATTGTTGTGGCGATGGTCTTTCTGCCCGAGCTGCGGGTTGGTGGGATGCAGATTTTCCGCACCGAAGCCTTTGATACTGATGGGAAAGTTCTGCCCCGCGCCGCCCAGATCGCCAGCCGCATTTCGGTGATTTATCTCTCTCTGACACTGGCCTGTATGGTCGCCTATATGCTTGTTGGGCTCAATGGTTGGGAGGCGCTTAATCACGCGCTCACCACCATGTCGACGGGCGGTTTTTCAACCCATGATGCCTCTTTCGGGGCGTTTCAGGGGCCGGCGGAATATGTCGCGGCGGTCTTTATGATTCTCGCCTCTTTGCCCTTCGTGCGCTATGTGCAGATGCTTGCAGGCAATGCCAAGCCGATCCTGCGCGACAGCCAGGTGCGGGTCTATTTGATCGTGAATGTTGTGCTGATCCTCGTGCTGACGATTTATCGGATCGTGGCGAATAATGATCACATGGAGCACTCGTTTCGCGAGGCGGCGTTTAACGTAACCTCGATCATCACAGGGACGGGATATGCTTCGGTTGATTATCAGCTTTGGGGGCCTTTCCCTGTCGTTATGTTCTTCTTTTTGGGGCTTGTGGGGGGCTGTGCGGGCTCGACCTGTTGTTCGGTGAAAATCTTTCGCTATCAGCTTTTGTTTTCCTCCATCCGCGCGCAGATCCGCAAGATCCACTCGCCGCACGGGATGTTCACGCCGCGCTATGATGGGCGGCCGGTGAGCGATGAGGTTCTGTCTTCGGTGATGGCGTTTTTCGTGATGTTTATTGTCTCGATTGGGGTTTTGGCGGTGTTGCTTTCGGCGACCGGGCTTGATTTCATCACCTCGATTTCGGGCGCGGCAACGGCATTGGCCAATGTGGGCCCCGGGCTTGGCGATACCATTGGGCCGGCGGGCAATTTCGCGCCGCTGAATGATACGGCCAAGTGGCTGTTGGCGGCGGGGATGCTGATCGGGCGGCTTGAGCTGATGGCGGTTTATGCAATTCTGACGGTGAAATTCTGGCGCGCTTAGGCGGGTTGGGTTTGCGGCGGGGTTCGCGGCTGCTGTGGTGGCGCGGGAGCGGCCAAAGAAAAAGGGCGCTGCGGGGATGATCCTGCGGCGCCCTTATCGTTGATGACAGGTGGGTGATTACTTCCAGCAGCCCACCAAAACGGTCATGTCTGTGGCCTGTTTGATCAGGTCTTCGGGTTGCAGATCGGCGCCGCCTTCGCTGGCTGCCGGGCTGATCCCATTGTCCGAGAGGAAGCGCACGATGCTTTCCATATTGGCCGCAAGGCTAACCTCGGCAGGCAGGGCGCGCGCGCCTTTGCTTTGCCCCAAGAGCATCCCAAGAACCGAGCCGCGCCCATCATAGACAGGTGCGCCCGCATCGCCGGGAAGGGCCGCAAGCGCAAGCCGGATCACATCTTCATTGCCGTCTAGGCCCTTAAGCTCGGCCAAGGCGCCATAGGTCAGCGATGGGGCTGGAAGCCGCCCGCCATAGCTATAGCCCGAAACGGCGACCTCAGCGTTGAGCCGCGGAATGCCCGGCTGAAACGCAGCAAAGCCCATAGGCGAGAGCGCCTCGCTTGGTTTGAGCAGGGCAAAATCAGCGTTTTGGGCGATGATTTCAGCATCATAGCTATCATCGAGCGTGATGCGGCTGCATTGATCAAGCGCGGCGGCGGTCGTGAGGACTTGGCCCGTGCTATCAACGTAAAAGCCGGTTGCCGTTGTGTCGGCGCTGCGGATTTCCAAGCCTGAGAGAAGGTCAATGCTTTGTGCGGCGGTTTCACCGTAGACATCCGGCAGCAGGCCCTCAATCGGCGTGAACGAGGCCTCCATCGCTTTGACAGCCATATTGCGGCGGCGTTCATCCCCGGCGGGCCAGATCAGGCTGAACCCTTTGATTTGCCCGCCCTCAAGTGCGGCATAGGTATGAGAGGCGATGCTTGCATTGGTGCCGGTGAGGGTGAAGCTCGATTTGCCGATGTTGCGTTCGCCCTCAACAGGGACGATTTCAAGCGTTTGCATGATGTCATAAAGCCCACCAAGCGAGGCGCGATCACCGCTTTGGCTGATCAGGACAACCCGCACGCCAGAGCCATCTTTGGCTTTGTAATGGGCAAATGGCGGCTCGTAGCGATCGAATTCAACCATGCCGGTTGGCATTTCAACCTGGATCCCTGCGACATCATCTTGCACAGGGGCAAGCGCCAGAGCGGCCAGAACATCCGCATAGCCTTTGAGCAGAGCTGCGCGCTGTTTGGAGGTTAAGATACCGGTCGCTTCATAGCCGTTCATATCCTGCCAGGCGGCCATGGCTTTGCGGGTGCCGGGGCCAAAAGCGCCGTCAATCGCGCTGGTGTAGACGCCTTCCCATTGCATCGCGATTTGAAGGGCCTCGCGCGCTTCTCGGTTCAGCTCGCGCTCAGAGCGGCGCGCCTGTGCGGGCGTTTCGTCAAGCGGGGCTGGGGGGGTCGGTTGGGCGGCCGGGGTTGCGCCGATGGCGGGTTGGGTCAGGCTTGGCGCGGGGGTGTTTGGCGCAGCACTTGCGATTGCGGCGCCCCCCACGGGCCAGAACTGGCGGCGATAGCTTGCGCCATCGGCGATATAGCTGTCGGAGGGGATTTGGCGATCCCGGCGCAATTGGCGCAGGGTTGATTGCGCATCATCGGGCGAAAACGGCCCAAGCGCGATGCCATACCAGCCCGATCCAAGCGCAAAGCCTGCGACATTGCCGATTTGGGCAGAATAATCGCGCGCGCGGGCTTCAGCTTCTCGAAGGCTTGGTTGCGCCTCGATCTGAATCCAAACGCTTTGTTGTGCGGTTGCGGTGTGCGGCGCGCCAAAAGCGGCCAGAAAAACGATTGTTACTAGCCAGATGGCCTTAAAATTTCTTGTCATATGCCCTTACTCTATTCCCTAACGCTGCCAATTGGCGCAGCGTCACTTCCCTCTAGCAAGAAAACAGAAACAGGTGAAAGGTCAATATCATGTCACGCGCAATTGACCCTGCGCTGTAGCTCGCCTAATCAGGACCCGCTTTAGTAAGGGGGCAGCCATGGCCAGCAGCACATCCAATCCGCCGAAAAGTTTTCAGGAAATTATCCTGCGGCTCCAAGCTTACTGGGCGGCACAGGGCTGCGCGGCGCTGCAACCCTATGATATGGAAGTGGGCGCGGGCACATTTCACCCGGCCACAACGCTGCGCGCTTTGGGCAATCGGCCTTGGGCGGCGGCTTATGTTCAGCCATCGCGCCGGCCAACGGACGGGCGCTACGGCGAGAATCCAAACCGCCTTCAGCATTATTACCAATACCAAGTTGTGATCAAACCAAGCCCGCCCAACCTTCAGGCGCTTTATCTCGGCTCGCTTGAAGCGATCGGGATCGACATGGAGATGCACGACATCCGCTTTGTTGAGGATGATTGGGAAAGCCCGACGCTTGGCGCATGGGGTCTTGGCTGGGAAGTTTGGTGCGATGGGATGGAAGTCTCGCAATTTACTTATTTTCAGCAAGTGGGCGGCCATGATTGCCACCCTGTTTCGGGCGAGCTGACCTATGGCCTTGAGCGCCTTGCGATGTATGTGCTTGGTGCGGATCATGTGATGGATATGCCCTATAATGATCCAAGCGCGCCGATCCCGCTGACCTATGGCGATGTGTTCCGCCAAACCGAACAGGAATATTCGCGCTGGAATTTCGATGTGGCCAATACGGATGTGTTGCTGCGCCATTTTGAAGAGGCCGAGGCCGAATGCGAAGCGATCCTCGCGCAAGAGGCGATTGATCCCAAAACCGGCAAGCGGATCATCATGGCCCATCCGGCCTATGATCAATGCATCAAAGCGAGCCATCTGTTCAACCTTTTGGACGCACGCGGGGTTATTTCGGTGACCGAGCGCCAAGCCTATATTGGCCGGGTGCGCAATCTCTCCAAGGCCTGCGCGGATGCATTTGTTCTCACGGATGCTGGCGGATATGAGGCAGCGCGCGGATGATGGGTAAAATACTGGCAGGTGTGATTGTGATTACAGCTCTGATCGTTGGCAGCGCGATGTATTATTTTCAGGAATACGGCTTTTACGAGCCGATCCCAGCCTCTGTGCAGGGGGGGGATGTGCGCATGACGACCCTGTTTGGCGAGGCAGAAATCGTTCCGTCTGAGGGCTTTGAGGGGATTGATGCAAATTCCTCACCGATCCGCTATCGGGCCTGTTTTACCCTGCCCATGTCGACCGCGATGATGACCGAAACCTATGAGACTTATCTCAATCCCGAGCCAAATGTCGCGCCGGGCTGGTTTGAGTGTTTTGATGCCAAAGCCATTGGCAAAGCGCTGGAAGAGGGCGAAGCGACGGCCTTTTTGGGCGAAGAGAATATTCATTATGGCATTGATCGGGTGATCGCGGTTTTTGAGGATGGGCGCGCCTATGCCTGGCATCAGATCAATGCCTGCGGGGAGACCGTATTTGATGGCAACCCTGCGCCCGAGGGCTGCCCGCCCGCGCCCGAAGTTGGGGCGGATGCGCCTCAAGCCCCTGAAAGGACTGAATGATGCCGGATCTTCTGATCGAGCTCTTTAGCGAAGAAATCCCCGCCCGTATGCAGGCGCGCGCCTGCGCTGATCTGCAAAAACTGATCACGGACGGGCTTGTTGATGCAGGGCTGACCTATGGCTCGGCGGGCGCGTTTTCGACCCCGCGCCGCCTTGCGCTTTCGGTTGAGGGCCTCACCGCCGAGAGCCCAACCACGCGCGAAGAGCGCAAAGGCCCCCGCGTTGATGCGCCCGATAAGGCGGTTGAGGGCTTTTTGCGCGCAACTGGGCTAACCCGCGATGATCTGGAAATTCGCGATGAGAAAAAGGGCCAAGTGTTCTTTGCTTCGATCACCCGCGAAGGGCGCCCCGCCGCCGAAATCGTTGCGCAGGTGCTTGAGGCCGCGATCCGCAATTTCCCATGGCCCAAATCCATGCGCTGGGGGGCAGGTTCATTGCGCTGGGTGCGCCCGCTGCATTCGATCTTGTGCATTCTAACGGATGAGGCCGGCGCGCAGATTGTGCCGCTCGATGTCGATGGAATCGTCGCGGGCGACAGCACTGAGGGGCACCGTTTCATGGGGCCTGCGCGCTTTTCGGTCAGCTCGTTTGACGATTACCAAGCCAAGCTCAAACGCGCCAATGTGATCCTTGACGGCGCCAGCCGCGCCGAACATATCAAAGCCGACGCCCAGAATATGGCCTTTGCGCAAGGCCTTGAATTGGTTGAAGATAATGGTCTTCTGGCCGAGGTTGCCGGGCTGGTCGAATGGCCTGTCGTGCTCATGGGCGAGATTGGCGAGGATTTCCTTGGCCTGCCGCCCGAAGTGCTGCAAACCTCGATGAAAGAGCATCAGAAATTCTTCTCTGTGCGCAATCCCAAGACTGGCCGGATTGAGAAATTCATCACCGTTGCCAACCGCGAAACCGCCGACAATGGCGCGACCGTATTGGCGGGCAATCAAAAGGTTCTGGCGGCGCGGCTTTCAGATGCGAAATTCTTCTGGGAAAACGATCTTCGCGTTGCCAAAAGCGGCATGGAAGACTGGACAGCCCGCCTTTCCAATGTGACCTTTCACAACAAGCTCGGCTCTCAGGCCGATCGCATCGCGCGGATCAAAGCTTTGGCCGCGGGGCTGGCCAAACCCATTGGCGCGGATGAGAAGCTGGCCAAACAGGCGGCTGAGGTTGCCAAGGCCGATCTCAGCTCTGAGATGGTCTATGAATTCCCCGAACTTCAAGGGCTTATGGGGCGCTACTATGCGCAAGCGGCGGGCTATCCGGATGAGGTGGCGCAGGCTTGTGAGCAGCATTATTCGCCGCTCGGCCCCTCGGATGATGTGCCAACTGGCGCGGTTGCGGCCACTGTCGCGCTGGCCGATAAGCTTGATACGCTCACAGGGTTTTGGGCGATTGATGAAAAGCCGACCGGCTCAAAAGATCCCTTTGCGCTGCGCCGTGCGGCGCTTGGGGTGATCCGCATCATCCTTGATCGCGAGGCACGCCTGCCTTTGGATCACTTCATCGGCAATCAGCTTTTGCGCCACGAGATTGCGCAGAATGGCAATGGCGCGGCCGTCAAACTGCTGCAAAACATGCTCGATGAGATCGCCGATCACGGCGTCTTTGGCGCGGCGGCGCGCACGGTGATTGATGCGCTTGAGGGCGAGGCCCCGGATGAGATTGCGCGCGTTCAGGCGGAATTGCCGGATCGTTCGGCCGATTTGCTGGCGTTTTTGCACGATCGCCTCAAGGTGCACCTGCGCGAAGAGGGCATTCGCCACGATGTGATTGATGCCTGTATCGGGATGCCGGGCAATGATGATCTCACGCTTTTGGTCAAACGCGCGCGGGCTTTGGGCGCGATGCTGGCCACGGATGATGGCGAAAACCTGCTTGCTGGGTTTAAGCGCGCCAACAATATCCTCACCCAGGCTGAGGAAAAAGACGGGGTCGAATATTCCTTTGGCGCGGATATCAAATATGCCGAAGAGGATGTTGAGCGGGCTTTGTTTGCGGCATTGGATGCGGCGGACAGCGCAATTGCCCCTGCGATGAAGGCCGAAGATTTCACCGCCGCGATGGAGGCCATGGCCAGTTTGCGCGCCCCGATTGATGCGTTTTTTGAGGCGGTGCAGGTCAATTCCGACAAACAGGTCGTGCGGCGCAATCGGCTTAATCTGCTCGCGCGTATTCGCGGCATCTGCCTTTCTGTGGCCGATCTGAACCGGATTGATGGCCAATAAGACAATTCTGTAACGTTTCCATTGCATGATCTGCGCGGGGGTATATCCTTTGGCGATCACAGGAGCGCCGCAGTGCAGCAAGACGTCGAATTTTCCGGGTTTACGCGTATTCGCCGCGTTGCCCCCATCGCAACAGAGACCCATGGCGGGCGGGCGAAATGCTTGCAGCGGCTGATCCGGCTCGATCTGCCTGTGCCTGAAACAGTGGCTTTGTCCTTTGATGCGGTTCACAAGATTGCCGCCGGACAGCGCCCCGAAGCAAAGGCGCTCTTGAAGCATTTTGGCGCCGCGCCGCTTCTGTCTGTGCGCCCGTCTTCGGCGGATCCGGATTGGGGCGGGCCGGGGGCGATCCTGAATATCGGGATGAATGATGCGCGCCACGCCGAATTGATCAAGAGCCATGGCCAAGCCACGGCGGATGCGCTTTATCTTCGATTTGTGCAAGCATACTCCATTCATGTGGCCCGTTTGGACCCTGAAATGTTCGAATTGGACAAGGGGCAGGGGGCGGATGCGCTTCAAGCGGCGCTTCAGGCCTATCAAGATGAGACAGATGAGAGCTTCCCCCAAGATACTGGCGCGCAGCTTACGGAAGTTTTGCGCTCGATGGCGCGGGCATGGGAGGGCACATCGGCGCGATTGCTGCGCCAGGCCAAGGGCGCGCCTGCGGATGCGGGGCTTGGGCTTGTTGTGCAGCAGATGGCGCTTGGAATTGGCCCGGCGCAGAGCGGTTCTGGGGTTATTCAATTTGTCGATGGGGGCACGGGCCTGCCCAAGGTTAAGGGGCGCTATCTGAGCCAAAGCCAAGGGCGCGATGCGCTGAGCGGCGATAAGGGCACGATCTTTTTGACCCGCGATACGCGCGGGCCCTCGCTTGAAGAGCTTGAACCAGAGATATTTCAAACCTTGATCGCTTATGGGGCTTTGTGCCGGATCAAGCTGCGTGAAGAGATGCAGATCGAGTTTACCATTGAGGGCGGGCAGCTCTCTATTTTGGATGCGGTGCGGGTTCAGCGCTCGGCGCGGGCGGCGGTTCGGATCGCGGTTGCGCTTGCGCGTGATGGGGTGATCCCTGAGCGCGAGGCGGTGACCCGCATTGCGCCGCGCTCGCTTTCTGAGCTGCTGCACCCGCAGGTCGATCAAGAGGGGACGCGCGACCCATTCGTGCGCGGTATTGGCGCCTCGCCGGGCGGGGCGGTTGGGCGGATCGTTTTGTCTTCTTCTGCGGCGCAGGCCTCGGCGGCGCGCGGTGAGGCTTGCATCCTTGTGCGCCGGGAAACCGCGCCTGAGGATATTCGCGGCATGCATTCTTCTGTTGGGGTTTTGACCGAGCGCGGCGGGATGACCAGCCACGCGGCGGTGATTGCGCGCGGGCTTGGGCTGCCCTGTATTGTTGGGGCGAACGGGATCAAGATCAATCTGCGCGAGAAGACATTGCGCGCCGCGGATGGCCGCCTTTTCCATGAGGGCGATTTGATCACCCTTGATGGCACGGCGGGCCAAGCGCTTGTTGGGGCGGCGGTGATGCTTGAGCCTGCGCTTGATGATGCGTTTCAGTCTTTGATGGATTGGGCCGATGAGGCGCGTGATATTGGTGTTCGGGCCAATGCGGATACGCCTGCTGATGCGGCCGTTGCGCGCAATTTTCAGGCCGAGGGCATCGGGCTTTGCCGCACAGAGCATATGTTCTTTGAGGGTGAGCGGCTCACGGTGATGCGCGAGATGATTTTTGCCGATGAGGCGCCGGATCGCGCCGAGGCTTTGGCCCGGCTTTTGCCCATGCAGCGGGCCGATTTTCGCGAGCTGTTTCAGATCATGTCGGGGCGGCCGGTTTGCATTCGCCTGTTTGATCCGCCTTTGCATGAATTCCTGCCCTCCGATCGCGATGGGATGCGCGAGCTGGCGGATGCGCTTGATTTGCCGCTCTCGACGGTGGTGCGCCGGATTGAGGCTTTGGGCGAGTTTAACCCGATGTTGGGGATGCGCGGTGTGCGCCTTGGGATCACCATCCCCGAGATTTACGACATGCAGGCCCGCGCAATTTTTGAAGCGACGATTGAGGCGGCCAAGAAGGGCGCAACAATGGCGCCCGAGATCATGATCCCCTTGGTTTCGGCCAAGCGCGAGGTTGAGATGGTTAAGGCGCGCATTGATGCGGTTGCGGCAGAAGTGCGCACCGAGAAACGCGCCGATTTTGACTATAAGCTTGGGGTGATGGTTGAAACGCCACGCGCCGCCCTGCGCGCCAATGAGATCGCCCAATACGCCGAGTTCCTCTCCTTTGGGACGAATGACCTCACGCAGATGACATATGGGCTTTCGCGCGATGATGCGGGGCGCTTTATGAACCAATATGTGAACCTTGGCGTTTTCCCCGAGGATCCGTTTCACACGCTTGATGCTGAGGGTGTTGGCGAGCTGTTGACGATCGGGGCAGAGCGGGCGCGGGCGGCCCGCCCGGGGATCACGGTTTCGATCTGTGGCGAGCATGGGGGCAACCCCGAATCTATCGCCTTTTGTCGGGCGGCGGGCTTTGATTATGTGTCCTGTTCGCCCTACCGTGTGCCTATTGCGCGGCTTGCTGCGGCGCATTTGGCCATTCAACAGTCTGTGTAGAAAAGCGAAACAGTTAACGTATTGATTTTATTGAGATCGGCCAAGTGCTCGGCCGAATTTTCGCTTGCATTTACATCGAATCCCCTTCTTTCGACGTAGGGGAAGCGCGGCCCAGAGACCCCCAAAGCTGGACGATTTGGCAAACTTGCCCTAAAGGGAACGCTGACTTTTGATCTGCGGCGCCTGTTTTGGTGTGCCTTGGGGGCTGAATGACGATGCGAGTATTGACGCGGGCTGTATGCCTAGTGGCGTGTTTGGGCATGGCTCAAACGGCGTTTGGCGATGTAACGGTTTCGAGCTCAAACGATCCTGCGGTTGCTTTGGGCAGCGAAATGAGCGCGCTTTTGGGCCAAGAGCATGTGGCGTTGCGCGATCTGGATACATCGCATATTTCGCGCTCTGTTGTGAGTGCATCCAAGACCCCGGCCAAGGCACCAGCCGTGCAATACAGCCGCAAATGGCTTGATGCCCAGCCCCGCGCCAATGGTGGCGAAGCATGGAGCTGTCTGACCGAAGCGCTGTATTTTGAGGCGCGCGGTGAGAGCGTTAAGGGGCAATTTGCCGTTGCTGAAGTGATCCTGAACCGCAAAGACAGCAGCCGTTTTCCAACCAGCGTTTGTGGCGTTGTGCGGCAAGGGACGGGCAAGCGCTATCAGTGCCAGTTCACCTATACTTGCGACGGCCATAAAGAAGTGATCCGCGAGCCGGCCGCTTATCAACGCGCAGGTAAAATCGCCGCTCTGATGCTCAAAGGCGCAAATCGCGCGCTGACAAAGGGCGCGACCCATTATCACACGCGGGCGGTCAATCCGCGCTGGGCGCGTAAATTCCCGCGCACCACAACGATTGGTGTGCATCATTTCTACCGCATGCCCGGCTCAAAGGCCTGATCCTGCGGTTTCCTTCAAAACTGTAATTTTTCTGGGCAAACTTACGCCCAGCAATGCCTATGCGCATTCTGGCCTTGGCCTGCCAAATGCGCTAGAGCTTCGGCAACCGCCATTTGGGGCCTTGCCTGATGACATCTGATATTTCTCATGCCTTCGATCACCCCGAAGCGCGCGCTGCGGCAACGCAAGAGGCCGGGCATGAGGCGCCGCGGGATCGGATTTCCCTGCGCGATCATATTGTTGAGGTCGAAATCGGGGCGTTTCAGGCCGAGCGCGGCGTGCGCCAGCGGATCTGTTTCAACATTGTCGTCGAGGTGCGCGCGGGCAAGGGGCCTGTTGCGGATGATGTGGATCGCATCCTTTCTTATGATCGGATCACCGAAGCCATCCGCCTTGAGCTTGAGGCAGAGCGGCTCAATCTTTTGGAGACATTGGCCGAGCGGATTGCAGAGCGGATTTTAAACGAGCCGCGCGCGATGCGGGTCTTTGTGCGGATTGAGAAATTGGATCGCGGGCCCGGCGCATTGGGGGTTGAGATTGTTCGAACGGCTGTTGCGGCGGGCGAGGCAGCAGGTGAAAATGAGGCGCCAATCGTGCCGCCCTTGATCGTTTGCCTAAGTGCAGAGGCGATTGGATCGCCCTATCTGAGCGGTTGGATTGATCAGCTTGAGGCGCGCAGCCAGCCTTTGATTTTCTGCGTTGGTCTGGGGCAAGGCGCCCGGCCTGCATCGGGCGCGCCTGCTGCACAGCGGCGCATTGATTTGCTGGCGATTGAGCAGCAGGCTTGGGTGCTTGCCGGGCATGATCCGCGCTGTGTTGTTGTTGAAACCGGGACCGAGATTGATTGGGCGATGAAGAATGGCCAGACGATTGTTTGGGCGCCTTCAAAGATGGTTTTGGATCGCAGCGGTGCGCCGGATGTGCGCGATACAGCGGCGTTGGCGGGCTGGTTTGCGGCGCAGTTTGAGGCCGCGGATGTCTTGCTGATCGGTGTTGAAACGGCGGGCGGCGCGGCGCCGGGCGTTCTGGTGTTTGATGGAAGAAATGCAAAATTGCCAAATGTTTAGCGGCATAAGCGAATGTAATACATGAGCATGATTTACCGCCCCATCGTACAATATGATCCCGCGCGGCCCGAGGGCGCCTTTGCTTTGGCGGGCGGTTGGTGCTGGTTTGCGCAGGTCGAGCTGTTGCGCCGCGACGGGCCTGCGCAGATCATCCCGGCGGTTGACATGCCGGATGAGGTTTTGGCCCGGCTCACCGCAAAGCGCGCGCCTATTTTGGGCCTTGGATTTGAGGCGCCGCGCCTTATGGGGATCGTGAATGTTACCCCGGATAGTTTTTCCGATGGCGGGAAATTTGAGGCGGCAGAAGCGGCGGTTTTGCATGGTGCGGGCATGGCGCAGGGCGGCGCGGATATCTTGGATATTGGCGGCGAAAGCACCCGCCCGGGCGCGGATTTTGTCTCTTGCGCAGAGGAGATCGCGCGGGTTGTTCCGGCGATTGAGGGCCTGCGCCGCGCAGGGGTAAGCGCGCCGATCTCGATTGATACGCGCAAAGCCGATGTGGCTGCGGCGGCGCTGAATGCGGGCGCGGATATGATCAATGATGTCAGTGCGATGGAGTTTGATGGCGCCATGGCGGCCTTGGCGGCGGCGCGCGCAGCACCGATTTGTTTGATGCATGCCAAGGGCGATCCCAAGACCATGCAGCAAGCGCCGCGCTATGATGATGTGTTGTTTGAGGTCTATGACTATCTTGAGGCGCGCATTGCTGTGGCCGAGGCGGCGGGCATTTCGCGGGCGCAGATCATCGTTGATCCCGGCATCGGATTTGGCAAAACCCAGGCGCATAACCTTGCTCTTTTGGCGCGGATTTCGGCCTTTCACGGGCTTGGCTGCGCCATCCTTTTGGGCGCCTCTCGCAAGCGCTTTATCGGGGCGATTGGCGGGGGCGAGGCCGATGCGCGCATGCCCGGTTCGGTGGCTGTTGCGCTTGCGGGGATCGCGCAAGGGGTGCAGATGGTACGGGTGCATGATATGTTTGAAACGGATCAGGCGCTGCGGCTTTGGTTGGCTGCGACAGGCGGCGTTGAGGAGTAACAATGAGCAAGAAATTATTTGGCACTGATGGTGTGCGCGGGCGGGCCAATGCCTATCCAATGACGGCCGAGATGGCGATGCGCCTTGGGGCGGCCGCGGGGCGCTATTTTCGCCGCGATGGATCGGCGGCGCACCGGGTTGTGATCGGCAAGGATACGCGCCAATCGGGCTATATGTTTGAAAATGCGCTCACGGCTGGGTTTACCTCGACGGGGATGAACGTGTTCTTGCTTGGGCCAGTGCCAACGCCCGCAGTTGGCATGCTGACGACCTCGATGCGGGCGGATGTTGGGGTGATGATTTCGGCCTCGCACAATCCGCATCATGACAATGGCATCAAGTTCTTTGGGCCTGATGGGTTTAAGCTTTCTGATGAGGCCGAGCTTGAGATCGAGCGGATGACCTTTGAGGGGGTTGAGCCTGCCAGGGCTGAGAATATCGGGCGGGCCAAGCGGATTGATGACGGGCGTTTTCGCTATAATGAGCGGCTCAAATCGACCTTGCCACGCGGGTTGTCGCTGAGCGGTTTAAAGGTTGTTATTGATTGCGCGAATGGCGCGGCTTATCGCAATGCCCCCGAGGCCCTTTGGGAGCTTGGCGCGGATGTGATCCCTATTGGCGTGGCGCCGGACGGGACGAATATCAACAAGGGATGCGGTTCGACCGATACGGATTTGGCCTCGCGGATGGTGGTTGAATATGGGGCCGATGTTGGCATTTGCCTTGATGGCGATGCGGACCGGGTGATGATCATTGATGAGACGGGCGCAGTTTGCGACGGCGATCAATTGATGGGTCTTTTGGCTGTTCGATGGGCCAAGGCGGGGCTGCTTAGCGGCGGGGCTTTGGTTGCCACGGTGATGTCCAATCTCGGGCTTGAGCGCTACTTGCAGGGCGAGGGCATTGCGCTTGAACGCACTTTCGTGGGCGATCGGCATGTTGTTGAGCGGATGCGCGCGGGCGGCTTTAATCTTGGCGGCGAGCAATCGGGCCATATCGTTATGACGGATTACGCCACAACGGGCGATGGCCTGCTTGCCGGTTTGCAATTCCTCACGGCGATGATCGAGACAGGCAAGCGCGCCTCGGAGCTGTCAAAGAGCTTTAACACCGTTCCGCAAGTGCTTGAAAATGTACGATTTGCAACAGGTCAGCATCCGCTTGAGGACTCGCAAGTGAAGGCCGCAATTGCCCAGGCCGAAGCCGATCTGGCCGCCACTGGCCGCTTGCTGATCCGCAAATCCGGGACCGAGCCTCTTATTCGCGTGATGGCGGAAAGCGAGGATGAGGCGCTGATGAAAGCCTCTGTGGCGCATGTGGTTGATGCGGTGAAAGCGGCCTGTTCTTAGGGGCTGCGGCTGATTTCTTGACGCAGAGCTGCGGCGCTCCTAGGCTGAATGTGAGTTCAATAGGAGAGATGTGATGCGTATGATTTTTGCGGCCGCTGTGGCGAGCTTTGCTCTTGCCGGCCCAGCATTTGCTGAGATGAAGGCCGAGCTTTTATCCCCTTGGGGCGGCAAGAATATCCCCGCTGGGCAGCAATGCAAATTGCATGGTGGCAATGGCGCGACCCCGCCGATGCAAGTGACTGGCATCCCCTCGGGGGCGGCCATGATCATCGTTGAATATGATGATAAAAGCTATGCGCCGCTCTCTTCCAAGGGCGGGCATGGCACGCTTGGCTATCCGGTGAAAGGGGCTTCGGCCAAGCTGCCTTCGGTGCCGGGGATGACGGATAAATTGGGGGGTGGTGTTCGGGTCATTCGTAAGGCGCGCAGCTCGGGGGATTATGCCTCGAAGGGCTATCTGCCGCCCTGTTCTGGCGGGCGCGGCAACAAATATACCGCAACGCTTAAGGCCGTTGATGCAGGCGGCAAGGTTCTGGGCAAAACGATGGTTGTGATCGGGCGCTATTGAGCGGCGCGCAGCCTGTCCAAACAAAAAGGCCCCCGCAAATGCAGGGGCCTTTCGCGCATATAATCCGCGCTTAGTTCTTTTCTTTATCAACCATTTTGCCGGCTGAGATCCAAGGCATCATGCCGCGCAGTTTTTCACCGACTTGTTCAATCTGGTGCTCATCGTGCAGGCGACGCGTTGCTTTAAACGATGGCTGGCCAACGGCGTTTTCGAGCATGAAGTCGCGCACGAATTTGCCGTTTTGGATGTCGGTCAGAACGTCCTTCATCGCTTTCTTTGTCTGCTCGTATGGCAGGATGCGCGGGCCGGAAACATATTCGCCATATTCGGCTGTGTTGGAGATCGAGTAGTTCATGTTGGCGATGCCGCCTTCATAGATCAGGTCCACGATCAGCTTGGTTTCGTGCAGGCACTCAAAGTAAGCCATTTCAGGCGCGTAGCCAGCTTCAACCAGTGTCTCAAAGCCCATGCGGATCAGCTCAACGATGCCGCCGCAAAGAACGGCCTGCTCGCCAAAGAGATCGGTTTCACACTCTTCGCGAAAGTTCGTCTCGATGATGCCCGAGCGGCCGCCACCGATGGCCGAGCAATAGGACAGGCCGATTTCAAGCGCTTTGCCCGAAGCATCGCGATCAACAGCCACAAGGCAAGGCACGCCGCCGCCTTTGGTATATTCGCCGCGCACTGTGTGGCCCGGGCCTTTTGGCGCCATCATGATCACATCAACGCCTTCTTTGGGCTCGATCAGGCCAAAGTGAACATTGAGGCCGTGGGCAAAGGCGATTGCGGAGCCGGGCTTGATATTGTCGTGGACGTATTTCTTATATGTCTCTGCCTGAAGCTCATCGGGCATGGTGAACATGATCACATCACACCAAGCGGCCGCTTCTGCGATGCCCATAACTTTCAGGCCTTCGCCTTCGGCTTTCTTGGCAGAAGCAGAGCCTTCGCGCAGGGCAACAACAAGGTTCTTCGCGCCGCTGTCGCGCAGGTTAAGCGCGTGGGCGTGGCCTTGCGAGCCATAGCCGAGGATGGCAACTTTTTTGTCTTTGATCAGGTTAATATCGCAATCGCGATCATAATATACGCGCATGTCTGGCTTCCTTATCTGGCGTTATTGATTGAGGGCAATCTAGGGCCGCCGCGCGCGAATTGTGTTGCAAAGTTTGACGTTTATCGCGGTATCTGCAATAGATCATGCGCGCTTTTTGGATTTTTCGGATTTTTCATGCAGATATCGGATACAGACCGTAGGATTCTCCGCCAGCTTCAGGCGGATCCTGCCTGCCCAAGTGCTGAGCTTGCCGAGCGGGCAGGGGTGACGCCGGCGACCTTCTCGCGCCGGCTTGAGAAGCTGAAGGAGGCCGGCATTTTGCGCGGCCAACATGCCGAGATTGGCTGGGCGGCCTTGGGCTATACGGTTGAGGTCTCGCTGCGCTTTACGCTGGATAAAACCAACCCGCGCGCCTTTGATGAATTCCTTGAGGCCGCGCGCAATGTGCCCGAAGTGATCGCAATCCAGACCTTCCTTGGCCGGGTTGATGTGCGCCTCTCTGTGATCGCCCATGATATGCCCCATTATCAGCAGGTTTACCGGGCCAAAATCCTGGCCTTGCCGCATATTTCCGACATTGAAGCGCTGATGCATGTGGCCACGCTCAAATCAACCGAAGCCTTGCCCCTATGAGCGCGCTGGATGAGATTGACCGGGCTTTGCTGGCCGCCTTGCAGCGCGATGCAGGGCAAAGCGCGGGGGCTTTGGGGCGCGCCCTTGGGCTTTCGCAGCCAGCCGCTTGGCGCCGGATCAAGCGGCTGGAAGAGGCCGGGATCATTGCAGGGCGGCGCATTGATCTGGATATGAACGCGCTTGGTTTTGGGGTGACGATTTTTCTTGGCGTGAAGCTTGCGACCAAGGGGCGGGTCTCGCTTGAGGATTTTGAGCGCGCTGTGATGGCGATCCCCGAGGTGCAGACCGTCCAGCACGTTCTCGGCCTTTATGATTACCGCCTAAGGGTCGTTGCGCGTGATCTGCCCGATTTTGAGCGCGTCCTGCGCCGCCGTGTCATGACGCTGCCCGGTGTGGGCAACGTCGAGGCGAATGTTTTGCTGAGTGAAGAGCGCCTGAAGGGGCCGATTTAGGGCTCTTCGGCGATGAAAACGCCAAATTCAAGATAATTGAACCTGCGTGGATGGTTATCTCGCGGATTGATCACGGGAAGAATGACTCCGCCCACCGTTTCTTGAGCACTTTCCCCGGCAATCAATCCAGAATAGGTGCCGCCAATCTCGGGGTCGACGATAACGTCACGTGCATGTCCTCCACCCGTTGCATTGCCTGAGTAGGAGCCATCACTATTGATCACGGTGGGGTGAAGCGTGATGTCGGAAAGAGGAAGATTTGTTATAATTTCATTGGTTTGCGCGTGGAGATATAGTCGATTGGTGATTGAGCCGCTCACTTCAGAGTTTGAGAAATCCGCATTGAGTGTCACGTCGCCAGACATTTGTCCGGAGTAAATGATGCTGCTTTCAACTTCGCCATCATAATATGCGCGCCTCATGCCAGCATATTTCCCAATAAATTTGGCAGTGCCCTCTGGTGGTTGTGCCGGTTCAATATGGCGAAGAAAAGTGAGCCCAGCAGACCTCTGTTCTGCTGTGTGTTTATGAGGGTAATTCATGGTCCCAACTGAAGCAACGAAAGCTGTGGCGGCACCTGAATCTGAATGGTGTATATAGCCGCGCGCCACTTTGGATTCGTCTACCCAGGCCTTGAACGGACCGATATCAAAGGTTGGATCTGCCACCGCATCTTGGAGCTTTTTACCGTCTACAAAGCTTTCGTTTGGGGTATCGCCGACAAAGACAGTGGCATAGCCCATATTTACACCGTTAATCTTGAGTGTTTCACCCGGTGTGCTGCATGCCGCGAGCAGGCCGAATGCGATAAGCAAAAGGGGCGTGTGTTTGTTCATCTTGAACGATCCTCGTTACGAAACTGAAATGTGATTGATGGCAAAAATTGAGCCGCTACTCGGCGATGAAAACGCCGGTTTCGATTATGTAGGTGGTTTCAGGATTATTTCGCTCTCTATAATCGTGCAATACATTGACGCGGCCAACAGTTTCTTGGCCATGGCTGCCCGAAATCAAGCCGCCGAATGTACCGCTTACACCTGAATCGTCTAGTATATACTCACCACCAGCGGTTGAGCCGGAAAATTCCCCTTTTCTATTAAAGGTCGTGGGTTCAAAAATAAGATCCGCGATTTGATGGACAGATGTAGAATTTCCTGAGGGCTGTTTGTTCAGACGATTGGTGATGGAGCCACTCACTGCGGAAGTCTCAAAATCTACTGTGAGGCTTGTATCGCCAGTTATCAGCCCGTCAACTATGGTCGAGTTGGATGGATCTCCAACAAACTCACGAGCAGTGGCGGCATATTGCCCCGTATAGGTCGCTTTGCCTTTATCGGGTATTTTGGTTTCGACGGTTCGCCCGTAAATCGCACTGCCATGGGGCGAGGATAAATCCTTGAAGCCGCCAACAAAGGCGAAAGAGCCCCCTGAAGTGCTTTCACCTATATACCCTGTTTTGGCGCGCCTAAAAGAAACTGGAGCTGAGGTGTCGTGCCATCCTTTGAACAGGCCGTAGTCGAAAAGAGGATCTAACACCAAGTCAGTTTGCTCGACGCCATTTATCGTTGTCTCTGCAATGGTTTCGCCCAAAACGATCGTGTCGGGCCCAATGGTTTTGGAAACGATGGGGCCGGTGCGCGGGCCGAGATCACATGCGGCGAGAAGCGCGGCGCTGAGAAAGAGCAGCGGCGCCGTTTTTAGCGCGGCCGTTCTCTTTTTGGGGCATTCGATTAAAGCGGCGCGGGGGCGGCGGTTGTTCATCTAAAGATATCCTCGTTACGAAACTGGTCGCTACATATGTGCGAAAATGGGTGGGCGCTGCCAAGGCCGCTTTGGTTTAGCTGTTGTGGGTTTAGGCATTGAGCGGCCAACATTTTTCAATCTTAACGTGTTGTTAAGGGGCGTCAATCGCGCGCGGAGGCGAAAGGGCCTGGGCGCGCGAGAAAGTTTGAACTGGATGGTCAAATCTTATGGGGGGCTGCCGGGCGAGCAGCTATTCAGCGAGAAACACACCAAGCTCGATGGTCGAACTGTTGCCCGGGTCGGCTTGGTGAACAAGTCTGATCCCGCCGATGGCTTCTTGGCTGGCAGCGCCAGAGATGAGCCCTTGGTACTCTCCCGTGAGCGAAGGGTCTGTCCTTATCAATTGGCCGCCAGTCGCGACCCCGCTAAAGGATCCATCGGAGTAAAGCGGGCTGATACTCAGCGAGACATCTGCCGGATCGAAGCTTGAGGAAACCTCGTTTGTGACGGCACTGCGCAGCACACGATTTGAGATGGTGCCCTCAACCGTGTTGTTTTTGAAATCCGCAACGATCTCGGCATCGCCGGTGACCAGCCCCGTCATAAAATCCAACTCATCGGGGTCTGTGTCATCATGTTCATACACCCCGGCGTAATCGCCTGTATAGGTTGTTGTGCCGGAGGTTGGCAGCGTGGTTGGCGCGGTGCGGGCAATGGCGAGGCTCAAGATATTTTCGGTTGTGCCATTGGTCCCCGCAACAAAAACAACAGAGCCGCCCGAGCTGCTCTGCCCAAAATAGCCTTTGTCGGCGCTGCTTGGTGTTCTCCAGGCTTTCAGCGCGCCCGCATCGTGATCCGGTTGAAAGCTTGCATCGCTCAACATGGCCGCATTGATGCTGGTCTGATCGGGCGTGGCGCCCATCACGATGACATCATTCCCAATGGTTTTGGTCACAATCTCAGCGATGTTGTTCGCGCCGCCGCAACTGGCCAAAACGGCCGCAGCGGCTAGGAGAGATAGATTTTGTTTCAACATGTCATTTCCTGTTTCATTGCGGCCTTGGCGGCATTTGCGTGGCATGGAGCGTTTCGGGCGGTTTAGAATTGCGCAATTGGGCGCTGTGTTAGGGGGGCAGAATTTTAGGAGTTACTGGGTTTTAGGGGCGATTGGGTTTTCGGGATTACTGGATTTTCGGGGTTACTGGGCGATAAAGACTCCGATTTCGATATATTTCTCACTGCCCGTGTCATGAATAAGCCGCACCGCGCCGATGGTTTCTTGGCCGGTGTCGCCCGAGATCAGGCCGCCATATGCCCCGTCAATACCCCCAGAGGAGATGCTTTCAATATCGCCGCCGCTTGTCGTGCCGCGATAGCTGCCGTCACTGTTGAGCGCAGTGACAACAAGGATCAGGTCATCGACGGAATTGATGTTGGAAGAGTCATCTGCGGGGGCCTCAAGGCTGCGATTTTCAATCCTACCATCGACTTGCGCGCCGCTGGCAGCATCAAAATTCGCCGTCATGCTCATATCGCCAAGCAGCCGAGCATAGAGCGTGTTTGAGGCCGCAGAGCTGGTTTCATCATGAGAGGACAAATAGCCGACGTAGCTGCCAAGGTAGGTTGCCGTGCCGTCTGTGGGCAGCGCGGTCGGGACTACGCGCATGACCGTGCCATTGCCAAAGGGCACAGCGGCGTTATTGGTAACCCCGACAAAAGCGCGCGAGTTGCCCGTCGTGGTTTCGCCCAGATAGCCTTGCTCGGTGTTATCCGCGCTGTGCCAGTTCTTGAGCGAACCGAAATCAAGCGCGGCATTATATTCTGGCGCGGAAAGGGGCGCGCCATTGATGGTGATGGCGCTCAGATCGCTGCTCAAAACCACGACATCGCTGAACAGTGCCTTGGTAACATCATCGCTTTTGACCCCGCCGCAACTGGCCAGAATACAGGTTGTGACGATGAGAAATGCGTTTTGTTTTAGCAAGGTTTGCCCTCTTTTTATTTGTGTAAGTATTTGTTTTAATTAATATTAATTTGTTTGGGCCTCTTGTGGCGGGGGCTGTATCGGATCGCGCCTTCTGGCTCATATTGGCACATGCGCTTGCCTGTTGGCGGCCTGTGCGCGGGATCGGTGCACCGGCGGCTCTTTGCCTCCCCCAAGGCGTGTTTGAGCAATCCAGCGCTGTTTGGAAAATTTGAACACTTAATAAGTGTTAACACAAGAGAAATGGGGCGGTGTTTTCCCTTTGATCGGGGAAAACCGCGCGGGCGCGCAGATCGCAAAAGGGGGGAGGGCCACGAAAAACCGCCAGGCGAAGGGAGGTTGCGCCTGGCGGGGAAGAGGGGCCATTGGGAGGTTTGGCCCGTGGTAAAAGCGGTCAGCCGGTCTGGGCGATTTTCTGGAGGACGATCAGATCGGGGTCGAGAAAGATGTTCTGGGCCTTGGTGATTTTGGCCTGGGCTTCTTTTGCAGCGGGGCGGATATCCTCGCCAACTGAAACAAAGAGCCCGCGCAATTTTGGCGCGCCGGGATCAGGGGATTTAAAACTGGTCGCTTCAAACTCAAAGCGCACAAGCCCGCGATCCTTGCTCAAATGGCGCACTGGGGCTGCATGCCATTTGGTATGGGGGGCGTAGCGAAAGAGGGGGCGATTTTCAACATAGGCCCGCCCGGAGCCAAAGACTTCGATCCCATCAATATAGGAAGAATGGGTGATATCTTCTTCTTCACTTGATCCAATCACACGCAGACAAATTACGGCCCGCGGATCAAACGCAAGCAGGCTTGGGGGCTTTGATCCCGGCGCGGATGGCGCCAAGTGGCCCAAGCTGAAGCCATTCAGCAAGACGCTCGTATAAGTCATGATACACACTCTACTCAACGGGGCTTATAGCGCCCCTTTTTTACCTCAGTAAGGTGAGTCTGCGGGCAAGTGCTTTGCTTGGCAAGCGGGCGCGCGCGTCTGTAGGTTTACTTTAGGTAAATTGTGGCCAAAGAATCACGTTTGGCCGGGAGCGGGGCTGATTTTGCGGCAAAAACCCCGTTTTGTTAAGGTTTTGCTAAGGAATTGTTAATCAAAGTTAACCGATTTGGCCTAGGTTCGGCCCCGAAATGGCGTGGGTTAGGCCTCGAAATGGCGTGGGTTCGGCCCCGAAATGGCGCGGGTTTTGGCCGCTTTATGGCTCTTAAAGCGGCTCCATTCCGGCGCGCATCAGGCGGCGGCGCAGGGGCGCTATATCATGCACAGCTTTGAGCCCGGCAAGGCGCAGCGCTTGCAGCGGGGCTTGCGGCGCGCGGGTCACCCGGTTGAACAGATCAATTGCATGGGCGCGCACGGCAATATCGCGCGCACGGGCTTTGTTATAGGTTTCAAGCATCACTGTGCTGCCGATCTGGGCCGGATCAGCCTCGGCGGCGCTGAGCAATGCGGCGATATCATTGAGCGATGTGTTGAGCCCCTGCGCGCCGATGGGCGGCAAAACATGCGCAGCTTCGGCGATCAAAGCGGTGCGCTCTGCGGTAAGAGATTTGGCGCGTTGGGTGATGATCGGGAAGGCGGCGCGGCGCGAGGCCAGCTTGATTTCGCCAAAGAGATCGCAGCTTCGCGCAGCCATTTCGCTGTTAAACGCGGCCTCTTTCATCTTGAGCAGGGCCTGGGCGCGCGGCCCCTTATTCATCCAGACAATGGCAGAGGCGGGCCGCCCCTGATGATCGGGCAGGGGCACCATCGTGAACGGGCCGCCTTGGTGATATATCTCGGTCGAGATGTTTTCATGGGGCGCGTCATGGATCGCGGTAAAGGCGAGGGCTTTTTGGCCGTATTGGATCGTTTCAACGGCAATCCCAGCCGCTTCGCGCAGGGGCGAGGCGCGGCCATCGGCGCCGATGACGAGCTTGGCCTCAATCCGCGCGCCATCGCTGAGCCCGACAATCGCGCTGTTGGTGCGGGTCAAAAGCGATTTGAAACCGGTGCCGTAGCGCAGCGAAATCCCTGGCATCTCGCTGATAACCTCAAGCAAGGCCGCGCGAATTTTCCAGTTGAGGAAATTCCAGCCAAAGGGCGCATAGTTCAGATCTTCGCCGCGAAACAAGCGTTGATCGCGCGGCTCGGGCGGATCGCCAATCGTATCGACAATGCGCAGGGCTTCAAGCGGCGTGGCCCAATCTTTCAGCGCGCCCCAGATGCCGATATGCTCAAACAGATCACGCGCGGGGCGCAAAAAAGCGGTCGAGCGCAGATCGGCGCTTGGATCGGCATCGCTCACGATAGGCGGGGCCGGATCAACAAGGATCGTTTCAAATCCTGCCCGCCCAAAGGCCGCCGCTGCGACCAGCCCGGCAATGCCGCCACCAACAATCAAGACATCGGTTTTTTCGCGCCTGCTCATGGGTCTTTCCCGCCTGTGCTTATCGGGGGCAGACTATGGCGATCCGCAGGCCCGGGAAAGGGCGCATCGCCCAGATGCGACAAGAAGGCCGTAAGATTATCGGTGTGGTGATGGATATGCGCATTTGGCGGCAGGGGCGCTGGGGCCACATATACGGTGCGCATGCCCATATCGTGGGGCGCGGCAAGATTGCGCGGATCATCCTCAAACATTGCGGCCTGAGTGGGGGTGATCCCATCCATGGCAAAGATCGCCTCAAAGGCTGCGCGTTCCGGCTTGGGGCGAAAATCGGCGTGTTCGACCCCATAGATCGCATCAAAAAGCCCCGAAAGCCCGCGCGCTTCAAGCACTTGCTCGGCATAGGGGCGGGTGCCATTGGTATAGATGATCTTGCGGCCCGGCAGATTGGCGATATTGGCCGCGAGATCGGGGGCCTTTTGCAGCACGGTGAAATCAATATCGTGCACCTCGCTAAGGTAACCCTCGGGCGAGATGCCATGTTCGCGCATCAGCCCGGTGAGCGTGGTGCCATAGCTGTGCCAATAATGCTGGCGCAGGTGATCGGCGCGGGCCCGATTGATGCCGAGCTCTCTCATCACCCAGGCGGTCATGCGGATCTCGATCTGGCCAAACAGGTGCACTTCGGGGGGGTAAAGCGTATTGTCGAGATCAAAGACCCATTCGCGGACATGGGCGAAATCGGGCGCATGGCTGGCGGTTTGATCGGTGTTGGGTGCGGGTGGTTTCATTGGGTATCTCTAGCGCTTTGCGGCGTTTACAGCAATCAAACTTGCGCGCGATGCTTGATCGATCGGCCCTTGCGCGGTTAGGGTGCGGCTTCGGCTATGGAGAGGCGAATGACAGATCACAGACCCGCCCAAAAGGATGCCTATGGGCTGATTTTGGAGGCGATTGACACAGGGGCCTATAAGCCCGGCGATCGGCTTGTTGAGAGCGAGTTGGCCGAGCGGTTTGGGGTTTCGCGCACGCCAATTCGTGAAGCATTACAACGGCTTGAGACGCAATCCTTGCTGGCGCGCGATGGGCGCTCTTTGATTGTGGCCTCCCTTGATCACAATCAATTGGCCGAGCTATATGTTGTGCGCACCGAGCTCGAAGGCTTGGCCGCGCGCCTTGCCGCGCGCCATGCCGCGCCCGAGGAGGTGCAGCTGTTGCGCGATATGATCGAAGAGGATCGTGCTTATTTGGGCGATCCAGAGGCGCTTTCGCGCTCCAATCGGCGCTTTCACAAACAGATTCACCTGGCCTCACACAATCGGTTTTTGGTGCAGCAATTGGATTTGGTGCATCGCTCGATGGCGCTTTTGGCGACGACATCTTTGGCCGTTGAGGGGCGTGATGAGATCGCATTGGCCGAACATGATCGCATTGTCAGCGCGATTGAGGCGGGCGATGGGGATGCTGCGGATGAGGCGCTGCGCACGCATATTTCCAAGGCCTTTGTGACGCGGCTGAAAATTGACGCGCAAAAGCAGGAATTCTAGCCCGCGCTATTCTGCAATCAGCAGGCTTGGTTCAAAGCTCAGGTTTGGGCGCGCTTGTATTTTGGGCGGGCGGGCCTTTGGCATTGGCGGCGCTGCGGGGATTGTTGGCGCTGCAACGGATTTTGGGGCTGCGGATTTTAGGGCCGCGAAATTTGGCGGTGCATCCGGTCTAGATGGTGCGGGTTTTTGCAGCGATAGGGCGCTTGGGTTTGTCAAAACGAGAAGCTCCAAGGGCGCGGATGCCTTGGGGGCCTTGGCAAGGGCCTCTGCGCTGCGCGGGGCATTGATTGGCGCGCTAAGAGCGGCGGCAATGGCTGCGTTTTGTTGCGGGGATGGGCGGTGATCTGGGGCTGGGATCGGATCGCGCAGGAGCAGGATTTCGGCCGGTTTTGGCGGCGCGGGGCGCAGGCCAGAAAGCGGCGCGGGGGCAGCGGGTTTGTGGGGCATTGTTTCATAGGGCTCGCGCCCCTCATTGAGCGCTGAATTGGCCTCTTCTGCCTTTACATGTTCGACCATATCATCAATGCCATGGGCGGTTTTATCCCAGAAATAGGGCCGTTTGATCACTTCCCAAAGCCCTTTATAGGCGGCCAATGCGCCAAGCGGAAAATAGAAATGCATGGTCGGCACCCAGAGCCAAAGCCCGCGATGTTTGGGCCCGGAGACAGCAAGCACCCCAAGCCAAACCGAGAGCAGTTCCGAGGCAAGAAAGACCGCGCCAAGGATCATGAACCCATCCATCGGGAGCACGCCGCGCAAAGGATGCCACAGGCCAAGCGGTATGGCCCAGAAGCTCCACAATACCGGCGCGAGGATGAATTGCGACAGGGTTCCAAGGAAGAGCAATTGCACCCCGAAAAAGCGCCAAGCGCCAAGCTCGCGCCACAGGGCGGCCGGGTTGCGCATATGCACAGCCCAAGTCATCGCATAGCCTTTGAGCCAACGCGAACGCTGCTTGACCCAAGGCCAAAAGCGGCAGTTTGCTTCTTCTTCGGTAACGGTTGAAATCAGTTCGGTGCGGTAGCCATGGCGCGCGAGGCGAATGCCAAGATCGGCGTCTTCAGTGACGTTATGCGCATCCCATCCACCGAGCTCCTCAAGCGCTTCGCGGCGAAAAAACAGCGTTGTGCCACCAAGAGGAACAACAAGGCCCATACGCTCTAGCCCGGGCAGGACAAGGCGGAACCAAGTTGCATATTCTATTGTAAAACAACGCGATAGCCAGTTTGTGCGGCTGTTGTAAAAATCCAATATCCCTTGCAAGCAAGCGACTTCGGGCCCACGTTCATGAAAGCGGCGCACGATTTTGTGGATTTGATCGGGGTCGGGCGCATCCTCGGCATCATAGACCCCAATCACCGAGCCACGGCAGAAATCAAGCGCAAAATTCAGCGCCCGCGGTTTGGTTTTGACGGCCCCGCGCGGGACAACGATTTGGCGCATCCAGCGTGGCAGTTTGGTGTTGGACACAGCCGTTTGAGTGACCGCATCATCCTCTTCGACAACGAGGCAAATATCGAGCAATTCACGCGGGTAATTGAGCCGGGAAAGGCGGCGAATGAGGCGGCCTGCGATCTCGCGTTCGCGAAACAGCGGCACCATGATTGAAACGGTGGGCAGGCGCATGGGCGCGGTATTATTGGCGGTTTGCGCCGCTTGATTGGTGATGTCATCGCGCTGCATCCAATGGGTCTGGGCGATGGCCGCGCCGACTTTCAGCGCGGAATTCAGCAGCAATGTGATGATTGCCCATGTGCAGAGCAGGCCAAAGAGAATATGGGGCGCGGTGAGCATGAGGGCCGCGGCCAGGCAGGCGGCGGCGATGCCAAGGCGGGCGAAGGGTTTGGTATCCCAATCGCGGCAGCTTTCGTGCTTGGCAACGCGGGTTTCTGCTGAGGCGGCAAGATGGCGCTGGCGCGAGAGGAGCAGCGCTTGGTGAAGGGCGGTTTCAGAGGCGATGGCCATGCGCACTTTGCCAAATTCAGGCGAGAGTTTGGCGCGCAGGGCTTCAAAACGTTCGGGCTGGCAGCAGGCCACAATTGTTATGTTTCCAACGCGATACCAGGGCAGGATCCCTTCGCGCAGGCAGGTATCCGCGCCGACAATATCTATCAAGCGCACATCCGGCGCGCGGGTTTTGAAATCGGCCACTTCGGCGTTGTATTGCACCGCAAGGGTTTGAAACAGATCCGCCTCGCTGACCATATCATGCGCAAGGAGGATATCACCAAAGAGCGCTTCTTCGCGGGCCTGGATTGCCACAGCGCGCATCAGATCTTCGGGGCTAAGCATCCCCAGCTCGACCATCATTTGCCCCAGCGGTTTGCGGGTTTGGGCCGGTTTGGCGGGAGAGCGGGGGGATTGATCTGCGCTTTGGGCCTCAGTTGCGCGGGGCAATGAGGCTGGCTCTGTGGCGTTTTCGCGCACAGTTGCGCGGGCAGGGCCAAATGCAGGATCGGGCCGCAGCGGATGCTGAGAAGGTGAGGTCATGAAGGCCAGCTTAAGTGCAGAATTGTCTTAGCTAGGTTTCATCAATTGTGGTTAAGAAGCCGTTAATTTTAGCGCCTTCCCTAAGGAAAAGCTGGTGCGGCTTCTGGGCGGTTGTTTGGCTTTAGGCGCGGGCGCTCATCGCATCGGTGAACCGTTCAAACAGGTAGTAGCTGTCCATCGGGCCCGGGCTGGCTTCTGGGTGGTACTGCACTGAAAACACTGGTTTATCTTCCATGCGGATGCCGCAATTGGAGCCATCAAACAGCGAGACATGGGTTTCCATAACGCCTTTTGGCAGGGTTTGGGCATCCACGGTAAAGCCATGGTTCATCGAGGTGATTTCAACCTTACCAGTTTCTTTATCTTTAACCGGATGGTTCGCGCCGTGATGGCCGTGATTCATCTTTACGGTCTTGGCGCCAAGCGCAAGCGCGAGCATTTGGTGGCCCAGACAGATGCCAAAGATGGGCAGGTCTGCCGCCAGAATACCTTTGATCATCGGGACCGCATATGCGCCTGTGGCCGCCGGATCGCCCGGCCCATTAGAGAGGAAAACGCCCGCCGGATTATGCGCGAGCACCTCTTCAGCCGTGGCCGTTGCCGGCAGCACAGTGACATCGCAGCCCGCCGAGGCCAGGCAGCGCAGGATGTTGCGTTTGGCGCCGAAATCAATGGCGACGACCTTGTGGCCGGGGCCGGTCCGTTTGGGGAAACCATCGGGCCAGGCCCAGCGCATTTCATCCCAGACATAGCTTTGGGTGCAGCTCACATCTTTGGCCAGGTCTTGCCCTTCGAGCCCAGCAAAAGCGCGCGCGGCGGCAACCAGGGCTTCGATATCGAAGTTGCCTTCGGGATCATAGGCCAGAGCGACATGGGGCGCGCCGTGTTGGCGGATGGCGCGGGTGAGGCGGCGGGTATCGAGGCCGCCCATGCCGATGCGGCCGCGCGCTGCCAGCCAGGCGTTTAATTCTTGGGTCGCGCGCCAGTTTGAGGCCTCGGTTGGATCCCATTTGACGATCATCCCCTGGGCCACTGGATCGCCCGTTTCATCATCCTCTGGGTTGATCCCTGTGTTGCCGATATGGGGGAAGGTGAAGGTCACGACTTGGCCGGCATAAGACGGGTCTGTCATGATTTCTTGGTAGCCGGTCATCGCGGTGTTGAAGCACAGTTCCGCGACCGTTTGGCCCGGCGCGCCGAAGCCTTTGCCGTAGAACAATGTGCCATCAGCCAGCGCGAGGCAGGCCGTTGGTTTCTCTGAAGCTTGTGTTGCGGCAACAGCAGACATGGCGCGACTCCCCGAGGCAGGTTGTGGGTGCAAAATTGTGGGGAACCTATGGAAAGGGGCGGGGCGGGTCAAGGGCTGGCGGCGGCTTTTGCGCAGATTTGGGAACGTAACGATTTCAAGCGCTTATGGGGAATATCAATGGTTGTTATGAGAATTGCGGCGCTGTAGTGTGGGGACTTCGGAAATGTCAGGGGATGAGATACCGAATGGGACTACGCGAAAAGATCAGCGACTCTTTGAAGGTTGCGATGAAGGCCAGGGATGTGGAGCGACTTTCGACGCTGCGCCTGATCAATGCAGCCATCAAGGATCGCGATATTGCGCTTCGGGGTGAGGGCGATGATACCGGGGTTGCTGAGGGCGATGTGCTTGGGATTCTTGGCAAAATGGTGAAGCAGCGGCAAGAATCTGCGCGCGCTTATGAAGAAGGCGGGCGGCTTGAATTGGCCGAGAAGGAGCTTTTTGAGATCACCGTGATTGAGGAATTCCTGCCGCGCCAGTTGAGCGATGACGAGGCTGCTGCGGCTGTTGATGCGGCGATTGCTGAGGCCGGAGCAGAATCAATTCGCGATATGGGCCGCGTGATGGCGGCGCTTAAGGCGAAATACACCGGGCAGATGGATTTTAGCGCGGCGGGGCCGATGGTGAAAGACAAGCTCGGGTAAGCTTGGGCATTTGAGATTTTGAGGGGCCGCGCTTGGGAAACTGGGTGCGGCTTTTTGCGTTTTTGTGGCGGGTTGAGGGTGGTTGGGTCGGTTTTGCGCTTGGGAGGGCTTATGGGGGCGCTGCCCCCGAGCTGTGCTCTCCCCCGGGATATTTGCACAACTGTGAATGGGTTTGGGTGTGCGGCTTTAGGGATTGAGCTGGCCAAGGACAAAGGCGAGATCATCGCGCAGCTGGAGGCGTTCTTCGGGGCTGAGGAAGGCGCCGAGCTCGACTTCGCGCTTTGGGTCTTTGAGGCCGCCTTTGAGGGTTAGGTATTGCTCGACCGGGCCGCCATTGGCGCGGATGGTGAGGCGCAGCCAGTAGGGGTTGGCCTCGAAGATCTGATCGGGGCCGCGCGGATTGGTTCTGGTGAGGATCAGGTGATCGGGCCAGATGTGGATCGCCTCACCAAGGCCGCGACGGTAGCTTTTTTGAAGGGCGATCCAGAGGGCGGCGAGGACGCTTAGGGTAAAGGCGGCGATGACCCAGAGCAGTTTGGAGCCGAGCAGGGAGAGCACGGGGATTGTGCCGAGGGTAAAGAGCAGCAGGATTGCTGCGGCAAAGCCTTTGGGGGCAAGCGAGCGGTTTGGCCAGAGGGTGAGGGTGGCGAGGGGGGCTGCGCCCTCGGCGTGGGATGCATGGGCGGGGGGATTGGCATGGGCGTGCCATTCGCTATGGCCGCGCCATTCGGGGGCTTTGGTCTCTGTCTCGTTCCAGCGGTAGGGCATGGGGGCTCCGGGCTTTGCTGGGGGAGTTTAGCGCGGCGGGGGAGCGGGGGGAATGCGGTGTTGCATGGCCTAGGTACTTGTTGGAAAGTTCGCCCTATTCGTCGCTCACAAGCGCAACAACGGCAGAAAACCCCTTCGTTTTGCTAAACTTCATGGCATGGTTGAAATTATTCATCGAGTCTGATGGGTCGATACTCTTTAGGTTCAATGTCTGAAAGGTTCTGCGCACGAATTGAACTGATAGAATGGGTGTTACTTCCTGATGTCCTGTGGCGGAATTAAGCATTTCACTTTCACATGTTACATATACCTCATCCAATGGCAGGATTTGAAACAGATCACCGGCCAATTTAAGCGCAACGCTCGCGACATAATCTTGGTAGAGTTCATTGAATTGCCCAATAGGCATTTTCGTTTCGGATAGCTTTCCACTTGCAAGCTGTTTACGTCGAAAGTTAGGAACGACTTCGTCAGAATGGACTTGAGGCTTCGCGTGGACGACTCCGTCGCATATGGAAAACTGCACTGAAGAGCCGATCAAATCGTGTTCACTCAACGTTTGAAACTCGTTTAATACCTCTTTGATGGCGGCATCATTACCGTTGATCAGTTTTTTTGCGAGGCTGTTATCGCATTCCCACTCTGAGAGAGCGTTTTCATATTTGCGAAGTTGGCGGTCGTTTTCAATACGGTCTTTGTCCGGTGCCGCCTTGAGGTTTTTCTCGAGCTTAGCTCTTTTCTTCGCCGTGCCGCCGGACAAAAAATCAAGTATTCCCGGCTTAAATTTTTCCAAGGCCCGTGTAGCGCTATCGAGATGAGTACTGACAGTTTTGGGGCGTGTAGGCGCCGGTACAGCGAGCATAGCTTGCCAATCTATTCGTTCGGCTAAACTGGTATGAACAGACAGAAGTTCCTCGAGGTAGTTTTCCCAACTCGTCACGGCATCGTTTGCGTTCGCTGCAACCTGTTCTTTGAGCGATTGCTTGTGCCGCCTTTGCGCTTCTTTCTCCATTCGGCGCGCGGTTGCCGCCACGGAGCGCATTGTCCCTTTCCATCCCATAAACACTGTCACCTTTCAAATTACGATATCAATTTAGCATGACATTCGAGAACGTGACCGTCGAGAGATATTGGTAGAAATAATACTTTTTGAAGTTCTCGAATGTCAGGCGCGCGGCTCACATTATGTGAGATGCTAATCGGAATCACCGCGTTTTTTTATGGCTGCCCGCGGCTAAAGCTCCCCCCCCAAACCAAAAAGGGCGCCCCATCCGGAGCGCCCCTTTTTATCTGTTTAGCTGTTGCGCTCTTAGTGCGCGTGGCCTTTATCCCAGTCTTCCTGTTTTGGAAGGGTCTCGAACGTGTGTTCGGGAGGTGGGCAAGGCAGGGTCCATTCCAGCGTATCTGCGTATTCGTTCCAGTAGTTGTTTTCGGTGATCTTTTTGCCCCATTTCAGAGCGTAGATCATGATCCCGATGAACAGCAGGAACGAGGCAAAGGATAGGAATGCGCCGTATGAGCTGATCTTGTTGAAGTATGCAAAGGCTTCTGGGTAGTCGATGTAGCGGCGTGGCATACCTTGGCGGCCCAAGAAGTGTTGGGGGAAGAAGGTAAGGTTCGCGCCGATGAACATCATCCAGAAGTGCACTTTGGCGAGGAATTCAGGATATTCGCGACCCGACATTTTACCGAAGTAAAAGTAGATACCCGCAAAGATCGCAAAGATCGCGCCGAGCGACATCACATAGTGGAAGTGGGCCACAACGTAGTATGTATCGTGGTAGGCACGATCCACACCCGCTTGTGAGAGCACGATGCCTGTAACCCCACCAACGGTGAAGAGGAACAGGAAGCCAAAGGCCCAGAGCATGGGGGCTTTGAATTCGATCGAGCCGCCCCACATGGTTGCAATCCACGAGAAGATTTTAACCCCGGTTGGCACCGCAATCACCATCGTTGCCAGCATGAAGTAGCTTTGCTGGGAGAGCGACATGCCCACGGTATACATGTGGTGTGCCCAAACAACGAAGCCCAGCACGCCAATCGCGATCAGCGCCCAGACCATTGGCAGGTAGCCAAACACAGGTTTGCGCGAGAAGGTTGCGATGACATGGGAGATGATCCCAAAGCCGGGCAGGATGATGATATAGACTTCGGGGTGACCGAAGAACCACAGGATGTGTTGGTAGAGGATCGGATCGCCGCCACCGGCAGGATCAAAGAAGGTTGTCCCAAAGTTGCGGTCTGTCAGGAGCATCGTGATCGCGCCGGCCAGAACAGGCAGCGAGAGCAGGATGAGCCAAGCGGTTACAAAGATCGACCAGCTGAACAGCGGTACTTTAAACATGGTCATGCCAGGGGCACGCATGTTGAGCATGGTTGTGATCATGTTGATCGCGCCCAAGATCGAGCTCGCACCAGAGACGTGCACCGCAAAGATCGCAAGATCCATGGAGTAGCCGCCTTCCGTTGTCGACAGAGGCGGGTAAAGCACCCAGCCAACGCCGGAGCCAAGCTGATCATTGCCGCCGGGCGACAAGAGCGAAGCAACGCCCAAGCAAACGCCTGTGACATAGAGCCAGAAGGAGAGGTTGTTCATCCGTGGGAAGGCCATATCAGGCGCGCCAATTTGCAGCGGCATGAAGTAGTTCCCAAAGCCGCCAAAGAGCGCCGGGATCACCACAAAGAACATCATCAAGACACCATGATAGGTGATCATAACGTTCCAGAGGTGGCCATTTGGCGTACAAAGCGCATCGGATGCGATGAAACGTGCGCCCTCAAGGCACATGTATTGCACCCCAGGGTTCATAAGCTCCAAGCGCATATAAACGGTGAAGGCGACTGAGATGAAGCCGACGGCGGCGGCGACGAATAGGTAAAGGATACCAATATCTTTGTGGTTCGTTGACATGAACCAACGGGTGAAGAACCCGCGGTTATCCTCATGTTCGTGGCCGTGAATGGCTGCGTCTGCCATGCGGTCCTCCCGGATGTGCGTTTCGATTGCTTACGAAGGGGCGGATAGACTCCCCTGCGGAATTATCCCCTGTATTAGAGCGGTTCTTACAAGGGGGCAATGATGCACAGCGCTTTGAGATGGGAAAAATTGACGCGCCCCCCTTTGGAAGGCGGTGAAAATGGGGCGGAATTTGCTAATGGCTTATGGGTTTGGCGATTTGGGGGGCGGTTCGCGGGCGGTTTGTATGTGCTGTGCGGGATCTGCGCGGGCCGTGGCTGCGCGGTTTTGAGATGTGGTGCGGTTTAAGGGGCGGCGCGATTGTTGCGGCCTGAGGTGCCTCCGGCGGGGATATTTGCGCAACTGTGAAAAGCTGGGCTGGTTTAACGAGGGGGTGTTCTTTTGGGGTGCTTGGGCTGATTTTGGGCGGGGGCGCGTTATTTTGATAGGAGGGCGCTCTGTTTTGATAGGGGGTGATCGGTTTGAGGGATAAAGAATCGCGGCTTTGGTTGCATCCTGTGGTGGTGGGGCAGAGAAAAGGGCGGCCCTTTAGAAGAGAGACCGCCCAGATTTGATATGGTTTATAGAGGTGATTTAGAAGGGGCGGGCTTGGATCATTCGCTCGCTTTTTCTTCGGAATTGGTTGTGTCCGTCTCGGGCTCTGCTTGTGGCTCGGGTGTTTCTGTTTCGGCGTCTGCGGCTTCCATCGGTGCAAAGCTGGCCAAGAAAGCGACGACATCGGTTGGATCTTTCAGGCGCTGGGGTGTCATCTTGGAACTGGCGGAGCCTTTGCCAAGGGTTGTTGCCAAAAAGCCTTTGGGATCAGGGAGATACTCGGCGATTTTCGCTTCATCCCATACAAGCCCGGCCTCTCCTGCGGCCAGCATATCTTTGCTGAAGTTAAAGCCTTCATAGGTGCCTGCGGTGCGCCCGATAATGCCAAACAGATTGGGGCCGGTTTTGCCGCCTTTGACGAGGACTTCATCCCCATCCACAACTGCATGGCAGGAGCGGCAGCGTTTGAAATCCGCTTCGCCCTGATCCGCATCGCTTGCGGCAAATCCCGCGCTGGTCGAAAGGGCAAGGGCGGCGGCCGCGATTAGGAAGGTTTTCATGTGGCTCTCCAAATTGAATTGCTATGGGGGCAATGTAATCTTCTTGCGCTGTGATGCGAGGGGACTTTTGTCGCAGGGGGGGATAGGCGCTATCGGTTTAGTTTTGGGCGGGTTCAAAGATCTCGTCAAAGGTTTTTTGAAGCGCAAGATCAACGTCTTGCATCGTTACGGGCAGGCCGAGATCAACAAGGCTGGTGACGCCGTGCTCGGATATGCCGCAAGGGACGATGCCGCTGAAATGGCTTAGGTCTGGCTCGACATTGATCGAGAGCCCGTGAAACGAGACCCATTTGCGCAGGCGCAGCCCTATGGCGGCGATCTTATCTTCGCGCGGGCTGCCATCGGCGTTTGGCGCCAATTCCGGGCGGACAACCCAAACGCCCACACGCCCGGCGCGCCGCTCGCCTTTGACGCCAAATTCCGCCAGTGTGGCGATCACCCAGGCCTCCATCTGATTGACAAAGGCCCGCACATCGCGCCCGCGTTTGCCCACATCGAGCATGGCATAAGCGACGCGCTGGCCGGGGCCGTGATAGGTATATTGCCCGCCGCGTTTGCTTTGAAACACGTCAAAGCGATCGGGCTCAACGAGGTCTTCGATCTTGGCCGAGGTGCCGGCGGTATAGAGCGGCGGGTGCTCGACCAGCCAGATCAGCTCGCCCGCTGTGCCCATCGCAATCGCATCCGCGCGCGCCTCCATAGTGGCGACGGCCTCTGGGTAGGAGGTCAGGCCGTTTGTTGTTTGCCACTCAACCATGTCTGCCTCCCCTTTGTGATTGTTGTTCATATGTACTGGCCGTAAATCCGCGCGGGCGATGTAAGGCGCTGCTGGCACGCCGCATTTGCTCCATCGGCGCTGAGTTTGCCCCGCTTTGCCGCCGGGAGCCACCCGAAATTGCCGATCCCGCACCGGCAGGCCAAGCCCGCGTTTCGCTGCGATTTCGCCGCCGCTGCGAAAAAGATCAAATCGGGCGATTTGCCCCTTCACAAGGGTAGATCACTTCGCTATGTAGCCCCTCACCAAGCCTAGATCGTGCGGTCGTGGCGGAATTGGTAGACGCGCAGCGTTGAGGTCGCTGTGGGGTAACACCCGTGGAAGTTCGAGTCTTCTCGACCGCACCAAGACTTTTCTTTAGAAAAGTCTACACCATCCGAAAAAATCATTGAGTTTTGAGCGGCAGCGGTTTCGTAGAGATCGCGAGAGCCTGCGCTGTTGTGTCGGCTTTAAGCAGTGCGGCGCGCAGGATTTTTCGCTAAGAATAGGCGACCTACACCAATATCAAACGGGCGCTTTGTTCTAGGGTGCGAAAGCTTGGCAATCGGGCTCTCTAGATGAGTTTTCGGACATTAAGAAACCAGCTCGTGGCAATCGCGCAGGTCGGGCTTGTCTATCTTATGATCGACGAGAGCCTCTGGGGATGCACCATCCGCGCTAAGCCGGTCGGTTACATCAAGGCAGTAAGCGATCTCACGCATCCGATGTGCGATTTCTCTAAAGTTGAAGGGCGGCTTGGCGTTGTAAACGCGTGCAATTAGCCGAATTTCGCTATCAGGCGGATAGGCTACTAATACTGCGCAAAAACTAGATTTGTCAGTTTCCGAGCCGCTACAGCTAACGTAAAAATCGGACGGATTATCTATTGGGAGTAGAATGAAACTGAAATTTTTGGGGTGGGACGAACGCGTTTGAAAGCCCTCGACAGCCATAAATTCTGGAATATTTTCAGTAAGCGGATAAGCTTTATCCGGCGTAACGGAGGGCCAAGTCATGCTGATTGGTTGGGTTTTGGCCTGAATATGGAGTACGGTCAGCTCCAAATAGGGATCGCGGTCCACTAGGTCCGACAACCATTTGATTTCGGTCAGCGGGATAAAGTCTGGCCCGCGGCGCAGGTTGCGCACGTCTGTCCGAAGATCAAATGTCCGGGAGTTGAGCTGAATAAGCGTGGCGCCATTGGGCAGCTCTTCTGCTTGGGCTTGAATTGGGAACGCGGCAAAGAGTGCGAGAGCGATACCTTTTAACTGGTTAAGCATGTTCAATCCTAGGAAATGGTTACATGGATGAAGGTAGCGGCAATGCCCCTTGAAGGGCAATCAAAACGGGTGCTGTGAAATCAGGCTATTTCGCCGCGATCTTTTGAGGCGGCGGTATTGAGTGTGGTCTGGGCGAATGGGCAATTGCGCCCTTGGCCTACAATGGCTCGCAAAACTTAGGAGGGCTTTCGCGCCCAGTTGCCCCCCCCCAAAAAAAACAATTCCAACCGCGCGCCAGGCAAGGCGCGCGGTTGGGTGCGTGGGGAGCGGTGAGCTGGCCCCGCGCGGGTCGTTCTTAGGCCGCGAGCAGGTGTGCTTCGTGTTTGCGAAGGCACAGGCGGGCTGTTGGGCCGTGGCTATCGGGAAGGGCGCGCAGCTCTGGGAAGAGTGTAAACAGTTCTTCGCGTGCAGGGTCTGCAAGGCCGCGCAGCGAGTGATCGCCGGGGTGGAAGCTTTCGGTGATTGCGCCTTCGGCAAAGATCAATTCGTGCTGGTCAAACATCATGTGGAAATATTCCACGAGGCCGCCTTCAATCGTGTTGATCGTTGTGCCGTTGACCAGATGTTTGGCCGCAGCAAGCACTTCGCGTTGGCCAAACAGCAGCTCGGGGCGGTGGCCCTTCAGCAGCATGCGGTGTTGGGGCGAAACGATCAGATCGCTATCGTTGCCCATTGTGCCAGCTGCGATATGCACAGGCGCGAAATTGCCCGTTGCGGCCACGCGGCGCGAGTTGATCCAGCGGATGGGTTGGAGGCCATTGTCGCGGGTGAGCACCATATCGCCGGGGCGCAGGGCCTCGATTGCGACGGGGCCGCGCGGGGTGAGGATGCGTGTGCCGCGGGCAAAGCAGATGATCGTCTCGATATTGGAGAAGTTGATTACTGTGCCATCGGTCAGGGTTGCATAGCCCGAGCGGCCGCCCGGATCTGTGCCTTGGGCGGTATAGGTAACGGGGCCTGCAAGGGTGCCGTTGAAGTCGATGCTGTCGCCGTTGGTTTCGGAGGTTTCCAGCCCGTCGATCGTGATTGTGCCGCCGGTAAGCGCGGCTGGGTCGATCACGAAGAGATCGTCGCCTGCGCCGCCTGTGGCCACATCGCCAGAGCCGATATAGATTGTATCGTCGCCGTCGCCGCCGCCCATAAGATCGCCGCCCGCGCCACCGATGATCAAATCATCGCCTGCGCCGCCACTGATCACATCGGTGCCGTCTTCGCCAAAGATTGTGTCGTTGCCATCGCCGCCAAGCACGTTGTCATCGTCTGCGCCTGCTGCGATATAATCCGCGCCGGTACCGCCTTCGATATAGTCGTTGCCTGTGCCGCCAAAGATCGTGTCATCGCCCGCGTCGCCGTAAAGGCTGTCGCTGCCGCCGCGCCCATCGATGGAATCGTTGCCGTCGCCACCAATCAAAACATTGGTGAAGAAGTCAGGGCCTACGGTGAGGTTTTCAGTGTCATAACCGATCAATGTGTCATCGAAATCCGAACCGATGATGCCGTCGGTTGTGGTGATCACATCGCCAGCCGCATCGCCGCCCGAAGCCGTTCCATTGGTAAAGTCAACGTTAACACCCGCGCCGGAGGCCGAGTAATCAACGTAGTCCATGCCCGTGCCGCCAATCATCGTATCGGCGCCTTCGCCCCCGATGAATGTATCAAGGCCCGCGCCGCCTTCGATATAGTCGTTGCCTGTGCCGCCGGTAAGCAGATCGTCGCCTGTCCAGCCGTAAAGCGCATCATCGCCCGCGCCGCCATCAACCGTATCGTTGCCTGCGTCGCCTCCCAACATGTCATTGTCTGCGCCGCCGTCGATGCTGTCATCGCCGTCGCCGCCCCAAAGGGAGTCGTCGCCTGCGTTGCCGATCAGCGTGTCATTGCCATCGTCGCCGTCAACGCTGTCATCGCCTGCGCCGCCTTCGATGCTGTCGTTGCCTGCTTCGCCAATGATTGTGTCATTGCCTGCGCCGCCAAAGACAGTGTCATCGCCTGTGCCTGCTTCGATTGTGTCGTTGCCCGCTTCGCCTGAGATGAGGTCATCATCGGCGCCGCCAAGGATTGAATCGTCGCCACCGGCGCCAAAGATCGTGTCGTTGCCTGCGCCGCCGTCGATATAGTTCTGGTCAGAAGAGGCGGTCGTGCCTGGGGCATCGTCAATGCTATCTGCGCCGTCGCCGCCCAAGACCGTATCATCGCCAGCGCCGTAAAAGATGGTGTCATTGCCAAGCCCGCCAATAACGCTGTCATCGCCAAGGCCGGATTCGACATAATCATTGCCTGCGCCTGCGTCGATTGAATCGGCGTAGCTTGGGGTTACGGCATCAAAGTTGATGTCGGTTACGTGAATCGCTTGGGTCGAGGTAAGGCCGTTGTCATAATCGATTTCGATGTAGTGCACGGGGCCAGGGATCGTAACCAGCACAGAGCCATCCGCATCGCCCGGGCCATTGGCCACGTTGTTTGCAGTAACAGTATTGCCCGTTACAACATCATCCCCATCGGCCAAAAGGCGCACTTCGACTTCGTTACCGTCGATGTCATAGGCCCGCACTGTTACGATATCTTGGAACTGGGATTGGTCGATATCGTTGATGCGGAACATCACGTTGTTCACCTCATCGGCATAGCCAGAGCCACCCGCCGGCGTAAACGTGATTGTTGTGGTTGAGTTGTCGCCTGCGCCTTGGCCATAAATTTCTGCCGAGGAGGTGTTGGAAAGGTTTTCGCCGGTTTCTTCGTAATTGTCCAAAGTGGAGACTTCGAGAGTCTGGCCTGCGCCTTCATCCAACCAAGAGACCGAAACATTCATGCCGCCAACGTTTTGGGTTACGCCACCGGTAAGATCGGTGCCATTGCCGCCAAAATTGGTCCATTGCAATGTGCTTGGGGTATAGACATCCTCAAAGCTGTCGAGCCCATCAGGCGCATCGCCTTGTGGATCGCCTGTGTAGCTTTCATCGATGACATCATCACCGGCGGTGCCTTCAATGAAGTTGTCGGAGAAATCCGCATAGGCAAAGCTAAGATCGCCCCCCGCGCTATCGGGAAGGCTATCGTAATCGATGGTCTCATAGACGCGCCCGTTCACGAGCTGCGTTTCAGACATCATTGCGCTTTGGTTGCCCGAGCCGTCATTCCAAATGAAACGGACCATTTGGAAGGTTTGGTCTGTCACGGTATCGCGAATGGTCCAGACTTCTTCGGCGCGCACAGCGCTGCTTGCATATGTGGTGCCGCCAATGGTGACAACGGCGGTCGCCGTTTCGGGCGTGCCTGCGCTGTCATCCGTGAGAAACAGACCTTCGTTGCCGGCTGCATTATCCGTGATCAGGGCTGTTGCCTGAAACGCGGTTGCGCCGGTGTAGGTCGTTGTATTGCCCAAGGTCGTGGAAAAGGTGCCCACGGGGTTTTGGGTATAAAAATGTATCTCATGCGTTGGCATGTTGCTCACCACTCAATGTCTGTTTTGCACTTGGTGGTGAAGGCGTTGCCTCGCCCTCACCGTGCATTGTTTGTGAGCTTCAATATGAAGGGCGAAAGGGGCGGTTTGGGGGCGTGGTTAGGGTCATTTATAGTTAATTCCCTGAACGTAAACTTTTTAACACATTGAATTTATTGATATTTTTGTCTTTTTACCAAAGCGGCATTTTAGGCAAATTGTGGCAAGAAAGAGAAACACGCTTAATTCGATACTTAAACTTTGATGCCATTCTTTCGCGTGGGACTGCCCCTAATTGCGGGGCAAAGACTAAGGGTGTTTTTGTGGCAACGTATGTATTTCATGGTTTTGACCCCAGTGCTTGGGTGATTGAGGGCGGCGGCCCGTCTGTCGTTGTTGGCTCAAAAATGATGGTCGATCCTGAATGGTCGACCTCGACGGATGCGCTTGAATTCAGCGTTACCGATGGGGACACGGCCTTTGAGGGCGATGATCTCAATGATGGGGTTGGCAATGACGCGACCCAGCAAGTCCTGGTCAAAGATGCCGGCGGCGCCACGCTCTATAATTCCAAGGGCTATCTTGAGAACAGTTTTACCCTAACGGATGGCAACGGAAACTTCGTCACGGTCTATGACGTCTATATCGGTACAACTTATGTCGGCTCGGTTGCCGATGGGCCGATAACGCCGGGCGTCACGTGGGAAGTGACCTCAATCGATAATGTGACCGGGGCCAATGCGCCCCTCTACAGCTCGATTGAGGATCAGCTTTATGAGCAGGTCGATCCCAATGCCATGTCCGGCGGGGCCTATAATGACTCTCTGCTTGGTGGGGCCTCAGCGGATACGATTGATACCGGCGGCGGCGCGTCGAACTATGCGGATGGCGGCGCGGGCAATGATACGATCTGGGGCGGTTCGGGCAGCGATACCTTGCTTGGGGGTGCGGACCAGGACGAGATTTGGGGCGACGGCGGCAACGATTCCATCGATGGCGGCGCAGGCAACGATCTGCTTGGCGGGGACGCGGGCGATGATACCATTTTGGGCCAAGCGGGCGTCGATACGATGTATGGCGGCATTGGCAATGACTATCTGGATGGCGGGTCTGAGAATGACTTCATCGAGGGCGGCACTGGCGATGACACGATTTTGGGTGGCTCGGGCAACGATATTATCAATGGCGACGAAGGCAATGATAGCATCGATGGCGGGATTGGCGACGATACGATCGATGGCGGCGATGGGGCCGACACAATCCAAGGCGGTGACGGCGCGGACTCGATCCTTTATGGCGATGGCGGCGATCTGGTTTATGGCGGCGCGGGCAACGATGTTATCGATGATGTCTCCGGGACCAGCCTTTTAATCGCCGATACGATTTACGGCGATGACGGCAATGATACGATCTGGTCGGGCGGCGGCAATGACTATGTGCGCGGCGGCAACGACAATGATTGGCTCTACGGCGAAGACGGCGATGATACTCTTTATGGCGATGCTGGGAATGACGCCATGTCGGGCGGCCTTGGGGCGGATTACCTTGAAGGCGGGACCGGGGATGACATGCTCTTTGGCAATGAGGGCGATGATACGCTCTTCTTTGGTCTGGGCAACGATACGGTCTATGGCGGCGACGGCAACGACAGCATTGATGATGCCTCTGGCGAACTGACGGATGTTTACAGCAGCTATCTGGATGGTGGCGCGGGCAGCGATACGATCCATGCAGGCGGCGGCGCGGATACGCTGATCGGTGGCGATGATGCCGATTACCTTTTTGGTGAAGAGGGCGATGATAGCCTTTCGGGCGGTGCGGGTGATGATGGGCTTTGGGGCGGTGCGGGCAATGATACCATTCACCTCTCTGATGGTTCGGGCAGCGACACGGTCCATGATTTTGACATGGCCGATGATGATAGCAACGGTTTCACCAATGATCAGTTTGATGTCACGACTTTGCTGGATGGTGGCGGCGCGCCGGTCAATTTTGATGATGTTGTGGTAAGTGATGATGGATCGGGCAATGCGGTTCTGACCTTTCCAAATGGCGAGGCCGTAACGCTTATCGGGGTGGCGCCTTCGCAGGTTGATGGGCGCGACGAGATGCATTCAATCGGCATCCCTTGCTACGGCGATGGGACGCGTATTTTAACCCCGCGCGGAGAGGTCTTGATCGAGGATCTGCGCGCGGGCGATCGCATTTGCACGATGCATCACGGGGTGCAGCCGCTCCTTTGGGCCGGGAAGCGCAGCTTGTCTGAGGCTGATCTTGCGGCCGATCCGCGCCTGCGCCCGCTTCGCATTCGGGATGGCACTTTGGGCAATCGTGGCGATCTGCTTGTCTCGCCGCAACATGCGATGTTGGTGCCGCCTTCGGGCCGGATGCGGGCGCAGATGCCTAAACTGGCCGGCTTTGGCAGGCAGCCCCATGGCCAGCTGATCCGCGCCACACATTTGCAAAGCCTGGGCGATGGCCGTGTGCGCCATGCTAGGGGCAAACGCGGCGTGACCTATCATCATTTGCTGCTGCCGATGCATGCGGTGATCTTTGCCAATGGCGCGCCCGGCGAAAGCCTGTTTCCGGGCGCGTTTGCCATGGCGGGCTTTGAACGCGGCGCCAAAGCCGAGCTGTTTGCGCTCTTTCCGGCGCTGAGCAAAATTCTCACCGGGGCCGATGTATCCAAACTTTATGGTCAGCACGTCTTGCCCATCGTTGGGCCAAAACTGCTGCGCCATCACCGCGCGCCTGTGCTGCCGCCGCGCGATGCGGGTCTGCGCTATACCGCGCGCTTTGGCTAGCGGGCGGCTAGGGCTGCGGGCGGCTAGGGCAGGATCAACAGCCATGCCCAGATCGTTAGGATCGAAAGCGCCGTTGCGATCAAAACGGCTGAGGCCGCGACCCGGCGCGCCGAACCATACATATTTGCGAACAGATAGGCATTTACACCCGGCGCCATTGAGGCCGTTAGAACCGAGCTGCGCAGCGGCGCTTGGCCAAGATCAAAGCCGACAGCGCCGATCAGCCACGCAATGCCCGGATGGACCAAAAGCGAACCTGCAACGACCCAAGCGATAACCTTCATATCCCCTTCGGGGCGATAGCGCAGCAAGACCCCGCCAAGCCCAAACAGCGCCGCCGGGATCGCCGCGCGGCTCATCATCTCAACCGCAGACCAAAACGCACCGGGCAGCGCAAGGCCGGATAGATTGACCGCAAAGCCGCAGCCAATCCCGATCACCAGCGGATTGCGCAGGATCGCCCGAAGCACTTGCAGGCCAAGTTTGGAGGCCGCTAATTCTTGGCCGCGCGATTTGGTGATCTCCATCACAATGATGCCAAAGGCATAGAGCGTTGGCGCGTGGATCGAGATGATCGCGTAATTCCATGTCAGCGCGTCGGTGCCATAGGCGCGCTCGGTGATGGGCAGGCCCAGCAGGAGAGAGTTGGAAAACAACCCGCAAAAGCCGATGGCAACGCTGTCTTCCGGGCTGCGTTTAAAGACATATCGCGCGCCGAGATAGCAAAAGGCAAAGCCCGAAAACGCCCCGCCATAAAAGGAGGCAAACAGCGGCCCGTTGAAATTATGCGCCAGATCAATATGGGCAATCGCGTTGAACAACAGCACGGGCACGGCAAAATTTTGCGCAAAGCGCATGATGCCATCAACCGCGCTTTCGGAGAAAAGTTTGCGCCACGCGGCGACATAGCCAAAGCCAATGACAATGAACACCGGCAGGATAACGTCGATCAGCGCCTGCATCAGATTGGATAGCTGATGGTCATGCCATCATAGGCGGGGGTAACGTGATCGGGGGTTTCTTTGGCCACGTCCTCATAATCCAGATCAATGTGCATATTGGTGATCACGGCGCGTTTTGGCGCGGCGCGTTCGATCCATTCCAGCGTTTGGGCTAGGTGCGAATGGGTTGGGTGCGGCGTGCGGCGCAGTGCGTCCACGATCCAGCAATCGAGGCCTTTAAGGGTTTCCCATGCGGGTGCGTAAATCTCGGCGACATCGGGGAGATAGGCCAGATCGCCGATGCGAAAACCAAGCGCATCAATCGCGCCGTGGCCAACCTTGAATGGTGTGAGCGTAATATCCCCGCCATCGCCGCGCACAGTCACATCGCCATCAATGGTTTTGAGGTTGAGGATCGGCGGATAGGCCGAGCCTTCGGGCTGAACAAAAACATAGCCAAAGCGCGCGAGCAGATCGTTTTGCGTATCGCCATCGGCCCAGACGGGCAGGCGTTTGCGCATATTAAAAACGATCATGCGCAGATCATCGATCCCATGCACATGATCGGCGTGGGCATGGGTATAGACAACGCCGGAAAGCGCGCCAATGCCAGCATCCAATAGCTGGCTGCGCAGGTCTGGCGTTGTATCGATCAAAACGCGTGTGGTGCCAGCTTCGCCGATCCGCTCGATCAACATCGAGCAGCGGCGGCGGGCATTCTTGGGGTTTTTCGGATCGCATTCGCCCCAATGCCCGCCAAGGCGCGGCACGCCCCCAGAGGAGCCACAGCCCAGAATGGTAAAGCGCAACTCACCCATTATGCGGCCCTCCAATTGGCGGCCTTTGAAAAGAGTCGGTTGAAATTCTGCTGCGTCAGGGCGGCGAATGCGGGGTAATCCATGCCCAAGGCCTCGGCGATTTTGGCGGCCGTTAGCGCGCTATAAGCAGGCTCGTTGCGCTTGCCGCGATGGGGCGGGGGCGCAAGGTAGGGCGCATCGGTTTCAACGAGGATGCGCTCAACCGGGGCGGCGGCGAATATCTCTCGCAGCTCGGTTGATTTCGGGAAGGCCGTAATGCCCGAAGCCGAAAGATAAAAGCCAAGATCAAGCGCCGCTTCGGCCAGTTCGCGCGAAGAAGAGAAGCAATGCATCACGCAGGAATAGGCGCCCGCTTTATGCTCTTCGGCCAGAATGCGGGCCATATCATCATCGGCGGCGCGCGCATGGATGATGAGCGGCAGGCCGGTTTGGCGCGCGGCCTCGATATGGATGCGCAGGCTTTCTTGTTGGATGGCGGCGCTTTCAGATGTGTAGTGATAATCAAGGCCGGTTTCGCCGATACCAACGAATTTGGGGTGGGCGGCGATGGCCACCAGCTCTTCAACACTGGCGAGCGGCTCGTCTGCGGCGCTCATCGGGTGGGTGCCCGCGGCAAAGAAAACCGGCGCATGGGCCTCGGCGATGGCTTGCACTTGGGGCAAAAGGCGCAGTTTGGTGCAGATCGAAACCATGCGGGTCACGCCCGCTTCGCCCGCGCGCGCGATCAGATCGGGCAGCTCGCCTTCGAAATCCGGGAAATCCAGATGGCAATGGCTGTCGGTTATCTCTGGGATCGCTGAATTGGTCATGCTGCTTGGCCTGTCAGGCGGCCACGCGGCCTGCCGTTTCGTTTACCTTGAGGATCATATCAAGGATGAGAGCGGCAGGGTCAAGATTGACGGCCCGGCCATGTTGTGCGCGGGCGCTCAAAACCTGCTGCAATTGCGCCCATTCGCGGCCTGCATCGGCGTTTGGCGCAAGGCGCTGCATCAGGGCGGCCTCATTTGGCGCGGCCTCAACCATTGGCGGCGCGCCGGCGCCCGTTCTGGCAAGGCGCGCAAGGAAGAGATCAAAGAGCCGCAGCATCAGATCATAGCGATCCACGTTTTTGGCGCCCGCACAGCTTTCGGCCAGACGCAAAGCGCGGCTGCGATCCAGCTTGGGCAGGCTGGCAAAGAGATCATTGATCTCGTGATATGTGTCTAAGCCTTGCATATTGGTGAGCCTTAATGCCTCACCAACCGACCCGCCTGCAAGCGCCGAAAGAGCGGCCGGGTTTGCGATATCATGCAGGCCCGCTTGGGCGAGGGCGGCGCTCATATCTTCGGGGTTCAGCGGCGCACAGCGCAATTCGCGGCAGCGCGAGCGGATCGTGGGCAAAAGCCGCGAGGGTTGGTGCGAGATCAGCAGAAGGATCGCGTTCTTTGGCGGTTCTTCGAGTTGCTTGAGAAGGGCATTGGCGGCCGAGACATTCATCTCATCCGCCGCATCAACAATCACGATCCGTCGCCCGCCATCCGCCGCCGACATATGAAAGAAAGCATTGAGCTTGCGCACCTCATCCACGGGGATGTTCTGGGCGAACTTTTCCTTTTTGGGATCAAAGGGGCGGCGCAGCAAAAACAGGCGCGGCTCTGAAAGGGCGGCCACTTTGTGCGAAATGGGATGATCGGGCGAGAGGGAAAGCGAGGTTGGCGCGGGCGGGGCATCGCCAAACAGGCCTGCCTCTGCGCTGCCCAAAGGCTCGGCCAGCAAGAAGCGGGCGATGCGCCAGGCAAGGGTCGCTTTGCCAACGCCGCGCGGGCCGGTGATCAGCCAAGCGTGATGCAGGTGATGGGAAGTATAGGCCTCAAGAAAATCGGCCTCGGCGCGGGCTTGGCCAATAAGAGAGGCCGTTTCGCGCGGATGCGGGGCGCCCGGCGCGCAATCGGCCTGGGGCAGGGGATCGGCGTTTTGATCGGCGGCGACGGCTCTCATAGGGCGGCTTTCGCGATGGTCTCGATCTCAGCTGCAACAGCCTCGGGTGCGCGCGCGCCATCAATCACGCGGCAACGGGGGGCAAATTCAGCGGCCAGCTCTAGGAAAGCGGCGCGCATCTTTACCTGCATCTCAACGCCGAAATCCTCAAAGCGTTCCTCGGCTGTTTGGCGGGCTTTGGCGCGGGAATGGCCAAGGGCGGGATCAATATCGATGATAAAGGTCAGGTCTGGCTCTTGGCCGATCATTTCAGCGTGGAGCGCATCGACCTTGGCGCGCAGATCGCCGCGCGTGACCCCTTGATAAACGCGCGTGCTATCGGCAAAGCGATCACAAATCACGATGGCCCCGCGCGCAAGGGCCGGGCGGATCAGCTTTTCCAGATGATCGCGGCGCGCGGCGGTAAAAAGCAGGATCTCGGTTTCGGCAGACCAGCGATCGGGATCGCCTTCCAGCACAAGGGCGCGAATTTCCTCGGCGCCGTTTGAGCCGCCGGGTTCGCGGGTATGGATCACGTCATAACCCGCTTTGCGCAGGCTCTCGGCCAGCAGTTTGGATTGGGTGCTCTTGCCAGAGCCGTCAATCCCTTCAAAAGTCATGAATAATCCGGTTGCGCTCATTGAGGTACTGCTTCGCCCTCACCGCGTATTTCGCGCATCAATACCCGCGTGGCCGTGCGCATCCGCGGCAAAAGCCCGCCGCGCGCCACATCGCGATCCGCAACCAATGGGATGCGTGCAGGCGGCAATTCATCGCGCGAAACGATCATTTCAGCGACGACATCCCCTTGCTTGATCGGCGCTTCAAGCGGGCTGCGATAGATGATTTCGGCGTTGATCCCTTCGCGCTGTTTGGCCGGCAGGAGCAGTTTCACATTGGTTGCTGCGACAAGCCCGATCTCTTGGTGATCGCCCATCCAGATCGGCGCGCGGCCAAGTTCGGCCCCTTCGCGCACAACGGCTTTTTCAACGAATTGGCGAAAGGCCCAACTGACAACGCGCTCGGCTTCTTGGGCGCGTTCAGCCTCTGATCCGAGCCCGGTGATAACAAAAACGATGCGCCGCGTGCCTTGGGTTGCTGATCCCACAAGCCCATATCCGGCCTCTTGTGTGTGCCCGGTTTTGAGGCCATCCGCCCCAATGCCAAGCTTGAGCAGCGGATTGCGATTGAAGCGGTTCTGTGGGGCGCGATTGTCGTAAGGGAATTCGGCTTGGCCAAAATATCCATAATATTCAGGGAATTGCTTGATGAGGCGGGTCGCCAAGAGGCCAAGATCCTCCATCGACATGCGTTGGTTTGGGTTGGGCCAGCCAGAGGCATTGGCAAAGGTGGAATTCTCCATGCCAAGCTCTTTGGCGCGGGTGTTCATCAGCCGGGCAAAAGCATCCTCGGAGCCTGCAAGCCCTTCGGCCACGGCCACACATGCATCATTGCCCGACAGCACGATGATGCCTTGGATCAGTTCCTCTACGGTGGGGCGATCCGTTTCATTAAGAAACATCGTTGAGCCGCCCATATTCTTGGCGCGGGTCGAGACCCCAAAGCGGGTTTCCAGTGTAACGCGGCCATCCTGCAGCGCCTCAAAGAGCATGTTCAATGTCATCAGTTTGGACATAGAGGCGGGCGGCAGCGGTACATTGGCCTCTTTGGAGAGCAGCACTGTATCTGTTGAAATATCAAAGACATAGGCGGCGCGCGCGCGGGTCTCAAACTCAGCCGAGGCAGGCAGGGCCGCGCTGAGCGCAAGGGTGAGGCTCATGATGATAAGTCGCAGAGACATGGGGCTTTCCTTTCATGATCAACCTGCCCGGCGCGGGCCAAAGGGAGCTGCGCGCCGCCAGATACCGGCGGCGCGTTTGGATCAATTCGTTACAGCATAGGCATCGCCAAAGCCGAGCCCTTTGATCTTTTTGATCAGGGCGGCGCGTTCTGAAGCATTCGAGGCCGGGCCGACAATCACGCGGTAGAAGGCTTTGCCAGAGCTGTTGCCCGGCTTCATCGTTGGCACGATCCCGGCTTTGCGCAGCATATCCGCTGTGTTCTTTGCATTGCTTTCAACCGAGAAGATGCCGATCTGAATATAGGGGCGATCAAGGCGGCTGGCCGGTTTGGGTGCGGCGGCGGGTTTGGGCGCGGCGGCGGCGGGTTTGGGCGCGCTGATCGCGGGCGGTTTGCTCGCATCGGCCTTGTCGAGCGCTGCAGCGGCGGCTTGGATCGGATCGTCCAGCGTTGCGGCTTCAATCGGCTCGGCGGCGTCAAGAACGGGCGCTTCTGCCTCAGGATCCGCTACAGGGACTTCTTCGCGGCGCAGGGCCGTGACATTCAGCGGGGCGGGCGCGCCGGCAAGCATGCCCAATGCGGCCGCCGCATCCGAGGAAACCTGAACCGCAGGGCCGGGGCTTGTTGTCTCGCGTTTGAACAGCGCACCGATCACAAATTTGCCATTTGCTTCGTTGCGGATGATCACCCGCTCTGGATCGGTGGTTGCATCATGGGCAACCCAGACACCACCAAGCGAGGGGCGGCCATCCCAAAGCCCCTTGTCCGAAACCTGAAACGCATCCGGCGCTTCGACATCGCGCTCAACCAATTTGGTCGAGCTGCTGGATGCCGCGGCTGTGCTGCCTGCGCCCTCTTTCTTCTGAAAAAACGTAGGCTTACCGCTTTCGTCGCAGGCGCTCAGCAGCACCGCCCCAGAAAGAAATAACGCCAATTTTGCTGCGTGATAGCTCGCCATCTTTGCCCCCTCAAAACGCGCGGCCTCTGTGGCGTTGCGTCTGTTCCCTGCTCTATGTTTGTTCGGCTTGTGCCGCACCATTGCGCGCACTCTAGCGTTTGGCGCGGCGCAAGGAAAGAGCGGCGCCTATTTTGAGCGAAATTTGGCTATGTGGCCGGGATGGCTTTTAGAATCGAATTTGTGGCGCTAAAGAGTGCCTGTCGGAGGAGTGGCAGAGTGGTCGAATGCACCGGTCTTGAAAACCGACGAGGGTGAAAGTCCTCCCAGGGTTCGAATCCCTGTTCCTCCGCCATTTCACTATTTCGACTTGTGAATCCTTCTAACACCTTGAACGGCAAGGTGGTTTTGGGGGTTCGAAGTCCTGTTTTTCGGCAGTAGCTAATCCGCTCCACAAACGTCAGTTTTAGCACCGTGCGTTGCAGGGTCAGTTGACCTGATTCCCATAGTTTCCAAGGGTTTGCGAGGAACGCACAAGCGAGTTCGAACAATTGCTCGAAGCTGTGGTTTGGTTGGGCGGTTTTGCCCAGTTTTTCCTGTGCAACGAGCTTGTCTTGCTCAAGTCGCGCGAGGCGCTTTTCATAGGCTGATGCCACGGACGGGATTGTGGCAACAACGATACGATCAAGCAGACCGTCAATTTGCTTCTCGATCTTGGACATCTCGCGCTTTAGCGAAACCACCCCCGCCTGTGCTTGTTCTGCACGTTGATCCCAGACGTTCTTGAACATCGCTTTGGTCAAGGTCAGCAGTGTCTCGGACGGCTGTAGCGACCGCAGATAGCCCGTGAACGCCTCTTCCAACACATCACGGCGGATCGATTTACGATGGCTTTCACAGCCCTTGGTGAAGCAGAGATAATACGGATGCTTCTTACCCGTCTTACTCTTGGACCAGTTCGCCGTGAGCGGGTTGTTGCAGTCATTGCACAGCACAAAGCCACGCAGGGGGAAGTCGGCGTTGATGTCCTTACGTACGGGTGCGCGTTTGGCACCGTCGATGCGGTCTTGAGCCGCCTGCCACGTTTCTAACGACACCAAGCCTTGGTGATGACCCTTGCGCAGATCGACGCCCCATTCAGGGCGCTCCAGATAGCCTGCATAGTGGATGCGCCGCATGATGCGGGCAACGACCTCAAACCGGATCGTACCGTCTGGGAAGTCCTTTGGAAACGGGGGGCAGCTTTCCAGATAGCGCTTCACCTCGCCTTGGGTCTCAAAGCGCCCAGAGGCAAATCCCTCAATCGCTTCCTGAATATAGGACGCGACAGGTTCATCGCGCACCAGCAGATTTCCGTGACCAGAAACCTTTTCATATTTCATACCGAGAGGCGCTGCGAAGACCCAATAGCCATTCATTAGACGCGCCCGCATTCGGTTCTTGGTTTGCTCACCGTTTTTCTGGCGTTGATGTTGCGAGACCGACGCCAGTAGGTTTTCACGAAGGATGGAATCTGAATCGTCGCCAAATTCCATGGATGGGCTTTCAAGCTTGCCGCCCGCCTCCGACAACAACGCCCGAAGCTGCCAATGCACCAGTACGTCGCGCGAGAAACGATTGATGTCGTCGATGATGACGACAGTCTCTGATTTGCGTTTCTTGAGGTATGCAAGCAGCGATTTCATTGCAGGACGATCCGCTGCACCGCCCGACATGTTGTCATGGAAGACTTCAATCACGTCATAGCCCTGATACTTGGCGTATTCGCGGCAATGGGTGGTTTGCGAAGCGAGCCCGTCCCCCTTGGCGAGCTGTGCTGCACTGGAAACGCGCGCGTAGATGACGGCCTTTTGCGTTTGCTCGGTCATGCGGCGTCTCCTTCATTTTGATCACTGGGAACTTTGGATTCTAGCACAGCGTCTTCCAGCACGGCTTTCAGATCGAAGACTTCTCCACAGATTTCTTGTGCAGGGTTAAGGTGGAAGCCGAGATCAACACAGCCCATCACAATCGCATGGAGCGACAGGAGGAACTCTTTCTTCTTTTCGTCAGGAAGATCGCTGCCCTCCAGATAGGGCAGCCAATCTTGCCAATCGAAGCGGATGGCCATTGGGTTCGTCGTAATTGTTTGTGTTGTATCCTCTGTCATCTCGTCTCCGTTCTCAGCGTTCTCCTATGTTGCGCCCACACAATGTGGACAAAAGGGGAACATATTAGGCATTATTTCCTATTAACTGCAAGTTATTTATGGATTTTATGGCTGACGCGCCTGCGTTCGTTTAGGTGCTGGTTTCCGCTCGGTCGCACGCGAGCTGCGCTCAGCATCGCGTTTGGGGAGGTGGAACTCCTTTTCCAACGCTTTGCCTCGCTCATAGAAGTCTTGGCCCTGCGCGGCTTGAAACGCATCCTTCATCAGCGTTTTCGCGCCGCTCTCGGTGATGCCAAAGGTCTGCGCCAATGGCAGGGCCTGACGGTCAAAGGCCTGATAGAACGGCATGGTCTCACCGGATTGAACATCATCACACACACGCTGCGCATATTCGAACGCCTCTTGTTTGGCGTCTGGCCCAAGGGCCTCTTTGCGCTCGACCAGCCCTTCGCGGGTCTGGTTCATCGTTTGACCATAGCGAGACTTGTAGATGTCACGGATGATGGTCTCGCCTTTCATTTGATCGAATTTTTCTGAGCGCGCGAAGGCGTGGGCATAATCTGTCAGCTTTTCACGAAACGTTCCTGTTTTGCGGATTTCGCGCTCCAAGATACCTGAAACAGCCCAGACCTCGTCAAACTGGCTTGCGGTCAACGCTTTTCCGGCAAAGCTATTGCGGGCGTCTCTTAATCTCATTTGGTCATTCTCAGTCATCGTATTTTCCTTTTCTGTTTAGATTTTCTGCTCCGCCACATTGCCTGCCTTAGTTGTTCATTTTGGCGCGTCGGATTGATCATCTGATGGCAATGTCATTGGGTCGGACCCCGCCTATCTGGACCAACGCGCCGGTCAGTCGCGCGCTGGAAGTCGCGGCGCGGCTTGTCTCGCTGCGCCTTGCGATGTTCGGTGCCCTCAACAAAACGGTTCAATTCTTCAAAGCGCTGGTCGTTCAGACCATCAATCTTACTTTGGTGGGCATTGCGCACGGTGACTTGAGCTTGCCGATCTATGGCATCTCGGCTGAAACCGTCGCGGCCAAACCATTTATGGACAAAGTCGCGAGGCTTAGAGCCCGCCTTGTCGATGAGCTTCTTGCGAACGGAAGCGACGCGCTTTTGATATCCAAGTTCATATTGGCGGTTTTCAAACCGCACCTTGGCATCAAAACCTTCATTGATCTCGCGATACGCGGCCCATTCTTCGGGTTTGAGTTTTTTGGCGGCCTCTCGTTGAAGCCCTGCCAGATCGAACACCTTCTTGAGATCATCCGTGATTTTAGACATAGTGCTCCCCTTTGCTTTGTGGATAACCTTGCAGGGACATTTGCGCGCTGGAATCCAGATGTAGTAAACTGAATAGATGAGAAAATTTAGAGATACACAGGACGTGGAAGCGTGGCTTGAACCGATGGATTACCAAGGGTTCTGGCACGCCGTCGCCTCCCATGAGCTTATCCTTCAAGACCGCGCGCATTGCGACAGCCAGCTTGCCAACGGCTCCGTAGACGTCGAAACGATGCTCTATTGTCTGAAAAGCATGGCGGTTATGGAGTTGAGGCAACGACACGGTTTGAAAGACCGCATCCCGACGCCTTGGCTTAGGCTTGTGAGTACCCATTAGCGCGTCTCCTCTGTGAAGAAGACGACCCACCAACACCGACCGTCTGGCGCTGGAACAGTGCGCGCACCGGTCGCGCCCAAATATGTGCACGTCGTGTGATACGGATCATCTGAGGAGAAGCGCTGAACGTAGTCGTATTCCCAAAGCCCGTGCGGTGTGCCAAAGGCGGCGTAGATGCCGTAGAGCGCTACCGGCACCACAACCCACGCGAAATAGCTGAGACGGATCAACCCCCTCATCAGCTTGTCCTCCGAGACGGAACGGCGAACTCAGCTTTGGGGTCTGGTGGCAGTCGCCCGCCTTCATGTCGGTTCTCGCCAAGATCAAAACACGTCGGTTCGATTTGGTTTTGGTAGAGCTTGCGACAGATGATGAACGGACCACCTTTAATGTGAATGACCTGCAAGGATGGATCGAGTTTCATCAGATCATCTGCCGTCATCACCCGTTCCATGCCTGTGTTGAACGTGCCTGAATATTCCAACTTGTCGGAATTTACGCCGATGCTCTGCATGACCGTTCGGGTTTCCCCCATCGCACGACTGACTCGTTCCGCCTCTTCAAAGCTGGTGAACGACAGCCAAATCTTAACGGGGCAATTGTCCTCCAGAACGGCAGTTTCGCGCACGCCATACTTGGCCTCAATGTCTTTGCGGGATTGGGCAATGTAGAGGCACCGTCCGCCGTAGGAGCGGATAATCGTCACAGCTTTCACAGCGGATTTCAGAGGCGCATTGCATAGCTCATCAAGGATGTAGAGCGCGCGACCGGAGCCTTCGGACATTTGTGCATGTTGGAACGATTGAAGGTGCAGCGCATAATGCGCACCCACCAATCCCGCGTGACGCTGGGGCTGGACCAAGCAGAAAATCCAGCCTTCGTTGATGATCTGGGCATGGGTTAGGCTTTGGTCAGCGCCAGAAAGGTGAAGCGCTGAGCCTGGCTCATATATGCGCAAAGCGGTCAGTGCTGCGCGCAGGTGTTTGAAGTATTGTTCGGGATCGTTGTTCTGCATGTCCAAGGATTGCGCAGCCCGCGATTGCAATGCGTCCTCACCTTCCTCAGCGGCAATATCGCGTGCCACACGCCACATATCTGGGTCTGCCATCAGCGCATAAAGCGCACCGGGGGTTACAGAATTTGGAGTGCGATCCAGCAGTATTCTTATGCCACAATCCAATTCCTCGCGTGGTGTGTCCCTGAAATACTGGTTTTTCGTGTCGTTTGGCGGCTCAGGGATCAGCGCATGCGCCGCTCCTTCGATTGCAAACAACAAGTCCGCTGGCGATTGCTTGGCCGTAGCGACTATCGCGCCAAATGGGTTGAGTGAATAGGAATACGGGCAGTCCGCCCCGAAGACCTGAAAGTCATCGAGGCCGCCAAACTTGCGCCCATATTTGCGGCACACCGGAGCGATTTGCTCGAATATCTCGCCGTCTTTGACGTCATTGATGATCTGCGCAAGGTCCGTTTCGGCGAACATGCCTTGAATACTGGGCATCACCGCTGACGTGGTTTTGGCGGCACCCGTGGCACCATAAATGACGCAAGAACTGTTGGGCAAAGGATCCAGCATGACCCTGCCACTCATCGACAGTCCAATGGGACGTCCAATAAGCGCACTCATTTGAACACCCCCAAGTCTTCGAGGTCGTCGTCTGTTGCGAGCCGAGCGGATTTAGGGGCAGCACCCAAATCTTCAATCGCGTCCAACTCGCGATCGTGCCCACGTCGCTTGAACATCAAAATGATGGCGCGGATCAGGAAAGCAGGCGCGGCCATGCCAAGCATGATGCTGAGTAAACCAAAGCCCCACCACTTGAGACTGTCAGGCCATAATAGATATGCGCCCGCGCCGTAGAGCACGGCTCCCAACAGGTTTATGTTGATCTGAAAGGTCGTTACAGCATGTGATCTATTGCGGCGCATCAGAGACCTCCTTGTCATCCCAGACACGGGTGATGTCGTGATGGATGCTTTTGAGGTGGCGATAGCTGCCCCAGACCGCGCCTGACACTTCGCTGCCACGCAGATCGCTTGAGACCAGTTTTAACTGTCCGATACTGGCGCTGAGAAGCACCCAAGCGCATGCGCTGCCAAGCAAGGCCACGATCTCACCCGCATACAGGATGTCAGCAAAACCGACGGTGAAGGCGGTGGCCCCAATGGTGGGAACGCTGGCCATTGAAAGCAGCGGGCGTTGCACGTCCGACGCGGTGATCCGGTCCAACAGGAAGCGGCTGCGATGGGTCGTAAGCGTCCGCCCATCAATTTTTGCGGTGTCCAAAAACATCGGTGTTCCTCCTATTCGCTGGAACATTGCGGGCTGTGCAATGCGCGGCTGAGTTCTGATTGAAGATTACGGACCTGCGACGGCGCGATCAGCCGCGCGGAGCCTGCGTAAAGCGCCAAAGGCAGCCTGTGGTCCGCCTGAAACACGGCGCTCGCACAGTCGCAGCGTGATCCAGCGCGTGACGCTGCAAGAGCCATGCGTCTTTGTTCGGCCTCGTGCACGCGCTGTTCCTGTTCACGCAGGGCATTGGCACCAGGGATTGGAATGCTGAAACTGCCGTAGTCTTGGCACAGTGCCGCGCCGTCGCGCCCGAACAGCAGGCTGAGCGTGTCGTTGCAGTTTAGGTCTGGCACAGCGCTGATGGGCGGAGGTGTGGCGGTGGCGGCGCGTTCAGCCGCCAATTCAGCCTCACACACCATCGGCCAGTTCAACTTGGCGATCTCGCGGTCACTGACCACGGGGCCAGACCAAGCGAAGCTGACACCTGCGTATAATGCAGCACCGATCAAGACGCTTGGACTGATTGGTGAATTGCTCAAATCAAAAGGCATGACACGTCTCCTTAATCTCTGGTCTTGCGATTGGTGGGGGATGTCCGACGGCTCTGTGGTGTTGCGTCAAAGCCATTGGCGTGCGGCGCGATTTCCATCACGCGAAGCTCCGTCAACTCGTCGAAATCCGTGCGCGTGCGTGGTGGCGGCGGTGACTTTGGCATGTGAACGCGCACGGCCATCAAAGTGTAGGCCCAGAGTGCCAGCGGGAATGCCATGTCAACGATCAGGGCAAACAGGAAGACGGGGGCGAACTTTCCAACATAACGGAAGGTGTCCAGCGCACCGGTCTTGCCCGGAAAGCGCGGTGGTTCACCTGCCACTCCTTGGCGTTTGGCCAATGCTGTCGTGAGCGTGTCGGCATAGCCGTTCAAGGTGCGATTGATTTGTGCATTCGCATCCTCACGGTCAGGGATAAGCACGCCGCCCTGAAGCTCACTGGCATAAGACTGTACGATGGAGACGGGAACGGCTCGATCAAGTTCCGACATCAGGCTCAACATCTGCGCATGCTGGCTGCGCAAAGCAGCGCGCCGATCCCAAATCAGAACGCTTTCATCTGCGAGTGTCGCCTCCATATTGCTGCGAAGCGTCGAAATGCGGTTCATGATTTCACCACGCACGCCAAGGCTGACGGTCATTTGAGTGGCAAGTCCATCAGCCCGCCCAAACAAGGCATTCAAAGATTGCGCGATGGGGCCAACGCCGGACGCACTTTCCTGTTCGGTGCGAGCGCTTAGGTCTTGCGCCATAGCCTGCATGATCGGCACGAGCTTGGCAGACTGATCCGCAACCGCGACACGTCCATCAACATAAGTGCCGAGCGTTTCGAGATGACTGGCCAGTTCTATTTCTTCTACTTGTGAAATGGTCAGGCCCGGTGCTGTCACCAAGAAGAATGCCACGCCAACGAGGGCAACTGTAAGACCGCTTAGCGGACCCGCCAACTTGGCTTCTTTAGCCACCAACGGCACCCCTCTTTCGATGGCCATGCGGTAGATCGCATAAGCCACAGCATATGCTGCCACGCAAAAGACGATCAGCTTTACCCAGCCCACGACGCCGCCATCGGCAAAGCCGAGGTAGTAGAGACCTGCGCCTGCGAGGAGGATCTCAAGGAAAGGGATCAGCTTTAGTAAAAACGAAAGATAGGGTTCGCGTTCTTTCTTAGGTGTCGCGATGAAATTGGCGTTGGTTGTCTTGGCCATGGGACGTTCCTTTGAAGGTAAATTAAGTCCTTCACGAATGGCACATCCGCGTTCTAAACTGGCTACCAGAGATTTCGGATTTTGGTAGAAGGCCGATTATTAGTGGCAGCATTTGTGGCACCCCAACTCTTGGGCAAGCTGAAACTTCTCATCCGTTACGGACGGTTTGAGAACCTTGGGGCTATCGCGAATGAGTTCGGCATCACGGAAGGTGCAGTGCGCTATTGGACCAAGATGACAGACGGCCAACTCGCAGGGACAATTCCGCAGAACCGTGTTTCAAAACTCATAGAGCTGTTCTCCGAAATTTTATCAAACCACAGCCTGCAAGACATCGCGACTTTGTTAGAAGGCCCTATTGCCGACTTTGAAGACGCACTGCGCGTGGGTGACTATCTCACTTTGCGCCATGTCCTTTATGTTCGAGCGGACGCACGATCAGGGAAACTCATCCCGATCAAGACATCCGGCATGGGCTTGGTTGTTGCCAACCGATTGAGCGCCAAGGCCCATTGTAAATTTCCTATGGGTCAGAGTTTTCGGCTGGAGTTTGCTACTCAAAATCGTGGCAGGTATCTTCTGGGATTGCAAAAATCTCCACAGGCTTGGGGCTGCATCGAAACGGTTTGGTCTGAGGCTGAGAAATTGGTGCACATGCCGGGAAGTACTGAAACGGACGATCTTGGTAGTTTGGATGAAAGCACTGACGACGGAGTGAGCGAGTTCTACGTGTTACAGTCAAACAGACCGTTCCCAACAGTTTTCGCCAAGGCTTTGATGGACGAAGTGCCACTCGGCAGAACCGAACTTTCACTATTGGCTGAGCACTTACGAGATTCACCGAAGACGGACGTTCATTTCATGCGTTTTGACGTCGAGTTCACGAGCCCCATCAACTCTTCAGGGTGAATTCATAGTGACGCAGCATGCTAGCAACTTTGGCGCGTTTGGGTTCTAGCAGTTCAAGCTCGGCGGCGAGTTCATCGGAATGGGCCATCTCGCGGAGGGTTCCGAACTCAAACATGCCCGGAATGGCGTCTTTGACCGGGTCGAATTCCTTCAAAGCCCTACGATGCAATTCTTCGAAGTTATCGCTTTCGGTGTAGAGCCGACGCTCAGCCGTTAAGAGGAGGTTTTGGAGGCGCAGTGAAGGCGTAGGATGCGTATCGCCAAGTGCGGATTTCGCGTAGTCCTGAAACGCATCGAAAAGCCACACCATCGCATATGACGCGAAGATGGTCATGCGCAGAGCAATGTCAGGGGCGAGTTCACGGATACCCTCAATATTCTCCATGTTGCGCATCTGAACGGCACAGTTAGCAAAGAATGCGGACCCGTCTGCATCAAGCTCCAAACACCGAAGAATTTGCTTTTCGCCGTCGGTTAGCGATTTCGCTTGCGTCTTGGACTTGCCAGTCAAGTTCATCCCTTCTGGCAGCTCATGAAGGCGCAAAGCGATATTAAGGTTTTGTACCAGATCGACATGTCCGTTGAAGCAATGTGAGAGTTCATGAAGCCACACGAAACGGGTCATGAGAAACGCAAGAAGCTGAGATGAAATATACCGCTGCGGGTCAGCGGGGATTAGGTACTTGCTGTGTTCGTAGTCAACACCGCCGCCTGTGAGCGTATTGTCTAACAGCCAGATGCCAGGGAGACGGTCGTTCCAAGGTTTGGGCGAGGACTCTTGCGACGGATCACCAAGTTCAGGAAAGAAGTCACTTTGCGCAAAGCAGAACATTGCGAATTCGTTAATGGCGACGAAGAGAGCGACGTGGATACCGAGAATGTACTCGCCTTTCCAACGGTCTGCTAGCGCGTTGGGTGAGAATGTATCGAGAAAACACGCATGGAGTTTGAAACGTTCACCTAGCTCTCGTTTGGCTTTAGAGGTCCAATGAAATTGCTTAACGGCACTCTCTAGGGACGTATGGAATATGTGTAGATCATCCTCCGTCGCCGATGTTTGAAACACCGTTGTTCCCAATTTGTCGTGAACGTAGGTCGTCAGCGTTGAGGACACTGCAATCGATCCCAAATGACTTCTCGTTTCAACTCACGCCACTTCCCTAATTCGCTTTGGACATTGAGAGTTAAGGTAAAAGACATGTTGTAGAGAAACAAGATCGACGCCCAGCACACGGAGCCAAAGGCAGAAAACCATGCCACTTTAGCCGGAGAGCTCCAAGTAGCGAGCACCCATAACATATTTCAAACAAGGATACTGGACTCGACTTAGGATCATTCAGCAAGTGTACATTTCAGACTCTTCTAATAATTCCATAGATTAGAAGCGTGGTTATGAACTTTGACAGTTCTTGTGTAGCACCCGCCGTGCAGGTGTTCTCCAGATCCACAAGCGCAAACGGTCCATCGGAAGCAGTCATGAGATCAATCGCCGGGATCAACTCAGAAGGAACTGCCATTGACAGTTCACCACCTACCAGGTGGACAAATCCGTCGTTTTGAAAGCCAAAGTAGGACAGTGTCTTCGACGCGAGAAGGAATGAATCGCCATCACCGATACAGCTATTCGATTCAATATGCTGAGGAAAATGTAAGCGATCTCTAACAGAAATTGTTGCACATCCATGGGCCAAAAAGTCGGCAGCGAGCGTCTTTTCTGAGAGCTTTTGATTTACGGAAGCCGCAACTCGTTCAATGGCCAATTTTAGCGCGTTGTCTGGCTCTTCTTGTCCTGCAGCTAATGCATTTTTACCCCACGGAAAATCCAACCGACATGAAAGTTCCTCACGCAATTCATCCGTAAGCCAATCTAGAAAGTCAATTCCGGTGGGGGCAAACAACGCCAAAGTTAGATGGACCGACGGGCCATCCTTTGCTGTTGCATCGTGCCACTGGCCCTTCGGGACAAAGAGGACATCTCCTTCCTCAAGTAGGACTTCTTCAGAAAGAGAGAGTTCTGCTTCGGTTAAAGTTGGGTGGTGCTTTTGCACGTATAGTGGCGATGCCTCTTGGTTCCTGTATATATTCCATTTTTTCTTTCCTGATATCTGCAATATTAAGAAAGCATGTGTGTCATAGTGCGCATGAAACCCTTGGGTCTCTGGATAGGATAGATAGAGATTGGCACGAGTTCGAAATCCCATCTCGCCCGTCACCGCATCAAGGACGCGACCTAGCTCAATATCTTTTCTGTCAATATCATCATGAATGAGCGTTGCACCGTTGGCAGTCTCACGGATCAAGTCAATTGAACCATTATATGAAAGCGAACGCCCTTCTTTAAAAAGCCGGATATCTGTGGAAGGCAATGACGCTGTGTTTAAGCAGTTATTGAGTCTTCCCCATGAAAATACTTCTGTAAGCCGTAACGTGTCTCCGGAAAAGTGAAGGAAATCACTTTTTCCATCGAAAGACATTACAGCTTCGATCTCTTCAGGGGAAAGAAATGTTTTGAGTGACATCCGACTCTGAGCTAACTGTGGCTACTTTTCACCGGCGCCTTTTTCACCCATACCTTTTTCGCCCATACCTTTTTCACCCATGCCCTTTTCGCCCATACCTTTTTCACCCATCATAGTGGCTTCCAAGCTAGATCCTGCGAAATGATGCTTGCCGTGGGCAACAGGAAACAGCTGCACATCGAAGTTCTTCGTGTTTGACATTGTCATGTTGGCATTCCTTCGGTTGATTTCTATGAGGCGATAACAACAGTATCGACTTCCGCAACTTACGATTCAAGTTCTTTTTTTGTTGCGTGAAATGAATAAAAAGTTCATTATCAATAGGTTATGATCGCACGCCAAGAAGAGCTAAGCACTGGAAGCCAAGCAGACCAACCTATCAGACTGAGTGAACGGGTGTTTGCGGCCGCGAGTCGTTTGTTGAACCAAGGGCGCGCGACCGAAGCAGCAGATCAGCTAGAACTATTCATCGACAAAAAGAGCGACGTAACTTTTGAAGTGGCTCAACGCTTAGAAGGGTTAGTTTTGGAAGCTGCTGGCAAGATCCGAGATATTTTCGGAGAGCTTTCTTATGAAGAATACTTGCGTAGACTGAGGCGCAACCATCTACGCAATACTTTTGCAAAAGTTAGTGTCGATGGTTGTTATGTGAACCGCTCTTTTAAGAAACGGGCCTCAACCGCCAACACCGGCCCATCAGCGTCTCTAATTGCCGCCTAGTTTTTCGCAACCAGCAATTACATAGCACTTCAATTCGTTCAGGTATGTCTCGGGATTGTATTTTCCTGTTCTTGTATGGTGAATTATTCTGGGTTCTTGAACATAGGAACAGGTTAAAGAGTAAAACGGGTTAAGAATTAGGCAAGGCAAGGCAAGATGTGTGGGGGCAGACCCCACCACTTGCAAAGGGGGCTAGGCCCCCGTTTGATCCCCAAGTGTCATACTTCTCAAACGAACAACAGATTGATCATTTTAGTAATTCAATGATCCGGTGTGCTGGGACGCAATAGCTGAGGCCCGCATGACCACCGTCGCTTCGATCCAAGGCGCTTCTGAAATGACCGCATACAATACCGGCAAGCCCCGCAGGAATTTGCGGGTAGCTGGCTCTCTGCGGATTGCTCCCTTCGGTTACTTTTTTGCCGTTGACGGTGATTGCACCAAAGCTGATGGGCGACGGGATCGAGAACTCTGGACGCTCAAATGAAAATAGAGGTGCCCCTGAAAACCCACTCTGGGCAAAACTATCCAGAAGGAAATAGTTACGCCCCAAAGTGCCTTCGATTGCAATCTCGCGAGCGGGATGCGAGGCGAGTACGCCTTGCCTGCCGACCACCAAAGGCAGGTCGTCATGAATGCTTCCCAGTGCTGGATATCCGGACGTGATCAGAGGATGACCGACTTGCAGTGAAGTAAGCTGATCTTTGTTCAAAATGGTGCTTGAATTGACAGCTCTGTAAAAACCGTTTTCTGATTCTGGTATTGGTGTCGCAGCCAAATCATTATCGTCTGCATCGAACTTCCAGTCTGCTTCCCACTCGACGTACGTATTGCCACCTGAGCCAAAGCTAATGAACGCTGGATTAAGGATGCGCAGCTTTTCAAAAGGTGAGCGACCTCGCGGCCCAATCGCGAATTTTTCATCTATGACATGCCGCGCAGTCACGAGGTGGTGCCCATTTTCGCAGCGAATTAGGATGCCGGAACCACGGCTGCACCACTCGCGATCAGTCCTGACCTCAATTTGCACCGCTGAGGGCAACCACATAGGATGGAGTATACTCACCACATTTCCTCACGCACGTTTTACTCAAAGAGTTTGTAGCGGTTGCAAGCAGCTATGCCGGCCTTCGCATTTCACGTCTAATCTCACGAATTTTTTCGTACGGTGCATCATCCACACCCTCAGGAACAAAGATATCGTCGTCATCCAATATTCCACTCATTGCCTCGTCGCCAGGCTTAACCGACCATGCTTCCTTCATGTGAATTGTCCTTTTCAGGATAGCTAAATCCGTATGAATGATGGTCTCGATATCTTTGCCTTGTTCGGCGGGTGCCAACAAAAAACAACCATACCGCTCATACTCTCGTAAAAACATATCCAAGTTTTCCCGGCTGGTCGGATACATGGTTTGCATGCGTGATAATTGCCAAAATGAATTCCCCTCATCATCCGCGCCGTCTATCGTATTGAGACTCTTGGTGATGTGAGCCCTGTAGGCTAGGGGCTCTTTGGCGCTGATCCCTGTTAACAGTGAAACATGAATCTCGTCATTCTTGTCCTTATCTCCAAATTCATCGCGCCATGCGCGAAAGATGGCTTTTCCCATTTCACCGTTCTTGTATCCAAACGCTATGATGGGGGGCACGTTACCGTCATAGGAAGCGTAGACAACACCCATCCAACCAGCTTCATCCCACAGGTGAGTGTTGATTACAGAATGGATTTTTGTGTTGTCATGCCTTTTAGAAGCCTGCTTCCCGTCTCTAAAGTCCTGCTTGCCCGGTGTGCCCTTTGGCTCGCTCGGAGGTTCGAGTGGTGGATAGGTTTTTTGTGTCAGAAAACCTAAATCACTTAGTTTGAGCGCGAAGCTCCCAAACACTCGATGGTGCGTCAGCGTTGCATTGCTAAAGGAAACTGTTCGGTCCAGTACCATTTCATCGTCAAGCATTTTGACAAATCCATCATACTTTCCGGCCAACGTTGCAATCGATCCGAACGCAACTGCGCAAAATTCGATCAGGTATGATGTGACTTCAGCTTGGGTTTTGACTTTTTCAAGACTCCAGCCAATTGGCCAATTTACGGCGATGTGCATACATTCAGCGTCAAACTGATGGGCAGGCTTTTCGATCCCTTCAGTCAGCTCAATGCTCACGGTAAGTTTCTGCGCGATTGGCATTGCACCACAACGCTGTGCGGTGGCGACGAATGCCTCCATAGAGGCAACAAAGAGTTCACCCACTTGCAAACACTGTTGGTCAAGGACTGGGATGGACACATCTACACCAAGTATGGTCGTGCTTAAGGTCTTGGGTAGCGATCCTGCATCGGCTTCGTATTTCCGAAAATCGTATGCAGCGGGCTGCACTGTAAGCATGCCCACCATCTTCTCTAGCTCGACTACAGCGGCTTCATTTGGAAGCCAACCGTCTTTCAGAAGGTTCTTAGAATACCCTAACCGAAACAACAGGACCATACGGGCAAACGCCATTCCAGTGTTTTCCAAGGCGTCGGGTATACCTGCCATCTCGGAGACGACGGTTTGCGGGACAATAGCTATCAGACAGCTGAAAAGATGGTCCAAATCTTCCAGTTCGCCCGCGAGATGCTTTGAGCTTTCTTCCGACAGTGTTAACCCTTGCTCTAGCCCGCGCAACCATAATACCGCGAACAAGAAATCAGGTATCCGACATAGCTCCAGGCTCACACGCGCCAACATCAACACGCTTGGAACAAGCTCTGGGCGTTTTTCACCTGCCTGTGCTGAAAGAGCCTTAATTTGGACTAAACTAGCAAGACATGTTGCGCGCGCCGCCCAGAGAAGACCAACAGCGCGATACGCGGAAGATAAGAGAAGCAATGCTTCAAATTGCTCTTCGCGGTACTCTTCCTTCATGAAGCAATGCGAGGCTTTACCCAACCACGCTATGGCGTCTAATGCATCATCATTTTCGACTTTCTGTCGCCCGCGATTGAGGTAGATTTCGCCTGCCTTTCCATCCCTTTGTCGCAAACTCATGAATTCGGCTAGCTGCATCAACAGTTCGTCAAAACTCTCACTTTCGGAAATGAAGGGCGATAGGGCTTCTAAAACCTGATCCAGCATGCTCGCAGGAAATTCCCCCATACCTTTTGCGTCCGCGACAATCCGAGAAAGATTCTGCCAAACAATATCTGAGTGGGTTTCAATGGTGTCAGAGGTTAAGCAAGCGAGCCTATGAAGCTCAATCAAGGCTTCAGCATGCAAGGCATTATTGGGTTGAGATTTATTCTGAGCGAGCGTTTCTAGATGTGATCTCAAACGATTTGAGCGTGGTTCAATAGCAAGCTCACCTTCGGTTTCCCATCCTTGTTTGCAGCGCCCCATGAGCACTTGAAACAAGTTGCAAATTCGCGAGGCATCTTCTGCAAGATTGCTGGTAAATGCTAATTCTTCAATTTTCTCGAATTCTTCATTGATTGTGCTGACATCATCGAACCACCAAAGGCTTGTCCAAGCATGTTCATATCGTGCACGTAAAATCTGGCCGGTATCTCCGTGCTTCTCGGCAAGGCGAATTGCGCGTTGGAACCGGCCTTCCGTCGCATACCTCGGAACTTCAAGTTCGCGAGACAAACACGCGGCATCAAATGCGTCCACAATTGCTCTGTTACGTTCCCGCTGTACATTGGCGTTGTTGGCGAGAGATTTTTCGAGGGCATCCAATTCTCTTTGTCGCCGGATATCATTGGGACCAAGCTGCAGACGCTCAGGGTCATGTCGACCGGCACCTAGCACTTCAAAGGCCAAGTCTTCGTGACGATTATTGAGCGTTTTGTCTATGATCCATTCTCTATCGAGGATGGTTACAGGCAAACCAAACTGATCGGATAACTCCTTTTCAATTCGAAGCCGGTCTTTGGAACGAGCTGGGCGGCTTGTAACAAAGAAAACCCGATCATATGTGCGTCCAGTTTCCTTCAAGCCAGAAACATCCTGGCGAACCTTATTTGACCATCTTTTGGTTGCGGAGACTGCAAGCCCCCAAGTGTCTTGTCCGTTGTTCGCGTGCCCGAAGAGCCAGCGCTCTGCAACTTCGCTTGAAACCGGATATGAGTCTGCATCAATCTTGCCGTCACCACCGCCTTCAGGTCCGGTTTGTGGGCGCAAATTTGGACAGATTTCTCTCTCGCAAAGCCGCCGTGCGAAGTTTTCGAAATCTTTGTGCTGATTGCGGTCTGTCAGAGTGTCGAGAAAATGGCTGAATTCAGAGGTGCCCAGTTCATAGGCATTCGTGACCGCGCTGTCTGAGTACAGATAGGGTCTTTTCTCGCGCATTAGAGCCGAGGGCGTGGGGAATCTATATGTCGTATCCATTGGCCGATATCGTACCAGATAGTTGCCCTCAGAACAATGCGGGAACACTTGACGCCTGGAGTTTATTCGACCCTCAGTAAAACGAATTTGCAGCATGCCAAATTGCGTGAAGGGCTGTATAATACTCTGCTATGAGTAGAATCGATCCCGCAAATTTTCCCCCAAGCAGCTACGGTGATTGTACCGTTTGCGACCACTGTTTCAAAGACGAAGACCTAGTCGTGCGCGTTCGTTCCTACGATGAAGCCGGTGATTGCAGTTACTGCGAAGAAAATCGCGACCACATTGCCCCATTTCATGAAATTGCTGAGTTTATCGGAGAACGAATGGGCACATTCTATGGACTTGCAGGCAATCAACTTCCCTATGAAAGCCGCGAAGGTGGGTTCCAAGGACGACATGAAGACACCCACGATTGCCTTTACGACTCAATCGGGCTTGAGATCACATCCGAACGTGAGGAATTGCTCAGACAGGATTTGGTGGATGAAATTGGCGATGAAACGTGGTGTGACTATGACTGGCTAGCCTTGGAACTTGACCAGAGTTTGCTGTTTAGTTGGGAGCAGTTTTGTAGCACGGTTAAAGGCCACCGCCGATTTTTCTTTCACCGCGTCGGCGAAACTGAGGAATCTCATCCTGACGAGCGCTCGGCTTTTCAGTTTCTTCACGAACTAGCTGAGCTGATTGAGAACCGTGGGTTAATACGGGAACTGCCAACAGGCACCGCATTCTATCGCGCAAGACCGAACGAAAATGGGGTGCCATGGGCGCATGCGGTTGATCTAGGTCCGCCGCCTGTCGGTGCGGCTCTTCAATCTAACAGAATGAATCCGCCAGGGATTCCTATGTTCTACGGCGCTAGCACGGCGGCGCTTGCTATTGAAGAGGTACGATCCACGGACGTGACCGTAGGGACTTTTTCGCCCACTACTCCGGTTCGTGTGGTCGATTTGGCCCATCTGCCTGACGTTCCTGGCTTCTTCTCGGAATCAAGCAGAGAACGGATTCAAACTATTGCGTTTCTGCATGACCTTACCCGCGCGATGGCTGCACCCGTGGCACAAAATAATCGCGTGAACGTTGACTACATTCCCACGCAAATTGTGACAGAGTTTTTACGAGATTTTCCGTTCGTGGGAGGAACTGTTGATGGGATTCAATATGTTACTGCCACAAACTCGCAGGGTTACAACACCGTGCTATTTGCCACTCAAGAAAATGTCGCTGACCCTAGAAATATTAGTTCTTCGATCCGGCAGTGGTTAATTCTGAATGAAGTTGAAGCGGTGGCCGCCAGCACATAGGTTTTGAGGCTGTCCGAGCGGGCTGTCGTAAACCGAACCCGCTAGCGGTTTCGGCCATTCGGCTTCCATCCCTGACAGAAGAATGTGGAGGCGGCAGGTTGGCCGCCGCATTAGTTGTCTGCGCGTGTGGGGCACACGCTTGGAACCTAATCACCAGCTTGCATCAAATCCGGGGACGCGATGCTGTGGGTCAATCATCTTCCGCCGCGTTGCGGTTCCCGAGAAGATGTTGACCCATCCCCGGAGGGTTTGATCTCCCGTCCAATCCCTTCCTCGTTTCACTCGTCATGGATTCCAAAGTTGGACGCTCGCCGCTGGGCAGAGGTTCAAGCGCGGAGTTGAAGAAGAATGGCTGCGCCTTTTGAACCAGAAAGCGAGGATATTATGACGACCACATTATTTGCACAGCCCTATGACATCAGTGCTACGGGCTTTTATTTTTCAGATGCGGAGGGTTATGACGAGAAAGCCAAAGCACTGCGCAACGACTACGGCGACCCCGTTGAGGAATTTGAAATCCAGTTCATTGATGGGGAGCAGATTGATTGCGAATTGGCACAAGCGATTGGCATCAACCAAGCGAATTTTCGGAACTACCTGACCTGCGTTGACGACTGGCAGGATTGGGAAAAGCAGCGAGTGATCGTGGCAGTTGGTGAGTGCGGATATGACTTCCAGCCCGACACCGACCCGAGCAACTACAAAGTTGATCTGTATGAGGCTGACAGCTTGCGCGCGTTGGCGGAGCAGTTTGTTGACGAAGGCCTGTACGGCGACATTCCTGAGAGCCTGCAAAACTACATCGATCATGAGGCCATTGCCCGTGATCTGGCGGTTGAGTTTTCAGAAATCACAATCGCAGGGGAAAGGTTTGCTTATGCCAGCCACTAATCCCAAACCCACATGCCACGGCTATAATGCGGGGCACCCTTGGTACTATGTACTTGGCGGGGCGGTTGTCCCCGTCACCGCAATCCGCACAGAGGTGTTGCGAGGTGAATATGAGGGCTATCTGGCGGGTGATATTCATGTTCTGAGGGGCAAGCCGGAACCACAACGCACACAGGCAATAGATAAGATGCGGGCGCAGATAGTGTCTGATCTTCGCAATGACCTGTCTCGTTACCGTGAATGCGCGCGGGAGTTGCGTCAATATCGTGTTTCAGTGGCAAAGGATGCACAGCCGATCTGTGACGACATCCACGTGTCCCTAAGCCTCAAACACAACCATATTTACAACGGTCTCGCCAATCTCAGAACACTGGATGCATTGCCGAAACAGGGTGACTTGTTCGACTTTCTCTAAGGTTCTTTTTGGGTACTTCTGGGTAATATTGTGGATATCGACCCGAAAAACTTGCTAATTTGGCTATTTATGGATATATTTATAGGTATGAGCATAAACACCGACACAATCCAAATCACGCCAGAACTTCTCGCTCTCATAGCCGAGATTGACGAGTTCAAAGGCGCGTGGAGAGCGCTGGGGACATTGGCCCCTGAGCGCCTGTCCGCGCTGCGCCGCGTAGCCACGATTGAATCTATCGGGTCTTCAACGCGGATCGAAGGCAGCAAGCTGACAGACAGCGAAGTCGACCGCTTGCTCACCAATCTTGAAATCCGCCAGTTCGACACCCGTGACGAGCAAGAAGTGGCAGGCTATGCCGAGGCCATTCAGGTGATTTTCGACAGTGCCGACGCCATCGCCCTCACTGAAAACCACATCAAGCAGCTTCACCGCGATCTGCTGCGCTATTCCGATAAAGACGCCCGACATCGCGGTGAGTACAAATCAAATGCCAACCATGTCAGTGCTTTCGATGAAGAGGGCAACGAGATCGGGATCGTCTTCCAAACCGCCAGCCCCTTTGACACGCCGCGCCTTATGGAAGAATTGGTGGCTTGGACGAACAAGGCGCTTGAGGAGAAATCCCTGCACCCGCTCTTGGTCGCAGCAATCTTCACCGTCACCTTCTTGGAAATTCATCCGTTTCAGGACGGAAATGGTCGCCTTTCGCGCATCCTGACGACATTGCTTCTACTTCGCAGCGGTTACGCCTATGTGCCGTACAGCTCACTGGAAAGCGTGATCGAGCAGAGCAAGGAAGGCTACTACCTCGCCCTGCGCCGCACACAGGGCACCATCCGCACCGAGGCCCCTGACTGGCAACCCTGGCTCTCCTTCTTTCTGCGCACATTGCAGCAGCAAAAGGCGCGGCTGGAGATCAAGATGGAGCGGGAAAAGCTGCTTCATAGCCAGCTGCCGCCGCTGAGCGTGGAGATCGTTGATCTGGTCAAGACGCATGGCGCGCTGAAAATCGCCCAGATCGTTGAGATGACGGGTGCCAATCGCAATACCATCAAAAAGCATCTGGCAGATTTGGTCGTCGCGAACCATTTGGTCAAACAGGGTGAGCGTAAGGGTACGGTCTATCAGGCGGGCTAGATTACGCGTTCTCTGCCTCATTCAGCCTGTCGATATGCCGTCGCACCGTCTGCGGGTGAACACGGTAGGTCCAAGCGACGTCTTTCATGCGCTCCCCCTTTGCCAGTCGCGCAACTGCCTCGCGGGCTTGATCAGGCGTCATCTTTGGTTTCTGACCAAGGCGCTGGCCGTTCTTGCGGGCAACGGCCAGCCCTTGTTTCGTGCGTTCGGAGAGCCGTGCCCGCTCATGTTCGGCAACCGCCGCAACCATCGTAAAGGCCAGTTTGCCATCCGCCGTGGCGGTATCGACGCCGAGCGAGACGATTTGCAGGGCTACATCGCGTTCCTTCAAATGTGCTTCAATGTTCAAAGCATCCCGCGCAGAACGGAACGCCCGATCCAATGACCAGACCACCAGCGTGTCACCGGCACCGAGTTTGGCCAGCACAGCCTCAAACACAGGGCGCGATTGCCCGACCGCAGAGCGCTTCTCAACATGCATCTCGTCACAGACAGGCAGAAGCAGATCGACCTGACGGTCTTCCCTCTGATCCTCTGTGCTGACGCGTATATATCCTATTCTCATGTTGTTCATTCTCTGCACCCCTAAGGAAACTGCGACCGACGGGGTCACAAAAACGTTCCTCTCCGTTTCAGGGTGCTGGAACTGACCTTAAATCCCGGCAAGTTCCTGATATTTCACTATTTCTATAACTATTGTACCTTTTTCAAGGCGCTTGATGCAAATATAGCAGTAACGAACGTTAATGTTCACTAAAAATACCGCAAAATTAATGAGTTATTCACCATTTTTTGCGATGATATTGTCAGTGACGGTATTTCTAACCTCAGGACAGAAAGCCGCTGCTGTGACAGCCGAAGACGTTCTAAATACGATGAACGCAGACCAGAGGCACGGGTATCTGGTTGGGGTTGTCGAAGGGTTGGCAACCGCTCGGTGGTTGCAGGACAAGCCAGACCAAACGGGCATGCAGTGCATTTCTAATTGGTATCTGCAGAGGCCGCAAAGCGTCGTTTCAAATGAAATCGAAACATGGTTTGCGAGGCATCCAGAGCGGCAAGCGGGTTTGTTATTGAGTGTTCTGATTAAACGAGAATGTGGAGAGTGAGTGGTTCAATTAGGTGAACATTTTTCAGGTACAAATCGGGGGAGCCAATCAGAATGGCTCCGCCAACAACGCTGGTTCATCAAGGCGCGGCAGGATAATGAGCGCCGTGAGAAGGTCCAAGACCGTTTGGAAGAGGATATCGTCGGATTGGCCGCTGAGGCGATTATGGCCACAGAGGTGCAATTGGTGAAATTCGAGGCAAAACTGGATCGCTATGATGAAGCCACTGTCAAAGCACTCATGGAAAATCAAGAACTGCTAGACGCCGTCAATGCGCGTATTGATGCCATGCTAGAACAGGCTTACGTGATGGAAGACGGTCGCCGCGTGTTCAGAACCGAAGATGGCACGCAAGTCTTTGATGAACATGGCACAGAAGTCAGCAGCTTGGTGCTTGATCCACAGCTTATCGACCCAGCGCTTCCGTCTTGGGAGGCTTATTCAGCGGATATTACGATACAAACGGAACTAACCGCCGAGCGCACGGCAATCCTAGATTATCAGGAAAGGCTTGATGTCGCCCGTGAGGAAATTGACGGCGGTGAGATTTCCGAAGCCGATCTTGAGGCACTAGACGCTGACCTTCTAGACGCAATGCCCGACGCGGTTCGTGCAAATGTACCGGGGCTTGAGCCAAGTGAGCCGGAGCAAGCCGTTCAGCCCGTCGATGGTGTGCCGCAGGTCACAGTGCAGGCAAATCAGTTAGCAGCGTCTGCGCTAGCGCCATTTCAATGATTTTCTAACACCTCATCGAGGAGAGTGCTGTCTCTAGAAATCTGCTCCCTTAGGCACGCGCGCAAACGTTGCTCCAGACCTGAAATGTCGTGAAAGACGCTTTCATCATAATAGATCCGATGAATGTGGAAACTGGCAGAACTTGAGACCAGCGGGGACATTTCAAAGATGTCCACACATTCATTTCCGAGCATAATATTAATCTGTTGCGGATCTCCCCCCCGTTTGCCTTGTGGCTTGTAGACTTGGCGGGAATAGTTGTCGTAGTGAAAGGTTGAGTGCCAATTGAGGCCTTCTTCCTTGATCGTTTGAATCACTTTTGGACAAACATGGTTTAGCAGTTTAACACGTTGACTTGCGGACAAATTTTTCCCTAAATTTAATTGTGAAAAAATTTCATCGGCAATTTTCCAAACATCTAACATGGAAAAAATTTTCCTATTAGATATTCGCGCAGCTAGATTGCTGACGATTTCATCTTTCGCGTTGCGGAGCAAGTACATACTTCCCCAAAGAACTGTATCATCAAGTAAAACGGAAGCCGAAAGGTCAGACGGGTCTAAATAGAAACGAACGAACGGATGATCCTCATTCAAGCCCGCATCAAGGTGCTTGGCCTGTGAAATTAGGGAGAAAACCTGGGCGAGCATTTGAGAGAACATAATCTCAAGAGCCCGTGTTTTTTTGTGTAAGTAAATTGTTGGGTAGAGTTGGAACAAGGTGACGGAAAATTGCTCCATAGAAATGTAAGCTTTGCTGTCAAAATAAAAATATGCGCCGTTCTCAGATATCTTTAGGTTCCTTATGATCCAATCTAGATCTACGCTCCCGGACGATACGCCAGCAAAATACGGATCTCTTTTCATGTAATCCAAGCGGTCAGCATCAAGCTGGCTAGAGACAATCGACGTGTAAATGCAGTTCGGATCGGTTTTCGCAATCATAGCTGCAACCGTTTCCGGAAATTCTGCCCCACCTATTTTCTTTAATTGATCTGCAATGGAAGTTTCTAAAATGATGCGTTCGCTGACTTTTTCGTGATCGACAGCATTTCCAAGTGCGCGCTTTTTGTCCTCATCTATGTCGCTTCCTTCAATGAAAAACGTCATTGCGTTTTCGAATGCGTGGCTAAACATTCCGTGACCGATGTCATGCAGAAGAGCCGCTGCAAGGCAAGCCTTGCCTTTGTAACTCCAATTCCCGTTGTCATCCGGGGTTTCGATTACACCAAGCATTCGCCTTGCAACGCAGTACACGCCCAGAGAGTGTGCAAAACGAGTATGTGTTGCGGAAGGAAAGATGTGATCCGAAAATCCTAGTTGCTTTACCTTCCTAAGGCGTTGAAAAAACGGATCGCCCAATACTTCTCTAAGGTCATTTTCAAACTGCCCTTCAAAATCGATGAAACCATGGATTGGGTCTTTAATCATTTTTGCAATCACGAAATCTATCCCTCTGAATATGCACAGCATGCTTGCCTTGCGGATTGCGCCACGTCAATCAATGGTTGCATTTTGGTGCGATCAAAGGCGTGTTGGGGCAATTTGTAGCGAACTGGGACTGATTGTTATTGTGGTCGGCGAATTGATTTCCCACATCACACCGGGATTCTAAAATGGCGGTATTTCACGGGAACTTGTGTGGGTAAATTGAGCTCTATCTCAGGCGCTTTGTATAACCCAACCTCTTCCCTATGCCGTGTCATGGCCACGTAAGTGAGGTTCTGATCCAGGTTTCGGCTGGAAAGCACAAAACTGCGGTCCACGGTGCAGCCTTGTGATCTGTGGATACTGACAGCAAAACCATGATCTATCGCGGAAAAATCTCGCGTCGAGAATGTCAGGCGGTGTTTGTCCCCCGCATCATCAACGTCAAACTCAACCCTCAAGCGGCTTTCACCGACAAATTGCACGGTGCCGAGCAAGCCGTTTCGCACGTTTAAGGTTGCATCATTGCGGGTGAAAAGGATGCGATCCCCAACGGTAAATGCGCGCGGGCCGTGGTCGGTTTCAACAAGCATCTCGTGTGATGGTGGGGCGGTGGCGTTCCTTGCAGCCCTGATTGCTTGATTGATCGCATACACATCTTTGCGGCGATGCGCCAAAGCCAGTCGGGATTTGCATTCGCCGTATGTGTCCCAGTCAGCGATATAATCGGCAACCAATGCACCAATGGCATGATCGCGGTCTGGCATATCGTGTACTGCGCCATGATCGGCATAGGTTTGAAGGGCTGACTCTGACTGACCGTTTGCGAGGTCTTGAGATGCCATGCGTTGCCATGCTTGTTTTTGGCGGCGAATTTCGGAGAGTTTGGCTGCACCAGTTGATGCGACAACATCTCGAAACGGTGTGCCCGCTTCAATGGGTTGCAACTGGTCTGGATCACCGACAAGCACCAGTTTGCAGCCTCGATTTCGAAGCCCCTCTGCGACCCGTGCCAATTGTCGTGTCCCGACCATTCCGGCCTCATCGACGACAACAATGTCCCCACAACCCACTGGTTCATAGCCATTTTTCCAACTGGTTTCTAGCGAGGCCAGCGTGCGCGAGACAATACCAGACGCGTTTTGCAGACCATCCGCCGCTTTACCAGCCAGTGCCGCACCATGCACGCGGTAGCCTTGTGCTTCCCAAGCCCTACGAGCAACGGACAGCAGTGTACTTTTCCCGGCACCCGCCAACCCCACCACGGAGGTTAGTTGATTGGGTTTCAAGACGTGCCGGATTGCGACGACTTGTTCGTCACCCAATATGGCCCCGACCTGATTTTGCAGCTCCGCATTTTTGCTTTTGATGGCGCGTTCAATATGGGCGACCTGTACTTTGAACCCACCAGAGCCAGCCATTTCACAGGTGTTCTGGTGAAGCTGTTTGGATATCTCAATGAAGGCTTGGGTGGTGAATTTCCCATCTTGGACACGCGCGAGTTTCGGGGAGGCTATTATTGCGCCAATTGCAGCGCGCAGTTCAAATGGATCATCGATATGTTCAGCCAATGCCCGAAGTATATCGGTGCGGGTGAATGTCTCTTGTTTGTCGTTGATGTGATCCACAATCAGATCTGGTTGTGCCTGCAATTGTTGCTTGGAAAACGGTAGAACATCGCAGGGCAGAACCAGATATTGGCGTGGGTCATAGGCAAACGTATTTGCCAATGCAGGTGACATCGCCGCTGAGATGTCATGCGCAAAAGCAAGCTTTGCTTCGCGAAGCGCATGTTTGTGATCAAGCTGCCTGCGCTGCGCAAGATGCGTATCAATCAATTCCTGCGTTTCTTGGCAATCACGTGTCAAGCAGGCCTGCGCCTCGCGTGCAAACTGTGCACATTGACGCTGATATTGCCCAGTCAAACGCGCCCATGTCGCCCTTAGACCAGTTGGAAGCGTTGCATGCCGCGCAGATATCTCTTCAACTCTACGGGATTCCTGTTCTGCAGTCAGCACTTGTCGTTCCATGCGCTGGCATTCAACAAGTGCGGCACGTTCAGCGGCAAACTCTTCACGCAGTTTTTCAGAGGCGTGGTCATGCGCTTTTGTTGTTTTTGGAGTGGTCACTGCGGCTAATACCGCCTGCGCTTCGATCACATCCGGCAAATCATCATGAGAGCCAAGTCGATCACGAAGGTCTTTCGCCTTCACGCTACACCACCGCGAAAGTGAGTAAATCTCGCCATTGATATCAACGGCAACAAATCCCCGCCGATCCCCGCGCGCGAGGATAAAACCTTCATCCAGAAGGGCTGCGGCAAACGATGTCTGGTTGTCTGAGGCAGTCCAAGCCTTTTGAAACAGGGCTTTCAAAACCTTTGGATCACGCTTCACGCGTTTGGCTTGTCCCGCTTCCTGATGGGCAAATGCATCTGGTTCTCTGTCTTTGGATAGCCGCAGGCCAGCAGGCATATCCCAGCCATAGTGCTGATATAGCTCGCGTGAGACATCCACCAGACGCCGTTTGAAATGCGGCAGGTTGATTGCGCGCATCTGTGCCGTATCAATCCGCGACCAAACACAATGCGCATGCCGACGCCCGTGTTTCTCATGAAAGACAATGGCGCGGGGTTGATCGCCCATCCCCAACCTGCGTTCGATATCCCCAATAACCGTTTCAAACTCTTCCACTGACACCTTTGCGGTTGGCGGAGGATTTAGGCTCAGAGAAAATAGATATTGCTGACATTTGGTGCCGAGGGAAACCATCTCAGTTTCCTTAAACGCCCCAGCCAAATCCTCCGCCAGATACCCCCGCAACTCATGCACAGTGACATGTTCGTTGTCGTGAGCATTGAGCAGATGCATCGCAAGCTCTTGCCCATTTGCACGTTGGTTGCCTTTCAAGATCATGGTTTTGTGCCAAGTGCCGTCATCAAAGATGTGCGGATGTGCATCACATGCTCATAGGTCTCCTCAATCTGTGCACGGGTGGTATCATCCATCACAAGCGCGCCTATATTGGCGTGATAGGCGATCTGGTTGAGATTGTTGGCAATGCGGGACTGACCAAGCAACCCGAGAATTTGGGCAAGAGCCCTTTGATCAGCGACTGAGGTTGACGAGCGGGGTTTGCGACGCGGCAACACCTCCCCCAACGCCTTCGCCCGAATATAAGTGCTGAGCGCCATGCCATCGGCCAATGCCTTGAGCCGTTCATGATCTTCCACCGACAAGCGCAACGTCACGCGCGGGCAATCGCGTGTGGTTTTGTGGCGGGGCGATACAGTCTTACTCGGTTTGGCGATATCAGACGCTGAGCGAAATTCATGGGACGCTGTTTTCATAGCGATGGCCCACGTACTGGCTTGGGTTTTTGAGGAGAGAGCTTTTGACGTTTTCGACCATCAGGCTTGGCAACAGCATCGAACTCACGAAGTTTGTGGATAACCTCAGGTTCAGACTTGAGAACCGCCGCCCAATGCTCCAATTCTAGGAACAACGCAGACATATCCGAGTTCGAACTTGAACCCGCCATGTCCGCCATCATCCCCTTTTGTTGGCAAGAGATGCAGCATCAATGGCGAATGGCCGGGAATTGCGCTTTTCCCGGTGAGGTTTGGGATGGGGCGCTGATTGGGGCGGGGGGATGATGCGGGCCGTGATTGGGGAAAACCCGTGCGGCCAACATCCCTAAATGATCTCGTCTTCATCAAACAGGGGCGCCTCTTCGAGCTGGGTGGTGAGATCGTCGATGGCGGCTTCTGCGGCATCATTTGATTTCACTGCAGCGATGTGAAAGAGCGCATCGCCCTCATGCACCACAGGCATCACCGCCCGCCCAACGATGATCCCGCTGTAGCGCGTCGCGACTTCGATTTCCTCGGCGCCGAACGGATCAGAGATCGCCGCGACGATATCGCCCTCTTTGACAACATCACCCTCGGCCTTGAAGATGCGCAGCAAGCCGCCTCTGGGCGCGCGCAACCAATTGCTGTTGGTGCAGATCAAAGAGGCCGCTTTGGGTTTGGCGATGCCTGCGGATGGCAACATGTTGATTTCATTGAGAACCCGCAGAATGCCAGCAACGCCCGCGCGCACGGACATCTCGTCAAAGCGCATCCCTTCACCGGCCTCATAGAGCAGCACATTCACGCCAGCTTTCTTGGCCTCTTGGCGCAGGCTGCCTTCGCGCAGCGCGCTTGTCAGGATAACGGGGGCGCCAAAAACATGCGCCAGTTTCAGCGTCTTTTTGTTATTGGCCGAGACCCGCACTTGCGGCAGGTTGGTGCGGTGAATGGCCGCTGAGTGAAGATCAATCCCCAAAGAGCAGCGGGCGACGATTTCATTCATGAAAATATAGGCCAGCCTTGAGGCGAGCGAGCCATTGGGAGAGCCCGGAAAGCAGCGGTTGAGATCGCGGCGATCGGGCAGGTAGCGCGAGTGATTGAGGAAGCCAAAAGTATTGACGATGGGCACAACGATCAAAGTCCCGCGCAGGGATTTCATGTTTTTGGCCCGCAGCAATCGGCGCACAATCTCAACGCCGATCACCTCATCGCCGTGGATGCCCGCGCTGACAAACATCACAGGCCCGTCGCGCCGCCCATGGATGATATGGGCCGAAAGCGTAACCGGTGTGTGATCGGATAACGTGCTGACGGGAAGGTTGATCGTTTTGCGGCTTCCTGCCTCGATGCTTTCGCCAGCGATCTCAAAACTGGGGCGTTTAATCATCCTTTGCCCTTGGTTTTTGTTGCATTTGGTTTTGCATTTTTCTCAATGTATTCAATAATCTTGCCGGCGATATCAAGGCCGGTCGCGTTTTCGACCCCTTCCAGACCGGGCGAAGAATTGACCTCCATAACAACGGGGCCATGATTGGCGCGCAGCATATCCACACCGCAAACATTCAGCCCCATCGCCTTGGCCGAGCGCACAGCTGTTGAGCGCTCTTCGGGGGAAAGTTTGATCAGCTCGGCCGAGCCGCCGCGGTGCAGGTTTGAGCGAAAATCGCCCTCGGCCCCGGTGCGTTTCATCGAGGCAACAACCTTGCCGCCAACAACGATGGCGCGGATATCTGTGCCGCCGGCCTCTTTGATGAACTCCTGCAAAAGGATGTTAACGCCCGCGCCGCGAAACGCCTCGACAACCGATTTGGCCGAGCGATTTGTATCGGCCAGAACGACCCCGATGCCTTGGGTGCCTTCCAGCAGTTTGATCACCACAGGCGCGCCGCCTGCCAGCTCGAGCACCTCGTCGGTTTGTTTGGGGTCGTGGGCGAATGTCGTTACCGGCAGGCCAATGCCATCGCGCGCCAGCAATTGCATCGAGCGCAGCTTATCGCGCGAGCGCCCAATCGCGACGCTTTCATTGAGCGGATAGACGCCCTGCATCTCAAACTGGCGCAGAACGGCCATGCCATAAAAGGTGATCGACGCGCCGATGCGCGGGATGATTGCATCATAGCCTTGCAGGATTTCCCCGTTGTAATAAACTTCGGGGCGGCGCGAGGCGATGTTCATGTAACAGCGCAATGTGTCGATAATATCAAGTCTGTGCCCCCGTTCTTCGGCCGCTTCTTTAAGGCGGATATGGGTGTAAAGCTTTGCATTTCGCGCAAGCATTGCGATTTTCATGATGAGGTTCCTTTGGTGGCAGGCTTTGTGCTGACAAGGTAGGATTTGTCTGGGTGCACAGCGATATTGCGGCCGCGCAGCGCGCGACGGCCAAGGATGAGCGCAAAGCGCATGGTGGCGCGATCCGTTAGCGAGATGTCGATGTTCCATTTGCGCCCGGCAAGAACAAGCGGCGTGCGGATGACGATGCGGGTTTCTGGCGTGCCGCTTGTATTGGTGATGGCGCGTTCGGTGAAAACTGGAAATTCGCAGGTTTTGGCGGGCACACCGGGGATTTCCGGGCTGCGAAAGCGCACCCATTTCTCTTTGCCTTTATAGAAGGTCTCGATGTTCTCGGCGTGAAGGGCGGTTGTTTTGGCGCCCGTATCAACCTTTATCGCAAAGTTCTTCAGGCCCAATTCCGGCAGGCTGATGCATTCATGCCAACCAATAAGCGTGATCTGATCTGAGGCAGTGTTTGCGCCAAGATCTGGGGCAAGAGCAGAGGATGAAGGTTTTGTCATGGGGTCGGTCCGCGAGAAAAGGGGTGGTTTCTTACACTGCGCGATCACATCGCAAGATACCAGACGCGTTGCGCGATACGCCAGCCCAATGTGATCTGCAAGGCGATCTGCAAGCGCTGGCTTCTGGGCCAGTTGAATGGGCGCTGCGCTTTCACCTGTGGGTGTGTGTTATGTGGTGCGCGTTATATGGGCGCGTGTTGGGCGAAGTATTGGGCGCGCAGCGGGTTTAGCACTGCGCGCCGCGCTGTTATTCGGCAACGCAATCGGCGAAATACTCAACCGTTCCATCAGCTGCGGTGGTTTGCACCAAGCCGTGGATATCTGTCTCAAAGCCTGGGCATTTGCGCGCGAATTCGCGGTTGAATTTCAGATATTCAACGATCTTGCTGTTGAACACTTCTCCGGGAATAAGCAGCGGGATGCCGGGCGGGTAAGGGGTGACCAAACTTGTGGTGATACGGCCCTCTAGCGCGTCAATCGGGACGCGTTCGGTTGTGCGCTGGGCGATATGCGAGAAGGCATCTGTTGGGGTCATCGCCGGGGTCAGATCGCTGAGATACATATCCGTCGAGAGGATCGCCACATCATATTTGGCATAGAGCGAATGCACATGTTCGCACAGATCGCGCAGGCCCATTTTTTCGTAATGGGGGTGTTTGACGCAGAATTCGGGCATGGTGCGCCACATGGGCTGGTTCTTGCCGTAATCGTCTTTGAATTGCTGCAAGGCGGCCAGAAGCGTATTCCAGCGGCCTTTGGTGATGCCGATGGTGAACATGATAAAGAAGCTGTAAAGCCCTGTTTTTTCAACAACAACGCCGTGTTCGGCCAAGTATTTGGTTACGATAGAGGCCGGAATGCCGGAGTCTTCAAAGCGCCCGTCAAGATTGAGGCCCGGGGTGATCAGGGTCGCTTTGATCGGGTCAAGCATGTTGAACCCGGGCGCCATATCGCCAAAGCCGTGCCATGCGTCTTCGCCGTCCGAAGCTTGGACGCCATCCTCATCGGTGCGTTTGAGCACCCAGTCTTTCGATTCACCAATGCCCTCATCGACAAGCTCATCCGGCCCCCACACTTTGAACCACCAATCGTCATCGCCAAACTCATCATCGACTTTGCGCATGGCTCGGCGAAAATCGAGCGCTTCATCAATGCTTTCCTCAACAAGCGCCGTGCCGCCCGGAGGCTCCATCATGGCCGCGGCCACATCACAGCTGGCGATGATGCTGTATTGCGGGCTGGTGGAGGTGTGCATCAGGTAAGCCTCATTGAAGAGGTGGCGATCAAGCTTGGTATCGGCGCTGTCTTGCACCAAAACATGGCTGGCTTGGCTGATCCCGGCGAGCAGTTTGTGAATGGATTGGGTTGCATAAGTGACCGAATGGCGGGGGCGCTCGCGATCGCGGCCCATGGAATGAAAGTTGCTATAAAACGGATGGAAGGCAGCATGGGGCAGCCATGCTTCATCAAAATGCAGGTTCTCGATATAGCCATCGAGCAGGTCTTTGATCGTCTCTGTGTTATAGAGCACGCCGTCATAGGTTGATTGGGTCAGGGTCATGATGCGCGGTTTGACCGTATCCGCATCAATATCAGCCAGCAGCGGATTGGCGCGGATCTTTTCGCGGATCGCTTCGATTTCAAACTCAGCGCGCTGGATCGGGCCGATGATCCCATAATGGTTGCGCGTGGGCTTCAGAAAGATCGGGATCGCGCCGGTCATGATGATGCTGTGCAGGATGGATTTATGGCAGTTGCGATCGACAACAACAACATCACCGGGGGCAACCGTATGATGCCAGACCATCTTGTTGCTGGTGCTTGTGCCATTGGTCACAAAGAAACAGTGATCGGCATTGAAAATCCGCGCCGCATTGCGCTCAGAGGCGCCGATGGCCCCGTTATGATCGAGCAATTGGCCAAGCTCTTCCACCGAGTTGCAGACATCCGCGCGCAGCATGTTTTCGCCATAAAACTGGTGATACATCTGGCCAATCGGGCTTTTGAGAAAGGCCACGCCGCCGGAATGGCCGGGGCAATGCCATGAGTAAGAGCCATCATCAGCATATTGCAGCAAGGCTTTGAAAAACGGCGGTTTTATCCCATCAAGATAGGTCTTTGCCTCGCGGATAATATGGCGGGCAACGAATTCGGGCGTGTCTTCAAACATATGGATGAAGCCGTGCAGCTCGCGCAGGATATCATTGGGAAGGTGGCGGGCGGTTTTGGTCTCGCCATAGATAAAGATCGGCACATCTTCGTTTTTCCAGCGCACTTCCTCGATAAAGGCGCGCAGATTAACAACGACCGGATCAAGATCGGGACCGGCGCTGAATTCTTCGTCATCAATCGACAAAAGAAAGGCGCTGGCGCGCGATTGCTGCTGGGCAAATTGCGACAGATCGCCGTAATTTGTAACGCCCACGACTTCAAAGCCTTCATCCTCGATGGCCTTTGCCATGGCGCGGATGCCGACGCCTGAGTTGTTTTCGGAGCGGAAATCTTCGTCGATGATGAAGATGGGAAAGCGAAATTTCATAGGGCATTCCTACAGGCAAATATGAGCGGAGGATGGGCGGGCGAGGATCGCAATCTCGCCTGTTTGGCCCCCAAAGTTAAGCAACTATGCAGTCACTTTTTAAGCGTTGTCCATCCTTGTTTCGCGTGCAGATCGCTCTGGTAAGCGCAGGCGTTGCAAGCTAAATTGCAAAACGGCCCTTCTTGCGCGAAACCGGCCAAAAACAGGGCGCCCAAAACCGGATCGGCCGGGCTTTCAAGCGCTCATAAGGATCGAAAAATGACCAGCCAATCGCAACCGCCCGCAGCCGCTGCGCCCAATATCAGAGCCTGGCTCCAAGAGCATCCTGAGATCGAAACCGTTTTCGCCTGTGTCTGCGATCTGAACGGTACGATGCGCGGCAAGCGGCTTCCTATTGAGAAGGCCAAGGCGATCCTTGATGGCGGGCTGCGGATGCCGCTTTCGATCCTGAGCATGGATGTTTGGGGCGAAGATATTGAGAACAACGAATTGGTGTTTGAAACCGGCGATTCTGATGGAATTTGCGAACATACCGGGCGCCCGATTGTCTTGGTGAATTGGACAAGTCAGCCCTCTGCGCTGGCGATGTTCTGGATGCATACCGATGATGGCGCGCCCTTTGTCGGCGATCCCCGCCATGCCTTGGCCAATGTCGTTGCGCGCTACAAAGCGCTTGGGCTAACGCCGGTTGTGGCCACCGAGCTTGAGTTTTATCTCTGCGATCCAAGCGAAGAGCGCCCCATGCCGCCGCGCTCGCCTGTGACGGGCAAGCGGCTTGATTCCGATGGCGCGCTTTCGCTTGATGAATTGCAGCATTTCGACAGTTTTCTCAACGATGTTTATCAGGCCTGCCAAGAGCAGGGCATTCCCGCCGATGCGGCCATTTCGGAAAACGGCGCGGGCCAGTTTGAGATCAATATGATGCATGTGGCGGATCCGCTTCAGGCGGCTGATGACGCGGTGCTATTCAAGCGCCTCGTGCGCGGTATTGCGCGCAAGCACGGTTTGGCGGCAACCTTTATGGCCAAGCCCTACGGCGAGCGCTCGGGCAGCGGCTTTCATGTGCATTTCAGTCTGGTCGATGAGAACGGCGCCAATGTGTTTGACAATGGCGGCGAAGAGGGCACGCCTTTGATGCTGAATGCGGTCGCGGGGCTGCTGGAAACGATGCAGGAAAACACCCTGACCTTCGCGCCGCACGAAAACTCTTACCGCCGCCTTTTGCCCGGTGCGCATGCGCCAACCAGCGTTGCCTGGGGCTATGAAAACCGCACCGCCGCCATCCGCATTCCCGGCGGCAATCACAAGGCGCGCCGGATCGAGCACCGGGTCGCTGGGGCGGATGCAAACCCTTACCTCGTTGTTGCCAGTATCCTTGGCGGGGCGCTTATCGGGATCGAGGAAAACTTGCAGCCCGCCGCGCCGATCGAGGGCGATGCTTATAGCCTCAAACTGGATAACCTGCCGCTGGATTGGGCGACGGCGATCCAAGCGTTTAATCGCGGCCACCACGTCCAAACCATCTTTTCCAAGCGCCTTCAAACCATGCTTGTTGAGTGTAAAACCCAAGAATTAAAGCGGTTTGCGCGCCATGTTACCGATTTCGAATATCACAGCTATCTGGAGATCGTCTGATGGCGCTTGAAACTTTTGCCAGCAATGGCACGACCCACCACACAACCAGCTACTACGCCGCAAGCGCCAATCCCGCGCCCGAACGCCCGCCGCTGAAAGGCGATCAGCAGATTGATATCTGCATCGTTGGCGCGGGCTATAGTGGCCTCTCGACCGGGCTTCATCTGGCCGAAAAGGGCTATAAGGTTGCGATCATTGAAGGCGCAAAGGTTGGCTGGGGCGCTTCGGGGCGCAACGGCGGGCAGATCGTCAATGGGCTCAATGCCAGCCTGCAAACGATCAACAAACGCTATGGTCAAGATACGGCGAATTTCGTCGCTGGGCTTGTCCAAGAGGGCGGCGAGATTATCCGCGAGCGGGTTAAAACATACGATATCAAATGCGATCTCAAAGCGGGCAATATTTTCGTGGGCCTTACGCCTGCGCATATCAAAGAGCTTGAGGCGCGGCGCGCGCTTTGGGCCTCTTACGGGATCAACAATCAAGATATGTTGGATAAGTCCCAGCTGCGCGATCACATCGGTTCAGACCTTTATGAAGGTGGGATGATTGATCACACGGGCGGCCATATTCATCCGCTCAATCTATGCCTTGGCGAAGCGGCGGCCTTTGAGGCATGCGGCGGGGTTATTTATGAGCAATCGCCGGTGATCCATGCCGATACAGAGGCGGCCAAACCGGTTGTGAAAACCGCCCATGGCACGATGACTTGCAACACATTGATCTTGTGTGGCAACGCTTATTTGGGCCATGTTGTCCCTGCGCTCACGGCGCGCGTTATGCCTGTCTCGACCCAGATGATGGCAACCAAGCCGCTGAGCCCCGAGCAGGCAAAAGCCCTTCTGCCGACGGATAAATGCGTTGAGGATGTGCGTTATATTTTGGACTATTACCGACTCTCGGGGGATAATCGGCTGATCTTTGGCGGCGGAACCGTTTATGGCGGCACAGATCCGCGCGATGTTGAGGCCAAGCTGCGCCCAGCGATGGAAAAGGTCTATCCCGCTCTTAAGGGCATTCAGATTGATTACGCTTGGAGCGGCAATTTCGCCCTTTCCTTTAGCCGCGTGCCGCAAATGGGGCGGCTGGGCGCCAACACCTATTATGCGCATGGCTATAGCGGCCATGGGGTGACGGGATCGCATACGTTTGGGCGGATTCTGGCAGAGGCGGTTGATGGCGACAGGGCGCGGTTTGATGTTTTTGCCAATGTCCCTTGGTATCCGTTCCCGGGCGGGCGGATGCTGCGGGTTCCGTATTCGATGATGGGGTCGTGGTATTATGCGCTGCGGGATCGGCTTGGGGTCTGAGCTGGGGCGAGATAGGCCAATTGGGCGATGGTTCTGGGCGCGCGGTTTTGGCTGCGCGCCTATTTGTTTGTGCAAGGGGCAGCGGGCCGCAGCGGGCCGCAACGGCGAAGCTGTGGTCTTGGGCGCAGGCGGGGTTTGGCAAGAGCAAAGCTTTGGAAAAGCAAAGTTTGGCCTGCGCAGGGCTGATGCGCTAAATCGTCTCGTTTGGCCGCTTTGGCGCGAAGAGGAATTGCGCTGGGCGGGGATAGGCGTATGGTTTTGCTATGTATTTTCAGAGTGCCCCTTTTTCGCACCGTTCAGATCCGCGCGTGCCAGAATTTGCCGATAGCGGGCTTGTTTGCGTTATGGATGCGCGCTGTGCGCTTTGTGCGCGCGGGGCAACATGGATCGCGCGCAATGATCACGCAGGCGCGTTTACGATCATCCCGCTGCAATCGGATTTGGGCGGGGCTTTGATGCATCATTATGGGATGGATCCGGCCGATCCAACCTCTTGGCTCTTTTTGGATGAGGGGCGCGCTTATGCCTCGTTGGATGCGCTGATCCGGGTAGGGCTTTGCCTTGGGCGCATCTGGAAGGCATTGATATTGCTTCGTATTATTCCGAAACCTTTGCGGGATATTCTTTATCGAGCGGTGGCGCGCAATCGCTATCGGTTGTTTGGTGCGGGTGATCTTTGCGCGCTTCCTGATCCCGAAGTGCAAAAAAGGCTGCTGACATGAAAATCCTTATACTGGGCGGGTATGGCGTTTTTGGCGGGCGGCTTGCGGCGCTTTTGGCCGATACAGCGGGGCTTGAGATGCTGATCGCGGGGCGCAATTTGGCGCGGGCCAAGCAAACATGTGCGCAGCTCAAAGGGGCGGCGATCGCCACGCCGCTTGCGCTTGATCGTATGGCGCTTGCGGCGCGGCTTGAGGCGCTTGCAGTTGATCTTGTTGTGGATGCTTCGGGGCCATTTCAGGCCTATGGCGCAGGCGGGGATGATCCCTATTCTGTGATTAAGGCCTGCTTGCAAGCCCGTGTAAACTATATGGATTTTGCCGATGCGGCCGATTTCGTTTTTGCTGTCTCGCAATTTGATCAGGCGGCGCGCGCGGCGGGGATCTTTGTGCTCTCTGGGGTCAGCAGCTTCCCGGTTTTGACGGCGGCAGTTTTGCGCGAATTGGCGCGCGAGATGGAGATCGTCTCGGCCAGGGGGGGCATTGCGCCTTCGCCCTATGCGGGGATTGGGCTCAATGTGATGCGGGCGGTTGTTGGCTATGCGGGCGCGCCGGTGAAGCTGATGCGCGAGGGCGCCATGACCACAGCGCCGGGGCTTGCCGAAAGCCTTCGCTATACGATTGCGGTGCCGGGGCATTTGCCGCTGCGCAATATTCATTTCTCTTTGGTCGATGTCCCGGATTTGCAGGTGATCCCGCCAGAACACCCGAAGATGCGCGACATTTGGATGGGGGCTGGGCCTGTGCCAGAGGTTTTGCACCGCACGCTCAATCTGCTGGCCAAGGCGCGCGCGGCCTTCAATTTGCCAAGCCTGCAACCGCTTTCAAAGCTCTTTTATACGGTGCTGAATCTGATGAAATTCGGCGAGCATCGCGGCGGGATGTTTGTGCATGCATTGGGGATGAAGGATGGCGCGCCGGTTGAACGTTCGTGGCATCTTTTGGCCGAGGGCGATGATGGCCCCTTAATTCCCTCGATGGCGGTCGAGGCGCTTGTGCGCAAATGCCTTAATGGCACGGGGCCCGAAAATGGCGCGCGCCCGGCAACAAAGGCTTTGAGCCTTGCAGATTACGAGGCGCTGTTTGAAAGGCGCAAAATCTATGCCGGGTTTCGCGACGATCTGCGCGCGGATCAGCCGCTTTATCGCCGGGTTCTGGGCGCGGCCTATGCGGATTTGCCCGAAGCCGTTCAGCGGATACATGACGACACGGGCGCGCGCAATTGGCAAGGCATGGCGCAGGTCAAACGCGGGCAGGGCTGGCTTTCCAAGCGCATCGGGGGTGCTTTTGGATTTCCGAGCGCGACGGATCACATCCCTGTCAAAGTGATGTTTGAGCCGATCGAAGGCGGCGAGAAATGGACGCGCCAATTTGGGGAGGCGGTGTTTAGCTCGACCCAGATCATCGGGGCGGGCCGCAACGCGCATCTTTTGGTCGAACGGTTCGGCCCGGTGCGCGTAGCTTTGGCGGTTGTTTTGCGGGATGAGAAGCTGTTTTTGATCCCGCGCCGCTGGTCATTTTTGGGGCTGCCTTTGCCGCGGGTTTTGCTGCCCTCTGGCAATAGTTTTGAGGCCGAGCTCGACGGAAAATTCCAGTTTGATGTTGAAATCGCGGCGCCGCTTGTTGGGCTGATCGTGGGCTATCGGGGCGTTTTGGAGCCGGTGGATGCGGATTAGCTTTGCGCGGTAATGCGCTGATAAAGCAATGAAAAGGGCCGCGCACTCAGCAAAGAGGCGCGGCCCAGATTTTGCGCGGCTTAGCGTTTAGCCGATGATCGCGTTCAGCGTGGCAGAGGGGCGCATCACAGCAGATGTTTTGGCCGCATCGCCGTGGAAATAGCCGCCAAGATCAGCCGGCGCGCCTTGGGCGGCGGCAAGCTCTGCGATGATTTTGGCCTCATTTGCAACAAGCGCCTCAGCGATTGGTTTGAAATGCGCGGCAAGCTCGGGTTGGCTTGTTTGCGCGGCCAGTGCTTGCGCCCAATAGCGGGCAAACCAGTAGTGGCTGTCGCGGTTATCCGGCTCGCCAACTTTGCGTGAGGGCGAGTGGCCATTGTCCAAGATGCCTTGGGTGGCCGCATCGACCGCTTGACCCAAAACGCGGGCCTTTTCGTTGCCTTTGGCATCGGCGAGGAAGGTCAGGCTTTCGCCAAGCGCGCAGAATTCGCCAAGGCTATCCCAACGCAGGTGATTTTCCTCAACCAGCTGTTGCACGTGTTTGGGGGCCGAGCCGCCAGCACCGGTTTCAAACAGGCCGCCGCCATTCATCAGCTTCACGATTGAGAGCATTTTGGCCGACGTTGCCAGCTCAAGGATCGGGAAGAGATCGGTGAGATAGTCGCGCAGAACATTGCCGGTAATGGCGATTGTATTCTCGCCTTTGGTGATGGTTTCGAGCGAGGCGCGGGTCGCTTCGCGCGGCGCCATGATCTCAAACTTATCCGAAACGCCTTGGGCCTCAAGGATCGGTTTTACATAGGCGATCAGCTCTGCGTCATGCGCGCGCGCGGCATCGAGCCAGAAAATCGCGCGGGTGCCTTCGGCCTTTTGGCGCGCGATGGCGAGGTTCACCCAATCCTCAATCGGCGCTTTGCGCGCAGAGGCCGAGCGCCAGATATCGCCCGCTTCAACCGCGTGGCTGTGCAGCACGGTGCCATCCGCAAGGATCATCTTCACGGTGCCGGCTTCTTTGATCTCAAAGGTCGTTGGGTGCGAGCCATATTCCTCGGCTTTTTGCGCCATGAGGCCGATATTTTGAACTGTCCCTGCGGTGGCGGGGTTCAATTTACCGTTTTCTTTGAAGAACTTAATGGTCTCGTCATAGACGGGCGCGTAGGAATTATCCGGAATGATGCAATTGGTATCGGCCTCTTTGCCATCCGGGCCCCAGCCCTTGCCGCCCGCACGGATCAGCGCCGGCATGGAGGCGTCAATGATCACGTCGGAGGGGACGTGCAGGTTGGTGATGCCCTTGTCGGAATCCACCATATACATCGGCGGGCGCGAAGCCATGCAGGCCTTAATATCGGCCTCAATCGCCGCGTTGCCTTTGACGCGGGCGAGCAAATCGCCAAGGCCGGAATTCGGGTTTACGCCCAGATCAGCCATGGCCGCGCCATGCTTTTCAAACACCGGCGCGAGGAAAGCTTTGACCGCGTGACCAAAGATGATCGGGTCGGAGACCTTCATCATCGTGGCTTTCATATGCAGCGAAAACAGCGTGCCTTCGGCTTTGGTTTTGGCGATTTGATCGGCGAGGAACGCATCAAGTTTGGCCGCGCTCATGAAGGTCGCATCAACAACCGTTCCGGCCGGATAGGAGAGGCCGTCTTTGAGGATCGTTTCACCAGAGGCGGTTTCAAGAACGATCTTGGCTGTGGTCTCGGCTTTCAGGGTTGCAGAGGCCTCATTCGAGAAGAAATCGCCGCCATCCATGGCCGCGACGCGGGTTTTGCTGGCGGCTGTCCATTCGCCCATGCGGTGCGGGTTGTTTTGGGCAAAGCTTTTGACGGCTTTGGCGGCGCGGCGATCGGAATTGCCTTCGCGCAGGACCGGGTTCACAGCCGAGCCTTTGAGCGCATCATATTTGGCGCGAACGGCTTTTTCAGCGTCGCTCGCCGGGGCTTCTGGATAATCGGGCAGGGCGTAGCCTTGGGATTGCAGCTCTTTGATCGCCGCCACAAGTTGGGGCACGGACGCCGAGATATTGGGAAGTTTGATGACATTGGCATCCGCCGTTTTCACCAATTTGCCAAGCTCGGCCAAGTCATCGCTTTGGCGCTGCTCAGGCTTAAGGTGCTCGGGGAAGGCGGCGAGGATACGGCCCGCAAGGCTGATATCTTTTGTGCCGACAGAGACACCCGCCGCGGCGGCGAATTTCTGAATGATCGGCAAGAATGAGGCGGATGCGAGCTCGGGCGCTTCGTCCACTTTGGTATAGATGATATCTGACATTGGAAACCTCCTGATATGAGTTGCCCGTTCCTTATCGGATGTGGGGGGAGTCGTCTATAGTATACCGTTGTATACGGCGATGATTTTTGTCGCGGGGTTAAGAAGGCTTGGCGGGCAAGGCGGGGCGGATTGGGCAGGCGGGCTGATCTGCCTTGCTCAGGTTTGGCGCAGGTTTTGGGGCGGGGATCGCCAATTTGAGCCGCGCCGATTCTGGCCTTTGGCGCCGATGCGCGCCGGGTTCGGCTTATTTCTGCTGCATATTCAAGGCGTTAAAAAACTAAACAGATGTCCAAATTATTTTCTGGACGAACGTCCAATTTTCGAGTTTCCTTCTTCTCAAAGCGGGCCTCGTTTCAGCGAGCGCACTGTTTGGCCCAAAAAATGGGCCATTTAGGGAGGGAAGATATGACATTCGATTATGTAATCGTTGGGGGTGGCTCTGCGGGCGCGACCATGGCGGCGCGGTTGAGCGAAGATCCAAATATTTCGGTCTGTTTGCTGGAAGCGGGGGGCGGCGGGAACAACATTCTTGTGCGCGCGCCTGCGGGCCTTGTTGCGGTTTTGCCGGGGCATGGAAAGCTGTTTAACTGGGCGTTTAACACAGTGCCGCAACCGGGGCTGAATGGGCGCCAGGGCTATCAGCCACGCGGCAAAGCGCTTGGTGGATCGAGCGCGATTAATGCGATGCTTTATGTGCGCGGCCACCGCAAGGATTATGATGATTGGGTGGAGGCGGGCTGCGCGGGCTGGTCTTGGGAGGAATGCCTGCCCTATTTCCAACGCTCAGAGAATAACGAGCGGGGAAGCGATGAATTTCACGGGGATTCAGGGCCGCTTCAGGTCTCGGATCAAAAGGACCCGCGGCCGATTTCCAAAGCCTTTGTCGAGGCGGGCACGCAGCTTCAGCACCGCGAGGTTGAGGATTTCAACCGCGGCGATAATGAGGGTATCGGGCTTTATCAGGTCACCCAGTTTCACGACGCAGAAAAGAATGGCGAGCGCTGTTCGGCGGCGGCGGGGTATCTTTTCCCGGTAATGGATCGCCCGAACCTGACTGTGATCACCAAGGCGCGCGCCACGAAGATCCTGTTTGAGGGCAAGCGGGCCGTTGGGATTGCTTACCGGGTTGGCAAAAAGAACCATGAGGTGAAGGCCGCGCGCGAGGTTCTGCTTTGCGGCGGGACATTTAATTCGCCCCAGCTTTTGCAGCTTTCCGGGGTTGGGCGCCCCGATGATATTCGCCAGCATGGTATTGAAATGGTGCATGAATTGCCCGGCGTTGGGCAAAACCTACAGGACCATCTGGATTTCATTCTGGGCTATAAAACCAATGATACGGATAACTTTGGGATCGGTCTTACCGGGACTGTGAACCTGATCAAGAACATCTTCAAATGGCGCAAAAACGGCACCGGCATGATTGCGACTCCCTTTGCCGAAGGGGCGGCTTTCCTCAAGACCGATCCTTCGCTTGAGCGGGCCGATGTGCAGCTGCATTTCGTGATTTCGGTTGTCGATAATCACGGCAAAAAGCTGCATCCGGGCTATGGCTATTCCTGCCATGTTTGCGCTGTGCGCCCCTATAGCCGCGGCGAGGTTTTCCTTACCAGTGGCGATCCGATGGCCGATCCGGGCATTGATCCCAAGTTCCTTTCCGATCCGCGCGACCTTGAGACAACGATCAAAGGCGCCAAGATGACCCGCGAGATCATGAATGCGCCGGCGATGAAGAAATACCAAAAGCGCGAGCTTTGGGGCACCAAAGACAACATGACCGATGCCGAGTGGGAGGCCCATATCCGCGCGCGTGCTGACACGATTTATCACCCTGTCGGGACATGCAAAATGGGCGTCGATGAGATGGCCGTTGTTGATCCTGAGCTGCGGGTTCACGGGCTTGAGGGGTTGCGCGTGATTGATGCGTCCGTGATGCCAACGCTGATTGGCGGCAATACCAATGCGCCAACGATCATGATCGCAGAACGCGCCGCCGATATGATCCGTGGCATCCAAACACCCGCTGCAAACGCTTAAGGAGACCGACCCAATGCTCGGCACGATGATGCACAAACAACTGACGATCAGCTCCTTGATCACCCATGCCCAAACCTATCACGCGGGCACTGAAATCGTTTCGGTTGAAACGACGGGCGGGATCGCGCGCACAAACTGGGGCGAGGTGGCCACCAATGCGCGCAAATTGGCCAGTGCGCTTGATCGGCTTGGCATTGATCCGGGTGCGCGTTGTGGCACGATTGCTTGGAACAACCGCCGCCATTTGGAGATCTATTTTGGCGCGGCGGGCAGCGGGCGGGTTACCCATACGATCAACCCGCGGCTCTTTCCCGAGCAGCTGATCTACATCATCAACCACGCTCAAGATCAGATCTTGTTTCTGGACAAGACCTTTCTGGGCGTGGCGGCCAAGCTTGGGGCGCATCTTTCGACGGTCAAACATATCGTTTTGCTCGGGCCAAGGGATGAGGAGTCGGCGGCAATGGTTGAGGGGCTGTTGTTTTATGACGAGCTGATTGAAACCGGGGATGCGGGCTATCAATGGCCTGATTTGGATGAGAATGCGCCTGCAAGCCTTTGTTATACTTCGGGAACGACCGGCAACCCAAAAGGCGTTCAATATACGCATCGCTCGACGGTTCTGCATTCGCTTGCGGGCAATCAGCCCGATGGGCTTGCGCTTTCGGCCAAAGATACCGTTCTTCCGGTCGTGCCGATGTTCCATGTAGCAGCTTGGGGCGTGCCTTATGTTACGGCGGCTGTGGGCTCTAAACTGGTGCTGCCGGGGCCGGGATTGGACGGGGAAAGCTTGGTCAAACTGATCGACGGCGAGCAGGTGTCCATCGCGCTTGGCGTGCCAACGATCTGGCTTGGCTTGCTTGCCGCGCTTGAAAGCACTGGCTCCAAAGCGGCCTCGATGCGCCGCACGATTGTTGGCGGATCGGCGCTGCCGCCCTCAATGTATATAGAGTTTCGCGATAAATATGATGTGGAGCTGATCCACGCTTGGGGCATGACAGAAACGAGTCCGCTGGGGACCTTAAACCAACCGCTAGAGAAGCATATGCGCTTGAGCGATCAAGAGCAGGCGGATCTGCGGTTGGGGCAGGGGCGCCCGCCATTTGGGGTTGAGTTGCGGCTTGTGGATGAGGCGGGTGCGTTGCTGCCAAATGATGGCGAAACCCAAGGCGATTTGCAAATTCGCGGCCACTGGATTGTCGATTCTTACTTTGGCATGGAAGACAGCGCGCTGACTGCGGATGGCTGGTTTGACACGGGCGATGTCGCCACGCTGGATGGCGATGGCTATATGATTATCCGCGATCGTTCCAAGGATATTATCAAATCTGGCGGCGAGTGGATTTCGACCGTTGAGCTTGAAAACATCGCCATTGCGCATCCCGGTATTGCCAATGCGGCCGCCATCGCTGCGCGGCATAAGAAGTGGGACGAGCGGCCGATTGTTTTGGCGGTTAAGGCGGCGGGAAGTGATCCAAGCGAAAGCGATATTCTTGCGTTTTATGATGGCAAGATTGCTTCATGGCAAATCCCGGATGCGGTTTTGTTTGTCGATGAATTGCCGCTTGGCGCGACGGGCAAAGTCTTGAAAAACAAGCTGCGCGAGCAGTATGGCGATCATCTAATGGAAAAGGGCTAAGCACATGGCACAATTGAAAAAACAAGCCTCAGCAGATGCATTTCCTGATCTGGATATCGCCCTTGATGCGCTGAGCGCGGCCAAACAATCCTGGGCGCAAACGAGCATAGCCGAGCGCATCGCGATCCTGATGGAGATCAAGGACTGCTTGCTTGATGTCTCTGAGGGCTGGGCCGAAACGGCGGCGCGCAAAAAGCTGATCCCGGCAGGATCGCCACTTGCAGGCGAAGAGTGGATTTCGGGCCCCTATGCTGTGATGGGGGCCTGCAACGGCTTGCTGGAAACGCTGTCGCAAATGGAGGGCAAAACCTTCCTCAAATCGCTGAAGAAACGCGAGACAAAGGGCGGGCAATTGGCCGTTCGGGTGCTGCCGCATAATATCTGGGAACATCTGTTGTTTTCCGGTGTGAAGGCCGAGGTCTGGATGGAAAAAGGCGTGACCAAAGCCAATCTGGCCGAGGCTACTGCCCAAGCCTACGACATTGCGCCGAGCGCGCGCCTTGGCAAGGTTGCGCTTGTTTTAGGGGCGGGAAATATCGCGGCGATTGCGCCTTTGGATGTGTTCCAAAAGGTTTTTGGTGAGCATCAGGTTGTGATCCTCAAGATGAACCCGGTGAATGATTACCTGACAGATTATTTGGCGGCCGCTTTGAAGCCTTTGATTGATCGCGGCGCTTTGCGGATTGTGAAGGGCGGGGCGGATGTTGGTGCCTATCTTTGCAATCATCCAGAGGTCGATGAAATCCATATCACCGGCGCGGAAACTTCGCATGATATCATCGTTTGGGGGCCCGGCGATGAGGGCGCGCGCAACAAGGCCGCAGGCACGCCCAAGCTGACAAAGCCGATCACCTCTGAGCTTGGCGCGGTTTGCCCAACCATCGTTGTGCCCGGCCCATGGAGCCACGCGGATCTGCAATTTCAGGCCGAACATATCGCGACCCAAAAACTGCATAATTCCGGTTTTAACTGCGTTGCCTGTCAGATGCTGATCCTGCCTGGCGCGTGGAAATCCAAGGACAAGTTGCTTGGCAATCTGGCGCAGGTGTTGCGCGGTCTTGATCCACGGCTGGCCTATTATCCGGGGGCCGAGGGACGCATGGCCGAATTTGCGCAGCACGCTGATAACAATGGGGAAAATGTTATTCGATTGGATCGCGGCGCTGCGCCTGCTTGCGTTGTTGTGCCGTATAAAGAGGGCTCGGATGCATGGCTGCGCAAGACCGAAGTTTTTGCACCTGCGCTCAGCACGCATGAGATTGAAGAGAGCGATCCAGAGGCCTATTTGCGCCGCGCGGTTGCCTTTGCCAATGATGAGCTGCACGGCACTTTGGGGGCAAATATCCTGATCCATCCACGCAGCATTCGCAAGATCGGCAAGGCCCGGTTTGAAGAGATCATCGCCGATCTTCGCTATGGCACAATCGCGGTTAACGCCTGGACGGGTCTTGGTTTTCTGACGACAGCTTGCCCTTGGGGCGCCTATCCGGGCCATACATTGGATGATGTGCAAAGCGGCATCGGATTTGCCCATAACACCTATATGTTTGATCGGGTTGAGCGGGTCGTTGTTGAGGCGCCTTGGCGGCCATATCCGCGCAACAATCTCTCGGGCAGCTTTAGCCTTTTGCCCAAGCCGCCGTGGTTTGTGACCAATAAAAAGCAGCATAAGATCGGCAGGTTGCTTACTGGGTTTCAGCACAAGCCCAGCGTGTTGAAATTGCCGCGCATTTTCCTTAATGCTCTTTTGGGATAGGCTGCGGCCCAACGGAACTGCGGTTAACATTTGTGAGTTGAGAGAGAGCTTTGGCGCAATTAGAAAAAATCGAGCGCCTGCAAGATAAGGCGCGCAAGCAATCCTCTAAGCGTTCAAAGCGCAAGGAAGAGCTTGCCGAGTTTGCCATTGATGCGCTCAAACAGCTTGGCTATGCGCGCACCAGTCTGCGCGATATTGCGGAGCATTCCGGCGTTTCTGTCGGGATGCTTCACTATTACTTTGAAGATAAAGTTGATCTGATAAGCTATTGTGTTCGCAAGTATAAACAGGATTTCATCGCAGAGATGGACGGTGTTTTGGATGGCTCTGCGGGGCTTGATACGATTGCCGAAGATTTCGCGGATGGGCTTAGCGGATCGGTGCGCGACAATGCCGAAACCCATCGGCTTTGGTATGATATTCGCACACAGGCCTTGTTTGAGGAAAGCTTCCAAGAGGTTGTTTGCGAAATCGAAGACGGGCTTATTGAGCTTGTGCGCCGTTTCATCAAAAAGATCGGGCTTCCCTTAGAGATGGCGCTGCCGGTGTATCTGTCGCTTGATGGGGCGTTTCGGTATTATCTTCAGCGGCATTTGTTTGGTGATGGCTTTGCGGTGCGTGATTTCCACAGGGCCGTTCAGATGCAGATGGGCGCATTGGTTGAACAGGCGCGCAGTGTTTAACCTGCGCGCCGTTTCGCATTATTCGACTGCGTAAACATCAATGATGATTTGCCGCCCCGCAGGCGCGAGCGAGGCGACAAAGATCGTTTCGCGCAGCCATTGATGGGGGCCATCGGGCGCATCAAAAACCGGGTTTGAGCGGAAGTAATATTGCGACGGATCAAGCATTTCGCCTGCGCGCATCTTGGCGGCGATTTCAGGCGTGCTGGTGCGCAGCCCGTTGTTGCGCACGATGATCGGGGTGCCGTCTTTGGCCTCAATCGAGTAAAGCGCCTCGACCTGGGTTGCGCCATCTGCGCGCAGAAGCGGCCAGTCTGATCCGCCGGGAAGCACGCGCCCTTGCAAGCGTGGGCCGGTGATTTCGCCCCCGGTTATCGCGATGTGCAGGCGGGTTCCGCCAAGGCTTGGCCCGCTGCCAATGGGGGCGGCGATCTCGGCGCGGATGGTAAAGGCGAGGGCGAGCGCGGGAGGGGTTGGGCGCGGCAGGCTCATGCTTTTGCATCCTGTGTGCGCAGCCATTTGCACATGTTTTCAAGGGCTTGCATGCTTGCCTCGCAGTGGCCCATTGCCCGCAAATAGCCGTGGATTAAGCCAATCCCTTCATCATAAGTAACCTCAACCCCGGCCGCGCGCAGGGCCTGCGCATAGGCGGCGCCGCTATCACGCAGGGGATCATTTTGGGCAACGGCAATCATCGCCGGTGGCAGGCCGCTGTGATCGGCGGCAAGCAGCGGGGCGGCGAGCGGGTTTTGCAAATCCGCCGGGTCGGGGCAGTACATCGCATTGACCGCATCCATCCCCGCAACCTTGAGCAAAGGCCCCTCAGCATTTTCGCGATAAGAGGGTTTGGAGTGATCAAAATCGCAAGCCGGGTAAATCAGCAACTGGGCCGCGGGGGCTTGGGGGGTGCCGCGAAACATCAGCGTAAGCGCCGCCGCGATATTGCCGCCCGCGCTATCGCCGCCAACAGAGATGCGGGCCGGATCAATGCCAAGATCGGCGGCGTTTTCATGCGCCCAAAGCAGAACCTCGCCGCTTTGCTCAACCCCTTGCGGGAAAGGGTGGTCTGGCGCTTTGGCGTAATCGACGCTGATCACCGTTTGGCGATTCCAAGCCGCGATCCGCGCGGTGATATCCCAATGGGTTTCCGGGCTGCCCTGCATCCAGGCGCCGCCGTGCATATAGATCAAACAGGGCTGAACCGCGCCTGCCTCTGGCCCATTGGCGCGAAACAGGCGCACCCGGACATGGCCATCGGCCCCATGTTTTGAGGGGATCTTATGAACGGTTTCGCAATCAACACCTTGGGGCGTTTCAAGGCGCATATTGGCGGCGATTGTTTCAAAGAACTGGTCGCGCATTTGGGCTGTGGCGCCAGCGGGCAGGGCGGCCCATTGGCGATCCCATTCTTCCAGAAAGGCGGGGATTTGTGGATCTATCATTGGGGTCGGCTCCTTTGAGGGATGGGGAAAATCTGGGTGCGCGGGTGTTGGAGTGTCTTGGGGTTGGGTGCAGACCAGGCCAAGGATCATATCGGCGATATAGCGGCGCAGGCGCATTTGATCGGGGGCGCGAAAGGGCGCATCGCTGACCGCGCGCGCAAAGGTTTCGCGGTTTGAAACATTGAAGAAGGGTTGCGAGGAGATCAGCCAATGCAGCTCGGTTGGGCTAAAGCCGGGCTTGAAATCGCCGCTGTCGCAGCCGCGTTTATAGAGCGTGCTGATGGTGGCAAGGGCGGCGCGACTCAGGCTTTTGATGGTTGGAACTTCGGCCAAAACGCCCGCGTGGTGAATATTTTCGATCATCACGAGGCGGATGAAATCGGGATTTGCGCGGTGATGATCAAAGGTAAATTCGACCAAGCGGCGCAGGGCGGCTTTGGGGGCAAGATCATCCAGACGCAGCGCCTGTTCGCCTTTGCGCACAGTGAGGAAGGCGTTTTCAAGCACTGCGCTGTATAGCCCGCGTTTATCGCCAAAGTAGTAATATATCATGCGCTTAGAGGTTTTTGTCTTGGCGGAAATCTGTGCGATCCGCCCGCCTTCAAAGCCGTTTTGGGCAAATTCTTGGCTGGCCACGCGCAGAATATCTGCCCGCACCGCATCAGGATTTTTTGACCAGACTTCGCCCATTTTCGCGCCTTTTCTCTTTGGGCTTCAAGCTATCACATTAACCGTATGGTTCAAGACTTGACACAATTAACCGTTTCGTACAAAAAGGTTTGCAGTTGATCCGCACAAGGGCGCGCTTTGGCGCTATTCTGGGTGCAACGACCCGCTATTCTGGGTGCAATGACCCAATGAGACTTCTGGGAGGAAGCAAAAATTATGACACGCACAACCACTTCTTTTGGTGCAATTTTCGCCGCTGGCGCGATTGCTCTATCGACAACCGCCGCCTTTGCTGCGGATCCGGTTCAGATCATTTATTCTGATACAGTGCCCGAGGGGGATATCCGCTCGCAGCTGTTGAACACAGAATTCGGCGATTGCTTGGGCGAGGGTTTTGAATTCAAAGCCTACCACGGCGCAACGCTTTTCAAGCAGGGCACTGAGCTGACAGCAATGCAGCGCGGCAATCTTGATATGGCGAGCCTTGCGATCTTTGATTTCTACAATCAGGTTCCCGCAACGACCATCCTTGGCACAGCTTACCTTTACCGCGATTACGATCACATGCGCGCGGTGATGGATGGCGATGCGCTCAATGGTATCTGGGATGAAATCACCGCCAAAACCGGCGTCAAAGTACTTGCCAACCCCTATATCGGGACGCGCCATGTAAACATTAAGGGCGACAAGGACATCCAGACGCCTGCGGATTTGGCCGGTGTGAAACTGCGCATGCCCGGTGGTGAAGGCTGGCAATTTGTTGGCGAAGCGCTTGGTGCAAACCCAACGCCGATGGCCTTTACCGAAGTATACACAGCGCTGCAAACCGGCGCGATTGATGGCCAGGACAATCCGCTTCCGGCCGATAAATCCATGAAATTCTATGAGGTTACGGATCAGATCATTCTGACCGGTCACCTGATCGCGGCCAACCAATTCTCGATGTCTGAAAAGAAATGGTCGAGCTTGGACAGCGATCAGCAAGCCAAGGTCAAAGAATGCGCGATGAATTTCCAAGCCGCGATGGATGCCACCACGATCAAGCTGGAAACGGAGCTGGTGACTTTCTTTGTTGATGAAGGCCTCAAGGTTTATGAGCCCAACAAAGAAGCCTTCCGCACCCATGTTTTGGGTGTCTATGGCGCATCGAAATATTCGGCCGACTGGCCCGAAGGCCTTTTGGATGTGATCAACGGGCTGTAAGCCTTGATCGGATAAGCTCAGAGATCCGGGCGGCGCGCGATGCTGCCCGGATCCCTATCGCCGCGCCGCTCACCAGACGCGTGGCTCTTTTATTTTCAATGTCTCTGGATTTTGCAGCGTCTCGTTCAAATCTGGAAATCTCGTGCAATTGCGGGGGTGACTTAGCCTTAGGGGAGGCTGCTTGGTGGCAATTTTTTCCAGGATATTAAGCTGGCTCGGGATGCGCGCAGAAAACGTTCTGGCGCTTTTGCTTGGCTCGATGTTTGTCTCCTTTTTGGTGCAGGTGGTGTTTCGCTATGTGCTGAACCTGCCCCTTGGCTGGACAGTTGAATGGGTCACGATCGCTTGGCTTTGGGGCATTCTCTTTGGCTATGCTTTTGTCGTTCGCGAGGCCGATGTGATCCGTTTGGATATCCTCTATGGCGCGCTGCCGCCCCTTGGGCAGAGGATTTGCGATGTGATCTCGGGGCTGATTATCGCCGGGGTATTCGCCTACACGCTGCCCGCGATGTATGACTATGTGAGCTTCATGGCGCTTGAACGCACGGCCTTTATCCGCATCCCGTTCAATTTCATTTTCTCGATCTATCTGGCCTTTGTCTGTTCGGTTTCGATCCGCTCTTTGATCTCGGTTTATCACGCGCTGCGCGGCTCTGCGCATCTCTATTCAGGGCAGGTCGCCGAGGAGCATGACAATGTTTGAACCCTTCACTGTTGCCATTGTCTTGATCCTATTGCTTGCGCTGATGGGGGCTTCTGTTGGGCTAACGATGATCGCCGCGACCTCTGTTTATCTCGCGCTGTCGGGGTTTGATGTCTCGATTGCGGGCGAGACCGTTCTTCAGGGGTTGTTTGGCAGTTATACTTTGCTCGCGATCCCGCTGTTTATTCTGGCGGCTGACATCATGAATGTTGGCTCGCTTGCCGAGCGGCTTTTGACCTTTTGCCAAGCCATGGTCGGGCGCTTTCGCGGCGGGCTTGGGCATGTGAATGTGGTCTCCTCGCTGATCTTCTCGGGCATGTCTGGTTCGGCCGTTGCGGATGCGGTTGGGATGGGGCGGATCATCATCAATATGATGACCAAGGATGGCAAATATACCGCCAGCTATGCCGCGGCCATTACGGCTGCCACTGCAACCATTGGCCCGATTATTCCGCCCTCGATCCCGATGGTGCTTTATGCGCTGGTTTCGGATCAGTCGGTTGGCTATCTCTTTGCTGCGGGGATGGCGCCGGGGCTTTTGATGGCGCTTGTTTTGGCGGTGATGAATGGGATCATTGCCCATCGGCGCAAATTCCCCATTGATGATGCGATCCCTATGGGTGAAATCCCCGGTATTACGGTCAAGGCCTTCCCGGCGCTGATGCTTCCGGTGATCTTGCTTTATGGCATCTATGGCGGCATCGTAACGCCAACAGAGGCGGCGGCGATCGCGGCGTTTTATGCGCTGTTTATCTCGGTGGTTTTGTACCGCTCGGTCTCACTGCGCGCCTTTTACGAGACATTGCTTTCCTCAAGCCGTTCGACCGCATCTGTGGGTATTCTGGTCGCTGGGGCGATTGCCTTTAACTATGTGATCACCCGCGAGGATATTCCCCAAGCGCTTTCGGAATTCTTGCTGCAATTTGATCTCAACCGGGTGCAATTCCTGATCGCGATCAATGTGATGTTTATCCTGCTTGGCTGTATCGTAGAGGCTGGGGTTATCCTGTTGATCGTTGTGCCGATCTTTATCCCGACAGCTTCAGCGCTTGGGATTGATCTGGTGCATTTCGGGGTGATTGTTGTTGTGAATGCGATGCTTGGGCTGATCACCCCGCCTTATGGGCTGCTTCTCTTTATCGTTGCCAATATCACCAAACAGCCCATAGGCGCGATCATCCGCGATTTGTTCCCTTTCATAACGGCGCTGTTTGTCGCGCTCGCGGTGATCACCTTCTCGCCGGATTTCGTTCTCTATCTTCCGCGGCTCCTTGGATATGGAGGATAGGCGGATGATGGGTTTGCTGCAGGAACAGGGCGGGGCGGGGCCTTCGGGCGAGGAGAGAAAGCTGATCGGGTTGATCGGTTCGGGCATCCTGAAATCCCTTTCTCCTCAAGTGCTTGAGGGCGAGGCCGCACATCACGCGATGCGCCTTCACTATCAGCTGATCGATCTGGATCGCAGCGGATTGGCGCCCGAAGAAGCGATTGCTTTGCTGCCGGGATTGATGGATGCGGTGCGTTTGATGGGCTTTGACGGGCTCAATATCACCTATCCGTGCAAACAGGCGATCCTGCCGCTTTTGGATGAGATTTCAGACGAGGCGCGCGCCATGGGGGCGGTCAATGTTGTGACCAATCGCGATGGCAAATTGAGCGGGCATAACTCGGATGGTCCGGGCTGGGCGGCTGGGTTTCAGCGCGCATTGCCGGGGGGCGATCTGCGGGATGTTGTCTTGATGGGCTGTGGCGGCGCTGGTGCGGCTGTTGCACATGCGGTGCTTGGGATGGGCGCGCAGAGCCTATCGGTTTTTGATCGCGATTTGGGCCGCGCGGCTCAGCTGGCGCAGGCGCTAGAGGCGCGGTTTGGGGCCGGGCGCGCAAGCGTTTGCCAAGATCTGGAGGCCAGGATTTCGCGTGCTACAGGGTTCATTCATGCAACCCCGGTTGGCATGCTCAAAGCGCCTGGAATGCCAATCCCGGCGGATTGGTTGCGGGCGCAGATGTGGGTTGCGGATGTTGTCTATGTGCCGCTGCAAACCGAGCTGTTGCGCGCGGCGGCGGAGCGGGGCTGCGCTGTTATTGATGGCGGGCATATGAATGTTGGCCAAGCGGTGCTTGGGTTTCAGCATTTCACCGGGTTTGCGCCAAATGTTGAACGGATGGACGCGCATTTTCGCAGCATTGTTGGCGCGGCATAGGGCGGCGTTTGGGGCGGCATTGGCCAGCGGGAGGCTTGTGCGTTTGGCCGGGCTGGTCGCAGGGTTTGGCCACTTGGCCGGGCTGGTCGCAGGCGCTTTATCCTTGGGCAATTGGCGCGTTTCAGAGCGAGACGATATGATTGTCCCAAGCCAGCGGGCTGCGCGATAAGGCGCGCGCTTTGCCCGCTTCAATGGCGATCAAACCGCCCAATCCATCGCTGGCCAATAGCCCGGTTTCATGGGTGGCAAGCCCGCAAACATCTGCGCGCGACAGCCCATCCAGAAAGCCCCCGATCGCGCCGTCTTTCGCGCTATACCGCAGCACCCGCCCGCCGCGCGGCGAGGTGATTGCGATCTCTTCCCCGCTTGCGCCGTAAGCGATGGAGCCTGCATAACCCTGCATCGCGCGCAGCTCGGCAAGGGGTGTTTGGGCCAGGATCGCGGGCCCGCCCCGGCGATGAAATCCAAGCAGCGGAACGTCTTGATCCGGGGCGCCTTGCCATTGCATTGCAAAACCAACCAGCCCGTCATCGCGCAGGGCCAAATGGCGGATCGACGCTTGGTGCAGCTTTGGCTCAAGGCGCAACTCTTCGCGCAGCACCCCGCCCAGATCAATATAGGCAAGGCTTGGCGCCATGCTTTCAAGGTTGAGTTTGCGGCGATCTTTTGGGTCTGTCGCGATGCCGCCATTGGCCAGGATCAGCGTCTCGCCATCGGGCATCAAGCGCAGATCATGCGGGCCGATCCCGTGGGTTGAGGCCTCTCCAAGGCGGCGATAGCCCTGCGTGGCATCCCAAAAGCCGATCCGCCCTGCGCTTGTCGCGGCATCTTGTTCGGCCGTTATCAGCAGCGCGCCGCCCTTGGCAAAGCAGCCGTGGCCATTGAAATGCAGCCCCTTTGGCGGGGTGAGCATTTGGCGGATTTGCCCCGCAGCGCAATCGATCACCAGCGCAAATAGGCCTGGGCGGCGGGCAAAGGCTACGGCAATCGGTTTGCTTGGATGGCCGGCGCCTGCATGGCCGCGCGCAGGCAGGGGGATGGCAAAGCGCTGCGCGCCGTTTTGATCCAACCCATGCAATTCAAACGCCCCAGAAGGGCGGCGCGCCGCTGCAAGATAGGCGGGGTTTCCGGCTGCGGCCCAGCCGATGCGCGGCGCGGCACTGGCCGCAGAGGCCGCCAGCAAACGCGCCAGAAAGCTGCGCCGATTTGAAACCATATCAATCCCCATCCAGCGCGTTAAACCCGGCCGCGATCCCAAGCCCCACGCCGATCTCATTGGCAAGCGCCACTTGGGCCGCGCGCAGGGTTTGTTGCAGCACTTCGGCGCGAAAGCGGGCATCGGGCATGTCCAAATCCTGAAACGCGGGGTCTTGGATTTTGGCAAGCGCTTGCTCAGCGATTTCAAAAGCGGCGGTTGAAAGCGGCAATTCGGGCGGCAGCTGGCCGAGGGCAAGGGTGCTTGATTGGGCCTGCGCAGCTTTGAGCGCGAGGGCGATATTACGCACAGAGCGCCCGGCGCGCCAGTTTTCGGCCCGTTTGGGGCGGGGGCGCTCAAAGCTGCCCATGGGGCGGGCAAGGCGGGCATCTGTGCTGAACTCGAGGCTTGCGAGAATCTGGGTGAAAAGCGCGCGCTGTGCTTCGGATTTGTCCAGATAGGTTGCATTGCCCGCCGCGCCTGCGCCAAGCAGGACTTGGGCGAATTCGCTGTGCCAGCCCCGGTGCAAATCTTTGGCCTGAAGGGCGAGATCGCGCGCGATGCTGCGGGTCAATGTACAGGCATAGCTTTCGGGCGGATAGGTATTAAAGCTTTGATCATAAAGCATGAATTCAAGCGCCGTTAAGCCGCGCGCCGCGATGGAAACATGCGCATAGGCCGCAGGATCCGAAACGATTGGGTCTTCACTGGCGATCAATTTGGCCAGCGTTTTGGGGATCGCGCCGCGGGTATCTGGCCAAAAACTGATCGAGAGCGCGCCGATCTCTGAAGGGCCGATGCGCAGGCTGGCCACGGGTATCCAAGCATCATAAGCCGCTTGGAACGGGGCCTGAAGCGCAGCGGCGGTGCAATCCTTTTGAGCGGCGAGATTGAGCGCCTCTGAGGCCTCGGCAAAGGCGGCAAAGCTTGGCAAGAGCGCTTCTTCAAGCAGCTCTTTAACATCGGCTTTCGCTGATGGGGCAAGGGCAAAGGCCCCCATAATCGAGAGCGCAAAGAGAGCGGTTTTGGCATTGCGTAAGGGCATCACAGGCTTTCCAAAAAGCGGATAAGGGCGGCGCGATCGGCAGGCGGGCTTGCGACAATCGCATCGCGCGCCGTTTGCGCTTCGCCGCCATGCCAGAGCACCGCTTCAAGCAGGGTGCGCGCGCGCCCGTCATGCAGGAAATTGCTGTGGCCTGAGACCTGTTCGGTTAGGCCAATGCCCCAAAGCGGGGCGGTGCGCCACTCGTTGCCGGTTGCGCGCGCCTCGGGGCGATTGTCGGCCAAACCATCGCCCATATCGTGCAGCAACATATCCGAATAGGGCCAAATGAGCTGAAAGCTTTGCTCGGGCTGATCGTCCAGACGGTGCGTTACAAATTTTGGTGTGTGGCAAGCGATGCAGCCGCTTTGATAGAAGATTTCTTTGCCGCGCAGCACTTGCGGATCCTCTATATCGCGCCGAGCAGGCACAGCCAGGTTGCGGCTGTAAAAGGTAACAAGATCAAGGCCTTCGCCGCTGATCTCAAAGCCATCCTGGGCGCTGTCTTCGCCGTGGGGGGCGCGGCGGCAGGCGGATTGTGCCGGGGTGCAATCGCCCCAAGGTGCAGGCGCGAGCGGCGAAGAAATCCCGATGTCTCCGGCGAAGGCGGCGGCGGTTTGCTCTTTGATAGAGGGCGCGCCAGCCTTTAGCCCAAAGCGGCCCAGCATGGGGCGGCCAAATTCAACCGAAGGGACGATATTGGCGCGCCCAGAGATACCATCGCCATCGGCATCTTGTGGATCCGCACCGGCCAGAATATCGCCTGCGGGGATCGCCTCCAGCAGGCCAAGCCCGATCATCTGCGGGGTGATCCGTGGGCTGAGCATGGCTTGGGGGTGCAGCGGGCCAAAGCCAAGATCGCGCGCTTGATACTGGGGCGCGCGCAGGGTGATCACCTCGCCGCCATTCAGCGCGATTTCAACCGGGGAATAGGTGATCCCGAGGCGGTATTCGGCCGCAAGCCCATGGGAAGCGAATTCCTGAAGCTGGCCGCCATAGGTGGGATCGGGGAGGGTGGCGATATAGTCTTGGATCTGTGCGGTTTGGGCATCAAACAGGCCTTGCGGCGCAGGGATCGAGATGCGCAGGAACATCGAAATGGCATTGTCCTCTGGGCTTTGCGGGGTATGGCCGCGCCCATCTTTGAGGTGACAATTCTGACAGCCGCGCGCGTTGTAAAGCGGGCCAAGCCCATCGGAGGCGATGGTCGAGGCGGGGGCAGAGACCCACAGCTTGCGAAACAGCCCATTGCCGACTTTGAAATCAAGTTCGCGCTCAAAGCTGATGTTGTCGGAGGCTTGCGAAAAGGCATCCGCATTGGTGCGCGCGCGCGTTGTGGCAGCGCCAGCGGGGCGGGCTTCAAACGGTTCGGGCGCGGTGAAATCGGATGTTGGGGCAGTGATCGCTTTGATGCGCGCGGCCTCAGAGGGGCTGCGCGGGATCACGTTGAGATGCGGATCATCCAGGATCAGATCGGCACGCGCCAGTGTTGGCGAAAGGAGGGCGGCAAGGGCCAGTGCGGCGCTTAGGCGCGAAAGAAAGGATGGGCCTATCACGATTGGGGATCCTTGGCAGCGATTTTCGGCGGTTGGCCACTGGCATAAAACGGGTTTGGACTTGGCGCAAGCCCAAGGCAAGGCGCCCCGGGCTTGGCCGTTTTTCATCCTGATTACTCGAAAACAGCATCCGGGTTATCAAGGCTGTCGGAGCCTTCAAATGCGATCTCATCAAGTGCAAGCGCAGGCAGGATACGCTCAATTGTGCGGGTCTGATCAATCAGCGCATTCACCCCGCCCATGACAAGCGCTTCGCCCTGCGCATTGCCTCGCTCAAGCATCTGATCATAGGTAAAACCGCCCTCTGCCGCAGCTTTGATCGCGCCAAGCGCTTGCATCGTATGGGCCAGTTTGCCCTGCATTTCTGCATCGAGGGCCGGGCTGGCTTCGCTGACGAGATCCGCAAGGGATGGGCCTTGCACAAGGCTGCCATCAACGCGGGTGTATTTGCCAAGATAGACATTTTGAATGCCCAAACCATCGTAGTAATGGCTGTTATGGGTGTTGTCGGAGAAGCAATCATGCTCTTCCTCGGGGTCGTTCAGCATCAGGCCAAGGCGCATCCGCTCGCCGGCTTGTTCGCCATAAGAGAGGCTGCCCATCCCGGTGAGCATGGCGATAAGGCCTGCGCCTTCATCGGCGGTAACTTCGGCGCGCGCGGCCCCCTCTTGCGCCCATGCAGCGACCATATATTCCAGATCAGAAATCAACAGATCGGTGGCAGCAACAAGATACGCTGCGCGGCGATCGCAATTGCCGTTGGTGCAGGCCTCAGAGGCGGCAAAATCGCTGGCAGGGCGCGCGCCGGCGCCGGGGGCATGGCCGTTAAGATCTTGCCCCCAAAGAAGAAATTCAATCGCGTGATAGCCCGTCGCCACATTGCTTTCAACACCATCTGCTTCGTGCAGAACCTCGCCCAAGAAGGACGGTGTGATCGCAGAGCCATCAATCACCTGGCCTGAAAGCGAGAAGCTTGGATTGGCCACAACATTGAGTGCGGCGAGCTGATTTTCATCTGTCGCGCCGCCATAGGAAGCATCCACATAATCAATCAAACCTTCGTCCAGCGGCCAGGCGTTTACCTTGCCCTCCCAATCATCAACGATGGTATTGCCAAAGCGGAAAACCTCGCTTTGCTGGTAAGGCGCGCGCGCCGCGATCCAGGCCTGGCGGGCCGCAAAGAGGCTTTCTTCTGTTGGCGTTTTGATCAGCTCAAGGACAGCGCTGCGCAGCTGTTGGGCTGTGGTCAGGCTGTCGGTATAGGTGGCGCTGGCGATATCGGCGTAGGTTTTCAGAACGCCGGCGCGGTCGCTCGCCAAAGCTGGCGTGGCACAAAGGCAAAGCGCAATGGCCGTGCTGGCAAAGCGGGTCGAGATCATCAGATTTCCTTTCAGTGAAGTCTTGTCGATGTAGGGGTGTTTTGGGGGTGTGGGCCGGTGCGCAGGGGCGGGGCGCTGGCCTTGCCGACGCGCAATAAAGAAAGGCCAACGTTTTGGGCAAGCCCTGCGAGCGGCAGCGCCATATCGGGGCGCACGATCAGGGTTGCGATCAGGGCGGCATCCTCGCTTGGAGCTTCAACGGCGGCGGCGAGAAATGTGCCAAAGCAGCTTTCATCCGCGCCAAGGCAGCGGCAAGCCACATCGTGGCGCACAAGCGCGCGGCGCCCGTAATGCAGGCAAAGATCATAGAGCTGCGCGAAATCGGCCGTGGCGCGCGCGCCGGCTTTTTCGCCCAAAGCCGCCTCAAACCCGATCAAGACTTTCTCGCGCCCCTCGGCCCCATCCGACCAGAGCCGCAGAAACAAAACCGCCGCGCTTTCCAGCGGGCCAAGATCATCGACCATGCCAACGGGCGCGCCGCCGCGCTGTTGGTTTTGGCTGTGCATATCGGGCGCACGGGGGCGGCGTAGGGGCGCGTGATCGCTCATTTTGTCAGGATCAATTTATCGGCGCGGGTGATGCGCAAAGTGTAGGTTTGATCGTCCAGAACGATGCGCGCCGTTTGGCCGCCGCTTGTCAGCTCGCGGGCAGAAAGAACCGGGGGCTCGGCGGGTGTGTTTGGCGCGGCTTGGTTGGATTGTGTCTCAAGGCTGTGCATTGTCCACTCCATTTTTGGCCTGTGGTGTTGATCTTGGCATATATCTGACTGAAAAGATCGGATACGTCAATTCCGACTTTTTAACTCGGGATTAATCGACGCCATTTTGAAAAGATTTTCCGTTTAAGATCGCCGCGTAATCTATTGATTTTAATTTGTTTAATCTGATTGGGCCGTGTCGGTGTAATTTTAAGCATCTTGCTGGACGCGCGGCAAAGGCGATCGGCAATGCGCTTCAAAAGCGGGCCAAGACAAAACTGGATTCGCATAAACGGCCCCCCAAAAGAGAGCCGCTTTTGCGCCTTTGTCGGATCGGCGCGCGCGGTTTAGGAGCCGAGCCGCCCGTGACCTCACCAATCAGAGCGCCGTTTTGCAAAACCCCAATCACTGCGCCGCCGATCCATTCTGATGGGCATAGCTCACAGTGCTCAGCCGATGCCAGAAACCGAACATTAACCAATAACGCGCTAAAACGGCCCCGTTCTGAGAGGCGATGATCGCCTGTTCGGGCTATGGAAAGAGGCGGGCAAGGTGGCAAAAGGCGCATTGCATCAAAGGGCGCGCGGCGCGGGCCGATCTGCGGCGGCGGGCTTGTTATGAGCGCGGCTGTTTATCCCACGGATCATTTGGCGGCCTATGCGGGGCGCTTGGCGGCCTTGATGCGCCGTGAGCGGCAGACGCGCTATGCGGGCGGCGCTTTGGGCTATCTTTGGGCCTATCTTACCCCGTTGTTTTGGATCGCTTTTGTTGTTGCGGCTTTTGCGGTTTTGCAGCGCGTGCCGCCTGTTGCTGGGGCGCCCGCGCTCTTCGTTGCTACGGGTATTTTGCCTTATATTCTGTTTCGTCAAACGATTGCCTCGATGGCGCGTTCTCTAAAAGCAGGGCGGCGGCTCTTGGTGATCCGGCCGATCGAGTTTGGCGATCTGATGATGGCGTCGGCTTTGTTGGAGCTGTTGAATTTTATCGTTCTTACGGGGATCATTTTTGCGGGGCTGACGCTGGTTCTGGATCTGCGCGCGCCGCCACATATAGAAAGGGTGGTTTTGGGGCTCGTTTTGGCCTGGCTGTTGGGCGCGAGCTTTGGGCGATTTACCGCGGTTCTGGGCCTGTGGAGCGATAGTTTTGCGCGCGCCGTTCCGATTGTTTTGCGGCCGATGTTTTGGGCGTCCGGGGTCTTTTATGCGGCGGTTGAAATGCCGGCGTCTGCGCAGGACTGGCTGTGGTTTAGCCCGCTTTTTCATGCGGTTGAGATCATGCGCAGCGGGTATTTTCTGGGCTATCATTCGCAGATTGCGCAGGCTTGGTATCCTCTTGCGATTTCGGCCGGATTTTTCCTGTGCAGTTGGGCGTTTGAGCGCTGGATGGTGCGGCGCGGCGATTTGCAGGCGGCGCTATGATTGTTCTGTCGGATGTTTGCAAATCGCGCCGATTGCAGGGCGCGCCGGGCATGGTTTTGGATCATGTCGATGCTGTGTTTGGCGCTGGTGAACGCGTCGGGATATTGGCGCAAACGGGTGTGGAAAAGTCGATTTTGGCGCGGTTGCTTTGCGGGGTTGAGCGGCCTGACAGCGGGGCGATTGATCACCGTTGCAAAACCTCCTGGCCGCTTGGAAATACTGATGCTTTTGCGCCTGAATTGAGTGTGGCGCAGAATGTTGCGATGATCGCGCAGCTATCAGGCGCAGCGCCGCAGGAGATGCTTGCCTTTGTCGCGGGGTGGCCGGGCCTTGGGGGCGCGCTTTCGCAGAAATTTGGCGCCTTTGCGCCGCCGCAACGGGCGCAGATCGGCTTGGCGTGTTCGCTTGCTCCGCGCTGCGACATCTATATCGCGGATGAGATGATTGGCGCGCTAGCCGGGCCGCAAAGTGACGCGGTTGAAGCGCGCATTTCGGCGCGGCTTCAGGGCGCGGGGCTGATCCTCGTGTCGCATAATCCGCGGCAGATACAGCATTGGTGCAATCGCTTTTTTGTCTTTGTTTCCAGTAAATTATTTTCCGTAAGTGATGTGGGTTTGGCGGTTGAAATTCTGCGTCTTGGGCGTTTGAGCGGCGCAGATCAAAGCAAGGAGGCCGCGCTTGAAACCTTCTGAATCCGTTGCAAAATTCGCAGATGATAGTGCGCGCGCGCCCTCCAATGTGATCGCGCCTGAGGGGGATTTGCGGGCGCAGGCTTGGCGTGAGGAGCGCGCAAAAATTGCCCAAGAAGAACAGGCGCGCGCGCAACAGGCCGCAGCTGAGAACCGCGCGGCAGAGGCGCAGAGGCTTGTTCCGGATCAGCAGGTGATTGGCGCGGCGCAAAGCGCATTTTTGCAGCGCGCAAAGGTGCGAAAGGCGCGGCTTTTGCGCCAGTTGGCTGGGTTTGTTTTGGCGCCTGTGCTTTTGGTCTTGGCTTATCAATCGCTGATCGCGGTGCCGCTATATGAGGCGCGCGCGGTTGTTGTGATTGCCAAACCGGGCGGGGGCGGCGAGGCCGATCTTGGCGGGTTGCTTGGGTCTTTGGCCGCGCCAAGCCAGATGAACGAAGCCTTTATGGCACATGAATATGTGCAATCTCAGGCACTTATGGATGAGCTTGAGGGGGCAATGGGGCTGATCAGCCGTTTGAGTTCGCGTGAAATGGATCCGCTGCGCCGCCTGCGCGATTTTCCCATTTTGCGGATTTCCAAGCGGGATCAGTTTTCGCGTTTTGTTGACAGTTCGATCAATATGCAGACCGGGCTGATGACGCTTTATGTGCGGGCGCCGGCTCCGGATCAGGCGATTTCGATCTCGGAGGCGGTGCTTGCGCGCACAGCCGCGCAGATCAATGATCTTTCGGATGCTTTGTTTGAGCAGCGTATGGCGCAGGCGCGCGCTTCGGTGGTTGAGGCGCGTGCTGGCCTATCGCAGGCGCAGCGGGCGCTTGTTGCGCGCCAGATTGCCAGCGGAGAAGTGAGCCCGCAGGCGCGAATTGAGGGCGTTTATGCCAATATTCAGCAGATGGAGAGCGAGGCTTTGGCGCTGGTCAGCATGATCCAGCAGGCCGAAGTTGGCGGCCAAGCAGAGACATATGCCACCCAGCGATTGAAAGAGCGCGAAGGGTTGTTGCGCCAGCGGATCGAGCAGGAGCGGCGTTTGTTGGTTGAGGCGCAGGGCGGCGCGCCATCATTGAATGCCTTGCTGGTTGAGAATGAGCTGGCCGCGCTTCAAGTGCGTATTGCTGAGGAAACGCTGAGCACGAGCCTTGCCGCTTTGGTGCAAGCCAGCGAAGCGGCGGCATTGGGGCGCAGCAGCTTTCAGATCATCGTGCCGCCGCGCACTTCCGGGCGGGCCGCTGCCCCCAACCCGATCCTCAGCGCATTGGTGGCATGTTTTGCGCTTTTGAGCCTGTTTGCGATGGTGAAGGTTCTTTTGGCGCGGCCTTAGGGGCGATTTGGCGGGCCAGTCCCTTTGCGGTTGGTCAGCCCTTTTCGGCAGGGCCGCCCACTTTCAGCAGGTCAATCCCTTCAGTAGGTGGTCATTTGGGCTTAGCCAGTCCTTTGCAGGCAGGCCAGGCAAAGACAGAGGCCAAACCGTTGCAGCGGATCAGTCGCCAAAGCTCTGCCTTGAATATGTAAGCTGCGAGTCTCAGCGCCTTCAATTGCGCGCTAGAGGGGCCATTTGGGGGCGTCTTGGCGGGTTTGTGCTTTGCCATTGGCGAAAAGCCGCGGGCCGCTGCGAGAAATGATCTAATGATGTGAGCCGCTTGGCATCAACCCCTTGTGTTGGCCCATAGAGGCCGGCCAATTGGGGCCTATTTTGCACAAAAACACAACATTTGGGTTGATTTCACAGCATTTTGCGGAAAGTGGAAACTTTACCCTAGCGTCAGAATCACGATTCCTGTATGGCTATTGGCAAATCAAAATAAGCGGCACACAAGTTGCGGCATCATCGAGGTAAAGCGGTATAAATATGGTTGATATGGATTATGTAGTGCGCGATAGCGCAGGTCTTACTCAAACCGGAACACTTGCAGGCGAGCTTGGCGGCGTATTGTCAACGGCTGGAAGTCGGGAAGTTTCTCTCAATCTCAGCACGGCGCAGGTGGTCTCTTACACCCGCACTGGCGGCAATCTACAGCTCTTGCTGGCAGATGGCTCTACGATCGTGCTTGAAGGGTTTTACACTGGCCCTGAAAAGGCGCTTTTCCTGAGTGAAAACGGGAGCTTGAACCGTGTTGAGCTGGCGGATGTCGGCGAGGGCGAGGTTGCGGCGAGCTATGTATATGAGAGCGCGGGCCTTGAGAAATGGGGCCCCAATGATGATCTGGTCTTCTTTGATCTGGATCGTATTGAGCCGGTAGTTGCGCCGATTGCTGCGCCTTTGATGGCGGGGCTTTGGCCTGGAGCTGCGGGGCTTGCTGGTGCGGGGCTTATTGCTAGCGGCGGCGGTGGCGGCGGTGGCGGAGGTGGCAATCAGCCTGTGCCTGTTGAGCCAACTGTTAATGGCGGCGATGTTGTTGTTGTTGGGGATGAGCATGGCGATCCTGCGGAGTCTGTTGTTGTTACGGGTACAGCTGAGCCAGGGTCGAGCGTTGCTGTAACGCTGGGCGGCACGACACAAGATGTTGTGGCGGGTGGCGATGGCACTTGGGAAACCACATTCCTGCCGGGCGTTTTGCCTGAGGATGGTGGATATGATGTTTCTGTCTCGATCACCGAGCCTGATGGCGATGTGATTGGTTTGACGGGCCCTTCGGTTCTTATTGATACGACACCCCCAGATTTGAGCGTTCAATCCGGCCTGAAATCCACCAGTCACGTGGTGAATGGTGTGGATTATGCCGATGGTGTTGATATTGCCGGGACGGGCGAAGCGGGCGCGACGGTGATGATCCAAGTGGGCGGGCTTGAGCGCAGCACGACTGTCAGCTCGACAGGCGCTTGGTCTTTCTCTTTTGCGCCGGGCGAATTGGCCGCGGGCGAATATGAAGCGGCTGTGACCTTTATCACCACTGATATTCACGGCAACGCGCAGACCTTCACCGATACGATTGTTGTCGATACGGTTGCGGGCCCGATCTCGGTGAATACGGTTGCCGGGGATGATGTTGTGAATGCGGCTGAGGCTTCTGGCGGCGTGATCATCAACGGCCATTCCGAGCCAGGATCGACTGTTAAGATTGATATTGAGGGCGCGAGCCGCACGGTTACGGTCGGGGCGGATGGCGCTTGGAGTGTGACATTTGCGCCGGGCGATTTGCCGGCGGGCGAGTATGACACAACGATCACTGCGACAACGACGGATTGGGCGGGCAACTCTGCTTCAACGACGCACGCGATCCATGTGGATACCCATGGCGCCGTTGCGATTGGCGCGCCGATTGAGGGCGATAATATCATCAACCAAGCCGAGGCTTCTGATGGTGTTGTTCTGACCGGGACAGCGCAGGCGGGCTCGACCGTTCAGGTTTCGCTTGGTGCGGTGACCCATAGCGCAACTGTTGCCGCAGATGGCAGCTGGAGCGCGAGTTTCGCGGCTTATGAGATCAACTCGGGCGAATATAACGCGACCGTTACGGCCGTTGCGACCGATCCTGCGGGCAACGTTACAACGGCCAATTCCACCGTGCGCATTGATACGGTTGCGGGCGATGTTGCCCTGAGCGCGGCGGCGATTGAGGGCGATGATACGATCAACGCTGTTGAGCGCGCCGATGGTGTTTTGCTGACAGGGACCGCGACGCCGGGTCTTACGGTTGCTGTGGCGCTTGGCGGGACAACGCATAATGTTGTCGCCAATGCCAATGGCCAATGGTCGAGCCTCTTTGCTGCGGCGGAAATTCCCCAAGGCACATATGATGCGCCGATCAGCGCGACGATTACCGATAGCGCGGGCAATACCCGTTCGGTCAGTGATACAGTGCATGTTGATACGGCCGTGATGAACCTCACGCAAATCACCAATCCGATCGCGGGCGACAATATCATCAACGCGTCTGAAGCCGCTGGCGGGCTTCGCTTGGATGGGACGGTTGAGCCGGGTTCAAGTGTTTCGGTTCGTTTTGGGGCGACATCGCGCCCAGCATCGGTTGATGCGAATGGCAATTGGTCGGTGAATTTCGGCGCGGGCGATATTCCTGCGGGCGAGAGCAATCAAGCGATTGTTGTGACGGCCACGGATGCGGCGGGCAACGTTGATACGATCAACAGCTCGGTGCGGGTCGATACTTTGGTGAATAACCTTGGCCTCACAGGACAGATCGAGGGCGACGGTTTCCTCAATGCAGCTGAGCGTGCCGATGGGCTTACTCTGAACGGGACGGTTGAGGCCGGTTCGCAAGTCTCGATCACGGTCAATGGGATCACCCATGCGGCCAATGTTGATGCGAATGGCAATTGGACAGTCGATTTTACCGCTGCGGAAATTCCGGGCGGTGAATATACGGCTGCGGCGCAGATTTCGGCGATTGATGCGGCGGGCAACATGCGCTCGATCACCGAAACCTTCATGGTTGATACGATTGCCGAGGCGCCTGTGATTACCGCTTATGAGCGCGGCTTTGATGGGGTGCGCGGGATCAGCACGGCCAATGCCGAAGATTTCGCCAGCTATGACATTCAGCAAGTCAATCACGATGGCGTGGCCTCCAGCGTCTCCTTTGATGCAACCGGGCCAAACAGCCGCGGCGAGATGGAGTTTGATTTCAACAACACCATTCCCGATGGCTCGCATCTTGTGGTCACCGCCCAAGATCACGCAGGCAACAACACAGGCACAATGTTTGTTCTGGATGAAGCGACCACTTCGGTTGTTGATCTGAGCAATCCGGGCCTTGCGAATTTCCAAATCGAAGCGGTCGATCTGCGCTTTGCTGAGGACAGCACTTTGACGATCACGGCCGCTCAACTTGAAGGTCTTTCGGATCATTCCAACGATCTGACAGTGCATGGCGGTGTTGATGATACGGTCTCGATTGTGGGCGGTCAGGCAACTGGCAACACCACGGTTATCGAAGGCCAGACCTATCACATCTTTACCCTTGGTGATGATGAGGGCCGTGTGATGGTCGAAGACGGCGTGACAGTTATTTAATGATTACGGCCAGGGCAGGGGGGCAAAGATCCCCCGCTTTGATCCGCAGTTTGGCAATGAATTTTGGGGGCGGTTTTGCGAGGGCACATCAAGCAGGGCGCATTATTTGCGACATTGGCATTTACACTCAGCGCTTGCCTTGGAAATCCTGAGGCAACCTCAGGAAAGCTGCCCTTTTCCGGGGCGGGTATCTCTAACCCCTTCAAAGCAAAGTCAAATTCCGATGAAGTCAAAACGGCCGCCCCGGCGCGCGCTTTTGAGCAACGCGATGTAGACGCGGCGGATAAAGACTATTCCCAGATCATCGAAACGCTGCAATCGCGCAAATCCGTGCTGTCGTCTGGATCGGCTTATGGGCGGGTTGCTCAGTCTGTTACGGCGGCAAGCACGCGCGCCTCAGAGGCGGAATTGCGCTCGGCCCGGCTGCGCGCTGTGGCGGCCTCCAAGAACTGGCTGCCAACGATTGGCCCCTCGATCAGCCTGACCTCGCTTGGTGATTTCGTCGCCTCGCTGATTGTGGAGCAAGTGTTGTTTGATAACGGGCGCAAAAAGGCCGAACGCGCCTTTGCCCGCGCGGATGTTGAAGTCGCGGCGGTGACGCTTTCAAAGGATGTGAATGATCGGGTTTACGAGGCGCTGGTGCTGTATATCACCGCCCAAAAAGCCCAAGAGAAAGCCGCCCTGGCCGCGCGCGGCGTGACCCAGATGCGCGAATATCACCGCATCATTGAGGGGCGGGTGAATGGCGGGATCGCTGATCGCACGCAGCTTTCGATCGTTTCAGCCAAGCTGAGCGAAATGGAAGCGGATGCGCGCGCCCAGAATGAAACCGCAGCAACTGCGATGGCAGAACTGAATGCCATGGCCGCGGGCGGGGTCGAAGGGCTTTCGGGCGGGGGCGGTATCACTGTTCCGCGCCTTGGCTCGGGGGCGCTTTCGGTGCTTTTGGCCGAGGCCGAAGCGGGGCGCGCTGTGGCCCAAAGCCGGATGGATCGCGCCGGGCTTTTGCCGTCTGTGTCTGCCTCGGGCGATCTGGCCTCGGGCAAGGCCGGGATCAAAGCGGGCGGTGCGGGGATCGGCTTTAACACCGGCGATAATCTGCGCGCAGTTAGCGCACAAGAAGAGGCCGCATCGCTGCGCGTTGGCGAAGCGGTTGAGGCGGCAAACCGGCGCGCGGCCCGCCTTGAGCAGAAGATTTCTTCGAGCGCGCGCCAAGAAGCCGATGCGCGCAATCTGGCCGCCCAATCCGCAGAAAACCTGCGCCTGTTTGAGCGGCAATTTCAGGCCGGAAAACGCAAGGTTCTTGAGCTGGTCAGCATGTATGAAACGGTGATAGACCAGAGCCGTGCACAGATTGATTTGAAATATGATGTGCCGCTGACGCAGTTGGAAATCGCAAAAGAGATGGGTGTTTTGGTTGATGGGGCGAAGATTTGAGCGATAAACCGATAGCCTTTACGATCAATGCAGGGCGCAGGCCAGCCAAGCCTGCGGATCAGGCCAAAGCCGATGCGCCCCAAAACGAGCCGCCCGCAGAGGCGGCTGATGGCGTTTTAGAGGGGGCGGGGGCTTTCGGCGAAGAGGCTTTTGTAGACTCGACCCAAGATGGGGCGCAAAGCAATCCGCAAGCTGTTGAAAATGTAGAACAAAACTCGAAGCTCGCCGCGGATGATCTGCCCTTTTTGAGCCGCCCCGCGCCAAGCGAAAACGATCAAAGCGCCGCCTCACAGAACGAAGAGATCGGCGCGCCCGAGGCCGTTGTTGCCTTTGAGGCGCCCGCCGCGCCCTCGCGCATCATGCGCCGCGATGCTGCGCCTGAGGCCTCTGAAGCGCCGGCAGATGCCGCCGAACTGCCCGATATTGCCCCGCGCATTGAGCTGACCGATGGCCCCGAGCCACAGATCGCCGCCGCCGCGCCCGCCTTTACCGCACACCGTGTTTTCGAAACCTCAAAAAATCCAAGCCGAAGCGCCGAAGACCGGGTTTCAAACCGCGCTGATTTGATCGTCGCTTATGCCGGGTATTTGGGCTGCGAGGCGGCCAGTGCGGATGCCTATGAAGCGATGCGCGCCCATAAGGCGGGCGATGTTTCGCCAACCACGCTTTTGGTCGGGCTTCAGGCAACCGGATTGAAGGCCGAGATTGCCACTGTTGCGCAAGTGATGCCCGATCTTTGGCCCGCCCTTGCGATCATGAAATCGGGCCAGGCGGTGCTGATCCTCTCGCAGGATCGCAACACGCTTTCGGTCTATGATCCAAGCGTTGCGGGCCATCGCATGGATGTGCCGCTTGCGGATTTTGAGCCGGTGTTTACCGGCGTTTTGCTGCGCGGCAAAGCCTCGATGAAGCAGCTCGCCCAGACCCATATGCCCGACAAGATCAGCCGCCATTGGTTCTGGGGCGAGTTCCCGCGCTTTCGCCGCCAGATCGCGGAAATCGCGCTTGGCTCGCTTGTGGCCAATCTGCTTGCTGTGGCTGTCGCGCTGTTTTCTTTGCAGGTTTATGATCGGGTCATTCCGCATCAATCCGTGGCAACTTTGTGGGTTCTGGCGATCGGCGCATTCCTTGCCATCGCGCTTGAAGCGGGGCTGAAATTGGCGCGCTCGCGGCTGATGGATGGGGCCGGGCGCGTGATCGAGATGCAGGTGCAATCGCTTCTGATGGGCCGCATTTTGGGCATGCGTTCGGATAAGAAAATCACCTCGCCCTCGGGGCTTTTCTCGGCGATGCGCGAGTTTGGCTCGGTGCGCGAATTCTTTACCTCCTCGACCATCGGGACGATCACGGATGTGCCCTTTATCGCGGTGTTCTTACTGCTGGTTTGGTCGATTGCGGGCAATATCGTTTGGGTGCTGATCGTGGGCGGCATCTTGATGGTCGCGCCGGGCTATTTCTTTCAGCGCAAGATGATCGAGCTGACCAAGCAGACCCAAGGCGCCTCCGTTAAGGCCTCGCGCCTGTTGCACGAGGCGATTTTTGAGCTGGATACGCTGAAAACCCAGCGCGGCGAAGAGCGTGTGCGCCGTCTTTGGGATGAGCTGAATGCGCTTTCGGCGACCAAATCAAGCGAGCAGCGCCGCCTTGCCGCTTTGCTTACCTATTGGAGCCAAGGGCTTCAGCAGGCGACCTATATTATTGCTGTGATGGCCGGGACATTCCTTGTTTTCAAAGGCGAATTTACTGTCGGGACGATCATTGCTGTCGGCTTGCTGACATCGCGCACGCTTGCGCCGTTGACCCAACTTGCGGGCACCATGGCGCGCTGGTCGAATGTGCGGGCCGCGCTTGATGGGCTTGATGCGATTGCTGAAGCCGAGCAGGAATATGCCGGCGGGCGCAGCTATCTTCGCCGCGATAAGTTGAGCGGAAATTTCGAGCTGCACGCGATGGAATATCGCTATGATGCCGAGGGCGGGCTTGTTCTTGATGTGCCGGCTTTGGCGATCAAAGAGGGGCAGAAAGTTGCGGTTCTTGGCTCCAATGGCTCGGGCAAATCGACGCTTCTTAAGGTGCTCTCGGGCCTCTATGCGCCCTCGGGGGGCCGCTTGATGCTTGATGGTGTTGAGATGGGGCAGATTGATCCCAAAGACATCCGCCGCAACCTTGGATATCTAAGCCAAGATGTGCGGCTTTTCTCGGGAACCCTGCGCGAAAATCTTAACCTCAACGGGCTTGAGCGCGATGATGATCGCATGCTTGAGGCGCTTGATTTTGCCGGGCTTGGGCCGTTTGTGCGCGGCCATCACAAGGGGCTTGATCTGGAAATTCGCGATGGGGGTGAGGGGCTTTCCATTGGCCAGCGCCAATCCATCGGCTGGGCGCGCATTTGGTTGCAAGACCCGCGTATTGTCCTGCTCGATGAGCCAACCGCCGCGCTGGATCAAACGCTGGAAAGCACGCTTGTGAGCCGCCTTGAAAGCTGGCTAGAGCATCGCACAGCCGTGATCGCAACCCATCGGGTGCCGATCCTAAAGCTCACAGATCGCACCGTTATTTTGCAAAATGGCCGCCTTGCGGTGGATGGTCCGCGCGATCAGGTGCTTGAGCATCTCTCACGCGCCAAAGCAGAACGGGAAGCAGGATAATGGCTGTGGCCGATAGCGATATGATCGACGATCTCAAGGGCCCGAGCTATATCATCTGGTTGGCCGCTGCGGCGCTTGTGGTCTTTGTGCTTTGGGCGGCCTTTGCTTGGGTGGCTGAGATCGTGCGCGGCGAGGGGGTTTTCGTTTCGTCCTCGCGCCCGCAGATCATCCAGAACCTAGAGGGCGGCATCCTCTCTGAGCTCTACGTCAAAGAGGGTGATACGGTTGAGCCGGGCGATATTCTGGCCAAGCTGCAAGGCACGCAGTTTCGCACCAATGCCGAAGACCTGCAGGATAAGATTGATGCGCTGGAAATTCGCCGCCTGCGGCTAGAGGCCGAACGCGCCGGTGAAATGGCTTTCTTGGTGCCGGTAGCTTTGGCCGAACGCGCCTCGGCGCAAGTTGCTGCTGAACAAGCGCTGCTTGAGGCCCGCCAGACCGATTTCTTCTCGCGCCGGGATGGGGCGGCCAATGTGCTCAAACAGGCCCGCTCCGAGATGGACCTGATGGAAGGGATGCTTCAAGAGCGGATTGTGGCGCTGATTGAAGTGACCCGCGCGCGCAAAGCCCATGGCGATGCACAAGTGAAATACAATGAAGTGGTGACCCAAACCGATCTTGACCGCGCCCGCGAATATTCCGAAACATTGCAAGAGCTTACCTCGGTGCGCCAAGACCTTAAACTTGCCAATGATCAGCTTACCCGCACGGTGATCACCTCGCCCATGCGCGGCATTGTGAATAACTTGGCCGTCACCACAATCGGCGGCGTTGTGCGCCCAGGCGACGAGATCTTTGAAATTATTCCGCTTGATGAAGAGCTATTCGTTGAGGCCCGCGTGCGCCCCGAAGACATCGCAAATGTAGAAAAAGGCCAAGCGGCCACGATCAAGCTCACATCCTATGACTACACGATTTTCGGGACGTTGAAGGGCACGGTTCAGTTCATCTCGGCGGATACTTTCACCGATGAGACGCGCCGCGATTCAGAGCCGTTTTATAAGGTCACGCTGCGGGTGCCGCTGGATTCCATGACAGAGCGCCAACAAGAGATCGAAATTCGCCCCGGTATGCGCGCTCAGGTCGAGTTGCACACAGGCGGCAAAACGATCCTGACATATCTGCTCAAGCCGCTTTATAAATCCAAAGAAGCCTTCCGCGAGCCGTAAGCGGGCAAGCCCTTTCATTCACAGTTGGAAAAATATCCCCGCCGGAGGCATTAAACTCTTTTGGCGGCCCTCAGGTTTAATGCGCTTCGCGCGAGGATATTTAGACAACTGCGAAATGGGGGCGCTGGATTATTGAGGGCCCTTTGTTTGTTAGCTTGGGCTCATGCCCCGCAGGCGCTCGGATCGGCGGCGCAGCAGTTCGAGCGTTGTGAGCAGGGCGATGGAGATGATCACAAGCAGCGTAGCCACAGCGAGGATTGTTGGTGAGATTTGTTCGCGCAGGCCGATGAACATTTGCCAAGGCAGGGTTTTCTGCGCGGCGGCGCCAACAAAGAGCACCACGACGACCTCATCAAAGGAGGTGATGAAGGCGAACAGCCCGCCGGAAATCACGCCGGGCAGGATCAGCGGCATTTGCACTTTGAAGAAGGTTTTGACCGGGCCTGCGCCCATATTGGCGGCAGCGCGGGTGAGCGAGCGATCAAAGCCAACCAGTGTTGCTGTCACAGTGATGATCACGAAGGGGATGCCAAGGGCGGCGTGGGCGAGGATCACTTTGATATAGCCCACAAGGCTGGGGTCCATGCCGAGGCTATCCTCTAAGAAGTTGCCCATTTTTGAGTAGAAGAAGAACATACCCGTGGCCGAGATGATCAGCGGCACGATCATTGGCGAGATCAAGGTTGCCATGATGGCGCGCCGGAAGGGGACATGGCTTTGGCTCAGGCCAATGGCGGCGACCGTGCCGAGGCTAACGGAAATCACTGTCGCGAAGGGGGCGATGATCAGCGAGTTTTTCATCGCCAGTTGCCAGCTGTCATTGGTGAAGAAGTCGATATAGTGTTTGAGCGAGTAGCCTTCTGCATCGAGGCGCAGCATGGCGGGGGTGAAGGTAAAGAAGTTCTCGGCGTTAAACGAGAGCGGCACCACGATCACAATCGGCGCGATCAGGAAGAACAGGATCAGCCCGACGATGAGGCGAAACGCATTGTGCCAGAGCACTTGGCCCGATGTGGCATAGGGCGGCACAGAGGCGCGGTATTTACCCGTATAGAGCCAATAGGCGATCCAGCTCATCACTGCGCCGATGATGGCGCCGGCAAGGGCTGCGGCAAAGCCACCAAGCACAAAGCCACCAACGCCCGCGCCGACGATTGTTCCCAGGCGCCCTTTTGAGCGGGGCAGGTATTGCGTTAGCACATAGGCGAGCAGGGGGCCGAGGATCAGCCCGATGATCACGCCTGTTTGGGGGCTGCCTGCCGCGTTGCCAGCGAGATAGCCGAACAGCCCGCCTGCGATGGCCATGAGCGGCAAGGTGAAGTGAAAGAGCGCGGCTTTGCCGATCTTGGGCGCTTTTGGCGCTTTGGCGAGGCTCAGGCTGAGGGGGGAGGCTGTATTTTGCATGCTCATGTCCTTAACCCAATTTCACGTTATCAATGCCGACGATGCGATCGTAGGCGTAGTAGAGCAGCATCACCGCCGCCAGAAGGATCGCGCCAAGGGCGGCCGCGAGGCCCCAGTTGAGCGAAGCGGAGATGTGATAGGCGATCCGGTTGGAGATAAAGACGCCCTTCGTCCCGCCGACGATTTCGGGCGTGATGTAATAGCCAATGGAGAGGATGAAGACGAGGATCGAGCCTGCGCCAATGCCTGGAATGGATTGTGGGAAATAGACCCGCCAGAAGGCTGTCCAATTTGTGGCGCCCAGGGATTTTGCCGCCCGCAGATATGTTTGCGGGATGGTCTGCATCACCGAATAGAGCGGCAGGATCATGAAGGGCAGCAGGATATGGGTCATGGCGATGATTGTGCCGGTGACGTTGTTGATCATCACAAGGCGTTCTGCATCGCCCACGAGATTGAGCCAGACGAGAATATCATTGATCACCCCTTGTTGTTGTAGCAGGGCTTTCCATGCGGATGTTCGCACCAAGAGCGAGGTCCAGAAGGGCAGAAGCACGAGGATCATCAACAGGTTAGAGGTGCGTGTTGGCAGATTGGCAAGGAGCCAAGCAACCGGATAGCCCAAGAGGATACAGCTGATTGTGATCGCCATCGACATCAGGATCGTGCGGATGAAGAGGCGGATATAGATGCGCTCATTCTCGGGGGTTTTGGTCACCCCATCTGCGCCCAGTTGCAGATCAATCGAGCGCAGGAAATAGCCCGCTGTATAGGGTGATGAATAGGTCTTCATCAGGGTCCAGATCTCGGGGTTGAGCCAGTCTTTATCGGCTTTGGCAAATTCGGCGCGAAAATCAACGGGGGCGATGGATGCTGTGGCGGCATAGGCTTTGGCGATGGTTGCGTCGAGCGCGGGGGTAAAGCCTGCCGGCGCGTTTGGGGCGGCGCTGAGATCTTCATAGAGGCCCGCATAGACCAGTTCCCAAACCTTTGTTTTGGTTGGGCTTTTGCCATCTTCCACTTGGGTGAATGTGGCAAAGGCCTCATAGGCGGCGGCGGTTTGGGGCAGGGCGGCGCGCGCAGGTTCATTCAGGCGCAGGCGCGGGGCTTTGCCTTGGCTGCCCGCCGCGATCCATTCTGCTTCGCGCGCAGACCAATCGGGTTCGGCAAAGAGGGCAATGAATGTTGTTGGGTCTTTCAGCGCAGGATCAGCGGCGATAAAGGCGGCTTGTTGATCCTTGGCCATATCATCGACGCGGCGCCCGGTTTTACGAAACAGCGAGGACATGCCGGATTTCTCGTAGTTAAGGCGCTGGCCGAGGCGGGTATGGGCTTTGCGCTCTGCGGCGATAAAGAGATCAAAGTGAAGCGCGGAAAATATTGTGTTGTCAGGGGCTTGGCCGGAGTCTGCGTTCCAATCCTCAAGGGCGACAACCGTGCGCGGGAGGGTTTGGGAGACGATTTCGTTTTTGACCGAGCGAAACAGCATATCGCCAATGGGGGCGATGAAGGTGATGAGGATAAAGATGAGCAGCGGCGCAATCAAAGCAAGGGCGCGCAGCTTTTCGCGGCGCAGGGCGCGGGCGAGGCTCTTTTTCAGCGGGACACCATCGGCGGTGAGCATCGCGCCGTCTGGAATGTGAGCAGCGGCAGCCGGATCGGGGCTTTGGGCGGTATGTGCATCATTGGCCATTGGCAGATGGTCCCTGTTTGGTCTTGTTTTTCGCAGCACTTTAAGCGGCTTGCGTGGGGGGAAAGGGCCCAGAAATCCGGGCCCTTTCGATTATGTGTAAGGGCGGCTTAGTTTGCCAACCATGCTTGGAATTTCGCATCCAGATCATCACGGTAGTCAGCCCACCATGAGTAGTTGTTTACGAATGTGTTTTCCGCATTGTTTGGATCGGTTGGCATATGTGGCGCCATGTCGATGCCGAGCTCTGCGTGTTTGCCAACGAGCGGCGCAGAAGAGGCGCGCGCAGGGCCGTAGGAGATATAGGCTGCTTGGTCTGCAAGGCGCTTTGTGTCTGTTGCGTATTTTGCAAAATCAAGTGTGCGTGCAAGGCGATCTGCGGGCAGATCAGCCGGGATGACCCAACCATCAAGATCGAACATCTGCCAATCCCATGCCATGCCAATGGGCTGATCTTGCTCAACAATTGCTGAGAAGAGGCGGCCGTTATAGGCGGAGGCCATGAAGACTTCGCCATCAGCAAGCCATTGGATCGGCTCAGCAGAAGCTGACCACCAAAGCGTTTCGGCTTTGATTGTGTCAAGTTTGGCGAAAGCGCGTGCTTGGCCTTCTTCGGTTTCGAGGGTCGCGTAGACATCCTCGTAAGGAACGCCGTCGCAGAGAAGCGCCCATTCCATATTGGCGGTTGGCTGTTTGTTCAGGCCGCGTTTGCCAGGGTATTTGGCAAGATCGAAGACATCACATGCGCCCGTTGGGGCATCAACACCAGAGGCCAGCTTATCCGTGCGATAGCCGAATGTTGTTGAGAAAACGATCTGTGGAATGAAGCATTCCGAAACCAGCATATCGCCGAAATCGGCTGTGGCTGTTGAGCCATCATCGCCAGCGGCAAGCATTTCATCAGGGTCGATTTCCATTGCGAGGCCTTCATCGCAAAGGCGGATCGCATCAGCTGCTTCAACATCGACGAGATCCCAAGTGATGTTTTTCGCTTCGGCCATGGCGCGCAGTTTTGCAACGGCTTCTGGCGAGCTTTCATCCCAAGTGATCGCAACGCTTGGGTTGGCCGCTTTGTAAGGGTCGGAATAGGCTTTGGTTTGGCTGGCTTGGTAAGCGCCGCCCCAAGAAACCAGTGTGATCGCGTCGGACATTTTTGCATGGCCATCGGCGAAGGCAAAACCAGCTGTAAGCGTCAGAACGCTTGTCGCGAGCAGAGTTGTTTTGAGTGTCATCGTGAACTCCCTAAAGTTTTTCCGGTTACATATTATATGGTCCGCCCGCTCCGGGCAGCTTGCAGACCGAACCGCGCAAAGGCCTTAGGGCACATCGCGCGGCGTCTTTATCGCCGATCACGCATCAAGCGCGCGGCAATCCTCTGGCAACCAACCGATTTCGATGGTTTCGCCCGGTTTGAGGCGAACCTGATCAGGCGCGTTGCGGCATTTGACGATGAAATCCTCGCGCCCAGCGACTTTTAGCCTGTGCGGAACGTATCGCCCATATAGATGAATTCGAGCACTTCCGCCTTGAGCAAATGCGCATCCGGCGAGAGGCGATCTTTGAGAAATTCAACCCGCTCGGGGCGGATCGAAATGGTTGTTCGCTGGCCGGCTTCGGTAACATTGACGGGCATCGCATCGATCAGGCTGCCATCATCAAGCTGCACCAGCGCGAGGCCATCTTTGATCTCTTTCACCGTGCCTTGCAGGGCGTTGTTTTCGCCGATGAACTGGGCGACAAATTTGTTATCGGGCTGTTCATAAAGCAGATCAGGCGGCGCGAGCTGTTGGATGCGGCCATCCTCAAACACGGCCACGCGATCCGACATGGTCAGCGCTTCGGTTTGGTCATGGGTCACGTAAACAACTGTAATACCAAGGTTATCGGAGATACGCTTGATCTCAAACTGCATATGTTCGCGCAGTTGTTTGTCGAGCGCGCCGAGCGGCTCATCCATCAAGACCAGCTCAGGCTCAAACACCAGCGCGCGCGCCAAAGCGATCCGCTGTTGTTGGCCGCCCGAAAGCTGTGCGGGGCGGCGCCCGCCAAATTCGCCCATCTGAACCATATCAAGCGCGCGTTGCACTTTGGTTTCGCGTTCGGATTTGCCAAGTTTGCGCACTTCCAGCGGGAAGGCGAGGTTCTCAGCCACGGTCATATGCGGGAAGAGCGCGTAGTTTTGAAACACCATGCCGATGCCGCGTTTATGGGGCGCGATATTGTTGATCGGGTGGCCATCAAGGCGGATATCGCCGTTGGTGGCGGTCTCGAACCCGGCAAGCATCATCAGGCAGGTGGTTTTGCCAGAGCCTGAGGGCCCGAGCATTGTTAGAAACTCGCCTTTGCCAATCGAGAGGTTCAAATCCTTCACGACGAGGTTCTCTCCGTCGTAACTTTTCTGGACGTGATCAAAGACCACAAAACCATCGTTGTCTTGCGTATTTGGTGCCAAGTTTTCCCCCTTGAAAGCGCTTGTTTGCGCTTTTCATTCGCCCCGCAGCCTAACGCGCTCTTTTTATTGTTCAACCCGGTTGACGGATTCTTTTGGTTTGGGCGCTTGGTTGACCTTGGGTTAGGCAGCTTTGCGCGCATTTATTGGCCCTTTTATTGGGCCTGTCGCGCGATGGATTTCCCGCAGACCTTGGGCGCGCGCGATGGATGCCTGTTTTTGCGCCGGTGCGGGGGTTGAATAGGCGCGTTTAGGGGGCGGGGCGGGCGCAGAGAGTGGCGCAAATCGGCGGATCGGCTGTGGCATGGGGGCGAGGGGGCCGATACAAGGGCTGGCTCGGTAAAAATATTTCTCTTGATCCTGCGCGGGGCAAAGCAGCGCAAAAACCGGGCGTGAGGGCGAATTTTTCGCAGTTATTTCATTGAATTATAAGGATTTAACACCCCGTTAACCAATTCGTGATTTACCCAAAGCACGGCGGGGTGCGCACAAATCGGGCAGGGTGCCCTTGCGGGGGTTCTCGCCTCTCACTAAGACTCAAGTAAGATTTAGGCGCTACATATTTCCCGACAGTTGAGGCAGGCGGACCATGAAAGACCCATTTGAAACCTATATGAATACGCTCGTACCGATGGTGGTCGAGCAAACGAGCCGCGGCGAACGTGCATATGATATTTTCTCGCGCCTGCTCAAAGAGCGGATTATTTTTCTCAACGGGCCTGTCCATGACGGCATGTCGAGCCTGATTTGCGCGCAGCTTTTGTTCCTTGAAGCAGAGAATCCCTCAAAAGAGATCGCGATGTATATCAACAGCCCCGGCGGCGTTGTGACCTCGGGCCTGTCGATCTATGACACGATGCAATATATCCGCCCCAAAGTTTCGACCCTCGTGATCGGGCAGGCCGCTTCGATGGGCTCTTTGCTGCTGACAGCGGGCGAAAAAGGCATGCGTTTCTCGCTGCCCAACAGCCGCATCATGGTGCACCAGCCTTCGGGCGGCTATCAGGGCCAGGCAACGGATATTATGATCCACGCCCAAGAAACCCAAAAGCTCAAAGATCGCCTCAATGGCATCTATGTCAAACACACCGGCCAAAAATTAAAGGCCGTGGTGGATGCGCTTGAGCGCGATAATTTCATGTCTGCGGAAGACGCAAAAGATTGGGGCCTCATTGATGAGATCCTCGAGAGCCGCGCCGTTCCTGAAGCAGACAGCTAAGGAAATCTGCCCCCTCGCGGCCAAGCGGCTTTGAGGGGGCGGCAAAGAATTGCTGAACGTTTTTGCGAATTGTTCAGATTATGTGCTTAGTTTTCGGGGCAATTCGGCATTGTTTCGGGGATGCACAGGCCAAGACCCGCGGATTGAGCAATTTGGCATTGTGCCTGCAATTTTGCTGTCCTAGTGTTTTGAAACGGGCACCAAATGATGCGCCTGCGCGGCATTTTGGTGAAAGGCGCTTTTGGCGCAAAAGAGTTAGACGGGCCAAGGGGCCTAGGGGAATGTAATGGCGAATTCATCGAGTGGCGACAGCAAGAACACCTTGTATTGCTCGTTTTGCGGCAAAAGCCAGCATGAGGTGCGCAAGCTGATTGCGGGGCCGACCGTGTTCATCTGCGATGAATGTGTTGAGCTGTGCATGGATATTATCCGCGAAGAGACCAAATCTTCGGGGTTGAAATCTTCCGAAGGCGTGCCGACACCGCTTGAGATTTGCAGCGTTCTGGATGATTACGTGATCGGCCAATCCGTGGCCAAACGGGTTCTTTCTGTTGCGGTTCACAATCACTATAAGCGGCTCAATCACGCGGCCAAATCGGGCAATGATATCGAGCTGGCAAAATCCAACATCATGCTGATCGGGCCAACCGGTTGCGGTAAAACGCTTCTGGCGCAAACCCTTGCGCGCATTCTCGATGTGCCCTTCACCATGGCCGATGCAACGACGCTGACGGAAGCCGGCTATGTCGGTGAGGACGTTGAAAACATCATTCTGAAATTGCTTCAGGCCTCTGAATATAATGTTGAGCGTGCGCAGCGCGGCATCGTTTATATTGATGAGGTCGATAAGATCACCCGCAAATCAGACAACCCATCCATCACCCGCGATGTTTCAGGCGAGGGTGTTCAGCAGGCTTTGCTGAAGATCATGGAAGGGACAGTGGCATCTGTGCCGCCTCAGGGCGGGCGCAAACATCCGCAGCAGGAATTCCTGCAAGTGGATACAACCAATATCCTGTTCATCTGTGGCGGCGCCTTTGCCGGCCTTGAGAAGATCATTGCGATGCGCGGCAAGGGCTCTTCCATTGGATTTGGTGCGGATGTGAAAGACGAGGATACCCGCGGCGTTGGCGAGATGTTTGGCGAGCTTGAGCCGGAAGATCTGCTCAAATTCGGGTTGATCCCGGAATTTGTTGGCCGCCTTCCTGTGATCGCGACCCTTACAGATCTGGATGAAGACGCGCTTGTTACCATCCTTACCCAGCCCAAAAACGCGCTGGTGAAACAGTATCAACGCCTCTTTGAGCTTGAAGATGCCAAGCTGACCTTTACCGATGATGCTCTTACGGCGATCGCCAAACGCGCCATTCAGCGCAAAACCGGCGCGCGCGGCCTGCGCTCTATCCTTGAGGATATTCTGCTCGATACGATGTTTGATCTGCCGGGCATGGATTCTGTTGAAGAGGTTGTGGTCAATGAAGAGGCGGTTACCTCTGATGCCAAGCCTTTGATGATTCACGCCGAACCAAAGGTTGAAGAAGCAAGCGCGGGCTAAGCGTTTGGTCTGGCATATAAATTCAAAGGCGCCCCCAATAGCGGGCGCCTTTTTTCGTTATTCTGCCCGGCTTTGGGCGATGCGCTAAGCTCTGGACGTTTTGCGCGCGATACGGCATATGTTTGTTCAGGTTTCCAGGAGGCTATCATGGGTATTCTCAAATCGATCTTGCGCGTTTTCACTTGGTGGGACGGCCAGACATTGGGCACGCAATTGTTTACATGGCGCAAAGGTGTGCGTGTTGGCGATGATAGCCTTGGCAACATCTATTACAAAACCCGCGATGATAAGCGCCGCTGGGTGATTTATAATGGCGAGATCGAAGCGAGCCGGGTCAACCCCGATTGGCATGGCTGGCTGCATCATACGTTTGATGCGCCGCCAACGGATGCGCCGCTGGCCCATAAAGATTGGGAAAAGCCGCATCAGGCCAATCTGACCGGAACAGCCGCCGCCTATGCGCCTGCCGGGTCGATCCGCAACACATCACCAGCGGATCGCAGCGATTATGAGGCTTGGACGCCGCGTTAGGGCGCCAAGCAAGAGCGGATCAGCACAGCGATCAAAGCGCTGAGCAACGCGCAAAAGGGCGGGATCACATGGCCGAAAACACAACAGAAATTGTCACTGGCGGCGCGGTTTTGGCCGTTGCGGTTGGCTTTTTTGTCTATGCGGGGCAGATCGCTGGGTTGGGCGGATCAAGCGGCGGGTCTTACGATCTGAGCGCATCGTTTCGCTCCATCGAAGGGGTCTCTGTTGGGACGGATGTGCGCCTTGCGGGGGTAAAAGTCGGCACGGTCACTTCCCTTGAGCTCGACAATGAAACCTTTCGCGCCGAGGCCAGGTTCTCTGTGCGCGAGGGGATTGTTTTGCCCGATGACACGGCGGCGATGATTTCTTCTGAGGGGCTTTTGGGCGGCAATTTCGTTGAGCTGGTGCCCGGTGGATCGCCGTTTAATATTGAGCCCGGCGGCGAAGTGCTTGATACGCAAAGTTCGGTCAGCCTGGTGCAGCTTTTGCTGAAATTCGTCTCGGGAAGCGGCGGCGAATGAGCCTTTTGCGCGCAAGTTTGCTGGCGGGTGCTTTTGCTGTTTTGGCCGCTCCAATCAGCGCGCAGAGCCTCTCTTTGGAAGAGCTGCAAAAACTGCCCGAGGGCAGCCAACGCGAGCTAAACGACATCACAACCGAAACCCAAGACAGCGTTTCATCGGCGCCCGGCGCAACGATCCGCGCGCTTGATAAGCTCTCGGGGCAGGTGGTTGATCTGGAGATGGGGACGGGCGAAACGGTTCGGTTTGGGCGGATCGACATCACGCTTGGTGATTGCCGCTATCCATCAAACAATGCCGCGAGTGAGGCCTATACATATCTTGTGATCCGCAATACCGGGCAGGATGTTGCGGCTTTTCAGGGCTGGATGGTGGCCTCTAGCCCGGCGCTCAATGCGCTGGATCACCCGCGTTATGATGTGTGGGCGTTGCGCTGCAAAACCTCTTGAGCGCTTTGTGATATGCCCGGGCGGGCAAGATCGCCTTCGCCGCCAAGGGCCGTTTCAAGCCGTTTTTTATAGGCCGCGCGCGGGATTTCAATCGCGCCGAGACTGGCCAAATGCGGCGTTAAAAACTGTGTGTCAAACAGCGAAAATCCGGTAAGGCGCAGGCGATCCACAAGATAGGCGAGTGCGATTTTTGAGGCATCTTTGCGCCGCGAAAACATGCTTTCGCCAAAGAAGGCCCCGCCAATCGCCACACCATAAACCCCACCGACAAGCGCATCGCCTTCCCAGAGCTCCAAGGAATGTGCATAGCCCATTTCATGTAATTGTTCATAGAGATCAAAGATTTGCTGGTTGATCCATGTCTCATCTCGATCCGCGCAGCCGCGCACCACACCGCTGAAATCTTTGTTCAGGGTGATCCCGAAAGGCTCGGCTTTGATGCGCCGGGCCAGCGAGCGCGAGATATGAAAGTGATCAAGCTCAAAGATGCCGCGGTGGCGCGGATCGACCCAGAAAATCTCTGGATCATCTGCACTTTCAGACATCGGGAATACGCCGCTTGCATAGGCGTGCAGCAAAAGCTCGGGCGTGATTTCCTCACTCATGGCGCGGCCTGCGCCATGTTAGCCCAAGTTGGTTTCGAGCCATTTTTCCAGCCAGTGGATATTATAGCCGCCGCTTTGAATATCCGGCTCGGCCAGTAGCGCATCAAACAGGGGCAGGGTGGTTTCCACACCGTCCACGATCAATTCGCCAAGGGCGCGGCTGAGGCGGGCCAAAGCTTCGGGGCGATCCCGGCCATGAACGATCAATTTGCCGATCAGGCTGTCGTAATAGGGCGGGATCGTGTAGCCATCGTAAAGCGCGCTGTCCATGCGCACGCCAAGGCCGCCGGGCGCGTGAAATTGCGTGATCCGGCCCGGGGATGGCGTGAAATTGGGCAGCTTTTCAGCATTGATGCGCACTTCAATCGCATGGCCGTTGATTTTCAGGTCTTCCTGTGCCCAAGACATATCAAGCCCGGCTGCAACGCGAATTTGCTCGCGCACCAGATCGACGCCAAAGATCGCCTCGGTAACGGGGTGCTCAACTTGCAGGCGGGTGTTCATCTCGATGAAATAAAATTCACCGTCCTCATAGAGGAACTCAATCGTGCCCGCGCCGATGTAATTGATATTGGCGCAAGCATCGGCGCAAACTTTGCCGATTTGGTCGCGCAATTCTTGGGTGATTTCGGGGCCGGGGGCCTCTTCAAAAACCTTTTGGTGGCGGCGCTGAAGCGAACAATCCCGCTCGCCCAGATGCACCGCTTTGCCTTTGCCATCGCCAAAGACCTGGATCTCAATATGGCGCGGTTTTTGCAGGTATTTCTCGATATAGACCTCATCATTGCCAAAGACAGATTTGCCCTCAGAACGCGCGGTACGAAACGCCGTTTCCAGATCTTTGGCCGATTTGGCAAGTTTCATGCCGCGCCCGCCGCCGCCTGCTGTGGCTTTGATGATCACAGGATAGCCGATTTCCGCGGCGATTTTCTGTGCGCTTTCAAAATCAGGAACGCCACCATCAGAGCCGGGAACGCAGGGCACGCCGAGCGCTTTCATCGTATCTTTGGCAGTGATTTTATCGCCCATCATGCGGATATGTTCGGCGGTTGGGCCGATGAATGTTAGGCCGTGATCCTCGATCGCTTGGACGAAATTCGCGTTTTCCGACAAGAAACCATAGCCCGGGTGGATCGCTTCTGCGCCGGTGATTTCACAGGCCGAAATGATCGCGGAGGGCAGCAGATAGCTGTGCGTGGCGGAGGGCGGCCCAATGCAGACGGCCTCATCGGCCATGCGCACATGCATTGCATCTTTGTCGGCGGTTGAATGGACGGCCACGGATTGGATGCCCATTTCGCGCGCTGCCCGGATCACCCGAAGCGCGATTTCGCCGCGATTGGCGATGAGGATTTTGTTAAACATGCGCCCGTCCTATTCGACGATCATCAGGGCTGCGCCGAATTCAACCGGATCGCCATCTGCAACCAAGATGCGCTTGACCGTGCCGCCTTTTGGCGAGGGGATATGGTTCATCGTTTTCATCGCTTCGACGATCATCAAGGTCTGACCTTCGGTGACTTTGTCGCCAACGCTGACAAAGGCCGCCGCGCCCGGTTCGGCGGCGAGATAGGCCGTTCCGACCATCGGAGAGGGCACAGCGTTTGGATCATTTGCCGGATCAGCCGCCGCAGGGGCCGCCGCCGCAGCAGGGGCCGCAGCAGTAGGGGCCGGGGAGGCCGCAGCGGGCGCAGGCGCCGGGGCGGGCGCAGCATAAGAGATTTGCGCAGGTGCGGCTGTTTGCATCTTGGAGACGCGCACATTGAGCCGATCAGACTCGCCATATTCGCGCTTTACTTCAAGCTCCGTAAGATCGTTTGCTTGGAGCAATTCTGCGAGTGCCTGAATGAAGGCCACATCGTCTTTATCATTCTGTTTTGCCATGTTTTCCTCGACCGCCTATCGTTGGCCCGTCTATGCGGGTCTGCGCTATACTTTGTTGCTTATACGGCAGGGTTTGCAGCGTGAAAAGGCGCGAGTGAGAAGAATTGTCGCAGCGGTGGCGCGCGCCAAATAGGGAAAGGGGGGCGCGTTTTGGGCTTGCCGCACGGCCAAAATGCGCAATTATTGGGCAAAACAGGCCTTTTGGCGCGAATTTTGCCTGCCTGAGGCCCTGTATAAAGCAGAGATTAAAAATTTACCGTTTGATAAAATAAATTTCCGTGGCAGTCTGATCCGCAAGCAAGCCACGATTGAGGGAGCCAGCCGACATGCCAAACAGCCCGTATACACAAGGGATCGCGAATGCGCGATTGCCCGCACAGATCATCGAGGAAAACTTCGCCGATCTACACGCGCCCCTTGATCGCCACGAGGCGCATGTTGCTGCGGATCGCTGTTATTTCTGCCATGATGCGCCTTGCATGGTCGCTTGTCCGACCTCGATTGATATCCCGCTGTTTATCCGTCAGATCGCCACGGATACGCCAAATGCAGCGGCCAAAACGATTTTGGAGCAGAATATTCTGGGCGGGATGTGCGCGCGGGTTTGCCCCACGGAAACGCTTTGCGAAGAGGTTTGCGTGCGCGAAGTGGCCGAGGGCAAGCCGGTTTTGATCGGGCAATTGCAGCGCTATGCCACGGATCATTTGATGGAAAGCGGTGTGCATCCTTTCAAGCGGGCGGCGGAAACGGGCAAAAAGATTGCCGTTGTGGGGGCAGGGCCTGCGGGGCTTGCGGCGGCGCATCGCTTGGCCATGCTCGGGCATGATGTTGTGCTGATGGAGGCGCGCGCCAAGCCCGGCGGGCTGAATGAATTTGGCATCGCGGCCTATAAAAGCACCGATGATTTCGCCGCGCGCGAGGTTGATTGGCTGATGCAGATCGGCGGGATTGAGCACCGGGGCGGCGTTGCCCTTGGTGATGATCTGACGCTTGAGGCGCTACAGGCCGGGTATGATGCGGTTTTCCTTGGGATCGGTCTGGGCGGCGTGAATGCGCTTGGGCTGAGCGGCGAGGATAAGAGCGGCGTCTTGGATGCTGTTGATTTCATTGAAGAGTTGCGCCAGGCGAGCGATTTGACCAAGCTGGCGATTGGGCGCAATGTTGTGGTGATTGGTGGCGGGATGACGGCCGTTGATGCGGCTGTTCAGGCCAAGCTGTTGGGCGCGGATCAGGTCACCATCGCCTATCGCCGTGGCCGTGACCGGATGAGTGCATCTGAGTTTGAGCAGGACTTAGCGACCGCAAAAGGCGTGCACATTCTGTATAACGCGCAGCCCGTCGCGATCCATGGCAATGGCGCCTGCGCGGAGGTCGAATTTGAATATACCACCGATCAGGGCGGGGCTTTGAGCGGCACGGGCGAGACCTTCCGCATCGCGGCGGATCAGGTGTTTAAGGCAATTGGCCAAGTGTTGGAAGGCGCGCCGGATGTGCTTGAGATTTCGGGCGGTAAAATCATGGTCGATCAGCGCGGTCGCACAACGATTGATGGCATCTGGGCAGGGGGCGATTGCGCCTCGGGCGGGGATGATCTGACGGTAACAGCCGTTGCCGAAGGGCGCGATGCGGCGATGGATATTCACAGCATTCTGATGGGGGGCGCTTGAGATGTTTGAGAGCATTCACTTTCAAACCATTGGCGCGACAGATCTGATCCGGGCGCGGGATTTTTATCGCGATAAGCTTGGCTTTTTGGTTGAGCGTGATGCGCCTTATGGGGAAACCCGCTGGATTTTCATGCAGTTAGAGGGCGCGCAGACGTTGCTGCATTTCACCAAGAAAGACCGCATTGAAGACCAAGATATACCCGCCTTGGTTTTGAAATCGCGCGATGTGGACGCAGCTTGTGATGCGCTGAAACGCAAAGGCGTGCCGATTTTGAACGGCCCAGAGGATGCGCCCTGGGAGCCCGGAACCCGCTGGGCAATGATTAACGACAGCGAGGGAAACCTGATCCTGCTGCAAACCACCGGAGAGAATGCCAATGGCTGATCTGACATCAACTTTCGCCGGGATCAAAAGCCCAAATCCATTCTGGCTCGCTTCTGCGCCGCCCACGGATAAAGAATACAACGTGCGCCGCGCCTTTGAAGCGGGTTGGGGCGGCGTTGTTTGGAAAACTTTGGGAGAGGCTGGCCCGCCCGTTGTTAATGTGAACGGGCCGCGTTACGGCGCGATTTGGGGCGCGGATCGCCGGCTTTTGGGGCTGAATAACATCGAGCTGATCACTGATCGCCCGCTTGAGGTGAACCTGCGCGAAATCAAAGCGGTGAAGCGGGATTACCCGGATCGCGCGGTTGTTGTCTCGCTCATGGTGCCTTGTGAAGAGGCGGCTTGGAAGGCGATCCTGCCGCTGGTTGAAGAAACCGGGGCAGATGGGATCGAGCTGAATTTCGGCTGCCCGCATGGGATGGCCGAGCGCGGAATGGGATCGGCTGTTGGGCAAGTTCCTGAATATATTGAGATGGTTACGCGTTGGTGTAAGGCCAATACGCGCATGCCGGTGATTGTGAAGCTCACCCCCAATATCACCAATATTCTTTATCCGGCAGAGGCGGCGAAAACGGGCGGCGCGGATGCTGTTTCACTGATCAATACGATCAATTCGATCACCGGTGTTGATCTTGATAGCTTTGCGCCCCAGCCAACGATTGACGGCAAAGGCACGCATGGGGGCTATTGCGGCCCGGCGGTAAAGCCAATTGCGCTGAATATGGTTGCGGAAATTGCCCGCTCAGCAAGCACGCGCGGCATGCCGATTTCGGGGATTGGCGGGATCACGACATGGCGCGATGCGGCCGAATTTATCACCCTTGGTGCGGGCAATGTTCAGGTCTGTACCGCGGCGATGACTTACGGGTTTAAGATCGTGAAGGAGATGATTTCCGGCCTGAGCGATTGGATGGATGAAAAAGGGCATACCAGCGTTGCGGATCTGGTTGGGCGGGCGGTTCCCAATGTCACGGATTGGCAGCATCTCAACCTGAATTACGTGACCAAGGCGCGGATTTCACAGGAAGATTGTATCTCTTGTGGGCGCTGCTATGCGGCCTGCGAGGACACATCGCATCAGGCGATTACAATGTCGGCGGACCGGGTTTTTGAGGTGCAGGATGATGAATGCGTGGCCTGCAATCTTTGTGTGAATGTCTGCCCGGTTGAGGGCTGTATCACGATGGAAGAGCTCGCGCCGGGAGTGATGGATGCGCGCACGGGCAAGCCGGTTGAGGCCGCAGCTGCGGATTGGACGACCCATCCCAATAATCCCTCTTTCGCCGCCGAATAGCGCCGCAGTTTCCTGCCAGAAGATAGGCAAAAGCCCCGCCAGTGCAGAGCGGGGCTTTTGTTTGGCCGCGAGCATTTTGGTTTCCGCGCTAACTTGGGCGTTTGTCTGGGGCGCAAACCGGAGGGCCATTTCGCACCAGAATGTTACGCTATGCTGCTCGCTCGCTCGGGCCGGTGTTTGTGCTCGCGGGTTGCGGCGTTGATTTTGGAGCGGTTGGGCTTGCGCTGCCAAGATCATAAGGCGTTTCAAGGGCCCAGATTTTGCCGGTTTTGGCGCTGTCTGGGGTGGCCTCGCTTTGTTGTGGTTGGCTCGATTTGGCCTGTTCTTGCAGCTGTTCGGCCGTATCTGGCGCCTTGATTTCCGGCGCGGATTGGCGCGCGGGTTCAGGCGGCTGGCGGCTTGCTGCATCGGGATTGGCCTCGGGCAGGTTCTGCGTTCTTGTGGCTTCGGCCGGGCTTGCATTGGCCAGCGGATTTGCCTCAATCGCCGCCTCTTTGGGCGCGACGGAAACGCTTGGCTGAGCGGGATTTGGCGCCGTGGCCGGGGCTGTTGCGGCTTCATCTCGGCTGCGGGTGCGCGCGGCTTCCAGCTTGGCGATGACATTTTGCAAATCGCTTTCGATTTCCAAAAGGCTGGCTTGGAAGGCGGGCGTTGGTCCGGCAAGCGTTTCGGGGCTGACCCGTTCACGATCCGAGATACGATCGGCAAAGCTGATGTCTTTGACCAATTTGCCCGGCGCGCCGGAGAGATCTTCGCCGCGCGTGTCGGTTGCTGTTCCACCTTTGGCGGATTGCGATATCGGCTCGATGGCCGGTTTCTCAGAGGCAGGGGCTGTGTGATGCACAAATCCACCGCCGCCAAAGGATGGCATTCCAGATAGCTCTGTCATACCTAATGCTCCTCAATACGGAGCCCCCACTCCATTTAGATATATAAAGCTAAGGTTTATGGGCGGTTAATTCCAAACAAAATCGTGCGCTATGGTTAACCGGTCTTTAGGGTTTGGGGGTGAGCATGCGGCGATAGAGCGTGTTGAGGAAGTCTTCGGCCTGTTTGAAATGCGCATTGCCTTTGGGGGCGATGATGCCGCGAATTTGGGCATCAAAATCGGCGTAATGCTGGGTCGTTGCCCAGATCGAGAAGATCAGATGATAGGGCTCAACAGGGGCGAGCTTTCCAGCCGCGACCCAGCCTGCGATCACGGCGGATTTATCATCCACAAGCGTTTTCAGATCGCCGGTGATTTCGCCCATAATATTGGGGGCGCCTTGCACGATTTCATTGGCAAAGAGGCGGCTTTCGCGCGGCATTGTGCGGGCCATATCAAGCTTGCGCAGCACATAGGCCATGATCTCTTCAACGGGCTCGCCATCGGGATCCATCTTGTGCAGTGGGTCGAGCCAATTTTCCATCAGCCCGCCCAATAACGCCGAATGGATCGCCTCTTTTGAGGGGAAGTAATAGAGCAGATTGGGCTTGGAGAGGCCGGCTTCTTGGGCGATTTGATCCAATGTTGCGCCGCGAAATCCGTTTTGGGAAAAGACAATCAGCGCCGCTTCTAAAATTGCGTGGGTATTTTTCAATTGGATACGCGTGCGCGGGCGCGAAACATTCATTCTTGGTCTTCCCTAAATCGGTCTATCAAACAAGTTTTGCCTAAAAATTGGCCGGCTCAAAGGCCTAATAGCGCATTCCCCCCAAGAATGCACCGCTTTGGCGGGATTTGTGCAACGGGTGGTGCTTGACTGCCCCATTGCCTCTGCTAGCCTGATCCTGACTATTTGGTCAAAGCAACATGTGCGGAGCCACTGAGCGCCGCCAATTTTCGCAAAAGGGTGAGCATGGCGCAGGATCGCAACTCCGTTCCGAATGATCTTTCGGCTTTCTGGATGCCGTTTACGGCGAACCGTCAATTTAAGAAGCAACCACGCATGTTTGTCGCCGCTGAGGGCATGCATTACACAACAGCCGATGGCCGCCAGGTTCTGGATGGCACGGCGGGGCTTTGGTGCTGTAATGCGGGCCATGGCCAGAAGCGCATTACCGAAGCGGTGCGCGCGCAGGTTGGCGAGCTGGATTATGCGCCCGCCTTTCAGATGGGCCACCCCAAAGCGTTTGAGCTGGCCTCGGCGCTGCGCGATATGGCGCCAGAGCCGTTTGAGCATGTGTTTTTTACCAACTCCGGCTCAGAAGCCGTTGATACAGCGCTGAAAATCGCGATTGCCTATCATCGGGCGCGCGGCGAGGGAACGCGCACGCGGCTGATCGGGCGCGAGCGGGGCTATCACGGCGTTGGATTTGGCGGGATTTCCGTTGGCGGCATCGTCAACAACCGCAAATATTTCGGCAATCTGCTCAATGGCGTTGATCATTTGCCCCATACGCATCTTCCCGAAAATCAGTGGGCGAAGGGCCAACCAGAGCATGGCGCTTACCTCGCTGATGAGCTTGAGCGCATCGTCGCCCTGCATGGCCCCGAGACGATTGCCGCCTGTATTGTTGAGCCGATGGCAGGTTCGACCGGCGTGATCATGCCGCCAAAGGGCTATCTTGAGCGGCTGCGCAAAATCTGTACCAAACACGGGATTTTGCTTATTTTTGATGAGGTTATCACAGGGTTTGGCCGCCTTGGCAGCAGTTTTGCCGCGGCGCATTTTGATGTGATGCCCGATATGATGACGGTCGCCAAGGGGCTGACAAACGGGGTGATCCCGATGGGCGCGGTGATCGCAACGGGCGAGATTCACGAGGCCTTCATGCAGGGCCCCGAGGGCATGATCGAGCTGTTCCACGGCTATACCTATTCGGGCAATCCGGTCGCTTCGGCGGCGGGGCTGGCGACGCTGCAAACCTATCGCGAGGATGGGTTGTTTGAGCGGGCAGCGGCAATTGCGCCTTATTGGGAGGATGCTTTGCACTCCTTGCGGGATGCGCGCCATGTGATTGATGTGCGCAATATGGGACTGATCGGCGCGATCGAGCTTGAGCCGATTGAAGGCAAGCCCACAGCGCGGGCGTTTGACGCCTTTTTGAAAGCCTATGAGGCGGGGATTTTGATCCGCACCACAGGCGATATCATCGCGATGTCGCCGCCCTTAATCATTGAAGAGGCGCATATCGACCAATTGGTTGGCACATTGCGCGATGTATTGAATGGGTTGGACTAGCAAAAATGAACGAACTTTATGCAGAATACAGGGAGGAATTGGGCGAAATCGTTGGATCACTTGTTGACACTTCACTTGAGCTTTTGAGGTTGAATTCAAACTTTTTGCCGCATGGCATTGCCAAAACCCAGAGCGGAGAGCTGAGGATGGTTGGTGCTCTGGCTGATAGCGGCAAAGATTTGGTGACAAGCGAAGATATCTTGCCGAATGTTCGAGCAGGTTTGAACAAAATGGCACAAGACAAATGCGCGCTTTCCGTAGCCACTGCAGAGAATGTTAGCGTGTTGAGGGAAGGCAAGCGCAGGACCGAAACGATCAAGGTTCAGTATGAAAATCCTGCGGGGTTAAGTGTGGCGATTTACACCCCGTTTAAGCGAAAGCTTTTGGGTGGCTATAAAACCGGGCAACCGTTTTCGCAAATCACCTCTGCTGAGATCGTTGATGCTTGGCCAAGTAGCTGACACGAAATAAGAATTTTCGAGAAAGGAAAGATCATGGGCGCTCCCGGAGAGAACCTCAAAATCAACAAGGATCGTCTGTGGGACAGCCTGATGGAGATGGCCAAGATCGGCCCCGGGATTGCGGGCGGCAACAATCGCCAAACGCTCACCGATGAGGATGCCGAAGGGCGCGCTTTGTTTCAGAAATGGTGCGAGGATGCGGGCCTTGAGATGGGGCTCGATACGATGGGCAATATGTTTGCCTACCGCGCCGGGGAAGATGGCGATGCGCTGCCGGTCTATATGGGCAGCCATTTGGATACGCAGCCGACGGGCGGCAAATATGATGGGGTTTTGGGCGTTCTTGGCGGGCTGGAAGCGATCCGCACGATGAATGATTTGGGCATCAAGACCAAGCACCCGATTGTTCTGACCAATTGGACCAATGAAGAGGGAACGCGCTTTGCCCCGGCGATGCTGGCTTCGGGCGTTTTTGCCGGCAAGCATACGCAGGATTGGGCGTATGATCGGGTGGATGCTGAGGGGCTGAAATTCGGCGATGAGCTCAAGCGGATTGGCTGGGTTGGCGATGAACCCGTCGGTGCGCGCAAGATGCATGCGATGTTTGAGCTGCATATCGAGCAGGGCCCGATTTTGGAGGCCGAAGGCAAAGAAATCGGCGTTGTGACGCATGGCCAAGGCCTACGCTGGATCGAATGCACCGTGCTTGGCAAAGAGAGCCACACCGGATCAACCCCGATGCCGATGCGCAAGAATGCCGGGCGCGGGATGGCGCGGATCACCGAGCTTGTGCATGAGATCGCGATGAAACATCAGCCCAATGCGGTTGGCGCGATTGGGCATGCGGATGTTTACCCGAATTCGCGCAATATCATTCCGGGCAAGGTGGTGTTTACCATTGATTTTCGCTCGCATCTTATCGAGGTGATTGATGCGATGCTGGAAGAGTTTTACACCCGCGCGCCCGGCCTTTGTGAAGAGATCGGCGTGAGTTTAACCACTGAAATCGTTGGGCAATTTGATCCGCCCGCCTTTGATGAGGGCTGTGTTGCCGCCGTTCGAAATGCGGCCAAGCGGCTTGGCTATGGCCATATGGATATCGTTTCGGGGGCCGGGCATGATGCCTGCTGGATCAATGATGTGGCTCCAACAGCGATGATCATGTGCCCTTGTGTTGACGGGCTAAGCCATAATGAGGCCGAGGATATCAGCCCTGAATGGGCCGCTGCGGGCACAGATGTTTTGCTGCATGCGGTCTTGGAAACGGCGCAGATAGTCGGTTAACCTTAGGGGACGTGCTGGCCTGAATGGGGCTTGGCGCTGGGTATTTTGAGCGGGCAATTCTGCCCTGTTTGGATCAGTAAATTGGAGCGTTAAGATGAATAAATTTTTGGCTTTGGGCATGGTTGCAGCTTTGGCCGCTGGATGTATGGGCGCGGTGCAATTGCCGGCCTCGGTTGAGGCGAACTTGCCTGCGGATGTGCCCGCGAAATCGGTGATGCAGGGGGCGGATGGCTGTTATTCCTATGAATATGAAGGGCTTACCTTCCCGCTGACCAATGCCGAGGGTGTGCCTGTTTGCTTGTAGGGCGATAAGATTTGCTCGGGCGCATCGCCGCCCGGGCAGCAGATATTGCGGCGCCCATGATGCGCGAAACGATGAAGAGGAGCGAGATGATGAGCACAGTGATCAAGGGTGGTACGGTTGTTACGGCGGATCTAACTTATGCTGCGGATGTGTTGATCGAGGGCGGGAAAATCGCTGCCATCGGGCCGGATCTGAAGGGTGATGAGGTTCTGGACGCGGCGGGATGCTATATCATGCCCGGCGGGATTGATCCGCATACCCATCTTGAGATGCCGTTCATGGGCACTTATTCGAGCGATGATTTCGCCTCGGGAACGCGCGCGGCATTGGCGGGGGGCACCACGATGGTTGTTGATTTTGCCCTGCCTGATCCGGGGCAAAGCCTGCTGGATGCGCTTAAGGTTTGGGATAATAAATCGGGCCAAGCGTCCTGCGATTATTCCTTCCACATGGCGATCACATGGTGGGATGAGCAGGTGTTTAATGAGATGGCTGAAGTGGTGGATCGCGGGATCAACACGTTCAAGCATTTCATGGCCTATAAGGGCGCGCTGATGGTCAATGATGACGAATTATTCGCATCATTTCAACGCTGTGCAGCCTTGGGCGCGACCCCGATGGTGCATGCGGAAAACGGCGATGTGGTGGCGGAACTCTCGGCCAAATTGCTGGCTGAGGGCAACACCGGCCCCGAAGCGCATGCCTATTCGCGCCCCTCGCAGGTCGAGGGTGAGGCGACCAATCGCGCGATCATGATTGCCGATATGGCCGGCGTGCCGCTCTATGTGGTGCACACCTCTTGCGAAGAAGCGCATGAGGCGATCCGGCGCGCCAAGATGAACGGAAAACGCGTTTGGGGCGAGCCATTGATCCAGCATCTCACGCTGGATGAAAGCGAATATTTCAACAAGGATTGGGATCACGCCGCGCGCCGTGTGATGAGCCCACCGTTTCGCAACACAAAGCACCAAGATAGCCTTTGGGCCGGGCTTGCCAGCGGCACGCTTTCTTGTGTGGCCACGGATCATTGCGCCTTTAGCACGGATCAAAAACGTTACGGCGTTGGCGATTTCACCAAGATACCAAATGGCACGGGCGGGCTAGAAGATCGCATGCCGATGCTTTGGACTTACGGGGTTGAAACGGGGCGGATCACGATGAATGAATTCGTCGCTGTGACCTCAACCAATATCGCGAAAATCCTCAATTGCTATCCGCAAAAGGGCGCCGTTCTGGTTGGCTCGGATGCGGATCTGGTTGTTTGGGATCCGAAGAAGGAAAAAACGATCACCGCAGGCGCGCAGGTTTCTGCCATTGATTACAATGTGTTCGAGGGCAAGCATGTGAAGGGCTTGCCGCGCTATACGCTCACGCGGGGCCATGTGGCCGTGATGGATGGCGAGCTGAAGGCGCGCGAAGGGCACGGCGCATTCGTGGCGCGCGAACCGGGGGCTGCGGTGAACGCCGCGCGCTCCAAATGGCAAGCTTTGAGCGCCCCACGCCCGGTTGAGCGCACCGGCATTCCGGCGAGTGGTGTTTGATGAGCGAGGCGATCATTCAGGCCCAAAATCTCGACCTGACCTTTCAAACAAGTGATGGCCCTGTGCATGCGCTTAAAGATGTGAGCCTTGAGATAAACAAGGGCGAGTTTGTTTCCTTCATTGGCCCCTCGGGCTGCGGCAAAACGACGTTTTTACGCTGTATTGCCGGGCTTGAAGCGCCGACTGGTGGGGCGCTGAGCGTCAATGGGATGAGCGCCGACGAGGCGCGGCGCGCGCGCAGCTATGGCTATGTGTTTCAGGCGGCGGGATTGTACCCTTGGCGGACAATTGCGCGAAATGTGCAACTTCCGCTTGAGATTATGGGGTTTTCTAAGGCTGAGCGGGCCGAGCGTGTTGAAAAAGTGCTAGAGCTGGTTGATCTGAAAGGCTTTGGCAACAAGTTTCCATGGCAGCTTTCCGGCGGTATGCAGCAGCGCGCCAGCATTGCGCGCGCGCTTTCTTTTGATGCGGATATCCTTTTGATGGATGAGCCCTTTGGCGCGCTGGATGAGATCGTGCGCGATCATCTGAACGAGCAGCTTTTGGCGCTTTGGGCGCGCACCGAAAAGACGATTGCCTTTGTAACCCATTCGATCCCCGAGGCGGTTTATCTGAGCACGAAAATCGTTGTGATGTCGCCGCGCCCGGGCCGGATTACGGATGTGATCGAGAGCACATTGCCGCGTGAGCGCCCCTTGGATATTCGCGACAGCCCCGAATTTATCGAGATTGCGCATCGGGTGCGTGAAGGGCTGAAAGCGGGGCATTCCTATGATTGAGCCGCTGCGCAATTTGATCGCGATTTTGACGGTCGTTTTGGTGATCATAGGGATCTGGTATGCGGGGGCTTTTGCGCTCAATAGCCAGTGGACGCGTGATCAGGCCGCGCGGGCGGGCACTGAGCTTAGTTTTCGCGAGATTGCGCGCGATACGATGCATCAGGCAAAGCCAAAATTGCCCGCGCCGCATCAGGTGGGCGCGGAGTTCTGGCAGACCGTGGCGCAGAAGAAAATCACCTCCAAACGCAGCTTGGTTTTTCACGGCTGGATCACTCTTGAGGCCACGCTTTTGGGCTTTGCAATTGGCGCATTGGCGGGGATCGCTTTGGCCATTGGGATCGTTCATTCGCGCACAATGGATATGAGCGTTATGCCCTGGGCGATCGCCAGCCAGACGGTGCCGATCCTTGCAATTGCGCCGATGGTGATCGTTGTTCTTGCTTCGGTTGGGATTCAGGGGCTTGTCCCTAAGGCATTGATTTCGGCTTATTTATCCTTCTTTCCTGTGGTTGTTGGCATGGTGAAGGGGCTGCGCGCGCCAAATGCGATGCAGCTTGATTTGATGCAGACATATCATGCAGGGCGGGCAGAAACGCTGTTGAAATTGCGCTTGCCGGCCTCGATGCCCTATCTCTTTGCTTCCCTGAAAGTGGCTGTCGCTGCGGCGCTTGTTGGAACGATCGTTGCCGAGCTGCCATCGGGGGCGGTGCGCGGGCTTGGGGCGCGGCTTTTGAGCGGCTCTTATTACGGCCAGACCAATCAGATCTGGGCGGCTCTGATTGCAGCGTCGATCTTATCTGCGGGGCTGGTTGCCTTGATCGGATTTGCGCAGCGGCGGGTGCTCAAACGGATGGGGATGGCGCAATGAGCCTGGCCGAAAAAACCTCCCGTTGGAATAGGCTTGTAGAGGGGGGCGAGCTTATCGGAGCGTTGATGATCGCGGGTTTGTGGAGCTTTCGGCTGGGGTTGATCCTTGCGGTTTGGTTCCTCGCTTGGATGTTGAATGCGCGTTTGGCGCGGGCCGGAAAGGGGCGTTTGGTTGCGGGTGTTTTTGGGCTGACATTGCTTGTGCTTTGGGAATTGACCGTTCGCCTTTATGCGGTTCCATCGGTGATTTTGCCTGCGCCCTCGGCGATTTTGGCGCGTATGATCAGCGAGATCCCGATCCTTTGGGTTGATTTCGTTCAGACCATTTTGAAGGGGGCGCTTTCTGGCTATGTGATCGGTTGTTTCGCGGCAGTTTTGGTGGCGATTGCGATTGATTATTCGGATTTTCTCAAACGCGGCGTCTTGCCGGTAAGCAATTTTCTGGCCGCGATGCCGATCATTGGGGTCGCGCCGATCATGGTGATGTGGTTCGGGTTTGATTGGCAATCCAAGGCGGCGGTCGTTGTGATTATGGTGTTTTTCCCGGTGCTGGTGAACACGGTCGCAGGCCTATCGGATACAAGCGCGATGCAGCGCGATTTGATGAAGACATATAGCGCATCCCCTTTGCAGGCCTTGATAAAATTGCGCCTGCCTGCGGCGATGCCCTTTGTTTTCAACGGGCTTAAAATTGCGACAACGCTGGCGCTTATTGGGGCAATCGTGGCCGAATTCTTTGGCTCGCCGATCAAAGGCATGGGCTTTCGCATTTCAACCGAGGTGGGCCGGTTTGGGCTTGATATGGTCTGGGCAGAGATCGCGGTGGCCGCACTTGCCGGTTCGGGCTTTTATGGGCTTATCGCGGCAATTGAGAAGGGGGTGACCTTTTGGCATCCCTCGCAAAGACGGGCCTGAGGCCTGATAATTCCCGGGCGCTGCGCTCGGACAACAAGGAGGTAAGTCTATGAAAAATATGGTGATTGGTGCTTTGGCTCTGGCCGCAACGGCGGGTGGCGCGCAAGCGGCGGATGATTTGACGCTGCAATTGAAATGGGTCACGCAGGCGCAGTTTGCCGGCTATTATGTGGCGCTTGAGAAGGGCTTTTACGAGGAAGAAGACCTCAACGTAACGATCAAGCCCGGCGGGCCGGATATTGCCCCGGCGCAGGTCGTGGCGGGCGGCGGCGCGGATGTTGTGATTGATTGGATGCCTTCGGCTTTGGCGGCGCGCGAAAAGGGTCTGCCATTGGTGAATATTGCGCAGCCTTACAAGAGCTCGGGGATGATGTTGACCTGCTTGAAGGAAAGCGGCGTGACTTCGCCAGCGGATTTCGGCGGCAAGACTTTGGGCGTTTGGTTCTTTGGCAATGAGTATCCGTTTCTGAGCTGGATGAGCAAACTTGGCCTGTCCACAGAGGGCGGCGATGGTGTGACGGTTCTGAAGCAGGGGTTCAACGTTGATCCGTTGCTCCAAAAGCAAGCGGCCTGTATTTCCACGATGACCTATAATGAATATTGGCAGGTGATTGATGCGGGGATCAGCGCGGATGATCTGGTGACATTTAAGTATGAAGATCAAGGCGTTGCGACGCTGGAAGATGGTCTTTACGTGCTTGAGGATCGCCTTGAGGATGCGGAATTCAAGGATGAATTGGTGCGCTTTGTGCGCGCGTCGATGAAGGGCTGGAAATACGCAGAGGCCAATCCAGATGAGGCCGCGGAAATCGTGCTTGAGAATGATGAAACTGGCGCGCAAACCGAGGCGCATCAAAAGCGGATGATGGGCGAGGTGGCCAAGCTGACCGCTGGCTCCAACGGCGCGCTTGATCCGGCCGATTATGAGCGCACAGTGGCAAGCTTGCTTTCGGGCGGGTCTGATCCGGTGATCACCAAGGCCCCAGAGGGCGCCTATACGCTTGAGATCACGGATGCAGCTTTGAACTAAGTTGTTGATAAAGAATGAGTTTGCGGCCCGGGTGAAAGCCTGGGCCGCTTTCGTTTAGAGCAAGATCATCATGCCTTTTCCGGAGGCTTGGCGCAGCGCATGGACCTCGGCAAGATCGGGATCATTGTGCCAAGCAAGGGCTGCATCGCGATCTGGAAAGCTCAGCACGACCGCGAGATCAGGCAAGGTGAATTCCCCTTCCAGCGCGGTGAGCTCTTTTGAGGCTTGAAGCGCAGTGCCGCCGTGGCGGGCAAGCGCTTCGCCGCCGCGTTTGGCATAGGCAGCAAAGGTTTCGGGTTCGGTCATGGATAGGGTGAAAATGGCGAGGGTTGTCATTTGATTGGCCTTTCAAAGCTGTGATGGGGGCAAGCTATGGCTTGCAGGCCTGATCGAAAATCCGCCATATATGCATCTATAATGTGCAAAAATGATCGGGTTTAGCGAGGGCGCCGCCATGGATTGGGATGATCTGAAATATGTTCTGGAAACGGTGCGCCATGGCGGGCTAAGCGGGGCGGCACGCGCGCTTGGGGTTAATCACGCCACCGTTTCGCGCCGGATTGCGCACGCGGAGGCGGCGATGGGCGCGCTTTTGTTTGATCGTTTGCCAAGCGGCTATGCGCCAACGGATGCTGGCCGTGATGCGGCGCGCACGGCCGAGGCAATGGAGGCCGCGCAAGGCGAGCTAAGCCGCCAGATTGGCGCGCGGGATCAAGCGCTTAGCGGGAAATTGGTGATCACAGCGCCGCAGCTTTTGATCGAGCATGTTTTGGCGCCGATCCTCGTTGACTTCTGCGCTTTGCACCCTGAGATCGAGCTGCATGTGAGCGCGGCGAATGAACCGCTCAACCTTGCGCAGCGCGAGGCCGATGTGGCGATACGGGTGGCTGATGCGCCGCCGGAAAACCTGCATGGGGTGCGCATCGCTGAGCTTTGCGCTGCGGCCTATGTGAGCCGGGCCTACAGCGCGCGATTGGCCAAAAGCGGCGGGGCTTTGGCTTGGCTTCAAATCGGGGCGAGCGGCATTCCTCAGCAGGTGCGCGCGGGCTGGGCGGAGGCGCGGATTGGCGCGACGTTTGACGATATGGTGGCGATGCGCGGCGTGGTTCGGGCCGGGCTTGGGGCGGCGCGCTTGCCTTGTTTTGTGGGGGATAGTGATCCGCTTTTGGTCCGGCTTTCCGGCGTGCCAATTTTCAACAAGTCACCGATCTGGGTTTTGACCCATGCAGACCTGCGCAGGGTGCGACGGATCGAGGCTTTTACCAGCTTTGCCGCGGCGCGTTTGCGCGGATTGCGCGGGCTATTTGAAGGGCATGAGGGCGGATAGCAAAAGGGCCGCGCTTATCTGCACGGCCCCTTATAATTGCGTTTGAATTTTGCCGCTTAGGCCTTGTTCATCCGGTTCTCGATCAGATCATCAACAACGCTTGGATCGGCCAGCGTTGAGGTATCGCCAAGCGCGCCGAAATCATTCTCGGCGATCTTGCGCAGGATGCGGCGCATGATTTTGCCCGAGCGGGTTTTGGGCAGGCCCGGGGCCCATTGGATCAGATCGGGTTTGGCGATTGGGCCGATTTCCGTGCGAACCCAGACCTCGAGCTCTTTGCGCAATTCATCGCTTGGCTCGACCTCGTTCATCAAGGTCACATAGGCATAGATGCCTTGGCCTTTGATCTCATGCGGGTAGCCGATCACAGCCGCTTCGGCGACTTTTGCGTGCGCCACAAGCGCGCTTTCGACCTCGGCCGTGCCCATCCGGTGACCAGAGACATTGATCACATCGTCAACGCGCCCGGTGATCCAATAATAGCCGTCTTTGTCGCGCCGGCAGCCATCGCCTGCGAAATAATAGCCTTTGTAATCAGAGAAGTAGGTCTTTTCGAAGCGCTCGTGATCGCCGTAGACGGTGCGCATTTGGCCCGGCCAGCTGTCCTTGATGCAGAGCACGCCTTCAACGGCTGTATCAAGCAATTCTTCGCCGGTTTGCGGATCAAGCACAACCGGGTTCACCCCAAAGAACGGCAGTGTGGCCGAGCCGGGCTTGGCCGCTGTGGCGCCGGGAAGGGGGGTGAGCATATGGCCGCCGGTTTCGGTCTGCCACCATGTATCGACGATCGGGCATTTGCCCTTGCCGACAACATCATTGTACCAATTCCACGCTTCTGGATTGATCGGCTCGCCCACCGTTCCGAGCAGCTTAAGATCGCTGAGATCGTATTTTTCGACCGGGGCAGAGCCATGCGCCATGAGTGCGCGAATGGCTGTTGGGGCGGTGTAGAACTGATTGACTTTGTGCTTCTCACAAACGGCCCAGAAGCGCCCAGCATCGGGATAAGTGGGCACGCCTTCAAACATCAGCGTCGTCGCGCCGTTCGCCAGAGGGCCGTAAATAATGTAGCTGTGGCCCGTGACCCAGCCAACATCCGCCGTGCACCAGAAGATATCGCCATCGTGATAATCGAAAGTGTATTGATGGGTCATGGCCGCATAAACGAGGTAGCCGCCCGTGCAATGCACAACGCCTTTTGGCTGGCCCGTGGAGCCGGATGTATAGAGGATAAACAGCGGATCTTCGGCGTTCATCTCAGCTGGCGCGCAGTACTCATCGGCCTCAAGCGCCATTTCATTATAGTCGTAATCGCGCCCGTCGATCCATGTTGTTTGGCCGCCTGTGCGTTTGACAACGAGGCATTTTACTGTGTCTTTACAGTGGAGTAGGGCGGCGTCTGCGTTGGATTTGAGCGGAGTGGCGCGCCCGCCACGGGGCGCATAATCGGAGGTGATCAGCACTTTTGCATCGCAGCCATTGATCCGCGAGCCAAGCGCATCGGGCGAGAAGCCAGCGAATACGATGGAATGGATCGCGCCGATCCGCGCACAGGCCAGCATCGCATTGGCCGCCTCTGGGATCATCGGCAGATAGATAACGACCCGGTCGCCTTTGCGCACGCCCATGCTCTCCAAAATATTGGCCATTTTGCAGGTCGCGGCGTGGAGCTGTTTGTAGGTGATGTGAAGGGCGTCATCCTCGGGGCTGTCTGGCTCCCAGATGATGGCGGTTTGATCGCCGCGGGTTTTTAGATGGCGATCAAGGCAATTGGCGGCGACGTTGAGCGTCCCGTCTTCGAACCATTTGATATTGATGTTGCCCGGCGCAAAGGAGGCATTGCGCACTTTGGTGAAGGGTTTGATCCAGTCGATCCGCTTGCCATGTTCGCCCCAGAAAGCATCCGGATCATCGATCGAGGCCTTATACATCGCCTCATAGGTTGCTTTATCAGCATGGGCCGAGCCGGAAAATTCGGGTGAGGGCGGATAGGATTTTTCGCTTTCATCAAGCATGGCTGGGCCTTTCGATATTGTAGAAATGGGCGCGCGGGCGGGCCGCGCACCGATTAAATTTAGGGCGTTAGATTGCCAAGTATTCGGCGCGCAGTTGCGCGTTTTCAAGTACTTCTTTAGCCGTACCATCAAACACCACCGTGCCCGTATCAAGGATCACGGCGCGATCTGCCAGTTCAAGCGCGCGCACGGCGTTTTGCTCAACGATCACTGTGGTGATGCCTTGGGCCTTGATAATGTTGAGCGTTTTCTCGATCTCATCAACGATCACCGGGGCGAGCCCCTCGTAGGGCTCATCGAGCAGCAGCACTTTGATATCGCGGGCCAAAGCGCGCGCGATGGCAAGCATCTGTTGTTCGCCGCCTGAAAGGGTCACGCCTTCTTGTTTGCGCCGCTCTTTGAGGCGGGGGAAAAGCTCGTATATCCGCTCAAGCGACCAGCCGATGGGCGGGGCGATTTGCGCAAGTTGCAGGTTTTCTTCAACCGTCAGCCCTGCGATGATGCGGCGATCCTCGGGCACAAGGCCGATGCCCGCGATGGCGGCTTCATGGGCCTTCATCAGGTGCAGCGGTTTGTGATCGAGCCAGATTTCGCCGCGGGTGAGATCGGGATTATCCAGCCGGGCAATCGCGCGCAGGGTCGAGGTTTTGCCCGCGCCGTTGCGGCCCAAAAGGGCAAGGATTTCGCCTTCATGAACGTTCAGGGAAACCCCTTGAACGATGTAGCTTTCGCCGTAATAGGCATGGATATCCCAGACCGAAAAATAGGCAGGTGCGGTTGAGGCGTGATTGGCATTGATGTCTTGTGGGGCGGTGGTGTTCATCGCTGTGTCTCCATTCCCGAGGCCTTTTCTGCGCGGTGTTTGGCGCGGGGCGAGGGCTTATTCATGAGCTGTTTCGCCAAGATAGGCTTCGCGAACCTTTGGATGGCCTTTGATATTCTCGGGCGTGTCCTCAACAAGCGGGGTGCCTTGGGCCAAAACGGTGATCCGCTCAGCCAGCGAGAAGACCACATGCATATCATGCTCGATAATGGCCATGGTGATATCGCGCTTCTCTTTGATTTCTTTGAGCAGATCGATTGTGTTGTTCGTATCGGCGCGCGCCATGCCGGCTGTTGGCTCATCGAGCAGCAGCAGTTTTGGCTCTTGGACCAAGCACATTGCCATTTCAAGGCGGCGTTTATCCCCGCGCGAAAGCGAGGCCGCATGCATATGGCGTTTGTCGATCATATTAACGTCGATCAGCATCTGTTCAGCGCGCTCAATGATCTCGCCCTCTTGCTCGACGCTTTCGATTGCATGCATGCGAAAGGAACCGTCGCGCTTGGCGAATGTCGGGATCAGTACGTTTTCCAGAACCGTCAAATCGCCAAAGATTTCAGGTGTTTGGAAGACGCGGCTGATGCCCATTTGGTTGATCTCATGGGGTTTGCGCCCCAGAACGGATTGCCCGTCAAACATCACCGATCCGGTATCGGGGATCAGTTTGCCGACCAGGCAGTTGAGCAGCGTTGATTTGCCTGCGCCGTTTGGCCCGATGATCGCATGCACGGTGTTTTCCGCCACGCTGAGGTTCACATCACCAAGCGCCTGCAAGCCGCCGAAGCGTTTTCCAACGCCTTTTACTTCGAGAATACCCATTGTCTGAGCCTCCTATTCTGCGGCCGATGGCGCTGTTTTGCCATCGTCATTGTCTTTTTTGCGGCTCTTGAAGAGGCGGGAAATGCGTTGTCCGCCTTCCATCAAGCCACCGGGCAGGAAGATCACAACCAGCATGAACATCAGGCCAAGAGTGAGATGCCAGCCTTCGCCAGTGAAGTTGGAGAAGAGCCACACAAGCGCGTGTTCAAGCCCGTCCGGCAGGAAATCGAACCAGCTGTGCAGAACGCTTTCGTTGATCTTGGAGAAGATGTTTTCGAGGTATTTGATCACCCCTGCGCCCAAGACAGGGCCCATCAATGTTCCTGTGCCGCCAAGGATGGTCATGATCACGACCTCGCCGGAAGCTGTCCATTGCATCCGCTCGGCGCCCGCGAGGGGATCCATTGAGGCCAGCAGCCCGCCGGCAAGCCCTGCATACATCCCCGAGATCACGAAAGCTGCGAGCGTATAGGGGCGTGTGTTGAGGCCGGTGTAATTCATCCGATGTTGGTTGGATTTCACCGCACGAAGCATCAGCCCGAAAGGCGAGCGGAAGATGCGCATCGAGAGGTAAAAGGCCAGGATCGCGATCACGGCACAGAAGTAATAGCCCGTGTTAAAGGTAAAGACCCGCCCCAGAGCTTCGAGCTTGTAAGAGCTGTTCATCGCCGCGCCAAACAGGTTGGTCACAGGGAGCGAGCCAACCGGGCCAGCCCCATCAAGGATACGCGGATCATCAAGGCTGAGTTGCAGCCCGGTTTCGCCATTGGTGATCGGGGTCAGCACCGAATAGGCCATAGCGAAGGACATCTGCGCGAAGGCCAGCGTAAGGATCGAGAAGTAAATCCCCGAGCGGCGCAGCGAGATAAAGCCGATCAGCAGAGCAAACAGCCCCGAGACGATCACCGAAAGGAAGAGCGCGGGCAGCACATTCATGCTGAGCAGTTTGAACATCCACACAGCCGAGTATGATCCGACCCCCAGAAAGGCAGCATGCCCAAAGGAGAGGTAGCCGGTGAGGCCAAAGAGGATGTTAAACCCGACAGCAAAGATGCCAAAGATCGCGATGCGTTGCATCAGATCGGGGTAGCCGCCGTTGAACTGCGCCATGGCGCTGCCCTCTGGGAAAGGTTGCAGAAGGAAGGGGGTAAGCACCGTAAGCGCCACCACGATCCAGAGGAATTTCGTATCTTTTTTGTTTAGTCCGAGCATGTTCTTAATCCTCCATCACGCCTTTGCGCCCCATAAGGCCGCGTGGCCGGGCAAGCAAAATGATGATCGCGACGAGATAGATGATGATTTGGTCGATGCCTGGAAAAATATCTTTGATCCAGTTCATCGAGGCGAAGCTTTCCAAAATTCCGAGCATAAAGCCCGCAAGGATCGCGCCGGGCAGAGAGCCCATGCCACCAACCACCACCACAACGAATGACAGCACAAGGAAATCCATCCCCATGTGATAATTCGGCGAGTTGATCGGCGCATACATAACCCCCGCAAGCCCTGCGACAGCGGCCGCGATGCCAAACATGATGGTAAAGCGTTTGTCGATGTTGATGCCGAGTAAGCCAACCGTTTCGCGATCTGCCATGCCTGCGCGCACAACCATCCCAAAGGTGGTGAATTGCAAAAAGGCAAAGACCGCAGCGATCACACCGCCGGCAAAGAAGAAGTAAACAAGGCGCCAGTAGGGGTAAATGATCGTTCCGGGATCAAAGCCAAGCATCGCGCCAAAATCAAACGATCCGGCAAAGGCATCCGGCGCTCCTGTTTGGATCGGGTTGGCGCCAAAGGAGGCTTTGACCAGCTCTTGCAAAACAATCGCAAGGCCGAAGGTCACTAGGATCTGATCCGCGTGTGGGCGTTTGTAGAAATGTTTGATCAAGCCGCGCTCAAGCGCAAAGCCGATCAACACCATCACCGGGATCGCAAAGATAATCGCCAGCGGCACAGACCAATCAATGATTGCCGCGCCCATTTCGGGGCCAAACCAGCTTTCCACATAGGGGGTTTTCACCGTGGCTGGATTGCCAAGAAAATCGGTTTTTGTAGGGTCAATCGTGACCTTTGACAGCGAAAGCAGCTTTTGCACGGTCACCGCACAAAAAGCACCGATCATAAAGAGCGCGCCATGTGCAAAATTGACCACGCCAAGCGTGCCGAAAATTAGTGTGAGCCCAAGGGCAATCAGCGCATATGCTGAGCCTTTGTCGAGCCCATTCAGGATTTGAAGAAATATCGCGTCCATTGTCCCCACTCGATTTTTTGATTTGGTGATAGGTCGTACAGCCCAACGCTTTGCGCGGCGGGTGTATCAAGAAGCAGAAGTTTTGAAGAAGGGCGCGCGAGGTTCCCCCCGCGCGCGCTCCGGTTCAGATCGCTTAGGCGCCTGGGTTACATTCGCCCAAAGCACCGCCAGCAAACATGGGGTGATCGGGGTCATAAGTAACTTGGGCCGCAGGCGTAACTTCAACAACTTCGAGAAGATCGAATTCGTTTTCTGGGTTTTCTTTACCCTGCACAACGAGAACGTCTTTGAAGCACTGGTGATCGTCTGCACGATACAGTGTTGGGCCGTTGCCCAGACCGTCGAATTCAAAGCCTTCGAGCGCTTCGCCAACAGCACATGGGTTGAACGAACCCGCGCGTGTCACCGCATCCGCATAAAGCATAGTTTGGCAATATACAGTGTGGGCTGCCTGGCTTGGCGGGAAGCCGTATTTGGTGCCGAAGGATTTAACGAAGGCTTGTGAGCCTGCGTCTGTCAGCGACCAGTGCCAGTTGGTTGAGCCAAGAATGCCCTTAACGTTTTCGCCAGCACCACGCGCCATCAAGCGCGAGTAGAGCGGAACAACGATTTCGAAGTTCTTGCCGTTTACTTGCTTGTTTTTCAGGCCGAACTGAACAGCGTTGGTGAGCGAGTTCACCATGTTGCCGCCGTAGTGGTTCAGGATCAAAACATCTGCGTCTGTTTGCAGAACGGGCGTGATGTAGGATGAGAAATCGGTCGAGGCGAGCGGTGTGCGCACGGTGTTCACTGTTTCCCAGCCAAGCGCTTCTGTTGCTGCTTTGATCGATTCTTCCTGCGTCCAGCCCCAAGTGTAGTCGGCTGTCAGGTGATAGGCTTTGCGATCTGTACCATAGCGCTTGGCAAGCACGGGTGCGAGCGCCGCGCCAGACATGTAAGCGTTAAAGAAGTGACGGAAACCGTTGGCTTTTTTGTCTTTACCCGTTGTGTCGTTCGAGTGGGTCAGACCGGCCATAAAGATAACGCCCGCTTCTTGGCAGAGGCCTTGAACAGCAATCGCAACACCCGAAGAAGAGCCGCCTGTGATCATCACAGCGCCGTCTTTTTCGATCATCGATTTTGCCGAAGCACGGGCCGCATCAGACTTGGTTTGTGTATCGCCAGTGACGTACTCAACCTTTTTGCCAAGGATGCCTGTGCCGTCCAGAACTTTGGACGAGAACGTGTTCATCATGCCGCCGTCGCCGCCGCCATTCAGGTGCTCAACTGCCAGCTCATAGGCGCGCAGCTCATCCGCGCCCTCATCGGCATAGGCGCCGGATTGGGGAACGTTGAAACCAAGCGTAACCGTGCTGCCCTGTGGGGCATTGGTAAAGCCAGAGTGGCCAGCGGCCCATGCGGAGCCACCAAAGATTGTCGGAACGGCAAGACCGGCGCCTGCAACAGCACCGGTTTTCAGCACGCCACGACGCGTGAAATTAGATTTGGACATAAATATCCTCCCTTTGCGTTTAGAGCGACACAAGCCTCCTCTTGCCGGAGCCGCCTATCCTTTTACAGGATGCCGCTGATCATCAAGGGAATCTGATAAGGGCGCAACAAGTGCTTTGTTCATAACGATTTTTTTGTTAAGCCATACACAGTTTGTAAATGTTAATTGTAAATAAATTATCTCGCGCTTGCAGAAATTGCTTGATCCTAAAGGAGAATTCCCTTGAGTAAACGCGCCCATACCGGCTCTCGGCTTCGCGAAAGGCGCATCTTGCTTGCGCTAAAACAGGCGGATTTGGCCCGTGATGTCGGGATCTCGCCCGCTTACCTCAATCTGATCGAGCACAACAAACGCAGAATCGGCGGCAAGCTTCTGCTTGATCTGGCGCGCGCGCTTGGGGTCGATCCGGGCCTGTTGATCGAGGGGGCAGAAGCGGCGCTTTTGGCCGGGCTGCGGGATGCGGCGGCTTCGCTTGGGGGCGCTGGTGGCGCGATTGCAGCCCCCAAAGATGGCGCAGCGCTCGCGCCCCAAACCGCGCTTAATGCAGCCCCAGAGGTTGAGCGGATTGATGATCTTGCTGCGCGCTATCCGGGGTGGTCGGCGCTGATTGCCGCCCAGCATGGCCGCATCGCCGCGCTTGAGCGCACGGTCGAGGCGCTCACCGATCGGCTCACCCATGATCCGTTTCTTTCCGCCTCGCTGCATGAGGTGCTTTCAAGCGTTACGTCGATCCGCTCGACAGCGGGGATTCTTGCCAATGGTGAGGCGGTCGATCCCGAATGGCAGGCGCGTTTCCACCGCAACATCTATGAAGACAGCCGCCGCTTGGCCGAAAGTTCGCAAGCTTTGGTGGCCTATCTCGATGCGGCCCCCGAGGCCCAAGAGGGGCTGAGCGCGCCGCAAGATGAGGTCGAGGCATGGCTGACGGATGCGGGCTTTCACATGCCGGCGTTGGAAGGCGCGGATGAGGCCAAGGTTAGCGAGGCGATGATTGATGCGGCAACCCAGCTGCGCTCGGCCCCGGCGCGCCAGCTCGCGCGTGGTTGGTTGACCCGTTATAGCCGGGATGCCGCGCGCATGCCCCTTGCGCAGATGCAGGCGGCCCTGCAAGAGCTTGGCCCTGATCCGGCGCTTTTGGCGGCGCGGTTTGGGGTCTCTCTTGCGGCGGCGATGCGCCGGCTTGGGGCGCTGCCGATTGATCCGGGGGCCGGGGCGCGCTGCGGGGTTGTGATCTGCGACGGTTCGGGCACGATCACCTTTCGTCAGCCGCTTGAGGGCTTTGCTTTGCCCCGTTTTGGGGCGGCTTGCCCGCTTTGGCCGCTGTACCGCGCGCTTGCCAATCCCGGAACGCCTGTGCGCGCCCAAGTTGCCCAATCCGGCCCCAATGCGCGCCAGTATATCACCTATGCGATCTGTCAAACCCGCGGCAGGCCAAGCTTTGATGCCCCGCCGATTTTGGAGGCGACCATGCTGATCCTACCGGCGCAAAAGCTATCGGATGACTCGCTTGGTATTGGTTCCAGCTGCCGGATTTGTGCGCGCGAGGCCTGCGCGGCGCGGCGCGAACCCTCGATCATGGCTGATGGGCTTTAGGGGCGGGGCGCTCAATCATCATTTCGCGATGATCCTGCGCCAAACCCATCGCCTGCGACAAGCGCCGCTTTGACACGCGCGCAAATCAAAGCGATACATAAGAGAGATGCGGGGGAGGTCCGCAAGCTGAAGGGGAGATCAGCTTATGGGTAAACGTGTTTTACTGATTGAGGACGAGCCAAATATCATCGAGGCGATCCGCTTTGTGCTGTCGCGCGATGGCTGGGGCGTTGAGACCCATTCCGATGGGTTGACGGCGGCGGATGCGGTGCGGAGCAAAGCGCCGGATGTGGTGATTTTGGATGTGATGCTGCCCAACCGCTCTGGGTTTGAGATTTTGCAAGAGCTGCGCAATGATGCCAGCCTTGGCGATTTGCCGATCCTGATGCTGACCGCGCGCGGGCAAAAGAAGGATCGCGAAATGGCAGAGCAATTCGGCGCGAGCCGCTATATGACCAAGCCGTTTTCCAACGCAGAAATGCTTGATGTTTTGCGCGAATTGGCTGGCGAAACGGCGCCGGGCAAGGCGAAGGGCGCATGAAGCCGCCCGCCGCGCCTTTGTTTCTGGAACGGCGCAGCTACCGGCGCCGCCGTTTGATTGATATGGCTCGGCTCCTGCCTGTACTCGCTTGTTTTTTATGGATGATTCCGCTGCTCTGGTCGGGCGGCGAAGGGACGGCGCGCACCGGGCGGGCGATGTTTTATATCTTTGCCATCTGGATTGCATTGATCGCCGTTTCTGCCTTTTTGTCGCGCCGTTTGCTGCGGACCGAGGCCGAAGATCCCGCCCCAAATAGCGCTTTCCCCCAAGGCCCCCTAAGCGAAGAAACACCCCCCCTTGATCCCAGATTAGGGCGCTAAGTCTATGGTTGCGTTCAATCTTTTGGTACTTGTCTGCCTGTTTTATGTGGCCTTCCTTTTCCTCGTGGCCTTTGTGGCCGAGAAACAGGCCGAGGGCGGGCGGCTTGGCTGGCTGCGCTCGCCGTTGGTTTATACCCTCTCGCTCAGCATTTACTGCACGGCTTGGACGTTTTACGGCGCGGTTGGCTATGCGGCGCGTTCGGGGCTGGAGTTTGTGACGATCTATCTTGGGCCGACGATTGTGATGGTTGGTTGGTGGTGGGTGGTGCGCAAATTGGTGCGGATTGGGCGGGCGCAGCGGATCACATCCATCGCGGATCTCATCTCGTCGCGCTATGGCAAAAGCAATCTGCTTGGCGTGCTGGTGACACTGCTCGCTGTGATCGGCTCGACCCCTTATATTGCTCTGCAGCTTCAATCGGTTACGCTAAGTTTTGCGGTGTTTGCCGCCTCTCGGCCTGAAAGCTGGGCGATGCCTGATCTGAATGCAACCGCGCTTTGGGTGGCGATGGGGCTGGCGCTGTTTACCATCCTGTTCGGGACCCGCAATTTAGACGCGAATGAGCGCCACCACGGGGTTGTTACGGCCATTGCATTGGAGGCCATTGTCAAACTGGTTGCGCTGCTGGCGGTTGGGGTTTTTGTGGTTTGGGGGATTGCTTCGGGGCCAGGCGATATCATGGCGCGGATCGAGGCTTCGGATATGGCGATCTGGGATATTCAGGGCGGGCGCTGGGTTGCGTTAACCTTCCTTTCCGGGGTGGCGTTTTTGACCTTGCCGCGCATGTTTCAGGTGCTGGTTGTCGAGAACGCCGATGAGCGGCATTTGTTCACCGCGTCTTGGGCCTTTCCGCTCTATCTCTTTGGGATGAGCCTGTTTGTTTTGCCGATTGCGATTGTGGGCCTCTCGGTGATGCCCTCGGGGACGAACCCGGATATGTTTGTTCTGACGCTGCCTCTGGCCTTTGATCGCCAAGCCCTTGCAATGCTTGCCTTTTTGGGCGGATTTTCGAGCGCGACTTCGATGGTGATTGTGGCCGCGATTGCGCTTTCAACGATGGTGTCCAACCATATTGTGATGCCGCTATGGCTTGCCGGGCGGCGCGATGGGGCGATGGTTTCGGGCGATGTCCGCTCGGTTGTTTTGCTCGCGCGCAGGCTCTCTATTGGCGGCGTTTTGGCGCTTGGGTATCTGTATTTTCGCCTCTCTGGCGGCTCTGAAGCTTTGGCCGCAATCGGGCTGATTTCCTTTACCGGCGTGGCGCAAGCGCTGCCGGCTTTGCTGGGGGGGATTTTCTGGCGCGGCGCAACCCGGCTTGGGGCGGCGGCGGGGCTTGCTGTTGGGTTTTCGATCTGGGTTTATGCGCTGTTTTTGCCCTCCTTTGGGGCGGGGGCTGTGATGTCTGAAACCTTGATGGCCTATGGCCCTTTTGGCATTGGATGGCTGCGCCCGCAGGCGTTGTTTGGGGTGGTTGGGCTTGATCCGGTTGTGCATGCGGTGCTTTGGTCGCTTTCGCTGAATGCTCTGTGCTTTTTTGTTGGCTCCATCGCCTCGTTTCCGCGCCCGATGGAGCGGCTTCAGGGGGCGCAATTCGTCAATATTTTTGAGCATTCCGCTCAGGCTTCGGGCTGGTCCGGCGCGGGGGCAGGGGCTGAGGATTTGCTTGTCATGGCGCAGCGCATTATTGGCGCTACCGAGGCGCAGGCCTTGTTTCAACGCGCCGCAGAGGCGCAGGGCAAATATGGCTTCCTTCCGGATGTAACCTCTGATTTCATTGAGAAATTAGAGCGCGAGCTTGCCGGATCTGTTGGCGCGGCAACGGCGCATGCGATGCTTGGGCAGATCGTTGGCGGCTCCACGGTTTCGGTTCAGGATTTGATGGCCGTGGCGGATGAAACGGCGCAGATGATGGAGTATTCTTCCCAGCTTGAGGCCAAATCCGCCGAGCTAGGCCGCACCGCCCGCCAGCTGCGCGAAGCCAACGAAAAACTAACGGCGCTGTCGATCCAGAAGGACGCGTTTTTGAGCCAGATCAGCCATGAATTGCGCACGCCAATGACCTCGATCCGCGCCTTTTCTGAAATCCTTATGGCGGGCGATTTGCCGGCCTCGGAATTGGAGCGCTATTCCTCGATCATTCACGATGAAACCTTGCGGCTAACGCGGCTGTTGGACGATCTGCTTGATCTGTCGGTTTTGGAGAATGGGCAGGTGACGCTGAACACCCAAGATGTCTCGCTTGGGGCGGTGATGGATCGGGCGGTGAATGCGGCGACGTCAAGCGCGGGGGCGGGTAAATTGCGGATTGAGCGCGAACGCGCCGGGCTGCAATTGCGTGCTGTGACCGATAGCGATCGCCTTGCGCAGGTGTTTATCAACCTGATCACCAATGCGGCGAAATATTGCGATGCGGATGCGCCTCGATTGCGGATTTTGATGCGCGAGTCCGGGGGGCAGGTTGAGATTGATTTTATAGACAATGGAACGGGTATTCCGGTTGAAAAACAATCGGTTATCTTTGAGAAATTCTCGCGCCTTACGGATCAGGCCGCGGCGGGCGGGGCCGGTTTGGGCCTTGCGATTTGCCGCGAGATTATGGCCCGTTTGGGCGGCCAGATTGCCTATCTTCCGGGGCAGGGCGGGGCGGCCTTTCGGGTGAGTTTGCCACGGGCTGCTGTTGAGGGTGAGGAGCGTTAACCTTTCTTAATTTTGGTGGGAATGGCGGCGGATTGGCGTTTGCGTGCTGTTTGGCTGGTGGGGATTGGCGCGGGCTTGGGGCAGGCTTGGGGCTGCGAAAAATTGCGCAATCTGTGGCGAAATCAATGATTTGGTAACTTTGCTTTGCGAGTTTGGCAGGGAAAAGCCAGCCGAACCGGAGCCATGACAGAAAACTCCTCCCTTACCGCAATGCGCCGCAAAGCCGGCGAAGGGCGCCCTGCACCTGAGGTTCAGGCGATGTCTGCGGCCAAAGCGCTGCGGCTTTCGCTTGCCCGCGCGGCCGAGGAAATGGCGGGGCTTGTGATCTCGGTTAAGGAGTTTGAAGAGCTGCGCATGACGTTGAGCGCTTTGCCCGAAAGCCTGCCGGAAAACGCGCTGCATACGATGATCCAGGCCGAGGATGGCGCGACCGGGCTTGTTTCTATGGATGTGCAATTGATTGCGGGGCTGATCGAGCAGCTGACCACCGGCAATGTGCGCCATAGTGAGGCGGATACGCGCGCGGCCACGCCGACAGATGCGATCATTGCCTCGGAATTGATAGACCGGGTGCTTGGGCTGTTTGAGGAAACCGTGCGCGAAGCGGCTGTTCCGCCCAATGTTGGCGGTTATCGCTATGTTGCGCCGTTTTCGGAGCCGCGCGCAATTGGGCTGACGCTTGAGGATATTCGCTATCGTTACTACCGGCTCGTGCTGGATCTTGGGGGCGGGGCGAAAACCGGCGTTTTGCTGCTGATGATGCCTTTGCAAAGGCCGCGCGCTTCGGCCGGGGCTGGCGGGGCGGCAGAGGCGCGGGCGGATTGGAGCGAGAAGCTTGAGCAATCGGTTTGCGGGGCCGAAGCGCCGATGACAGCGGTTTTGCACCGGATGGATATGTCGCTTTTAGAGGTGATGGGGCTTGAGGTTGGCGCGCTGATCCCTGTGCCGCGCAAATCCCTTGGCAAAGTGCGCCTTGAAGGGGCGGATGGGGCTTTGGTAAGCTATGCGCGCCTTGGTCAATCCACCGGCAATCGTGCCGTGCGTATTCGCGGCGATATCGAGGATGGCGAAGAGGAAAGCAGCGAAGAGATGCGCTCTGTGGCGCCGAGCATGGCAGCTTTGCCAGATGGGTTGAAAGAGATGGGCGCAGGCCTGGATGGGCTTTCAGATGCGCCCTCAACCGGCGGGCTTGGCGCGGCGGAAGGCGGGGAATTGCCTGCGCTTGATGGTGGGCTGCCGCCGCTTGGCGATGGTGGGCTGCCGCCGCTTGGAGATGGCGGGTTGCCGCCGCTTGGAGATGGCGGGCTGGCGCCGCTTGGAGATGGTGGGCTGCCGCCACTTGGCGATGGCGGGCTGCCGCCGCTTGGGGATGGTGGGTTGCCGCCGCTTGGAGAAGGCGGGTTGCCGCCACTTGGTGATGGCGGGTTGCCGCCGCTTGGGGATGGTGGGCTGCCGCCGCTTGGGGATGGTGGGTTGCCGCCGCTTGGAGAAGGCGGGTTGCCGCCACTTGGTGATGGCGGGTTGCCGCCGCTCACGATTGAATAAATCAGCTGAATTCCCCAGTGCCGGCCGATGCTTGACCTGAATCAACGCAAAGGCGGCAAAACACCTCTAATATTGTGAAGTCAGCAAAGCGCCGTGTTTGGGCCTTGGGGCAGGGATGCGCAGGAAATGAATGCGCCGTTGTGATCCTTTGCGCCCCTCCAAAACGTGCTGCCTTGGCTGAAAAGCTGCGCAACTGGGCGCAGGCTTTTCGATATGCAACCATACTGGAGGAGAACATCATGAAACCTGAAGAAAACAAGACCTTACAGGCGGTCGATGCGGCTGTTGATGAGGTGATTGGGGATGGTCAAAAAGCGCGCGACCTCAAGAAAGCGCTGCATGATCGCCTTGATCCCGAGCTGCATGAAACGGGCAAAAAGGCGCGCGATATATCCTCGGGCGATGAGACGGATTTGTTTGACAATATGCCCGTGTGAAATGCGAAAAGGCGCAGCTGTTATGCGCCTTTTCCTTTGGTCAGGCTGGCAAGCGCCTCTAGTTTGCCAAGAGCCGCGCCGCTATCAATGCTTTCTGCCGCAATTTCAACGCCTTCTGGCAAAGACTTCGCGCGATCTGCAACGATCAAAGCGCCCGCCGCATTCAGCAAAACAGCATCGCGATAAGCGTTCTTTTCGCCGCTTAAAACCCCGCGCAAAGCCTTGCCATTTTGCTCTGGTGTGCCGCCGGTGATCGCCTCAAAAGGATGGACGGGCAGGCCGGCCTCTTCTGGGTGAAGCTCGCGCAAGCCAACCGCGCCGTTTTCAAGCACAGCCACCCAACTGATGCCTGTGATTGTCAGCTCATCGGTGCCATCTGAGCCATGCACGAGCCATGCTTTTTCCGAGCCAAGCTGCCCAAGCGTTTCGGCCATCGGGGCGATCAGATCGCGGGAAAATGCGCCCGTGAGTTGGCGCTTTACCCCTGCGGGATTGGTCAGCGGGCCGAGGATATTAAAGATCGTGCGGGTGCCAAGTTCGGTGCGCGCAGGCATGACATGGCGAATGGCCGGGTGATGCATCGGGGCCATCATAAAGGCGATGCCGATGGTTGCGAGCGCCTCTTCAACGATTGACGCGCCGACCATGACCTCGATTCCATTGACCCCAAGCGCATCTGCCGCGCCGGAATTTGAGCTGAGTTTGCGATTGCCATGTTTGGCCACGGGCACGCCTGCACCTGCCACGGTAAAGGCGGTTGCGGTTGAAATTTGCAGCGTTGGTTTGCCCGATCCGCCGGTTCCGACGATGTCGATTGCGCCTTTTGGCGCCTTTACCGGCAGGCAATGGGCGCGCATCACAGTTGCGGCGGCCGCATATTCGCCAACCGTTTCGCCGCGCGTGCGCAGCGCCATCAACAGCCCGCCGATTTGGGCTGCGGTCGCTTCGCCGCGAAAGAGGATATCAAAGGCGGCTTTGGCCTCGGTCGGGTCAAGCGGGCGGTCTGCGGCGGCGGCGATCAGAGGTTTGAGAGCATCGCTCATGCGGGCACCGCCATTTCATCAAGGAAGTTTTGCAGGATTTTATGCCCATGTTCTGAGGCAATGGATTCGGGATGAAACTGCACGCCGTGGATTGGCAAATCGCGGTGCGACAGGCCCATGATCGTGCCGTTTTCAAGCGCGCCGGTGATTTCAAGGCAATCGGGCAGAGTGGCGCGATCCACAACGAGCGAGTGATAGCGCGTTGCAGCAAAGGGCGAGGGGAGGCCTTTGAACAGGCCTTTGCCGTCGTGTTCGATCTTGCCCATTTTGCCATGCACGATCTCATCGCAGCGCAGCACTTGCCCGCCAAAGGCTTGGCCAATGGTTTGATGCCCAAGGCAGACGCCCATCAAGGGGATGCGCGCCTCGGCGGCGGCCATCGTTAGCGGCAGGCAAATCCCGGCCTCATTTGGTGTTTTTGGCCCTGGGGATAGCAGGATCCCCGCAGGTTTCAGCGCCATCGCCTTTTGCACATCCAGCGCATCATTGCGCCACACTTGAACATCTGCGCCCAGTTCGCCCAAATAATGGACAAGATTATAGGTGAAACTGTCGTAGTTATCGATCAAGAGCAGCATGGTGCAAGCCTTTGGTAAAAAGGGGTGAACCCCGTTTAATGTCACGCTATACATGTGAACAACGCGCCGCCAAGGGTCAAGGGCGCGGATAAAAAATGCGCCTGTGAAAGGTGCGAGATGGAGTGGTTACATGGCGCGTGGAATGTTCTCAGGGGTAATCTGGGGTGGTTTGGTCAGCGGGCTTGGGCTTGCGGTTTTGAGCCAGTCGGCCGGCACAGTTGAGTTGAGCGCTTTGAGCGCGCCGCCCGCTGCTGAGGAACAAGCGCCTTTGAGCGCGGCGCAAGGAAGCGATGCGCCCGCCGTTGAAATGGCCCAAAACCCCGAGAATTCGCAGGCCGCGCCGCAAGATCAGCGCGACGAGGCGCCCGATGCGGATGTAACCAGCGCCGATGCTTTGCGCCCGCCCACCGCGGGTGAGGGGGGCGCGCTTGAGACAAGCCCGGGCGCGGATGATCCTGTTTTGCCGATGCCCGAGGCCAATGCGCCAAGTGCCACCGGGGCGGATGAAGCGCCTGTTGCCGGGGCTCCGGCCGCCACGCCGCGCGATTCTGCGCCCCAGGTTTCTGCGCAGATCGCGCGCCCGATTGCGCCCTCTTTGGGCGAAGAACAGGGGGCTGTAGTGCTTGGGCAAGGTGCAGAGGCCGCGCCCGGTGCTGCGCCTGCCAAAGTCCCGGCGCAAACAGAAGAGGCCATGCCCGAGGCTGGCACTGATCCGCAGCCGTCTGAGAATGCTCAGGCAGGTGATCCCGAAGCAGAGACCCCCAGTTTGATGGAGAAACCGGGCGCGATTGGTACGGCCCCGGCGGCCCTTGGGACCAAGAGCGAAGGCCTTGGAAACCTTGCGCAAAATGTCAAAACTGGGCGGCTTGCCAGCATTGGCGCGGATCCGCAAACCGGCGCCAATGCAGCAGGCGCCCCAAGCGCAGACGGGGATGCGCCGCAAAGCGACAAGGCGATTGAACGCTATGCGCGGCCCTTTGAAAATCCCGAAGCACGCCCATTGATGGCGATCGTTTTGATTGATGATGGCTCCAAGCTTTTGAGCGAAAGCGAGCTGAAAAACCTCCCCTTTGCGGTTTCCTTTGCGATTGAGGCGACCCGCGCAGATGCCGCCGATACAGCCGCCTATTACCGTGCAGCCGGGCTTGAGGTTTTGAGCATCGCTGCCCTGCCTGAGGGGGCGCAGCCAAGTGATGTTGCTGTGTCGATTGAGCAGGCAATTGGCGCGGTGCCCGAAGCGGTTGCGATCATGGATGTGCCCGCGGCGGCATTCCAATCGGGCAGCGCTGTGGCGACGCAGGTTGTTGCGAGCGCGGGGCCATCGGGGCTTGGTGTTTTGAGCTATGCGCGCGGGCTAAATTCGGCCGAGCAGATCGCGCGGCGCGGCGGGGTTCCTGCGGCGATTGTTTCGCAGATTTTTGATGGCGAGGGGCGCGACAGCGCTGCGATGAAGCGCTATTTGGACAGTGCAGCGTTTCGGGCGGCGCAGCAGGCGGGGGTTGTTGTTGTTGGATCGACATCGCCGCAGGCCTTGGCGGCCCTTGCGGAATGGCGCCTTGGCAAACGTGCGGCCAGTGTCGCTCTTGCGCCGGTTTCGGCTGTTTTACTGGCGGAATAGGCGGCGCGGATCGCAGCATTTGAATTGGAAAAGGCGGGGATGGCCCCTGCCTTTTTCGTGCCTGATCAGGGGCGTTTCACTTAGCGATTGCCTTGGCGGGTAAACAGGCCTGCGTCTTCTGCGGCTTGGCGTATCGCTTTGGATTTATTGACAGTTTCCATATATTCGGCTTCTGGGTCGCTGTCATAAACAACGCCGCCGCCGGCCTGAATATATAGCTTTTCATCCTTGAGAACGGCTGTGCGCAGCGCGATGCACATATCCATATCGCCATTGGCCGCGAAATAGCCCAAGCCGCCGCCGTAAACGCCGCGCTTTTCTGGCTCAAGCTCGTCAATGATCTCCATCGCGCGCACTTTTGGCGCGCCGGAAACCGTTCCGGCGGGCATCCCGGCAAAGAAGGCCGAGAGCGCATCGTGATCATCCGATAGCTCGCCTGTGACATTGGAAACGATATGCATCACATGGCTGTAGCGTTCGATGATGAATTGCTCGGTTGGCTTGACCGTGCCGATTTTCGAGACCCGGCCCGTATCATTGCGGCCCAGATCGAGCAGCATCAGATGTTCGGCCAATTCCTTTTGATCCGCGAGCAGATCGGCCTCGTAGGCCTTGTCTTGTTCGGGGGTTGCGCCGCGTGGGCGGGTGCCTGCGATGGGGCGAATGGTGACTTCGCCATCAAAGACCCGCACAAGGATTTCCGGCGAGGCGCCGATCACTTGGAAGCCGCCAAAGTTGAAGTAGAACATGAATGGCGATGGGTTGGTGCGGCGCAAAGAGCGATATAGCGCGAAAGGCGGCAGCGGGAAATCGACGGTCCAGCGCTGCGAGGGGACGACCTGAAAGATATCGCCTGCGCGGATATATTCTTTTGCCTTTTCAACGGCTTGCAGGTATCCTTCATGGGTAAAGTTTGAAACAGGGTCGGCCACGGGCGCGCTATCGCCAAGATCGTGGCTGTCGGCAGGCGCGGCGCGCTCAAGATCACGGACCGCATCCATGACCCGTTCGCAAGCCTGCGCATAAGCGGCGCGCGGCGAAAGGCCAGACCCTGCCCATGCCGGCGAAACAACGATCACATCGCCCTTCACCCCATCCAAAACCGCAATCACAGAGGGGCGCATCATCACCGCATCTGGCAGGCCCAAAGGATCGGGATTCACATCCGGCAGATGCTCAACCAAGCGGATCATATCATAGCCCAGATAGCCAAAAAGCCCGGCCGAAGAGGCAGGCAGATCGGCGGGCAGATCAATGCGGCTTTCGGCAATCAGTGCGCGCAGGCTTTCAAGCGGGGCGGCGGCTTCATCGGTAAAGCTTTCAGGATCAATGCGGGCCATGCGATTGATTTGCGCCGTTTCGCCCCGGCATTGCCAGATCAGATCCGGCTTCATCCCGATGATCGAGTAGCGCCCGCGCACCTCGCCGCCTGTCACGCTTTCGAGCATGAAACTGTCTTTGCGCGCTTCGGCCAGTTTGAGCATCAGGGAAACCGGCGTATCCAAATCGGCCGCAAGGCGCGCATAGACCACTTGGTTTTCACCATTGCCAAAGCGGGCGGCGAAATCATCATAAGCGGGGGTCAAGCTCACCATTTTGGTTTCCTTACAGTCGCTTAGGGGATGTTCGCATGAACCGCATTCAGCGCGGTCTGGCGGATTTCGATGCCCACTTCGGCGCGGATCGCCCCGGTAAAGGCATCCAAAACATCCTGCCCAAAGCTCTGTGCAGTTTGGTTCTCGATCGAGGCGCGGATGCGATCGTTTTCGGGCGCGTCTGGATCGGGCGCGTTGATGGCTTCGACCAGCGTCAAAAAGATCATCTGCGAGCCGTCAATCTGGCCGCTCGAAAGCAAAGGCACGCCGCGCTCAGCGGCGAAAGCATCGCGCAACATATCCTCTGGGGTGCCGTCCAAAAAGCCCGTGCGCTGCGTGTTTTCAACGCGGGTGACCTCATACCCAAGATCATCAATTGTCTCGCCCGCAGCAAGCCGTGCAACAAGCGCATCCGCTTGTTCTTTCAGGCGTTTTGCCGTTTCTTCTGCTTCCCAGCCCTGGATCACAGCGACTTGCACATCGGCTTGCGGCTGAAGGGCTGGGCCTTCTTCGCTGTCAAGGCGCATCGCGAAAATTCCGCCATCAAACAGGGTGCGAATTTCCGGGAAATCATCGGCAGAAATGGCGGCGGCTTCCTCAGAGAACTCTTCATTCGCCGCGATCCCTTCGCTCATATCGGGTGTCCAGCGCAGGGTTCCAAGCTCAAACTGCGGCTCTTTGGCGAGCTCTTCCAATGTCGCTCCTGAGGCAAGCAAATCATCCAGATCATCAATGCGCGCCTCGATATCGCGCCGGGCTGCATCGGCCAAATACTCATCCGCCAGCTCATCGCGCGCCTCGTCGTAAGTGATCTCAGAAGCGGCCAGAATCGCATTGATCCGGATCAAAGCAGGGCCCAGATCGCTTTGCACAGGCCCGATGATCCCCGGCTCAGCCGCGGCAAAGACTTCCGCCCCCGCAGCGCCCAGATCGGCCTGAGACACATCCCCCAAATCAATATCCGCAAGGGTCAGTCCGCGCGCCTCAACCAGCGCATCAAAGCTGGTCTCATCGCTGTCAATCTGCGCGCGCGCGGCGGCGGCTTCTTCCTCAGTGCCAAAGACCAAACGCTCAACAAGGCGCCGCTCAGGCGTAACATAATCGGCAATCCGCTCCTGATACAAAGCGCGCAACGCAAGATCATCCACCGCGTCGATATCCATCACCATCTCGGGCGAAAGCCATGCATAAGTGATGTTCTTTGCGGCGGGCAAAGTGAATTCATCGGGATGGGCGTTGTAATAGGCGGTCAAATCGGCCTCAGAAGGTTCGCCAAGACTGTCGGTCAATTCGTTCGGCCCAAGCGAAATCCAGGCCAAATCGCGCTGCTCCCCAACCCAGGCCATCAGCAAATCGGTTTGGGGCTGTGGCGCCGTGGCACCGGCCAAAACCGCGGCCTGAATAAGATTGCGCGAAAGATCGGCGCGGATTTGGCCCTCAAATTCACTTACGGAAAGGTTGGCCTGGCGCAGCGTGGCGCGATAGGCCTCGGTATCAAAATTGCCATCAAGCCCCTGAAAATTCGGGATCGCAACGATCTGATCGCGCACCGAAGCATCGCCTGTCGATATTCCGGCGCGCTGCGCTTCATCTTCCAAAGCGGCCTGATTAACCAAACGATCCAAGACATTGCGATCAATGCCAAATTGGCGCGCCTGCTCCATGGTAAAGCGGATATTCGTCTGGGCTTCAAAGGCGGCCAATTCCTGGGTCAATTCCCGGCTATACCGCGAAACCGCGATCTCAGTATCGCCCACTTTGCCAACCGAGCTGATAGAGCCGCCAAAATTGGCCGTGCCAAAGCCAGCAAGACCAACAACGAGCAAAAGCAAAAGCCCCCCACCAAACAGTTTCGAAACACTTCCTTTTGCGCCGCCAGCCATGCTTCATCACCCTTTTGAAAACCCTTCGCGAATGTCTATGCGGGAAGGGCGGGCGGGGCAAGATCACAGGCTCAGGTTTTCCCGCCCAAGCCGCCATAACCGCTCAAAAGCTCTCTCACTGCATTCACAGTTGTGCAAATATCCTCGCCGAAGGCATTAAACGCTTTAAAAAGCTGCCCTCAAATTGCGATCAATCCTTGCCGCGGTAAGGCTCAACATATTGAAGCGCCATATCCCAAGGAAAGAAAATCCATGTATCCTGCGAGACTTCAGTGATGAAAGTATCGACCTGCGCATTGCCCTTTGGCTTGGCATAGACAGTGGCAAAATGCGCATTTGGATAGAGCGCACGCACCAGTTCAAGCGTTTTGCCTGTATCGACGAGATCATCAACAACAAGAATTCCCGTCCCGTCGCCCATCATCGTTGCATCCGGCGCCTTAAGAACCGAGGCGCTCGCCTGTTCTTGATGATCATAGCTCTTGACCGAGATCGTATCGACCGTGCGAATATCAAGCTCGCGCGCGACAATCATCGCCGGGGCCATACCGCCGCGCGTGATCGCAACAACCGCTTTCCATGCGCCATCATTGGGGCCGCGCCCATCAAGCCGCCATGCAAGCGCGCGCGAATCCCGGTGAATTTGATCCCAGCTAACGTGAAAGCCTTTTTCATGGGGCAAACGGTCGGTCATAGTGCTCTCCTCAGGTCAGCGCGAGCTTGATGCCAAGCAGAGCCAGCAGCCCGCCAAAGCAGCGATCAATTGATGTCTTTAGGTTTAGATAGCCGCGGCGCGTGCGTTCAAGCGAAAAGATGCGCGCCACGATGATATTCCAGCCGCAATCATTGATGAAAATCATCAAAAGGATCGCAGCATAGGCCCAAAGCGGGGCATGGGCGGGAATGAAGGTTAAAAAGATCGTGCCGAAAAACACAGCCGGTTTGGGATTGGCAAGCTGGGTGGTGATGCCAAGCCAGATCAAACCAAGGTTGGACAAAGCTCGGCTGTTGATCTTATCCCCTTCTTCAATCGGATCGGGCGCATGGCGCCACATTTTCCAAGCGAGATAGATCAGATAGGCCGCGCCGCCAAATTTCAGCAGATTGAGCAGGGCAGGGGCATGTCTGAACAAAATCCCAAGCCCAAACAAAGCCGCCACCGCCCAGACACAGGCCCCAAGCCCAATGCCAATTGCCAGATAGGCGCCGCGCAGCATGCCTTCGCGCAAAGAGGTGCGCGCCGCCAGCAAAACAGCCGGGCCGGGCGAGATCGCTGCCGCAAGATGAACAAAATAAATTGCAGCAAGCGCGGCAAATGTCATGGCTTAGCCTTTGGAAATATCAGGCGCATCGACCGCCTTCATACCCACGATGTGATAGCCACTGTCCACATGGTGGATTTCGCCGGTTACAGCCGAGCTAAGATCAGAGAGCAGATAAAGCGCGGAATTGCCCACCTCATCTTGATGAACCGTGCGGCGCAGGGGCGAATTATATTCGTTCCATTTCAGGATATAGCGAAAATCGCCAATGCCCGAAGCGGCCAGTGTTTTGATTGTGCCCGCAGAAATCGCATTGACCCGGATCGCATCTTTGCCAAGGTCCTCGGCCATATAGCGCACAGAGGCTTCCAAAGCCGCCTTGGCCACACCCATCACATTATAGTGCGGCATCACTTTTTCCGCGCCATAATAAGAGAGGGTCAGCAAAGAGCCGCCATCGGGCATCATCGCAGCGGCGCGTTGTGCCACAGCGGTAAAGGAATAAACCGAAATATCCATCGAGAGTTGGAAATTGGCGCGGCTGGTATCAACATAGCGCCCGCGGAGCTCGTTTTTATCTGAAAAACCAATGGCATGAACAACAAAGTCAATCTTGCCCCACTTGGCTTTCAGTGCGTCAAACAAAGCGTCCAAAGAGGCCTCATCCCCCACATCGCATTCAATGACCGTGTCAGAGCCAAGCTGCGCGGCCAATGGATTGACCCGCTTTAAGAGCTGTTCACCTTGGTAAGAGAACGCAATTTCAGCGCCCTGATCGGCCAGCGCTTTGGCAATGCCCCAAGCGATAGATTTATCATTCGCAAGGCCCATAATCAGCCCGCGCTTCCCTTGCATCAATCCGTTTGACATATGTCGCCCCTCAGCTGCTCAATTAACGGCTTGAGACCCTTTATGCCTTTCAGACTCTGTTATCAAGCGGCGCGAACAGGTATGTTTGGGGGCAAATTCGTATCTAAAGGAAAAAAAATGGCCGCTCGGATTGGAATTTTTGCAGGCGATGATCCGTTCGAGATTTCGCGCAGATGGCTGGCAGAAGCCAGCAAAACAGAGCCCTCAGACCCCAATGCAGCTGCACTCGCCACGGTTGATGCGGCCGGTCTGCCAAATGTGCGCGTGGTGCTGCTCAAGGCGATCGAGGCGGATGCCTTTGTCTTCTATACCAACTATGAGAGCCAAAAGGCCCAAGAGCTTGAAAGCGGCAAGGCGGCCTTTGTGATGCATTGGAAATCGCTCGAACGTCAGGTGCGGGTGCGTGGCCTGATTGAACGTGAGACAAATCAAGCCTCTGATGCCTATTATGAATCCCGTGCGCTTGGCAGTCGGATCGGTGCATGGGCCTCAAAGCAATCGCGCCCGCTGGCGTCAAAGGCGGCTTTGGCAAAGGCCGTTGCGGCGGCGGGAATACAGCATGGATCGGCGCCCAAACGCCCGCCGTTCTGGGGGGGCTATCGTCTCCTTCCGGTTGAGTTTGAGTTCTGGGCAGCAGGGGAGTTTCGCCTGCATGATCGCTTCCGTTGGACCCGAGAAAATCCAGTTTTCCCATGGGAAATAACCCGCCTGAACCCCTGACGTTCACGCTACGTGAATTGCAATGTACTGAAATTTAACTAATTTTTGGACTTGCAAGTGGGGGCGTCGTGGATCAGTTTCGCAGCAAGGGAAAAGAGGCGTTGGGGCGCTGATTGGGATGAATATGACAGAAGAACTTGGGGCTGTGCCCGTGCTTGGACATGTGAAATGGTTTGACCCGACAAAGGGGTTTGGATTTGTGGTGGCCGAAGACGGCGGCCCAGATATTTTGCTGCATGCAAATGTGTTGCGTAATTTTGGACAAAGCTCGGTGGCCGATGGGGCGCGTATCGAGCTGACGGTTCAAGAAACGGCGCGCGGGATACAGGCGATTGAAGTGCTCGATATTGAGCCGCCTGAAAATGACTTGCCATTGATGATGGATGATTTGGGCCCTGAATTCGAGGAGGGTCTCGACGCTGAGCTGGAACCCGCTCGTGTGAAGTGGTTTGATAAGGGTAAGGGCTTTGGTTTTGCCAATATTTTTGGTAAGCCAGAGGATGTCTTTGTTCATATTGAAGTCTTGCGCCGTTCGGGCCTTGCCGATCTTCAGCCGGGGGAGGCCGTTGGCCTTCGGGTTGTTGATGGCAAGCGCGGGCGCATGGCTGCGCATGTGACGGCATGGGACGCCGCGCTCAAAGAAGACAAGTGATAAGAGCAGCGCTGGCAGGTTTGCTGGGCGCTGTTTTTCTGCCTTTTGTGGCGATGGCCGATTGCGCGGCGGGGCGTGTTGCGCTGCGGGGCGATTGGGGGCAGGCGGCTTTTCGGGTTGAGCTGGCTGATTCTGAGGCCGAGCGCGCCCAAGGGCTGATGTTTCGCGAGAGCCTTCCCAAAAGTGCGGGCATGCTGTTTGTCTATCCGCGCGCGCGCCATGCCACTTTTTGGATGCGCAATACGCTGATTCCCCTTGATATGATCTTTGTCGATGCGCGCGGCGCGATCACCCATGTGCATAGCGGTGCGATTCCCCTTGATGAGAGCCTGATTGATGGCGGCGAAGGGGTAACCCATGTGCTTGAGATCAATGGCGGCCTTGCCAAAGCCCTTGGCATTGCGGTTGGAGGGCAGATTCAGCACCCATCTTTGGATCAAAGCAAAGCTCTTTGGCCTTGTCGCTGATTTGCTCTTTTCAACCCGGTTCAAGCGGGTTAGAGAGGCGGCGTTCGGGGCGTAGCGCAGCCTGGTAGCGCGACGGTTTTGGGTACCGTAGGTCGCAAGTTCGAATCTTGCCGTCCCGACCACTTCACCATTTCACCACTTCACCGCAGTTCGTGTTTCGCAGCAGTCCGTGTTGTGCCGCAGAGAGTGTTTCGCCGCTGAGGCGTTTCACCGGATATAGCGCCTTACCAGATTTGGTATTGGCGCTGGCATAGGAGAGTCGCGGCTTTGGGCGCTGTGGATCGGATCTGCCGAAATTTGCGGCGTTTTGTGGATAGGCATGGCGTGTCGCTTTGGTGCTGGCGCGCGGCTTGGGGCGAACATCTTGGGGCATTTGGGGCGATTGCTGGCGCAGTATACCAGATGTTGTGTGTCGGTTTTGTGTCAGTTTGCGAAACGCTTGGCTTAAGGCATGCCAAAAAGTTACACACAGGACTTATCCACAGGGCTTCGTGTGATGGATGAGCCTTTGGGGCGAATAGGCTGAAAAACAAAAGGGAATTTGGTTAACGCAGCACTGTACGAATCAAGGCGCTCTGTGGGTGATTTCCGTCAACTTCAAAAAGTTTCAAAATCGCTAAAAAGAACGTTGACCCAAGCGCCCTATCTACTGCACATTGTGGGGGCTGATCGGGAGGCCACTAGATTTAGTGGTTAAGGGGCGGCGCAAGGGATAATGACATCAAGACGATTCAGCCCGTATGGGTTGCAGCGCACGTAAAGTAAGACGTGCTGCGAAGCATTGTGTCCATTGTGTTGCGGCCATCGGCGGGTAATGGGCGTTTCCCCCGCTAAAGAGGGGCGCGCCGGGTAGGTTTAGAACGTTAAGGCATGGGGCACTCTTCATAATGAAAATCGAACGCAAATTCACCAAAGCAGGCAAAGACGCATATGCGAGCTTGAGCTTTTCAACGATCTCTTCAGAGATCCGCAATCCAGATGGCACGATCGTGTTCAAGCTGGATGATTGCGAGATCCCCGCGACATGGAGCCAAGTTGCCTCGGATGTGATTGCGCAGAAGTATTTCCGCAAAGCTGGTGTTCCGGCTGCGATGAAGCGGGTGAAGGAAAAGGGCGTTCCTGAGTTTTTGTGGCGTTCGGTCCCGGATGAGGCCGCCTTGGAGAAGATGGACAAAGACAAGCGCTATGGCGGCGAGAGCTCGGCCAAGCAGGTTTTTGATCGTCTGGCCGGCGCTTGGACCTATTGGGGCTGGAAGGGTGGCTATTTCACCACCGAGGCCGATGCGCAGAGCTATTTCGACGAGATGCGCTATATGCTCGCCACACAGCGCGCCGCACCAAATTCGCCGCAGTGGTTTAACACGGGCCTGCACTGGGCTTACGGCATCGATGGGCCGGGCCAGGGCCACTATTACGTTGATTACAAATCCGGCAAACTGACCCGCTCTGCCTCGGCCTATGAGCATCCCCAGCCGCATGCCTGTTTCATCCAATCGGTTGCGGATGATTTGGTTGGCGAAGGCGGGATCATGGATCTTTGGGTGCGTGAAGCGCGCCTGTTTAAATATGGCTCCGGCACGGGCACGAATTTCTCGTCGCTTCGTGGCGCAGGGGAAAGCCTTTCTGGCGGTGGCAAATCCTCGGGGCTTATGGGCTTTTTGAAGATTGGTGATCGGGCCGCTGGGGCGATCAAATCGGGCGGCACAACGCGGCGCGCGGCCAAGATGGTGATCTGTGATATGGATCACCCGGATGTTGAGCAATTCATCAACTGGAAAGTGCTTGAAGAGCAAAAGGTGGCTTCCATCGTTGCTGGCTCCAAGATGCACGAGCGCCAATTGAATGAGATTTTCGGCGCGATCCGTGAATGGGATGGCTCAACCGAGGATGCGGTTGATCCCAACAAGAACCCAAGCCTGAAAGCGGCGATCAAATCCGCCAAAAAGGTCGCGATCCCAGAGACTTATGTCAAGCGCGTTTTGGATTATGCGCGTCAGGGCTATTCCTCGATTGAGTTCCCTACATATGATACGGATTGGGATAGTGAGGCTTACGCCTCTGTTTCGGGCCAGAATTCCAACAACTCCGTGCGTGTTACCGATGCCTTCCTGAAGGCCGTTCAGAATGATGCGGATTGGGAGCTGATCAATCGCACCGATGGCTCCGTTTCCAAAACCGTAAAGGCGCGCGATCTTTGGGCCGATGTGGGCCATGCCGCTTGGGCTTGCGCTGATCCGGGCATCCAATATCACGACACGGTCAATGCGTGGCACACATGCCCAGAGGATGGCGCGATCCGCGGATCGAACCCTTGCTCTGAATATATGTTCCTCGATGATACGGCCTGTAACCTCGCTTCGATGAATTTGCTGACCTTCCTCAAGGACGGCGAATTCCAGTCTGAGGATTACATGCACGCGACCCGCCTTTGGACGCTGACATTGGAAATCTCCGTCACAATGGCGCAGTTCCCCTCCAAAGAAATCGCGCAGCGCTCTTATGATTTCCGCACGCTTGGCCTTGGGTATGCCAATATCGGCGGCCTGCTGATGAATATGGGCCACGGGTATGACAGTGTTGAGGGCCGCGCCCTTGCTGGCGCCCTCACAGCGATCATGACAGGCGTTGCTTATGCGACCTCTGCGGAAATCGCGGGCGAGTTGGGCGCGTTTTCGGGCTATGAGCGCAACAAAGAGCATATGCTGCGCGTCATCCGCAATCACCGCAACGCGGCTTACGGCAATGACGAGGGCTATGAAGGCCTTGAGGTTCAGCCCGTTCCATTGGATCACAAAGGCTGCCCCGATGCGCGCTTGGTGAAACTGTCCAAGATGGCATGGGATGAGGCGCTGCGCCTTGGCGAAAAGCATGGCTATCGCAATGCGCAGACTTCTGTGATCGCGCCAACCGGCACCATCGGCCTTGTGATGGATTGCGATACAACCGGCATCGAGCCTGATTTTGCGCTGGTGAAATTCAAGAAGCTCGCAGGCGGCGGCTATTTCAAAATCATCAACCGCTCGGTGCCTGCCGCGCTTGAAAAGCTTGGCTATGGCTCTGCGCAGATCGAAGAGATCGTTTCTTATGCGGTTGGCCATGGCTCCATCGGCAATGCGCCGGGGATCAATCACACAGCCCTGATCGGCCACGGTTTTGGCGAAGCGGAGATTGCAAAGGTTGAGGCGGCTCTGCCAAGCGCCTTTGACATCCGCTTTGTGTTCAACCAATGGACCTTGGGCGAAGAGTTCTGCACCAATGTTCTGGGCATCCCAGCGGCGAAATTGAACGATCCGTCGTTTGATCTGCTGCGTCACCTGGGCTTTACCCGCAAGGATATTGAGGCAGCCAACGATCATGTTTGCGGCACGATGACCCTTGAAGGCGCGCCTTTCCTCAAAGAAGAGCATTACGGCATCTTTGATTGCGCCAATGCTTGCGGCAAGAAGGGCAAACGCTACCTTTCCGTCGCCAGCCACATCCATATGATGGGCGCGGCGCAAAGCTTCATCTCGGGCGCGATCTCCAAAACGGTGAACATGCCCAATGACGCGACAATCGAGGATTGCCAGGACGCATATGAGCTTTCCTGGAGCCTTGGGATCAAAGCCAACGCGCTTTATCGTGATGGCTCCAAGCTCAGCCAGCCGCTTGCCTCTGCATTGATCGAGGATGATGAGGAAGCCGAAGAAACGCTTGCCAATGGCTCGATGCAAGAAAAGGCCAAAGTGCTTGCCGAGAAGATCATCGAGAAGGTGATCATCAAGGAAGTGGCCCGCGGCCGCGAGAAGCTTCCAGAGCGGCGCAAAGGCTATACGCAAAAGGCGGTTGTGGGTGGGCATAAGGTTTATTTGCGCACCGGTGAATATGAGGATGGCCAGCTTGGCGAGATCTTCATCGACATGCACAAAGAGGGCGCCGGTTTCCGTGCGATGATGAACAACTTTGCCATCGCGGTCTCTGTTGGCCTGCAATACGGCGTGCCGCTCGAAGAGTTCGTTGATGCCTTCACCTTCACCAAGTTTGAGCCAGCAGGCATGGTTCAGGGCAACGACAGCATCAAAAACGCGACCTCCATTTTGGATTACATCTTCCGCGAGCTGGCCGTGTCTTACCTCGATCGCACCGATCTGGCCCATGTAAAGCCAGAGGGCGCAAGCTTTGATGATATTGGGCGCGGCGAAGAAGAGGGCGTTTCCAACGTTCAGTCTCCGTCTGAGGCGGCTTCGGCCAAATCGCTCGAAGTTCTCAAGCAGATCAGCTCAACGGGCTACCTGCGCAAGCGGATGCCACAAGAGTTGTTTGTTGTCCAAGGCGGCAGCGGCGCGGTGGCGCTTGATGGCAGCGTCGAGACGATGGAAGCGGTTGCCTCCATGGTCGAAGCGGGCGGTGGTTCGGCCACTGTTTCGCTCAGCTCAACGACTTCGGCCGCCGCTGTCGGCAGCTCGATGGATCTGCGCAGCAAAGCCAAGATGCAGGGCTATGAGGGCGAGGCTTGCGGCGAATGCGGCAATTACACGCTGGTGCGCAACGGCACCTGCATGAAGTGCAACACATGCGGCGGGACATCCGGTTGTAGCTAAGCAATAGGCTAGGGGCCTCGCACAAGGCGGGGCCCATCGTAGCGTAACAAGTTCCGGGGCGGGTGCGCTCGCCTCTGACGCGGATAGGGCCGCAGGCAAAAAATCACCGAGCGGTATAAATAAGTGAGCCTTATCAGCGAAACTTGGGGGTCCTTCGGGGCCCCCATTTTTATCTGGCGCCTTGGCGACGTGCGGTAAGGTGCCCACGACAGGCGCAACAGCCCGCGACAGGCGCAACAGCCAGCGACAGCCCGCGACAGGCGCATTGGCGGGGCCGTGGGGCGCAGGTCGTGGCGCGAGCAGGCCGGGCCGGGCAATTACATCTTGTTCGGCAGGGCTGTGGCGCTTGGCAAAGGTGGGGTGGAGCCGTGGGGCGCTGCTAAGAAGAGACCCGCCGCGCGAGGGCGGTTACAAAGACAGAGGCGATTGAGGAGCGCAGAAGATGGCGGTTGAATATGAGTTGAAAAGTAGTGTGCCAAGTGCGGTGGATTTCTGCCGCCTGCGGGCCGCAGCAGGGATGACTCCGCGCTCTGAGGCGGCCGCAGAGGCGGGCTTACCGGGGACCTTGCACGGGGTGTTGGCGCTTGTTGAGGGGCGGGTGATTGGCATGGGGCGGATCATCGGTGATGGCGGCTTGGTCTATCACATCTGCGATATGGCGGTTGAGCCCGATTTTCAGGGGCGCGGCATTGGGCGGGCGATCATGGCTGGGCTGATGGCGCATCTTCGCGAGATCATCCCAGCCGAGGCCTATGTCAATCTGCTTGCGGATGGGCCTGCGCGGTTTTTATACGGTGAATTCGGTTTTGAGCTGACAGAACCGGAGACGCGCGGCATGGCGGTGTGGCTGCGGCCCTAAGCGCAGCGCAGCGGGGCTTTGGCAGAGGCTTAGGACAGAGGCTTTGGGAGCGATGCGGTTTTTGCAACGTCAAGCATTTGCGCCAAGTTTCGCCGAGGCTTTCGCGGCGCTTTGGCAACAGCGCGCCGAGCAATGAGCGGAATTTTTCCTGCGATACTGGTGTTTTAGCCAAAGGGCGCCGATTGGTGCGGGGCGCCTCCGAGAGGGCTTGAGCCGGCGCAAAAGAGCCGTCAGGTATCCGGTGAGCAGGCCAATGAGCCTGCCGCAACGGGGCCAGCTGCCCCATAGATTGGAGACGATGACCATGACAAAATCCACATTGACTGCCGCTGTAACGGCCGCTTTTCTTGGCGCAATCGCCATGCCCGCTTTGGCCGATACAATGGTAACAGACGCAAATGATGACGGCGTTTTTTCCATGGAAGAGCTGATGGTGGCTTATCCTGAGCTCAATGAAGAAACCTTCACCGCAGCGGATAGCAATGCCGATGGCGTTGTTGATCCGGACGAGCTTGCCGCGGCGGTTTCAGCGGGGCTTTTGCCTGCGTAAACGCAGCGCATAGAGACGCGACCCTAGATTTGCATCCCCCGTGCAGACAAGGCCCCGATGGTTGTCGGGGCCTTGTTCTTTGCCGCTTGAATGGGCTTAGATCACCGTGAGTGGTGGAATTTTGAGCCGGATTGGCGATGCGCGGCGGCTGGCCTTAGGCCACAGCCACAAGGCGCGGCGAATTGAGCTGCGCAGCCCCTCTTAGCGCCTCCTCAAGGGCGTTTGAGAATTTTTTTTGGACGAGGCGCAGTTTGGTGCAATAGCGAAACGAGCCGCTGTCTTTGTATTCAATCTCTACAAGATCACCGTTTTCTGCGCTGTTTAGATCATCGCCAAAGACTTCGGCGCGCGCCACATATGCGAGTTTATCTTGGTCTTCGCACCAGATCACCGCAGTTCCTTTTGCGCGATCGTGCCAAAGTATCACCCCGTAAATCATTATGTCACCCTTTGATACAGCTTAGGCTCACCCCTGCCAATGATCATACAATTAACGGTTGCGTACATTATAGGGGCTGTTTCGTGTCTTACGTCAGGGAAGGTGATGCGAAAGCGCGTCGCGGCCTGTCACTTTTTTGATCAAAAATGCGTATGTTAAGGTTAACATCGTTGCTTTTTTGGGGGGTACTCGTCACCCTTGGGTGTACTTGGAATGTGATGACGCTAATACGCATCAAAGTTAAAAGCGGCGTTTTGTGGTGTATGTTGCCGCGTAAAGGGAGGGGGTTGGACAATGGCTGAGGCATCAAAGCCGGGGCGATTAACGCCAACAGCGGGGCTGAACGCATCGCAAACGCGGGCCGTATTTGCCGAGAATTTGCGCCTCTTGCTGAGGGGGCATCCTTCGGTTGCGCAGGTCTGCCGCGAGATCGGGATCAATCGCACCCAGTTTAACCGCTACCTTTCGAGCGAAGCCTTCCCGCGCCCCGATGTGCTTTCCTTGATTTGCAATTATTTCGAGGTGGACGCCCGCATCCTGCTTGAGCCGCTTGATCAGATCGGGGCAAGCAGCACAGAGCAATTGCATGGAGATGTGGATCAGCAGATCAGTCAGTTCATCGAACAATCTGGCATTGGATCTGTCGATCACACGCGCCTGCCTGCGGGTTTTTACAATCTCTTTCGGCGCGCCTCTATGGATGAGGATCTTGCCTCGTCAATCCTGTGCAAGGTTTCTCATCGAAGCTCTGGCCGCACGACAATCAAGGCGATTGTGCCGCGCGATGTCTGTGTGTTGCTGGGCCTGCCCATGACGATCAAAGACCGGATCCTTTATGGACCAGTTTTACAGCATGGGCTTGGGGTCTCTTTCTCGCTATTGATGAGAAATAGGAAGATCGTTCAGTATAATTTTGTTGAGTTTTCTTATCTCGGCAATGATCGCATCCATTTCGGCAATTCCCTTACGACGCATCGATTTGGGACGGGCCCCAATGTTGTGATGCCTGTGATGCTGATCCGTCTTGATGGCGGTTGGGCGGAGCTTATGGCCTCTGTGCGCGCATCGGGGATCAGAGATATGAAGCAACTGCCAAGCAATGTGCGCAGCTTTCTCAGGGGAGAGGATACCTAGCCGCGCTTTGAGGCCTGCTTGGCCGCGATAAGGCGGCGGGCAGGCAAAAGCAGGTAAAGGCGGGGGCTTGGTTTGGCGCTGTGTGCGCGGCGGTTGGGCGCGCTATCGCGGCTGAGTGCAGAGCAATTGGGGCGCCTTGGCTGCGCCTCTTTGGGTGCACCGCCAGGGCGCAAGCGTGGTAGATTGCGCCGCGGCTGAGTGCGGTCCTTAGATTGCGCCACGGCTGAGCGCGGTCCTTAGGTTGCGCCGCGGCTGAGCGCGGTCTTTAAGTTGCGCCGCGGCTGAGCGCGGTCTTTAAGTTGCGCCGCGGCTGAGCGCGGCGACGCCAGTGCGCGCCACCTCAACAAGCCCAAGCGGGCGCAGAAGATCAGCAAAGGCATCAATCTTTTCCGGCGTGCCGGTGATCTCAAACACAAAGCTCGTTAATGTGCTGTCAACAACATTGGCGCGGAAAATATCCGCCAGCCGCAGCGCTTCAACCCGCTGATCGCCTTTGCCCGCAACCTTAAACAGCGCCAATTCGCGCTCAACGCTGGGGCCTTCAACCGTTAGATCATGCACTTCATATACAGGGACAATCCGGCCAAGCTGGGCTTTGATCTGCTCGATCACGGCCGGGGTTCCGGTTGTCACGATGGTGATGCGCGAGCGGTGGCCGGTGTGATCAATCTCGGCCACTGTGAGGCTTTCGATATTATAGCCGCGCCCGGCAAACAGGCCGATGACCCGGGCCAAAACGCCGGGCTCGTTTTCAACCGTGACGGCAAGCGTGTGCCGCTCGATCAGGTCGGCATTTGGATCGCGCAGATCATAGGCGGAGTGGCTGCTTGAGCCTTTGTCGAGTTTCAGGGCTGACATGATGTCTTCCTTCTTTTCTTTGGTTGGTCAGCCGGCCGGGCAGGCCAGCGTTGCATCAAATGTATTCAGCTCGCCGCGTTTGGCGATGGTGCGCACCGGGCAGCCCGAGGCGGTTTGGATCGCTTGGATCGCGCTTTCTTGGAGGGCTGCGAAGTTGAGCCGCCCTGTATGGTAATTGCGCGCTGTGGCCACTGTATTGGTATGGGTGACATGGAATTCAAAGCCGCCCGCAGAGATTTTTTGCGCCGGGGCGTTTGCGCTTTGCGCGCTCTCGCTTGGGGCCATACAGCCCGCAAGGCCAAGCGCCAGCGCCGCAAAACAGCCCGCCACCAAGAGGCGCGCGCCCCCCATTACACCAGCACCGCGCCGCCGGATTGGATCGCGCCGCTAGTATCGGCATCCCCCAGCAGCATTTCATTATGCGGTTTGCCCGATGGGATCATCGGGAAGCAGTTTTCGTGTTTCTCAACGCAGCAATCAAAGATCACCGGGCCGTTATGTTTGATCATCTCCATGATCGCATCATCAAGGTCTTTTGGATCGTTGCAGATGATGCCCTTGGCGCCAAAAGCCTCGGCCAGTTTCACAAAATCAGGCAGGCTTTCCGACCAGCTCGAAGAATAGCGCTCGCCGTGGAGCAATTGCTGCCACTGGCGGACCATTCCGAGGCGCTCGTTGTTGAGGATGAACTGTTTCACCGGCAGGTTATACTGCATCGCGGTGCCCATTTCTTGCATGTTCATCAGCCAGCTGGCCTCGCCCGCGACATTGATCACCAGCGCATCCCGGTGCGCCATCTGAACCCCGATAGAGGCGGGGAAACCATAGCCCATCGTGCCCAATCCGCCCGATGTCATCCAGCGGTTTGGATCCTCAAAGTTGAGGAATTGCGCCGCCCACATCTGGTGCTGGCCAACTTCGGTGGTGATATAGCGATCCATGCCTTTGGTCAGCGCTTCGAGGCGCTCAAGGGCATATTGCGGCTTGATGGTTGTGGTTGAGGGTTTGTAGGTGAGGCATTTAACCGCCTGCCATTCCTCAATCTGTTTCCACCATCTCTTGATCGGTGCGCCGCTTGTCTTGCGGCCGCGCGATTTCCAAACCCGCAGCACATCCTCAAGCACATGGCCCACATCGCCGATGATCGGCAGATCAACGCGGATGACTTTGTTGATCGAGGAGGGGTCAATATCCACATGTGCTTTGATCGAATGGGGCGAGAAATCTTCGAGGCGGCCGGTGATGCGATCATCAAAGCGTGCGCCGATGTTGATCATCAGATCGCAGCCGTGCATCGCCATATTGGCCTCATAAAGCCCGTGCATCCCCAACATCCCAAGCCAGCCCTTGCCCGAGGCCGGATAGGCGCCAAGCCCCATCAAGGTTGAGGTGATCGGAAAGCCGGTCGCATCGACCAGCTCGCGTAAAAGTTGGCTTGCCGCGGGGCCGGAATTGATCACGCCGCCGCCGGTATAAAAAACCGGGCGCTCGGCCTTTTCAATCAGCGCAACAAGATCGGTGATGCTCTCGATCGAGGCTTTCAGCTTGGGCTGATAATGCGAGGTCTTGGCTTTGCCCGGAGCGGTATATTCGCCCTCGGCAAATTGCACGTCTTTGGGGATGTCGATCAGCACAGGGCCAGGGCGGCCGGTTGTGGCAACATGAAAGGCTTGGTGCAGGGTTTCGGCCAGCTTATCGGTATCCTTCACCAGCCAGTTATGCTTGGTGCAGGGGCGGGTGATGCCAACGGTATCGGCCTCTTGAAAGCCATCCGTGCCGATCATGAAGGTCGGAACCTGACCCGTAAGAACAACGATTGGGATCGAATCCAAAAGCGCATCCGTCAGGCCTGTTACCGCATTGGTCGCGCCGGGGCCGGAGGTTACAAGAACAACGCCGGGTTTGCCGGTGCTGCGCGCATAGCCTTCGGCGGCATGAACCGCGCCTTGTTCGTGGCGGACAAGAATGTGCTGAATGTCGTTCTGCTGAAAGACCTCATCATAGATCGGAAGCACAGCCCCCCCAGGATATCCGAATATTGTGTCCACACCCTGATCTTTCAGGGCTTGAACCACCATTTTCGCTCCGCTCATCTGACGTGTCATCGCTTTTCTCCGTCTCGCACATCTGTTTGGTCGTCTGATCGCCATTGGGCCATCGGGCCGTTTGGTTTGTCGTCTCGTTTGGTTTCGTCTCGTCTTGGTTTGCTCGTTTGAGCCATCGTTTCGTTCAGGATCTCGCTTGTCTCTTGTGTCTTGTCGCTTCAATGCCCGTTTGCTTTGCCAACTCTGCTTTGCCCGTCTTGCTCTGCGCCGTCTTGTCTGCCCCTTGCCCATAAAAAAAGCCCCCGATTTGGCGGGGGCGCATGGGAAGCAATCTGGCTTACCGTTACCGGCCCATGCGCGCGTTTCTCACTAGGACGACAATATTCAACATAGCCGCGAGGCTCCTTTACGTGTTTGGCAGACATTATGAGCGCTTTGAGGGGGCGTCAACCGCGAATGCGCGATAAATCTGTCGCTTGGCAGGGGAAATCTTTGCAAATGTTGCGAAATTGCCCGCCTTCAGGACATTTTCAGCAAAATCTTTGGGCCGTTGGGGCCTGTTGGTGCTGTTTTGGCGATGTTTAGCCCCTGCATTGCCCCTGAATTGCTTTTGCGGCGGGGCGCAAAGCGGCGCGAAAAGGGCCAAAGGGCGCAGAAATGCTCAGGCATTGGGCGCGGGCCATATCCCTTGAGCCTGTCTTAAAGCACATGTTGACCAAAAGGTCAGCTATGGGTTTCTTGGCCGGGCGCCATGATCGCATTGAGCCGCAGCAGATAAACGCCAACACCCGCTTTTGTTTTGCTGCGCTCAAGATCAAGAATTGCAAAAGCTGGATGAGACTTTGACCAAGACAAATCAAAAGACAACGCGCAAACTTGCGCTCGGGGCCTTTGCCTCGGCAACCACGATGTGGATCATCGCCGGCTTTTGGCACAATGATCTTGGCCCCAAGCTTTTGGACAGCGAAGGCACGCAGCTGAGCATCCAAGCCCTCACGCTGACCTTTTTTGCTTACCTGATTGTGGCGTTAGTGATTGCGCGCACCTTTATGATCCTGCCCGAACATCGGCGCACTGTTGCGGCTGGGATGCGGATTGGGGGCTATGCGGGGCTGCTGTGGGCGGTGCCGCATTCCTTGCTGGGCGCGGCGGGGGCGGGCGATCCTTTGGGGCCGGTCTTTATAGATGCTTTTGGGCATTTGATCGAAGAAGGCATCGGCGGCATCGTTTTTGGCGCGACCTATTTGATCGGCAATGGGCAAAGCGGCGAGCGCGAGGCTTAGGGCGGCTTTCCCAACCACTTTCCTATCGTGCCTCTTTCCTATCGCGCCACTTTCCTATCGCGCCACTTTCCTATCGCGCCATTTCCGGGCCCAAACCGCTTCGAATCGAATGAGCGGGATTTGTGCATCTGTGGGCAAATCTTGGGCGCAGCGGGTCGATTGGCGCTTTGGCGGGGCTCAAATCCGATTTGGTGGGGCTCAATCGGGATTTCAGCGGCGGAAAAGCGAAAATTTCATGCCAAAACGATAACTTGGTATTTCACATGGGCTTGCGGCAAGCTAACGTTCCTCTACTCGACATGGCGCACATCTCTGGGAGGAGAGGCGCGGTTTCCAATAATCTTCTGGGAGGAAAACGAATGGATCGTCGCTCATTTTTGAAAATACAGCGCTTGGCGGCTCTGCTGCGGCTGCGGCAAGCCTTGCGGCCCCGGCCTATGCCCAAGGCAAACGCACGCTGACCATGGTAACAACCTGGCCCCGCGGCCTTGCTGGCGTTTGGGATTCGGTAGAGCGTTTTACAAACAACGTCTCTGACATCACCGATGGCCAACTGACAATTGATGCAAAAGGCGCAGGCGAGCTGGTTGGCGCGCTGGAAGTGTTTGATGCGGTCACAGCTGGTCAGGCGGATATCTATCACGGCGCGGATTACTACTTTGTTGGTCAGCACCCGGGTTTTGCTTATTTCACCGCCGTGCCTTTTGGCATGAGCGCGCCTGAAATGATGACATGGTACTACGGCCAAGATGGCAAAGACCTGCACCACGAGTTGGGCGAAGTCTTTGGTCTGAAATCCTTTATTGCGGGTCAAACGGGCGCGCAGGGCGGCGGCTGGTTCCGTGAGCCGATCAATTCGGCGGATGATTTCAAAGGCCTCAAGTTCCGTATGCCCGGCCTTGGTGGCCAAGCGCTTTCCAAGCTTGGCGCTTCTGTTCAGGTGCTTCCAGGTGGGGAAATCTATCAAGCGCTTTCAACTGGCGCTTTGGATGGTACGGAGTGGATCGGCCCATGGTCTGATGAGAAACTCGGCCTGCAAGAAGTTTGTAAAAACTACTACCCCGCTGGTTTCCACGAGCCAGGCGCCGCTCTTTCGGTTGCTTGTAACTTGGAAATGTTTGATGGCCTCTCCGCATCGCATCAGCGCGCGATTGAAGTTTCGGCGGCGGATGCACACCAAGCCAACTACTCGCTCTTTATCGCCAATAACGGCCCAGCCCTTGAGCGCCTCCTTGGCGCGGGTATCCAAGTTCAGCAATTCTCAGACGATGTTTGGGATGCCTTTGGTGCGGCGTCTAAAGAAGTTCTTGATGGCTTCATGGGCGACGAGCTGTTTGCCAAAATCCACAACAGCGCTCAGGCGTCTATGGCGGCGTCTTCTGGCTGGATGTCGGTTTCCGACAGCGCATATACCGCACAGCGCAACCGCGTTTTGGCGGCAATGAAGTAAGAGCAATTTGCTTTTGATATCATAGGATTGCGCGCGGTTCTTCGCGCGCAATCCCTTTGAAAGGGGATGGGGTATGCTCGCAGCGCTCGGCTGGCTCGCGCAAAATATTGCGTATGGTTTTTACAACATCATCTATGCGCTCACGCATCTCGGCCAATGGCTCAATTGGTCCGATAAAGAAGCGCTCCTGAGGTTTGTCTATTATGGCGGCTCGGTCGAGTTCTTCTTTGCGATGTTCGATCTTTTTCTGATCGTCACGATCATCGGCTTTCTTTACCGGCCCTTCATGTGGGGCTGTGTGCGCGTGCTGGAAGGCATTGCGAATTTCGTTGGGCGAACAGCGGCTTGGGCCGGTCTGATCATGGTGATGCAACAGATCATCGTGGTCTTTTTGCAATCGATCTTTCGCCTTGGCGAGATCTCGCTTTCGCCGCTTGGCCTTGGCTTTACCCAATCGGTTGGCTGGTATTCCGAGGGGCTGAAATTCTGGAACGCGGCGGTTGTTGCGCTTTGTGTGAGCTACACATTCGTGCAGGGCGGGCATGTGCGGGTTGATCTGATCTATTCGGCCGTCAACCATCGCCGCCAACGCGCCATCGATATGTTTGGCGCGATCTTCTTTATGATGCCGGTCGCGATCCTGACATGGATGTACACGTGGTATTTCCTGTGGCGCAATCTGATCACGCCCAAGGTTTCGGCATCCGACAAGCTTGAATTGATGATGCGCAAGGCGCGGATCGTGAAATGGAATGTTGAAACAATCGGCTTTTCGCCAAATGGGTTCAACGGGTATTTTCTCTTTAAAATCCTGATGTTGTGTTTCGTTGCTTTGGTGATGTTGCAAGCTGTGGCCTTTTTCTACCGCTCTTATCTTGAGTGGCGCGAAGGCGAGGCCTCAGCGGGCAAATACATGGATCGCGATACATTGGGCGAAGGCGAAGAAGCCTATGAAGGCACGCATTAGGGGCAGGGGCTGGATATGTTTTTCGGATTAGACGGCGTTGAGGTTGGCCTCATTATCATCATGCTCTGCCTGTTTGGCGGCATTCTTTCGGGCTTCCCGGTGGCCTTTGCCATTGGTGGCGCGGGGATCATTGCCTTTGGGCTGATCGCGGCGCTCGATGGGGCGGGCCTGTTGATCCATCAGGCGATTGATACAGGTTCGGCGGGTTATCAAGAGCTGGTGCGCGCCGGGGTTGCGCCAATAGACATATCGCATTTCAGGTATCCTGAGCTGCCGACGCAGGCCCAAGCGCTGTTTCCCAATGGCTGGGAAAGCGCGATGGATAAGAACCTCTCCTTTATCGTCAACCGGATGAACGAGCGGGTGTTTGCGGGCGCCTCGATTGAAACGCTGCTCGCGGTTTTGATGTTTGTGATGATGGGGATCGTGCTGGAACGCTCCAAAATCGCCAATGATCTGCTCACAACTATGGCGCGGGTCTTTGGGCCTTTGCCCGGCGGTTTGGCTGTTTCGGTTGTGGTTGTTGGGGCCTTCTTGGCCGCCTCGACAGGCATCGTTGGCGCGACCGTTGTGACCATGGGCTTGCTCAGCTTGCCGACCATGCTGCGGGCGAATTATTCGCCAGAGCTTGCGACAGGCGTTATTGCGGCATCCGGCACATTGGGCCAGATCATTCCGCCTTCGATTGTGATCGTTTTGCTGGGCACTTTGGCGGGGGATATCTATGCCTCCGCCCAAGAGGCGCGCGCGCTTTCGGTGGGCTGTTCGGATGCGCTTACCTATCTTGGCAAAGCGGCTGTTGTCTCTGTCGGGACCTTGTTTCAGGCGGCGATCCTGCCGGGGGTTTTGCTTGCGCTTCTCTATGCGGGCTATGCCTTTGTCTTTGCGCTGGTGCGGCCGCAATCGGCGCCGCCGGTTGTGCTTGAGGCCAATGCCAGCGGCGAGGTGATCACCCGCAATCACGGGCTTTTGTGGTTTGTCGCGGTGCCGGTCATCTTGATCGGTGGGGCGATATTGATGGGGCCTGCCGGGATCGCGGGCAGCCAAAGCACGCGGGTTTCCAACTTCTCCCAAGCGACCCAAGAAAGCACGCTGCGCACCAATGTCTCCGAGCAATGCCAGGGCGCAATGATCGAGCTGCACGGCCAAGAGGCCTGGGACAATGCGATTGCACAGCGCGCCGCGCTTGAGGCCGCAGGCGGGGCGCAGGCGGCGGAAAAGCTAAGCGATGAGGCGGTTGACCAAGCCCGCGTTGATAAGATTGCGGCGGCTGCGCCAATTGGCACGGGCGTGTTGGTTCTGATGGTGCTTTATGCGCTGATGCTGGCCTTTGCGCGCGGCGTGGCGCCTTCTTATACGGCGCGTGATCTGGCGATTGGTGCGGGCGGGATTGTGCTGATCGCGGTCACGGATGCGCTGTTTGTCAGCCCGCTCACAAGCACCGGCACGATGCTTGTGATGTTTATTCCCGGCCTTGCGCTTTGCTGGATCGGCGCGCGCGCGGGGGCTGGGATGCTGGCGCGCAACGAGCTGTTCCGCGTTGTGTTTCCGCCGCTTTTGCTCATCGTGGCGGTGCTTGGCTCGATCCTTGGCGGGATCACCAACCCAACGCCTGCGGCGGCTTTGGGGGCGGGCGGCGCGATCATGCTGGCGGCCTTTCGCAAGCTGCGCGACGAAGAAAACCCGCGCGCCAAGCTGATCCTGAAGGCGGCCTTTGCCATCGTGATCATGATCCTGGCGGGCGCGAATTTCGATTTGCGGATGACTCGCGAAAACGTGGCCGTTTGGGATATGGTCGCCTATGGCGGCGCGCTGATCGCGTTTTATTTCTCAATGTTTGGCATCCTTTACGGCGCTTGGGTCTTGTGGCGCACGGCCGTTCTGACACCGGTTGTGCGCGAAACCGCCAAGGTGACCTCGATGGTCTTTTCGATCCTCATTGGCTCGCAATTGCTGAACCTTGTGCTGATCTCCTTTGGCGGCGAACATTACATTCAGGATTTCTTGCGCAGCTTTGACAGCGAGGTGAAAGTCTTCCTGATCGTGATGCTGGTGCTGTTTATCCTCGGCTTTGTGCTCGATTTTCTTGAGATCATTTACATCGTTGTGCCCATCGTGGGCCCGGTGATTTATGGCGGCACGATGGATCCCAAATGGGTGACGATCATGATCGCGGTGAATTTGCAGACAAGCTTTCTCACCCCGCCCTTTGGCTTTGCGCTGTTCTATTTGCGCGGGGTTGCGCCGCCCTCTGTGACGACGGGCCATATTTACCGCGGCATCATCCCGTTTGTGCTGATCCAAGTGGTTGGGCTGGGCTTGCTGTGGACCTTCCCATCGGTGGTGACGATCGTGCCGAACCTGTTGGGCCGCTAGGGCGCGACGCGCAAAGAGACAAAGCAAAAGGCCTGCGGATTTCGCGGGCCTTTTGGTTGGGGTAGGGCGCGATCAGCAGGCGCTATCGGGCGGCGCGATCGCGGGTTTGTTCAGCAAAAGCCGCAGGTTACGTTTGAAAATATTGGCCCGGATCAGGGCGGGCAGGCTTTTGAAAAAGTCGCGCGCCGATCCTTTGCCTGCGCGCCCCAAGATACGCGCCAGCACCCAGGGCGGGACGGGCCGGAAATAGCTTTTGCTGCGGGCCTTTTTCCCCGCCAAAAGAGCCTTTAGCGCGCTGCGGGTGGCGGATGGGTTGTTCCAATCCGAGGTAAAAACAACGCAGCCATTGGCATTGATGATGAACACAGCATTGGGCATCGCGCCATATGCGGCATGGGCATGGCCTTCAAAATCATCGACCAATACAAGCCGCGTCTCGCCATCTTCTACCCGCAAGCGCTCCGCGCAGGCGGTCTTTTCGGCAAAGTTCGCGTGGCTTGGGATATCGGCGCCGGGATGGGCCTCGCGGACATAGAGGATGGCATGCGAGACGCGCGGATTATCCATCTCAAGCCTGCTCATGATCCTGCGCCGCCCTTGAAAAAGCGGGCAGGTGATGCTGCCCATTTCCAGCACCAAAAAATCGCCGTCAAAATCAAGCAGATTACGGCGCGCGCCTGTGCTTGTTGTCAGGGCGAAATCGGGCGCTTTCTGGCCAAGGCCCGGGCCGGTTTCTGTATCAAAATCATAATCTTGCGAGGTGAAGCTGTCGTAGTTATAGCCGGGCATCTTGATCCTCCTTTTCGGGGGCTAAGGCGCCGTGCTCTGCGGAGGGCCCGCTTAACTTTTGGCGCGCGTATCGGGCAGGTTGATCCTTGCGACCTGTTCGGCGATGGGATCAGAGGAAAGCGGATGGGTATCGGCGGCGTAATCGGCTGGATCGCCGAGATCTTGCCAGCCGCCATCTTTATAGACTTCGAGCCCTTTGAAATTCGCCTTATAGCCCATTTTCGGCGAGCCGGGGACCCAGTAGCCAAGGTAGACATAGGGCAAACCTGCCTCGCGCGCGATCTCGATATGATCGAGGATCACATATGTCCCGACAGAGTTTTTGACCCGCTCGGGATCGTAGAAAGAATAGACCATGCTGAGCCCATCTTCGAGCACATCGGTGAGGCAGACAGCCGAGAGGGGGCGTTTGCGCCGGCCCGGCTCTGGATCGGCGGTATATTCAACGACGCGGCTGCGGATCGGGGTTTCTTCGATCATCGCGGCGAATTCGAAAATATCCATATCCGCCATGCCGCCATCTGCGTGGCGCGTATCAAGATAGTCGCGAAACAGCGCATATTGGGCTTCGGTCGCCCAGGGGGATGTGGCCTCGCGGCGCAGATCGAAATTGCGTTTTTGCGCCCGTTTCTGGCTTTTGGAAGGAGCGAAATCCGCGACCCGGATACGGGCCGAAAGGCAGGCGCTGCATTCGGCGCAAGAGGGGCGATAGAGCACGTTTTGCGAGCGGCGAAACCCTTGTTTTGAAAGCGTATCGTTGAGCTTTTCGGCAAACTCGCCTTGCAGGGCTGTGAACAGTTTTCGCTCCATCCGGCCCTCAAGATAAGGGCAGGGCTGGGGCGCTGTTACATAGAACTGAGGGGCGATGGGAAGGGTATGGCGCATTGATCTGTCATTGCATGGGTTGCGCCTAGGTTAGCAATCATTGCGCGCGCCGCCAAGCCCTTGCGCGATTAACTGGCGCTAGGGTTAAGGCGGCGGCGGGGGCCGGGCTTGGTTTGGCAAAAGGTTTGGTGGGAAAGGGCGGGCGCGATTTGGGCGCGATGTGGCGGCCCGCAGCCGCTGGGCGAAAGAGGCGCGCAGCTTAGATTTTGCGCGCCCGGTTGATCGCGGCTGTGCTCAGGATATGATCGCTGAGCCCTTTGGCACGCTCGCCTGTCATCATCAGTATGATCGAGGCCACCTGGGGGAAAAACATCGACATTGAGATCGCAAAAAGAATCGTATGGGCCGCCGCCAGCCCAAGCCCAAAGCGCGCGCCTGAGCTGTCGCGCATCTCGATCCCTGTCAGGCGCATGCCGGGCGTGGCAGAGCCATTGGTTAGCGTGATGATACGATAGGCAAGCCCCACAACGAGCCACAGAAAAGGCAGATAAAACAGCGCAGTAAAGAGCGTGAATGGGATGATGATGAGCGTAAGAAGCGACACGATCACCGTATCAATCACAAAAGCAACAAGCCGTTTCGCCGGGACATCGGCGTAGAATTCAGCTTGGGTTTCGGGATCAGGGAGGCCCCAATGCGGGTCTGAGGCGCTGTCTGAGGGGTCTGTCGGGCTCATCTGTTTTGCTCCGGATTTGGGGGGCTGTTGGGTAGATAGGGCTGCGGGCGGGCCAGTTCAATCCTTGGGTATGAGGGCGGCCAATTGCTGCGCCGCTGCCCCAGCAAGGGCGCAGCAAGGAAAAAGGGGCGGTGGGCGATCACGGGAGGGGTGATCGCCCATCGCTGCAATGGTTAGGCGTCTTCTTTTGCGTCTTCATCGGCATCGGCATCAAGGCGGGCGGCTGTGGCGCGCTCATCCATGAAATCATCGAATTCCGATTTGTCCTTGGCTTCACGCAAGCGCTGAAGGAAGGCTTCAAAGCTTTCTTGCTCTTCTTCTAGGCGGCGCAGGGTTTCGGCTTTGTAGGCGTCAAAGGCGCTGTTGCCTGAGGAGTGAAATCCATGGCCGTGGTGGTGGCGATGACGGTGGCGGGCCGCATGGCAGCCGCGTGAGGATCCATTAAACATTTTCTTGCTCCAGATCATATAAAAGAGAATGGCGAGACCGACGGGCCAAAAGAAGATCATGCCCAAGATCATAGCCGCCATCCAGGCGCCTTTACCTTTGCTATCAAGCCAGTTTTCTGCCCGGTGGGGCCATGAAGCGGCGGTGGCGGTTGTCATATGGGTCTCTCCTTTTGGTGGCCCTCTTGGCCGGTTTGGGTTTTGCGGGGCGGTATGTTACGCCCTTTCACATTACCAAGATTGGGTTTGGCGATTGGCTTTGCAAGGATCAATGTGAACGAAATTTACATTATTTTGATTGGTTGTTTTATATCAATGGGTTGCGGGGTGAAATAATTTTCAAACTGGGCGCGGGCGGGCGCTTTATTGCGCCGCGCACGGGCGGGCCCCATCATTTTGCCCCGTGATCTCTTGATCCGCTTGACCGCGCGCGCGCGCCCGTTAAACCTGAGGCATGAGCGATTTTGCATCCAGAATGACCCGCAGCCCCACCGCCTTTGAAGCCGAGCGCGGCAAGGAGGCGCGTGCGCTGATCGGCGTGGGCGGCGCGCTTGGCGATCTGATTGAGGGCACGGCGGGCTGTTCGCCCTTTCTCAAAGGTTTGATCGAGAGCGAGGCCGATTGGCTGCGCCCGGTTCTGGCGGATCAAACGCCCGAGGCGGCGCTTGATGAGCTGCTCGCGGCGATCCCTTTGATGGAAGGGCCCAAGGAAATGGGCGAGGGGTTGCGCGCGGCCAAGCGGCGCGTTGCTTTGCTTGCAGGGCTTGCTGATTTGGGCGGGGTTTGGCCCTTGGCAAAGGTGACGCGTGCGCTGACCGATCTTGGCGATGCGGCCGTTCATGGCGCGATGCGCAGCCTGTTGAGCGGCGAAATCGCACGGGGCAAAATTCCGGGCGCAGGGCCGGATGATGCCCAAAACGGCGCAGGCATGTTTGCGCTGGCTATGGGAAAAATGGGCGCGCATGAGCTGAATTACTCCTCTGATATTGATCTGATCTGCCTGTTTGATGAGGGGCGCTACAGCCCGCAGGATTACCTTGAGGCGCGTTCGGCCTTTATCCGGGTCGCGCGCAAAATGGCCGCGATGCTTTCGGATCGCACAGCGACGGGCTATGTGTTTCGCACCGATCTGCGCCTGCGCCCCGATCCATCTGTGACGCCGGTGTGTATCTCGATGGAGGCCGCCGAGCGCTATTATGAAAGCGTTGGGCGGACATGGGAGCGCGCGGCCTATATCAAAGCGCGCGCCTGTGCGGGGGATATCGCGGCGGGCGCGCGGTTTTTGGACGCGCTGGTGCCCTTTGTTTGGCGCAAGCATCTGGATTTTGCCGCGATCCAAGATGCCCATGATATGCGCCTTAAAATCCGCGATCACAAAGGGTTAAACGGCCCGATTACCCTTGAGGGGCACAATATGAAGCTCGGCGCGGGCGGCATTCGAGAGATCGAATTTTTCACCCAAACGCGCCAGTTGATTGCCGGCGGGCGCGATCCCGATCTGCGCGGCCGCGAGACGGTTCCAAGCTTGCAGGCTTTGGCGGGCAAGGGCTGGATTTCGCAAGGGGTGGCGGATGCTTTGGGCGAGGATTATGTCGCGCATCGCGAGGTCGAGCATCGCTTGCAAATGATCCGCGATGCGCAGACCCATGACCTTCCCAAAAGCGCCCAAGGCATGGCGCGGCTCGCAGCGTTTATGGGCCAGTCCGAGGAGAGCCTGCGCATCGATTTGTTGGATCGCCTTGGTCGGGTTGATGATCTAACGGAGGATTTCTTTGCGCCAAATCAGGGCGGGGATACGGGCCGCGGCGCTGTTGATCGCAGCGAAAAGGATCAAGAGCCGCTGGCGCTTTCGCCTGCCAGCGAAGAGATGATCGCCCGATGGACAAGCTATCCGGCGCTGCGTTCTGAGCGGGCGCGCGCGATATTTGATCGGCTGCGCCCCGAGCTGATTGCGCGGCTTTCGCGGGTTGATAAACCGGATGAGGCTTTGGTGCATCTGGATGGGTTCTTGGCGGGGTTGCCGGCTGGGGTTCAGCTCTTTTCGCTGTTTGAGGCGAACTTGCAACTCGTTGACTTGGTTATAGATATTTGCTCAACCGCGCCGCATTTGGCGCAATATCTGGCGCGCAATTCGAGCGTGTTTGATGCGGTGATTGGCGGGAATTTCTTTGCGCCATGGCCCGAGGAAGAGGCATTGCGCAGCGAATTGGCGGGGCTGCTTTTGGCGCTGTCGGATTATGAGGCGCGCTTGGATGCGCTGCGCCGATGGGCCAAGGAATGGGATTTTCGCATCGGTGTGCATCAGCTGCGCGGGTTGATTGATGCGGATGAGGCGGGCGCGCAATATGCTGATCTCGCGCGGGCGGTTTTGGCCGAGCTTTGGCCCTATGTGCTCGCGGAATTTGCGCGCAAACATGGGGATGCGCCGGGGCGCGGCGCTTGCGTTTTGGGCATGGGCAGCTTGGGGGCAGGGCGGCTGAATGCGGCCTCCGATCTTGACCTGATCATGATCTATGATGCTGCGGGTCAAGAGGCCTCCGAGGGGCGCCGCCCTCTGGCGAGCCGGGCCTATTACGCGCGCCTCACCCAAGCCTTTGTCACCGCCTTAAGCGCGCCGATGGCGCAAGGGCGGCTCTATGAGGTCGATATGCGGCTGCGCCCGTCGGGGCGGCAGGGGCCGGTCGCGACATCCTTGCAAGCGTTTGAGACTTATCAGCGCGAAGAGGCCTGGACATGGGAGCATCTGGCCCTCACCCGGGCGCGCTGTGTGGCCGGAAATTTCGAGCTGTGCCAAGAGGTTGAGGCGCTGCGCTGCGCGATCCTTGGCGGGCCTAAAGACGGCGCGATGATCCGCAAAGATACCGATGACATGCGCGCGCGTTTGGCCGAGGCCAAGCCGATGTCGGATCAGTGGGAGGCCAAACAGGGGCCGGGCCGGATGATGGATATTGAGCTCTTTGCCCAGGCCGCCGCCCTGCTTCATGGGGCCTCTGATCGCGGCGTTTATGCGCAGATCGAAGCGGGCGTGGCCGCAGGCTGGATCAGCGCCGGTGAGGGGGATGCGCTCAAAGCGGCTTACCGGCTGACATGGCGTTTGCAATCAGCGGCGCGCTTGCTTGCCGGAGAGCAGATCAACCTTGCGCAATTGGGCAAAGGCGGGCGCGATTTCCTGCTGCGCGAAACGGATGCGCCCTCAATCGAGGCGCTCGGCCAAGAGCTTGCAACTTTGTGCCAAGCGGCAGATACGGTGATCTCAGCGGCGTTAAACCGTGCGTTTCCGCAAGAGGCCTGATATGAGCTTTGATCTGCAAGTGATTGATCCTGCGGGACTTATTCGCGAGTCCTACCGTATTGAGGGCATCCGCATTGAAGAATGCCGCTCGATCTTTTTGGATTGGGCAATCAAGCTTCCCGCCGAGTTCGCGCCAGAAGAGGCGTTGAAAACCTTGCTAAAAACCTATGGCACGGATGCCAATCACCCGATGAGCCAAGTGCTTAATGAGGGGCTAGGGGAGGCAGCGAAAAAGGGGCGGCGCGGCGGCAGAGCAGCGCGCCATTCCCTTATAAGTCCTTCCAACTAACTCCGCGCGTAAGCTGCGAGGCCTCGCGCGCCAAAGCTTCAATCCCGGCCCAATCGCGCGCCTCGATCAAATCATTCGGCGCAACCCATGAACCGCCCACACATAGCACATTGCTCAAACCCAAATAGGCATGTGCATTCTTCAGGCTCACCCCGCCCGTGGGGCAAAACCTGATCTGCGGAATGGGCGCGCCAATGGCCTTCAAAGCAGGCGCGCCGCCCGAGGCCTCAGCGGGAAAAAACTTCTGAACCGTATAGCCGCGCTCAAGCAAACGCATCGCCTCTGAGGCCGTCGCAGCGCCCGGCAAAAGCGGCAGATCCGCCGCCTCGCAAGCCTCCAAAATCCGGTCCGTCGCGCCCGGAGAAACCCCAAAACGCGCCCCCGCTGCCACGGCCGCCGCCACATCTTCTGGCGTTAGCAAAGTGCCCGCACCAACCGTACCACCCTCAACTTTCGCCATTTCAGCGATCGCCTCCAAAGCGCAGGGCGTGCGCAAAGTCACCTCCAAAGCAGGCAATCCGCCAGCGACCAAAGCCTCGGCCAAGGGGCGCGCAATCGCGGCATCATGGATCACCAAAACCGGGATAACAGGCGCAAGCCGGCAAACCGCTTCAGAGCGTACACTTGCTTCAGCAGGAGTTATCATCTTGTATTCCTTATAAAATTCGCACCATTCAGCGTTTCGCAACGGCTGGCTTTTTCTTGGCTCAAATACTCATATCCCGCGCTAAACAACCACGGCCGCGCCCTCTGTCGCATTGCCAACATTCGCGCGGAATGCTGCAAACAATTCGCGCCCAATGCCCTGCTCGTTGGCCGAAAGATCAAGCACAACAGCCGCGCGCGCCTCAAATCCCTCTTCCAAAACAGCCAAGCGGCCCGTGGTCGCATCAAGCTCGATCATATCACCATCGCGCAGCTTGGCCAAAGGCCCGCCATTGGCCGCCTCGGGCGAGACATGGATCGCCGAGGGCACCTTGCCCGAAGCCCCAGACATGCGCCCATCGGTCACCAGCGCCACCTTCAAGCCGCGATCTTGCAACACGGCCAGCGTGGGGGAAAGCGAATGCAGCTCGGGCATCCCGTTGGCCTTTGGCCCCTGAAACCGCACCACAACAATCGTATCAGAGGTAAATTCGCCCGCCTGAAACGCCGCCTTAACCGCATGCTGATCATTGAAAACACGGGCTGGCGCGCGGATCACATGGCGCTCGGGTGCCACAGCAGAGACTTTCATAACCCCGCGCCCAAGATTGCCCGAAAGCTCCTTGAGGCCACCAGAGGCTTGAAACGGATCGGCAGCAGGGCGCAGGATTTTCTCATTCAGGCTTTTGCCAAGCCCGTCTTCCCAGACCAGCTTGCCCTCAATAATTTTTGGATCGCGCGTATAAAGCGCAAGCCCGTCGCCCGCGACCGTCTTGGTATCGGGGTGCAGCAAGCCTGCGCCCAACAACTCACCAATCAGATAGCCAAGGCCGCCCGCCGCATGGAAATGGTTCACATCCGCAAGCCCGTTTGGATAGACTTTCGCCATCAAAGGCACGGTCTCGGAAATATCCGCAAGGTCTTGAAGATCAAGGAGTATCCCGGCGGCGCGCGCCATGGCGGGCAGGTGCAGAACAAGATTGGTCGAGCCGCCCGTGGCCATGAGCCCGACGATGCCGTTGACGAAGGCTTTCTCGTCCAAAATCTCGCCAGCGGGGCGATAATCATTGCCCAATGCGGTGATTTCCAGCGCACGGCGCGCGCCTTCCATCGTTAAAGCATCGCGCAGCTCAGTGCCGGGATTGACAAAACTTGCGCCGGGCAGATGCAGCCCCATGAACTCCATCAGCATCTGGTTGGTATTGGCGGTCCCATAAAAGGTACAGGTGCCGGGGCCATGGTAGCTTGCCATTTCGGCCTTCATCAGCTCGGCGCGGTCGATCTCTCCAGTGGCGAAAAGCTGGCGAACGCGGGCTTTTTCATCATTGGGCAAGCCCGAGGTCATCGGGCCTGCGGGCAGGAAGACGGCCGGGATATGGCCAAAGGTCGCCGCAGCGATCACGAGGCCCGGCACGATTTTATCGCAAACGCCCAAGTAAACAGCCGCATCATAGCAATTATGCGAAAGCCCAACCCCTGCGGCGAGCGCAATCACATCGCGCGAAAACAGCGACAGCTCCATGCCCGGCTGGCCTTGGGTTACGCCATCACACATCGAAGGAACGCCGCCTGCGACTTGGGCCGTGGCACCAGCAAGGCGGGCCGCCTCGCGGATTTGATCGGGGAAGGTCTCATAAGGTTTATGGGCCGAAAGCATATCATTATAGGCGGTGATGATGCCAAGATTGGGCGCGCGCCCCTCTGCCAATGCGTCTTTTTCCGCGTCCATCGCGGCGTAAGCATGGGCTTGGTTGCCACAGGCCAGATGCGCGCGCGCCGGGCCTGCATCGCCAGCCGATTTGATCTTGGCCAGATAAGCGGCGCGGCTCTCTTTTGAGCGGGCAATGATGCGCTCCGTAACGGCGGCGATGGTCGGGTGCAGGGACATATGTGCTCCTCAGCGGCTCTGATTTGGGCGCCGTTTGGATTGGCGGGCCTATGGGTTTGGGGCAGTATATACCGTTAGCGCTAACGGTTCCAGCCGGAAAACCACAAGAAATGCAGCAAACCGCGGGGGGGGCGAATTATGCGGCCCGGACCAGCCCTGCGAATGCTGCATAGCGGCATTGCCCGATTGTGCGTGGTCTGGTCAGGAAAGCTGACATAGTTTGAAGGCACACGGGAGGCTGATGTAACAGCGAAGGAATATCCGATGACTGACCAAACAGCACTGACACAATTGAACTACTTCGAAATCGAGCGCCAAGCCCGCGTTTTGCGCGCTCAGGCGGCACAAGCCGGTGTAAAAGCCGCCTCTGCTTGGATGAAAGCCAAATTTCACGCTCTGACGCATCTTGGCCAGGGTCAAGCCGCTTAAGATCGCTCGGCATTCCCGTAAGTATCTTAAAGCGTTACATATTTTCGGCTATTGGCGCGCGGCGCGCCTGATAAAGCCCCAGATAATGCCCTTGTGAAAACCCCGGAAATGATCCGGGTTTTTCTCATTTTGGCCTCATTTCTAAAGCAATTGTTAACCAAGAATTAACGGGCTGAAAGAAAAAGAGGTAACACAATGACCATCACCAAAATGATTGCAATGGGCGCTCTTATCCTAGGCGTCTCTGCTTGCCAGATGAATGAAACCGCAACCGCAACACGCGCCGCACCCCTTGATGCGCCGGTGATGTCTGCTGCGCCGGCCGCGCCTGCAATGGCGACCGTTGCTGCGCCAGATTATAAAGTGGCTGCGATCAATGTGGATGTGCCGCGCACGCTGAAAGTCTCGGAAGCCAATATGTTTTATCCGATCGCCGATATTGTATGGCGCGGGGATGCCTATGGCGATCGTTACGAGCAGGTCGAAGCGATCTTTAACGAAGGTCTCTCCAAAGGGGCCGCGCAGCTTGCCGGGGCGCAGGATGTTGTTGTTGATGTCGAAGTGATCCGCTTTCACTCGCTGACAGAGCGCACACGCTATACCGTTGGCGGCACGCATTCGATCACCTTTGCAATGACCGTTCGCGATGCGAAATCTGGTTCGGTGCTTCGTCCGCGCCACATTATTAAGAGCGATCTCAAAGGCTTCGGCGGAAATGCGGCCGTGATTGCAGAGCGTATGGGCCAGACCCAAAAGGTGCGTATCACCGATCATTTGGCGCGCATTCTTAGCGAAGAGCTGGGGCGCCCGGCAGAAATCTAAGGCGCGGCGCAAAGCCTTGCAAAACACGCGCTGCACGGTGAGTTTAGACTTTGCCGAGCGCATAAAACAGATTAGGAGGGGGCATGAATATGCCCCCTTATCCCGTTGTACGCCTTAATCCCAAAGCAAATGCGCGCGCCATCCGGCACGGCTTTCCTTGGGCTTATGATAATGAAATCGTCACAGATCGGCGCACCCGTGGCCTTGCGCCCGGCGCGATTGCCATTTTGGAAGACAATGATCGCACGCCCATGGGGCTTGTTGCGGTTAATCCCAACTCCAAAATTTTCTGCCGGATGCTGGATCGCAATGTTGAGGCGGTGATTGATCAGGCGTGGTTTGCGGCGCGCATTGAAGCGGCGCTGAAACATCGTAACCAATTGTTTGATCAGCCTTTTTACCGGCTCATCCATGCCGAGGCAGATGGGCTTCCTGGGGTTGTGATTGATCGCTTTGGTGACACGGCGGTGATCCAGCCCAATGCGGCCTATGCGGATGCGTTGATTGAGCCATTGGCAGCGGCATTGGCCGAAACCACGGGCGTGATCACAATCGTCAAAAACGGCACGGGCCGGGCGCGCGGGCTTGAAGGGCTGGCCGAAGAAACCGTCGTTCTGCAGGGTGAGGTCGCAGCAGCGATTCCCGTACCAATGAATGGCGCGATCTATATGGCCGATTTGATGGGCGGGCAGAAGACGGGGCTGTTCTTTGATCAACGCCCAAATCACGCGTTTGCGCAGCGTTTGATTGCGCCGGGGGCGCGGGTTTTGGATGTGTTTTCGCATGTTGGCGGCTTCTCTTTGGCGGGTTTGGCAGCGGGGGCCGGATCGGCGCTTGCGGTGGACAGTTCTGAGCCTGCGCTTGCTTTGGCATCGAAAGGGGCTGCGCAAATGGGCGCCTCTGATCGCTTTGAGACACGCAAGGGCGATGCCTTTGCCGCCTTGGAGGCTCTGGCCGAAGAAGGCCAGCAATTTGAAGTGGTTATCTGTGATCCGCCGGCCTTTGCGCCGAATAAAAAGGCGCTTGAAGCGGGCTTGCGGGCCTATGAGCGGGTGGCGCGATTGGCCGCGCCATTGATCGCGCCGGGCGGCTATCTTGGGCTTTGCTCTTGTAGCCATGCGGCCGATCTTTCGCGCTTTCGCGCAGCTTCGGCGCGCGGGATTGGGCGGGCAGGGCGCAGCGGCCAATTGATCCACACGGGTTTTGCCGGGGCGGATCATCCGCTTATGCCGCAATTGGCCGAAAGCGGATACCTTAAGGCTTTGTTTTTCCGTCTGAATTCCTGATCCGGCATGGCGCAGAAGGTTCTTCTTGATGCTTGTGTGCTTTATCCGACGGTGATGCGCGAGATCCTTTTGGGCGTTGCGCGGGCGGGGCTTTTTACCCCGCTTTGGTCGGCGCGGATTTTGGAAGAATGGGCCCGTGCGGCGCGCAAGATTGGCCCCGAGGGCGAGATGATTGCGCGCGGCGAGATCGCGCTGATTGAGGCGGAATTTGCGGGGGCTTCTGTGCGGGCGCAGCCGGGGCTTGAGGCGCGGCTCTATCTGCCAGATCCCAATGATATCCATGTGTTAGCCGCCGCAATCGCCGGCAGCGCGGATATGATCCTGACCAAAAACGCCAAGGATTTCCCGCGCAATATTCTGAGCGAGGAAGGGCTTGAGCGGCGCGATCCGGATGGGTTTTTGTGGCAATTGTTTTGCGATGATCCTGTGGCGGTTATGGCGGCGGCGCAGGCGGTTCGGACGCGCGCAGAGGTGCTTTCGGGCGAGGCTTGGGATATGCGCAAGCTGATGAAGAAAGCGCGGCTGCCGAAATTGGGCAAGGCGCTTGCCGCGGCGGGCTCATTTTAAAGAGTTTAGAGCTTTTGATCGGCGTATTTTAAAGATTTACATGAAAAATCGGCGTGATTTTGGCATGGTTTTGGGGCTGGTTTTTGGCTTGGCTGCTTGGGCAGGCTTGGGCTGGTTGAGCCGCGCTGTGCGGGGGGGCTGTGCGGGGGCTGTTTTTGAGGGGCTGTTTTGCTTTGGCCTCGCATTAAGCGGCGGTTGCGCCGAGCCATTTTGCCTCGTTCTTCTCGATCGCTTTGATGCGTTGTTCGGCCAGTGGATGGCTCATCAGCCACGCGGGCGGGCGGCCATGGTGCGAGCGGGTGAGCGCCTCTAATTTGGTGAAGAGCGATTTTTGCGGGCCTGCTGTGAGGCCGGATTTGATCATCAAGGCGGTGGCATACTCATCCGCTGCATATTCATCGGCGCGGCTGATCCCGGCGGCGAGAATCGAGGTTACATAGGCGGCGATATAGACCCCGATGAAGGGGATGAAGCGCGAGATGATGATCGTGAGCGCGGTGCGCAGGGCGTTTTGGCCGGAGAAATCGATCAGGCGGCGTTTGGCATGGCCGAGCGCCACATGGCCCAATTCATGCGCGATGACGGAGGCCATTTCATCGGCGCTGACTTCGCCCGCACGGTAGCGATTGAAGAAGCCGCGCGTGATGAAAATGCGGCCATCGGGCGCGGCGAGCCCATTCACCGGCTCGATCTCATAGATGAAGACCGGGATCTCATCGACGTCCATCGCATGGGCCATGCGGGCCGTGACCGCGCCGAGTAAGGGATCGCGCATGGGGGTCGAATTTTCGGTGAGGTTGCGATGGGTTTTGGCCACTGAAAAGCGGTAGGTGACGAGGCCGATAACGACGGCGATTGTGCAATAAATGATCAGGGTCATGCAGGGAATATGGGGCGCTTGGGGCGGGGCGGCAAGGGGTTGGTTTGAGGGGTCTGTGTTTGGTTTGGGTGTTGGGATGAGTATTTTTGCCAAGAAAAAGATGGCGTGATTTGGGATTGGGCGCAGGGGTTGTGGCCAGGGAGCCTGCGGGCTTGGGTTTGATGCGGGGGTTGGGCTTGGGAATGAGTTTGGAAGGCGCTGGTTTTTGAAGGTGCAAAAAGGGGCGGATTTCGCGGGCTTTTTCATTGTTGGCTGGCAGATGTTCCTATATTGTTCTGAGTGAGGGTATTCATTGAGGGTATTCAAAATGAACAGGGAGGATTGCGCGATGATTGAAGGTGGGTGCTGTTGTGGGGCGGTGAAATTTGAACTCTTGGCTGAGCCGACGATGATTGGAACGTGTCATTGTTCTCGGTGTCGCAAACTGGGCGCGAGCACCATCGCTTTTGTCAAGAAAGAGGATTTGAAATGGGTTCAGGGGCGAGAGATGGTTCAGCTTTTTGAACCCGCGGCGCCTTATATTTATGGGCGTTGCTTTTGTAAAATCTGTGGCAGTTCGCTTGGGGAGATTTTATCGGAGGAAGACAGTTTTCCTATTGCGGCCAATGCGCTTGACGGCGAGCTCACGCTTAAAAATCAGTTCCATGAGTTTGTTGGTGAAAAGCCTTCTTGGTATGAAATTTGCGATGATGCGCCTCAAAATATGGGCCATCCGGCGTAGCTGAGATTGGGGAGGGGATGGATAGGCGGCGCAGTTTTGGGCGGGGCGGCAAGGGGTTGGTTTTGGCGGTTTGGGCTTTGGTTTGAGGGGGCTGTGTGTTTGGTTTGGGTGTTGGGATGAGTATTTGTGCCAAGAAAAAGAGAGGGTGGGGTTGGTGCAGCGTTTGTGTGCAGGGCGAAGTGTTGAACCGTAGAAAGGTTTGGTTTTACGTTGGAACTAGGTTGCAAAATGGAGCTGGAGGCGCGGTTTTTGAGGGAGGAGGGGAATGGCGGCTTTGAGGGCTAAAACTGATGTTGGAGGTCCGCGCAGCGGAGGACCGCTTTGAGCCCATTTTGACCGATGCTGCGCTGCGCATGAATGGCAGCTTTCTCGATTGGAATCTGGTAGTCAGGGTGCAATGCTGAATTTCAACGAACCAATGTATTCCTGAAGGAGGGGCTATGCACTCACGCTTTACATTTTTTGGGTCGCTGGTTCTCTGCGTAACCATGGCTGGGTCAGCGACAACCGCACAAGACCAGCATCCAATCGGCAACGCCTTTTTCGGGTTTGATTTCGTTCTGCACCCTTTGGCTATCAAGTGGGCTTGTGGAGGCCCAAGAGATCAAGATTTATCCCAAATTGAAACGCTTGTAGTCGCTTTTCCTGAAGATGCAGAACGAGCGGAACTTGCACCCATGGTGGCCGCGCTGAGCGAAATGGCATCTGGAGTGGAAAGCCTGCCGCAAATTCTTGGCGGAGAATTGAATGGGCAACAAGTCGAACAATTATGCGTGGCAGCTCTACCGCTGACTATCGATTGGGTTACCCCTGAGCAATTATTCATGGGTGACGAAAGCGGAATGGCTGACGAACAAGAAGCGGCTTGGGCTAACTTCTTTGGGGTAGTTGAAGATTTTCAGTAGCTTCTGGACTTTCGACTAAGCAGACCTTCAACCTTCTACAGCCAAGGTCGGCTTCGTCCCGCAAAGCCATCATTCATGGCCGCTCCACAAGCTGCCGTTTTTGCGTGGCTTTGTCCTGGCGTTCAGATAAATCGCAATCCTTCATCATGGCTTGCAGCCGTTAGACCCTATGCATGCGCGTAGCAATTCGTATTGTTCGTCGGTTATCTCAACATAACCTTCACAAGGAGCGTTATCGATCCTGTGGTAGATTGGGTCTGGCTCCCACATCACCCCTATGACAGGCTTTCCAGTTGGGGGCATTTGCCCGCGGATAAATTGTCCATCAATCGCGACTGAGATTATTGTCTCAAGCGTTGAAAACGAGGTTGTTTCTGAGCGCTCCCAAAAGGAGCGCTTTTGGAACGGTTTTATAACATTAGCTATCCTGCTCGTCTTGCCATTTAGCGAGCCGACCAAGCCCATAAGCTAAACCCGTCAGCAACGCCGCAATTCCTGCCGGATAAACTAACAAAAAAGTCAGCTCTTTCGCTGAAAACGACCAGGGCCAAGGAAAACTACAACTTGACCCAAAACAGGAGCCAAAACTTCCGACAATTAGATAAAATAGGGCCCACAGGACTACATAAACAACCAAAACCCACCACACGACATTTGAAGCCTTCAGCATTTTAAAACTACCCCCTAATATCATTATACAAAAATTGAAGTTCCAAAGTAGACCTATAGCTCTGTTAACGACCTTCCCAAAAACGACCGTTTGTTGAACGTATCTCCAAACCGGACATTGACGTTCTTGCACAGAAGGGCTGCAAAGTTCCGCAAAGCTTTCACCGCCGCTTGAGAGCACCCCGCGCTTGGCGCGTCCCTTACCGCCCCAGCTCTTTCATGCCGCGTTCAATCCCTTCAAGGGTCATGGGGACCATGCGGCCTTCGAAGATTTCTTTAATCATGCCAATGGTTTGGGTGTAGTCCCAGTATTTCTCTTGGGTCGGGTTGATCCAGAGGTGATCGGGCCATGTTTCGCGGGCGCGTTGGAGCCAGACGGAGCCGGCTTCTTCGTTCCAATGCTCGTTTGCGCCGCCGGGCATGGCGACCTCGTAGGGGGACATGGTGGCATCGCCCACGAAGATGCATTTGTAGTCGCCGCCGTATGTGCGCAGGATTTCGGCGGTGGGGACTTGGGCCGTCCAGCGGCGTTTGTTGTCGCGCCACACGCCTTCATAGAGGCAGTTGTGGAAGTAGAAATGCTCGAGGTGTTTGAACTCGGCGCGGGCGGCCGAGAAGAGCTCTTCCACGACTTTGATATGGCCATCCATGGAGCCGCCAACGTCCAAAAACAGCAGGACTTTCACCGCGTTGCGCCGCTCGGGGCGGGTTTTGACATCGAGGTAGCCGTGCTCGGCTGTGGCGCGGATTGTACCATCAAGATCAAGCTCGTCAGCCGCACCTGTGCGCGCCCAACGGCGCAGGCGTTTCATCGCGACTTTGATGTTGCGCGTGCCAAGCTCGACCCCATCGTCGAGGTTCTTGAATTCGCGTTTGTCCCAGACTTTGACCGCGCGGCCATGGCGGCCCTCTTTTTGGCCGATGCGCACGCCTTCGGGATTGTAGCCATAGGCGCCAAAGGGCGAGGTGCCTTGGGTGCCGATCCATTTGGAGCCGCCTTGGTGGCGGCCCTCTTGTTCTTTGAGGCGTTCTTGGAGCTTTTCCATCAGTTTCTCAAAGCCGCCGGCGGCCTCGATCTCGGCTTTTTCTTCGTCTGAGAGGAATTTTTCGCCCATCTTTTTGAGCCATTCAGCCGGGATATCGACCGCTTCGACAACGTCTTGCATGGAGATGGCTTCGAGCCCTTTGAAGGCGGTGGCAAAGGCGCGGTCGAATTTATCGAGGTTGCGTTCGTCTTTGACCATGGCGGTGCGCGCGAGGTAGTAAAACCCATCGACATCATAGGTCACCAGGCCGCGCTTCATCCCCTCAAGAAAGGCGAGGTATTCGCGCAGGGAAACCGGGATGCCAGCGGCGCGCAGGTTCTCAAAAAACGGCAGGAACATCGCTTAGAGCATCCGCTCGATGATCACTGTGGCAAAGAGCCCAATAAGGATCGCAATGATCGCATAGACGGCGATATATTGAAGGATATCAAGGCGGTTGCCGCTTTTGCGTTTGGCTGTGAGATAGCCGATGAGCCCGCCGATCAGGGCACAGATAATAACGATCATTGAGGGCGGTTCCTTATCCGTTGCGCCCCGCTGGTGAGAGCGCGGCAATCTCATTGAGACGTGTGCGCACATCCCGATCCGAGCCAAATCCATAGCGCGCCCAGCCCAGAGAGTCGAGCCGAACAGCGCGGGCTTCTGAAGCGCGGCCCAGCAATTCGAGCGCTTCGGCTTTGACCATCAAAAGTGTGGCCAGGAGGGCGGCGTTTTCCGAGGCGGTCACAGAGGGCAGGTTTTGGTTGACGATCGTGAGGGCTGCGTCTGCTTGGCCCGCAGAAAGCGCATAGGCGGCAAGTTGCATCGCGACATGGGCCGAGTGCAGGGATGTGTCGCTATGGGCGCGGTAAATCTGATCGGATTGCAAAAAGGCGGTCAGGGCTTGATCGGCGTTTGTTCCCATTGAGAGGCGGCCCAGAACAAAGAGCGAAAAGGCGGTTCGGTTGTCGTTCCAGCCTTGGGCGCGGGCGATTTCAACCGCTTGTTTGGCAGAGATCAGCCGCGCAGACGCATTGCCGCGCGGGCCAAGGGCGCCCTCGATGGCATTGGTCCATTCGCGCGGGGTTGGGGCCGATGGGCCTGTGCCTGCTGCGATTCCACGGGGGTTTTCACGGGCCAGGATCGCAGGCAGGCGCGCGGCGACCATCTCGCGGCTCATCCCTGAGCGCAATTCAGGCGCGTAATAGGCGCGCAGCATCAGCATATCAAAGCCGGTCAGAACGGTATGGAAATTGTCGTCGTTAAAGACGCTATCGGTGAGGCGATAGAGATCATTGAGCGGGCCGAGCGCTTGGGCCAGCTCTTCATGAAGGCAATCGCGCACCTCTTGCGGAGAGACATTGGCGGGCAGGAAAATCGCAAGTTGTGTGCGGGTGTTCAGCGTTGTCCAATCAAGCTTTGAGGAGCGGCGCAAACGTTTGTATTCGGCCCAGCTTGTAACGCGGGGCGCAACAAAACAGGCGGCTTGGGGCACGAGCCGTTGGAGCTGCCCTTGGGGGATCGCCTCAATTGTGATTGCGGCTTGTGCGCTGGCGGGGACTTGCATCACCGGGATGCCGGCCTCATTGCGCAGGCGGGTCAGCAGGTTTGAGAGATCGCGATTGAGGCTGGCGATCGGGGCGCCGGTCACGCGCAGGGTAATCGGGCCTTCAAAGCGGGTAAAGACGGGCAAAGCGCGGCCGCTTTCGAGCTGAAACGACAGGGCGAGGAAATCCTGAGCGAGGGCGGCATTGGATTTGTTTGTTGGCGCGGCGGCGCGGGTTTGAAAGGTTTTCATCGGTGGCAGGGTCGCGGGCAGGGCCGAGGGCAAATTGGCGGCGCGTTCGGCCATGGGCGCAGGGGCACAGGCCGCGAGCAGGGCCGTAAGCGCGAGCAGGCAGAGCGGTAGAAAACGGTTCAAAATAGGGCCCCCCAAGGCGGTTTGGTTCTGCGATCGATCTGGGCGTGATGCCCGTTTGGCTTTGGCGCGGTGCTGCGTTTTGGCCGCTGTATTGTCTTTGCGCTGGCCCTTTGGGCTGGCTTTGGTCGTTATGGTCGTTATGGGCGCGATGGGTATCAGGCCCGCGCGTATTTCACGAATGGGGTCAGCTTGCCGACCCGATCATATAGCTGGCGCGCGGTTGTGTTAAACTCCTGCGTCAGCCAATAGACCGAGGCCGCACCTTGCTCATCCGCCGCTTCATACACAGCCTCGATCAAAGCCCGACCAACACCCATCCCCCGCACCGACGGGTCCGCATAGAGATCCTGCAAATAGCAGGTGTTTTCAATATGCCAGCCGTGCCGGTGAAATAAGAAATGCGCGAGCCCGACCGGTTTGTCATCAACTTCCGCAAGAAAGCCGCAAAAATCATGCGGATTGTTGCCGATAAGCCGGGTGAAGGTCTCATCGTAAACCTCTGATTTCAATGATGTTTCATAGAATTCAAGATAGGCTTTCCAGAGCCGCGCCCAATCTGTTTTGTCTGAGGCGACAATTTTACGAATGCTTAATGATTGTGCCATTTTGCGCCTTTCGGATGCGGGTTTGCGAGGGGATGCAGGGGGAGCTGCATGACTTTGGGGCAATTGCTACAAGCTTCGCGGCGTTGGAGCCAGCGAGAAATCAATTGGTGAGAGGCTTGGAGCTGCGATGATTGGCGTGAGAGGGCTTGGAGCTGCGATGATTGGCGTGAGAGGGCTTGGAGCTGCGATGATTGGCGCGAGAGGGCTTGGGCGGTTTGTTTTGGGGCTGGGCTGAGAGAGCCGATTTGAGGGGCCGCAATCAGGGGCGCGCGTCTGGTGCCTCAAGCGGCAACAGGATGGTGATGGTTGAGCCATTTTCGGAGCTGTGAAGCAGCAGCCCGCCGCCCGATTGGCGGGCAAAGCCTAAGACCATCGACAGCCCAAGCCCAGAGCCTTTGCCAACCGGTTTGGTGGTGAAAAATGGCTCGATCACTTTGGCCTGGATCTCGGGCGAAATGCCCGGCCCCGTATCGGCCACAGCAAAGGCAAGATAGGCCCCCGGTTCGAGCGTTTTACCATCGGCGCTTAGGCAGGGTTCGCTCAAATCGCGGCGCATCACCGAGACATGGATCGCGCCGCCAATGGGCATGGCATCGCGCGAATTGACGATCAGATTGACCAGCGCGGTGATCATCTGATCTTCATCGACAAATAGGGTTGTCGGGGCGGTTGGGCCTGTCATTTCAAGGGCAATCGAGGCGGGGATCAGGCGGCGGGTCAGTTGATGGAGCTGATCCAAAAGCGCGGCAACCGAGACCTCCTTTTTGATCATCGGCGAGTTGCGCGAATAGGCCAGAAGATGGCGCACGAGCCCTGCGGCGCGCTGGGTTGCGGTATGGGCGTTTTGGATCAGCTCATCGCGCTCGCTTTGATTTTGGACGATTTGGTAAAGCTCAAGGTTTCCTTGAATTGCGGTCAGTATGTTATTGAAATCATGGGCTATTCCGCCTGCAAGCTGGCCCACGGCTTCCATCTTTTGGGATTGCAGGGAGCGCTCGCTGGCGGCCTCTTTTTCGCGCCGGCGTTTGCGCGAGGTGAGCAAGGCGATGGTGAAATAGGCAATGGCGCATAGGGCCGCAAAGACCATCACAATCTGCGCCGAGACATGTTCGACGCGGGGCACCCAATGCAGCGTGGCAGCAAGGATTGAAATCGCGATGGTCAGGATTTCCAGCCCGATCAGAATGGCCAGATCATCCGCCCGCCAGATCAGGAAAATCGCCATGCAGAACAGGCCCAGACCGGATGAAAACACCATCGCGATATCATCTTGGGTCAACAGATATGCGGGCATCCACAAGAAGGAGGCAATAACGCCAGCAAAGAGCACATTGGCCGTAAGATAGCTGCGATAGCCGCCTTTATGGGCGCGTTTAAATAGGAAGAGGTAATAGGCGATCTGGACGCTGAAAAAACCGCCCAGCCAGTACCAGGCCATCATCCAGCCCGTATAGGAATACAGCACGACCCCGGCGGTGGCCACCGCGCCAAAGCGCAGAACAACCTCCATCGGGGCACCGTATTCCGTTTCGTGGAGGTGAGCGATCTTGCGACCGTATTCCATTACAATGTCCAAGCAGCTTGATCTTAGCCTAGCGGGCGCTGAGCGGGTTGGTCAATTGTCATATTTTTCTGATGGGAAAGGCGGCGCTTTGGTTGGTGGGGCTTGGATGGGGGATGCGCCCGTAGTTTGTGCGGGGCTTGATTGGATGGGCCGCGATTGGGGGGGGCTGTTTTAGGGGCGTTGATGGAAAATTGCACAGCCCGAGATTGCAGGCCTCTGTTGATTGGATAGGCGGCCGATTGATGCCCCCGCGCGCCGGTAAATGGGCCGGGTTGGGCGCGGGGGATCGAGGCTTAGCGTTGGCGGCGGGCCATAAAGGCGAGGCGCTCAAACAGATGCACGTCTTGTTCGTTTTTCAGCAGGGCACCGTGCAGCTTGGGCAGGGCAGAGGCGCCATCGCGGGCCAGATCTTCGGGGGCGAGATCTTCGGCCAAGATCAGCTTGAGCCAATCCAGCACTTCGGAGGTCGATGGCTTTTTCTTCAGCCCGCTTGTATCGCGGATCTCATAGAATTGCGTCAGTGCGGTTGTGAGCAACTGCGGCTTGATGCCGGGGTGATGGACTTCAACGATTTGTTTCATCGTTTCGGCATCGGGAAAGCGGATGTAGTGAAAGAAGCAGCGGCGCAAAAACGCATCCGGCAGCTCTTTTTCGTTGTTTGAGGTGATGATGATGATCGGGCGATTCTTTGCGCGGATCGTCTCGCCGGTTTCATAGACGTGAAACTCCATCTTATCGAGCTCTTGCAACAGATCGTTGGGGAATTCGATATCGGCTTTGTCGATCTCATCAATCAGAAGGACGCATTTTTCATCCCGCTCAAAGGCGCTCCAGAGCTTGCCCTTTTTGATGTAATTGGAGACATCATGCACGCGCTCTTCGCCCAGCTGGCTATCGCGCAGACGCGAAACCGCATCATATTCGTATAGGCCTTGGGCGGCTTTGGTTGTCGATTTGATATTCCATTCAACCATTTCCAGCCCGAGCGCCTCAGAGATTTGGCGCGCCAGTTCGGTTTTGCCTGTGCCCGGCTCGCCCTTTACGAGAAGCGGGCGCTCAAGCGTGACGGCGGCGTTTACGGCGATTGTCAGATCTTCGGTGGCCACATAGGCCTTGGTTCCGTTAAATTTCATGCTATTTTTCTGGGCTCTATTTTTATGTGTTCGGGCATACATAGCACAGGATCACATTGCGGCAACATGGGGTGATCCCCTAGTGACAACCATGTGCCGTTGCGTTACATGACGCCCGAGAGCGGCGGCCTTTGGGCGGAGCTTGGGAGAATAAATGCACCGCTTAGTGGCGTATTTAGGGAGTAAAGGGATATGGACATGAAGGCAGAGGTTTTCTTGCCCGATGATTATCGGCCGGCTGAAGACGAGCCGTTTATGAACGAGCGTCAGACGGAGTATTTCCGCCGTAAGTTGCTACAGTGGAAGGCGGAATTGCTCGATGAGAGCAAGCACACCATCGAGGGGTTGCAAGACGGAACGCGCAATATTCCGGACATTGCGGATCGCGCTTCGGAGGAAACAGACCGCGCGCTTGAGCTGCGCACCCGCGATCGCGCCCGCAAGCTTGTGACCAAAATTGATGCGGCCATTCGGCGGATCGAAGAGGGCGAATATGGCTATTGCTTGGAAACGGGCGAGCCGATTTCATTGAAGCGCCTTGATGCGCGCCCCATCGCCACGATGAGCCTTGAAGCGCAAGAGCGCCATGAGCGGCGCGAAAAAGTGCACCGCGACGATTGATCCGGGCCTTGGTGTGACGATTAGGCCCTTGCGGGCTTGGGGATCACCGGGCCTAGTGCGGCCAGGCACGAAATAAGTTTTGCAGCATCGCTTCCATTTCGGGCGCGGTGCTGTTTTGCATTTGGGGCTGTGTTTGGGGCGGCTCAGAGAGGGCATGGGATGTTGATCGGGCAAGAGATCGCGATTGTTGGCGCCGGGATTGGCGGGCTGGCGGCCAGTATCGCTTTGGCGCAGCGCGGGGCCAATGTGCGGGTTTTTGAGCAGGCGGATGCGATCTCAGAGGTTGGCGCGGGCTTGCAAATCTCGCCCAATGGTTTGGCGGTTTTGCGCGCGCTTGGGGTTGATCTGGCGCAGGGGGCGCGCTCAAAGGCGGTGCGGCTGTTGGATGGGCTTTCGGGGCGCGAGATCTTGCATCTTGATCTGCTGCGCCATGCGCCGGATCAGGCGTTTCAGCTTTGGCATCGTGCTGATTTGATTGAGACATTGGCGGCGCGCGCGGCCGAGCTTGAGGTTAGGGTTGAAACAGGGCGCGCGGTTCTTGCGGCGCATCAGAGCCATGGCGGGATCACGCTTGAGTTTGGCGATGGCAGGTCTGAGGAGCTGGCGCTGGTGATCGGCGCGGATGGGCTGCATTCAAAGCTGCGCGGCCTGCTTAACCCGGGGCAGGCGGCGCCGTTTTTCACCGGCCATGTGGCTTGGCGCGCGCTTATTTCGGGCGAAGGGCTGGCCCATCCGGCGCAGGCACAAGTCCATATGGGGCCCAAGCGGCATGTGGTCACCTATCCGCTGCGCGGCGGCGCATTGATCAATATTGTCGGTGTGGTTGAGGCCGCAGATTGGGCCGAAGAGGGCTGGCATCATGCGGGCGATCCGGCGGTGATGCAGCGCGAATTTGCCGGTTTTGCGCCGGGGTTGCGCGGGCTTTTGGGCCGGGTTGAGACGGTCAATCGCTGGGGCTTGTTTCGCCATCCTGTGGCGGCCAAATGGCATCTTTCAGGGGCTGCGGCGCTTTTGGGCGATGCGGCGCATCCGACCCTGCCGTTTATGGCGCAGGGGGCGAATATGGCGCTTGAGGATGCTTGGGCGCTTGGTGATTGTTTGGCCCAGATGGGCGCAAGGGGGGCGCTTGAGGCCTATCAGATCATGCGGCGCGCGCGCTGCGCACGTATCGTTGAAGCGGCCAATCGCAACGCCAGCGCCTATCATCTTTCCGGGCCTGCGCGCGGGCCAGCCTTGGCGGCGATGCGCCTTGCCGGGCAGATTGCGCCCAAAGCGCCGCTCAAGCGATTTGATTGGATTTACCGATATAATATAACGGCTTAGGTGGTGATCTTAAAGCTTTGGGTCAAGCTTTGTTTAGCGCATCAATAATGCCGCCAAAATCCGCCGCCGTAAGTGAGGCCCCGCCCACAAGCGCGCCATCAACGTTGGACACCGCAAAAATGTCGGCCGCATTGGCGGGTTTGACCGAGCCGCCATAAAGCAACCGGGCCGAGCGGCCAACGCCATTCCCAAAGCGCCGCTCAAGCCGGGTGCGGATGAAATCATGCACTTCGCCGATTTGATCCAAGCTGGGGGTAAGGCCGGTGCCGATGGCCCAGACCGGCTCATATGCGACGATCAGATTTTCGCCGGTGACCAGATCAGGGATGGAGCCTGCGAGCTGGCCGACGATGATATCAAGCGTGTTGGCCGCTTCGCGCTCAGACAGGGTTTCGCCAACACAGACAACCACTTTGAGCCCGGCCTCAATCGCGGCGCGGGCTTTGGCGCGCACGAGTTCATCATCTTCTTCATGATCGGTGCGCCGCTCGGAATGGCCGAGGATCACATGGGTTGCGCCTGCATCTTTCAGCATGGCGGCGGAAATATCGCCGGTATGGGCGCCGTTTGGCGCGGCGTGGCAATCTTGGCCGCCGATGGCGAGCGCGGAGCCTTGCGCCATTTCAGCCGCGCGCGCGATCAGGGTCGCGGGCGGGCAGAGCAGCAGTTCGGATTTGGGATCGGGGTAGGCGGCCATCAGCGCTTTGATCTGCGCAAGATCATCGCTTGTGCCGTTCATTTTCCAATTGCCCGCTGCGAGTTTGCGCCGCTGTGTCATGCTCTGGCTCCGATATGTGCTGTTTGGCGCAGGGTAGCGCGCGCGGTGCGGCGCGGGAAGGGGCAAATCGGCGCGCGGGCGAAAAGGCGCTGTATTGCAGGCGCTTAGAGGGCTTGGAGCGCGCGCCGCGCCCATGCGCAGGCCGTATCAGGATCATCGAGGGCGGCGTCTGGAAGGCTCCAGTAGCCCATGGTTTTGCCCGGCCCAGCGACGAATTGCTCTGCCCCCTCGGCGGCCAGTTGGGCGGCGAAATCGCCCTTGGCTTTGAGGTAAATGCGCCCGTCTCGATCCAGCGAGGCGAAGATTTGGCCCGCGTGATAGATGGCAAGCCCGCCCATCATGCGCCGATGGGTGATCGCGCCAAGGGGGGAGAAAAGCTCGAGCGCGAAGGCAATGTCGGCATCTGTCAGGGGCATTTATTTGGCCTTTTTGGCAGCTTTGCGGGCCTTTTGCGCGCGTTTTTTGCGGGCCGCTTCACGGGCGGGGGCGAGAGCGAGGTTGGCCCAGATTATGGCCTCGTCCGGATCGTCCATCCCCGCTTCTGGCAGGGAGATCATGGATTTGACTTCGCGCATCCCGTTGGCGCGCTGATAGGTGAAGAATTCTGCGCCTGCTTCAAGGAAGTGCGGCGCGGTTTGCGCGTCGCATTTCATCCAGATCGTATCATTGAGGATCGTGGCAAACATCACATCCTCTTCGACATAAAGCGCGGTGCCGCCAAACATGCCGCCTGTGCCGATTGCCCCGAGCCCGGCAAAGAGATCGCGCGCATGGGCGATCAATTCGGGGGAGGCGGGCATGGCTTAAGCCTCTGAAGGATCAGCGAATTTGATCGATTCCCCGCAGCCGCAGGCATCAACCACATTGGGATTGCGAAACTTGAAGCCGCTTTCCAGCAGCGAGACCTCATAATCAATCTCTGTGCCAAAGAGGAACATCTGCGCCATCGGGGCGATCATCACCCGCGCGCCGCTTTCTTCGACGACCTCATCGAGCGGATCAACATCGGCGACATATTCCATCGTATATTCCATCCCCGCGCAGCCGCCCTTTTTGACGCCGATGCGCAGCCCCTTGGCGCCATCTTTTTCCATCAGCTTGGCGATTTGCGAGGCGGCTTTTGGGGAAATGGATACGGCTTGTTTTCCGGGGATGCCAAACATTTGGGTCTCTTTCAAAGCTGTCGTGGCGCGTGGGCTGGAGGGTTCGGTTGAAGCGGTGAATATGGGGTAGGTAAGCGGCGGCGCGTTAATATTCAATTGCGCCGTCGCTGGTTTTGGCACCGATTACATAAAGCCAAGTTCCAGGCGGGCCTCATCAGACATCATTTCCATGCCCCAGGGTGGCTCCCATGCCAGGACCACATCAACCTGTTTGACGCCGGGCAATGGCTCGATCGCATCGGCCAGCCATCCGGGCATTTCGCCTGCAACCGGGCAGCCGGGGGCGGTGAGGGTCATCACCACGTTGACCGCGCCATCTTCTGCAATATCAATGGTATAGACCAGGCCGAGATCATAGATATTGACCGGAATTTCCGGGTCATAGACCGTGCGGCAGGCCTCTACGATTGGATCGTATAGCGGGTGATCTGTGCTTGAAGGGGCGATCAGCGGCGCGCCCTCAATAGGGTTTGTTTCGGCGGTCATGCGGGCCTCATTCATTTCTGACTAAAGATATAGGGAATAGCGCAGCAAAGGTCCAGACGGGGCGGTTGGATTGTCTTGAATTGTGATCAGGGCGCTGGGGTGTGGGCTTTTGGGATTGGTGTGGGCAGAGGAAGGGGGAAGCGCGCGGCGGGAAGGGCGCGGTGGGAGCGGGCGGAGAAAGGGAGCGCTGCGAGGAGGCGCGGTGCGGTTGGGCGTGGCTGGGCATGGGGCTGGGCTGATTGGCGCGATTGGGCGAAGGCGGGCCGTTGCGGGGCAAGCTGGGCGGGCATCTGCGCATTGCGCTTCTCTCTTTGGGGGCAATTGGTGTAGGGCTGAGCGAAACGCGATTCACGCGCCGGGTGTTGGCGCATAGAGGAGTAGGCATGCAAATTCTTGAAGATGTCGCCGATGATCTGGCGAAACAGGCTTTGGCCGCATATGGGCGCACAGGCGATGAGGGCATTTTGGATCGGATCGGCGAGGTTTTGGGATCGTCATCGCAGACATTGATGGAGGCCTATTTGACAGCCGTTCGTATCCGGCGGGCAGAGGCGCGGGCGCGCACAATGCTGGCGGATTTTGAGGCGACTGTGGCGGATGTTGAAGCGGGCGAGGGCGAGGCGCGCAATTGATGCGGCTTTTGGGCTTTGGGTTTTGGTATGTTGGCGCTTGCGTGATGGGCGTTTGAAGAGGGGCGCTTGATGGGCGCTGGGAACTAAGAGGCGATGGGGCCTGTTCGAATTAGGGCGGGCGCCGGGGATACGGAGCGGCAATGAGCAAGAGATTTTCCTTTGAGGTGAAGGCCACGGATGGGCGCGCGCGCTTGGGGCAGATTGATACGCCGCGCGGCGCGATCCGCACACCGGCCTTTATGCCCGTTGGCACGGCCGCGACCGTTAAGGCGATGATGCCCGAGAGCGTTGCGGCGACGGGCGCGGATATTCTGCTGGGCAATACCTATCACTTGATGCTGCGCCCCGGGGCCGAGCGGATTGATCGGCTTGGCGGCTTGCACAAGTTTATGAATTGGCAAAAGCCGATCCTGACCGATAGCGGCGGGTTTCAGGTGATGTCGCTATCGGGCCTGCGCAAGATGTCTGAGGAGGGGGTCAAGTTTAAGAGCCATATTGACGGCTCGGATCATATGCTTACCCCTGAGCGTTCGATGGAAATTCAGCGTTTGCTTGGCTCTGATATTGTCATGGCTTTTGATGAATGCACGCCCTTTCCGGCGGAAGAGGCGGTTTCGCTTGAGAGTATGCGCATGTCGATGCGCTGGGCGCAGCGCTCGCGGGATGCTTTTGGCGATCGGCCTGGGCATGCGCTGTTTGGCATTCAGCAGGGCAGCGTGTTTCGCGAGCAGCGCGAAGAGAGCGCGCAGAAGCTCAAAGAGATCGGTTTTGAGGGCTATGCGGTTGGTGGCCTCGCGGTTGGCGAGGGGCAAGAGGTTATGTTTGAGGTGCTGGATTATGCGCCTGACATGCTGCCCCAAGATAAGCCGCGCTATTTGATGGGGGTTGGCAAGCCGGATGATATTGTCGGGGCGGTGGCGCGCGGGATTGATATGATGGATTGCGTTTTGCCCTCGCGCTCGGGGCGCACGGGGCAGGTGTTTACCCGCCACGGCGTGGTCAACATCAAGAATGCGCGCCATGCAGATGATCCGCGCCCGCTGGATGAGGCCTGCGCATGCCCGGCCTGCCGCAACTATAGCCGGGCCTATTTGCACCATGTGTTTCGCGCCAATGAGATGATCTCGGGGATGTTGCTGACTTGGCATAATCTGCATTATTTCCAAGAGCTTATGGCCGGAATGCGGGATGCGATTGGGGCTGGGCGCTTTGCGCAATTTCAAACGGATTTCCATGCAGCGCGGGCCGAAGGCGATATTGAGCCGCTATAGGGCGGGGTTCAGATAGGGCCGCAGGAGGCGGGTTTGATATTGAGCCGCTTGGGGGGCCGGGGCCTTTTGGGCCGCTTGAGGGCGGGGGCGTTTGAGGCCGATTGAGGGCTGGGCGTTATTACGCCGGATTGCGCCGTTTTGTTGGCGTTTGGTGGTGGGGGCGATGGCCCTTCATTGGGGCGTGGGGCGTTTACGTGCTTTCTTTCTGGCGCCTTGGGGCGCAGATCATGGGCGCAATGGGCTGTGCTTCACGATCTATGTTCCTTATCCCACGCCCCCATCACACATCCCGCGCGTCAAACGCCAATGGCGCATGCGCTTGCAAGGCCCCTTTGGCCCAAGAGCGGGCGGGTTAGACGGTCAGGCTGCGTTTTGGTTTTTGGGGCGGGCCTTTTGGCTTTTGATAGGTTGCGGCAGTGCGGGCCTGGGCTTTGGCGGGGGCGGTTGTGATACCAGCGCGTTTGGCTTCTCGGCGCAGGCGGGCCTCAATCGCGGCGATGGCTTCACTGATATGGCTTTCGAAGTGATTGCTGAGCATGGGATCAAGGCTAACACTGAGCGGCATTTGAAGGGCGCGCGCTTCGATTTTGACCGTGTGGATGCCATCGCCTTGGGGGGTGATGGTGATCGCATACCAGCCGTGATGATGGACGCTTTTGTTGCTGTCCACAGGCTCAAACCCAAAGCGGAAGTAATAGCCCGGCTCGATCTCTTGGAGGCGAATGCGGGTGATTTTTGCCAGCGCCGGGGTCGTGCTGCCTTTGCTAAAGATAGAGAGCCATTCGTTTTGGGGGGAGTTGGGTTCGGAGAGGAATTGAGTTCCTGCGAAGGCGAAATCTTTCTCGTGGCCCGGCGCGGGGATCAGCATGCGCCAGAGCAGTTCGGCCGGGGCATTGATTTGGAATTGGGCTGAGGAGACAGGGCTATCCATCCGGGTGAGGGGATCGAGCAGATTGCCATAGAGCAGCGAGTAGCTGAGCGCGATTCCCCCAAGCCCGACCGCGACGAAGGCAACGGGATGGCTCAACAGATAAGCGCCAAAAGGCGTGTAGCGCAGCACAAAAGCCCCAGCGATGGAGGGGAGAACCATCGTTTCGATAAGCTTTTCGCCATGGGGGAGGTATTTGTGGGCGACTAAGATATAGCCATTGGTCAGCACTGTAGACAGGAGCGCAAAGATAAGGACCCGCACGATGAAAGTGATGTCGATAAAGGCCGGGGTCGCGCCAAACAGGAATTCCAGCGCGACCGTGCCTGCGATAATCCCAAGCAGGATGCGGCGTTTTTGAAGGAGAAGTTTGGCAATCATGGCGGACCTTTGATCTTGCGTGGGGCAGGCGAGGCCTGCGCTTGGGTCTGTTAGGCTTTGGTTGCGGTGGTTTTGGTCGTGGCAGCTTTGGCAGTGGTAGTGGCGGGTTTGGGCTTGGTTGTGGCGGCGGAAATGCTTTGCTTGTAGAGGCCGCGGGATTGGTTTGGATGGATTGGCCTCTCACAGCGGCGTTTTAGGGCGGATCAGATCTCATCGGCGGGCTTTCAATTGGATGTGGCGTTTGGGTGCGGGTTTTGAGTATGGCATTGGGTTATGGGGATTGGGTTAAGGGGGGCGCTGGGCCAGCTGTGGCGGCCAGCGCCGCTTTAGGCAGGGATGACTTGGCTCTTGGGAATAACGCTGTTTGCGCCGGGTTCTTCGGCCTGAAGCGATTTGCAGATTTGCTTTTGCACCGAGGAGCGCATCACCCGCATATAGACTTGGAACGCATCGCCCAGATACCAGAACACACGGTAGCGGATCGGCACATTGCGCAGCTGTGTTTCGAGCTGAACAGCCGTTGTGCCATCGCGGTTTGGCGCAAAGGTCAGCGCGAACCAGCCGTTGAGATTGGCGATAGCGCCTTTGGCATTCACCGGATCAAAGTTAAAGTGAAAGTAGCTGCCGGGGACGTTTTCATTCATCGTGATGCGGTTGAGATCATGCACGGCCCAGGGCTGATTGATCAGGCTGATGGTCCAGCTGTTTTCATCATCCTCGTCACTGTTCATGAAACGGGTGCCTTTGAAGAGGTAATCGTGGCGGTGATCCGGGGTTGGCACAAGGGCGCGCCAGGCATGTTCGGGGGTGACGTTTACGTTGAAGGTAAAGGACAGCACATTGAGATCGCGCATGGTGAAACGATCGAGCATCGGCCCGCAGAACATCCATTGAAACAGCGCAACCGAGGCCGCAAAGGCCAGAACGCTCACGATACCGCCCTGGCTGATCGGATCATGGGCCGGGGTGATCAGCGCAAGCAGCGCAAAAGGCGACAGCGAGGCCAAAGCCGCATCCACACGGGCCACAAGCAGCGGTTGGCGGATCAAAACAATAAGGTAAAAGGAAAGGATCAAAGCCGCGCTCATCAGCCCGATCACAAGCACTTCGAGCAGAACCGGCAGGCCTTCCATACGGGCCGCGCCAATATCCCAAGCAGCGATGTAGCACATTCCCAGCGCGATCGCGGCGGCAAGGCGGCGGCGTTGGTAATAGAGCAGTTTCTTGATCATCGCTCTTCTCCTCTTATGCGCCGGGGCGCGGTTGCGGCATGGGCCGGTTTTCCCGGCGTTGCTGCAATTGATGTTGCTGCTTCGTTCGGTCCGATAGAGATAGCGCGCTGGGCGGCGTTTCAGTTGGGCGCAAATTGGGCGCTTTTGGGCCGAATACACCAAAAACTTTTGCTTTCTTGTTAACGATGATGAGATTCGCGAAATGATTTCTGCGCCCTTCGCGCGGGCCAGTTTGTTGAAGATAAAGGAAAAATTTTAGCCGTTTCGCGTATTGCAGGGCTTTGGCGCCTTGAAAGCCGTGGGCGGCGCCAGGGAAAAGGGCGCAAATACAGGGCAAAAGAGGCCCCATTTGGCGGATCGGTGAAAAAAGCAGCGCTCGCGCATCTGTGATCGGGTTTCGCCCTGGCCAACAATAAGGGCTGTTTTGCGAAATATTGCCGTTTTTTGCCATTAGAGGCGCAAATATTAGGAAAACCTTGGGGAATTATCGCAAAAACTGCGCAAAAGGGCGTTGCTCCGCGCGGCGCACAAGGGCAGACTAACCGCCAAGAGATAGCAGGCCATGGTTGAATAAGAGGGGCCACCCCCCAGATATAGATCATGACCGCAGAGAGCGCAGCGCTGCCACCATAGTGGGGCCAAGCTCTCTGGCAACGTTAAGGAATGAGCATGAACGAGCACGTAACCCAAACCTACCCTGTTTTGCCTTTGCGCGATATTGTGGTGTTTCCACATATGATTGTGCCGCTTTTTGTTGGCCGCGAACGTTCTGTGCGCGCGCTGGAAGAAGTGATGGGGGATGACAAGCAAATCCTGCTGTCGAGCCAGATTGACCCGGGCATTGATGATCCAACCGCAGACGGTATTTACCGGGTCGGCGTTTTGGCCAATGTGCTTCAGCTGCTCAAATTGCCCGATGGCACTGTGAAAGTGCTTGTTGAGGGGCGTGAGCGGGTCAAAATCACTGAATTCCTTGAGAATGACGCTTTCTTTGAAGCGGCCGCGATTGAGCTGAGCGAACTTGACGGCGAGGCCGAAACCATCGAGGCGCTTGTGCGCTCGGTTGGGGATGAGTTTGAGCGCTATTCCAAGATCAAGAAGAACATCCCCGAAGAGGCCTTGGCCGCTGTTGCTGAAACGCGCGAACCGGCCAAGCTTGCGGATCTTGTGGCCGGGCATCTTGGTGTTGAGGTTGATCAGAAACAGGCGCTTTTGGAGACGCTTTCCATCGAGGAGCGGCTTGAAAAGATCTATGGCCTGATGCAGGGCGAAATGTCTGTTTTGCAGGTTGAGAAGAAGATCAAAACCCGGGTGAAAACCCAGATGGAGCGCACCCAGCGGGAATATTATCTCAACGAGCAGATGAAGGCGATCCAGAAGGAATTGGGCGACGGCGAAGATGGCGCCAATGAGGTTGCCGAGCTGGAAGCGCGCATTGCGGAGACGGATTTTTCCAAAGAGGCCCGCGAGCGCGCCGATGCGGAGATCAAGAAGCTCAAAAACATGAGCCCAATGAGCGCCGAGGCGACCGTTGTGCGCAATTATCTTGATTGGCTGCTGGCCATTCCATGGGGCACCAAAAGCCGGGTGAAAAAGGATCTTGGGCGCGCGCAGGCGGTTCTGGATGCGGATCACTATGGGCTTGAGAAGGTGAAAGAGCGCATCGTTGAATATCTTGCTGTTCAGCAGCGCTCAAAAAAGCTCAAGGGGCCGATTATGTGCCTCGTGGGCCCGCCCGGGGTTGGCAAAACGTCGCTTGGGAAATCGGTAGCCAAAGCCACGGGGCGCGAGTTTATTCGCATCTCTTTGGGCGGCGTGCGCGACGAGTCTGAAATCCGCGGCCACCGCCGCACCTATATCGGCTCGATGCCCGGCAAGATCATTCAGGCGCTGAAAAAGGCCAAGACAACCAATCCGCTGATCCTTTTGGATGAGATTGATAAAATGGGCCAGGATTTCCGCGGCGATCCGGCTTCGGCGATGCTGGAAGTGCTTGATCCAGAACAGAATTCCACCTTTGTGGATCATTATCTGGAGGTCGAATATGATCTCTCGAACGTGATGTTCCTGACCACGGCGAATTCTTACAACATGCCCGGGCCGTTGCTTGATCGCATGGAGATCATTGCGCTTTCGGGCTATACCGAGGACGAGAAATGCGAGATCGCCAAGCAGCATCTTCTTTCGAAACAGATCAAAAATCACGGGCTTCGGAAGGGCGAATTCACCCTTTCGGATGGGGCGATCAAAGAGATGGTGCGCACCTATACCCGCGAAGCCGGGGTGCGCAATCTTGAGCGTGAGATCGCCAAAGTGGCGCGCAAAGCTGTGACCAAAATCGTGCGCAAAGAGGAAAGCGCGGTTGAGGTGACAGAGGACAATCTTGAGGATTACCTCGGGGTGAAACAGTTCCGCTTTGGGCTGGCTGAGAAGGATGATCAGATCGGCGTTGTGACGGGCCTTGCTTATACATCGGTTGGGGGTGAATTGCTTCAAATCGAAGCGCTGCGCCTGCCCGGGAAGGGCCGGATGAAGACAACCGGCAAGCTTGGCGATGTGATGAAGGAAAGCATTGATGCGGCCTCGTCTTATGTGCGCTCGATCAGCCCCTCGCTTGGGGTGAAACCGCCGCGTTTTGAGACGATGGATATTCACGTCCATGTTCCAGAAGGCGCAACGCCAAAGGATGGCCCATCGGCAGGTTTGGCGATGGTCACCTCCATCGTTTCGGTGCTCACGCAGATCCCTGTGCGCAAGGATATCGCCATGACCGGCGAGGTCACTTTGCGCGGCAATGCATTGCCCATTGGCGGCTTGAAAGAGAAGCTTTTGGCCGCATTGCGCGGCGGGATCAAAACCGTTCTGATCCCGCAGGAAAACGCCAAAGATCTGCCGGAAATCCCTGACAACGTTAAGGAAGGGCTTGAAATCATTCCGGTTTCTCATGTTTCCGAAGTGATCAAACATGCGCTGGTGCGGGTGCCCGAAGCGATCGAATGGGATGAAGAGGCTGCGGCCGTTGCTCAGATGGATCGTATGACGGGCCCGATCAAGGATGAGCCGGGCGCCACTGCCCATTAGGCCGATTTGATCCGCATCAGGCGGGTTTGCGCAAGACATGAAGCGGCGCGTTTCCGAGCGGGAGCGCGCCGCTTTTGCGTTGTTTCGGGGCTGTTGGGAAGTGCATTTTGCCAAAATGAGTATTTTTGCCAAGAAAAAGCGCAGGCTTAGAGAGGGCTGGCTTGGGCTGGGTTTGGGCTGCGCCGGGGTTGGGTTTGGGCTGTGCTGAGGTTGGGGAGGCCTGAAGGTGTGACGGGGCCGGGTTTGGCGCTGGGAATGAGTATTTTTGCCAAGAAAAAGTCCAAGGCGCGCTTGAATGGCGGGTGTTTTGTGCTTGGGTTGGAGGTGGTGCGAGGAGGGAGTTTGAGGGGCGCGTTGCGGAGGTCTGATTGGGTGTTGGAGGGGTAATTTTCCATATGGGGTGTGCTTTGATTGGGGGCGTTAACCTTTTGCCAAAGGGAGCAGTAGCCAAGGCGCGCGGGATCGGTTATTATTTCCCATAGCGAAACAATAAAATCAAAAGGCGAAACAATGGCATCGCGTAGATCTTCAAAGAAATCCAAAGTGGCTTCCAGCACCGCCCCATCGGGCGCGCATTCCGCTGTGCCATCTCCTGCTGAAAAAGCACCGAGCCATATGGCGACTGCGGCGGCAAGCGCAGCCACGACCGCCAAGGCCGCCACCGCGCAAGCCAGCGCCGGGGATGGCAGCAGCGCGACGGGCGAGGCGGCTGTTGTTGTGCGGCGCAAAGATTTTATCGAGCGGGTTTCGGCCAGCTCGGGCCTGCGCAAAAATCAGATCAAGCCTGCGATGGAAGCGGTTTTTCGCGAATTGGGCGCGGCTTTGGCGGCTGGGGAGACGCTCAACATTCCGCCCCTTGGTAAGGTGCAGGTGAACCGCATTCGCGAGGCTGAGAATGCGACTGTGATCGTTGCCAAATTGCGCCGCAGCAAGAACATGCTTGACGGCGGCGGCGCTCAGGCTGCGGGCGATGCGGATGATGAGGATCTGGCTGACGCGGCGGAATAATTCCCCCTACAGCGCCAGTTGATGCGCGGCACAGTTTAGACGTTTTCAAGCGCGCGGCATGGATTTGCGGCGCGCTTTTTACTGTTTGCTTGGCTTAAGTGGGGCGTTTGGGCGGGCACTGGGGCGCGTTTGGGGCCAGAGCTTGATGCGAGACGCATGGGGCGATTGCTTGGGCGTGCGCAAGTATCGGGCCAGATGACGGGGTTGATGACGGGGGAAATGCGCCGCTCCGGGCTTGCAATTCAGGCGCGAACCCGGCACAGCTGCGCCCATTGCGGGCGATTTTGGCCCGGCCCTTGGCCCAAAAACGGATGTGCAACGTGACCAGCGACAGCCTTGATTTCGGCCTTGATATGGCGCGTGTTTTATCGCCGCTTGCGCTGCCCCCTTTGTATATTCTGCGCCACGGAGAGACCGAATGGAACGTTGAAGGGCGTATGCAGGGGCGGCTTGATTCCGATCTGACTGCGCGGGGCAAAGCGCAGGCGGCAGACCAAGCGCGGATCATGGCGCCCTTCTTGGATGGTGGGGGTTTCTCTATTTATTCCAGCCCCTTAGGGCGCGCAGCTCATACGGCGCGGATCGCGCTCGCGGGGTATGAAATCGCCTTTGATCCACGGATTTCGGAGATTTCTGTTGGCAGTTGGGAGGGGCGTTTGCGCCGCGAGATCATCGCGGAATGCGCCCCCGCAGAGGCGCTGAGCCCATCGGAGGCGGATCGATTTGCGCTATATCTGATGGCGCCCGACGGGGAGCGGGTTGAGGCGGTTGAGGCGCGCTGCCTGGCGTTTTTGGCGGGGCTTTGCGGGCCATCGGTGATTGTGACCCATTCGATCACGGCGGCTGTTTTGCGCGGGATCGCTTGCGGGCTAAGCCTGCGGGAATTGTTGGCGCTGAGCCATGAGCAGGGCTGCGTGTTTTATATTGAGGGCGGGGTTGAGCGGATCTTGCGCGCGCCGGGTTAGGGCGCGTTTTTCAAGCGGGGTGGGCTGCTTTGAGCGGCCAAAGATCGCCGCCCGGCCCGGTAAATCTGCCTATGGCAAAGGCAATTGCCTTCAATCGGATTTTCTTTGCAATTTGCCCTTGCGCTGGGATTTGGTTTCCGGCTATTAGCCCCGCAGCGGGTCGTTAGCTCAGTTGGTAGAGCGCTTCGTTTACACCGAAGATGTCGGGAGTTCGAGCCTCTCACGACCCACCATTTTCCGCTTTGATTTAGATATACCTCTGCACGGGCCACAGCTTTTGGTTCGCCGATTTGTGGCGCATTTTACCTTGATCATGAAGCTATTGGGTGCGAGGTTTCCAGCCGATCAAAATGGGGCATCGATGTGTGAGTGATCGCGGGTTTAAACTTCTTGGCCTGTCTGGGTCTTTGCGCGCAAGCTCAACCAACACGGCGCTTTTGCGCGGCGTGGCGGAAAATTGCGGGGAAGGGATCACGCTGACGGTTTCGGATGCGATCCGTACCTTGCCGCTGTTTTCGCCCGATTTGGAGGGGCCACCTGCACCGCCAGCCGTTGAGGCCTTTGCCGCAGAGATCGCGCGGGCCGACGGATTGTTAATCGCTTGTCCTGAATATGTTCATGCGCTGCCCGGCGCCTTTAAAAACGCGATTGATTGGCTTGTGTCGCGCGAAGAGATCATTGGAAAGCCGATCGCGCTTGTGCATGGCTCTCACAGGGGCGGGGATGTTTTGGCGGATTTGGAGCGGGTGCTTTCGACTGTTTCGCAAGGATTCGTGCGCGATTTGGTTTTACGCATTCCCGTGATTTCGGCCACGCCCGATGAGGTTGCCGGTATTTGCGCAAGAGCCGAGGTTCGCGCGCAAATCCAGCCGTTTTTGCGCGATTTTGCCGCCCGGATACGCAGCGCAGAGACCAAATCCACACTTGCCGCGATTTCCGCGCGTTTGATGCTTGACGAGTGAAGCGCGCGGCCATAGAACGCCCAAACGTTCGAGGCTTGCCTTGGGCGGATAGCGAGCGGTTGTAGCTCAGTTGGTTAGAGTACCGGCCTGTCACGCCGGGGGTCGCGGGTTCGAGCCCCGTCAACCGCGCCACGCTATCCCTCCAAATGCCCCGAGCTGATGCGCGGTTGTAGCTCAGCTGGTTAGAGTACCGGCCTGTCACGCCGGGGGTCGCGGGTTCGAGCCCCGTCAACCGCGCCACTCCTTTTTCCCAATGTGATGATCTTTTCCCATGCGATTGGTGGGATTTCGGCGCGTTTTTTGGGCGGGATTTTGGCGCGCCTTGGCTGTTTTTTATCGCCAAGATCCTGCGGGCCTTGCAGGCAAAGCGCGCCGAAAAGGCTTAGGTTTCAGCGAGTTTGGCCAGGATACGCGCCCAGCTGCGGATGCCTTTGTGAAAGCTCACAAGATCGTATTTCTCGTTGGGCGAGTGGATTTGATCATCATCCTTGGCAAAGCCGATCAGCATGGCATCGGTATCGAGATAATCCTTGAAATAGCCCGCAATCGGGATCGAGCCGCCGCAGCCAACAAAGGCCGCCTCTTTGGGCCATTCATCGGACAGGGCCGCGCGGGCCGCTTCAAAGGCGGGGTGGCTGGTTTGCATTTCCGCTGCGGGGGAGGCGCCGTGGGGATGAAATTCGACCTCGCAATCGGATGGCAGGGCGGCGCGCACATAGGCGTGGAAGGCCTCGCGGATGGCGTGGGGGTCTTGGGTGCCGACAAGGCGAAAGCTGATTTTGGCGCGCGCTTCCGCCGGCAGCACGGTTTTGAACCCGTCGCCGGTATAGCCGCCAATAATGCCGTTGACTTCGCAAGTGGGGCGCGACCAGATCATCTCGAGCGCGGATTTGCCCGCCTCGCCTGCCGGGGCGCTCAGGCCCACATCGCCAAGGAAAGCGGCCTCGTCAAAGCCGAGCGCCTGCCACTGGGCGGCAATATCGGCGGGCAGATCGGGCACGCCATCGTAAAAGCCGGGCAGGGTGATGCGGCCTTGATCATCGTGCAGCCCGGCAATGATGCGGGAAAGCACGCGGATCGGGTTGATCGCTGGCCCGCCAAACATCCCCGAATGCAGATCCTTGGACGCGCCTTTGATCACGATCTCTTCGCCCATCAGCCCGCGCAGGCGGGTAACGATTGTGGGGGTCTCGCGGCCAAACATGCCCGTGTCGCAGATCAGGGCGACATCGGCGCGCAGCTCTTCGGCATTGTCTTTCATGAAGGGGATTAGCGAGGGCGAGCCGCTTTCCTCTTCGCCCTCAAAGAAAAAGCTGATCTTGGCGGGCAGGGCGCCGTGAACGGCGATCCAGGCGCGGCAGGCCTCAACAAAGGTCATCAGCTGGCCCTTATCGTCTGAGGCGCCGCGGCCGCGAATGATCGGGCCTTTGGGTGTTTCTTCCAGGCCGGGATCAAACGGGTCGCGCTCCCAAAGCTCAAGCGGATCAACGGGTTGGACATCATAGTGCCCATAAAATATCGCGTGGGTGCCGCCCGATCCTGCGTGGCCAACAACCATTGGGTGGCCCGGTGTTGGGCGTTTTTGCGCGTCGATCCCGATGGATTGCAGATCATCCACAAGCCAATCTGCTGCCTCATCGCAAGCCGCTTTATAGGCCGGATCGGTCGAGATCGAGGGGATGCGCAGCAGATCAAACAGGCGGGCGATCGCATCGGGGAGATCGGAATCGATACGGGCGAGAACGGGATCGAGCGTCATTATGAGGCCTTTGGTTAACGGGAAATTTACCTGAAACTATCAGCCTGCGACGGGCTGTCCAGTGGCGCGCGGCTGTGGTTTGATTTAGATCATTTCTAAAGTTTGGGGTGCTTGCTACCTAAGTTTCACAAAAAGAGCGGGTTGCAATCTTTCTTTAGGCGGAAACTCCGGCTAGAAAGAACACGCTGAGAGACGCACGAAGGAGATATCGGTGGATTATACGGCTAAGCTGGATAGTGCCCTGCAACTGTTGCATGACGAGGGGCGCTATCGCACCTTTATTGATATTGAGCGCCGTCAAGGCAATTTCCCCCATGCCGTATGGCGCCGCCCCGATGGGGATGAGCAGGCCGTAACTGTTTGGTGTGGCAACGATTATTTGGGCATGGGGCAGCATCCGGTTGTTCTCGCGGCGATGCATGAGGCGATTGATGCAACGGGCGCCGGCTCTGGCGGGACGCGCAATATTTCGGGCACAACCGTGTATCACAACGCGCTGGAAGCCGAGCTTGCCGATCTGCACCGCAAAGAGGGGGCTTTGCTCTTTACCTCGGCCTATATCGCCAATGACGCGACGTTAAGCACCTTGCCCAAGCTCTTCCCGGGGCTGATTATTTATTCGGACGAATTGAACCATGCCTCGATGATTGAAGGCGTGCGGCGCAATGGCGGGGCCAAGCGGATTTTCCGGCACAATGATGTGGAGCATCTGCGCGCGCTTCTGGCTGCGGATGATCCTTCTGCGCCCAAGCTGATTGCCTTTGAATCGATCTATTCGATGGATGGCGATTTTAGCCCGATTGAAGCGATTTGCGACCTTGCGGATGAGTTCAATGCGCTGACCTATATTGATGAGGTTCATGCGGTTGGCATGTATGGCCCGCGCGGCGCCGGTGTGGCCGAGCGCGACGGGTTGATGCAGCGTATCGACATCATCAATGGCACATTGGCCAAGGCTTACGGTGTGATGGGCGGCTATATCGCCGCATCGGCAAAAATGTGTGATGCCATAAGGTCTTACGCGCCGGGCTTCATCTTTACGACCTCGATTCCGCCCGCGGTTGCGGCGGGGGCTGCGGCCTCTGTGCGGCATCTGAAAACCGACAATGCCCTGCGCGAGCGCCACCAGACCCAAGCGCGCATTCTCAAGATGCGCCTCAAGGGGATGGGCCTGCCGATTATTGATCATGGCAGCCATATCGTTCCTGTGATTGTCGGCAATCCGGTGCATACGCAAAAGATGTCGGATATGCTGCTGGAAGAGCATGGGATTTACGTCCAGCCGATCAATTATCCGACCGTCCCACGCGGGACAGAGCGGTTGCGCTTTACCCCAAGCCCGGTTCATGGGCCGCGCGAAATGGATGCTTTGGTCCATGCGATGGATGCGCTTTGGTCCCATTGTGCGCTGAATCGTGCCGAATTGGCGGGCTGAGTAGCATCTAAGGGTGCGTTAACACACACAATATGGTAATCTGCCCTCAATACGCTGGGAATAATCAGGCGATTCGCCAGCAATTGGGGATAGAGATGGCAGTGATCGGGCGAGTCCTATGATCGGTCGGTGGGTGAAATCATCGGCTCAGGAAAGCGAAGAACCGAAGGGTTTTGACGCTTTTGAACTGCGTTTGGGCGATCTGATGCGGGGCGAGCGGGCCACGCTGGCCAAATCCCTTTTGGATGTGCAACGCGAGCTCAAGATCAAAGCGACCTATATTGCCGCGATCGAAAACGCCGATCCCACAGCCTTTGAAACACCCGGATTTATCGCAGGCTATGTGCGCTCTTATGCGCGCTACCTCGGGCTTGATCCTGAATGGGCCTATGAGAAATTCTGCCTTGAGGGCAATTTTGCTGTCGCGCATGGGATGTCGCCTGCGGCCTCTGGGGCCAAAGCGCCCAAAACATCGCCCAAAGATACGGTTTCGCGCGATCCTTTGGCCGATCCAAATGCGATTTTCGTCCCCCGTGGCGAGGCCATGCTTTCCAAGATTGAGCCGGGCGCGCTTGGTTCTGTGGCCGTGCTTTGCGCGCTGATCCTTGGGATTGGCTATGGCGGCTGGTCGGTTTTGCAAGAAATTCAAAAGGTTGAGTTTACGCCGCTTGATCAGGCGCCCGGTGTGGTTGCGGATCTGGGCGATGTCGAGGCGGGGCGCGATGAGATCGCAGCGGCGACAGCGGATGTTACCACAGCGGTTCCAAGCGCGGATGCTTTTGATCGCCTGTATCGCCCGCAGGCGCTTGATGTGCCTGTGATGGTTGCGCGCGATGGGCCGATTGCGGCGCTCGATCCGGGCCTCAACGGCGCGCTTGGCGGCTTTGCTTCAACGGATGTGATGCGCGGCGAAACGGCGCCCAATATCGGCGGGATCGCGGCCGGATATGGCACGTCGGGGGCGGGCATTCAGGTTGTTGAAGCGGATGTGCCCGAGGTGATTTTGTTTGCGGTGCGCGCCTCTTGGGTGCGGATCAATTCCGCCGATGGCACTGTTTTGTTTGAGAAAGTTCTTGATGTGGGCGAGCGTTATGTTCTGCCTGCAACCGAACAGCCGCCGCTTTTGCGCTCGGGCAATGCGGGGGGCGTTTATTTTGCCGTCAACGGCGAGGTTTATGGCCCGGCGGGCGATGGTCCTTCGGTTGTGAAGAATGTCGCGCTTGGGGTTGATGTGATCAAAGAGGTCTATCAAGTGGCCAATTTGGATCAGGATTCCGCTTTGGCCGAGATCTTCAATGTCGCGGATGCGCAGGCGGCTTTGCTTGCGCCGGTTGGGCCGACGAGCGCTGTGGCTGAGTAGCGCCGCGCCGCTGAAATGCGACCTTCCTTCTCGTTTTCATCCGCTAAAACCTTGCCCTGCTCGGGGCGGGGGATTATCTCTTTGGCAACGCAAAGCGCGAGCGCAAGCTTTCGCAGGTCTCAGCGCGGAAGGCTGTTGTTATGTCCCTGAATGATCCCAAATCGCTTGCCGCTATTCGCCCTTGGCGCGCCATTGAGCGGCGCAAATCGCGCCAGATCATGGTTGGCAATGTGCCGGTTGGCGGCGATGCGCCGATCTCTGTTCAGACGATGACCAACACCGACAGCGGCGATGTTAAGGCGACATTGGCCCAAGTGATTGCGGCGGCGGATGTGGGCGCTGATATCGTGCGCATTTCCGCGCCGGATCAGGCCGCCACAACCGCGCTTAAAGAGATTTGCCGCGAAAGCCCCGTGCCCATCGTGGCAGACATTCACTTCCATTATAAACGGGCGATTGAAGCGGCAGAGGCGGGGGCGGCTTGCCTTCGGATCAACCCGGGCAACATTGGCGATGAGAGCCGCGTGCGCGAAGTGATCAAGGCGGCGCGCGATCATGGCTGTTCAATCCGTATCGGCGTGAACGCCGGCTCGCTCGAGAAGCATCTGCTTGATAAATATGGCGAACCTTGCCCTGATGCGATGGTCGAAAGCGGCATGGATCACATCAAAATCCTGCAAGACAATGATTTCCACGAGTTTAAAATCTCGGTCAAAGCCTCGGATGTTTTCCTCGCTGCTGCCGCCTATCAGGCCTTGGCCGAAGCGACAGACGCGCCGATCCATCTTGGCATCACAGAGGCTGGCGGGCTCACCTCTGGCACGATCAAATCGGCCATCGGCATGGGCAATCTGCTTTGGGCCGGGATTGGCGATACGATCCGGGTTTCGCTTTCTGCGGATCCGGTTGAGGAGGTCAAGGTTGGCTATGAAATCCTCAAATCTTTGGGGCTGCGCCATCGCGGCGTGAATATCATTTCCTGCCCGTCTTGTGCGCGCCAAGGTTTTGATGTGATCAAAACGGTTGAGGCTTTGGAAAAGCGGCTTGAGCATATCAAGACCCCGATGAGCCTGTCGATCATCGGCTGTGTGGTCAACGGGCCGGGCGAGGCCTTGATGACAGATGTTGGCTTTACCGGCGGGGGGGCTGGCTCTGGCATGGTGTATCTGGCCGGCAAGCAGAGCCATAAGCTTTCTAACGCGCAGATGGTCGATCACATCGTTGAACAGGTCGAAACGCGCGCCGAAGCGATTGAGGCGATGGCGGCGGCGGAAGAACAGGCGGCGGAATGACCCCCCAAATACGCTGATTTGCTACTAATTTGTTAAAGCCCAGAGCGCGCCTGTTCCTAATTTGCGCTTGCATTTTTTAGACAATCGGCTAATTATATTAGCAGTAACAGACAGCGGGGCTTTCGTAAGAACGCTGTTACATGCGCACCTTTATGGTCGGAATATCACGGTAAGGCGCTCCCGCATGAAGACAGGCTCCCTTCGGGGAGCCTTTACTTTTGTGCGTTAGTTCTTTGGAATCCTTGTGTTTTGGTAATGGGCCTTCTTCACCAGGCCCCGAATTTTTTCCTTTTTCTGCCGCCGCTTCCTGTTGAAATTTATTTGCTTTTCATAGCATGTCTTCACGCTGAATTCGACGTCGATGTGCTCTAGCTTACTTGGGTATAGGTGGTAAAATAGGGTGTTGTGGAGGCCAGAGTCTAGGTTTGAGCGGGCCGGAGCGATAACTGCGAGATTTGTCATTTGGTTTTTGTCGCGTTCTTCCCAAGTAAAGACGTTGTTATCCAGCATCTTTCGGACTTCGCCGGGCAAGCAGAATGAAAACTCGTAGCGGATCGGGCAGAAATCTCTTTGATTATTATTCTCGTCGAGGAAATCATGGCCTCTTGATCGCGGTTTGATTGAAAACACATGGGATCTAAATCCAACCCGTAGGATCAGATCTTGCCCACCCAGCCCATGCCCTGAGAGCTTGTGTGTAAATGGGTGCAAATGACCAAGATCAACACTGTTTCCGTTGTAATTCAGCTTTTTGGGCAGCCCATTTTTCAACTCTCAACTCCGAAAAGGAACAACAAACTGTGAAATGAGATCATGTAGGTTTCTAACATTGGTGTAGATAAAGAGTGGTATTAATCTATTCGGCCGCGGCGCGCAGTTCGTCAACGATTTGCTGCATCGCATTCAGCGGAACATAGCCGCGCACAAGGTTTTCGCCCATCACGAAGGTCGGGGTGCCGGTGATGGCGAGGCGTTGGGCGAGTTCGGAATTGGCTTGCAGGATGGCGTTTGTTGCGTCTGAATTCATCTCTTTGCGGATCGCATTTGCATCGAGGTCAAGGTCTTTGGCGACGCGATCAAGCGCCTTGTCGGAAATCCCGCCGCGCAGGGTCATCAATGTGTCGTGGACTTGGGCATAGGCCGCATCGCCTGCAACGGCGCGGGTTGCGATGGCAAAGCGCGCGCCCAAGACAGAGGTTTCGCCCAGAATGGGGAACTCTTTGACAATAAAGCGAATATTCTTATCGGCTTCCAGCAAAGCGCTGACTTCGGGATGGGCCTTTTTGCAATAGCCGCAGTTGTAATCCATGAATTCGACGATGGTGATATCGCCATCCGGGTTGCCGCCGATCCAAGAGGTCTCATCCTCAAAAATCGCTTCTGCATTGGTCGCAACCAGCGCAAGATCATCGACGCCTTGTGCCTCTTCCTGACGCTTTTCCAAAACGGCGATGGCTTCCATCAGCACTTCGGGATTTTGCAACAGATAGGCGCGGATTTCGGCGCCAAAGGCTTCGCGCTCGGCCGGGTTCATTGTGCTGGCGTCAAAGGCGGCGGCGGGCAGGGCGAGGCTTGCAGCAAAGGCGAGCGCAGCGGCGGCGCGTTTGAAGCTCTGGCGAAGGGTCATATCATCTCACTTTTTTCACTGGCGCATGCGGCGCGCCGTTTAGGCCTTTGCTTGGCCTATCATATTTATCCGGCGCGGCAAGTTGCTTGCCAAGGCTTGGCCATTGACGGCGCATGGCTGTGATGCGACCCAATAGCCCAGACTCTCGGCCCAAAGGTCTGGGCGATTATGGAGCGGAACATGCGAAATTCAAGGCGAAGTGCGGTTGATCCCTTTATTGTGATGGATGTGATGGAGGCCGCGCGCGCCGCAGAGGATGCCGGGCGCCACATTATTCACATGGAGGTTGGCCAGCCGGGAACGGGCGCGCCGGGCACTGCGCGCGCGGCCCTCAGCGAGGCGATGGAGGATGGCGCGCCGCTTGGTTATACGGTGGCGCTTGGGTTGCCGGCCTTGCGCGCCCGGATCGCTGTGCTTTATCGCGATTGGTATGGGGTTGATCTTGATCCGGCGCGGGTGGTGATCACCTCGGGATCATCGGCGGCGTTTATTCTGGCGTTCACCGCCCTTTTTGATGCGGGCGCGCGGGTTGGGCTGGGCGAGCCGGGCTATCCGAGCTATCGCCAGATCCTTTCGGCGCTGGATTTGGAGCCGGTCGGCATGCAGAGCTCGACCGCCAATCGTTTGCAGCCAGTGGCGGCGGATTTGCCGCCCGATTTGGCCGGGTTGATTGTTGCCTCGCCGGGGAACCCATCGGGAACGATGCTTGATCGGGCGGCGATGGAGGGGCTGATTGCGGCCTGTGCGGCGCGCGATATCGCCTTTATCTCGGACGAAATTTATCATGGAATTCAATATGATGGGCGCGCGATCTCGGCGCTTGAGATTTCGGATGATGTTTATGTGATCAACTCGTTCTCGAAGTATTTTTCGATGACGGGTTGGCGGATTGGCTGGATGGTTGTGCCGCCGGATCATGTGCGGGTGATTGAGCGATTGGCGCAGAACCTGTTTATTTGCCCGCCCCATGCAAGCCAGATTGCCGCGCTTGGGGCGCTTGAAGGGACGCAGGAGCTTGAGGAGAACCTTGCCGTTTATGCCCGCAATCGCGCGCTGATGATTGAGGGGCTTCCAGGCGCGGGCTTTCCCGATTTCGCGCCGCCGGACGGGGCGTTTTACATCTATGCGGATGTGAGCGCGATCACGCAAGACAGCCGCCAATTGGCTGCGGATATTTTGGAACATGCGGGTGTTGCGGTGACGCCGGGGTTGGATTTTGATCCGCACCGGGGCCATCAAACCCTGCGCTTTTCCTATGCCCGTGCGACGGCGGATATTGAAGAGGGGTTGCGGCGCTTGGCGGCCTATATGGCGCAGCGGCTCTGATCTTATGGCGCGCAGGATCGCGGCGCGGTATAAGGCAGCAAGCAACGCGGCCAAAGTGCCGCAACAGATGCAGGTGAGGGCCAGAATGAGCAGAGCGATCGGTGCGGTATTGGCTGTTTTTATCGGGGCGGGTGCAGGGTTTGCCCAGGATGCCGCTGATGGGGTTGCTGCGGATTTGATGCGCCAGCTTGGCGGCGCGCCCAGCCAAGAGGCCGATCAAAACGCCGCGCAAGGCGATGCCGCCCGCAGCGCTGAACCCCCAGCGCCCGCCGCGCCCGGCCCAGCAACAGAGCCGCGCAATGGGGCGGCGGTTGCGCAGATGTCGCAATCCGCGCGCTTATCGGCTTTGGCGCGGATTTTGCCACAGGGGGCGCAGCTTATTGATAAGGGGCGGGGCGCAGTTTTGGAGCTGCCGCTGAGCCAGCCTGTGCCGTTTCGCATCTTTACTGTCGATGGGCCGCCGCGCCTTGTGATTGATTTTTCCGAGGTCGATTGGACCGGGTTTGATCGGGAGGCGTTTGATCGCTCGGAGCGGGTTGAGGGGGTTCATGTTGGGCTGTTTCGGCCGGGGTGGTCGCGGATGGTTTTGGAGCTGAACACGCCCTTGGCCCTTCAAGAGGCGGGGATGCAAACCGGCGAGGGCGCGCCGGAGGGCGGGGCTTTGGTGCGGCTGCGGCTTGGGGCGGTGAGCGCGCAGGATTTTGCGGCGCAAGCCGGCGTTCCTTTGGAGGCGCAATATGCCGGGATGGATGCGCGCGAAGATTTGCCGCCCGCCAAGACGCGCCAGAGCGGCGATGCGCCACTTGTTGTTGTGCTTGATCCGGGGCATGGCGGGATTGATCCGGGCGCAGAGAATGGCGAGATTGATGAAGCCGATTTGATGCTGACTTTCGCGCGCGAATTGCAGGAAATGTTGGTGCGGGCGGGGCAATTTGAGGTCGTTTTGACCCGCTCTGAGGATGTGTTTGTGCCGCTTGAGGAGCGGGTTTCGATTGCGCGCAGGGCCGGGGCGGATGTGTTTTTGTCGCTGCATGCGGATGCTTTGGCCGAGGGGCGCGCCTCGGGGGCGACGATCTATACGCTTTCGGATCGCGCCTCGGATGTGGCTTCGCAAAAGCTGGCAGAGCGCCATGATCGCGCGGATTTGATCGCCGGGGTTGATTTGAGCGCGCAGGATGATGTTGTTGCCAATGTTTTGATGGATTTGGCCCGCACAGAGACGGCCCCACGCGCCGATGCATTGGCTGATGCGCTTGTGGCCGAGCTTGCGCCAAGCGTTGGGATGCACAAAAGGCCGCGGCTTGAGGCGGGGTTTTCTGTTCTTAAAGCGCCGGATATTCCCAGTGTTTTGATAGAGTTAGGCTTTCTTTCCAGTCCGCGCGATTTGGAGCGATTGCGCGATCCTGCTTGGCGGGCCAAGGCTGTTTGGGCGATCCGGGACGCATTGATCAAATGGGGCGAGGCGGATGCCGCACAGGCGCAATTGCTGCGGCAATAGGGGCTGAATTGGCCGTGGATGGCGCCCAAGATCGCAACGGATGCGCTTGTTTGGCTGGAAATGGCTCAATTGCGCTGCGTCGTGCTTTGACCCGGCCTCAAACTGCGTATAGTGAAGCGCAAAGCAAGTGTGAGGGCGCGGCGTGGTCAGGTTTTTCCTTTCCTTTTTAGGCACGATATTTTCGCTTCTGACGATTGGCTCAGTGACGGCTGCGCTGTTTATCGGGGGCGTTTTTTGGTATTATAGCCGCGACTTGCCAAGCCATGAGCAGCTTGCCAATTACACCCCGCCAACGATCAGCCGGATTTACTCGGGCGAGGGGAAGATCATTGATGAATTCGCGCGCGAACGGCGGTTGTTTGTGCCGGCTGCGGATATTCCTGATCTGGTGAAATACGCCTTCATTTCGGCCGAGGATAAGCATTTTTACACCCATAAGGGCTATGATCTGTTTGGAATGGCGTCGGCGGCGCGGGATGCAGCGCAGGGCGGGCGGCTTCGCGGCGCCTCGACGATCACACAACAGGTGATGAAGAACTTTTTGCTCTCGTCGGATCGCTCGGCTGAGCGCAAAATCAAGGAATTGATTCTTGCTGTCCGTCTTGAGGAGACTTTGGACAAAGAGAAAATCCTAGAGCTCTATCTCAATGAGATCGATCTTGGCGCGCGTTCTTTTGGTGTCGCTGCGGCGGCGCAGAGCTATTACAACAAGACATTGGCCGAGCTGCGCCCAGAGGAGGCCGCTTACCTTGCGGCTTTGCCCAAAAAGCCCTACGGCCTTGATCCTGTTGATGATTATGACGAAGCGGTGGGCCGGCGCAATTTCGTTCTCAAAGAGATGAACGAGAATGGCTATCTGTCGGGGGCGGATTATGATCTGGCCCGGGCGGCCCCGTTAGAGACAGTTCAGAATGGCGATTTCGAGAGTTTCCGGCGCGCTTTGCCGCCGCGCGATTACTTTACGGATGAAATTCGCCGCCAGTTGAGCCGCAACTTTGGCGAGGATGAATTCTTTAATGGCGGGCTGTCGATCCGCGCCACTGTTGATCCTGAATTGCAGGGCAAAGCGGCCAATGCGCTGCGCGAGCGGCTTGAGACGCTTGATCGTGGTTTTGGGATTTGGCGGGGCACGCGCAAGGTGCTTGAGCCTGCGCAGCTTAAGGATGAGGCCACATGGCGCGCCGCTTTGGCCAATGTGCAGGTCGCGCGCGATATTGATCTGGAAAACCAGTGGTATCCGGCTGTGATTTTGGAGATCAAAGAGGGCGATGCGCGGATCGGGATTGAGAGCGTTGAGAATGATGCCGATGGCCATTGGATCCCGGCCAAGGATGCGCAATGGGCGCGCAAACGCAATTCGGATGGCTCTTTGGGGCGGCGCGCGCAGGGGGTTGGCGATTTGGTTGCGGTTGGGGATGTTGTTCATGTGCGCCGGATGACGGCGGATAGCGATGGCAGTTTCATCCGCTGGACCCTGCGCCAAGTGCCTGAAGTGCAAGGCGGATTCATGGCGATGGATGTAAACACGGGCCGTGTGATTGCGATGCAGGGCGGGTTTAGCTATCAGCATTCGGTGTTTAACCGCGCCACCCAAGCGACCCGCCAGCCCGGCTCTTCTTTTAAGCCGTTTGTTTATGCCTCTGCGCTGGATAGCGGCTTTACGCCTGCGACGATTGTTGTTGATGCGCCGATTGAGATCAACACGCCGCAGGGGGTTTGGCGCCCCAAGAACGCCTCGCGCCAGTTCTATGGCCCAACGCCTTTGCGCACCGGGATCGAGCAATCGCGCAACCTGATGACGATCCGTTTGGCCGAAGAAGTTGGCATGGATACGGTCGCCTCTTATGCCGAGCGGTTTGGCGTTTATGAGAATATGCAGCCGTTTTTGGCCAATGCTTTGGGCTCTGAGGAAACCACTTTGTTTAAGATGGTGACGGCTTATGGGATGTTTGCCAATGGTGGCGAGCGCCTGGAGCCGACGCTGGTTGACCGGGTTCAGGATCGCTGGGGCAAGACGGTTTACCGCCATGATCAGCGCGTTTGTGAGGAATGCTCTGAGCCGCAGATCGCCCAGGACAAAGCCCCCACAATCGTTTCGAATCGCGCCCGTGTGATGGATGCGATCACCGCTTATCAGCTGACCTCGATGATGCAGGGCGTTGTTCAGCGCGGGACAGCCAAGGGCCGGATCAATCTGCCGGTGCCGGTTGCGGGCAAAACAGGCACAACGAATGATGGCAAAGACGCTTGGTTTGTTGGGTTTACCTCCAATATCGTGGCGGGCTGTTATATCGGTTTTGATCGGCCGCGCGCGATGCCAGGGGCTTCGGGCGGCGGGTTTTGCGGCCCGGTGTTCAACAGTTTCATGCAAGAGGCGACGCGCAAATATGGCGGCGGGAAATTCCGCGTGCCGCCGGGCGGGCATTTCATCAAGATTGATCGCTTCACCGGCGCGCGCCTGTCTGACAGCGCCAGCGGGCCCAATGTTGTGGCTGAGTATTTCCGCGATGGCGAAGAGCCTGTCTTTGGCATTGCCTTTGATGGCGGTTTTGCCATGGGCGCCAATCTGCCGCTGTTTTCGGGCGAAGTGAACGAGTCTGGTGATAAGGTGCGCACCTCGACGGGCGATGTTGTGATTGTGCCAAAGAAGGCAACATTGGGCGGCATCTCTGCGGGCGGTTTGTATTAGGCGCGGGTTTTGGGCGCGGCTATGCAGCGGCGCGGGCAGGCGGCGATTGCGATACGGTTTTGAACGGGTGTGCATTTGCTTTGCGCGCCCGTTTTTCTTTGGTCTCTTTGCCCGGTTTTCATCGCGGCGGCGCGGCGCGCGGGCAGGCCAGAGTTGCTTTTGGGATCAGCGTTGTTTAGCGGGCGGGATTGTTTGCGCCCTTTGGTCGCGGGCGGGATGTTTGGCCTGTCTTTGGGAATGTTTCGGAAATTGAGACAATCCAAGCATTACCCTGTTTATTGTTTCAAAGTAGGGCCCGGGCAGCCCATCGCGCATCTGGGCCGCGCCCAATTTCCGAGCATTTTTACCAAATAGTCAGGAACGGTTAACCCTTGGGCTTGACGGGCCGCTATTTGGCCGCGCAATCTGCGCGTGCGGTCCGTGTTGCGCCTTGCCTTGGGGGCGGGCATCGCGGCAAGCGGCACCTTTCACAGCGCTGACATATGCCTGTGATGTTGAGGTGCGAATTGTGCAGAAACGATTTACCGGAAGGCTTTATTCATGTCCCGTCACTCACGTCATCACCATTCCCACAACCACAACCATCATCACAATGCCCATCACGGCCCGACCAAGATCTTTGGTGGCTGGGGCGCGGATACGCTGAGCGGCACGTCGGGGCGGGATATTATGTTTGGCTTTTGGGGCGATGACGTAATTTCAAGCGGCGCGGGTAATGACCGGGTCTTTGCAGGGTTTGGCGATGATCTGATCATCGGCGGCGCGGGCAACAATCGCTATTACGGCGGGCATGGGCTTGATACGGTTTCTTATGCGGGATCGGTCAGCGATTATGAAGTTGATGCGGGCTGTCGGCCTTGGAGCCCGGTTTCGATCACACGCCTTGAGGGCGCGGATGAGGGCGCAGGCACGGATCGTTTGCACAGCATTGAAGCGCTTTATTTTGCGGCGGATGATTACACGCTTTATCTCAATGGCGCGAATAATGCGGTTCTGGCGGGCGATGATGCGGTTGCCACGGATGAAGACACAGCATTGGTGATTGAGGGCGCGGATCTGCTGGCCAATGACCAAGAGTTTGATGGCGATGCAATGGCCATTACGGGCGTTGATGCGGCCTCTGCTGCGGGCGCAACTGTTGGCCTTGCGGGCGGCCAGATCACTTATGATGCAGGCGGTTTGTTTGATTATCTCGCGCAGGGCGAGGTTGCCGAAGATACATTCACCTACACGGTTGATGATGGCAAAGGCGGCACAGATACTGCCACGGTTACGGTCTCTATCACAGGTGTGAACGATGCCCCCTCGATCATTGCCCCTGTGAGCGTGAGCGTGGCGGAAAACACCTCTGATATTCTGGCGGTGATTGGCGCCACGGATGCTGAAAATGATGCGATCACTTACGGCATTTCGGGCGGCGCGGATGCGGCCCTGTTTGCGATTGATGCCAGCACTGGCGCGCTGACCTTCCTTGGCGCCCCCGATTTTGAGACGCCTTTGGATGCGGGCGGCGACAATATTTATGATGTCGAGGTGTCGGCCACGGATGCAGGCGGCGCGAGCGACACAGCGGCAATCGCCGTTGAGGTTACGGATGTTGCCGAGGGCCCGGGTTTTGAGATGCGCCTCAATGAGCTGCACTATGATAATGCGGGCGGCGATGTTGGCGAATTTGTTGAGGTGCGCGTGACAGCGGGCGCGGATATTTCCAGCACCGGCGTCTATCTTTACAACGGCAATGGCGGCGGCGTTTATGCTTCCTCCGGCCTAAGCGCGATGAATATGACGACCGACGGCACCTATGATTATTACGTCTGGTCCCCCAGCTCGATCCAAAACGGCGCACCCGATGGCTTTGCCTTGGTTTGGGAGGGCAGCGTTCAGGAATTCTTCTCTTATGAAGGCGATATGACAGCCACGGACGGGCCTGCTGCGGGCTTAACATCGGTAGATATGGGCGTCTCTGAGGATGGCACCGGCGCGATTGGGACATCATTGGAGCGCGATGCGGCGGGCATTTGGCAGGGCAGCGCGCCTTCTTCGGTTGGCTATGACAATGAGAGCGAACCGCCCGTTGAGCCAAGCGATCCACCGCGCCTCAATGAGCTGCATTATGATAATGTGGGCGCTGATGAGGGCGAGTTCTTTGAAGTGCGTGTGGCGGCTGGTGCGGATGTCTCTGCGCTGAGCGTTGTGCTTTATAACGGCTCAAACGGCGCGGTGTACGATACGGTTGCGATGAACAGCGCCGCCATGACGATGACCTCGGATGGCACTTATGATTACTATGTGTCCACAGGGATTTCGTTGCAAAATGGCGCGCCAGACGGGATCGCTTTGGTGGACGGAACGGATGTGGTTGAGTTCCTTTCCTATGAGGGCGAAATGACGGCCGCGGATGGCCCTGCGGCAGGCCTCACCTCAACCGATATCGGTGTCTCTGAGGCAAGCAGCACCGCAATTGGCCAATCGCTTTGGCGCGATGGGGCAGGCGTTTGGCATGGGCCAGATGATCAAACCCCGGGCGCTGCGAATGAGGCGATTGAGCTTCGGATCAACGAAATTCACTACGATAATGCCGGCGCGGATGTTGGCGAATTTGTTGAGTTCCGGGTCACGGCTGGCGCGGATGTCTCGAACATGTCGGGCGAGCTTTATAACGGCAATGGTGGCGGCTCTTATGACACGGCTGATTTCAGCACCATGAGCATGACGACAGATGGCACCTTTGATTATTATGTCTGGAACCCAAGCTCGATCCAGAACGGCGGGCCCGATGGGGTTGCCGTGGCGATTGATGGTGTGGCGGTCGAGTTCTTCTCTTATGAGGGCACATTTGCAGCGGCGGATGGCTCTGCGGCGGGGATGACATCCATTGATATGGGCGTGGCTGAAACAGGCTCAACAGCTGAGGGCCAATCGCTTTGGCGCGATGCATCGGGCGTTTGGCAGGGGCCGGCGGAAGATACGCGCGGTGCGGCCAATGATGATGGCGGGCCGGTTGATCCGCCCGTTGGTGTTGAGGCGCTGATCTCTGAGGTTCAGGGCGCGGGCGCTGAGTCTGCCATGGTTGGGCAGACGGTCACTGTTACGGCGATTGTCGTTGGGGATTTCCAGAATGGCGATAGCGATGAGATGCGCAATCTCGGCGGTTTCTACCTTATGGAAGAGGGCGCGGATCAAGACGCGGATGCCGCCACATCCGAGGGTATTTTTGTCTTTGAGGGCGCGTTGCTTGCGGATGTGAATATCGGGGATCGGGTCACTGTAACCGGGGTTGTGAGCGAATTCTTTGGCAACACGCAGATCACCGCAAGCGCCGTTACGATTGATGAGGTCGGGGCTGTTGCAGACATAAACTCGATGGCTGTCGATGTTAGCCTGGATGCGATTGATGATGTGGTTGTGGGCGGCTCGTCTTATGTGGCCGATATGGAAGCCTATGAGGGGATGTTGATCAACATCACCGATACGCTGACCGTCAATGAGGCCTACAACATGGATCGCTTTAATGAGGTCCGCCTCACTGCTGGCGATCGCCCTGAGCAATTCACCCAATCCAACGATCCTGATGTGGCCGCATATGACGCCTATTTGCAGGAAATCGGTTCGGATCAGATCATGCTGGATGATGGGCTTAGCGGGCAAAACCTGCCGATCCTTGCAGAAGCAGATATCAATGGCGACGGGGTGTTTAATTCGGCCGATGGCTTTGGGATGGGCGATACGATCACCAATCTCACTGGGGTTGTTGATTTCTCCTTCTCAAATTACCGGGTGCGCTCGGTTGAGGATGGGGTCAATACCTTTGAGGATACCCAAGAGCGCGACAGCAGCGCGCCGAATGTTGGCGGCAGTCTCAAGGTTGTTTCTTTCAACGTTCTCAACTACTTCACCACGATTGACGATGGCACAATGACAGCCAATGGCTTTGAGCCGCGCGGCGCAGACACGCTTGAGGAATTCACCCGCCAGACAGAAAAACTGATCACCACATTGGTTGCGCTGGATGCGGATGTTCTTGGCCTTGTTGAGCTTGAGAATGACTTCTCCAACGGGTCGGGCAATGCCATCGCCTATCTCGTGGCAGAGCTCAACGCGACCCTTGGCGGCGACATCTATGATTGGGTCGATCCGTTGAGCGATCATGTTGGTGGGGATGCGATTTCGGTCGGGATGATCTATAAGGTCGATAGCGTTAATGTTGTGCGCGGCTCGGTGAGCTTCTTGACGGATGCGGATCTTGATGGGCTTGGCTATGGCGCGCTTGATGATGATGGGCTTGGCGTCTTTGAGGGCGCGGGCACCAACCGCTCGCCGCTTACGGCCACCTTTGAGGATGTGGCAACGGGCGAAGATTTCTCCGTTACGGTTGTGCACCTCAAATCCAAGGGCTCTGGCTCGGGCAGCAATGCGGATATGAACGATGGGGCCGGTGCTTCGGATGAGATGCGCGAAGAGGGTGTTGATGTGATCACCACCTGGCTTGAGACGGTCGCGGATGAAGACAGTCTTGTGCTTGGTGATTTCAACGCTTACGGCGCGGAAGATCCGATTGATGCGATGGTCGCCGATGGCTACACCAACCTTGAAGAGTTCTACCATCCCGGTGCGACAACATATGTCTTTGATGGCCAAACCGGCACGCTGGATTATGGCTTTGGCTCCGGCGCGATCATGGACAATGTCACTGGTGCTGCCGCTTGGCATATCAACTCAAACGAGCCGGATGCGATTGATTACAATACCGATTTTGGCCGCGATACGAGCATGTTTGATGGCGAATTGCCTTATCGGACATCGGATCACGATCCCATCATCATCGGGCTTGAGTTCTCGGATATTGGCACGACCTGATCGCGCCAACACGGCACAGATGGGCATGAATTTGAAGGGCGGCTTTTCGGAGCCGCCCTTTACCTTTTGGCCCAATAGGATATCTATGCGCCCAGTCTTATTCGCAAAGGAATCCCCGTGCGCGCCGAAATCCAAAACACCGTGACAGCCATCGGCAAATCGCTTGATCTGCTCAAGCAGCGCTTGGATTGGGAGACCGCTGCGCATCGCCTTGAAGAGTTCGACGCGATGATTGAGGACCCGGATTTGTGGAACGATCAAGAGCGCGCGCAAAAGCTGATGCGCGAGCGCCAGACCTTGATGGATGCCGTGGCCACAGCAACGGGGATCGCCCAAGAGCTTCAGGACAATATTGATCTGATCGAGCTTGGCGAAATGGAAGAAGACGCTGAAGTTGTGTCTGAGGCCGAGAGCGCGTTGAAAGCTCTGGCCGAAAAGGCTGCGCAAAAAGAGCTGGAAGCTTTGCTCAACGGCGAGGCGGATGCCAATGACACGTTTCTTGAGATCAACTCGGGCGCGGGCGGCACGGAAAGCTGCGATTGGGCCTCGATGCTGGCGCGGATGTATGTCCGCTGGGCCGAGAAAAAGGGCTATAAGGTCGAGCTGCAATCCGAGACCTCGGGCGAAGAGGCGGGGATCAAATCCGCAGCTTACAAAATCTCGGGGCATAATGCCTATGGCTGGCTGAAATCGGAAAGCGGCGTGCACCGGCTTGTGCGCATTTCGCCCTATGATAGCGCCGCGCGCCGCCATACATCCTTTAGCTCGGTTTGGGTCTATCCGGTTGTTGATGACAACATCGATATCGAGGTGAACCCAGCCGATATTCGCATTGATACTTATCGCTCCTCGGGCGCGGGCGGGCAGCATGTGAACACCACCGATTCTGCCGTTCGGATCACCCATGCGCCCACCGGGATCGTTGTGACCTCAAGCCAGAAATCCCAGCACCAGAACCGCGATATCGCGATGAAAGCGCTGAAATCCCGGCTCTATCAAATGGAGCTCGACAAGCGCAATGCGGCGATCAATGAGGCGCATGAAAACAAGGGCGATGCGGGTTGGGGCAATCAGATCCGCTCTTATGTTTTGCAGCCTTATCAGATGGTGAAAGACCTGCGCACCTCTGTTGAAACCTCTGATACGCAAGGGGTTTTGGATGGCGATCTGGATCGGTTCATGGCCGCGACTTTGGCGATGGATGTTTCTGGCAAGAGCCGGGCAGAAGCGCAGGGCGAGTAACTTTTCGCGCCGTTTTGGGCTTTGCGCCGCGCCGCTTGGGCCATTTCTAGATCAGAACCCGGCCAGAAATTCCGTAAGGATCGCAGAAGTTTGCTCTGCATCGACAATATCCAAATGGCCAATTTCGGGCACAATATTATACTGGCCTTGATCGCTGTATTGGCTGATCAGGGGCTCATATTCTGTGGCGATAAAGGCCTCGTCTTTGGCGCCTGCGATCAGGGCAAAGGGGGATTTTAGCCCGGCAATATCGGCGGTGTAATCGCTGCGCGGGGCATAGGCTGTGTTAAGACGGTAGCTGTATTGCGCGGTCAGCGTGTGGCCAAGCGGGCCATCGGCAACTTGGGGCGATACGGAAAATTCGATCACTGTCAGGCGGTTAAGCGCGGTGATCCCGAGTGAGTTAAAGATCGACAGCCCGATCATCCGGCGCAGCAAGACATTGCTCCAGCCGCCAGCATTGGGGCGCATGGTTGGCGCGTTGTGTTTGAGAAATGGCGCGAGCAGGACATAGCCATCGGGCTGGGGCAATCCGCTTCCGGCATAGCGCACCACCAATCCGCCGCCCGAAGAATGGCCGCCCAGAAGGATCGGGGCGCCCGGCGCGCGGGCCTTGAGATCAGCGATCAGGGCGGCGATATCATCATCAAATTGGCCGATATAATCGAGATCCCCGCGCCGTTTGGGCGCAAAGCCGTGGCCGCGCAGATCTGGCGCCGCCACCGAGGCAATGCCCGCTTGCGCGAGCTTTTGGCCGAGTGTTTCGAATTGCAGCCCGTGCCAAGAGGAGCCGTGCAGCAGGATCAGGATCGGGGCATCGGGCGCGTTTGCGGGGAACCAACGCAGCGGTTGTTTGCTGCCGTCTTTGGCGGTGTAGCTGTCTTGCGGCGGGGCGGGCGGGATCGCAGATTGGGCTTGGGGGCTGTCGAGCCGGGCGAAATTCAGGCCTTCGCCCTTGGCCGCGCGCGGATGGTTTGGCCATTGCGACAGGATCAGCATGCTCGGCACGGCGGCGAAAAGGATTGCGGAAATGGCGATCGGTTTGAGGAAGATTTTTAACATGCGCGTTCCTTCATTTGGCCCGATGTTAGGGCAGGCAGGGGCGCCTATCAATGCGCAAGGCGGGCGGGGATTTTGCAATGAAGGGCTTGAATTCCGGCGCGCTGCGGCCAAGACTGAGCGCGCGCGCGAGGATAGATTTGGGGAGGGGGCATGGCCGATTTTGAGCATGCACCGATGGATGCCGTGCCGGAAATTCAGCGCATCTGCTTGGGCGATCTGCGGGCGGCCTTGGGCGCGGGATGGCGGGATTTTCGCGCAGCGCCGGGCTTTGGGATATTCTTTTCGGCCGTTTATGTGATCGCTGGGGTGGCGCTTGTCGGGCTTGGTGCGGGGACAGTGATTTGGACCTTTGCGCTTTGCCTTGGTTTTCCGCTGATTGCGCCTTTTGCGGCCGTGGGGCTTTATGAGGTCTCGCGGCGATTAGAGGCGCAAGCGCCGCTGGAATGGCGCGCGATTCTTGGTGTTGTCTGGAGCGAGAAAGACCGCCAAATCCCTTGGCTCGGGGCGATCATCCTGATTTATTTTCTGTTCTGGTCGTTTCTGGCGCATATGATTTTTGCGCTGTTCATGGGGCTTTCTGTGATGACCAATGTGAGCAGTTCTTACGAGGTTTTCCTTACGGCCAATGGGCTAAGCATGATTGGCGTTGAGATGATCATCGGCGCGGCATTTGCCTTTATGCTCTTTGCGATGACAGTGGTGAGCCTGCCGCTTTTGCTTGATCGCGAGATTGATTTTGTCACGGCGATGTTGGTTTCTGTTCGCACGGTCGGGGCAAACCTGATCGTGATGTGGCTCTGGGCGGCGCTGATTGCTGTGGTCTGTTTGGTGGCGATGGTGCCGGCGTTTTTGGGGCTGTTTATCGCGCTGCCTGTGCTTGGCCATGCGACATGGCATTTGTATCGCCGCGCGCTGAGCAAGGCCTGAGGCGCGGGGCGGATTGGGATCTCATGGGCGGGCGGTTGGCGCGGGCCTGGCTTGCGGAGGGGGCCCGGCTTGAGGCGCGGTATCGGCTTTGCGCGCAAGCGGTTGATTTATCGGCCGCCGGGCAGGGGCCAAGATCGCGCTTCTGCGACAGCCGTTGATCAGAGGTCAAGCCATTGGTTTTGCGCAAATAAAAAGGCGAGGATTTCTCCCCGCCTGTTTGATCTTGATCTGGGTCGCAGCTTAAGATTTGTCTGCTTCACCGGGAATTTTGTTTTTCGCGCTGGCTTGCAGCGGATCATCTTGGCGCTGCACGGAGCCTTCAAAATGCGCGCCGCTTTCGATGGCGATGGTCTTGTGAATGATGTCGCCCTCTACGCGCGCTGTCGATGTCAGGCGTACTTTGAGCCCGCGCACGCGGCCAATGATCCGGCCATTGACAACAACATCATCCGCGACAACTTCACCCTTAACAGTGGCGGTTTCGCCGACGGTCAAAAGATGGGCGCGGATATCGCCTTCAACGGTGCCTTCAATCTGAATGTCACCGGTGGATTTTAGATTGCCTGTAACCGTTAGATCGGTCGAGAGGACCGATGCCGGGGGCTTTGCCTTTGGGGCAGACGGCTTGAATTCGCCAGCTGGTGATTTGTTTTGAGTGGGCGCAGTTGCAGGCGCGGATGTTGCCGCTTTTGCGTCCGTTTCATCGGCTTTGGGGCCGGGTTCATTGATCCTGCTTTTAGAAAACATCTTTTGCCGCCTTGATATAGGTCATCGGATTTACAGCCTCGCCACCGACACGAACTTCATAGTGCAAGTGGGTTCCGGTGGAACGGCCGGAGTTTCCCATATCACCGATTTGCTCTCCGCGCGATACCCTTTGGCCCACTTTCACGCGAATTTTGCTTTGGTGGGCGTAACGGGTCTCGATTCCGAACTCATGTTGGATCTTTACGAGGCGGCCGTAGCCCGATTGCCAGCCAGCATGGGTGACAACGCCATCTGCGGTTGCGTAGATCGGGGTTCCGTATGCGGCGGCGAAATCTGTGCCGGCATGCATGCGGCCCCAACGCGGGCCAAAGCCGGATGTATAGCGAAAGCTTGATTTGAGCGGCATGCCGAAGGGCGCTTTTTGTGCCGCGATGCGGTAAAGGTTCATCCGGTCCATTTTCTCAAGGATGCCATTGGCGCGCAGGCTGTCTGCATCGGGCTCTTGGCCCATGGTCGAGAAGGTGATCGGGGCGGTTGGGCCGCCTTGGCCGGAATAGCCGCGGCGCACCGTATCGAGGATTTTATCGGTTGGCATGCCTGCTGCGCGGAACATTTTATCCAGCGGTTCGATCGACACGGTCACAGCATCTTCGAGCTGGCCAAAGATACGATCGTTCTTTTCTTCCATCAGGTCGCGCTCATGCTCAAGCTTGGCGGCGTATTCTTCGGCCGTTTGGGCCGCGCTAAACATCGCGTCGCGCTCAGCGGCGGTCGATTGCAGCGCATCCGTCAACACATCAAGCGTGCTTTCAACATCGCCTTGGGCCACGATCACTTTGTCGGTGAGTTTGCCGTCTAGCTGGGCGGTCAGGTGTTCGGCCTCGCCGCGGGCGCCATCGCGCTCTTTCATGGTGCGGCGCAGGGTGGATTGGATCACTTCGATGCCGGTCTCAAGCTCTTTGCGGCGATCCTCAGAGGCCAGAAGCGCGCTTTGCATCGTTGAGATTTGGCCAAGGGCGGAGCTGAACCGTTGCTGGGCCATGGCCGCTTCATCGGCGCGGATGTCGCGCTCAAGGGCGAGGGCATTGAGGCGCTGTTCATAGAGGGCTTGTTCGCGGGCGGCCTGTTCGCGGATGTTTCCCGAACCGATCGAATCCATCAGGATGATCGCTGTTGCGACAATCGCCCAAGCCACCGTAAGCGAGGATCCCGCAAAGGCGAAAAGCTGCGTTGCCGGGCCAAGCCGAATGTAGCGTGTCTCCGTCTCTGAGCGCAAAAAGATGCGCCGTTCCGGAAAGCTGCGCTCAAGCAACGCATTCATTTTTGTCGCAATCAAATTCATCAGCTGAAGTGTCCCAGTCTGCCACATCCCGTTCACCTGCCGAAGTCCCCACACTCAGCAGTTAACAATGGGCTTACCGATCCGATGAGTCCGTGGCAACTTTTTTGGGCAATAAAATGAAGAAAAGGGCAGAAATTATTGGTAAGTGGCGGTTTTTTGCCGATGAAAATTCCGCCATGGGCGCAAAACAGGGTTAATGGCGCGGGAGTGCCGCTTGCCTTAAGGGAATGGGTTTTTGCATTTTGGCGCGCCGCTTGGGGCGTGATGTGCGGCTTTAATTAGGCTTTTTTGCCGGGATTTCATCCGCCAAAGGCCAATAAAAATCGGGCGGAATCCCCGCTTCGGCGCGTTTTTCCTCGTTAAAGGGCGGTTTCAGCGCGCCGTGAAAATAGGCGCGCACCAGATCGTGAAACACTGGCTTGGGATCGCGATCATCGCGCCCGCACATGAAATGAAACCACTTTGAGCCATAGGCCACATGGCCAACCTCTTCGCCGTAGATCACATCAAGCGCTGCGACAGTCGCCTTATCCTTGGCGTTTTGAAAGATTTTGATCATGCCCGGCGTCACATCAAGCCCGCGCGCCTCTAAAACCATCGGCACAACGGCCAAACGCCCGAGGAAATCATCGCGCGTATCCTCTGCTGCGCGCCACATGCCCGCATGGGCCGCAAGCGCGCCGTAATGGCTGCCTGCTGCTTCAAGGCAGTCGCATATCAGGTTGAAATGTTTAGATTCTTCATCCGCAGCCTTGACCCAATCATCGTAAAACCCCATGGGCATTTTGATATGGCCAAAGCGGGCGATCAGATCCCAGTGCAGATCAACCGCATTTAGCTCAATATGCGCAACCGCATGAAGGATGGCGATGCGCCCCTCTGGGCTGCCGGGTTTGCGCCGGGGCACATCGCGCGGGTCCAGAAGCTCTGGTTTTTGCGGGCGCGCCGGGGCAAGCGGCGGGCTGGCTTTGCCTATCTCGATCACAGTGCCGCCCGGTTCTCTTGAGGCGCGCCACATCGCGGCATAGGCATGGGAGAGGGCGGTTTTTTCGCGCCCATCGGCAGTATTGAGCACATCGCAGGCCATTTGCGTGAGGGTTTTGGCGGGCGCGGCGTTCATAGCGCGCGCAGCTCTTGCAGGACCGCCTCGACATGCCCTTTGACGCGGACTTTGGGCCAGACTTTGCGAATGACCCCATCGCTGCCGATCAAAAAGGTCGTGCGGATGATGCCCTGAAAGACCTTCCCATACATCTGTTTTTCGCCCCATGTGCCATAGCGCTCGCAGATGTCATTCTCGAAATCCGAAAGCAGCGGGATGCCAAGGCTGTGTTTGGCGATGAATTTGTCGTGTTTTGGAATTGGGTCTTTGGAAATCCCAAGGATGGCGGCGTTGGCCTTGGTGAATTCGGGCAGAAGAGATGTAAAATCAATGGCTTGCGTGGTGCAGCCTGAGGTATCATCCTTGGGGTAGAAATAGAGCACAACGTTTTGCCCGCGCAGATCCGAGAGAGAGATTTCGCTGCCGCCGCTGGCCGCATCGCGCGGGAGGGTGAAATCGGGGGCGGTTTGGCCGGGGTTGATCAATGGGGCGGCGGTGCTCATCTCTTGGTCCTCTCAGGCGGTTTTGGCTATGCTCAGCTATATCACGCTGCTGTGCGAAGGGAATGTCTGTTGGCACTGGTAAGAGCGCGCCGCATTTGAGATAATCGCGCCAAGCGTGCAAATCATCGCGCAGTTGTTTGGGGCCTTGCGCCTTTGAGAATGGGCAAAAGCCCGCAGGGGAATAGGGCTAAGCCCGCTGGGCCAAAGATGAGCAAAACGACCCCCGAAACGCCAAAGCGCAAGGACACTGCGCAGCCGTCTGAGGCCGCGACAGCGGGCGAGGCGGGCAAATCGGCTGAGGTTTTGGCGGCAGAAGCGGAGGCATTGCGCGCAACCCATGTGCCGCCAAAGGGCCCGGTTGAGCCGGGTTTGAAGGCTGATGGGCCTGCGCCTTTGGGCGAGATTGACGACCATCTGATCGGGGTTCATGCCGATGATGGCATCGCGGTTGATCCTGAAATCGCCCAAGATGTTGCCGAGGATGAGGCCTTGATTGCCGCCGGGCTGCCACGGCGCAAACGCAAATGGCATTGGCATGTTTCGGTCTGGTCGATCCTAACGATTATTGTGCTTTCTATCGTGCTGGTGATCGTGAGCCTGTCGCTTTATGGCCGCCCGATTGATGCGCCGCAATGGCTGACTTCGCGTGTCGAAGAGCGGGTCAATGCACAGATCAGCGAGACGGGGCGGATCTCGCTTGGGCGGGTTGTGTTGCTGGTTGATAAGCGCGGGGTGCCGCGGATCACGCTTAAAGATGTGGGGCTTTATGATGGGGGCGGCGCGCAGGTTGCGCAGCTCAATGATGTGCGCGCGTCCCTGTCTTTGGCGGCGCTGCGCGAACGCCGCCTTCAGCCGGATGTTTTGCGGCTTTCGGGCGCGCAGGCGGTTCTGCGGCGGCGCGCGGATGGGCAGTTTGACATCTCTTTTGCCGCTGGCACGGATGCCTCAACCGGGACCTTGGGAAGCGCAATGGCCGAGATTGATCGCGCCTTCTCTCGGGCGCCGCTCAAAGAGGTCACCTTGATCGAGGCCAGCGATTTGACGCTGACGTTGGAGGATGCGCGTTCGCATCGGCTTTGGCAGGTAACAGGCGGCGCGTTGAGCTTGAAGAACACTGATCAAGCCGTTGAACTTTCAATGAATTTCGAAGTTTTTAATGGGACAGAAGAGCTCGCCCCGATTGAGCTGAATTTCACCAAACCAAAGGGCGGTGGCAATGCGGAATTTGGCGCGCGCTTTGAGAATGCCGCTGCGGGCGATATCGCGCTGCAATCGCCTGCGCTGACCTTTTTGAGCGTGCTGAATGCGCCGATTGCCGGGGCTTTGCGCGCGCGTCTTGATACTGCGGGCCAGTTGGATGCGCTGACCGGGACGCTTGAATTTGGCCAGGGCGCGCTTGAGCCGATCCAAGGGGCAAAACCGATCGGATTTGAGAAGGGGCGCGCCTATTTTACCTTTGATCCGGCGCTGGACCGGCTGCGGTTTTCTGAAGTCTCTGTGGTGAGTGAAACGGTTAGTCTGCGCGCCTCGGGGCAGGCCTATCTGAGCGATTATACCCAAGGCTGGCCGAGCGCTTTGCTTGGGCAATTTGCGCTGGCGGATATGAAATTTGCATCAACCGAGATGTTTGCCGAGCCGCTTTCTGCGCAAGAAGGGGCGATTGATTTTCGCCTGCGCCTTGATCCGTTTACGATGGATATTGGCCAGGCGATGCTGCGCGAGGGCGAGGAGCGGATCTTGGCCAAAGGGCAGGTGCGGGCGCGCAAAGAGGGCTGGGATGTTTCGGCCGATATTGAGATGGCCGCGGCGAATAAAGCGCGGGTTTTGGCGCTTTGGCCGCTCAATGCCATCCCCAACACCCGCGCCTGGATTGCGCAAAACGTGCATCAAGCCACCCTGCGCGAAATCAAGAGCGCGCTGCGGGTTTCGCCGGCTGAGGCGCCGCGCTTTTCGCTTGGGTTTGGGTTTGAGGGGGCGCAGGTGAGCTATCTCAAACATTTGCCCCCGATAACGGGCGGCGCAGGTTACGGGACGATCATTGAGGATGCATTCGCTTTGGTGATTGAAGAGGGGGTGGTTGAGGCGCCGTTGGGGGGCGATGTTTTGCCCGCAGGCACGGTGATCCGCATCCCCGATATTGGCCAAAAACCCGCGATGATGGAGATCGCTCTGGCCACGCAAAGCAGCACGACCGCAGCGCTTTCATTGCTGAATATGAAACCGTTCAATATCCTCAAAGCGACTGATATTGCAGAAGATATTGCCGTTGGTGCGGCTGCGATGTCGGCCGATATTGCCCTTCCTTTGAAGAAAGAAATAGACCTCAGCGATGTCTCTTATGCGGTTGCAGGCGTCTTGAGCGATGTCCAAAGCAGCGCGCTGGCCGCCCCGCGGCTTTTGTCGGCCAAATCGCTGCAAGTCACGGCGGGGCCAGATGCGGTTTCGATCTCGGGGCAGGCGCGCCTTGGCAAGGCTGTGGGCGAGGGCGCCTGGACACAGAAAATCGGTGCAGGCCAGGGCGGGCGCTCTTCTGTTTCGGGCGTTGTGACGCTTGATCAAGGTTTCTTGGATGAGTTTGGCATCGCGCTTCCCAAAGGATCGCTGCGCGGGGAAGGGCGCGGGCAGTTCTCGCTTGATCTGCGCCCGGATGCGCCGCCTGCCTTTCGCCTGACTTCGGATCTCAATTCCATGGGGCTGCGGCTGGCCCCGCTTGGCTGGTCCAAGGCGCGCAATCGCACCGGGCGGCTCGCGGTTGAGGGGCGGCTCGGCGCGGATCCGATGATCACCGCGCTTGATATGTCGGCGCCCGGGCTGAGCGCCAAAGGGGGGCGGGTGACCCTGCGCAAAGGCGGTGCTTTGGATGAGGCGAAATTTGCCAATGTGAAGGTCGGGCAATGGCTTGATGCGCCGCTGCGCCTTGTGGGGCGCGGGGCCGGGCGTGCGGTCGGGGTTGAGGTTACGGGCGGGCGGATTGATGTGCGCAAAACCTCCTTTGGGCAGGGCGGCGCAAGCAGCGCAGGCGCAAGCGCGGGGCCGATCACTTTGGCGTTGGATCGCTTGATCATCTCAGAGGGGATTTCCCTTCAGCCGTTTCGCGGGACATTCACCAGTGGTGGCGGATTTCAGGGCGATTTCAATGGGTTGGTCAATGGTGCGGCCGCTGTTAAGGGCGCGCTTGCCCCTTCGCGCAATGGGCCGGTGATCCGTATCAAAGGCAGCGATGGCGGCGCGGCTTTGCGCGCAGCAGGGGTCTTTGATACAGCGCGCGGCGGGGCGCTTGATCTGATCCTCACACCGGTTAAGGCCGAGGGAACCTATGAGGGCCGCCTGACCCTGAGCGATACCAAAATCGTTGGCGCGCCGGCCCTGACCGAGATGCTTTCGGCGATCTCTGTTGTTGGCCTGCTTGAGCAGCTTTCGGGCCCCGGCATTCGCTTTACCGATGTTGAGGCCGATTTCCGGCTCGATCCCAAAATGGTCACGCTTTATCGCTCTTCTGCGGTTGGGCCTTCGCTTGGGGTCTCGCTTGATGGGCGCTATGATTTGACCCGCTCCCAGATGGATATGCAGGGGGTGATTTCGCCGGTGTATTTCTTGAATGGGATTGGCCAGATGTTTACCCGCAAAGGCGAGGGGCTGTTTGGCTTTAACTTCAAGCTCAGCGGCGGGGCGGCCAATCCGGCGGTGCAGGTGAACCCGCTTTCGATCCTCACACCGGGGATGTTTCGTGAGATTTTCCGCCGCCCGCCGCCCAAGCAACCGGCGCAATAGTGGCGAGTTTGGCAGCATGGATTGGCGGCGTGGATTGACCGCGCAGTTTGGCGGGGCAGATTGGCGGCGTGGATAGACCGCGCAGTTTGGCAGCACGGGCTGGTGCGCGCGCCAGAGCGATGTTATGGCGCGCATATGCGCGAAAAAACGAGGCCGATGGCATGAAACTTTCCGATTTTGATTTTGATCTGCCCGAGGATTTGATCGCAACGCGCCCGGCCCGCCCGCGCACATCCTCGCGCCTTCTCGTGGCAGGGCCCGATCGGATCGAAGATCGCCATGTCTTTGATATATTAGAGTATTTACGCCCCGGTGATCGGCTCGTTTTGAATGATACCAAGGTGATCCCGGCGCGGCTTTCGGGCCATAGAACCCGCCAATCAGCCCAAGGAGAGGTCAGCGCGCGCATTGAAGTGACCTTGCTTGAGCCCTGCGCCGAGGCAGGCGTTTGGCGCGCTTTGATCAAGCCATTGCGCAAGCTTAAAGAGGGCGAGGAGATCGTCTTTTCCCCCGATCTGAGCGCAACGATGCTGGGGCGCGAAGAGGATGCGGCGCGGCTTCAATTCAATCTAACGGGGCCGGATTTCGATGCGGCATTGGATGCGGCCGGGATGATGCCGCTGCCGCCCTATATCGCGGCCAAACGGGCCTCGGACGCGCAGGATCGCGAGGATTATCAGACGGTTTGGGCGCGCAATTCCGGCGCTGTTGCGGCGCCGACGGCTTCGTTGCATTTTGATGCTGCGCTGCTCGAGGCGCTTGCCGCCAAGGGGATCACGCGCAGCCATGTGACGCTGCATGTGGGGGCGGGGACGTTCTTGCCGGTCAAGGTTGATGATCCGGATGATCATAAAATGCATGCCGAATGGGGCGAAGTGCGCGCAGAAGCGGCGGATGAAATCAACGCGACCCGCGCTGCGGGCGGGCGGATTATCCCGGTGGGCACAACCGCGCTGCGGCTGATCGAAAGCGCGGCCCCAAGGCCGGGAGAGATCGCGCCTTGGGTTGGCGAGACCGATATTTTCATCCGCCCGGGCTATGAATTTCGCATCACAGACGCGCTGATGACCAATTTTCACCTGCCAAAATCGACCTTGATGATGCTTGTCTCGGCGCTGATCGGCCAGCAGCGTATCCGCGAGATTTACGCCCATGCGATTGCCGAAAACTATCGGTTTTTCTCTTACGGGGATGCGTCTTTGCTGCTGCCGGGCGGGATAGCGCATCAAAGTTAGCTAAAATTTACAGAAAATTCACAGGGTTTTGCTTCTCTGGCTTTGATGATCTGGCAAAGGCTTCTCTGGCCGCGCTTATCTGGCCTGCGACATGGTCAAAACGCGCCTCTATATGTCGCAAATAGATGGTTTCATCGGCGCGCGCGGCCCCATAGGCTGGGCTCTCTTGCTCTGCTTTGTTTTGATTGGAAAGACGCCCCATGTTCCAAGTGTTAAAATCTGCCTGGCCGCTGCTTTTGGGCATGATGCTGTTGATGGTCGGCAATGGGATGCAAGGAACGCTTTTGGGCGTGCGCGGCGGGATTGAGGAGTTTTCGACCTTCTCGATGTCTGTGGTGATGTCGGCGTATTTTGTTGGCTTTTTGGGCGGCTCGCGGCTTGCGCCGGAAATGATCCGCCGGGTGGGGCATGTGCGGGTCTTTGCGGCGCTTGGTTCGTTTATTTCTGCGGTGCTGATCCTTTATCCGACGGTCACAGAACCATGGGCCTGGAGCATTCTGCGGGTCGTGATTGGCTTTTGTTTTTCAGGGGTTTACGTGACAGCCGAGAGCTGGCTCAACAATGCCGCAAGCAACCAAAATCGCGGCAAAGCCCTGTCGCTTTATATGATGGTGCAAATGGTCGGGATCATCGCCGCCCAAGGGATTTTGGCGATTGGCGAACCATCGGGCTTTATCCTGTTTGTGATCCCTTCGGTGCTGGTGTCGATTTCGTTTGCGCCGATCTTGCTTTCGGTCAATCCGACCCCGGCGTTTGAAGCGACCAAGCGGATGGATCTGCCCGGGCTTTGGAATGCATCGCCGCTTGGCTGTGTCGGGATTTTTCTGATGGGCGGGGTGTTTGCTGCGCAGTTTGGCATGGCGGCGGTTTACGGGACGGTCGCGGGGCTGAGCGTTGGTGAAATCTCGGCCTTTGTTGCGGTGATTTATGTCGGTGCGGTGGTGCTGCAATATCCGATTGGCTGGCTTTCGGACCGGATGGATCGCCGGCTTTTGATCTTGATCGTGGCGGCTGTGGGGGCAATCGCTTCGGGGGTCGGGATCTTTTTTGACACGCATTATGCGGTGCTCTTGGGGGTTGCCTTTATGACTGGGGGCGCAGCTAACCCTTTGTATTCGTTGCTTATTGCCTATACGAATGATTTTCTGGAGCCCGAAGATATGGCGGCCGCCTCTGCGGGGCTTTTGTTTATCAACGGGGTTGGCGCCATCGCCGGGCCGCTGCTGACGGGCTGGTTGATGGGCGTCTTTGGGCCGGGGGGCTTTTGGATGTTGGTGGCGGTTTTGATGCTGGCGGTTTCGATCTATGCAGGTTGGCGGATGACGCGCCGCCCCGCCCGGGCCCATGAGGATACGTCGGCCTATGTTTCTGTTTTGCCCACGGCGGGGGCGGTTGCGATGGAAGTCGCGCAGGAATGGGCGATTGAACATGCAGAAGCCGAAGAAGCGCTTGAAAATGCGGCGCAAAACCCACTCAATCGTTAAAATTGTCTGCATTGCTTGCTTTTGAACAATGCATTTGCAACGCTCGTTTCAGGGCGCGCGACAGGCGCGAAAGCAGGGACAGGCTTTGGAAAGGCCAGGGGCAAATACAATGGATAAACCGCAGGAAATTCTCAGTTTTTGGCTGGATGAGGTTGGGCAAAAGGGCTGGTATGAGGTGAGCGATGCGCTTGATGCGCGTATCCGCGAGCGGTTTTTGCCGCTGTGGGAAGAGGCGGTTGAGGGGGCGTTTGCGCTTTGGCTGACCTATCCCACCGGGAGCCTCGCTTATATCATTCTGCTCGATCAATTCTCGCGCAATATGTTTCGCGGGGCGGGCAAGGCGTTTTGCACAGATAAGCTGGCGCTCGCAGCGGCCAAAGCCGCGATCCAAAAAGGTTGGGATCTGCGCATTGATGAGCCGGCGCGCCAGTTCTTTTACCTCCCCTTGATGCATTCTGAGAACCTTTCGGATCAGGATCGCTGCGTGCGATTGATTGCCGAGCGGATGCCCATCGGGCGCGAGGGCACGCTGATCCATGCTCAGGCACATCGCGAAGTGATCCGTGAATTTGGCCGTTTTCCAACACGAAATCAAGCGCTTGAGCGTGTCTCCAGCGCCGAAGAGGCGGCCTATGTGAGCGGGGGCGGCTATGGCGCCAAGCTGCGCGAACTGCAAGACAGCTAGGGCGGCGCGGGCGAAAAAGAGGCAAATGAGCAAGGGCGATTGCCGCGCGTTTGAGGATAGTTTAATATCAAACTAATTTGAAACGCGAGGAGAGTCGCATGTCTGGCAAATCTTACGATGTGGTTGTGATTGGCGCAGGGCCGGGGGGCTATGTGGCGGCAATTCGCGCTGCCCAGCTTGGTAAATCCGTGGCCGTGGTCGAGCGTGAAAACCTTGGCGGAATTTGCCTCAACTGGGGCTGTATCCCGACTAAAGCGCTGCTGCGATCCTCTGAAGTGTTTCACCTGATGGAGCGCGCGGCCGAATTTGGCCTCTCTGCGCAAAAGATTGATTACGATCTTCCCGCGGTGGTCAAACGTTCGCGCGGCGTGGCCAAACAGATGGAAGGCGGGGTCAAACACCTGCTGAAGAAAAACAAAGTCGAGGTGATTATGGGCGTCGCTACGATCAGCGCGCCGGGCAAGGTTTCGGTTACATCCGAGGCCGGCGCGCAAGAGCTCACCGCCCCTGCGATCATCCTTGCCACAGGCGCGCGCGCCCGCGAATTGCCGGGCCTAGAGGCCGATGGCGATCTGGTCTGGACTTACCGCCATGCGCTTAATCCGCCGCGTATGCCTAAGAAGCTTCTGGTGATCGGCTCCGGCGCGATTGGCATCGAATTTGCCAGCTTTTACAACACTCTAGGCGCTGATACGACCGTTGTCGAAGTGATGGATCGTGTGCTTCCGGTGGAAGACGCAGACATCAGCGCATTTGCCAAAAAGCAGTTCCAAAAGCAAGGCATGACGATCATGGAAAAAGCCATGGTCAAGAAGCTGGATCGCGCCAAAGGCAAGGTGACAGCCCATATCGAGACAGGCGGAAAAGTCGAAACCCACGAATTCGATACGGTCATTTCCGCTGTCGGCATCGTCGGCAATATTGAGGATCTCGGGCTTGAAGCGCTCGGGGTTGAGATTGACCGCACCCATGTTGTCACAGACGAATTCTGCCGCACCAAGGTCCCCGGCCTTTTTGCCATTGGCGATCTCGCCGGCGCGCCCTGGCTTGCCCATAAAGCCAGCCACGAAGGCGTGATGGTGGCCGAACTGATCGCGGGCGGCCATCCCCATCCGGTAAAGCCCGAAAGCATCGCCGGGTGCACCTATTGCCAGCCGCAAGTCGCCTCCGTTGGCTATACCGAGGCCAAGGCAAAAGACCTTGGATATGAGATCAAAATCGGCAAATTTCCCTTTATTGGCAATGGCAAAGCGGTCGCCCTGGGCGAGGCCGAAGGCATGATCAAAACCGTCTTTGATGCCAAAACAGGCGAGCTGTTGGGCGCCCATATGATCGGCGCAGAAGTCACCGAATTGATCCAGGGCTATGTGGTCGGGCGCGCACTTGAAACCACAGAAGAAGACCTGATGAACACCGTCTTCCCCCATCCAACCCTTAGCGAAATGATGCATGAATCCGTGCTCGCCGCCTATGGGCGCGCCATCCATATCTAACAAAAAGGGGCGCCGCAGGCCCAAAAATCCGCGCGCCCCTTTTCTACTCTTCAAGCACCCCGCCCAGACTTTTTCTTGGCAAAAATACTCAAAAACAATCGCTTAGCGTTCAATCGCGCCGCCTGCCATGGCCCAATCCCGCAGGCCGCCAAGATTGCGCACATCCTCATAACCCATCTGAAGCAGCATATCGCCAGCCCCATGGCTGCGCGCGCCTGATGCGCAATACAGCACAAGCGGCTTGCCCGCCTTAAAGGCCGGATCGCATTCCGGGCTGGATGGATCCGCTCGCATCCTCAAGCTCACGAGCGGCACATGAAGCGCGCCCTTGGCCTTGCCCGAAGCGGCAACTTCGCCCCCATCGCGCACATCAATCAAGATGATCTCGCCCTTGGCCGCCGCCGCAATCGCCGCCTCTGCCGCCATTTGAACAACGCCGCCACCCGCGCGTGGATTTAGAAAATTGAACATATGTCTTCCCGTCCTGTGATCAATGGGCCCGTGCCCAACGGCCTGCGAGGTCTTCTCGCCAGGCCTCTCAGTAAATGATATATATGGAAATTTGAATGTATCAAGCCCCCTGCGCGCATCCCCCCTCATATCAGATCCGCTGCCGCCCGTGCAGCGTTGTTTTTACCGCAGCTTCAAGGCCCGTTCACCCTCTGTTCACTTTTTGGGGTTGGAGACTCAACGCCACTGTCCTATCTGTTAACGGTCGAACAGGGGCGTGAGCATGGCCGAGCAGAAAAATATCGAAGTCCGCGGCGCGCGGGAGCATAATCTCAAGAACATCGATGTGGATATTCCGCGCGATAAACTGGTGGTGATTACCGGGCTCTCGGGCTCGGGCAAATCGAGCCTCGCCTTTGATACGATCTATGCCGAAGGGCA
>JBOEGE010000004.1:0-564932 GCA_050633265.1 Paracoccaceae bacterium | reverse complement strand
TCAAACTTTTCCTTAGCCATATCTCGGCGCCTCACAAATTAGAGGGCCGGCTCGCGGCCCAGTTCAATATGGGCGGCTAGGTATTGGCTAATGGGCGGAAAATCAAGCGTCAGTTTGCATCCGGCGCCGTTTCGGCCGCAGTTTTCTTGGCAGCGGCCAGCTTTGCCAGCGCATCTTCTTCCTCAGGTTCGGGGATCAAGGCCGGATCAATGCCAAACCACGCGCCGTTTTCCAACAGCCAACGCTCGATCGCGCGCGCCGCATTTGCCGAAAGAGTCGAAAGCTGAACATTTTTGCGCCGGGTCAGACCAGAACCAACAAGCGTGCTGCCCGACAGGCCTTCAAACACAGTGATCAGCTTGGTTTCTTCATTGAGTTTCTGCCCCTTTGCATCATCCCAAACATTGGCCGAAATCACCAAAACACTCTGCGGGGTAAACACCAATGGAACCCCGGGAAGCGCCAAAGCATAAGCATCAACCTTCAACCCAAGATGATAAAGCCGATCGCCATCCTTGGCACCAAAGCGCTGATCAATCGCTTTCACAACGGCCGTTTGAACCTCTTCCTCAGTGGCAGTGCGCGAAAAGGGGCCCTGTTTCATGCCCTCGGTCACAACGATGTTATGGCCAAGCTGGAAATCACCAAGATCAACAGGCTTGTCCTCAAGCACATTGGCATCCGTACAGGCAGCAAGCGCGATCAGCGCAAAAAGCGCGAAACCGCGGCGAAGAAAGGGCAGCAAGGCAAACATCAAAAACGGCTCCGAGCAAAAATCCAATAGCCACATGCTTAGCGCGGCGCGCATTGGCGTGCAACGCATCGCCGCAGGATCAGCGCCTTTGTGATCAAACCCGCAAAGACGGGCGCGAAAACACAGCCCGAAGCTTAGCGGCAGATGGCTTGCAAAGCCGCCCACTGCGCCGTCGAAATGATCGGTCTGTCCTCAACCCCCGCCGCCAAGGCCGCGGCTTGAGCCTCATCAATGCGATCGCCCATAGAGGGATGCGACAGAAAATGCGCCACAAACCCGTCATCATCGCCGTATTCATCACGCATCCGGGCAAAGAACGTCCCGATGCTGGCCGGAGAGACCTGCGCCTTGGCCAAAACCTCATGCGCAAAACGATCCGCAGCCGATTCAGCCCCCTGGCTATAAGAGGCCTCGATCAACTGATTGGCCATTAAAAGAACCGCCGTGCCCCCGGCAAAATCCCCGAACAACAGCCCCAATACGCCGAAACTCCCCGCAGAGCGCAGCGCATGGCGGGTTGGATCACGGCTTACCACATGGCCCATCTCATGCGCCAAAACCGCGGCAACCTCATTGGGATTTTCCGCGTTATCAATCAGCCCGCGAAACAAAACGACCTGCCCGCCCGGCAGCGCAAACGCATTGACCATATCGTGATCCAGAACGGTCAATGTCATGTCATAGGGCAAATCCGCATGGGCCTCCAAAGCGCTGCGCATCGCCCCCAAAGCCGCTAGCCCGGCATCGGCCTGACATGTTTCAACCGGGATAAAATCGTTTTGCGAAAGCGCTTTGCGGATCTGTTCATAAGTTGCATCCCCAAGCGCCTTCTCTCCCTCGGGCGGCAAAAGCGGCGCAAGCTGATTGGCCATCAAAGGCACCAAAACAAAGACGATCAAAACAACAGAGGCCGCCGCCGCAAAGGCCCATTTCGCGATCCTTCCGCGCCCTGTCACAGGCGGGCGCAAAGCAAGATTTCTGGCGTAAAGAGCGATTGCCTTGCGCGCCTCTGGCCCCTGAACCATCAGACGGGCCAATGGGAAATCAACATGGGTGACGATCAATGTTTCCCCATCCGCCTGCCCCGGCACAGCGCGCAGATCCTCCATACGCCAGGCCAGCGGCTCGGGCGGCGGTGCTTCGGCCATTTCCCCGCGCGCAGGCGCTTCCAAACGGATCGACAAAACCCGCGCATCCCCCGTGCCTTCCAGCCCAAGAAACGCCGGATACAAGACCGCGGATTTGCCGCTCAGATAATAGGCGCTCGGTGGCGCAGGCTGAGTTGCTGGCGCAGGTTGAGACGCATCGGCGGCTGATCTGGGCGCATCTGGTTCTTGGCCCTCAAGCGGCGCCATATCGTTTGTCTCGCTCATATCGCGGCCCCCAAATCAAGCGCATCGGCAAAGCCTTCGGCCTCTGCAAACTCATCCCGCGCGCGCTGCCGGATCGCACCAAGTTGATCTGTGCCGTGAAGGGTCAGTGTTTCGGCGTAATGGCGCGCGCGCGGCAAGGTCACAAACACATGCTGAAACACCTGCCACAAAATGAAAATCGTGAAATATATCACAATGCTGATCGCCGTTGTCAGCCATAACGGGATTGCATTAAACGCCTGCCCCGCCCCCGCCTTCACAACAAGATCCTCAAAAAGACCGCCCTGCCCGGAAATCATCAACAAAATGACAGCGACCAAAATCATCATCGTGAGCCCTAGAACCAGCACGATATAACTCAGCGTAAAACCCGACATATAGATCCAAACCATCCGCCCTGTGCGGGGCTTTGCCTCAAATCGGATCCCGCCAGCACTTTTATGCGCGGCCATGATGCGAAAGGCTTGGACGGAGTAATGCAACATCCCCACAAACATCCAAGGCACTGTAATGAGATGCAAAAGCTGCGCGCGCAAAAAGCCATAGCCTGCGTTGCTTTCGCTGACTTCATCCAAGGCATTAATGATTTCAAACAGTCCAAATTCTGTAACGCCCGTCATGCTCGCCACAAAGAACCACCCAACCAAACCAAGCGAAATCGCACCCGGTATTAAGACCTGCAAAAACGGGCGGTAAAGCATCGTAAAGCGCCCGCCTTGGTGCAGCTTTTGATCGCCAAAATAGGTATTATCAGTGCGGTATTTCTCGAGGCGAAAGGTCTTGAGCGGCCAGAGCAGCCCAAGCGATCCAATCGCCAAAAGCCAATAGCCCAGCGCACGAAAGGAATATCCCCAAGCACCCGGCTCTAGCCCAAAGCGGATACCGCGCCAGCGCGTGCGCGCCAGAATATACCGCCGCGCGCGGTATTGCGCGAAAAAGACAATCGGCAAAACCCCAATAAACGAAAGCACATAGGCCGTGACATTGCCGTGAAAAATCGCAAAGGACGCAAACATCAAAATCAGGTTCACAACGCCAATGTAAAACGCCATCACAACCACAGCGACGAGAAAACCAAGAAGCTTTTCAACCCCTTGCCCCATATATTCCAACGGAACCCCGCCCGGGCGAATGGAAGACCAATAATAGCGGCGCAGTTTGGTTTTCATCCAAAAGCGATAAAAGCCAAGGGTTAAAACGGTCAGCGCGCCAGTGCGAAAGGCGAGCTTGAACATATGCATTTTATCGCCAGCGTAATCGGTCACAAGCTTGCCGGTTACTGGCCCGCCCCCATCCAAAACCTGCGTGTTTGGCGCGGCCATTTGGCCAACGTCTGGATCAATACTCGCCATACATCGCACTCACTCTCGCTTAGGTAAATTTATTATCCCGGGGGAAACCGCGCGGCGCCATACGCCCAGCCGTTGCGCGTTTGGCACTCCACTCCGCAAGCTCGATCTCTGTGCGCTTGCGCCCGGCTGGATCAAGCCAGCTCAACCCCTCAGAAAGCGGGAAGGTCGTTGCATCCGAGAGCCCACCATCCTTGTATTTCTGCAACCGAACGCCCTTGCCCCGGCCCATCTCGGGCAGGTCCTCAAGCGGGAAGATCAGCACTTTGCGGTTCTCGCCAACAACCGCCACGCTATCGCCCATAATCGGGCGGCACACTTTGGCGCGAATATCGCCCTTCACATTCAAAACCTGACGGCCCGTGCGGGTCTGCGCGATCACCTCATCCTCGGGAACAACGAAACCATCCCCCGCCGTTGAAGCAACCAAAAGCCGCTGGCCGGGGCGATGAATAAACAGATCAACAATCTCTGCCTCATTGGGTAAATCAACCATCAAACGCACAGGCTCGCCCATCCCCCGCCCGCCGGGCAAGGTCGAAGCAGAGAGTGTATAAAACCGCCCGTTTGTGCCAAACAGCAGGATGCGATCGGTGGTCTCGGCATGGAACACATGCTGCCCCTCATCGCCATCCTTGAACTTCAGCTCGCGGGCCAAATCGATATGGCCCGTCATCGCGCGAATCCAGCCCATTTTGGAGCAAACAATGGTGATCGGCTCGCGCTCAATCATCGCCTCAAGCGGCACATCGGGAATTTCGGCCGCCTCTTCAAACATGGTGCGCCGATCGCCGGGGCGCGGATAAAGCGCGCTTGCCCCGTCCTTATAATCTTTGCCAAACACGCGCTTGGTTTCCTTGAGCTGCTCGGCAATGCGATCCCATTGAACTTCCGGATGCGCGAGCAAATCTTCAATCACAGCCCGCTCGGCCATCAAAGCATCGCGCTCGCGCACAAGCTCCAACTCTTCCAAACGGCGCAACGAGCGCAGGCGCATATTCAGGATCGCTTCGGCCTGAACTTCCGTTAGCTCGCCCTCGCCAGCAGCTGGCAGCGGCGAAACATAGGCCTTTTCATCCGCCGCACGGCCCCGCTTAAGGCCCCACTCTTCGGCCATCAAAGCGGCCTTTGGATCATCATCGAAGCGGATAATATCAATCACCCGATCAAGATTGAGGAAGGCGATGATAAAGCCCTCAAGCACCTCAAGGCGGTGATCAATCTTTTCAAGCCTGTGCTGCGAGCGCCGGTTAAGCACCTCGCGGCGATGATCCAAAAACGCGCGCAACACTTCTTTGAGCGAACAGACCTTGGGCGTGCGCCCATCAATCAACACGTTGAGGTTCAGGCTAAAGCGGGTTTCCAATTCGGAATTGCGATAAAGCGTGCCCATCAGAACTTCGGGATCAACGTTCTTTGATTTCGGCTCAATGATCAGGCGAATATCTTCGGCGCTTTCATCGCGCACATCGCCAAGGATCGGGATTTTCTTCAGCTGGATCAGCTCGGCAATCTTCTCGATCAAGCGGCTCTTTTGAACCTGATAGGGGATTTCGGTGATCACGATCTGATAGGTGCCGCGCCCTGTATCCTCGACCTCCCATTTCGCCCGCAGGCGGAAACTGCCGCGCCCAGTGCGATACGCCTCAGCGATGTTTTCGCGCGGCTCAACAATCACGCCGCCGGTTGGAAAATCGGGGCCGGGAATGTAATTGAGCAAAGTGTCATCGCGCGCATCGGGCACTTTGATCAGGTGCAGACAGGCATCAATCAGCTCGGGAATATTGTGGGGCGGAATGTTCGTCGCCATCCCAACTGCGATCCCAGAAGAACCATTCGCCAACAGATTGGGAAAAGCCGCAGGAAGCACGACCGGCTCTTGCATTGTGCCATCATAGTTGTCGCGAAAATCAACGGCGTTTTCGTTGAGCCCTTCCATCAAGGCCTCGGCGGCGGCGGTCATCCGCGCTTCGGTATAGCGGCTTGCCGCAGGGTTATCGCCATCGATATTGCCAAAGTTGCCTTGGCCATCCACCAGCGGATAGCGGATGTTGAAATCCTGCGCGAGGCGCGCCATGGCATCATAAATCGCCGTATCACCATGCGGGTGATAATTGCCCATCACATCGCCGGAAATCTTTGAGCTTTTGCGAAAACGCCCCTTGGGATCAAGCTTCAGCTCGCGCATCGCATATAGAATGCGCCGATGCACAGGCTTGAGCCCATCGCGAGCATCGGGCAAGGCGCGGTGCATAATCGTGCTTAACGCATAAGTCAGATAGCGGTCGCCAATCGCGCGCCGCAGGGTCTCTGTGTGTTCGGGCGGCAAAACGCCCGCATCATCATTGTTCTCACTGCTCATGGGGTTTTGATACTCGGCCCAAAGCGCGCGGTAAAGGCTCACAGCGCCCCTCCAGACCGTTTCTCACCCGAATTCTCGCCAAGCCGCCCGCCAAATCGCCGCTGCGAAAAAAACTTTGCCAAAAGGGGGAACAATCGGCGTTTTTTCCCTGCCCCTTTCTGGCCGGGGCTGTATAAGAAACGCGTTAACGATTTACCGGGGGGTATCGAGATGCTCAGACTAACCATGCTTACGCTTGTCGGCCTTGGCCTTGTGATGACAATCGCAGGCCGCGATCTTACTGCGGATGAAATCGCTGCGATCAATGCCGCCAAAGCCGAGCAAGACGCCCCCAAAGCGATTGCCCGCGAAGCTATGGTTGCCCGCGCCGCCTCTAGCGAGAGCACCAAAATCGCAACCACAGCCGCCCAGACAAACACCCCTGAACCCGAGGGCATGGTCCTTTCGACCAAGGTTGCCGCACTTGTGGCCCCGGCCTCAAAGCCTGCCCCTGCCCCCGCAGCGGCGGCGGCCCCCGCGGCTGAAAAAGTGGCCGTCAAACAAACCGTTCAGCCGATCCTGCGCCAAGTGATCGCAAGGCGGGTGAATGTCCGCTCCGGCCCCTCAACCGACTATGAAGTGCTTGATCAGGTCGTGCGCGGCGAAATCACGATGGTGATCTCAGATCCAAACGCCGATTGGGTAAAAATTCGCATCGAAGGCGACGGGGTTGAGGGCTATTTGGCCGCGCGTTTCCTCACCGAAATCAGCGAATAACCCCCCAAACGGGCAATCCACCCCTTCAACGCCTGAGCCAAGACTTGAGCCTTTGCACCGCGCCCTCTAAGCAATTGCAAAACAGCCAAAGGCGCACATATGACCACTCCCCCCAAATCCATCCTCATCACGGGCTGCTCAACGGGCATCGGCTATGACGCCGCGCATAGATTGGCAAAACGCGGCTACCGGGTCTTTGCGACATGCCGCCAAGAGGCCGATTGCGAACGGCTCCGCGCCGAGGGGCTAGAGAGCTTCACGCTGGATTATGAAGATACCGCCTCGATCCAGGCGGCCTTTGCCCAAGTACTTGAACGCACAGGCGGCACGTTGGACGCGCTTTATAATAACGGCGCCTATGCGATCCCCGGCGCAGTCGAGGACATCCCCACAGATGCGCTGCGCCTGAACTTTGAGGCGAATTTCTTTGGCTGGCACACGTTGACCCGCCTCGCCATTCCTGTGATGCGCGCCCAAGGGCATGGAAGGATCGTGAACTGCTCCTCCGTTTTGGGGCTGATCGGGCTGAAATGGCGCGGCTCTTATGTGGCGACAAAATTTGCGATTGAAGGCCTTACCGACACGCTGCGCCTTGAAATGCGTGACACGCCGATCAAAATTTCCTTGATCGAGCCCGGCCCCATCCCAACCGATTTCCGCCTAAACAGCCAAAAGAATTTCGAGCGTTGGATTGATTGGAAAGCCTCGCCCCGCGCGCGCCAATATGAAAACTCCCTGCGCCCGCGGCTCTATGATGACAGCGGCGCACCAGATCGCTTTGAGCTGCCCTGTTCTGCTGTTACGGCCAAATTGATCCACGCGCTAGAGGCGCCAAATCCGCGCGCGCATTACTATGTAACCACCGCCACATATATTGCAGGCTTTGCCAAACGCTTCCTGCCGCAACGCACCATTGATTGGCTGATGGGCATGGCTTAGGCGGGCTTTGAACCGGCTGCGCGGCAATTTGCCTGCTTGGATTGGCGCACTGGCGCGCTATGTGCGAGTATAGGCCAAACAGAAAGTCGAACCCATGATGCAAGACCCGCTCTTTATCCTAATCATTCTGGCCGTTCTGGCTGTGCTTGTCGTGCTGATGATCGGCGTGCTCGGCTTTGCCAAAGGTGGCGATTTCAATCGCAAACATGCCAATCGAATCATGCGCTACCGTGTTGGGATGCAGGCCGTCGCGCTCGTGCTTGTCGTGCTCTATGTTTATCTGCGCAGCAAAGGATAAGCCTATGGTAGTTCTCAACAAAATCTATACCAGAACAGGCGATGGCGGCGATACGGCCCTTGGCAATGGCGCCCGCGTTGCCAAACATGATCCCCGCGTCGAGGCCTACGGCACCGTCGACGAGACCAACGCAACCCTCGGCCTTGCGCGCCTTCATGCAAGCGGGCAACTGGATGCTCAATTGGCGCTGATCCAGAACGATCTGTTTGATCTGGGTGCCGATCTTTGCCGCCCCGAAATGGATAAAGATGCCGATGCTGAATACCCGCCCCTGCGCATCTCAGACGCCCAGACCATCCGGCTGGAAAACGAAATTGATGCGATGAATTCTCAGCTCGATCCCCTGCGCAGCTTCATCCTGCCCGGCGGAACGCCCCTTGCCGCCCATCTGCACCTTTGCCGAACCGTAAGCCGCCGCGCCGAACGCCTCGCAACCGAATTGGCCACCCATGAAGCGGTAAACCCCGCGGCAATCCGCTATCTCAACCGGCTCTCGGATTGGTTCTTTGTCGCCGCTCGAAGCGCCAATGATAACGGCACGGGTGATGTGCTCTGGATCCCCGGCGCCAATCGCTAAACAGCAAATTCCGCCACGTCCAAACCAAGGCCACGCGCTTTAATAGCACCTGCGGCAGAGCGTTTCGCAGTGCAACCCTGCGTTTCGCGCCAAATACGTCACGTCGCAGCAATCGCGCGCGGCAATTTTGCTCTGTTTTCCAGCGCGCTCCTAAGCTAACAACCTGATGGAGAGCTTGAAGGGGCCAATCGCGGCCCATTAACGCATGAGGAGTTTACGCTTATGAAGGTGCTTGTACCTGTCAAACGCGTGATTGATTACAATGTGAAAGTGCGCGTCAAAGCGGACGGAAGCGGTGTCGATCTCGCGAATGTTAAGATGTCGATGAACCCGTTTGATGAGATCGCTGTCGAAGAGGCGATCCGCCTTAAAGAAGCGGGCAAAGCGGATGAAGTTGTTGTTGTTTCCATCGGTGTAAAGCAAGCGCAGGAAACGCTGCGCACGGCTTTGGCCATGGGCGCAGATCGCGCGATCCTCGTGGTTGCCGCCGACGATGTGCATCAAGACATCGAGCCGCTCGCGGTTGCCAAAATCCTCAAAGCCGTGATCGACGAAGAGGCCCCGGGCCTTGTGATCGCAGGCAAACAATCCATCGACAACGACATGAACGCAACGGGCCAAATGCTTGCTGCGTTGCTCGGCTGGAGCCAAGCAACATTCGCAAACTCGATCGAAATCGATGGCGACGCCGCTGTTGTAAGCCGCGAAGTTGATGGCGGGTTGCAAACGATCAAGGTGAACCTGCCTGCAATCGTAACAGCCGATTTGCGCCTCAACGAGCCGCGCTATGCATCCCTTCCTAACATCATGAAAGCCAAGAAAAAGCCGCTGGATGAAAAGACAGCTGCTGATTATGGCGTCGATGTAAGCCCCCGCCTTGAGATCGTTAAAACAAGCGAACCAGCAGGCCGCACAGCCGGCGAAATGGTTGGCTCGGTGGATGAGCTCGTGGCCAAACTCAAAGAAAAAGGAGCGGTATAATGGCTGTTCTTCTTCTTGCAGAAATCAACGATGGCGCGCTGTCAATGGACGCAACCGCCAAAGCCGTTTCGGCCTCCAAAGCGCTTGGCGATGTAACGGTTCTGGCCGTTGGCGCCAAATGTGCGGATGCAGCGGCAGAAGCTGCGAAAATCGATGGCGTTGCAAAGGTGCTTTGCGCCGAAGACGCGATCTATGGGCACCGCTTGGCCGAACCCGTTTCGGCGCTGATCGTCTCGCTCGCGGGCGACTATTCGCATATCGTCGCACCCGCCACGACAGACGCAAAAAACATCCTGCCCCGCGTGGCCGCTTTGCTCGATGTGATGGTTTTGACGGATGTTTCCGGCGTTGTTGACGGCGATACATTCGAGCGCCCCGTTTATGCGGGCAACGCGATCCAAACGGTCAAATCCAAAGACGCGACCAAAGTCATCACCTTCCGCACCTCGACATTCGATGCCGCAGGCGCAGGCGGTTCGGCTTCGGTTGAAACCATTGGTGCGGCTGAAAATCCCGGCCTCTCAACTTGGGTCGAAGATAAGATGGCTGCCTCGGATCGCCCTGAGCTCACATCGGCTGGCATCGTTGTCTCCGGTGGGCGCGGCGTTGGATCGGAAGAGAACTTCGCGCTGATCGAAAAGCTGGCAGACAAGCTCGGCGCCGCCGTTGGTGCTTCGCGCGCAGCGGTCGATAGCGGCTTTGCTCCCAACGATTGGCAAGTTGGCCAGACCGGCAAAGTGGTTGCTCCTGCGCTTTATATCGCTGTGGGTATCTCTGGTGCGATCCAGCACTTGGCCGGGATGAAAGACTCCAAGATCATCGTGGCGATCAACAAGGATGAGGAAGCCCCGATCTTCCAAGTCGCAGATTACGGCCTCGTAGCCGATCTGTTTGATGCTGTGCCAGAGCTGATTGAAAAGCTCTGATCGCGCAAATACTCAAATGAAAAGGCCCGGCAATTTGGCGGGCCTTTTTTATTGCAGTTTCAGGGCCTTACAGCATTTTGGCAATCGAGTCTGCAAGCGCATCTGCTGCCCGCGCATGAACGATAGGGCCAAGCATTTCGCGCGCAGTTGGCGCATCCATATCGGCAAAAACCATCCGCTCAAAACCCGCCTCAACTTCATCTTCGGAGGCAACCACTTCAACAATGTCTTTCACCAAGGGGCGCAGCTCATCGAGCATCTTGCGATCCACAAACAGCGGATCCGCGCCAAGGCATTCGACCGCATCGCCATCATCCGGCGAATGATTGGCCATCCAAACCAGAACAACCTTTGAGCCAACCTTTGCCAGCATGGTTTTCATCCGCGCAACCCAAGCATCCTTCAACTCTTGGCGCACCATCGCGAATTTCTCTGGCGATGTCTCGCAAAGCGTACTCAGCAAATGGCGCGTGAAGTTGAAATCGGTAAAATCGATCTCACGGTAAATCGTTTTCAGCAAGGTCGAGGCGCGCAAAAAGCGATCGTTGCGCCGCGGATGCACCGCATAAAACCGGTTCGACATATTCTGCGCACCGGCAATCTGAATAACCGTCACACGCGCCTTACCGCAAATCTCCATCACGGTCTGATCATTGGTAAAAACATCCGTCCCCGCATTCACACAGCCAAGATTGGCCACTGGCAGATCAAGCTCCTGCTCCAACAATGCCGGAAACGGCGCTTCAACGAATTTCCCATATGTTTCGGTCCCGCCAAGCACAGCGATATAATCGCCCTCTAGCTTTTTGCGCGGCCCCCGAAACAACAGTTTAGATTTGCCATAACGGCAAGGATTATAGTTCAGGGCACCTTCGCCCATATTTTCATAAGCCATGTGTTTCCACCCACTCGTTTGTATTTCACCCAAGGAGGAGATTCGCAGAAACATCTTTCCATTTCGCTAAATGAAGAATTTGAACAATCTCTTGGCATGCAATGGCCCTTGCGCCTCTGTCTTTGGGGCGCTTAAGGTCTAGCAAGAGGCATAAATCAAAGGGCAAGCATATGAGCGGCGACATTCAAAAAGTGGGCATTGTGGGCGCGGGCCAAATGGGCAACGGCATCGCACATGTCTTTGCATTGGCCGGTTATGATGTGATTTTAAACGATATTTCCCAGGATAGCCTAACGGCTGCTATTGACCTCATTGATAAGAATCTCACCCGCCAAGTGAGCCGCGATAAGATCACCGAAGCCGAAATGACAGCTGCAATGAAGCGGATTTCAACAACGCTGACCCTCGCCGATCTTGGCGCCACCGATCTTATCATTGAAGCGGCCACCGAACGCGAAACTGTGAAAAATGCAATCTTTGAGGATTTGCTGCCCCATTTGCAGCCCCATACGATTCTCACCTCCAACACATCCTCTATCTCAATCACCCGGCTCGCCTCGCGCACCGACCGCCCGGAAAAATTCATGGGGTTTCACTTCATGAACCCGGTTCCCGTGATGCAATTGGTCGAACTGATCCGCGGCATCGCAACTGATGAACAAACCTATAAAGCGCTTCACCACGTCGTTGAAAAACTCAGCAAAACAGCCGCCAGCGCCGAAGATTTCCCTGCTTTCATCGTTAATCGTATCCTGATGCCGATGATCAATGAGGCGGTTTATACGCTTTATGAAGGGGTCGGTTCTGTACGTTCAATTGATGAATCGCTCAAACTTGGGGCCAATCATCCGATGGGCCCGCTGGAGCTTGCGGATTTCATCGGGCTTGATACCTGCCTTGCGATTATGAACGTGCTGCATGATGGGCTGGCGGATACGAAATACCGCCCCTGCCCGCTTTTGACCAAATATGTTGAAGCAGGCTGGCTCGGGCGCAAAACCGGGCGTGGTTTCTATGATTATCGAGGCGAGGCGCCTGTTCCGACGCGCTAATTGGGCCCAACTCAGGGCTTGAGAGCCAATGTTTTTTCGCGCAGCCAAGCCACAAAGCCGCGCGGATTGGATGACCATTCTTTCAGCTCTTCCGGCGCGATCCGCGCCCCCACCACTGGCGCTTGCGGTTTGCCAAGCGCATGAACGGCCTCATGGATAAGCAGCCCTTGGCGCATGGTTGCCGATAGCTGATTGGCGATCTGATAAAGCCGCGAATTCTGCCCCGGGAAGAAAATCGGAACAACGCTCGCGCCGGACCGCAGCACCATTTTCGCCGTAAACGGGTTCCACTCGCGCTCAATCACCGGGCCAAAAGCCGTATCCGAAGAGGCGACAACCCCCGAAGGAAACAGGATAATCACGCCGCCCGAGGCCAAATGCGCCATCGCCGTTTTGCGCATGGTCAGCGAATCCTGAAAGGAATTATCCTCATGAGGAAAGGGCACAGGCAGCATAAATTGCGAGATTTCCTGAACCCCGGTCAAAAGCGAACGGGTCAGAATTTTGTAATCCGTGCGCACCTTGCCAACAAGCTCGGCCAAAACCATCCCATCGACCAGCCCATGCGGATGATTGGCAACAATGACCAAAGGCCCGGTTGGTGGAATATTGGCTATCTGCTCCTCAGGCGTTTGCAACTCAATGCGCATCAACCCCAATGCCTGGCGCCAAAACGCCTGCCCCTCAGGAACGCCCATTTGCTCAAACTTACGGATAAGCCGCAAAAGCGTTAGCTTGCCACTCGCCCATTCCATCGCCCGGATCGCAAAGGATTTCCACGGATTCGTGAACGTATTTGCATAGGACAACTCGCGCTTATTATAGGGCGCGGGCTTATGCTCATCTGCGAGCGGCGGCTTATGTTGAGGTTCTTGTTTCACGAGGCTCCGAAAGGCTTATTGGCGCCGCCGTATCGCGGATTCGCTCAGAAATCTTCGCCAAAACGATCCGCCACAAGAGCTTCGATCGCATCGGCCAGTTTTGCGGCCTCGGGGCCGCGCGTTTGAACCTCAATAAAGGTTCCCTTGGACCCTGCCAACATCAAAAGCCCCATAATACTGTCGCCCGAGGCGCTGAGCCCATCTTTGCTCACCTCAGCCTGCGCATCATGCGCCTCGACAACCTCAACCAATTTCGCCGAGGCCCGCGCATGCAGCCCCTTTTCATTGATAATCGGCAAGGTTCGAGGAGGACAATCTGACATCGGAACAACTCTAATTAGGAAAATGGCATGTTATGAATGGGTTGCATCAAAGCTATCAATGTATTTGCGCCCCGCCGCAAGGGCGCTGTTTACCGCATCCGGCACAGAAAGATGGCGCGATTTGGCAAGCTTGATCAACATCGGCAGGTTCGCGCCGTAGATGATTTTACGATCTGCGCAATGACAGGCCATCAGGCTAAGATTTGAGGGCGATCCACCAAACATATCCGTAACGATCACAATGCCATCGCCGCTGTCCATAGCATCCGCGGCGGCGCAGATTTCGGCCTGTTTTGCGGCGCGATCATGATCTGCGTCGATTGAAATGGCACGAATCCCAGTTTGTTTGCCGACAACATGTTCGACAGCTGCCAAGTATTCCTTGGCCAAACCTCCATGCGCGACGATGACTATACCGAGCACGCGACTACCCCGATTTTGAGAGCGGCCGATGAAGGCCGCGCCGTTCCAATTCCCTATGTCTTATAGACACCTGCCAATCCTCCTTCGCAAGGGCTTTGCCTAATTTTTCCGCAACGGCAACAGATCTGTGTTGCCCGCCGGTACAGCCAAACCCAATCGCAAGATGCGCTTTGCCCTCATCTCGGTATGCTGGCAGCAAAAATTCACATAAGTCCTGCACTTTGGAAAAGAAGCCGTCAAAGCGCGGGTCTGCGAAAATGTGATCGGCGACAGGGGCGTCTTGCCCGTTGAACGCGCGCAATTCGGCGTTCCAATAGGGATTGCGCAGGAATCGGCAATCAAACACCATATCAATCCCGCGCGGCATGCCGCGTTTGTAGGAAAAACTCTGCACCGAAACGGCCAAGCCAAGCCCGGATTCATGCCCCGTTCCTGCGCCAAACCAGCGCTCAATCTCGCCGCGCAGATCATGCGGTGTCAGATCGGAAGTATCTATCAAAATATCCGCCCGGGCGCGGATCGGGCCAAGCAGATCCGCTTCAAGCTCAACCCCCTGCGATGCGGTTTCCGCTGGCGCCATTGGATGGCGTCGCCGCGTCTCAGAATACCGCCGGATAAGAACATCTGCGGCGCAATCCAGATAGAGCAGCTCCGGGACAATGCCAAAATCCGCCTCAAGCCGCTCGACCAGCTCAATCAGCGCATTGACCGAAAAATCCCGGTTGCGCGTATCAATGCCAAGCGCCAAAGGCCGATCAATCGGCGGCCCATCAAGCAAACGCGGCAAGAGCGAAAGCGGCAGGTTATCAATCACCTCAAAGCCCAGATCCTCAAGCGCATTCACCGTGGTAGACCGCCCGGCGCCCGACGGCCCGGTGACAATCACCAAGCGGCGCATTTGGCGCAGTTTTGACTGCGCGATGGGATCATTTGACTCGGCCATCAGGCCCTCCGTCCGCCTTTTAGATATTGCATCAGGGCTGCTGCAAAAACTGGGCTGTCTTGCCCCCATACTAACGCAAAATCATTACCAAGGATCGAATGAACCCGCTGTGGGGGCAAGCGATCTTTCTCTTGCTGGGCGAGATCAACAACAAGCACAAGCGGCACTTGCGCCTGCGTTTCCGCCGCCAAAATACCAATGCCGCGCGCCTCGATCTGGCGGCGAATGGGCGCAGGGCAAGATGCGATCACGCCGCCTTCAGCAAACCCGCGCAAAACCGTGCGATCATCTGCAACAAGCGTCGCACCAAGCGCCATCATCTGCAAGGCCAGCGATGATTTTCCTGCGCCCGATGGCCCAAGGATCAAACAACCCGCAGCGCCCAGCGCCACGCAAGACCCATGCACAATCCGTTCTTGCCCTTCAAACGAACCGGGGCCACCGCTTTTTCGCAGTGGCCCCTTTTGATCGTCATCATCTGGTGACAGGCTCAAACCGGCAAACCAACCACAAAACGCGCACCCAGCGGATCGGAGGTAATATCAGCATCTGTTGGGCGGATATTCTCAGCCCAGATCACCCCGCCATGCGCCTCAACAATCTGTTTTGAGATCGCCAATCCGAGGCCCGAGTTATTGCCAAACTGCCCGACCGGACGCTCAGAATAAAACCGATTGAAGACTTTTGAGAGCGCCTGCTCCGGGATGCCCGGGCCTGTATCTTCAACAACCACAAGCACGCGGTTTTCGCGTTTGCGGACCCAAATGCGGATCGCATCGCCATCTTCGCAGAAGGAAACCGCATTGGTGATCAGGTTCACAAAGACCTGCGCCAAACGCGCCTCAAGCCCTTGAATAAAGATAGGTTTTTCGGGCAGGTCGGCGATGAACTCAACACCTTTTTCCGAAGCATCCTGCCCAAGATATTCGATCAAATTGCTCAACATATGCAGCAGGTTGAACTCTTCCTCTTCCTCTTTCACCAGCTCGCTATCAAGGCGCGAGGCATTGGAAATATCAGAGACGAGGCGATCCAGCCGGCGCACATCATGATCAATCACATCGAGCAATTTTTCCCGATGCTCATCCTTTTTCACCATCCGCAAAGAGCCCACAGCCGAACGCAATGAGGCGAGCGGATTTTTGATTTCATGAGCAACATCCGCTGCAAACTGTTCGTTGGCATCAATGCGGTTATAAAGCGCGCTCACCATGCCGCGCAGCGCGCCGGAAAGGCGGCCAATCTCATCCGGCCGCCCAGACAGATCAGGAATGCGAACCCGGCCGGGATTAACTTTGCGCGAATTCTTATCGCGGCCAATTTCAGCGGCATCGGCCAAATCAGAGAGCGGATTGGCAATGGTCGAGGCCAAAACGAGGCTCAGGCCGATAGAGACCAAAATCGCGATAACAAACATCTGCAAGACCTGCTCGCGCTCGGAGCGGACCAATTCATCAATCTCGCCCGCAGCAGAAGTAAGCGCGACAACCCCAATGATCATACCGCCTTGTTCAAGCGGTGTGGCCACTGAAAACACTGCATTTCCAACGCCGTCATGCCCAGAATGAACATGTGTTGATCCCGCCAATGTTTGCGGCACAAGCAGGCTCGTATGCGCCTCATTGTCATGTGTTTCATCGGTTTTGTGACTGTCGCCGCGTTTGATAAGGCCCGCTGCCCCATCCCAAAGAGAATTGAGAAAATCCGTGATCAATGTTGCGCGGCGATTGCGCTCAAGCCCAACGATGGGGGTAGAGGCGGGCCGGTCGATCCCAATGGTCGAACCGACAAGTGCTTGATTTGCATCATAAACAAAGACTTCAACCCCATCCGAAAGCGCCAAACGCTCCAATGTGGCCTGAACATCAATGCCCTCACCCGCCGCCAGATCAAAGGCGCCGTCTTTGGGCAATTGCACCTCAAAGGCTTTCGAAATCAGCTGCGCTTCGGAGACCAGCCCATTTTGCCGCTGAAACACAAGGCTATCGCGAAATGGATTTAGGTAAAGCACACCTGCAACCATCAAAATGATCGCCAGAAGATTGAAGGTAATGATCTTGCGCGCCAATGGCGAACGGTTGATCGAAATCAATCCGCGTTTTTCCCGATGGGCGCGAATTTCAGTATCGGCGGCAGCGTCCGGGGCGACCCAATCGTCGCCCAGAACAACATCCGCATTATGTGCTGCGGTCTTATCGCGCACGTCTATCCTCGACGCGAGTGTCATTACTCTTCGTTATACCTATAGCCGATACCATACAGCGTTTCGATAGCGGAAAACTCGTTGTCAGCAGTCCGCATCTTTTTGCGCAGGCGCTTGATGTGGCTGTCGATCGTGCGATCATCCACATAAACTTGGTCGTCGTAAGCCACATCCATCAATTGATCGCGACTTTTAACAAAGCCGGGGCGCTGCGCGAGCGCCTGAAGCAGCAAGAATTCCGTGACCGTCAGAGAAACATCGTTCCCCTTCCACTTAACCGCATGGCGCAGCGGATCCATCGAAAGCTCACCGCGCTCCATCACCTTGTTTTCTTCGTCCGTGGCGACTTCGCCGGTCTCAATCACTTCTTGACGACGCAAAAGCGCGCGGATCCGTTCCACCAGAAGCCTTTGAGAAAACGGCTTTTTTACGTAATCATCGGCGCCCATACGCAGGCCCAAAACTTCATCAATCTCATCATCTTTTGAAGTGAGAAAGATCACCGGCATGTTGGTTTTCTGGCGCACGCGTTGCAACAGATCCATGCCATCCATCCGGGGCATCTTAATATCAAACACAGCCATATCTGGCAGCGCTTTATTGAAAGCGTCCAGCGCGGATTGGCCATCATTATATGTTTCCACCTCAAAGCCTTCGGCCTCAAGAGTCATCGAAACCGATGTCAGGATATTCCTGTCATCGTCAACTAACGCGATCCTCGACATGGGAGAATTCCTTGTACTGCTCTGTTTGCCTGTCGTTTTTTAGCCATATTCACGATCAAGTTGTGCAGAATCAACTGCTAAGTGCGAATCACTCTAATATCTGTCCATGATCTGACACGAAAAACTGTAACCAATGGCTAATATGTCTCACCTTTCGGGAAATGCTGGCGGATTGCCGCGACTGATTGCGCTAACGCGCGAATGGTTGCGCTAACGAGACGCATCCACCTGTTCCCATTCGAAACTGCCATGCTATAGGGCTGATTAGGGCTCTGGCCCAGCTGAAGCGCAACATCTTGCGCATGAATGAAACACTACGAAGTCGCCGCGCCGCCGGCGAAGGGAGATAGCAGGATGACAACCGGACGTGTTAACCCGGCCCATCGACTTGAAGATCAAGGCATCACCGGCCTCGGCAATGTATATTACAACCTGCTGGAACCGCAGCTTGTTGAAGAGGCGCTCAAACGCTCCGAGGGCAAGCTTGGCAAAGGTGGCTCTTTCCTTTGCACAACAGGCAAGCACACAGGCCGCTCCCCCAACGATAAATTCGTGGTGCGCACCCCGGCTGTTGAAGATCACATCTGGTGGGAAAACAACACGCCGATGGAACCTGCGGCCTTTGACGCGCTGCACGCGGATATGCTCGAACATATGAAGGGCGGCGATTACTTCGTTCAAGATCTCTTTGGCGGCGCCGATCCCGAACATCGCCTCGATGTGCGCATTGTAACCGAGCTTGCCTGGCACGGCCTTTTCATCCGCACCATGCTGCGCCGCCCAGAGCGCGCCGAGCTTGATAATTTTGTCGCCGATTTCACCATCATCAACTGCCCGACTTTCCTCGCCGATCCTAAAAAGCACGGCTGCCGTACGGAAACCGTGATCGCGCTGAACTTTGACAAAAAGCTCATCCTGATTGGCGGCACGGCATACGCTGGCGAAAACAAGAAATCCGTCTTTACCCTGCTCAACTATATCCTGCCCGGCAAAGGCGTTATGGCAATGCATTGCTCGGCCAATCACGCACCCAACAATCCCGTCGATACAGCCGTTTTCTTTGGCCTCTCGGGCACCGGCAAAACAACACTTTCGGCTGATCCAAGCCGCGTGTTGATTGGCGATGATGAGCATGGCTGGTCTGATCGCGGCACTTTCAACTTTGAAGGCGGCTGCTATGCAAAAACCATCAGCCTGAGCAAAGAAGCTGAGCCGGAAATCTACGCCACGACCGAGAAATTCGGCACCGTGATCGAGAACATGGTCTTTGACGAAGATACGCTTGATCTGGATTTTGAAGACGACAGCCTCACCGCAAATATGCGCTGCGCCTATCCGCTTCACTATATCTCGAACGCCTCGGAAAACTCGCTTGGCGGGCATCCGAAAAACATCGTCATGCTCACATGCGATGCTTTCGGCGTCCTCCCCCCGATCTCGCGCCTCACACCAGCGCAAGCAATGTATCACTTCCTCTCCGGCTTTACTTCGAAAGTCGCCGGAACAGAGCGCGGCGTGACCGAACCAGAACCGACATTCTCAACCTGTTTTGGCGCCCCCTTCATGCCGCGCCGCCCAGAAGCCTATGGCAACCTGCTGCGCGAAAAAATCGCGAGCCACGGCGCAACTTGCTGGCTGGTCAACACAGGCTGGACAGGCGGCGCCTATGGCACTGGCTCACGCATGCCGATCCGCGCAACCCGCTCGCTCCTCAGCGCGGCCCTTGATGGCTCGCTCAACGAAGCGGAATACCGCAAAGATCCGAACTTCGGCTTTGAGGTTCCTGTCTCTGTTCCTGGTGTTGCCGATGTGCTGCTCGATCCGCGCCGCACATGGGCCGATAAAGACGCCTATGATGTCCAAGCCAAAAAGCTTGTTGGCATGTTTGCGGAGAACTTCGAGCAATACATCGCCTATATCGACGATGATGTGAAAGCCGCCGCGATCAGCTAAACCATTCAAATCTTGTATAAGGCCGGGTCATTGCACCCGGCCTTTTTTATTGGATAGCCCACTTTTTCTTGGATTAAATACTCAAAGACAACGCCTGCCGCGAGCGCCGGGTTTTGAGTATTTGTGCCAAGAAAAAGTCAGGCGCTTAGCCCATCAATCCCCGGCGCACCAAGTTCAGCCCAGCCAAAACCAAAACAGCAAGCGTTGCGCGGCGAAACTTTTCCTGATCAAGGCGATCCTGAACCATAATTCCAAGCGCCATCCCCGCAAGAACAGGCACGATCATCGCCACGGAAAGCCCAAGCCGCGGCCCGGTTAAAACCCCCGATACAATATGCGCGAAAAAGAGCATGACCGCGCCAGAGGCAAAGATCACACCAATCGCTTGTACCTGTACCTTTTTTGGCGTGTCGAGCGCGGTAAGATAAGCCACTGTGAGCGGCCCCCAGACACCGGATATCCCGCCAACAAATCCAGAAGCTGCACCAAGCGTCAGATCCGCCAAGCGGCGGCGAGACGGCGGGATATGAAAGCGCCAGCCTGCAAGCTGCATGATTGAAAAGAGCGCAACGGGTATGCCAAGGATCAAGAAGATGATCTGATCTGGCAACAAGATCACCAGCCGCGCCGAAATCGCGATCAGTGCCAAAAGCATAACGATATAGAGCCAGAATTCACGCAGCGCCAAAATCGCCCCGGAAACACCGCCGCGTGAAGCTTGCCAGAGATTTGCAAGCACTGTTGGAACGATCAGCGCGGCCAAGGCCAGCTCGGGCGAAAGAAACGAGCCCATCACTGAAATCATGATCATCGGCAGCGCGAATCCCACCGCGCCTTTTACAAAGCCCGCGATAAGGGCCGTCATGATTACAAGCGCGATGATATGCGGCTCTGTTTGCGCGACGATCTGTGCGACATTTGCGCCCATTTGCTGGCTCCTAAGCTGATTTGCCCCATCTCTACGCGAGCCAAGCGCACAATGCAGCGAAATTCCGCAAGGTTCTTTTCGTGCGCGCGCTATGAAAAAGACGAATTATAATTGCGCTGCACCTGCAAACAAAATATGTCAGACTGACTCTAAAGCCATCAGATAAACCGCCGACGACAGACAGGATACCGCCATGACAAGCCCGCTTCTTGCAGATCTGCTTTCCCTTACAGAGACGGCGATTGCCCCCGTTGAATCCTTGCTCGAAAAGGCCCGCCAATCTGTGCGCGCCCGTGTTGTTGATGGCGAAAAGGTATCTGCGGCCCTTATCGAGCAAGAACAATCCGCAACCCATGGATATGCTTGGCTTGCCACTTATGTTGAAGCGCTGCGCCAGATGCATGCTTGGGCGCGCAAGCTTGAAAATGAGGGCCGTTTTGGCGAGATGGAAGCGCTGATCCTGCAAATTTCATTTGGCGAATATCTGATGCAGATCGCCGGCGGCATCCCGATGAACCAAGGCGAGATCGCCCGCCTGCAAAACATGGGGCTCAGCCAATCGGACACGCAAACCTTGATGAGCGGCGCGGCCGCCACTTTGAGCGAAAGCGGCAATAGCCCTGCGGCCCGCGCCCGCCTTGTTGCGCTGATGCAAGAAAATCAGGGCCACGCCACTTTCGGCGCCACCGGCCTTGATGAAGAGCTCGAAATGATCCGCGCGCAGTTCCGCCGCTTTGCCGATGATCGCGTTGTTCCAAATGCCCATGAGTGGCATCTCAAAGATGATTACATCCCGATGGATATCCTTGAGGAAATGGGCGAGCTCGGCGTGTTTGGCCTGACCATTCCTGAGGAATACGGCGGCTTTGGCATGTCTAAGGCTTCGATGTGTGTGGTCTCGGAAGAGCTCTCGCGCGGCTATATTGGTGTTGGCTCCTTGGGCACGCGCTCCGAGATCGCGGCCGAGCTGATCCTTTGTGGCGGAACGGATGAACAAAAGGCCCATTGGCTGCCCAAAATTGCCTCTGCCGAAATCCTGCCAACAGCCGTTTTCACCGAGCCAAACACAGGCTCTGATCTGGGCTCTTTGCGCACCCGCGCGGTGAAAGTTGGCGATGATTACGAGGTCACCGGCAACAAAACATGGATCACCCACGCAGCCCGCGCCGATGTGATGACCATGCTCGTGCGCACCGATTCAGAGACGTCGGATTACAAAGGCCTCTCGATGTTTCTCGCGGAAAAAGAGCGCGGTGATGATGCCAATCCCTTCCCGACACCGGGCATGACAGGCGGCGAAATCGAAGTGCTTGGCTATCGCGGCATGAAGGAATTTGAGCTTGGCTTTGATGGCTTCAAAATCAAAGGCGAGAACCTGCTTGGCGGGGTTGAGGGCCAAGGCTTCAAACAGCTGATGCAGACCTTTGAGAGCGCCCGCATCCAGACAGCCGCCCGCGCCATTGGCGTTGCCCAAAATGCGCTTGAGGTTGGGATGCAATACGCAATCGATCGCAAGCAATTCGGCAAATCGCTGATCAACTTCCCGCGCGTCTCTGACAAGCTTGCGATGATGGCGGTTGAGATCATGGTTGCCCGCCAGCTGACCTATTATTCCGCTTGGCAAAAGGATCACGATCAGCGCTGCGATCTTGAGGCAGGCATGGCCAAGCTGCTTGGGGCGCGCGTCGCTTGGGCGGCGGCGGATAATGCGCTGCAAATCCATGGTGGCAACGGCTTTGCGCTGGAATATCAGATCAGCCGCATCCTTTGCGATGCGCGTATTCTCAATATCTTTGAGGGCGCAGGCGAAATCCAAGCCCAAGTGATTGCGCGCCGTTTGCTGGCCTGAAACGAGCTTTCAAATAGATAAAAGGGCGGCTCTGGAAACGGGGCCGCCTTTTTTTACTTACGGTTGCGCACTCTTGGCCAAAACATCCAAAAGCCTCTGGCGCACGCCAGGCAAGGGGCGATTGCCCATCTCGGCTGCGAGCCGATTGAGGAAATGCCCCGTGGTGCGCATCCCTTCGCGGATTTCCGCCATATCAAGGGGCGATTGCCCGAGCAAACACATCGGCAAAGGCAAAAGCCGATCCGCCCAATCCCCCGCCGCCTCTGCCGAAACAGCGCGCCCCGTGCGCGGGCTGACATAGGCCAAATCATCGCGGCTGCCCGTCACAGCGCAAGACGAAAGATCAAGCCCAAAGCCAAGCTCTTCGAGCATCGAAAGCTCCCACTGCAAGTAAGCAACGGGCCAATCCGGCGAATGCCCCAACAGATCGAGAAGCGCCAAAGAGCTGCGATAAAGAAACGGGTGCGGCTCGCGCTCTGGCAGGGAAAAGGCCAGCAACCCAGTCACGGCATTCAGCGCCGCCAAAGCGCCCCGATCCGCCATAATCGCCGCCGCACGCGAGCGGATCGGCTCTACCGTAAAGGCGCCCAAATGTTCGTCCAATCGCGCCCGCCACGTCACATCAATCTGCGCGCCGGGCTGCAATATAGGCGCAAGCTTGCGCGAGACCCCGCCCCGCACAACCCCTGCGTGCCGCCCATGCGCGGCTGTGAACACCTCGACAATCGCCGAAGTCTCCCCATGCCGCCGCACACTCAGCACCGCCCCTTGATCCCGCCATTCCATGGCCGCACTATCCGCCCCAACAAGCGCTTGCGCAAGTTGCCAGTGCGACCCTCCCTTTACCCTCTGCTAAAAACTGTAGTAGCTAACGCCAAGCCTGCCGAAAGGAATGATTTTGCAAGTTGACCAAACCCCGTTACCCGGTGTCCTTATCCTCACGCCAAAGCGCCACGGCGATGCGCGCGGCTGGTTTTCCGAGAGCTGGAACAAAGCGACCATGGCCGCCGCTGGCCTTGATATTGAATTCGTCCAAGACAATCATTCCCTATCCGCCGACACAGGCACATTGCGCGGGTTGCATTACCAGGCGCCCCCCTTTGCGCAGGCCAAGCTCGTCCGATGCGTGCAGGGGCTTTTGTTTGATGTCGCGGTGGATTACCGCGCCGGATCGCCCACATTCGGCCAATGGTTCGGGATCGAGCTTTCGCCCCAAACCGGCCAACAATTGCTGATCCCCGCAGGCTTTCTTCACGGCTTTGTCACCCGCGCCCCCAACACCGAAATCGCCTATAAATGTACCACGCATTACGCCCCCGAAGCCGATGGTGGCATTCGCTGGGACGATCCGGAAATCGGCATTGATTGGGGCCTCACCGGCGCGCCAATCCTCTCTGCCAAAGACAGTGCAGCACCACATTTAAGCCAAGCGCCTTCGCCCTTTACCTATGAGGCCACGCGATGAAAATTCTAGTCACTGGAGGCGCAGGTTTTATCGGCTCTGCTGTTGTGCGCCAAGCGATTGCGCAGGGCCACGAAATCGTCAATCTTGATGCACTGACCTATGCGGCCTGCCTTGAGAATATCGCCTCCGTGGCACAACATCCCAACTACGCGTTTGAACAGGCCGATATCCGCGATCCCCAAGCCCTTGCGCGCATTTTCGCTGCGCATCGCCCGGATGCGGTGATGCATCTGGCGGCCGAAAGCCATGTGGATCGCTCGATTGATAGCCCGGCGGATTTTGTTGAAACCAACGTCCTTGGCACCTACCACATGCTGGAAGCCGCGCGCGCTTTCTGGATGGCGGAAGGCAAGCCGAAAGGCTTTCGTTTTCACCATATTTCAACGGATGAAGTCTTTGGCACGCTGGGCCCAACCGGCCAGTTCGAAGAGGAAACCCCCTATCGCCCGAACTCGCCCTACTCATCTTCCAAAGCGAGCTCAGATCACCTCGTGCGCGCTTGGGGCGAAACCTATGGGCTGCCCATTGTGATCTCCAATTGCTCCAACAATTACGGCCCCTATCAGTTCCCCGAAAAGCTAATCCCCGTTGTGATCCTCAATGCTTTGGCGGGCAAGCCGATCCCGATCTATGGCAAAGGCGAAAATGTGCGCGATTGGCTCTATGTTGAGGATCACGCAACAGCCCTCCTTACCGTTCTGCAAGACGGGCTCAACGGGCGGACCTATTGCATCGGCGGCAATGCAGAGGCGCGCAACATTGATATCGTCGAGATGATCTGCGCCGCGCTCGATCGCTTGCGCCCCGCCGCGCGGCCCTACCGCGATCTGATCACCCATGTTCAAGACCGCCCCGGCCATGATGCGCGTTATGCGATCAACGCCAGCCGCATCAAAGATGAGCTGGGCTGGGCGCCAAGCATTGGCCTGCAAGAGGGGCTGATGCAAACCGTTGCGTGGTATCTGGAAAACGAGGCTTGGTGGCAAGCGCTGCAAAACCGCACAGGTGTTGGTGAACGCCTCGGGAAAGGCGCATAATGCCCCTGTTGATCTTTGGAGAAACCGGCCAAGTCGCCCGCGAATTGCGCGCCCTTGCCCCTGATGCCATCGCCCTTGGCCGTGATACGGTTGATCTAAGCGATCCACGCGCCTGCGCCGATGTGATCCGCCAAATGGCCCCCTCTGCGGTGATCAATGCTGCGGCCTATACAGCCGTTGATGCGGCCGAAGAGGATGAGCAAAATGCCACGATCATCAACGTCCACGCGCCAACCATGATGGCCCGCGCCTGTGCTGAAATTGGCGCGCCCTTGGTGCATATCTCGACCGATTATGTGCTCGATGGGCAAGGCAGCGCGCCCTTCGCAACAACGGCCAAAACCGCCCCGATCAATGCCTATGGCCGCTCAAAAGAAGCAGGCGAAAGCGGCGTGCGCGCGGCGGGCGGAACCTATGCCATCCTGCGCACAAGCTGGGTTTACTCCAGCACGGGCAACAACTTCCTGCGCACCATGCTGCGCCTCGGCGCCACCCGCGACAGCCTTAATATCGTAAACGATCAAATCGGCGGGCCAACGCCAGCGCACGCCATCGCCCAAGCCTGCCTGACCATCGCCCAAGCGCTCAAAACCGCGCCCGAAAAAAGCGGTATCTATCATTTTTCCGGCGCGCCCGATGTCAGCTGGGCCGATTTCGCCCGCGCCATCTTTGAGGCGGCAAACCTCAAAACAAAAGTCCACGGCATCCCAAGCGAAGATTACCCAACGCCGGCTTCGCGCCCGCTCAATTCCCGCATGGATTGCAGCGCGCTCCAAACAGCCTTCGGCATAAAACGCCCCGATTGGCGCGCCTCCCTGCCTGCCTTGATCGCCACCATAACGAGTGAGACCTAAGCCATGACAAATGCAAAACCTCGCAAAGGGATCATCCTCGCTGGCGGCTCAGGAACCCGGCTTTACCCGATCACCATGGGCGTTTCAAAACAGCTGCTCCCGCTCTATGACAAACCGATGATCTACTACCCGCTCACCGTGCTCATGCTCGCCGGTATCCGCGAGATCGCGATCATCACAACCCCCGAAGATCAAAGCCAATTTCAGCGCCTCTTGGGGGATGGTTCGGCTTGGGGCATCTCGCTTACCTATATCATTCAGCCCGCGCCAGAAGGCCTTTCCCAAGCCTATATCCTGGCCGAGGATTTCCTTGATGGCGCGCCTTCTGCAATGGTGCTGGGCGATAATATCTTCTTTGGTCACGGCCTCCCCGAAGTGCTTGCTGCCGCCGATGCCAAACCTTCCGGCGGAACCGTCTTTGGCTACCGCGTTCTTGATCCGGAGCGCTACGGCGTTGTTGATTTCGGCCCCGATGGGCTTGCCCGCGAGATCGTCGAAAAGCCAGAAACCCCGCCCTCAAACTATGCCGTTACCGGGCTCTATTTCCTTGATGGTGATGCCCCCGCCCGCGCCAAAACCCTCAAACCATCGCCGCGCGGCGAGCTGGAAATCACCTCGCTTTTGCAAACCTATCTGGATGAAGGCGCGCTCAATGTTGAGCAAATGGGGCGTGGCTATGCTTGGCTTGATACAGGCACCCATGCGAGCTTGCTCGACGCTGGCAATTTCGTGCGCACGCTGGAAATGCGCCAAGGCCTGCTTGTTGGATCACCCGATGAGATCGCCTTTGATCTGGGCTGGATCACGCTCGAACAGCTAACAAACCGCGCCGCCCTTTTTGCCAAATCCGGCTACGGCGAATACCTGATGCGCGTTGTGAACGACAACAGCTAATCCGCTACTCGCTCAACCCCGGCTGATCGAGCAAAGTGCGCCCCTCGCGATCCTCAACCTCGATCACCCAAAGATCAGGATCAAAGCCGCGCTGCCGGGCCAATGCGGCCTCGACGTCTGCATCATCCCCTTCGGCCAAAAGATCCCAGCGCCGCTTGTTGGAGGCCAAATCAAAGGCCCGAACAAAGGCCTTGGCGGAACCATCCAAAGGGTTGGATTTAACAATCACAGCGCCGGCTGTCGGATCGCCCTTGGCCGTTACAAACGCCGGAATATCCGCAAGCCGAAGCCGGGCTAAATAGGCCGAAACCCACATATCCGACGTGAGCCGCATCAGCTGTTGCCGTCGCGAAAATCGAGCCCCATTTCGCCGTAACGCTCAGCCTCTTCAAGCCAGTTGGGGCGCACTTTAACCTGCAAGAAAAGATGCACCTTGCGGCCCAAAAACTCTTCAAGATCTTCGCGCGCAGCCTTGCCAACCGCTTTGATCGTCTCGCCTTTTTTACCAAGCAAAATGCCCTTATGGCCGTCGCGCATCACATAGATGATCTGATCAATCTTGGCCGAGCCATCTTTGCGCTCTTCCCATTTTTCCGTCTCAACCGTTAGCTGATAGGGCAGCTCTTGATGAAGGCGCAGGGTCAGCTTTTCGCGAGTCACTTCGGCGGCGATCATCCGCACGGGCAGATCGGCAATCTGATCCTCGGGGTAAAGCCATGGGCCCATCGGCAGGCTTTGCGCCAACCACGCCTTAAGATCATCAACGCCGTGGCCCTTCTCGGCCGATATCATAAAGGTCTTTTCAAACGGGAAGGCGGCGTTCATTTCTTCGGTAAGCTTTAGCAGAATATCCGCCTTCACCCGATCAATTTTGTTGATCGCAAGGGCAACAGGGCGCCCAGTTGTGCGCTCGGCCAAGGCTTCCAAAATCGCACGCACGCCCGGTGTAATACCGCGATGCGCCTCGATCATCAAAACAACAATATCCGCATCCGCTGCCCCGCCCCAAGCGGCCGCCACCATCGCGCGATCCAGCCGGCGGCGCGGCGCAAACAGGCCCGGCGTATCGACGAAAACGATCTGGGTCTCGCCCTCAATCGCAACGCCGCGAATGCGCGCCCGCGTTGTTTGAACCTTGTGGGTTACGATCGAAACCTTCGCGCCAACCATCCGGTTGAGCAGCGTCGATTTGCCCGCGTTCGGCTCGCCAATCAGCGCAACAAATCCGGCGCGCGTTTTGCCTGTATCGGCCATCATGTCTTCGCCCATCATTGGGACTCCATTCGTTTGAGCAATGCGCGCGCGGCGGCTTGCTCTGCTTGGCGCTTTGAGGGCGCTTTTGCGGCTTCGGCTTCGCCCGTTTGCAGGCGCGCCTCTATCGTGAATATCGGGGCGTGATCGGGGCCCTCGCGGGCAATCTCGACATAAGTTGGCGGGCTTTGTCGGCGGGCTTGCGCCCATTCTTGCAGGGCGGTTTTTGGATCGCGCGCATCCTCTGCGACGCTCTCAATCCGCTTGGCCCAAAGCGCCAGAATAACGCCGCGTGCCGCCTCAAACCCACCATCAAGATAGATCGCAGCAATCACCGCTTCCATCGCATCCCCAAGCAGCGCCTCTTTGCGCCGCCCACCAGAGAGCATCTCTGAGCGGCCCAATTTCAGCACTGTGCCAAGCTCGATCTCGCGCGCAATCGCCGCGCAGGTTTCCTTGCGCACCAAAGCATTAAATCGCGGCGCAAGCTGGCCTTCAGACGCGCCCGTATCCGCCTGAAACAACGCCTCAGACATCACCAGCCCAAGCACCCGATCGCCGAGAAATTCGAGCCGCTGATTGTCTGGGCGGGTGGTTGTAGAAAGCGAGGAATGCGTGACCGCGCGCACCAGCAATTCAGGGTCTGAAAAGTGATGCCCCAGACGGGTTTGAAATTCAGAAAGGTCCGCAGCAAGCTTCATCAAAAAGCCCTCACGCCGCGCACCGGAATATCAAGAAACAGTTCATTGAACCGCCTTAAAGAAGCGATCTTTGCGCCATGTCCAAAAGGCCAGAAGCGAACGCCCCTCAGCCGAGAAAATCACCCGATCCACCCGGCCAAGAAGATATTTCTCCGGCACAAAGCCAACCCCATTTGGCCGCGCCACACGGCTATCTGTCGAGTTATCGCGATTGTCGCCCATGAAAAAATACTGCCCCGCAGGCACAGTGAAAATCCCTTTGTTATCAAGCTCAGAGATGCCCGCGTTTAGCACCGAATGCTTCACCCCGTTGGGCAACGTTTCGATGTAGCGCTCTTTGAGGCACTCGCCGCCCGCACCAACAGCGCGATTACATTTCGGCGTCGTTCCAGCAGAGCCTTGGCGCTCAAACACCTCGCTAAAGATGCCGTTCGCCTCTTGCGGGGCAACAGTGCCGTTGATCGACAGGATGCCATCGGTCACTTGAATGTCGTCGCCCGGCAGGCCGATCAAGCGCTTTACATAATCCTCGCCCGTTGACGGATGGCGAAACACAATCACATCGCCGCGCTCAGGATCAGAGCCAAGAATGCGCCCCGAAATCGGGCAGATCGCAAAGGGGCAGGAATAGCGCGAATAGCCATAAGACATTTTGTTCACAAACAGAAAATCGCCAATTAGCAGAGTGTCTTTCATCGATCCGGTTGGAATCCAGAAGGGCTGAAAGAAAAGCGACCGAAACACGCCAGCAATCAGCAACGCATAAACGATCGTTTTAACCAGCTCGATCACACCTTCTTTGAAATCCGCCATGAATATCCGCCTTTGCTTCCCAACTCTCTCAGCTACATGCGCAGCAGCCCCCCCGCTGTCAAGCGATTGCGGGGTTTTCCTTAAGAAATGGCGGGTTTTGGCGGCTTATTACGGGCTTGCCGGATCGGGCCGCGCCTCGATAACAACAAAGGCCTGCGCCCAGGGGTGATCATCCGTGAGCGTGACATGCACGATGGCGCTATGGCCGCTTGGTGTCATCTCTTTGAGGCGCTCTGCGGCCCAGCCGGAAAGCTGCATAACGGGCTGGCCAGTTTGCAAATTGCTGACAGCCATGTCCTTCCAGGCGATGCCCATGCGCAGGCCAGTGCCCAGCGCCTTGGAACAGGCCTCTTTGGCTGCCCATCGCTTGGCATATGTCCCGGCAACATCCTTTCGCCGCTCAGCTTTGGCCTGCTCGATCTCAGTAAAAACCCGGTTGCGAAAGCGATCACCAAAGCGCTCAAGCGTCGCTTCGATCCGCTCAATATTTGCCAAATCGGTGCCAATGCCAAGGATCATACGTGCGGCCTATTCTTGCAATCCCGGGGCCATATCAAGCGCGATATCCCCGGTCGATTGGTTGAGCGTGATCGCCAGCCTCATCGGGTCGCCCATCCCGCCATCCGCATTTGGCGCACTTACCGGCAGGCCAAGCGTAAGGCCAATGGACGGATCATAAGCGCTTTCGATCTGCTGAAACTTCACCGAGGCAAAGCCGGTATTGCCCGCAAAGCTGATCACCTTGCATTGCCGCGCGCCAAGCTCATCAAAGGGCGGCGAGATCAGCAAAAGGTGAAACGGGGCGGCCGCGGGCTCTATCAAATCGAGCAGTGCTATGCGCACCCGCTCGCCTGCATAGGTCCGTGTATTCTCTTCCCAGGGCTCCATGATCGCATCCGCCCGCGCATTCCAATCGCAATCCGAAAGGCTTTGCGCAATGGCCGGAAAACCAAGCACACAAAGCCCTATTGTTAGCGCCAAACCCCTCATGCCCGCGCCCCATCCATCAGGCGGCGCATTTCCTGGATCGCGGGCGCAAGCCCAAGGAAGATCGCCTCGCCGATCAAGAAGTGCCCGATATTCAGCTCCTGAACCTCAGGGAAAGCGGCAACAGGCGCGACGGTATCATAGGTCAGCCCATGGCCTGCATGAACCTCAAGCCCGAGCGAATGCGCAAAAGACGCCATCTCACCCAAGCGGATCAATTCAGCATCGCGCGCGGCGAAATCGCCCTCGGCGTGATGATCGCAATAGGCGCCTGTATGCAGCTCGACCACAGCCGCCCCAATGCGCGCTGCTGCCTCGATCTGCGGCGCGTCTGCTGCGATAAAAATCGAAACCCGGCAGCCCGCATCCGCAAGCGGCGCGATAAAATGCGCAAGCCGGTTTTCCTCGCGTGCAACCTCAAGCCCGCCCTCGGTCGTGCGCTCTTCGCGCTTTTCGGGAACTAGGCAAACGGCATGAGGCTTATGGCGCAGCGCAATCGCTTGCATCTCATCCGTTGCCGCCATCTCGAAATTCAGCGGAACGCTCAGAACCTCCATCAGCCCCTCGATATCGGCGTCCGAAATATGGCGGCGATCTTCGCGCAAATGGGCGGTGATACCATCCGCACCAGCTTCCTGTGCGATCTTGGCGGCGCGCAAAGGATCAGGATAGGCCGAACCGCGCGCATTGCGCACAGTGGCAACGTGATCAATATTAACGCCAAGGCGAAGCGGGCCAAGAGGGGGGATGGGCGGCATGATGACATCCATTTCAAAACTCAGTTGTGCATCAGGTTAGCGCCTCGCGCGCCCGGCAAACACCCCGATTTTCACCTTCCCAAATGAAATCCTGTGATGGCTAGGCCGCTTGATCATCATGGGTTGGATTTGTGTCCTGCACAGGCGCATCTTGAACCAAATCGCTTGGCTCTTGCGTGGCGCTTTGAGCTTCGGCTTTGGCAGCTTTCTTGGCAGCAGCCCGCGCGCGCAGCTCTTCAAACTTGGCCTTAAGCCGGCCCTTGCGGCGTTTTTGATAGGCCAGAATAAGCGGCAAGGTAAGGTAATATCCAACCAGCCCCAGAATGACACCCGGCACCAATCCGCCAATCAGATAGGGCAAGAAAACCTCATGCCAGAACTGCCCCAAAGCGACCCAATTTGCATCCGCATCGGTGAACAACGCCAAAGCATTGGTCCGCAAATCCTCTGCCGCAGCGAAGAATTTCCCAACGATGGAATGATGCGCATTGGGATCAAAGCGCGTTCCCAAAAGCAAATGCCCCGTCTTCATCGAGATCATCCCGATGGGCACATATGTTAGCGGATTGCCAACGAAGGTGGCCAAAAGCGCCGCAACGATATTCCCGCGCATCACCCGCGCAAGCAGAGCAGCAATCAGAAAATGCAGCCCAAAAAACGGGGTGAACACTGTCAAAACGCCGGCAAAAACGCCGCGCGCAATTTTATGTGGCGTGTCTGGCAGGCGGCGCATCCGGTGGCGCATGTAGTGAAACGCACGGCCCCAGCCGCCACGCGGCCAAATGGCTTGCGCAAGCGTCTGTAAAAAAGTCAGCTTGTTTCGGCGTTTAAACACCATTTACCTACCGCGCAAAATGCGCCCTCACTCCTATGCCAGTTAAGGCATGTCCCTCTTTTATCAAGGCCAAACCGCGCCCACCCCGGGCACAATTTGGCTGCTTTTAGAACGCCTCAGCAGCCACCCAAGCCGCTAAATCGAAGGCTGCGGCCCTTGCGGGCGGCGCGCCAAATCGCGATGGCGTAAAATCTCCGCAACATCGCTTTCTGCTTCCAGTGCCAGCATTACTGCATGCAGATGTTCAACATCCCGTAAATCTACGTCAATCAGTAGGCGATAAAAATCTGGTTTGCGATCCAAGAAGTACAAATCCGAGATATTTGCCTTCTGCTCACCGATCAAAGTGCAAATCCGCCCCAAAACACCTGCATCATTTCGGATCACAACGATGAGCGACACATTATGAACCGCCCCATGCGGCCCCGAATGCCATTGCAGATCAACCCAGCGATCGGGCTCGTCTTCCAGCTCTTCCAATACCGGGCAATCAATCGCGTGAACAACAACCCCTTTGCCGCGATAGGTAATCCCTACGATCCGCTCGCCCGGGCAAGCCTGGCAACATTGCGCGCGCTCAAATGTCTGATCCGGCGAAAGCCCCAAAACGGCCCGCTTTTCATCAACAACATCACCCTGCGTGATCAGCTCGGGATAAAGCGCCCCAACAATTTCGCGCGCCCCAAGTTCGGCAGAGCCAAGGCGCGCCAAAAGCTCATCGACGGAAGGGATAGACAGCTGACGTGCGCCAGTGGCCAGCGCTTTTTCGGTGGCTTTCTTGCCTACATGCTCAAAGGCCACACGCGCCAATTCCCGGCCAAGCTTGATAAAACGCCCGCGGTTTTCTTCGCGCAACGAGCGGCGGATCGCAGCCTTGGCGCGCCCGGTCACAACGATATCAATCCATGTGGTTTGCGGGGTCTGGCCCTCGGCTGTCATGATCTCAACCGACTGGCCATTCTTCAGCCGGGTCCAAAGCGGCACGCGGATGCCATCCACCTTGGCGCCAACGCAGCTATCGCCAATCCGCGTGTGGATTGAATAGGCATAATCCAGCGGCGTTGCGCCCTTGGGCAGTTTGACAACATCCCCTTTGGGCGTGAAACAAAAGACCTGATCGGCGTACATCTCAAGCTTCACATGCTCGAGGAATTCGTCATGATCCTCGGCATTCTCAAACCGCTCTGTCAGGCTCGCGATCCACTTGGCCGGATCAACAGCAAAGGGGTTTTGCGCACGAACACCATCGCGATACGACCAATGCGCCGCAACCCCGGCCTCGGCAACTTCATGCATCTGACGGGTGCGGATTTGCACCTCAACCCGCTTGCCATCACGCCCTGAAACGGTTGTGTGAATGGAGCGATATCCGTTGGTTTTGGGCTGGCTGATGTAATCTTTAAAGCGGCCGGGAACCGCGCGCCAACGTTGATGGATCGCGCCCAAAACCCGGTAACAATCGGCCTCAGTTGTTGTGATAATCCGAAAGCCGTAAATATCCGAAAGGCGCGAGAAACTCATGCCTTTCTCTTCCATCTTGCGCCAGATGGAATAGGGTTTTTTCGCCCGCCCAAGCACCTCGGCTTCGATCCCGCCTTCTTTGAGCTCATGGCGGATATCATGGGTAATCTTCTGGATCACATCGCCGGTTTCGCGCTGAAGCGTGATAAAGCGGCGCATGATCGAGTTGCGCCCATCTGGATTGAGCACACGAAACGCCAGATCCTCTAGCTCTTCGCGCATCCATTGCATCCCCATGCGCCCGGCCAAAGGGGCAAAAATATCCATGGTTTCGCGGGCCTTTTGGACCTGCTTATCAGGGCGCATTGATTTGATCGTGCGCATGTTGTGAAGGCGATCTGCAAGCTTAACCAAAATCACCCGCAGGTCTTTTGACATCGCCATAAAGAGCTTGCGGAAATTCTCGGCCTGTTTGGTCTCTGAGCTGGAAAGCTGAAGGTTGGTCAGCTTGGTAACCCCATCAACCAATTCGGCCACATCGCGCCCAAAGCGGGCCTCAAGCTCGGAATAGGTGCTGCCTGTATCTTCGATCGTGTCGTGCAACAGGGCCGTGATGATCGTCGCGTCATCAAGCTGCTGCTCGGAAAGGATCGCCGCGACAGCAACGGGATGGGTAAAATAGGGCTCGCCGGAATGGCGGAACTGCCCCTCATGCATCTGCGCGCCGTAAACATAGGCGGCGCGGATCAGATCGGCATTTGTTTTGGGATTGTAGGTGCGGACCAGCGCGATCAGGTCTTCGACGTCGATCATCTGGTCCGCACTCTTGATGGGGCGTAACGCCCGATTATTGCTGGCCTTGCGCTTCCATTAGGGCGCGCAAAAGCTTCTCTTCAGACATATCGTCTTCGGCAGGTTTATCAGACTCAGCCCCCATAAGCAGGGCCATCGCATCTTCCTCGGGCTCATCAACTTCGATCTGCGTTTGATGGCTCTCGATCATCCGCTCGCGCAGGGCGTCTGCGCTTTGTGTTTCTTCTGCAATCTCGCGCAGGCTCACAACCGGGTTTTTATCATTGTCGCGCTCAACCGTCAGCGCACCGCCTGCCGCAATCTCGCGCGCACGATGCGACGCAAGCATTACCAGCTCAAAGCGGTTAGGAACTTTATCGACGCAATCTTCAACCGTAACGCGGGCCATGTGCTCTTTGATCCTTGCAAGGGAGTGTTTGAAGGGCGTTATGTAGGCCCAATGGCCCCGTTTGACAAGCGCCCATTGGCCTGATTTCCCCTATGTTTTTGCAGGATCCAACAGTTTGAGCGCGTTTTTCTCACTGATCGGCAAAGCATCGGCCAATTCGCGCAAAGTTTTGCCCAAAATCGGATGGATCCAATCCGGCGCGATCTGGGCCAGGGGAATCACAACAAAGGCGCGCTCCACCAGGCGCGGATGGGGCAGGATAAGCGCCTCTGGCGCCCTTCGCGCCTGTTCTTCAAAGGGCAAATCAGCCCAGTGCTGCCATGTTTGTGCATCCGGGCGGATCGTATCCCCATAAGCGATCAAATCAAGATCAAGTTCGCGCGCCTGCCACCGCGCTGCGCGCACCCGCCCAAAAGCCGCCTCAACCGCATGCAACTGTGCCAAAAGCGCCTCTGGCCCCATATCCGTCTGGATACGCATTGCCCCGTTAACATAATCCGGGCCCGCCCCGGCCGGTATGCAGGGTGTTGCGTAAAACGGGCTGACACTATCAACAACCATTCCCCCCGCGCGCAGCATCTCAATAGCCGCGGCAATCGTTTGCACAGGTGTTCCGGCGGTTGAGCGGATATTCGCCCCCATTGCGATCAGCGCGTGCTGACACAATTTTGCGCCACTCTGACCTTGCGACATCGCAACATTCCTCTATTTTGGCACTCGTTTCGCCGGTGCATATTTTAAAACTACCACTCATGTAAGCCATTGGTGAAGCGCATTAAGGAAGGAAATTTTATGTTCTACCGAGACGAACGGCTTGCGCTGTTCATCGATGGATCGAATCTTTATGCCGCCGCGAAAGCGCTTGGATTTGACATCGATTATAAACTGCTACGCCAGGAATTTTTACGCCGCGGCAAGCTGTTACGCGCTTTTTACTACACTGCTCTGCTTGAAAACGATGACTATTCTCCGATCCGCCCATTGGTCGATTGGCTGAATTACAACGGTTTCACCATGGTGACCAAATCGGCCAAAGAATACACCGATGCTCAGGGCCGCCGGAAGGTTAAGGGCAATATGGATATCGAACTTGCCGTCGATGCCATGGAGCTTGCGCCCTATGTCGATCATATCGTGCTTTTCTCAGGCGATGGCGATTTTCGCCCGCTATTGGAGAGCATTCAGCGAAAAGGGGTACGGGTTTCGGTTGTCTCGACGATCCGTTCAAACCCGCCGATGATATCGGATGATCTGCGCCGCCAAGCGGATAACTTCATCGAATTGGATGAGCTTCGCGATGTGATCGGGCGCCCGCCGCGCGAGCCCCGAGAAGGCGAAGAAATGGGCGAAACAGCGCCGGAATAACGCGCTGTGTGGCTCTGTTTGAGGGGCCGCGATACGTTAAGAGATGTGAAAAGCCGGGCGGATTGGGCGCTCGGCTTTTTGCGTTTTGGATATCTGCAAGGTGCCTCCGGCGGGGATATTTGCACAACTGTGAATGAGCCGCTCAAATGGGACTGGACCTCGCGCCGGGGGAACTTTAGGTCTTTGGGCAAAGGAGCCGCGCCATGACCAAGCCACATCTGACCCTCTATCTTGCTGCACCGCGCGGGTTTTGTGCTGGTGTTGATCGCGCGATTAAGATCGTTGAGATGGCATTGGAGAAATGGGGCGCGCCGGTTTATGTGCGCCATGAGATTGTGCACAACAAATACGTGGTGGACGAGCTGCGCGATAAGGGCGCGGTCTTTGTTGAGGAGCTCGATGAATGCCCGCAGGACCGCCCGGTAATTTTTTCAGCGCACGGGGTTCCGAAGGCTGTGCCTGCGGCGGCGGCGGCGCGCGAAATGGTGTTTGTTGATGCAACCTGCCCACTTGTGAGCAAGGTTCATATTGAGGCCGAGCGCCATCACGAGGCCGGGCTTCAGATGGTGATGATCGGGCATCAAGGCCATCCAGAAACCGTGGGCACCATGGGGCAATTGCCCGAGGGCGAAGTGCTTTTGGTTGAGACGGCGGCGGATGTTGCCTCGCTTGAAATTCGCGACCCAAAGCGGCTGGCTTTTATCACCCAGACCACCCTTTCTGTTGATGATACGGCGGAAATTGTGGCCGCTTTGCAGGCGCGGTTTCCGGCCATCATTGGCCCGCATAAAGAAGACATTTGTTATGCCACCACCAATCGCCAAGAGGCGGTAAAGGCGATTGCGCCGCGCATTGATGCGCTTTTGGTAATTGGCGCGCCGAACTCCTCGAATTCAGCGCGATTGGTCGAGGTTGGCCGGGCGGCGGGCTGTGCTTATGCGCAATTGGTTCAGCGGGCGGCTGACATTGATTGGCGCGCTTTGGAGGGGGCGAAATCCGTGGGAATTACGGCAGGGGCAAGCGCGCCGGAAGTCTTGATCAACGAGGTGATTGACGCCTTTCACGCGCGCTATGAATTTGAGACGGAAGTCGTTGAAACTGCTAAAGAAAACATCGAATTCAAAGTGCCCCGCATCTTGCGTGAGCTGGCCTCCTGATGCCTGAACTTTATGCCTATACGGATGGGGCATGTTCGGGCAATCCCGGCCCCGGCGGCTGGGGCGCTTTGCTGATCGCGCGCGAGGGTGAGACGATTGTAAAGCAGCGCGATTTGCAGGGGGGCGAGGCCGACACGACAAACAATCGCATGGAGCTTTTGGCCGCGATCAACGCGCTTGAGGCCCTTGAGCGCCCCTCAAATATCACCATCGTCACCGACAGCACCTATGTAAAAAACGGGGTGAGCGGCTGGATCCACGGCTGGAAGAAAAACGGCTGGAAAACCGCCGCGAAGAAGCCGGTGAAAAATGTCGATCTGTGGCAGCGATTGGATGATGCCCAAGCGCGCCATGATGTTACTTGGGAATGGGTCAAGGGCCACGCGGGCCACCCGGAAAATGAGCGCGCAGATGAGCTGGCGCGGGCAGGCATGGCGCCGTTTAAACGCTAGCTATTTCTGGCCGCCAAGGTAGGTGCGCCAGATCCAGATCAGCAGCATTGCGCCCAGTATTGCCCCAATGAACCCCGCCCCAAAGGCGAAGACACCGAGCAGCACCCGCAAGATGATCCCGCCAATCAATGCGCCAAAGACGCCGATGGCAACGGTCGCGATCACATTGGTTTCAAGCTTCATCATCCGCGTAGCCAGAAAGCCCGCAGCGGCACCGATAATTATGAGAAATACGATATGCATGGGCGCAGTATGCCCCTTTACGCCGCTCTTGGAAAGGCACGTAAAGCGGCGCTACGTGAGCCGAAGGGGGAGCGAAATCCCCTTAAGGAACTCTTCGCTATCCATCGCCCGCTTGCCCTCGCGTTGTGCGCGCAAAATCTCGACCGCGCCGCTTTCGCAAGCAATTGTGAACCCATTCAATACCGTGCCGGGCGCGCCGCTTTGCGCAACAACGCGCGCTTGCAACATCTTGATCCGCGCGCCATCCGCATCCGCCCAAGCCCCGGGAAAGGGCGATAAACCGTTGATATGGCGCGCAACTTCTTCGGCAGGGCGCGCCCAATCAATGCGCGCCTCGGCTTTGTCGATCTTCTTGGCGTAAGTCACGCCGTCTTCACTTTGCGGCTCGGCAACAAGATCATCAAGCTGGCTCAAAGCCGCGACGATCTCAGCTGCGCCAAGGGCCGATAGGCGATCATGCAGCGCGCCTGTTGTCTCCTGCGCGCCAATCGCAATCTTGGCGCGGCGCAAAACCGGGCCCGTATCAAGCCCGGCTTCCATCTGCATTATGCAAACGCCCGTATCCGCATCGCCCGCCATAATCGCGCGGTGAATCGGCGCCGCCCCGCGCCATCGCGGCAGCAAAGAGGCGTGAATATTGAGGCAACCGCGCGCAGGCGCATCGAGGATGTCTTGCGGCAAGATCAGCCCATAAGCGACGACGACTGCGATATCCGCCTCAAGCGCAGCAAACCGCGCCCGCTCTTCGGCATCCTTGAAATTTAGCGGATGGCGCACCGGCAATCCCAAGGCCTCGGCGCGGGCCTGAACGGGCGATGGCCGCTCCTTTTTGCCACGGCCCGCAGGGCGCGGCGGCTGGCAATATACGGCGGCAATCTCATGGCCCGCGCCGACCAATGCCTCAAGCACTGGTACGGAAAAATCCGGCGTTCCCATGAAGATAATGCGCATCCCGCTAGCCCTTCTTTCGCAGCTTTTCGGCCTTTTTCAAAAGCATCTGCCGCTTCACCGGCTTGAGATGATCAAAATACATCTTGCCATTCAAATGATCGATCTGATGCTGAACGCTGGTCGCCCAAAGGCTCACAAAATCGCGCTCTTCCAACTCACCCGCCGCATTCATGAATCGAACCAATACTGCGCGCGGCCGCTCGATCAGCGCAGAGACCCCGGGCAGGTTGGGCGAGGCTTCTTCATGCGGGCGCAGCTTGGCAGAAGCATGCAAAATCTCCGGATTGGCCATCAAAACAGCCGCGCCGCGCGCCTCAGATGCATCCACCACCGCAAGCCGCAGCATCACGCCAATTTGCGGCGCGCCAAGGCCAACGCCGGGCATTGCCTCCATCACATCAACCATATCGCGCCAAATCGCGCGGATTTCATCGGTGATTTCTGTCACAGGCTCGGCGGCGGTACGCAGCCGTTTATCAGGCCAAGAAAGGCAGGGCCGCACGCTCATGCGCGGGCCAAATCGCGCTTGAGCTTCTGCATCTTGCGGGTGATCATCTGGCGCTTCATCGGGGAGAGATAATCAATGAAAAGCTTGCCGTCGAGATGATCAATCTCGTGTTGAACACAGGTCGCCCAAAGCGCATCAAACTCCGCCTCCTGCGCCTTGCCATCCAGATCAAGCCACTTCACCCGAACAAGCGCTGGCCGCTCGACCTCGCCATATTGCTCGGGGATCGAAAGGCAGCCCTCGTCATAGGTGCTCATTTCCTCAGACGACCAAACAACCTCGGGGTTGATCAGGGCCATCGGTTCAGGCGTCGCGCCTTCTTCTTTGACGCAATCCATCACAATAAGGCGATCCATCACCCCGATTTGCGGCGCGGCAAGCCCAATGCCGGGCGCATCATACATGGTTTCCAACATATCATCGGCAAGCTTGCGCAGCGCAGGGGTCACGCTCTCAATGGGCGCGCAAACCTTCTTTAGGCGGGGATCGGGATGGATCAATATCGGACGAATGCTCATGGCCGTTGATGTAGGCGATCGGGCCGCGTTCTGCAACGGGGCTTGCACTTGGAATTCCTCGCGCTAGCGTGGCGGAATATGTGACAGGAGGGCGGATATGAGCACCCCAGACTTTGATGAAGTGATCAACCGGATCGGAACCCATTCGGCGAAATGGGACCATATGGAAAAGCTCTATGGCGTCTCGCCGGATGAAGGCATCCCAATGTGGGTCGCCGACATGGATTTTCGCCCGCCTGCGCCTGTGCAAACCGCCCTTGAAGCGATCGCCAAGAACGGCATCTATGGCTACTTCGGCAATGATGCGAATTTTCGTGCCGCGATCTGTTGGTGGATGCAAAATCGCCATGGCTGGACAGTGCAACCCGAGTGGATTTTTACAACCCATGGGCTGGTCAATGGCACCGGGCTTTGCCTTGATACCTATACGGATCCCGGCGATGGGGTGATCCTGTTTACCCCTGTTTATCATGCCTTTGCGCGGGTAATCCGCACGGCCAATCGCGAGGTGGTTGAGCTGCCGCTGGTGGCGGATGGCGCGCGCTATACGATGGATTTCGCCGCCTATGAAAGCCTGCTGACTGGGCGCGAAAAGATGATCATCCTGTGCTCGCCGCACAATCCCGGCGGCCAAGTCTGGAGCCGCGAAGAGCTCGAGGGCGTCGCAGCCTTTGCACGCAAACATGATCTGCTGATCGTCTCAGACGAGATCCACCACGATCTGGTTTTCCCCGGCCATAAGCACATCCCAATGCCTCTGATTGAGGGGATCAAAGATCGCCTTGTGATGATGACAGCCGCCTCAAAAACCTTCAATCTCGCAGGCGTGCACGCAGGCAATGTGATCATCGCAGATGAAGCTTTGCGCGCCAAGTTCGCCGCCAAAATGGGCGCATTCGGCATCTCTCCCAATGCTTTCGCCCCGGCTATGATCACCGCCGCCTATAGCCCAGAAGGCGCCGCCTGGCTTGATGCTTTGATCGCCTATCTCGCTGAAAATGCACGCATCTTTAACGAAGCTATCGCCAAAATTCCCGGTCTGAAATCCATCCCGCTTGAGGCAACCTACCTTGCATGGGTCGATTTCTCCGGCACAGGAATGAGCCGCGAAGAATTCACCAGCCGCATCGAGAAAACCGCCAAAATCGCCGCCAGCCACGGCGATAGTTTTGGCAAGGGCGGCGAAACCTTCATGCGTTTCAATCTGGCAACCCGCCGCGCATTGGTGATCGAGGCCGTCGCGCGCCTCCAACAGGCCTTCGCCGATTTGCAGTAAACGGGATTAAGCGCCATACTCTTGGCAAATAGCAAGAATAGGAAACGCGCCCATGACCCTACCCGAAGCAATCGCCCAAGGCCCCGCATGGATCGGCTATTGGCTGAATTGGATGATGATCGGCGCGTTTATCCTGCCGATCACCCTGCTGATATGGCGCCAAAGCCGGCTCTCGGCGCTTCTCACCCTGATCGCAGGCGTGCTCGGCGGGATTGCCGTCGACAAAATGTATGATCAAATGGGATACGTTAAATTGCTCGGCCTGCCCCATATCATCCTATGGACGCCGCTCGCAATCTATCTCATCGCCCAATTGCGCCGCGCCGATATGCCTGTATGGCCCAAACGGATCATCACAGTCGTCCTCGCAACGATCCTCATCTCTCTCGCCTTTGATTATACCGATGCGGTGCGCTACTTCTTGGGCGAAACAACGCCGCTCGCAATGCCTGCGCCCGCCAGCTAAATCAACGCCCGATCAGCGCAACAGGCTCCGCCCGCTCACTTGCGAAATCAAGCGGCGCGCGGTCCATCGCCAATGTTGCGCGCTTGAATTCAAAGATGCGCTGATCGCCCTCTTCGTCCGTCGCGACAATCAAACACTGATACAAATGCCGCGGCCCATCATAAAGATCGACCAACCCGCGCAATTTCGGCGCATCCTCCGCATCAAGCGAAAAGCCCGTCTCCCAAAAGCGCAAAACCTTGTAAACATCCTCGCCAACATGCACACAAAGCCGCGATTTCTGGCGCAAATCTTTCTTGCGCGCCAATTCCAAACCTTCGCGAACTTCCCTAGGCAGATACTCAGACATCTCAACGCTCCTCCATCTGCCCCAAACATGGCACAGCTCTGGTTAGCGTCAAGTTAACCTTTTGCAACAATCTGTTTTTGTGGGATTTTCGCGCGAAAACCAGCCTATTTAGTGCTCACTTTCGGCCGCAACACATGCGGCACCGCAGCATCATAAAGCGCCGAGTCCTTGAAATCCGAAACCTCGCCCAAGGCAGGCCCCACCAGAATCAGCGCCGTGCGGGTGATCTTCTCATCCCGCACCTTGCCGCGAATATCGCTCAGCGTGCCCCGGATCAGCATCTGATCCGGCCAGCCAACCCGGTAAGCCACAACAACAGGGCACTCCGCCCCATAATGCGGCACCAAAACCCGCTCAATATCCCGAAGCGCCCGAACGCCCAAATGAATCGCCAAAGTCGCCCCGGTGCGGGCAAAATTCTCCAGCGTCTCTCCCGCAGGCATCGAGGTGCTCTTCATCGAAACCCGCGTCAAAACAATGCTCTGCGCGATCTCAGGAATGGTCAGCTCTTGGCCCAAAGCCGCTGCCGCCGCCGCATAAGCAGGCACGCCCGGAATAATCTCATATTCAATGCCGTCTGCACGAAGCCGCCGTATCTGCTCCGCAATCGCCCCATAAAGCGACGGATCACCAGAATGCACCCGCGCAACATCTTCCTCGCGATCCCGCGCCGCCAAAATCTGCGCATGAGTCTCATCAAGCGTCATCGGCGCCGTATCCATCACCAGCGCACCATCAGGCGCACAACCAACAACTTCCAAAGGCACCAAAGACCCCGCATAAAGGCACACAGGACATTCCCCAATCACCCGCTGCGCCTTCAATGTCAAAAGCTCAGGGTCGCCCGGCCCCGCCCCAATAAAATAAACCTTCACGCGCCCGCTCCCAACAATCCAAAAACGCCCACTTTTTCTTGGCTCAAATACTCAATCCCAAGGCTCATCCCGCCAAATCCCCATCAATTTTGCGCGCATAGCCCCGCGGCGTATACATCCGCGGCCCCTCGCCCAATTCAGCCAATTTCGAATTCGACGAACCGATCAAAACAACCGTCAACATATCAACCTCATCAACCTGCAAATCCGCCAAACGACGATAGCGAATATGCTCTTCCGGCCGCCCCAAAGAGCTCGCAAGCATCACAGGTGTATCGGAAGGGCGATGATGCAGCAAAATATCGCGCGCCTCAGCCAAAAGAGTGCGCCGCGTCTTGGAGACCGGATTGTAAAACGCAATGACAAAATCGCCCTCAGCTGCCGCTTTCAAACGGCGCAAAATATCCGCCCGAGGCGTCAGCAAATCACTCAAAGAAATCGCACAGAAATCATGCCCCAATGGCGCACCAGCCCGCGCCGCCGCGCCCTGAAGCGCCGAAACACCGGGCGAGCAAATAACCTCAACCCGGCGCGCCGCATCCGTTACCCCCTGCGCCTCTGGCCCGCGATCCAGAAGCTCAAAAACCAAAGCCCCCATCGCATAAATGCCCGCATCCCCCGAACAAATCAGCGCAACATTATGCCCCTCGCCCGCCCGCTCAAGCGCATAACGGCAGCGGTCCTCTTCCCCGCCTAGCGGGAAATCAGAGCGTGTCTTGCCATGCGCAAGCGGTCCGAGAAGATCAATATACAACCCATAACCAACCAATTCATCGGCTTGTGCAACAAATTGCGATACTTCCGGCGTGCGCCAAGCCGCCTGCCCCGGCCCGATCCCAAGCACAGTCAAACGCCCGCGCGCGCGCCCCTGCAACTCGGTTATCGGCGCATCTGCTTTCGCCAATGCACAGGTGCAGTTGGCCGTCTTGGCCTTTTCAATCGCAAGCATGGCATCCGCCCCGGCGCAAGCCAAAGCTGCCCCTTCGCTCACCCCGTGGCAACCAACCTCCGCAAAGACCACGTCCGAAGGATTGGCCAAACGCGCCGCCTCCGCTTCAAGCTCTACGGCCGTAAACACCCGCAAAGGAACGCCAAGCCGTGCGGCCAGTTCATTCATCGCCGGCTCATCCGCTTTCAAATCAAGCGTCGCCACGGCGGCAATTGCGCCAGCGGCAATCCCCGCACGCGCCAATTCGCCCTCAACCAGCGCCCAAAGCTCGCCCGCATCTGCGCCGCGCGCACAGCCGACCCCAAGCACATATTGCTGCGGGTGATAGACAAGCTTTGAGCCGCTCCCCGCAACGGGTTTATCCGTTACGCACAGCTTTACCGCGCCAATTTGATCCGGAATATCAAATATGTTGTCGCCCTCTATCCCAACGCCCGCGCCAGAAAGAAGCGCGGCCATCGCCTCTTTTGCGTCCTCAGGGTTGGCCAAACGATAGCCCAAAGGCGGCACATCAAGCGCGGCCCCAATCGCCAGATCGCCCGCTGTGGTGATCGCAGCTTTCGCGCCCAAACCATCGGCAATCTCACGCGCCAAACGGTTCGCGCCGCGATGCCCACCAAGCAACGGAATAACAACCTCGCCATCATCCGAGACAGAAAGAACCGGCGGCTCCGCCCGTTTATCTGCAAGCAATGGCGCAACCGCGCGGATCAAAATCCCGCTCGCGCAGACCCCGATAATCGGAACCCCCGCAGCAAACAAATCGCGCGCATGATCCAAAGCGTTGGGGAAATAGGCATCCGCCTTGCCAACGCGCCCCTCGCGGCCATGCACTTTCGCACCGATAAGGGCGGCAATGCGCGCAGCGGTCGCCTCGCCAGAAGCATTGAGGCAAAGGATAACGGGATCATTCATAGGGCTGTCTCTTTTCGGATCAGGATCATCGAGAAATAGGGGGCGGTTTGCGGCACATCTTTGAGCGGCAGAACGATCTGCGCTTTGAGTGTGCCGCGCTCAACATAGGTCGCGCGATCGCTCAGCCCTGCGGCTTCGATCACGCGGCGAATTTTCGGCAGGTGGCGACCGACTTTCATGATCGCAACAGCATCGGCCTGCGCCAATCCGGCGGCCAAATCGGCCTCGGGCAAGGGCCCTGCAAGAACGGTCAGCACCTCGTTGCGCGACACAAGCGGCAAATGTGCCGCAGCCGCACAGGCCGTGATGGAGGAGACACCAGGCACAACTTCAACAGCAAAGCGATCAGCCAATCGATCAAATAAATACATAAAAGAGCCGTAAAAGAACGGATCTCCTTCACATAAGCATACAACATCTTGCCCGATTTCAAGCGCCTTTGCGATCTCATCCGCGCCCTTATCATAGGCCGCGCGCGCTGGGCCACGCTCAACGACCATCGGCACATCCATCGCGATTTCTTGCGCGTCCGGCGCGATGAATTCGGCTGCGATCTGGCGCGCAAAACTTTGAGCACCCGCAAGCGTTGGATAGGCAATCACCTTCGCCGCCGCGATCAAACGGGCGGCTTTCAAGGTCATCAGTTCGGGATCGCCTGGGCCAAGCCCCACGCCGTATAAAGTGCCGCTCATCGCTTGATCATGCTCCACTGCGTTACCGGCATCGAGGGGCGCCAACCTGTGAGCCGGCCAACCGGTTCGGCGCGCATCACAGAGATTTTCGCCAGATCGCCACCATGGGCTTTGTGCAGCGCAATCAGCTGGGCTTCGCTCTCAAGCGTAACCGCATTGGCAACCAACCGCCCCAAAGGCTTGAGCGCCGCAAAACCCGCCTCAAACACGGCTTTATCCATGCCGCCGCCGATGAAAATTGCATCCGGCGCGGGCAGGCCAGCGAATGCTTCGGGCGCGCGGCCCTCAATGATCTCAAGGCGCGGCGTACCCAGCGCCAATGCGTTGGCTCCTGCCATCGCGCGGCGATCTGCGCGCGGCTCAATCCCGATGGCGCGAGCATAACGCGCCGCGCGCATCCACTCGATCCCGACCGATCCAGACCCCGCCCCAACATCCCATAAAAGCGCGCCGCGCATTGGCATCAGTTTGGCCAAAGTGGCGGCGCGCACTTCGCGCTTTGTCATCGTGCCATCGGATTGAAACAGATCATCTGAGAGGCCCGGAACACGCGGCAAAAGGGCCGCATCCGGCGCGGCAATACATTCAACCGCCATCGTATTGAACGGCGGAACAACCTCGCTCCAAGTCCCCGCAACCCCTTCAAAACGCGCCTCTTTATCGCCGCCCATATTGGCCAGAACCGTGATTTTTGAGGCCCCGAAACCGCGCGCCGCAAGAAAGGCGGCGATCTGGGCCGGGGTTTCGGCGCCCGTTGTGAGGATTAGCAATTTTTGATCAGGCTGGATAAAGGCAATCATCGTTTCAACCGGGCGCCCATGCACCGTGAGCTGCTCCACATCCGCCATCGACCAGCCCATCCGTGCGGCCGCCAGCTGAAACGCAGATAGCTGCGGATGATAGGTAATTTCCGCCGGCTCAATCGCGCGCCCAATACGCGCGCCCACGGAAAACCAAAGCGGATCACCCGTGGCAAGAACCACAACACGCCGCCCGCGCAGGCCCTGAAGCGTTGAGATCAGCGCATCAAACGGCGAGGGCCATGCGATCCGCTCGCCTGCAAAATCCGGGGCGAGCTGATGATGCCGCTCGCCGCCGATGATCACTTCTGCTGCGTTCAAAACCGCGCGGGTCGCAGGCAAAAGCCCCGCAACGCCTTCTTCGCCGATCCCGATAATATGCAGCCAAGGCTGGCCCAAATCTGCGCTCATTTCGCAATCTCCGGCAGGCCCGCGGCCAAAGCATTCACCGCCGCAGAAGCTATCGCAGAGCCGCCGCGCCGCCCGCGAAGCGCAACGAAGGCACTCCCCCGAGGATCGCGCGCCAGCTCGGCTTTGCTTTCCGCAGCGCCAACAAATCCAACCGGAAAGCCAAGGATAACAGCAGGTTTGGGCGCGCCTTGATCCAGCTGTTCAAGCAGATGGAACAATGCCGTTGGCGCATTGCCAATCGCCACGACAGCGCCTTCAAGATGGGGCAGCCAAGCCTCAACCGCCGCCGCCGAGCGGGTATTGCCAATCTGAGCGGCGCGCGCCGGTGTCTCTTCATTATTGAGGGTGATGATCACCTCGTTCTGCGCGGGCAGGTAGCGCCGGATGATCCCCGCGCCGACCATTTCACAATCGCACAAAACCGGCGCCCCGCGCATCAAAGCCGCATGCCCCGCGATATAAGCATCCGCGCTAAAGGCGAGCCGATCCGCCACATCGACCATCCCGCAGGCATGAATCAGCCGGATCGCTAGCGCATCAAGCCCGTTGGGAAAGCGCTCCAATCGGGCCTCTTTGCGTACGGTTTCAAAGCTTTGCGCATAGATCGCGGCAGGGTTTTTCTCATAGGGGCGCATTTTGAGGCCTTTAGGCAGGGCAATGGTTTCAGGTGCGGCGGCGCGCAATTTTTCAAGATGCGAAAGCCCAAGAATTGCCGCCTCATCCGTACGAATATCCCTATGTGCGGCGGCGGGGGCCTTAAGCATCTCTTGCAACGCGCCTTGCGTATCACAACCCGCAAAAGCGCGCGCCAAAGTTTCGACCTGCACCGCATCTTTGACCCTGCCATTCGCATGGATCGGCAGGAGCGAAGGATAGACCTCGGCCAGCACATGTTTGCTGCCTTCGCCCAGTGTTTCAAACGGCCAAACCTGAATGTCATGGCCCGCGCGCAGCCCTTCGAGCATCGCAATCCCGGTCAGCGCTTGCGAGCCGACAGAGCCAACGCCGCTAAGCTTCCAAACCTCTTGGGCGGATTTGGCCAAAATCTCTGCTTGGCGGGCATTGGGGGGCAGGTTCGCGCCCCAACCGCTTGGTTTCTTGCGCGGCAGCCCGTCGATATCTTCTTTCAACCCGTTGCCCCAAAACGGGCCATCGCCCGCGAAATACGCATTAAGCTTGGCGGCCGCATGAAAGCGGTTGGTCGCGTTTTTCGGGCCATCTCGAACAAGGCGCCCAATCTGCGCCCAAACATCGCGCCAATCGCCCCCGGGTTTGAGCGCCTGAGAAAAGGCGCGCGGGTAGCCAAAGGGAAAATCAAAGCCAAGCAAAAGCCGCTGGCCCCGTGCAGTTGCCCCCTCAAGCAGCGCGGCAATCATGGCCATGGCTTCGGCCCGCGTGCTTGGGTTTTCAATCTGCAAATCATCACCCATCAGCGCCGCGATCCAGATCGAATCCGCGCCGGTTTTGGGCGTGCCATTGGCCGACCAATCCACGATCACATAGCCGTCAAACATGCTCATTTCTTGCGCGCGCTTTCGGGGCCATGGGGATGTTTGGCATGGGGGTATTCTGGGTGCACATGATCATGGGAATGGTCATGCGCGTGGCTGTGCCCGTGGCTATGTTCGTGATCGTGGGAATGCCCATGCCCGTGGCTGTGATCATGGTGGTGATCGCTCATCTCAAGGCGGCATTCACCTGTGCAAAAAGTATCGCAAAGCGCGCAATCTTCCACGTTGGAGCCAGGAGCAGAGGCGCCCTGCCCTTCTACATGGTGATGATGGCTTTCTTGAACCGCGCCAACTTCCGCTTCAAAACCAAGCACTTGCGTGCGGTATTTGCACATCGCACAATTGGGCGGCGGGATTTCCCCGACCTGCTCTGTGATCCGCTCAGCAAAGGTGGCAAGCACCTGATCATGATCGCCAAGATAGCCCGCTTTGACGAATTGTATGCCGGGATTGGTGGCGGCAACCTGATCGGTAAATCCATAAATCCGATCAATCAAAATGCCGGTGAAAAGGAAGTAGGGAAAGACAACGATCCGCTTATAGCCAAGCTTGGCGGCATGGGCCAAGCACGGCTCGACCAGCGGAAATGTCACCCCAGAATAGCCCACTTCACACCAGCCAAAACCAAGCCCCTCGTGCAACATCCGCGCGATTTTCGCCACGTTGCCATTGGCATCCGGATCAGAGGCCCCGCGCCCGATCACAACAAGGCAGGTCTCTTCCAAAGGCACGTCCCCGTGCTCTGCATTGGCCGCATCAACCGCCGCTTGAATGCGCGCGCCAGCCGCCGCAATCATCTTAGGATCAACCCCAAGCTCGCGGCCATAACGCACCTCAATACCGTTCTTGGCAGCATATGTATTCAGCACCGTGGGAATATCATTCTTGGAATGCATCGCCGCCAAAAGCATCCCCGGCACGGCCAAAATCCGATCACAGCCCGCATCCCGCAGCCGATCAAGCCCATCACGGATCACCGGATTGGCAAACTCAAGATAGCCATAATCAACCATCCAATCGCTTGGCAAAAGCGCAGGCAATTTCTGCGCCAGCACTGCAAATTCATCAACCGCCGCTTGGCTGCGCGAGCCATGCCCGCAGATCATTACGCCGGTTTTTGCCATGCTCAGGCCTCCTGTGGGGTGGGCTCTGCGCCCTCTTCTGCTTCATCGTCGGTGGATTTTTCGCCCGATTTGCCCTTGAGCGCGCCCCAAAGCGCAATCGCAATCGCCGCCCCTGCCGCCGCGCCCGCAACCCAATGGTTGTGGCCCAATTGATCGACCAAATGCCCAGGGTGCGCGGCAAGCGGCCCGGCAATGGCGCCAAAGGCGAACGAAATTGATGAAAGCAGGGCAAAGCGCATGAAAATGTCCTCTCTTATGGCAGCAAAAGCCGCAGCGCAGGCGCAAAGAGGTCGGACAGTTCAAACGATGCAGCGGTGTGATCCCCTATCTGGGTCGATCCCTTCGCTGCCAACCTCTCTGGCCCGGTTGGGCGTCGTTTCATTGGGGTATAAGCCCATGGGCCATTCGGCGCAAACCATTATGCGGCGCGGTGCCGCTTTGCCCCCGGCCTCTCTGTGCATCAGCGCAGGCCACATGCACAGATCCAGCAGTTTCCCTGCGCCAGCGCTCAGGTTATCTCTATTCAGAGCAAAAGGAGCGCGAAGATGGGTTTTCTAAAAGACGGCGAGTGGCATGATCAATGGTATGACACCAAAGAAACAGGCGGCGCCTTCCAACGCAGCGTTACCACATTTCGCAACTGGATCACCCCCGATGGCAGCAAAGGGCCAAGCGGCACCGATGGGTTCAAGGCCGAATCGGGGCGTTATCATCTCTATGTTTCACTCGCTTGCCCTTGGGCGCATCGCACGCTGATCTTTCGTGCCCTCAAAGGCCTTTCTGATCATATCAGCATCTCTGTGGTGCACCCCGATATGCTTTCCGACGGCTGGACGTTTGAGACAGACTTCCCCGGCGCAACAGGCGATACGCTTCATGGCCTGCCTTTCGCGCGCGATATTTACCTGCGCGCCGATCCCAATATTTCAGGCCGCGTCACAGTCCCGATCCTCTGGGACAAACAGCGCCAAACCATCGTTTCCAATGAAAGCGCCGAGATCATCCGCATGTTCAATTCCGCCTTTGATGGGATCACCGGCAACAGGCTTGATTTCTGGCCAGCAGCACAGCGCGATGCGATTGAGGCCGTAAACGCGCGCATCTATGACACAGTGAACAACGGCGTCTACAAGGCCGGTTTCGCCACGACACAGCGCGCCTATGATGCCGCCATCACCCCGCTATTTGAAAGCCTTGAGTGGCTGGAAACCCGCCTGCAAACCAATCGCTACCTAATGGGCGATCAGATAACCGAGGCCGATTGGCGCCTTGTGACAACCCTTTTTCGCTTTGATCCGGTCTATCACGGCCACTTCAAATGCAATCGCAAACGGCTTGTCGATTTCCCAAATCTCTGGGCCTATACACGCGAGCTTTATCAATGGGATGGCGTGGCCGAGACGGTGAATTTCGATCACATCACCCGCCATTACTATTACAGCCACGACACGATCAATCCCCACCGTATCGTGCCTATCGGCCCCGATTTGGATTGGCTGGCTCCGCATGGGCGCGGCTAATCAGCCCACGGCTGCCCCGCGCGCCGGGCTGTGATATTCGACCACGGCGCTTAGGTCCTCAAGCGAGGTTTCGGTTGGCAAAAACGCGGCCGCATTTGCAATATGCTGGAAGATCGAGCCATCAGAGAAAAAGCGCGTATTGGTAACGAAAATGATCTTGGCCTCAGGGCGGCGATAGGCGGCAAAATCCGCAACCGAAAAGGCGCCGCCCCCCTCAAGCACCAGATCCAGAATAACAATATCCACAGCCCGCACCCGCAAATCGCGGATCGCCTCATCCTCATTATGGGCCAAAACAACCTCACAGCCCTGGCGCGCAAGATGGCTCTGCCAAACGAGGCCAAGCTCATGCTTGCTCTGGACGATCAAAACTTTGAGTCTCACGGATACGCCTTTACCTTGGGGATGGCTCTTCTCCTTGCCTGCTATCAAAGCGCACATAAAAGTTTAACTGCGGCGTAAAGTCTCCCCCTAAAAAGCCTTCCCCTTGCACCGCAAGCAAAAATCCGCTTGAACGCAATGACATGAGGCAAGGAGAGCGGCAAAATGGCCACCTGGATCACCATCTGCGATACATGCAAACGCGAGGGCTGGGATGCCGAAACGGCGGGCCTAACCGATGGTGAAAAACTCGCCCAAGCGGTCGAGGCTGCCGCATCCGGGCGCGATAACATCCAAACCCGGCGCGTTTCTTGCCTGATGGGCTGCGATCACAGCTGCAATATTGCCGTCCAAGCCGCGGGCAAACTGGCCTATACTTTGGGGCGGTTTGAAGGCTCGCCTGAGGATGCCGAAGCGATCGTCGAATACGCTGAAAAACATGCTGCATCTGAAAGCGGGCAAGTCCCCTATCGCGAATGGCCTCAAGGGGTTAAGGGGCATTTCGTTACCCGCCACCCACCGCTTCCCGAAGGCGCATAACGTGACCAATCGCGCAGATGCGCCGCGCGATCATGGCGGCAGGCTTGATGCCGCAATCGCCGAATTTGGCGGTGCGCGAGCCGATTGGATTGATCTCTCAACCGGCATCAATCCGCATCCCTATCCAGTGGGCGAAATCTCTGCGCAGGCTTGGGCAAGGCTCCCAGATCAGCGCGCCCAAAACGCCCTTATCGCGGCCGCGCGCCAATTCTGGAATGTGCCGGATGAGGCGCTGATCATCCCCGCACATGGCGCCTCTGCCCTCATCGCGCGCATCCCGCATCTGCGCGCAAAGGGCCGCGTTTCGATCCAAACACCGACCTATAACGAACACGCCGCCGCCTTTGCCGCCGCCGGCTGGGAAGTCTTGGATCACGCCGCCACAAGCATTGATGCAGACGTTTTCGTCCACCCCAACAATCCCGATGGCCGCCTCGCCGCGCCTCAAAATGCCGCCCCGCTCACGATCATCGACGAGAGCTTTTGCGATGTGATGCCTGCCCAAAGCCTGATCGCAAAAACCGCGCAGCCCGGCACGATTGTCCTCAAAAGTTTCGGCAAATTCTGGGGCCTTGCGGGGCTGCGCCTTGGTTTTGCCATCGCCCATCCCGAAACGCTGAAAAACGGCGCGGCCTCGATGAGCGATCTGCTTGGCCCTTGGGCCGCTTCGGGCCCTGCGATAGAGATCGGCACCCGCGCCCTAAATGATCTGGATTGGGCCGCACAAACCCGCGCGCGCCTTGCAAAAGATGCGGCCCGGCTGGATGCCCTCATGGCGCCGCAAAGCAGGCTGATCGGGGGCACGGATCTGTTTCGTCTTTATGATGTTGCGGATGCTGCTGCTCTTCAAAATCGCCTTGCCAAAGCACATATCTGGAGCCGTATTTTTCCCTATTCCCAAAGCCTTATCCGCCTTGGACTGCCCCATAGTGATGGCTGGCATCAGCTTGAATCGGCTGTGTCATGAGCATCGTTTTTGCCCTTGGTACAGCGCTTGATGCGATCTTTGGAGAGCCGAAATGGATCTGGTCGCGCATCCCACATCCGGCCGTTCTGATGGGCCGCTTGATCAGCGCGCTTGAGATCCGTTTCAACAAACACACCCTCTCAAACACGCGCCGAAAACTGCATGGAATCGCTGTAATGCTCGCCCTTGTTTTTGGGGCCGGGGCGCTTGGCCTACTCCTCAAAGCATTGCCAAGCCAAGCGGCAGAAGTGCTTGCTCTCGCCATTCTTTTGGCCCAGCGTTCGCTTGTCGATCATCTGCGCGATGTGGCCAATGGCCTGCGCAATGGCTTGGACGAGGGGCGCGCTGCGGTGGCGATGATCGTTGGCCGTGACACGGCACAAATGGATGCCCCCGCCGTTGCCCGCGCCGCCATTGAAAGCGGGGCCGAGAATTTTTCCGACGGGGTGATCGCCCCTGCATTTTGGTTTCTCATCGGCGGATTGCCCGGCCTTTTGATCTATAAAATCACCAATACCGCCGACAGTATGATCGGCTATCGCACACCGCGCCTTGAGGCCTTTGGCTGGGCCGCTGCGCGTTTTGATGATCTGCTCAATCTGATCCCGGCGCGCCTTTCCGCCGTTTTGATTGCCTATAGCGGGCCGCGCGATTCCTTTCGTGGCGTTTATCGCGATGCAAGGCTGCATCGTTCGCCGAATGCTGGCTGGCCCGAAGCCGCAATGGCCCGCACGCTTGGTGTCGCGCTCAGTGGGCCACGCAGCTATGAAGGCGAGATGCGCGATTTTCCATGGGTCAATGAAAGCGGCGATCGCGCGCCTGGCGCACCGCAAATCGAGGCCGCCATCGCCCAGCTCTGGCGCGCCTGGACATTGGGGCTTTTTGCCGCCCTTGCCGCTTTGTTGATCGCCCGATTGCTTGCCTAGAGGTTTCAGGCTGCTAGGATAACCCGGTATTGTTTCAAAGGATATTTCATGCGTCTCTTGCCCGCCCTCGCCGCTCTTGTTCTGGGGGTCAATATGGCCCAGTCCGCCCCCTGTGGTGGCAGTTTTTCAAGCTTCATCGGCACGATGAAATCCGAGGCCATCGCAGCGGGCCATGCGCGCGCGACTGTCGATAAGTTCTTTGCCTCCGCGCGCCAGGACAATGCCGTTCTAAAGGCTGATCGCGCACAGGGCGTTTTCAAGATGGGCTTTACCGATTTTTCCCGCCGCGTGATCAGCCAGCACCGGATCAAAACCGGCAATGCCAATGCCCAGCGCTACAATTCTTTGTTTAACAAAATCGAGCGCGACTATGGCGTCAGTCGGGGGGTTCTTTTGGCTTTTTGGGCGCTGGAAACCGATTTCGGCGCCATTCAGGGCGATTATAACACGCTCAACGCGCTATTGACGCTTTCGCATGATTGCCGCCGCCCCGAGCTCTTTCAGCCGCAGATTTTGGCCGCCCTTGAGCTTTTTGAGAAGGGCGATTTCAGCCCGACACATACAATTGGCGCCTGGGCCGGAGAGATCGGCATGGTGCAGATGCTGCCCGCCGATATCTTGGAAAACGGTGTTGATGGTGATGGTGACGGGCATGTTTCGCTCAAAACCTCCGCACCCGATGCGCTGTTTTCCGGCGCGAAAATGCTGCGCGCTTTGGGATGGCGCGCAAACGAGCCTTGGCTGCAAGAAGTCATCGTTCCTGAGGGGCTCGACTGGAGCAAAACCGGCCTGCGCACGCGCCTCACGCCTGAGCAATGGGCGCAGATGGGGGTCCGGCCGCGCAACGGGGATTTTGCGGCCAAAGGCCTGCCCTCTTCGATCCTTCTGCCCGAGGGGCGCCATGGCCCGGCCTTTTTGGCCTATCCCAATTATCGCGTCTATTTTGAATGGAACCAAAGCTATGTCTACGTCACCACAGCAGCTTATTTTGCCACGCGGCTGACAGGGGCGCCGGTTTTTAATCCGGGCAATCCAGATGCCGGGCTTTCGGATACGCAGATGAAGTCATTGCAGAAAAAGCTTGCCGCGCGCGGGTATGATGTTGGCAAGATTGATGGAATTCTGGGCGCGCGCACCCGTGAGGCCGTTCAAAAAGAGCAAGAACGCCTTGGGCTTGCAGCGGATGCTTGGCCAACGGCGGATTTGCTAAAACGGCTCTAGGGGAAAGCGGCGCGCGGTGGGATGCCTCCGGCGGGGATATTTTTCCAACTGTGAAGGAGGGGCTTAAGCCACCAGCGCTTCGGCCTTTTTGAGATCAACGGAGACGAGTTGGCTCACGCCTTGTTCGGCCATGGTGACCCCAAAGAGGCGGTCCATGCGCGACATCGTTACGGCGTGGTGTGTGATCACCAAAAAGCGCGTATCGGTTTGGCGGGCCATTTCATCGAGCATATCGCAAAAGCGGGTGACATTGGCATCGTCAAGCGGCGCGTCGACCTCATCTAGCACACAGATCGGCGCGGGATTTGCGAGGAAGACCGCGAAGATCAGCGCGAGCGCTGTGAGGGTTTGTTCGCCGCCTGAAAGCAGGCTGAGTGTGCTGAGTTTTTTGCCCGGCGGTTGGCACATGATCTCAAGACCGGCTTCCAATGGGTCATCGGATTCGACCAAAACGAGTTTGGCCTCGCCGCCGCCAAAGAGATGGGTAAAGAGATTTGAGAAATTCGCATTGACTTGTTCAAAGGCCGTGAGCAGGCGTTCGCGGCCTTCGCGGTTGAGCGAGGAAATGCCGGTTCGCAATTTCTTGATCGCCTCTTCGAGATCGGCTTTTTCGGAGACCAGAAGATCATGTTCTTCGCGCACTTCTTTGCTGTCTTCCTCGGCGCGCAGATTGACCGCGCCAAGAGCATCACGCAGGCGTTTGAGCCGGTTTACATCGTTTTCAATTGCCTCGGAGGCGGGCATTTTTTCAGGGTTGGCATCAAGGGTTTCGAGCAGTTTTTGCGGTGTTGTGTCTTGCTCTTCTTGGATGCGCTCGGCGGCGGCGGTAACGGTTTCGCGCGCTGCATCTGAGCGGGCTTCTGCACGGGCGCGGGCTTCGCGGGCTTCGCCAGCAAGGCGCTCGGCTTCGCGTTCGGTCATGGTGGCTTCGCGCAGGGCCGCCTCGCCCAAGGCCAGCCCATCGGCCGATTTTGCGCGGCGAGTTTCCGCCTCGGCAATCGCGCTGTTGAGCTCTTCGCGTTTGGCTTTGATCTCTGCTGGGGCGGCGGCGGCTTCGCTCAACTCTGCCTCGGAGGCCAGCTTGCGCGCGCCCAATTCTGCGATGCGTTTTTCGGCCGTCTCGAGACGGTGGCGCCAGCCGGATACTTCTTTGGTCACTTCTTGTGAGCGGCGTGTGCGGGCCTCGCCTTCGCGGCGGATTTCATCATGGGCCGAGCGTTTGGCCATCATCGTCATCCGTGCGGCTTCGACAGTCATTTTGACGTCTTCAACCTGGCCCCGCGCTGCTGCCAAATCGGGCAGAGCGGCCACGGCTGTTTCGGTATCTTTAAGGCGAGTGCGGGCCGACATTGCCTCTTCTTCGTGGCGCGAAACCGCAAGGCTGAGGCTTTCCAATTTGCCCGAGGCGATGTTGCGCTCGGCCTCGGCCCGGCTCAAGGCGCGCGAGGCCTCAGAGACAGCGCGATCCGCATCGCGGCGCGCATTGCGGGCGGCTTGATCGGCCTCTGTGGCTTTTGTCAGCTCATCGCGCAGCAGGGTATGGGCCGCAAGCGCGCCATCAAAACGGGCCGTTGCGCCGACCAGTTCTTGCTTGAGCGTTTCAAGCCTGTTGAGCTGTTGCAGGCGAAGAGCCGCCGCCGATGGGGCATCCTCGGCCCCGGCGCGAAACCCATCCCAGCGCCACAGATCGCCCTCAACCGAGACGAGCCGCTGACCGGGCAAAAGATCGGCCTGAAGCGCCGCCCCCTGATCGCGATCCACGAGGCCGACCTGGCCCATGCGGCGCACCAAAACCTCCGGCACGCTGACGTAATTCGTAAGCGCACGCACCCCGCTCGGCAGGCTTTGCGCATCGGCATAACCGGGCAATTGCGCCCAGCCAGAAGGCGCGTCTTTGCCCACAGCAGGCGCGCGCAGATCATCGGCCAGCGCGGCACCCAACGCCGCCTCATAGCCCGCCTCAACGCGCAACATATCAAGGACATGCCCGCCCTCGGCTGTGTCGCGCTCGACCAATTTGGCCAAAGCACCCACTTCGGCGCGCAGCGCATTTACCTCACCCTCGGCTTCGGAGCGGCCCGCGCGGGCATCGGCTTCGCGCAACTGGGCTTCGCTGCGCGCTTCATCAGCGGCAACGAGTGCGGCTTCGGCGGCCTCGGCGGCGGCATTTGCGGCTGTTTGCGCCTTTTCGGCGGCCTCAAAATCAGCAGCCGAACGGGCAAGCGCTTCTTTGGAGGCGCTCACTGCTTCGCGCGCGCCCGCGGCTTCGCCCTCAGCGCGGCTCATCATTTTGCGGTTGTCTTCGAGCAGGCGATGCGCCGCCTGATGGCGCGCGGCAAGGCGGGCAACATCTTCTGTCAACTCGCTCAATGCGCTTTCGCGGCTCTGCAAAATATCCGCCGATTCAGCCGAAATCCCGGCAGCTGTTTCAAGTTTGCTCGCATGGCCTTCGCCCGCTTTGGCAAGCTCGCGCGCCTCCCATTCAAGGCGCTCAATCGTCTCGCCTGCATCGCGGTTGAGGGATTCTTCACGCTCGCCATCGGCCGCAAGCTGGGCGATCCGCCGCTCCAGCGTCTCAATCATTTCAACGGCGCGCGCCTCTTCATCCGCTAACGTATCGCGCTGCACCGTGAGGCGCTGCAAAACGGCCGCAGCGATCGCTTCTTCTTCGCGCAAGGGGGGCAAGGCGGCCTCGCGGGCTTCGCGCGCCTTGCTGCCTTCGCGGGCAAGGCGCTCGGCCTCGCCTGCTTGGCGGGTGCGTTCGGTTAGGATTTCGCCCGCTTCTTGGCGCGCCTCATCGGCCTCGCGCCAGCGGCGATACAGCAGCAGGCCTTCGGCGCGGCGCAGCTCATCGCCGATCTCACGGTAGCGCGCGGCTTGCCGGGCCTGGCGGGCCAATTGCCCCAATTGCGCGGCCAATTGCTCAATCACATCGTCAACGCGGGTAAGGTTTGTTTCGGCGCCCTTAAGCTTTAACTCAGCTTCATGGCGGCGCTGATACAGGCCCGAAATCCCAGCCGCTTCTTCCAAGATACGGCGGCGGTTTTTTGGCTTGGCGTTGATCAGCTCGGATATCTGCCCTTGGCGCACAAGCGCAGGCGAATGCGCGCCCGTGGAAGCATCGGCAAACAACATCTGCACATCGCGCGCGCGCACATCCTTGGTGTTGACCTTATAAGCCGAGCCCGCATCGCGCGTGATCCGGCGAATAATCTCAAGCCCGTCGCTTTCATTAAAGCCGCTAGGGGCAAGGCGCTCGGAGTTATCAATAAACAGGCCAACCTCGGCAAAGTTGCGCGCAGGCCGGGTCGAGGCGCCCGCAAAGATCACATCTTCCATACCGCCGCCGCGCATCGCCGTGGGGCGGTTTTCACCCATCACCCAGCGCAACGCCTCCAAGAGATTCGATTTTCCGCAACCATTGGGCCCCACAACGCCCGTAAGCCCATCCGCGATAATCAAATCGGTCGGATCGACAAAGCTTTTAAAGCCGTTCAGGCGGAGTTTGGTAAAACGCAAAAGGCGGCCCTCATGATTCCCCTAGGCCCTAAAGCATCTTCCATAGGCGCGCAGGGAGTCAACGCCACACCCCCAACACAAGCCCCTATCAGAGGACTTATCCACAACATCTTGCGATTTTCGCCCCTTTTAAGCGGGTTTGCACACCCCCCTGCCCGAAAACCCGCGCCCCAAATGCCAAATCCACAACACCCGCCCAGCGCGCCCATTGCGCGCAATTAACGATCCGCTCTTGACCGATCCCGCCCCATGCCACAAAACAGGGGAGCATGGTTCCCCGAATATGTCTGCCAAGCAGACCGGGGAGAAATGGGAATGCAGTGAGGGTGACCCAATCAGGGGCCCGATGCCGCAGCCGCCCCCGCGACTGTAAGTGGCGAGCGCTGGTTCAATAACCACTGGAGCGAAAACGCTCTGGGAAGGTGAACCAAGCGCGATGACCCACAAGCCAGGAGACCAGCCGTGCTAAATGAAAACCCAACCGTCGGGGATGACGGTTTATCGGAGTGAATTTGATGACCCATAAGACAAAAGCGATCGCAGCCACGGCCCCTGCGCAAGATATCACTGGCGCAACATCGGCTGTTTTGCCTATCGCAACGGCGGCGCTTGCTGCTCTCTTCTTGATCTTCGCGGCAGGTTTCGCGCAAGGTTCGATCCTGCACGATAGCGCGCATGATCAACGCCACGCCATCGCATTCCCCTGCCACTAAACCAATGACCAAACGTATGTTTGCCAGCGCATTGTTCGCTGGCCTTGCCGTCGGCTTGATTTCAGCCGCGCTGCAATTCCTATTCGTCACGCCGCTCCTGCTCGAAGGCGAGCTCTATGAAAGCGGCGCGCGCCTGCATTTCGCCTCCAACGGCTCGCCCCAAAGCGAGGCCGGCGCGCCTGCCTATACCCGCGAGCATATGCGCCATCTGCTGACGATTTCCTTTAACATTCTGGCCTATACAGGCTTTGCATTGCTGCTCGTCGCGGGCTTTGCAATCGCCGAAACCCGCGCGCTGAACATCAGTGCAAGCGATGGTGTTCTCTGGGGGCTGATCGGCTTTGCATCATTGCATCTTGCCCCTGCCTTTGGCCTTGCACCCGAGCTGCCCGGAACTGTTGGTGCAGTGCTTGAGGATCGGCAAATCTGGTGGATCGCAACTGTGCTCGCAACGGCTGGCGGGCTGATCTGTGCGATGGTGATCAAAAGCCCTTGGGCCAAGCTTGGCGCGGCTCTGATCATTGCCGCGCCTCATGTCTTTGGCGCGCCGCATCTCGATACCTATTATGGTGTTGCCCCGCCCGAACTTTCCGCCCTTTTCGCAACCCGCTCGCTTGGCGTCGCCGCCATCAGCTGGGTACTTCTGGGAAGCCTCGCAGGCCATTTCTGGTCGCGTCAAAAAACAGCCTAAACCCATGCGGCGCGCCGGTAATCTGGCGCGCCGTACCCGCAATTTCGCAGGCTCACCCTGCCAACGATCGGAGCCACCCATGGCCACAAAAATCCCCGCCACAGTTGTGACCGGCTTCCTCGGCGCAGGCAAAACCACCCTGATCCGCCATATGCTCGCCAATGCAAATGGCAAACGTATCGCACTGATTATCAACGAATTTGGCGATCTCGGCGTTGATGGTGATATTCTCAAAGGCTGCGGCGATGAGACCTGCACCGAAGACGATATCATGGAGCTCTCCAACGGCTGCATTTGCTGCACCGTGGCCGATGATTTCATCCCGACGATGGAGAAACTGCTCGCCCGTGAAAACGCGCCGGATCACATCGTGATCGAAACCTCCGGCCTCGCCCTGCCCCAACCCTTGGTGCGCGCCTTCAACTGGCCGCAAATCTCGACCCGGGTAACCGTGGATAGCGTGATCACTGTCGTTGATGGGCTGGCCGTTGAAGAAGGGCGCTTTGCCCATAATATTGCCGCCGTGGATGCCATGCGCAAACGCGATGAGAACCTCGATCATGAAACGCCACTCAGCGAGCTGTTTGAGGATCAAATCGCCTGCGCGGATATGATCATCGTCAACAAATCCGATCTGCTCGGCGAAACCGCCGCAAGCGCGCTCACCGCCCGCCTCAAATCCGAGGCCCGCGACGGCGTCCAAGTCCTGCGTGCCTCAATGGGGGCGCTGCCGATTGATGTGCTGCTCGGCCAAAACGCAGGCGCCGAGGGTGATATCTCCGCCCGCCACGAAATCCACCACCATCATCACCACCATGACGACGATGATGAGGAGGACGACCACGACGATCACCATCACGAACACGGCCATGATGAGTTTGAAAGCTTCGTCGTTACACGCGGCGAAATCATTGATGGTGCCGCCTTTGCCAATCAGGTCTCTGATGTGATCCGCGCCCATGATATCCTGCGCCTCAAAGGCTTCGTCGCGATTGAAGGCAAACCAATGCGCCTCACGCTCCAAGCGGTTGGGCCGCGCGTTGATACCTATTTCGATCAACCTTTCGGTACAGCGCCGCGCGAAACGCGCCTTGTTGTCATCGGCCAAGCGGGCCTTGATCAAGCGGCCATTACAGCAGCCCTGCAAGCGTGAGCGAGCCAATCATCATAAAGCTCAGTGATCCGCGCAGCGAAGGTGCAACCGCCCTCCTGCGCCAACATCACGCCCTGATGAACAGCCTCTTTCCCGCTGAAAGCAATCACTACCTCGGCGCCGATGCGCTCAAAGCGCCCCATATCCGCTTCCTGCTCGCCATCCGCGCGAAGAAAGCCATCGGATGCGCCGCCATCGCGCTCTACCGGGACTACGGCGAAATCAAATCCATGTTCGTCGCGCCCGATGCCCGCGGCGCAAACCTAGGCACCAAACTGCTCACCGAACTCGAAACAATCGCGCGCCAAAACAACATCCCCTGCCTGCTCCTGGAAACAGGGGATACGCTCCACGCCGCCCATAAAATCTATCAAAACGCTGGCTTTACCTTCCGTGGCCCCTTCGCGGATTACCCCGAAGATCCAAACAGCCGGTTCATGGAAAAGCAGCTCTCATGAGCCGCGCCCCCTCAGCCCTTCCCGTGGGATTTTCCCTTGCGCTGCGGCGCTGGATTTGGCTTGGCCTTGCCAACAACAGGCTTGATCACAGGCACCTCGCGCTTGCCACCAAACGGATTGCCCGGCCCACCCAAAGCAGCCCCTTCACGATAGCTGGGCCCCACCTTGCTCAACTTCGAATTCTTAGTCTTGGAATAATCCATCTCGCAATCCTCGCAGCGCGATCCATTTCGCTCCCCATAACACGCCCAATCCAAAATGCGTAGCACCATGACTTTTCCTGGTAAAAATACTCGCGCCGCAGGCTCCCCACCCAAAAGCCGTGCGAAAGGCCCGATCTGATGCACCTTCTCGCCGCAACCCCGGGCGCGATTGACGATGGGTCCGAGCCCGTCGATCTGGGCCAAACCCCGGCCGATGTCGTCTTCATCTCCGCCGCCGATACCGAACTCGCCGCCCTCAGTGCTGCGCGCGCTGAAATGGCCGATGCCCCCTCCCTGCGCCTCGCCTCGCAACTACATTTGCGCCATCCAATGTCCGTCGATCTGCATATCGAAAGCTGCGCGCGCCATGCCAAAATCGTCGTCGCGCGCATCCTTGGCGGCGCAGGCTACTGGCGCTACGGGTTTGAGCAATACGCAGCCCACCTCCATGCCGCCGGCATCCCTTTCGCAGCCCTCCCCGGCGACGACAAACCCGATGCAGAGCTGCGCGGCCTCTCCACAGTATCAGACGAGGATTACGATGCGCTCTGGGCCTATCTCGTTGAAGGCGGCCCGCAAAACGCAACCAATTTCCTCCACTATACCAAAGCCATAATCGAGAATTCCGAGCGCCCCCAATCCGCCAGCCCCCTGCTGCGCGCAGGCGTCTACTGGCCCGGCGAAGGCCTCGCCGATCTCCAAACCGCGCAATCCCACTGGGCTGAGGGCGCGCCCATCGTCCCGCTGATCTTCTACCGCGCTTTGGTTCAGGGCGCAGGCCTCAACCCGATCAACCGCATGGTAAAATCCCTACTGCGCCAAGGCCTTAACCCGCTCCCCATCTTCGTCGCTTCCCTCAAAGATCCGGTCTCCGTGGCCACGCTCACCCAGCTCTTTGAAGCCGCCCCGCCCCAAGTGATCCTCAATTGCACCTCATTTGCCGTCGGCTCGCCCGACCAAGGCGCGCACAACAATACAAACCCGCTCGCAAGCCCTGCGGCCAATGAAGCCCCCATCTTCCAGGTCGTCCTCGCTTCGCATTCCGAAGGAGCGTGGAGTGAAAGCACATCCGGCCTGACAGCGCGCGATATCGCGATGAACGTCGCCCTGCCCGAGGTCGACGGCCGCATCCTCAGCCGCGCGATCAGCTTCAAAGGCGAAGCCTATTTCGATGAGGCAACCCAATGCCCGATCGCGACCTATATGGCGCGCGGCGACCGCATTGATTTCGTCGCTCAACTCGCCGCCAACTGGGCCAAACTGCGCGCCACAAAACCAGAGAATCGCAAACTCGCGCTGATCCTCGCAAACTACCCCAACAAAGATGGCCGCCTCGCCAATGGCGTCGGCCTCGATACCCCGGCAGCCACGGTTCACACCCTAAATTTGCTCGCCCAAAACGGCTATACTATCGCAGATATCCCGGCCGATTCCGATGCGCTCATGCAAAGCATCCTTGCCGGCCCCACCAACTGGCTCACAGATCGCACCAGCCGCACGGGCGGCGAACGTATGCCGCTGGCGGCATACCAAAAATCCTACTCCGCCCTCCCTTGGGAAGTCCGCGAACGGATCGAAACTCGCTGGGGCACCCCTGAAAACGATCCATTCTTTGAGCCTTCAGACCAAGCCTTCGCCCTCTCGATCCTGCGCTACGGCAACGCGGTTGTCGGCGTCCAACCCGCCCGCGGCTACAACATCGATCCAACCGAAACATATCACGCGCCCGATCTCGTTCCCCCGCATAACTACCTCGCTTTCTACTTCTGGATGCGTCATGAATTTGGCGCGCAAGCCCTTGTTCACATGGGAAAACATGGCAATCTGGAATGGCTCCCCGGCAAGGCGCTCGCCCTCTCGCAAGAGTGTATTCCCGAGGCGATCCTCGGCCCGATGCCCCATATCTATCCCTTCATCGTCAACGATCCCGGCGAAGGCACCCAGGCAAAACGGCGCGCCCAAGCGGTGATTATCGACCACCTCACACCACCGCTCACCCGCGCCGAAAGCTATGGCCCCCTGCGCGATCTCGAAGCGCTGGTCGATGAATATTACGAGGCCGCAGGCGTCGATCCGCGCCGGATCACCTATCTGCGCGATGAAATCCTCTCACTCTCGGCGGCTACAGGCCTTGATAAAGATGTCGGCATGACGGGCGAAGAGGATGGCGATCTGGCCAAGCTCGATGCCTATCTCTGCGAACTCAAAGAAGCGCAAATCCGCGATGGGTTGCACATCTTTGGCCTCTCCCCAGAAGGCCGCTTGGCGCGCGATCTCATCGTCGCTCTGCTCCGGGTTCCGCGCGGCGATGGAAAGGGTGAAAACGCCTCGATCATCCGCGCCCTTGCCGCCGATTTCGGCTTTGATTTCGATCCTCTGGATACCGATATGGCCGCACCCTGGGCAGGCGAAAAGCCCGCCAGCCTGCAAGCCCTAAGCGAAGATATCTGGCGCACTTCTGGCGATACAATCGAGCGGCTGGAACTGCTCGCACATGCGATGATTGAGGGTACAGCCCCCGCACCAGGCCTTGCCTCGCAGGCCGTATTAACCCATGCAAATCAAAGCGCTGCACCAATCGTTGCCTCTTGCGGCCCATCCGAGAGCCAAGGCCTGCTCACCGCCCTTTCGGGCCGCTTCGTGCCCCCCGCACCCTCTGGTGCGCCAACGCGCGGGCGCTTGGATGTCCTGCCCACGGGGCGCAATTTCTTCTCTGTTGATAGCCGCGCTGTGCCGACCCCAACGGCTTGGGCACTGGGCTGGAAATCCGCCAATCTCTTGATCGAAAAACACCTCCAGCTTGAGGGCGATTGGCCCCGCGCCATGCTGCTTACCGCTTGGGGAACCGCCAATATGCGCACCGGCGGAGATGACATCGCACAGGCCCTTGCGCTGATGGGGGTTAAGCCGAAATGGGACAGCGCAAATCGGCGCGTGACCGGCTTTGAAATCCTCCCGCTCGGGGTGCTTGGCCGCCCGCGCGTCGATGTGACTTTGCGCGTTTCCGGCTTCTTTCGCGATGCCTTCCCACAGCTTATTTCGCTGGTCGATAGCGCGGCCCGCGCGGTGATGGAACTGGATGAACCAAGCGATCAAAACCCAGCCGCCGCCCGCGCAAAGGCCGAAGGCGAGGCCGGGCGTTTCCGCGTTTTTGGTTCTAAACCAGGGGCTTACGGGGCAGGCCTGCAAGCGCTGATTGACGAGCGCATCTGGAGTGAGCGCGCCGATCTGGGCGCGGCCTACCTTGAATGGGGCGGCTACGCTTACGGCAAAGATGCAGAAGGAACGCCCGCACGCGCCGCTTTGGAGACCCGTTTGAGCGAGGTTGAAGCCATCGTTCAAAACCAAGACAACCGCGAACATGACGTGCTTGATAGTGATGATTACTATCAATTTGAGGGCGGTGCTGCGGCAGCCGTTGAAAGCCTTCAGGGCCGCGATCGCCCGATCTATCACAACGATCACTCGCGCCCAGAACGCCCTGTTATCAGGACCTTAGACGAAGAAATCGGCCGTGTTATGCGCTCTCGCGTGGTCAATCCAAAATGGATCGAAGGGGTCAAACGGCACGGCTACAAAGGCGCGTTTGAGATGGCCGCGACGGTCGATTACCTGTTCGCTTTCGCCGCCACAACGCGCGCAGTCAAGAACCATCACTTCGATCTCGTCCACGCTGCCTACCTTGAAGACGACGACACGCGCCAATTTATCGCCGATCACAACGCGCCCGCTTTGCGCGAAATTGCCCAACGATTGAACGAGGCGATTGAGCGCAAATTATGGATCCCGAAATCCAACTCAGCCCGCGCTTTGATCGAAAAACTTGCAAATCTTTAAAGAAATCTGACGCCGGTTTTTAAACTCTTTAAAGTCCTAACCGCCCGGATCTGGGCAATTCACCTTGCCCTTCATCAGCGCATGATCGCCCTGAAACGTGCCCGCCCGGACCTCGCATCCCGTGGTGAGCTTAACCGCACGAACCGCGCGCGCCAAAGTGGCGACCCGGCTTGGCGGCGGGACCTCAACCGAAATGCGGTGCACCTCAACCCGATCTTCGCCGGGCACAAAATACACCCGAAACAGCGACTGATCCAAAGCGATCTCGCGCGCAGGATAGCCAAGATATCCCGGGCTTGGACTGTCGCAAGACATCAGCCCCATGGCGCAAATCAAAGCCTGCGCACTGCGGCGTAACCAAATATTCATTATCGGCCCCTCTCAATCGCCAAAGGGTGCCTCAATCATGGTTAACGGGCGGTTAATTCTGACCCGTTTAAGTGACCGTTGAAAGGTTGCTCTCGCCCATTTCCAGAACCTCAACCGTATCGCCAAGGGCGATCTGCCCCGGCCCATCGGCAATCAAATTCTGGCCAAAACATGGGCCACCACGGCCATTGCGATGCAGGCGCTTGAGCGTTTCAAGCGGCTCCTGCGGATCGGCCTGCGCGCCGCTGGCGGCATCTTGGGTTACGATCACGCAGCGCTCGCAAGGCTTAACGACGCGAAACTCTACCGCGCCAATCCGAATGCGCCGCCATCTATCTTCGACCCAAGGCGCAACGCCGGAAATCACCAAATTGGGGCGAAACCGCGCCATCTCAACCGGGTTTTCAAGCGCTTCGTTGAGCGCGGCCAGCGAGCCATCAGATGTGGCCAAAAGCGGATAGCCATCGGCAAAGCTGACCCTATCGCCGGGTGCGGAAAATGCCGCATTTGGCGCGCGGCTGGCAGGGTCATCCTGATACACAAGGCGCAGATCACGGCCCAAAATCTGGCTGAGAAAACCAGCCGCTTCATCGCCGCAATCAACCGCAGGCCATTCATCGCGAAAAATCTTTACAAGCTGGCTTGGTCCGCCCATTGGCGCCATAATATCAATCGCTTGATCCCCATGGATAAGCCGCACCCCGCCTGCAATATTCTGCGCTAAAACCCCGGCCATGCGCGGCATTTCGCGCCGGGTAACAAAGCGCCCGCTCGGCTGGATCACCATAAAGCGGCGATCCCCGATCAGCCCCTCAGGCGCAACTTGCGCTGCATCATGCGCGCCGCCCTGCAGGCTTTTCACCGGATAGATATGGATCGCTTGCAGCTTCATTTTCGCCTCCTCGGCCCCGGATCATTCCCCGCCAAACAATCACGCGCCGCCCACCAATTCAACCCATGCAGCGCCCTTGCAATCACCGCCCCGCGCCGCCATTCTGCCCCCCGAACAGGAGCCAAAATCATGACAGACGACACAGACCGCCACGCCAGCAAAATGGCCAAGAAAAAAGCCGCCCGCGATAAAATCATGGCCACCAAAACCGATCAAAAGGGGCTCGTGATCGTCCATACGGGCAAGGGCAAAGGCAAAAGCTCGGCGGCGTTTGGGATGATTTTTCGCTGTATCGCGCATGATATGCAATGCGCCGTTGTGCAATTTATCAAAGGCGGGATGAGCACCGGCGAGCGCGATCTGATCCTCGCAAAATTCAATGATATCTGCGCCTTCCACACGATGGGCGAGGGCTTTACCTGGGAAACCCAAGACAAAACCCGCGATACAGAAATGGCCCAAGCCGCTTGGGAAAAGGCCAAAGAGCTGATCCGCGATCCGGCCAATACGATGGTTCTGCTCGATGAGATCAACATCGCCATCCGCTATGATTATGTCGATGCGGCGGATGTGATTGCGTTTCTGCGCGATGAAAAACCGCCGATGACCCATGTGGTTTTGACCGGGCGCAATGCCCATGCCGATCTGATCGAGGCGGCAGATTTGGTCACTGAAATGGAGCTGATCAAGCATCCATTCCGCTCAGGTATCAAGGCGCAGATCGGCGTCGAGTTTTAGGTCCCTTTATGCTTCAACCCGGCTGCGCGCGCTGCTGATAGCGTGATGCCGGGGGCGAGCGCCTCATCATCCAGAACCAGCTCGATCACAGCCATTTTGCCGCTTGCTTTAGCGCGGGCGAAGGCCTCGGCGAACTGCTCGGTTTTGCGCACGGTTTCGCCGTGGCCGCCATAGGCCACCGCGAGCGCGGCAAAGTCCGGATTGGCCAGAACTGTGCCGGAAACGCGCCCGGGATATTCGCGCTCTTGATGGGCGCGGATCGTGCCGTAGCGGCCATTGTTGGCCACGATGGTAATCACTTTCGCGCCGTGTTGAACGCCGGTCGACATCTCATTCAACGTCATTTGAAAATCGCCGTCTCCGGCCATGCAAACAACTGTTTTATCAGGATTTTCCAGTGAGGCCGAGATCGCGGCGGGCAGGCCATAGCCCATGGACCCGGAGGTCGAGGCGAGCTGGGTGCCATGCTGTTTATAGGCAAAATACCGCCCCAACCAACCGGCGAAATTGCCCGCCCCATTGGTCAGGATCGCGTCCTCATTCAGATGCGCAGAAAGCCAGCCAACGACCGCCTCCATCTTTACATCACCGGGCGTTTCCACCGGCTTTTGCCATGCCTCATAAGCCGCGCGCGCGGCCCTCGTTTCGCCTTCCCAGACGGGGGCCTCAAAGCCATTGGTCTGCGCCAAAGCCGCCAGAATATCGCCCGAGCGGGCGGTGATCGCGAGATCGGTTTGAAAAATCCGCCCCGGCATATCGGGATCGGGATGGACATGGATGATGGTTTTGTCGGCGTTTTCCGGCGACATGATTGAGTAGCCATCCGTCGGAATATCGCCAAAACGCGAGCCGATAATAAGCAGCGTATCCGCCCCTGTGAGCCGCGCGCGCAGGGCCGGGTTCATCGCAACGCCAAGATCGCCGATGTAGTTTTGCGAGCGGTTGTCAAAGAAATCTTGTCGCCGGAACGTCGCCACAACCGGCAGCTTGCAGGCGGAGGCAAACTTCTCTGCATCGCGCGCCGCCTTCGCGCTCCACCCCGGCCCACCAACGATCATCAGCGGCGATTTCGCCCCCTCAAGCGCGCTCATGATCGCGGCGACATCGCCCTCGCCCACAGCAAGGCGCGGCAGGGAAGAGGCGGGCAGGCTTGGCGCATCCGATAGCGCGCTCAAAACATCCTCAGGCAGGGCCAAAACAACGGGGCCGGGCCGCCCCGACTGGGCAATCTGAAAGGCGCGATTGATATATTCGGGCAGGCGCTCTGTATGGCTGACCTCAGCCGCCCATTTCGCCACACCGCCAAAAAATTGCTTATAATCAACTTCTTGAAAGGCTTCGCGCTCGCGGTGATGGCTATCGATCTGGCCAATAAAGATCACCATCGGGGTGCTGTCTTGCATGGCCACATGGATGCCAGAGGAGGCATTCGTCGCCCCCGGCCCGCGGGTCACAAAGAGAACGCCGGGCGTGCCCGTGAGCTTGCCATAAGCCTCGGCCATCATCGCGGCGCCGCCCTCTTGGCGACAAACGATATTGTCGATGCCGCTTTGATAAAGCCCATCGAGCGCGGCCAAAAAGCTTTCGCCCGGAACGGAGAAAACCCGGCGCACATTATGCGCTTTCAACTGCTCTACAAGTATCTCACCGCCGTGCCGCATCGCCGCTCTCCCAATTCACAGGGGCCATTCAAAGCAAACCTGCGCGGGAATGAAAAGCCTTTAGGTAAATTGCTTGATCAAAAGCACAAATGCCGCCAACCCAGAAAGCGCCAGCGCATAGGGGCGCATCTGCGCGCGGGCCACCCGGGGCGCAAGCCGCTGCGCAAGCAACATCCCCGCGATCGAGGCCGGCGCAAGCAGCAGGGCAAAGGCCAGATGCTTGATCCCAAACAGCCCAACAGCCGCCAAAGCAATCAGCGAAACAACCATCCCAACAAAGAAAAACACGTTCTGCATGGCAACCGCGCGGCGCTGTGGCTCGTGCTGATACAAGAGCGCCATGGGCGGCGCGCCGATGGCCGTGAGCGTGCCCATGATGCCTGCGGTAAAGCCTGCGCCAAACAGCGTCCGCCCGTTGATCGGCACGCGCAAACCCGCCAAAGATAGCGCGATGGCAAGAAACACAGCACCCGCAATGATAAAGGCGAGCATGCGCGCATCCGGCAGGCTCAGCGCGATCAAAGCGGCCACGACAGCCCCCAATGTACGCCCCGAAATGCCGGGCAAAAGATCGCCCCGCGTGATCGCCGAGAGCTCCAAAGCCGCAGCACTCATCCCCACAAACACCCCCATCAACAACAGCGTCACCGGCAGGAATTCTGGCGCCACAATCGCCAGCATCGGCGCCGCAATCATGCCAAAGCCTTGGCCAGAAAGCCGCTGCACAATCGTGCCAAGAAACACGCCGCCCGCCGCAATCCCAAGGGCCGCAGGGCTGAGCGCCCCAATCACATCAGCAAACATCAGGCACCTCTATGCGAAAATCATCCGGGATCGTATCGCGCCCATCAAGCACCAGATCGGCCATAACGCGGGCCACGCCGGGCGCCATGCCAAAGCCGATTTTAAAGCCACCGTTGGCGATGAAATGTCCGGGCCGCCCGGGCCAAGCGCCAAGCATCGGCGCGCGATTATGGCTGCGCGGGCGCACCCCGGCCCAGCGCTTCAAAACCGGGGCATCGGCCAGTATCGGCATCACCGCAAGCGCGCGGGCATAAAGCGCATCAAGCGCGCCATCGGTTTGATCGGGGCTGTCAAAATCGCGCTCGGAGGTCGAACCGATGGCGAGCGTCCCATCACTATGAGGAATGAAATGAACCGTATCGGCAAAGAGTTGCGGCGCGCCCATCCCGGCATCAAATCCAAGCAGGATCGCTTGCCCCTTTTGGCCATCGCCCATCGGCGCGCCAAGCTGTTTGGAAAGCGCGCGCAGCCCCTCATATCCGGTCGCATGGATCACTGCGCCCTGCTCTTCGCCCTCGGTCATTATCTCGCCCCCCAAGGCGCGGATCGCGGCGGCCAAAGCATCGCAAGCCCGGCGCGGATGGAGGCGGGCAGAAAGCGTGTCATGGATCAAAAGCCCGCTTGGCGAAGGCGGCTGCCACGGGCCAGAAATCGCCTCAGTTGCGATCACCTCCCATGTCGCTTTGCCCTGCCAAAGCGCCTCTGCCTCAACCCCGCGGCTTCTTGCCAAACCCTCGCCGCGCGCATTCAGGATCGGTTGCAACCGCCCCAATGCCCCGTATCCAGAGCTGATCCCGCCGCAGGCCTCAACCTGCGCCCAAAAGCTGCGCGCGGCGATTAAGCTCTCAAATTGAAAGGCTTTTTTGGCATTCCAGCGCTCGGGCGTATGCGGCGCAAGCGCGCCCACGATCCCGCCAGAGGCCCCGCCGCCCGGCCCGCGCGGATCAATCATCCGCACAGACGCCCCGCGCGCCGCGCAGGCATAGCCGATGGCCAGCCCAAAGGCCCCCGCTCCGCGTATCGTGACTTCTGCGATTGCCAATTGCCGCCCCTTTGCCCATTGTCCGGCGCATTCCTTCCCCTTCCTAGGCGATCAGATGCCCACAGACCAGACAGGCCCGCACACAAAGGCCGCAACAGCCGAAAATGAGGGCGAAGCGCTTGAGTGGCGCGATGGGATCATCCCCGTCTCGCGCCGCTTTGATGATCCATATTTTTCGCTTGATGATGGGTTGGAAGAAACGCGCCATGTTTTCCTTGGCGGCAATGATTTGCCGGCGCGCTTTGCCCCCGGTTTTCATATCGCAGAGCTTGGTTTTGGCACGGGGCTTGGGGCGCTGGTTGCCTTGATGGCTTGGCGCGAATGGGCGGGCAGAGCGGGCGTTAAATCACCGCTGCGCTTTACCTCATTTGAGGCTTATCCGATGAGCGCGCGCGATATGGAGGCGGCCCTTTGCGCCTTTCCTCAGGCGCGCGGAATCGCCGATCCGCTGATTGAAGCTTGGGGGCAAGGGGCGCGTGAAATTGCCCTGCCGGGGATGGAGCTAACAATCATTGAGGCGGATGCGCGCGCGGCTTTGCCCGCTTGGTATGGCCTTGCGGATGCGTGGTTTCTCGATGGGTTTTCTCCGGCCAAAAACCCAGAACTTTGGGGCGAAGAATTGATGCAGGCCGTGGGCGATCATACCGCTCAGGGCGGCAGTTTTGCCACCTATACCGCCGCGGGCCATGTGCGCCGCGCGCTGGCAAATGCGGGGTTTGAAGTCCAGCGGATCAAAGGCTTTGGACGCAAGCGGCATATGAGCGTTGGGCGAAAAGCTTAGCGCCCACGCAGCTCTTCGCTGAGCCGGATCGGCACAGGTTTGCCCGTGAGCCGCGCGCGATACACCGGCAGGCTTTCCATCACCCGCATCACATAATTGCGCGTCTCCTCATAGGGGATGCTTTCGATCCAATCGATCGGATCAACGCCCGCCTCGCGCGGATCACCCCGCTCTTTGATCCATGCGCGCGGGCGGGCGGGGCCTGCATTATATCCGGCCGCGACAAGCACATAGGCCGGGCCAAATTCCGCGATCAATTGCGCAAGATAAGCACTGCCCAGTTTGGCATTATAGGGGCCATCGGTGGTAAGATTTTCAAGGCTGTAATCGAGCTCAAGCACAGCCGCCATATCCTTGGCCGTGCCGGGCATCACCTGCATCAATCCCCGCGCCCCAACGCCGGAACGCGCGGCGACATAAAACTCGCTTTCGCGCCGCGCAATGGAAAGCGCCAGCTCGGCCGGGACGGGCAGATCGCTTTGCGCCATTGGATGCATCGGATAGTATGCGCTTGGGGCAACAATGGCGCGATCAGCGGCAAATTTGCCAATGCGAACAGCAAGGTAGGGCTCTTTCATTGCCACGATTTCGGCGCTGAGCAGAAGCAATTCGGCCTCATTCAAGCTCTCGCCAAGGTGGCGAAAGAAGCGCCCGGCAAGGGGCAGATCACCGGCCTCAACCAAGAACAGCGCCGCCTCATAGACCGAAGTTTTGCGATAAGGCGCAGAGGTGAAATCCGGTTGCTCCCCGCCGCTTGCCAGATCAGCATCCATCGCGATCCCGGCCTTTTCGGCCGAGAGAAGCCCGTAAAAACTTGTCTGATGTTTGGCCCCAAAGGCATAGGCCGCTTGGGCATCTTCTGTTGCCCCCATCAGCTCTAGCGCGCGCCCTTCCCAATAGCCCGCACGGCCCAATGATATGGGCGTGGCAACAGCCAGCCGGAAGCGGTTGAAATGATCGAGCGCAAGCACCGGATCTTGCAACAGACGCAGGGCGATATAGCCCGAGAGCCATTCAAGATCGGCAAAATCGCTGCCCTCTGAAAGGTGATGTTTGGAGGCAAGCGCATAGGCCGCCTCGCCCTTGCCATTGCGCATCAAAATCCGCGCCAAACGGCTGCGGCGACCGGCCCAGCGCTCGGGCTGGCCAAGGGCGGCGGCGGATTTGCTTTGGGCCAGCATGATCTCTATCGCGCCGTCATCGCGATCTTTGCGGGCGCGCCACGCAAAGCGCTCATAGGCAAGGCCGGGATGATCGCGAAGCTTTGCAGGCACGGCCTCAATAAAGGCGTCCACACCGGGGCGATCCTTTGCAAGAGCTTCGCGCGCGGTCAGCAATGCCTGCCAGTCCTTGCCAAGCCGGGGCGCCATCCGGTTTGCGGCGCGAAACTCGCGATCCCACATCAGCATATCCGCGCGCGCCTCGTGATGGGGTTCAAGCAGCTTGGCGAAGCGGGTAAATAAATGGGTCTCGACCTCGGCATTGAGCGACAGGCTGCGCCATGCCAAAACGGCCAGCGCTTCTGCATCGCCACTTTCGCCCTTGGCCAGGTAAGCCTCGATCAGCCGCCAGATCCCATCGCCGGTTTCCGGCGTTTGATCGGCGAAATAGGCGATCACTTGCGCCGGATCGGCGCCCTCGGGAATGGCGCCTTCGCCGCGCTGATGCAGATATTCCAAGCCGGGCCAATCGGGATGTTTGGCCAAAAACGCGCGGTATTCGCCAAATTCGCCGTGCCCAGAACGAAGCCGCGCCCATTCAATCAGCTCGCGCCCCATGCCGCGGGCCTCGGCCTGTGCGGCCGACCACCCATCGGCGCGGCCAGCCTCCAACGCGCGCAGGTAAGCCTCCGTTTGCGGCGAAGCCATCGCCATAGGGCTTCCCGCCCCCAAACAAGCCCCAAGAACCAAGCCCAAAAGGCCAAAACTATGTCTTTTCAATCGCATCACAGGTCTAAACTAGAGCTTTGCCCAGATCCCTCAATACACAAACTTGGCAATCCCCGTGAACACGGCTAGTTTCCGCCGCGCAAGACGCAAGGCGACTCACCGCCAAAATTTGAAAAGGAGCGTGTCATGATCAATGGGAGCCTACCAGCCCTGGTGACGCCGTTTAAGAACGGCGAACTGGATCTTGATGCGCTGAAACGCATCGTTGAATGGCATATCGATCAGGGCAGCCACGGGCTTGTCCCGGTTGGCACCACAGGCGAAAGCCCAACGCTGAGCCACCGCGAGCATGAAACGGTTGTCCAACAAGTGGTCGAGATCGCGGCAGGCCGCATTCCGGTGATTGCGGGTGCGGGCTCAAACAACACAGCCGAGGGCATCCGCCTGATGCAACACGCATCAAGCGTGGGCGCGGATGCAGCGCTTGTTGTTACCCCCTATTACAACAAACCGACCCAGGCCGGATTGATCGCCCATTTCAAAGCGCTGCATGAGTGCTGCGATTTGCCGATCATCATCTATAATATCCCCGGCCGCTCGGTTGTTGATATGTCGCCCGCAACGATGGGCGAATTGGCCAAACTGCCGCGTATTATTGGGGTGAAGGATGCAACGGGCGATCTGTCGCGCGTTCCAAAGCAGCGCATGACCTGCGGCGCAGATTTCATCCAGCTTTCGGGCGAAGACCCAACCGCGCTTGGCTTTAACGCCCATGGCGGCACGGGCTGTATTTCTGTTACCGCCAATGTCGCGCCGAAACTTTGCGCTGAGATGCAAGACGCGACGCTCAAGGGCGATTACGCAGGCGCGCTCAAGCTTTTGGATCGTTTGATGCCGCTGCATGAGGCGATCTTTACCGAGCCGGGCCTTGTTGGCGCGAAATACGGCATGTCGCTTTTGGGGCTGATCGAGGATGAGGTGCGCCTGCCGCTTACCCCGCTGGAAGAGAGCACCAAGGCCAAGATCAAAGCCGCGATGCAATTTGCCGGCCTGCTGAACTAGGCCCGCCGCAAACGCGCAAAACAACAAATGAGGGTGGCCCCGTTGATCGGGTTGCTGCCCTCAACTATTTCCCCCTGCCCCCATAGACAGCGCCCCCCGCGCCCCTATATTGAGCCGACCATGGCCAAGAAACAGACCCCCGAAGAGAAGAACTATAAAGTGATCGCCGAGAACCGGCGCGCACGCTTTGATTATGCCATCGAGAACGATATCGAATGCGGCATTATGCTTACCGGGTCCGAGGTCAAATCCCTGCGCACTGGCACATCCAACATTGCCGACAGCTATGCCGCCGTCGAGGGCGGCGAGCTTTGGCTGACCAACGCCTATATCGCCCCCTATGAACAGGCGATGTTTGGCCATGAAGAGCGGCGCAAACGCAAGCTTCTCGTCTCAAAACGCGAGGTTGCACGGCTTTGGCAGGCAACCGGGCGCGAAGGCATGACCCTTGTTCCGCTGGTGATGTATTTCAACCATCGTGGCCGCGTCAAAGTCAAAATCGGGATCGCTAAGGGTAAGAAAAATCACGACAAACGCGCCGCGGATGCCAAGCGCGATTGGGGCCGCCAAAAGGCCCGCCTGCTGCGCCACGGCGAGTAATCCGCCCGCAAAACCTGCTCCAAATGCCCGCCTTTTGCGGCCCGGCCCGCCTTTTAGGGGTAAAACCGCGCGAAAATTCACCTTTTGGGGAATGGGCCAATATCGGTTAACCTTTGGCCAGCAAGGGCGAAGGGCCTAGCCTGCGCGCAAGAATATAATGGCCCGGACAGGAAGGACTTTCACGATGGAACAGTTAATCATTCAGCTCATTTCAGGCGCGGTCGGCGGCAATGTTGCGGGCGCTGTGCTGAAGAAATCTAGCCTTGGCACGCTTGGCAATTCAATTGCCGGGATCCTCGGCGGCGGTATTGGCGGCAAACTGATCGGCATGCTTGGCGGTGCGGGCATGGCCACAGATGCCGCAGCAAGCGCGGGCGGCATGGATATCGGCGCAATCGTTTCAAGCGTTGCAGGCGGCGGCGCGGGCGGGGCGGTTGTTATGGTCGTTGTCGGCATGCTCAAAAACATGATGGCCAAAAAGGGCTAAGCCCGGCAAAAATCAAAGAGGCGTGCCCAAAAGCTGGGCGCGCCTTTGCCAATCGGGCGCAGCTCCACACAATCCAACCAATTATCCTGATTATTCTGGCCAAGCGCCCAGCCCTGCCTTGCAAGGCTCTCGCCCCCGCGCTAAGCCATCGAAAACCCCAACACCAAAGGCATACCCAATGGCCCCAAGTGATCCCAAAACCCTCGTTTCAACCCAATGGTTGGCCGCGCATCTAAAAGATCCCGATCTGCGCCTGATTGATGCCTCTTGGTATCTGCCCGGTTCTGGCCGCGATCCCCAAGCCGAATATAACGCGGCCCATATCCCCGCTGCGCGTTTTGTCGATATTGATGATCTCAGCGACAACCGCTCTGAACTGCCCCATATGGCGCCCCCGGTCGAGAAATTCATGAGCCGGATGCGCGCGCTTGGCATCGGCGATGGGCATCAGGTTGTGATCTATGACGGCGCAGGGATTTATTCGGCCGCGCGGGTCTGGTGGCTGTTTCGCCTGATGGGCAAGACGGATGTCGCTGTGCTTGATGGCGGCCTGCCCAAATGGATCGCCGAGGGGCATCCTCTCGAAGATATGGCCCCCCTGATCCGCGACCGCCATATGACAGTTGCACGCCAAAACCAGATGATCAAAGACGTCACCCAAGTGGCCTCTGCGGCGAAACTGGGCGATTACACAGTGATTGATGCCCGCCCCCGCGATCGCTTTCGCGGCGAGGCCCCAGAGCCGCGCGAAGGCCTGCGCGCGGGCCATATCCCCAATTCCAAGAATGTCCCTTTCAGCGATGTGATCGCCGAGGATGGCACGATGAAACACGATGGCGAGCTGCGCCAAATCTTTGAGCGCGCCGGGGTTGATCTGAAGAAACCCGCCATCACCAGCTGTGGCTCGGGGGTTACGGCGGCCATTTTGAACCTTGCGCTTGAGCGGATCGGCGCGAGCAACCATGCGCTCTATGATGGCTCTTGGGCCGAATGGGGCATGTACGGCGATCTGAAAATCGCCACTGGAGACAGTTAAATGCTGAGCAATCTAAAACCACAAGCCGCCGATAAAATCCTCGAACTCATGGCGCTTTATCGCGATGATCCGCGCGACAACAAAGTCGATCTGGGCGTTGGCGTTTATAAGGATGCAAGCGGCGCGACACCCGTTATGCGCGCCGTCAAGAAGGCCGAGAAGCAGCTTTGGGAACGCGAAACAACCAAAAGCTACACCGGTCTTGCAGGCGATCCGGCCTATGCCGCCGCCATGCGCGATCTGATCCTTGGTGATGCGGTTGATGCGGGGCGGGTTGCGGGCGCGGCCACGCCGGGCGGAACGGGGGCTGTGCGCCAAGCGCTTGAGCTGATCCGTCTTGCATCCCCCGATGCACGCATCTGGGTCTCTAATCCGACATGGCCCAACCATCTGACAATCATCAAATATCTGGGCCTCCCGATGACCCAGTACACCTATTTCGATGAAGCCAGCTGCGCCGTTGATTTCGCCGGGATGATGGACAGCCTCAAAGGCGTGAAAGCCGGCGATGCGGTTCTTCTGCATGGCTGCTGCCACAACCCAACCGGTGCGAACCTGACCATGGATCAATGGCGCGAAGTTACCGATTTCCTTGCCAAAACCGGCGCAACCCCGCTGATTGATATCGCCTACCAAGGCTTTGGCGATGGGCTTGAAGAAGATGCCGCAGGCCTGCGCCATTTGGCCGCCAGCCTGCCCGAGGCCTTGATCGCGGCGAGCTGCTCCAAGAATTTTGGCGTTTACCGCGAGCGGGCGGGATTGCTTATGGCGATCTCTTCCAAGGAAAGCGAAACCCCCGTCACTCAAGGCACGCTGGCCTTTCTCAACCGCCAGAACTACAGCTTCCCGCCTGATCACGGCGCGCGGCTTGTCACGATGGTGCTCACCGATCCTGAACTGCGCGCCGATTGGCAGGCCGAGCTTGAAGCCGTCCGCCTGAGCATGCTTGGCCTGCGCACACAGCTTTCAGAGGAGCTGCGCCAGCGGACCAATTCGGACCGCTTTGATTTCATCGCCCAGCATCGCGGCATGTTCAGCCGCATCGGCGCCTCGCCAGAGGAAGTTGCCAAAATGCGCGCCGATTTCGGCATCTATATGGTTGGTGATAGCCGGATGAACATCGCCGGGCTAAACGCGCAAACCGTGCCGATCCTGGCCCAAGCGATTGCCGCGACCTGTAAGTAGGCCGGGCCCGCGCGCTCAGCAGGCTCCGGCTTGCTGGGCTCCGTAGGTGGCTTGGCCGATTGTGTATTGTTCGCCGTATTCTGAAGAAAGCTGCTCGATCAAGCCCTTGCAGGAAAAGCCCATCATTTCCAAATATTGCTTGGCTGACCGGGCAGCTTGTTTGTTCCAATCAACGGACAAACTATCTACCGCAGCGGTGGCATCCGCAAAACCATAGCCATCGCCATATGGTGAGGATAGCTGGGCAATTAGGCCGACGCGGGAAAAACCGGCCATGTTTAGATAGCTGGTCGCTGACCTAACGGCGTTTTTCTGCGGCCTTGTCAGATCTTGAGCTGACACCACAGAAGTGCCCATTAAGATAAGAGAAAATGCAGTTACGGCAGCAAGTTTATACCTAAGAGACACTGTCCGATTGGATACTTGTTAATTTTTGACGCAGATATGCGTGCCATCATAAGCAAAGCACCTGCGTAAATAAAACTAAAGTTGCTTTTGAATTGTGAATACTCCCCAAAACTCAACACATATGGCCCGGTGCACGGGCCCAACACTGCGCACAATTTTTTCGCCTGATCCACCTCTTTGGCCTAAAGAAAAAGCCCGGGCGCATGAAGCGCCCGGGCCAGTGTCGCACGACTGATAGGAAGGGTTATCAGCCTTTCGAGAACTCAGGGTAAGCTTCCATGCCGAGCTCAGCCATATCGAGGCCAGTGATCTCAGCTTCCTCGGAAACACGGATGCCTGTGATCGCTTTGAGGATCAGCCACAGAACCAAGGACACGATAAAGACAAAGGCACCGATGGAAACAACGCCGATGGCTTGGGTCACGAAGGAGGCATCAGAGTTGGTCACTGGAACAACCATTGTGCCCCAGACACCGGCGATCAGGTGAACCGGGATCGCACCAACAACATCATCGATTTTCATCTTGTCGAGCATTGGAACCGCAAAGACCACGATCACGCCGCCGATGCCGCCAATGATCAGCGCCGCAAAGAGCGAAGGCGCAAGAGGCTCAGCAGTGATCGACACGAGGCCGGCAAGAGCGCCGTTGAGCACCATTGTCAGATCGACCTTTTTATACATCAGCTGTGTCAGGATCAGCGCCACAACAGCACCGGCAGCCGCCGCCATATTGGTATTGGCAAAGATGCGCGAGATGTCTGTGATATCGCCAACAGTGCCCGCAGCAAGCTGTGAGCCGCCGTTAAAGCCAAACCAACCGAGCCACAGGATGAACGTCCCCAAAGTGGCAAGCGCAAGGTTCGAACCGGGCATTGGAATTGTGCGCCCGTCTTTGTATTTGCCGATCCGTGGGCCAAGCACGATAGCACCAGCCAGAGCCGCAAAACCACCAGCAGCGTGAACGAGTGTGGAACCAGCGAAATCGCTAAAGCCCATCTCAGACAAGAAGCCGCCGCCCCACTGCCAGCTGGCTTCGATCGGGTAGATGAAGCCTGTCAGGACAGTGGTGAAAATCAGGAAGGGCCAAAGCTTGATACGCTCGGCCAATGTGCCCGAAACGATCGAAGCTGTGGTTGCACAGAACATCAGCTGGAAGAAGAAATCCGAGCCAACGGAAGCGTAATCAAGGGTCGCATCCGCCGCGGCAAGGCCAACCGGCTCAAGCGATGTTGGGCTAAACGCGCCCAGGATGCCTGTGATGGACCAAGCATCGGCTGGGTACATCAGGTTAAAGCCAACGAGCCAATACATGATGGAGGCAATCGCAAAGAGCGCGATGTTTTTGGTCAGCTGTGTGGTTACGTTTTTGGAGCGCACAAGGCCCGCTTCCAACATCGCAAAACCAGCGGCCATCCAGAACACAAGGAAGCCACCAACAAGGAACAACAGGGTTGTCAGAATATAGGGCATGATATCAGGCGCGGCAGCAGCAGGTTCTGCGGCAGCGGCTGTATCTTGCGCAAATGCAACGAGAGGCGTGGCCATCATCGCTGCTGTTACGGGAAGAAGTTTCATCAGTTTCATCTCTCTTAGTCCTCTTTTCAGGGTCAGGCGCGGCTTAGAGCGCGTCGTCGTTGGTTTCGCCCGTGCGCACGCGAACAGCGGATTGCACATCGAGGACAAAAATCTTGCCGTCGCCGATTTTATCGGTCTTGGCGGTTGTTGCGATTGTCTCAACAACTTGGTCAGCCATTGCGGCAGAGACCACGATCTCGAGTTTCACTTTTGGAACAAAATTCACGGCATATTCGGCGCCGCGATAAATTTCCGTGTGGCCGGATTGCGAGCCAAAGCCCTTGATCTCGGTCACCATCATCCCGCGCACGCCGATGGCTGTGAGCGCCTCGCGGACTTCCTCAAGCTTAAACGGCTTGATCGCTGCAATAATGAGTTTCATGTCTTCCCCTTCCATTAGGCGGTCAGGCCTTTGCAGACCCGCTGGCGATAGATAGCGCCGATCTGTTCGCGTGCTTCAAGAAAGCCGGCGCCTAATTTAGGGGCGGGCGCTGCGCTTTCTGCCCAAAAATTGCACAAATTAATCACACCGCCCAAAAAATAGGCAGTCAACAAAACGTGCAGCGCCGTCACAAGCATCTCGAATTCCAAGCGCGCGCAATGTATCTTGGCCCAAAGAACAAAAGAGCAGAGTGCAAAAGAGCAATGAGTGGACCCGGCAAAAAACGCACCCCTTTGGTTGCGGATAAGCGTTATGGCGCTGCAAAACCTGCAAAAACCGCCGCCAAGCCCAAGGCAAAGGCGGCCCCCAAAGCCGCGCGCAAAACCAAAGCCAAACGCAGCAGCACCGCCAAAAAGCGCGGCCCCATCGCATGGGTTGGGCGATTCTTCGCTTGGGTCTTGCGGCTGATCTGGGTGATCACATCGCGCGCGGCGGTTGTTTTCGGGATCATTCTGGCGGCCGCTGTCGGGATTCAGATGGCATCGCTTCCCCCCGCAAGCGAATTGCTGGACGGGCGGGCGCGCGGATCAGTAACGCTGAAAGACCGCGACGGTGCTGTCTTTGCTTGGCGCGGCGATCAATTCGTGGGCAACATTGATGCCAAGGCCGTCTCGCCTCATATCCGCAACGCCATTGTCGCCACAGAGGACAAGCGCTTTTACCGCCACTTCGGGATTTCCCCGCGTGGGATCGCCAGCGCCATACGCATCAACCTGAGCGAAGGGCGCGGCCCGCTTTCCGGTCATGGCGGCTCTACCCTCACCCAACAAACCGCCAAACTGCTTTGCCTCGGGACGCCCTATAATCCCAAAGAGTGGAAAAATGAGACCGAATACGAGGCCGATTGCCGCCGCACGACCAAGCTGCGCAAAGCCAAAGAGGCGATCTATGCCATGGCGATGGAGGCCAAATACTCCAAGGATGAAATCCTCTCGATCTATATGAACCGCGCCTTTCTTGGCGCAGGTGCGCATGGCTTTGCCGCCGCCTCGCAGCGCTATTTCGGCAAATCGGCGGCGGATGTGAATATCGCCGAAGCGGCCATGCTTGCCGGCCTGCTCACCGCGCCCTCGCGCTATGCCCCAACAAGCAATCTCAAACGCTCGCAAGAACGCGCCGGGATCGTGCTGCTTTTGATGAACCAACAAGGCATGATCACCGATGAGCAACGCGCCGATGCCAAAGCCAACCCGGCCGAGCTTTCCCCTGCCGCCGAAGCGCGCGCGGGCGGCTATTTCGCCGATTGGGTCATGGGCTCTGGCCCCAGCTTTCTGACCAAAGACACCACGGAGGATGTGATCATCAAAACAACCTTCGATCAGCGCATCCAAACGGCCGCCGAAGAGGCGCTCACTTGGGTCTTTGAAAACAAAGTGCGCGAAGGCTCCAAAGCGCAGGCGGCGATTGTCGTGATGTCCGCGGATGGGGCCGTGCGGGCCATGGTCGGCGGGCGCAAACTGCGCGGCGTTGCAGGCAATTTCAACCGCGCCATTCAGGCCAATCGCCAGACGGGAAGCGCCTTTAAGCCCTTTGTTTATGCCGCCGCGCTTGATCTTGGCTTTGGCTATGACGCTACGGTGGTTGATGAGCCGCTAACGCTGAACATTCCCGGCTCTGGCCCTTGGTCGCCAACCAATTATGATCGTAAATTCCATGGCCGGGTCACGCTAACAGAATCCCTGCAACACTCCTATAATATCCCGGCTGTGAAGGTCGCGATGGAGGTTGGGCTGGAAAACGTGCGCGCCGTGGCTGAGCAATTCGGGATCAAATCCGATCTTGCCGCAGGCCCGGCCCTTGCTCTTGGCGCTTCGGAAAGCACGCTGATTGAAATGACGGGCGCCTATGCGGGCATCCTCAATGGGGGCTCTTCTGTCTCTCCCTATGGGCTTATTGAGCTGACCCTGAAAGGCGATGATGCGCCCTTGATGGGCCAGGATGGCGGGCTTGGTGAGCGGGTGATAACGCCCGAGGCGGCCCAGCAATTGATCTATATGATGTATCAGGTCGTTGAAAATGGTACTGGCCAGCGCGCCAAAATTCCCGGCGTCGAAGTCGCGGGCAAAACCGGCACAACCCAAGCCGCGCGCGATGCTTGGTTTATGGGGTTTACGGCGGATTATGTGGCCGGGGTCTGGATGGGCTATGATGATAACACGCCGCTCACAGGTGTTACCGGCGGCGGCCTGCCTGCGCAGATCTGGCATGAAACGATGATGCGGGTGCAAAACGGCGCGCCGGGCAAAGCCTTGCCGATGATCCGCCCCGTGCGCGCCCCCCGCGTTGAAGTGGTCGAGCAAGCCAAACCCGCAAATCCAAACCGAACCCAGCGCGGCGACCCAGCCGAAGAGGTGCTGCGCGATATTTTGCGCTCTATCTTTGGGCCCAAACGCTAGCCAGCCCCCCCTTTCACCGAAAACGAAAACGCCCGCGATGCCAACCAAATGGCGCCGCGGGCGTTTTGCTATTCAAGACTGTACGTTTAAAGCTTGGGCAGATCGCGGATCAATGCGTTGATATCGCCGCGCCGCTGATCAAGCATCGCGCCAACTTCGGCCCGCTCTGCCTTGAGCAAGCTGATACCCTCAATCGAGATGTCGATAAAACGCCCCGATTGCGCCGCCACAACGAATGTCACTTTAAAAGGCGCCTCGCCTTTCAAAATGGTGGTGCAATTCACCTCATAAAAGCTCTTCACAGCGCGGGTCGAATTGACCTCAACCCGCCCGCCAATAAATTCGCGGAAACGGCGGCCATATTTGCGCGAAATATAGGTCTGAAACGCCTTGGCAAAGCCCGAAAGCTGCGCTGCAGAGGCCGAGCGCGCGGGCGGCCCAAGCACGGAGCGAGAAATCGTCGAAACATCCGCATAGCGCGAGAAAATCCGCTCAAAATCATTGAGCATCGCGCCCTCTGATTTGCCCGAATTGATGATCCCGTTGATATCGGCCACTGCCTTATCAATCAGCTTGCGTGCATCGCCCTCGCTAAAAGCAAATGCAGGAAGCGCGCTTGCCATCAGTGCAAAGACAGATGCGCCCATACCCGCCATCACCTGGCGGCGCGTAACATTCGAAATAAGATCAGTCATAGAGATCCTCATACAAATCATAAACAGAATCGTCGCTCGTCGCCCCCAACTCATAGCGGCGATTTTCCAAGTATATCAGGCGCGCTTGGCTATAACTATCGGCACTTTCATAAAGCACTGAATCCACTGTCGATGAATAGCGATAGCGATCCCCAACGCGCGAAGCCACAGAGGCCACAGGTGCGACATAAGCTTCCGGCTTCTGAATTGCAAAGTTCAGCGGGTTAATAACCAGATCAACCGCCTTGCCAAACACATCCCGCGTTGTTGAAGGCCCAAGCAGCGGAATTTCCAGATAGGGCCCCTCGCGCGCGCCCCAAACATGCAAAGTCTCGCCAAAATCGCTGTCGCGCAGCTCCAGCCCATTCTTTGTGCCAAAATCAAACAAACCGCCGATGCCGATCGTGGTGTTCAGCAAAAAGCGCAGCGAATTATGCGCAGCGTCATCAATGCGCCCCTGCAAAATATCATTGAGAACAACCGATGGCAAAGAGAGGTTCCCTGCCACATTGCTCACCCCATCTCGCACAGGCCCCGGCAAAAGCGATCCGTAAGCCCCCGAAGCTGGCTTGAGAAGCGTGCGGTCAATCGCGCGGTTGGCCTCATGGCGGATGCGGTTTTCGGCCTCATACGGATCATTGATCCCCTGCGAGACAGGCGGCGCACCGCAAGCCGAAAGCCCCAAGACAAGCGCCAGCATCGGAAGAATTAGGAATTTATTCAGGGTCAATTTCATAATCTATTCAGGATCAGTTTTATATCATTGCCAATTTGCCACTTTGCCTCATGCAAGACGACCTAGCCCCAGACATAGTAGATGACATCGCCATGCCCTTCAATTAACGATCTTTCAGTACCAAGCTGTGACTATTAGGAGACAGCCCCGTTGGCCCACCAATCCGGGCGCGCCGTGGCGGGGCGATGTTTGAGAGGTTTTTATGTCCAATCCGATCCGCGAAAAAGGCTTGGCCGAACTTGCCACAGCCCGCAGCAAATCGCGCGGCCTTTACTGGGCGGTTGGGCTTTTCTCGGTTTTCGTCAATCTTTTGATGCTCACCGGGCCGATCTTTATGCTGCAAGTCTATGACCGTGTGCTTGGCTCGCGCTCCGAAGCAACGCTGCTTGCGCTGGTTTTGCTGGTTGGCTTTCTCTATCTGATGATGGGCCTGCTCGATACAGTGCGCGGGGTTGTTCTGGCGCGCATTGGTGCGGCGTTTCAGGCGCGCCTAGATGGGCGGGTCTTTTCGGCCGGATTGCGCCGCGCCTCGGTGAAACCTGCCGCCGAAAAGGGCGCCAACCCGCTGCGCGATCTGGAATCGGTTCAGCGCTTTATGTCTTCGCCGGTTTTGGGCGCGGCGTTTGATCTTCCTTTCGTGCCCTTGTTTCTCTTTGGCATCGCCCTGTTTCACCCCTGGCTTGGCATTCTGGCCATCGGCGGCGGAGCCATTTTGATCGGCGTGACCCTGCTCAACCAAATCACAACCCGCGCGCCCCTGCTCGAGGCCAACGCCATGAGCCAGCGCGCCGATCACCTCTCAGAGCAAATGCGCGGTGAGGCCGAAATGGTCCGCTCGCTTGGTCTGCAAGGCGCGGCCTATGCGCGCTGGGAAAAAATGCGCAACCGCGCGCTGGGCGCCTCGATTGCCGCCCAAGATCGCGCAGGCGGCTTTCGCACCGCCTCCAAAACCTTCCGCCTGTTCCTGCAATCGGCGATCCTTGGGCTTGGCGCTTATCTTGTGCTCAAACATGAAGTGACGGCTGGCGTGATGATTGCCTCCTCGATCCTGCTGGGCCGCGCGCTTCAACCGATCGAGCTGATCATCGGCCAATGGGCGGTTGTTTCGCGCGCCCGCAAAGGCTGGATCGATCTTGCCGATCTGTTGGGCGAAGTCCCGGCCGAAACGCCGCGAACCGCCCTACCCAAACCAAAGGCCCACCTGATCGCAGAGCAGCTCACAGTCCTGCCGCCAGGAGAGCCCCAAGCCGCCCTGCGCATGGTCAGTTTCGAGGTAAAACCCGGCCAAGCGCTGGGCGTAATCGGGGCTTCCGGCGCGGGCAAATCAACACTTGCGCGCGCCCTAACCGGCGTCTGGCGCGCTGCGGGCGGTAAAATCCGCCTCGATGGGGCTGCCCTTGATCAATACGAGCCCGAAGTGCTTGGCCAACATATCGGCTACCTGCCGCAACGGGTTCAGCTTTTCGACGGCACAATCAAAGAAAACATCGCTCGCCTCTCGCTTGAGCCTGATGATGCCGCCGTTGTGGCCGCCGCCCAAAAAGCCGCCGCCCATGAGATGATCCTCAAACTGCCGCAAGGCTATGACACCCAAGTTTCAACCGCAGGCGGGCGGCTTTCGGGCGGCCAATTGCAACGGATCGGGCTGGCGCGCGCGCTTTACGGTGATCCAGTGATCGTTGTGCTCGATGAGCCAAACTCAAACCTTGATAACGATGGCTCCCAAGCGCTTAACACCGCCATTCGCCAGCTGAAAGCCGAAGGCAAAGCCGTGCTGATCATGGCCCACCGCCCCGCGGCGATCCAAGAATGCGATCTGCTGCTGGTGCTTGATCAAGGCGCGCGCAAAGCCTTTGGCCCGCGTGATGAGGTCTTGCGCGAAACGGTGCAAAACGCCGGCAATATCGTCGGCAAAACCAAACCCGGAGGTGTCTCATGAACATGGCTGATACCCCAACGCCTTGGTCCGCCCGCCGCGCGCTGATCGTCGGCTTCCTCGTGCTCGCACTGCTTCTTGGCGGCTTTGGCACATGGGCGAGCTTCAGCAAAATCGCTGGCGCAATCGTGGCCTCCGGGCAAATCGAGGTTGAACAAAACCGCCAAGTGGTCGAGCATCCAGATGGCGGCGTTGTTGCGGAAATCCTCGTCCATGAAGGCCAATCCGTCGCAGCAGGCGAGACATTGATCCGCCTCGATCCAACCCTGCTTGCCAGCCAACTTTCCATCATAGAAAGCCAACTGTTTGAGCTGATGGCCCGCCGGGGCCGCTTGGCCGCTGAGCGCGATGGCGCGGATAGTATCACCTATGATGATGAGCTGCTGATGGAGGCTAAAAACGATGCCGATACGGCCAAACTTGTCGCCGGACAAACCCAGCTTTTCGATGCCCGCCGCATCACCGCGATCCGCGAAAAAGAACAGCTCGCCAATCGCACCACCCAAATCCAAAGCCAAATCGCAGGCATTGTCGCCCAAGAAGCGGCCCTAAGCGAACAACTTGATCTGATCCGCGAAGAGCTGGCCGATCAACAAACCCTGCTCGATCGCGGCCTTGCCCAATCCAGCCGCGTTCTTGCCCTGCGCCGCGAAGCTGCGGGCCTTGCCGGGCGGATCGGCGAACTTGCCGCCTCTAAAGCCAGCGCCAGTGAGCGGATCACCGAGATCGAACTCACCCTGCTCAAACTCACCACCGACCGCCAAGAAGAGGCGATCACCCGCCTGCGCGATCTGCAATACAACGAGTTTGAACTGATCGAGCAACGCCTTTCGCTGAAGGAACAGCTCAACCGCCTTGATCTGCGCGCGCCCACCTCGGGCATTGTCTATGGGCTTGAGATTTTCGCAACCCGCGCAGTTGTGCGGCCCGCCACGCCAGTGATGTATATCGTGCCCCAAGATCGCCCGCTGATGATCGCGGCGCGTGTAGAGCCGATCCATGTGGATCAGATTTTCACCGGCCAAGAGGTCATCCTGCGCTTTCCAAGTTTTGATGCGCGCACCACGCCTGAACTTAGCGGTATTGTGCTCAATGTCTCGCCCGATGCCTTTACCGATGAGCGCTCGCAAGCCCCCTATTACCGCACCGAAATTCAGCTGCCCGAGGCCGAACTTGCCAAGCTGCCCGAAGGCCTGATCCTGATCCCGGGCATGCCTGTGGAAACCTATATGCGCACAGCGGATCGCTCGCCTATTGCCTATCTCGTCAAACCGCTGTCTGATTATTTCAGCCGCGCCTTTCGCGAGAATTGACGCCCCCAAAAGGAGCCTGCCCGATGAGCCTGTCCCATGATGCAATCCTTGCCCGCCTCGCGCAAATGGGCCTCAGCCTGCCCGATGCAGCGGCGCCCGCGGCCAATTACGTCCCCTTCCTGCGCAGCGGCGATATGCTCTATGTCTCGGGGCAAATCTCAATGAAAAATGGCGCGCTGATCTGCGGCAAATTGGGGGCTGACCTCGATGTTGCCGCCGGGGCCGCCGCCGCACAAACCTGCGCGCTGGGTCTAATCGCGCAAGTCTCCAAAGCGCTCGAAGGCGATCTTGGCCGCCTCAAACGGGTGGTCAAACTCGTTGGTTTCGTCAACTCAACGCAGAATTTCACCGATCAGCCCGAAGTGATCAACGGCGCGTCGGATTTCATGGTCAACCTGCTGGGCGATACCGGCCGCCATGCGCGCTCAGCCGTTTCTGCCACTTCTTTGCCGCGCGGCGTTGCGGTTGAAATCGAAGGCATTTTTGAAATCAAATGAGCCTGCCCGCCGCCTTCACTGGCCCGCCCATCACCCATCGCGCTCTGCACGACAAGGCGCAGGGGCGGCCCGAAAACTCGCCCGAGGCGATAGAGGCCGCGATCAAAGCAGGCTTCGGGATCGAGATTGATCTTCAGCTTTCCAGCGACAATGAGGCGATGGTCTTTCACGATTATGATCTCGCCCGCCTAGCTGGCCTGAGCGGCGCGATCCGCCAGCGCAGTGCCGCAGAACTGGGCGCGATCCCGCTGCTTGGGGGCAAGGCCTGCATCCCGACATTGGCGCAGGTGCTCGCCCAAATCAAAACCCGCGTGCCCCTGCTGATCGAGCTCAAAGATCAACACGGCCAAATGGGCGAAACCGATGGCGCGCTGGAAGCTGCCACCGCCAAGGCGCTCAAAGGTTACGACGGCCCTGTCGCGCTAATGTCGTTCAATCCCCATATGATCGCGCGCATGGCCAGCCTCGCGCCAAATATCCCGCGCGGGCTAACGACCTCGGCCTATACAGCCCAAGACTGGCCGCTGTTAAACGAGAAAATCCGCGCGCAGCTTCGTGAAATCCCCGATTACGCCCGCACCAAAAGCTGCTTCATCTCGCATGAGGCGGCCGATCTCAAAAGCCCCCATGTTGCCCGCCTCAAAGCCAGCGGCGCGACCGTGCTTTGCTGGACAATCCGCTCGCCCGAGGCCGAAGCAAAAGCGCGCGAGATCGCCGACAACGTGACCTTTGAGGGCTACTTGCCTAGCCCCCGCCCTAGACTGCCGCGCCCCCGCCCCCCTTGACCATCCCGCCCCGCGCGCCACATACCTAATAAGGAACAGAGGCGCACATGGACGGATCAGAAACCGAGATTGAAATCACCGTCGTGAGCCAGATCGAAGAGATCGGGCAAGCCGATTGGGATGCCTGCGCCTGCCCGGAAACAAGCGCGCAATCCGGCCCCGAAAACCGCCCCCAAGACCCTTTCACCACCTACCGCTTCTTGCATGCGCTCGAGGCCTCAGGATCGGTCGGCGAAGGCACAGGTTGGTACCCGCGCTACCTGATTGCGCGGCGAAAAGGCGAGATATTCGCGCTTGCCCCGCTCTATATAAAAACCCACAGCCAAGGCGAATATATCTTCGATCACAGCTGGGCGCAGGCCTTTGAAAACGCAGGCGGAAACTACTATCCCAAGCTGCAAATGGCCGTCCCCTTTACCCCCGCCACAGGCCGCCGCTTCCTAACCAAACCGGGCCAAGAGGCCGCAGGCATTGCCGCCCTTACCCAAGGCGCGGTTCAACTTGCTGCCAACAATGGATTTTCCTCGCTGCACGTCACCTTTTGCACCGATCAAGAGGCCGAGGCAGGCAAAGCGCTTGGGCTGCTGCACCGCACCAGCCAGCAATTCCATTGGCACAATGATAATTACCCTGATTTCGAGGCCTTCCTTTCCGCCCTTTCGGCGCGCAAACGCAAAGCCATCCGCAAAGAGCGGCGTACAGCAAATGGCGCAGGGCTCACCATCCAAAACCTCACAGGCGAGGCCATCACCCCCGCGCACTGGGATGCCTTCTGGCGCTTTTACCAAGACACAGGCGCGCGCAAATGGGGCACGCCCTACCTGACCCGCGCTTTCTTTGATCGCGTCCAGGAAACCATGCGCGATGATGTGCTGCTCGTGCTTGCCTTTGACGGCGAAACGCCCATTGCGGGCGCGCTGAATTTCATCGGGAAAGACGCGCTTTTCGGGCGCTACTGGGGGGCCATTGCAGATGTGCCCTGCCTGCATTTTGAGCTGTGCTACTACCGCGCGATTGACTATGCGATCGCGCACGGCCTCGCCCGCGTTGAAGCCGGCGCACAAGGCGAACACAAGCTCGCGCGCGGCTATCTTCCGGCCCAAACCCACTCGCTGCACTGGACGGCCAATCAAGGCTTCACCCGCGCCATTGAGAACTACCTCGCGGCCGAGCGCAAAGCCGTTAATGAAGAGGTCGAGATCCTCACCTCTTACGGCCCGTTCAAGAAATCCGCCCAACAGGAGCATGATTGATGCAACAGAATTTAGACGCGCTGATCGCCAAAGGCTGGGCGCTTGAGCCAGGCGGAAAAGCCATCACCAAACGCTTCACCTTCGCCAATTTTGTTGAGGCGTTCGGCTGGATGACCCGCGCCGCGATTCACGCCGAAAAGCTTGGCCATCACCCCGAATGGAGCAATGTTTACAAACATGTAGACATCCGCCTTACCACGCATGATACCGGCGGCCTAACCGATAAAGACATCGCCCTCGCCCAAAAAATGGAAAGCTTGACCTGATGCTGCAAGACCTGATCAACACACCGCTCTGGGGCGGAAAAACGCTCGCGGATCTGCTCACGCTGGAAATGCTGATCTCTGTCGGTGGCTCCTTTCTTGGCGCGATTGCGATGCTGCTTGCGGGCTTTGTTCTGGCGGGCTGGGCCAGCCGGCGCATCCGCCGCTTGGGCGAAAAACACGCGCGCCTGGACGAGACGCTTTTCGCCTTTCTTGGCAATATGGCGCGCTATGCCATCCTCGCCTTTGCGATCATGTTTGTGCTCAACACTTTTGGCGTTCAAACGACCTCTGTTGTCGCACTCATCGGTGCCGCGGGACTGGCCATTGGGCTTGCGCTGCAAGGAACCCTTTCCAATGTGGCGGCGGGGGTCATGATCATCTTGTTTCGCCCGATCAAGAATGGCGACACGGTTGATATTGCTGGAAAAATCGGAACCGTCAAAGATATCTCGCTCAATTTCACCGAGATCGCGAGCCTTGAAAACGTTCAAGTAATCATCCCCAACAGCCAAGTTTGGGGCAATGTGATCACCAATTTTTCCGCCTATCCAACCCGGCGCGCTGAATGGCTTTTTGGCGTCTCTTACGGGGCCAATCTCAAAGACGCCGAGGCGATCATTCGCAAAACCATAACCGCCGATCCGCGCGCCCATAAAGACCCAGAGCCGTTTATTCAGGTCAATAATCTTGGCGATTTCTCGGTCGATTTTCTGGTGCGGGTCTGGTGCGACCGGGCCGAATATTTCGCCTTTCAGGCCGATATGAAGCGGCAGGTGAAAGAGGCGCTGGATGCAGGCGGGATCGAAATCCCCTACCCAACGCGCCAGATCATTTCCCAAAAAGCTGGCGATTAAGCCGCAAAAAGGGCGCTCCCTTTCTTCAAAGAGGCGCCCTTTTACACATTTAAATCAGATCGCAGCGAGCAAAGCCTCGCCGCCCGAAATATCGCAAACGCCGGGGTTTTCCTCGGCCTGCAAAACCTTCACAACACCATCCTCAGCATACATCGCAAAGCGTTTAGAGCGCGCAATCAGGCCAGCGGGCGGCGCGGTAAAATCCATCCCAATCGCTTTGGTAAACTCGGATTGCGGATCGCCCAGCATGGTGATCCCGGCGGCTGTGGCCCCTGTGCTTTCGCCCCAAGCGCCCATCACAAACGGATCATTCACCGAGATACAAATCACCTCATCCACGCCCTTTGCAGCGAAATCATCGCGGGTGCGAATGAAGCTTGGAACATGGGCGGTTGTGCATGTGCCTGTATAGGCGCCGGGCAGCGCGAAAATCGCAACTTTGCGCCCCTTTAATTTCTCGCTCAGCGCAACAGACGCAGGCCCCTCAGCCCCCATCATCATCAAAGTTGCCTCTGGCAGCGTATCGCCGACTTGAATGGTCATTATGTGATCCTTCGTGCGTTTCATTTCCCGTGTACCAGATATAGGGTTGGGGCAATCAAAGACCAATGGGAAAGTATCATGGAAAAGATCGTGATCATCGGGGCCGGGCAAGCCGGGCAATCGCTTGGCGTAAAACTGCGCAACGAGGGCTATGAAGGCGCGCTCACGATCATCGGTGAAGAGCGCGCGCCGCCCTATCAGCGCCCGCCGCTTTCCAAGGCCTATTTGCTTGGCGAAATGCCCCGCGAGCGGCTTTTCCTGCGCCCTGAGGCCTTTTACGCCGAGCATGATATCGCGCTGCGCCTTGGCACGCCCGTTGAAGCGATTGAACCGGGCGCAAAGAGCCTGCGCCTCAAGGGCGGCGAGGTGCTTGACTATGACGCCCTCGCGCTGACAACGGGCGCAACGCCAAACCGGTTGCCTGTCGCTTTGGGGGGCGATCTGGCCGGGGTTTATACTGTACGCAGCCTTGCGGATGTTGATGCGATGATCCCCGAATTTGCCGCCGGGCGCAGATTGCTGATCGTTGGCGGCGGTTACATCGGGCTTGAGGCCGCCGCCGTTGCCCGCAAGATGGATCTGGAAGTGACATTGATCGAGGCCGCGCCCCGGATTTTGCAACGGGTCGCAAGCCCACAGACCGCCGATTTCTTTCGCAAGCTTCACAGCGATCACGGCGTAAAAATCATCGAGGGCACGGCCATCACCCGCCTTGGCGGCGAGACCCAATGCGCCGGCGCTTTCCTTGAAGATGGGCGCGAAATTCAGGCCGATTTCTGTATCCTCGGGATCGGCGTGCGCCCCAATACCGGGCTGGCCGAGGCCGCAGGCCTGACCATTGATAACGGCATTGCAACGGATGCGCAGGGGCGCAGTTCTGATCCTAATATCTGGGCCGCGGGCGATTGCGCCTCTTTCCCTCTGGGCGGCGCAAGGATGCGGCTTGAAAGCGTTGGCAATGCGATTGATCAGGCGGAGTTGGTTGCGCTCAATATGCTTGGCGCGGGCAAAGAGTATATCCCCAAACCTTGGTTCTGGTCCGATCAATACGATGTGAAGCTGCAAATCGCGGGGCTTTCCAGCGGCTTTGATCAGGTCATCACCCGCCAAGATAAACCCGGAATTTCCTTTTGGTACTATAAAGATAACAAGCTGATCGCGGTCGATGCCGCCAATGATCCGCGCGCCTATATGGTTGGCAAACGGCTGATCGAGGCGGGGCGCTCGCCCGATCCTATCGCGGTCGCTGATCCTGCTACAGAGCTCAAATCCTTGATGAGCGCATAGATGCGGATCATTGCAGGGGATTTTCGCGGCAAGACATTGGCCAGCGTTGGCAAGGGCGATGCGGCGGCCCATTTGCGCCCCACATCAGACCGTGTTCGCGAGAGCCTATTCAATGTCTTGATGGGCGGCGCTTTGGGCGGGGATCCAATCACCGATGCGCGCGTGCTTGATCTTTTTGCCGGCACGGGCGCGCTCGGGCTTGAGGCGCTTTCACGCGGGGCCGCGCATGCCACATTCGTTGACGATGGCATCAAGGCGCGCAGCCTGATCCGCGAGAATGTTGATATCTGCCGCGCGGCCGGAAGCACCAAGATTTTCCGGCGCGACGCAACCAAACTTGGCGAGGTGCAAGGCGCGCCCTTTGATCTTATCTTCCTCGATCCGCCCTATGGCAAATCGCTTGGCGAAAAGGCCCTAAACGGCGCGCTTCAGGGCGGCTGGTTTGCCCCCGGCGCGCTGATCGTCTGGGAAGAAAGCGCGCCAATGCTTGCGCCAGAGGGGCTAAAGATGCTCAATACGCGCAAATATGGCGATACGCATATTACGTTTTTGCGCGTGCCTGATTGAGTAGTGAGTAGCGGGAGACTGATGCCAGAGCCAATTGAGATAGATTTTGAGTGGAGCAGCCTACCGATTGGCAAGATTTACGCGGCTGTTGGGCGCCGAGCGGCTTCATCAAGAACGAATATCCTTTTGTGGGTTGGGCCCCTTTTTATCGCTATTTTTGGCCCGACAGTGCTTTATTTCTTTGGGGCGCCGGATGACATTGTCCACGCATTTCCCTCCGTGTTTTTCGTAGCAATACTCCTAAGCATTGCGTTGGTATTGCCCACGCTTTGGCGCGCAAATTCTGATTTAATCGCTACTACTCAAAGCCCAAGCCGGCGCGGCAATACGCATCTGCATCTGAGCGAAAAGGGGATTGAGACAACCCATTCACTTTATACTTCATGCATAAAATGGCCGAGCATTGTTGAGCTGTTGGCGCTGGATAGCGCAACGATTTTGATGCTTGGGCCGCATCAATTTTTACCCTTGGATCACACCGCATTGAAGGGCATCACAGTCGAGGAACTGCACGCAGCAATCGCGCAATGGCGCGACCATGCGGCCCAAAACGCGCCCGCCCAATAAAAAGGGGCCGCCCCGAAAGGCAGCCCCAATGCACTCAAGAAAAAGCGTTTACTCGTTCGGAGTCGCGTGGATCGCACCGCCCTGAATATCCATCTCTGGATGGGCCGCCAAAGCCGCATCAACAGCCGCGCGGGCATCTTTTACCAACATCGCGCCGTTCATGCCTTTGCTGTCCATATCCGCCGACCATTCCGCGATCACCTCATCGCCAAGCGCCTTGATGCGCGCGGTTTCGGCCTCGCTTAGAACAGCGATTTCGTTGTCGGAAGCATCAAGAACCTTAAAGCCATCCTCATCGCCCATATCATAGGCGCGGCCAGACCAAGCCGATGCCATCAGGCCCGAATTATCATCAATCACCTTTTTCAGATCATCAGGCAGGCTGTCGTATTTGGCCTTGTTCATCGCCCAGATGAAATAGAGGTTATAAAGGCTGCGATCGCCCGACATATCGGTATGGCTATCGGTCAATTCATCGAGCTTGAGCGATGGGGCCATCTCGAAGGTGATCACGCCGCCATCAAGAACGCCTTTGGCAAGCGCCTCGGGGAAGGCCGGGACGGGCAGGCCGATTGGGGTTGCGCCCAGTTTCGAGAGCAGAAGCGTCGAAGTGCGGGTTGGCGCGCGCAGGCTAAGGCCTTTGAAATCCTCAACCTTAGCAATCGCTGGGCCCTTTTTATGGACAAGGCCTTCGCCGTGCATGTGGGCCGCGATAACCTTCACATCAGAGAAATCATCCATCAGGTTTTTCTGGGTGAATTCCCAAGCCGCAATCGAGGCCACTTCGCCGGATTTTGGCGTCATGAAAGGAAGCTCAAGCGCTTCGGCCTCGGGGAACCGACCGGGCTGATAGCCGGGGATCACCCAGCCGCCATCAATCGCGCCATCGCGGATCAGGTCGTATTGATCGGGCGCACGGCCACCAAGCTGCATCAGCGGGAAAATATCAATCTTGATGCGGCCGTTGGACTCGGCCTCAACCTTTTCAGCCCAAGGCTGCATGAAATATTCCGGGCTGCCTGAATTGGGCGATACGAAATGTTGGAAGCGCAGCGTGACCTCTTGGGCGAAGGATGCGCCGGCGGTGCCGATAAGAGCGGCCGCAAGAGCTGCGGATGTGAGGAAATGTTTCATGTGTAAGCCTCCTTATAGGCTGTGAGCCAGATGCCGAAAGCGATGTTGCGCTGCGGCATATGATAGGTGGGGGCTTGGTAATTCAGTTGCAAGTCATTCGCAACAGGTGGGTAGGTAAAAATACCTGACCTTTTGGTCAACAATATGATTTATAACAGCAAAACCCGGTTTCGGGGGAATTTGCGCGCCCTATTCCCCGTAGGTCGGATGAAACAAATTCCCCTGCGAAAGGGTGAATATTTCCGGCCCTGTCGCTGTCACACCGATGGAATGTTCAAACTGCGCGGTCAGCTTTTTATCAAGCGTGATGGCGGTCCAATCATCCTTGAGAACTTTCGTCTCAGGGCGGCCAAGATTGATCATCGGCTCGATGGTAAAGAACATCCCCTCTTCCAAAACGGCCGCTTTTTCGCCGGGCCGGCGCAGAGGCACATAGTGCAAAACATTGGGCGGCGCATGAAAGACGCGCCCAAGCCCATGCCCGCAAAAATCGCGCACAACCGACATGCGGTTCGCATGCGCATGCTCTTGAATGGCGCGCGCGATGTCGTCAAAGCTGTTGCCCGGCTTAACCTGCTCAATCCCAAACATCAGCGCATCATGAGTGACCTGAATAAGCCGCTCGGCGAATTTCTTTGGCTTGCCAGCAACATACATCCGGCTCGTATCGCCATACCAGCCATCAACGATCACAGTGACATCAATGTTGAGGATATCTTGAGGCAGGATCACATCATCTTTGCGCCCGGGAATTTTGGCGCCGGGAATGCCATGGCAGACCACATGGTTGACCGAAATACACGAGGCATGCTGATAGCCGCGATAGCCAATCGTCGCCGAAACGGCGCCCTCTTCCTCAACGCGCCGGGTGATATATGCATCCAATTCGCCCGTCGTGACCCCCGGCTGAACCATCGGCGCGACCTCATCCAAAATCTGCGCGGCCAAGCGGCCAGCGGCATGCATTCCGGCAAAATCAGCCGCTTCATGGATGCGAATTTGGTCTTTGGTGATGCGGCCTTTGTGGGTCTCGTCCAAGGGTCTACTCCTGAAGGTTTACCGGCCCCATATAGGCCAGAGCGGCCAAAAGGGCCAGAGCGGCGCGCGCTATTAGAGCGTAATCGAAAGAGGCGCGCGCAAAGTGATCTCTGCCGCGCTCAGATCGCAATCATAGCACAGCATTTCAACACCAGCGGCGCGCGCCTTTTCCGCCGCCGCCCCGTAACCCGGATCAAGATCGCGCGCGAGGCTCACCCGGCTGCAATCATTGCGCGCCACCAGATAGAGCATCACAGCGCGGTGCCCCTGCGCCACCATTTCAGCAAGCTCAACAAGGTGTTTCGCCCCGCGTTTGGTCACGCTATCGGGAAATTCCGCATGGCCTGCATCGCGGCTCAGCGTCACGGATTTCACCTCGATATAAGCGCGCCCCGCCGCCCCCTCGCCCAGAAGATCAACGCGCGATCCCGCGCCGTATTTCACCTCCGGGCGATAGCTCTCATAGCCTGCCAGCTCGGCAATCTTGCCACCGCTCAACGCCTCACCGACGATCTTATTGGCCAGCCCCGTATCCACTGCAATCATCGCGCCCGCCTCTTCAATCAACCGCCAGCCATAGCGCAGCTTTTTGCGCGGATCATCGTTGCGCTCGACCCAGATGCGCGCGCCCGGCGTGGCCATCCTAAGCATCGAGCCGGGGTTGGGGCAATGCGCCACCGCAAAGCTGCCATCGGCAAGCTCAATATCAGCAAGGAAGCGTTTGTAGCGACGGATCAGCCGGGCAGGCTCAAGAGGGGTTTGAAAGCGCATGAGGGCGATTTATAACGAAGCGGCGCATATCCTCAAGGAGCTCCCCTAATGTCCAACCCAACCGCCGCCATGCTTGTGATCGGGGATGAAATCCTCTCTGGGCGCACCCGCGATGCCAATGCGCACCACCTTGCCTGCGAACTTACCGCGCGCGGCATTGATCTGCGCGAAATTCGCATCGTTTCGGATGATCGCGCGGCGATTATTGGCGCGGTGAAGGCGCTGAGCGCAGCCCATGACCATGTCTTTACCTCCGGCGGCATCGGTCCGACCCATGATGACATTACCGCCGATTGCATTGCGGCCGCCTTTGATGCCCATATCGACGTGCGCGAAGATGCCGCCGCGCTTCTGGCCGCGCATTATGCCCGCCAAGGCTCTGAATTCAACGAGGCCCGCAAACGCATGGCCCGCATCCCCGATGGCGCGACACTGATTGATAATCCCGTCTCCATTGCCCCCGGATTTACCATGCAAAACGTCCATGTGATGGCCGGGGTTCCAAGCGTCTTTACCGCCATGGTTGCCAGCATCCTACCAACCCTAACAGGCGGCGCGCCCCTGCTCAGCCAGACCCTGCGCATTGATCGCCCAGAGAGTGATATCGCCGGGCCATTGGGCGAACTGGCGGCGCAATATCCCGGCCTGTCGCTTGGCTCTTATCCCTTTGTGAAGAACGGCGCATATGGCTCAAATATCGTGATCCGCGGCACCGATGGCGCGCAAGTTGATGAGGCGATTGCCAAGCTCGCAGCGCTTTTTCCGGCCCAATCATGAGCCTGCCCGATCTGCAAACGCTTTACGCCGTGGTCGAGGCAACATGGCCCGCCGCAAGCACATCCCGCCTTGGCCCTTGGACGATCCGCGACGGCAAAGGTGGGGGCAAACGCGCCAGTGCCGCCACGGCTGAGGCCCCCTTTACGCCCAATGATATCGCCGCCGCCGAAGAGGCCATGCGCGCCCTTGATCAGACACCCCTGTTCATGATCCGCGAAGGTGAGGCAGCCCTCGATAAAGCGCTGGCTGCGCGCGGTTATACTCTTATCGACCCGGTCACGCTCTATCTCTGCGATATCGCGTATCTGCGCCAAGAAAACGCGCCGCCCATTTCCGGCTTTCCCATCTGGGAGCCGCTCGCGATCATGGAAGAGCTCTGGCGCGAAGGCGGCATTAGCGATGCGCGCATGGCCGTGATGGAGCGGGTAAAGGGGCCCAAAACCGGCATCCTGGGGCGTACAAAAGATCGCGCAGCGGGCACTGCCTTCATCGCCATCCATCAAAATATCGCGATGATCCATGCGCTGGAAGTGGCTCATGGCCTGCGCCGCGCGGGAACGGCCTCCAACATCATGCGGATCGCCGCGAAATGGGCACAAGATCATGGGGCGCGCCAGATGGCCCTTGCAGTAACAGATGCAAATGCCCCGGCAAATGCGCTATACTTATCCTTAGGCATGTCTGTGGTAGGGTCCTATCACTACCGCATCGCCCCAAAATAAAAGCGAAGTTGAGGCCGAGTTGAGCAACCCAGACGAAAACATCACAGCGCTCGATCTTCCCATGATGGATCCGCTGCCCGAGGCCACGCGCCGCTATTTCGAGATTTGCGACGAAAAGCTTGGCATGGTTCCCAATGTGTTGAAGGCCCATGCCTTTGATATTGATAAACTAAATGCCTTTACGGCGATGTATAACGATCTGATGCTCGCTGATAGCGGGCTGAGCAAACTTGAGCGCGAGATGATCGCGGTTGCCGTTTCCTCGCATAATCGCTGCTGGTATTGCCAAGTTGCGCATGGCGCTGCGGTGCGCGAATTGTCGGGCGATCCGGCGCTTGGCGAGGCGATTGTGATGAACTACCGCGTCGCCAAAATCAGCCCGCGCCAACGCGCAATGCTCGATTTCGCCGTAAAGCTGACTGATTCGCCGGTTATGGTTAATGAGGCAGATCGCGCAGGGTTGCGAGAGCAAGGATTTAGCGAACGCGATATTTTCGATATCGCCTCCGTAACCGGCTTTTTCAACATGACAAACCGCGTCGCATCCGCCATCGAAATGGAACCAAACCAAGAGTATCACGCCCAAGCCCGATGAAGCTCAGAACCGCCATATTCGCAGGCCTCGCCCTGCCCGCGCTTTGCCTAAGCGCGCAAGCTGATGTGCTGAATTTGCCCGGTTCGGCCACGCGCGCGGCTGCGATCTCGGCGGAGAACGCAAGCACGGCAATCGCTGTTGGCGCCTATGCAAATGGATCCGCGCCAAGCGTCATCGCCAAGGGCAATATTTCGCGCACCGCTTGGAAGCTCGGCTCAAGCGTGCGCACCACATTGCAGATCATCGACCCCTTGCGTGAACAGCTCGTGGCCGCAGGCTATGACATCGCCTTTGAATGCGCCGATGCGCGCTGCGGCGGCTTTGATTTCCGCTTTGAGCAAGAAATCCTGCCAGAGCCGGAAATGCATGTTGATCTCGGCGATTACCGCTATCTTGCGGCCCTGCGCGGCGAGGGAGAAGCGATTGAATATATTACCTTAATTGTAAGCCGCAGCCGCACGGCAGGCTTTGTTCAGATCACCCGCGTTGGCGCGGGCATCATTGCACAAAGCGATGTGATCACCTCGACCAAAGCGGTTGCGCCTCCTGTGGCTGCACCGCCTGTTATGAGCGGCCCGATTGGCGAAGCTTTGGCGCTTCACGGCCATGCGCCGCTTGATGATTTGGTCTTCAACACCGGCAGCTCATCGCTTGGCGATGGCGAATTTGCCTCCCTTGCCGCGCTGGCAGATTGGCTTCGCGAGAACCCCGATCAAACGGTCGCTGTGGTTGGGCATACGGATGCGGTTGGATCGCTTTCGGGCAATATCGCTTTGTCGCGCAAACGGGCCGCATCGGTGCGCGCGCGCCTGATCGGGGCGCTCAATGTTCCGGCTGGGCAGGTCGCCGCAGATGGGGTTGGCTATCTATCGCCCCGCGCCAGCAACCTAAGCGAAGAGGGCCGCGACAAAAACAGACGGGTCGAAGTGGTACTCACAACGACCCGCTAAGGTGAGTGCTCCGGGAGGAGGAACACTTTCGAGGAATGTAAATTCGGCATGTAAGGCGCGCCCCAGATCGGGATGCGCCTTTATTCTTGGGCGCGCCTACCAGGCATCAGGCCCTTTTTCGGCAAAGCTTTGCACGAGGAAATCGATGAAGGCGCGCACTTTGGGCTGGGTAAACCGGCCCGGAGGATACACCGCATAGATGCCTTGGGTTTCTGCCGGAAGCTCAGGAATGGCTTCTTCAACAAGGCCCTGCGCCAAAGCATCGGCATAAAGGAAGGATGGCAAATACGCGATCCCGAGGCCAGAAATCGCAGCGTTCAGCAAGGATTGCCCATCGTTTACTGTCAGCCAGCCAGCGGTGCGCACTTGGCGCTTTTCGCCCGATGGCGCGGTCAGCTTCCAAACGGCCGAATTGGCTTGGTTTGAATAATGCAAAAGCTTGTGATCATTGAGATCGTCGATTTTCATCGGGCGGCCATATTTCTGAAAATATCCAGGGCTGCCGACCATGCGTTTGGTTGTATCCGTCAGCTTGCGCGCCCGCAGCGTGCTGTCTTCCAGCTCGCCAATACGGATCGCCATATCAAAGCCCTCAGAAATCAGCTCAACATAGCGATTGTTCAGCACCATATTGACGGTGATATCAGGAAACTCGCCTAGGAAATTGCCAAGAACGGGGGACAGGTGATTAACCCCGAAATCGGTCGCCACAGAGATGCGCAACAGGCCCGAGGGCGCAGATTGCATCGAAGTGACAAGCGCATCCGCCTCGCCAGCATCATTCAAGACGCGGCGCGCACGATCATAGTAAGCCAATCCGATCTCGGTCGGGCTCACGCGGCGCGTTGTACGGTTCAAAAGGCGCGCGCCAAGGCGGGCCTCAAGTGCAGACACATGTTTGGAAACGGCGGATTTTGAAATCCCCATCTTCTTGGCTGCGTCTGTAAATCCACCTTGATCCACAACTGTGGCAAAGGCTTCCATTTCGGTTAGTCGGTCCATGCTCTTTTTACCTGTCGTCTTGGCCCCTCAAGCTGTTCTTATGGGGGGCAAATCAGGCAACAATGGGGTAAAGGCCGGACAATACCGTGGATTTATGCAGTATCGTGGCGAATGCGGAAACAGGGAAATAATCGGTTTCAAGGCCGGAAACGCCGCGAAAACCCCTTATTTAACTGGCCGTTTCCAAGCAATGGCGGCGAAAGGCCTGTTTGAGCATGTCCAATTCGGCCCGCAACAGATCAATTTCGGCCGTAATATCATCTTCAAGCGGCTCGCCCGTCACAATCGCGAAGGAATTAAGCGTATCGCCTGTCTCTTTATCGGAAATTACAAAGGTCTGAACCCCATCACAAAGCAGGTCCGGCGGGATCGCGATGCGCAGGTGCCATGTGTTTTCGGCTGTGCCATCCTCGGACAGATCATAGCCAAGCACAGGCTGCTCAAGATGTTTTACCTCGATCTGTGGCATCAATTCGCGATCCGCCGGAACCGTAAGGACACCTTCCCAGATGCCGCCCATGATCCGCGTTTTTGTAAGGTTCATCTCTGACATCGCTTATTCTCTCCCTACAATTCGGCGCGCGGGCGGCGGCTTAAAGTAACATCGCGCAGCGAGATCTGGTTCATCTCTGGCCCTTCAAAGATCAGATCGATCCACATCCGCTCAACCCGCTTTTCGTTCAGTTTGGTATAAGCGAGATCAAAATCAACCGAGACCTCATCCGCCCCAATCGGCAATTCGCGCACGATCTGTTCGGTGTTGGGCCCATGTTTGATATTGAGCCGTGCAAAGATTTCGAGCGGCTTTTCCATCTCAACGATCGTAGAAATCCGAACCAAATGGCGCCGCAACAAGCCTTCGCAAGACTCCGGCGGCAATTCAATCACAAGCGAAAGAAAGCTTCCATCAAAGCGAAACACATCCATGCGCAGCCCAAATGGCGCGAGGTCTTCCTCATTGGTATTGCGGATTTGGCGCAGGGTAAGCTCGGAAATCCGGCAATCATGGAACACAGCAACCTCGGGCCCGATTTCCGTTTTAGAGCGCACAGCCGCCATGCCCGGCGGGGTAATCGGGCCGCGCCAAAGCTGTGGGCGATAGGCCCAATCGGAATGCAGCGGCGGTTGCAGCGCATTTGAGCTGATTAGCGGCAAGGTCAGCCGACTATCGGCGACATAAAGCACACGATCCAGCTGGCGGCGCAATTCGCGCGCGCGCACCCGCGTGCCCCGCAGGGAATTGAGATCAACCGATTCGGCGCGCTCCGCCAGCTTGCGCCAGCGCTGCAAAACCCGGCGAAACACCAATCTATCAGAGATTTTCCCAATTCGGGAAGCCATGCGCCCGCCTATCCTGCATATGCCTTTGGTTTGTCTAAGGTATTGGGTGAAGTATCACGGCCAAAGGTTACTCTTCAACAAACGCAGAAGAAATACAGTGATTGGTTCCCTAATGGCAACAATCGACAGGGGTTATTCTGCGCTCAACGGGCGAATTTTGCGCCGAAAGGCCCGCGCGCGCTCCAAACCAGAATTGGCGGCCCGCGGCGCTTGGGCGAAATCCATCACCGAAACGGTCGCGATATGGCCGTTTACATCAAACATTCCGCGCCAATATTCCGGCGCTACCCCTGCAAGGCTGGTGTTGGATGTATCGCGCAGATGAAGATAAAGCGCATCCCCCTCAACCCGGTGATCCAAAAGCTTGACCGCATCCGCATCGCCAGAGCGGCTAAGCGCTGCCCGCCCTTCATCAGAGGAAAAATAGGCCGCAAGCTGATCGGTCGCGCCTGCAACGCGCCCGCTTCCAGCCGCCGTTACAGAAGCCAGCAAGAGCCCGGCTTTCGCTCCGCCCCCGCGCCCAGCAACCGCCCCACAAGCGCCAAGCACAACAAAGGCGCTTTTAGCGGTATCTCGCGTTGCGGTTGGATCAATGCAATAGCCTTTGGGCCCTGCAATCAGGATGCTTTCATCGGCAACAGCAATTTCGCGCGCTGCATTGCTGGCCGAAGTGACTTCGGGCGCGGTCATGCTTGAAACACAGCCGCCTTGCGCCAGCATTGCGAGGGCAAACCCTGCCCCCGCGATTGATTTGAATGCGTTCCCCCCGGTGCGCATTACAGATCCATATAGATGTGGCGCTCAGCCTTGGCGCCCGGATGCGTCACCGCGCCAAGACGGGTCGAGCCGACGAGCTGGGCATATTTATAAAGCGCACCAGATGCATAAAGCGTTTCGCGTGGGCCTTTCCAATCGGCTTTGCGCGCTTCAAGCTCAGCCTCCGTCAGATCAACGGAAATCTCGCCCTTCACCGCATTGAGCGTGATCACATCGCCGTCTTTGAGCAAGGCGATGGGGCCGCAATGCGCCGCCTCTGGCCCAACATGGCCAACGCAAAAGCCGCGCGTCGCGCCAGAAAAACGACCATCCGTGATCAACGCCACCTTCTTGCCCATGCCTTGGCCGGAAAGCGCGGCTGTTGTTGCCAACATCTCGCGCATGCCCGGGCCGCCAGCGGGGCCTTCATTGCGGATCACAAGCACTTCGCCTTCTTTGTATTCACGCTTCTGAACGGCGGCAAAGGCCTCTTCTTCGCATTCAAAAACCCGCGCAGGGCCGGTGAAAATCTGATCCGCCTCTGGCATGCCCGCGACCTTCACAATCGCGCCCTCAGGGGCCAGATTGCCGCGAAGGCCAACAACGCCGCCGGTTTTGGAAAGCGGAGTGGCAACCGAATGGATCACTTTGCCATCGACTTCGCGGGTGATCATATCAAGCTCTTCACCGATCGACTTGCCGCTTGCTGTCATGCAATCCTCATGGATGAGGCCGGCTTTTTTCAGCTCGCGCAGAACAACAGGAACGCCGCCCGCTTCAAACAGATCCTTGGCAACATATTCACCGCCGGGCTTGAGATTCACAAAGTAAGGCGTGTCGCGGAAAATATCGCACACATCAAAGAGATCGAAATCAATCCCCGCCTCATGTGCAATCGCCGGAAGGTGCAAGCCAGCATTGGTTGAGCCGCCCGTACAAGCCACAACGCGCGCGGCATTGATCAGGCTTTCTTTGGTCACGATGTCACGCGCGCGGATGTTCTTTTCAAGCAGGTTCATCACAGCGGCGCCGGAAGCCTCGCCATATTGATCGCGGCTCTCATAAGGCGCAGGCATCCCCGAGGAGTTCATCAGCGCAAGGCCGATTGCTTCAGAGACACAAGCCATCGTATTGGCCGTATATTGGCCGCCACAAGCGCCCGACGTTGGGCAAGCAACGCGCTCAAGAATATCAAGCTCTGCGTCTGTCATATTGCCTGCCTGATGTTCGCCCACGGCTTCAAACACATCCTGCACAACAACATCGCGCCCATTCAAGCGGCCCGGAAGGATCGACCCACCATAGATAAACACAGACGGCGTATTAAGGCGCACCATGGCCATCATCATGCCCGGCAGCGATTTATCACAGCCCGCAAGCCCAACAATCGCATCATAGCAATGGCCGCGCATCGTTAGCTCAACCGTATCAGCAATCGCTTCACGCGAGGCGAGCGAAGAGCGCATGCCCTCATGGCCCATGGCGATCCCGTCTGTCACGGTGATGGTGGTGAATTCGCGCGGCGTGCCCTCGGCCGCCTTAACGCCCATCTTCACGGCCTGCGCCTGACGGTTGAGCGAAATATTACACGGTGCAGCTTCGTTCCAACATGTGGCAACGCCAACCAGCGGCTGGTGAATTTCTTCCTCAGAAATCCCCATTGCATAGAGATAAGAGCGGTGCGGCGCGCGCTCCGGCCCTTCGGTTACGTGGCGGCTGGGCAGATTGGTCTTATCAAATACGCGTTTGTTCATGGCTGGGCCTCCCGTCTGAAATCCAAGTTGGCATAGGCTACGGGGGCGCATTTCACAAGCGCGATTGCGCCAAATCGGCCGCAAAACCCCACATAACATAGGCCGCGCAATTTGCATCGCCCCAACAGATTGCATCCCCGCAAACGCCCGCTTAGGTTGCACCAAACAGCGGAGCGCCAATGCAATACCAACGCCACTCATGGATGACAGAGCCCGCCAAAGCGCGATCCGAGATTTGGCGCACGATTGCTGGCTTCGTGGCGATCCTGATCACCGCTTCAATCCTGAACGCCCTTGCCTTTGGCGCAGTCGGCAATGCCTTCCCCGATTGGGCGCGTTACACATTGCTTGCCGAGCCATTGGGAAACACGCCCGGCGCGGTTCTCTTCCTGCTCTTTTCCTTTGGACTTACGCTCACAGCCACTGTCGGCGCCGCCAAATTGCTGCACAAACGCGGGCTGCAAAGCCTGATCGGGCCCATTGGCGCGGCACTTCCTGATTTCTGGCGCTGTATCCGGCTGCTCATGATCCTTACGGTCGCGCTTTTCCTGATCCCCTCAGGCGAAGGCGAGCCGCTGATTGCCAATCTTAATTTTGGCAAATGGCTCGCCCTCCTGCCCCTCGCTCTGCTTGGTATCTTGGTCCAAGTCAGCACCGAAGAGATCATGTTTCGCGGCTATCTTCAGCAACAACTCGCGGCCCGCTTCAAATCGCCAATCATCTGGATGCTCATCCCCGCAACCCTCTTTGCCCTTGGCCATTTTAGCTCTGAAAATGGCGAACTGGCCCCATTTATCGTCATCTGGGCGCTGCTCTTTGGGGTGGCTGCTGCCGATCTTACCGCACGCAGCGGCTCGCTTGGGCCTGCCATCGCGCTGCATCTGGTCAATAATGCCGCCGCAATGCTGCTTGTGGCAATGCCAGATAGCTTCTCGGGGCTGGCGCTCTATCATCATCCCTTCTTCTTAAGCGACATCGAGCTGCTTTCTGCGCCAATGCTCCTTGATCTCCTCCATTTGCTCGTCGCCTGGCTTACTTGCCGCATCGCGATCAGGCGCTGATTGCATTTCGCGCGCGCCCAGCTTATTTGAAGTGAAACACAGTCCAACGCATGCAGGCCCCGATGAACTGGATTACCAATTACGTTCGCCCCACGATCAATTCGATCTTCTCGCGCAGAGAAGTCCCCGATAATCTTTGGACGAAATGTTCCGAGTGCGGCACGATGCTGTTTCACCGCGAGCTTAGCGACAATCTGAATGTTTGCACCAATTGCGATCATCACATGGCGCTTTCGGCCCGCGAACGGCTGACCAGCCTTTTTGATGGCGGGGCCTTTACCGAAATCGCTGTGCCTGCGCCGATTGCCGATCCGCTGCACTTTCGCGATCAAAAGAAATATCCCGAGCGGATGAAAGCGGCCCAAAAGACGACCGGCGAAGCTGAGGCAATGCTGATTGCAGAGGGCGAAATGGGCCGCACGCCGATCGTGGCGGCTGTTCAGGATTTCACCTTCATGGGCGGCTCTATGGGGATGTATGTGGGCAATGCGATCATCGCCGCCGCTATGCGCGCGATTGAGCTGAAACGCCCGCTGATCCTCTTCTCTGCAGCTGGTGGCGCGCGCATGCAAGAAGGCATTCTCAGCCTGATGCAAATGCCCCGCACAACTGTCGCGGTTGAGATGCTCAAAGAAGCGGGCCTGCCCTATATCGTTGTGCTGACCAACCCAACATCGGGCGGCGTTACGGCCTCTTATGCCATGCTTGGCGATGTCCATATTGCTGAGCCAAACGCGCTGATTTGCTTTGCCGGGCCGCGCGTGATTGAGCAAACAATCCGCGAAAAACTGCCCGAAGGGTTCCAGCGCTCGGAATACCTTCTCGATCACGGGATGCTGGATCGGGTCACCCCGCGCAGCCAGTTGCGCGATGAGCTGATCACCATCACCCGGATGCTTTTGGGCATGCCGCCGCCCGTCGCGGCCGAGCTTCCCGCACCAAACGAGACCGAGGCCGCAGCGCCCATCCCGCAAGAGGCGCGCGATGCCGCCGCTGCTGCGCTCGCAGAAAAAGAGGCCTCAAAAGCCGCCGCTAGCAAAGCTGCCAAAAAGTGAGCCAAGCCAATTCCGATATCATCCTTGCGCGGATGATGTCGCTCCACCCTAAGGTCATTGATCTTACGCTGAATCGCGTCTGGCCGCTGCTCGAGGCGCTTGGCAATCCGCAAAACGATCTGCCCCCTGTGATCCATATCGCAGGCACCAATGGCAAAGGCTCGACCCAAGCGATGATCCGCGCCGGGCTTGAGGCGGCGGGAAAGCGCGTTCACGCCTATACATCCCCGCATCTGGCCCGTTTTCACGAACGCATCCGCCTTGCAGGCGAGCTGATTTCCGAAGAGGCCCTAAGCGCCGTTTTGGACGAATGCTACGCGGCCAACAAGGGCGCGAGCATCACCTATTTTGAGATCACAACCGTCGCCGCGATCCTTGCCTTTGCACGCACGCCCGCGGATTACACCTTGCTTGAGGTCGGCCTTGGCGGGCGGCTGGACGCCACGAATGTGATCGAAAAACCGGCGCTAACAATCATCACCCCGGTCTCAATCGATCATCAGCAATTCCTTGGCGAGACATTGGAAGAGATCGCAGGCGAAAAGGCCGGCATCCTTAAGCGCGGCGTGCCTTGCATCGTTGGCCCTCAAGAAGAGGCCAGTGAAACAGTGATCGAGGCCCGCGCCGCGCGCCTTGGTGCACCGCGTCAAAGCTACGGCCAGCACTGGCACATCGCGCAAGAATACGGGCGCATGGCCTATTCGGATGAGGCCGGACTGCTTGACCTGCCCCTGCCCAATCTGATCGGCGCGCATCAAATCCAAAACGCCGGAATGGCCATTGCGGCCCTGCGCACTTTGGGGGTGGATAGTGCCGCCTGCGAGGCCGCCGTAAGCCGCGCCCAATGGCCTGCGCGGATGCAACGCCTGCGCAAAGGGCCGCTGGTTGAGGCAGCAGGCGCGGCCGAACTTTGGCTCGATGGCGGGCACAACCCGGCCGCCGGAATTGCCCTTGCCGAAGTGCTCAAAGGCCTTCCCAAACGCCCGACCCATCTGATCTGCGGCATGCTCAACACCAAAGACATCGCCGGTTTCCTGCGCCCGCTCGCAAAAGAAGCGCAAAGCCTTACCGCCGTATCCATCCCAGACGAGCAAAACACATTGCCCGCAGAAGCAACCGCGCAAGCCGCCAAGGCGCTTGGTCTGCCTGCCACTTGCGCCGAATCTGTCGGTGAGGCAATCGCATCCATCACCAAATCCGCGCCCGATGCGCGCATCCTGATCTGCGGATCGCTCTACTTGGCGGGCCATATCGCGCGCGATAATGGCTAATTCGCCGCAGTTGGCCCGAAATCGCGCTTTAATCGCCCTCTAATCGCCTAGAGGAGCGCCCTTTATATTGACCAAAACGCCCCAAGCGATCAAAATGTAGTATAACTAAGTAACAAATGCTTTCGCACCATAGCTGCCATACTATCCGTGTGACGAGTAAATCTGGGGGATTACCGATGCTGCGAAATATTCGCTCTGCACTATTCATTGTGGGGTTTTCATTTGCCACGCAAGCCACCGCGCAAGATGTCAATATCACACAAGATCTAAGCACGCGTTCGATTGATATTGCCGGGCAAACGATCACCATCTCGCGCGTCCAAGACAAAGAGAACATGCTGACCGGCGAATTCGCCCGCACATCGCGCGCCTGCCCGCCCTATTGCATCGAACCGCTGCAAGTTGCCAATGGCGTCCAAACGCTTGGGGAACTTGAAGTGATCGATTTCCTTGAAGCCAAAGTCGGCCAAGGGCTTGGCATTCTCGTCGATAGCCGCGTCCCTGCGTGGTATCAAAAAGGCTCGGTCCCCGGCGCAATCAACATCCCCGACAGCACGCTGCACAAAGTCAATCCTTACCGCGGTGAAATCCTGAAAGCTCTGGGCGCCAGCGAAAGCGATGGTGTTTGGAACTTTGACAGCGCGGTCGAGCTCGCCTTCCTCACCCATGGCCCTTGGAGCAACGAAGCCAGCGCTTCGATCCTGAGCCTACTGGATGCAGGCTACCCGGCTGAAAAGCTCAAATTTTACCGTGGCGGCCTTCAGTCTTGGCTGATGCTCGGCCTCACAGTCTCGTCACAATGATCAGACCGATGAAGATGAACCTGAAGGATATCGATATGCTTAAAGTGCTTTCGGCCTCAGCGGTCACCCTAATGGTGCTGATCGTGGTGATGCTGCTTGTGCCGGATGCCGATGGGACGACTGCCAAAACAACGAGCATCATCGCCCAAGAGCCCGCACCGCGCGCCACTACAACTGCCGCCGCCGCTCCCACTATTGCCACTGTCACGCCTGCAAATTCAGCAGCTAAGCCCGCACAATTGGCAAGCCTCACCCCCCCAAGCTCAAGCCCCGAGGCCGTTGCCGCGCATACAAGCCAAGCGGTTGCCGCCGCATTGGCCGAAGTGACCGGGATCACCGATACTGTCGCGCCGCAAACAACGGGCAAAACCCCGCGCAAAATCGCCCCAACGCCGCGCCCTGAACTGGCCGCCGTTGAAGCCGAGCCGCAAGTCTTTCAACAGCGCAGCAACGCCGAGCAAATGGCAACAATCGTTGAACTGGCGCAAAACGCCGAAGGCGATACGGATCAAGATCGCGTCCGCGCGCTGACCCGTTCGGTTTTGGCCGATCTTGGCGTGACCATCAGCGATGAGGAAGAAAAAGAGGAGGAGGCCAAAGAAGAAGAGGCCGCCGCCAAACCTGCCCCCAACGCCGAAATGCAAGACATGACCAACGGCGTTTTGGCCAGCCTTTCGGCGCTGCGTGGCAAGCCCGAAGAAGAGCAAAAGAAAGGGCTTGAGGATCTCATCGTGCAATCGCTTACCGAGGGCGGCGAAGAGGAATTCGACGATCTGCTGCGCCACGCTGAAAAATCCGGCATGGTGGTGATCCCTGCGGAAATGGTCACATCAGATGGCAAAGTCGACACCCGCACATTGCTTGCCTCGATCGCATCAAAAGCGCGCGCTGAAAATGCTGTTTCCTCAACCAAAGTGACCGCCGCATCAAACACTGCAAGCGTGGCCAGCACAGCCGTGCGCCGCCCCGATATTCCGCCCGCGCCCCCTCTTGGGCCAGGCCGCACATATCGCGTTACTTCCGGCGATAGCCTTGCCTATATCGCGCTGCTCTATTACGGCGATACATCGCAATACACCCGCATCTTTGAGGCCAATAAGGACAAGCTCACAAGCGCGAGCAAAATCCAAATCGGCCAGCGGCTGGTTATTCCGAAGTAAGAAATAGAGGGCAGCGGGCGGCGCTTATTCGGCGCTCTCGCTGCCCCAATCCTGATCCTGCATCTCTCGCAAGCGGCTGGCGGTGCGTTCAAATTCAAACGTCCCCTCGCCCTCAAGATACAGGTTCTCTGGCTCGGCCGCCGCCGAGATCACAAGCCGCACTTGCGCCTCATAAAGCGCATCAATCAAGGTCACAAATCGCTTGGCCTCGTTGAAATTGCTGCGCCCCAAAGCCGGCACATCCTCAAGCAACAAAACCCGCACAGCATCCGCAATCGCAAGATAATCCGCCGCGCCAAGCATCTTGCCGCAGAGCTCCCAGAAACTAGCCCGCCCAATGCCATCGCGAAACGCAGGGATCACCACATCGCGCTTGTTAACCCGAAGCGTCAACGGCTCGGCCGCGCCGCCAGTTAAATCGCGCCAAATATCATCCATCGCCGCGCGCGCCTCGGCATTTACCGGGGTAAAATACACAGGTGTTCCCGTAAGCCGCCCCTGGCGATAATCAACTGGCGAGTGCAGGTGATGGACCTCAAGCTTGTCTTTCAACACCTCAATAAAGGGAAGGAACAGCTGGCGATTGAGCCCATCTTTATAAAGCTCATCCGGGGGGCGATTGGAGGTTGTTACAACAACAACCCCCGCCTCAAAAAGCATCTCAAACAAACGGCCAACAAGCATCGCATCGGTAATATCGCTGATCTGCATCTCATCAAAACACAGCAAACGAACAGAGCCGGCAATCTCTTGACCAACAGGGCGCAACGCATCCTCAACCCCGCGTGCGCGCGCGGCATGAAGGGCGGCATGAACCTCCTGCATGAAAGCATGAAAATGCACCCGCCGCTTGGGCGCATCCACCGCCTCAAAAAACAGATCCATCACCATTGATTTGCCGCGCCCAACGCCGCCCCAAAGATAAAGGCCCTTGGGCAATTCATCGCCAGACCCGCGCGAAAACAACCCGCGCAACAGCCCCTTGCCCGCGCCCGCCGCGCCCATCCCTTGCAGCCCCTCGCGGATCACCTCAAGCATCGGCAAAACCGCGACCTGCGCCGGATCAGAGCGCAGCGCCCCCGCGGCCACGCGCGCAGCATATATATCTTGGATCGTCATAGTCATGCGCCTGCTCTTAGCCAAACCTGTCCCATAAGGAAAGCGAATGGATGCGCGAACAATCCATGAATTGACGCTGGGCCCGATTTCCCTGAATGATGCACAATAAGGAGCCAGTATGACCAATTCCCAAACGACAACCCGCCTGCTCACCCCGATCCTGATCGGCGGCTGCGTGATCATCATCGTCAACTTCGCGATCCGTGCCTCCTTTGGGATGTTTCAACTGCCCATCGCGAATGAATTTGGCTGGCTGCGCTCGGATTTCTCGCTGGCGATTGCGATTCAGAACCTCGCCTGGGGCATCGGCCAGCCGATCTTTGGGGCCATGGCCGAAAAGATTGGCGACCGAAAAGCGATCATCTTTGGCGCTGTGCTCTATGCAATTGGGCTTTTGCTCTCGTCCATGGCAACAACACCTGCTGCTCACCAATTCCTTGAAATTCTTGTTGGATTCGGGATCGCAGGCACAGGCTTTGGCGTGATCCTCGCGGTTGTGGGCCGCGCCTCCTCAGACAAGAACCGCTCCATGTCGCTGGCGATTGCAACAGCAGCAGGCTCCGCAGGCCAAGTCATCGGCGCGCCCATCGCCCAAAGCTTGCTGGCCTTCCTGCCATGGCAAACCGTCTTTGTGATCTTCGCCTTCGCGATCCTCGCCGTGCTGGCAATCCTGCCCATCATGCGCGCGCCAAAAGGGGCCCCAATCGCCAGCAAAGCCGAGCTGCACGAAAGCCTCGGCGCGATTTTGGGCAAAGCGGCGCGCGATCCAACCTTCTCGCTGATCTTCCTTGGCTTCTTCTCTTGCGGCTATCAGCTTGGCTTTATCACGGCCCATTTCCCGGCCCTGATCACCGAAATGTGCGGCGCAATTGATCCCACGGGAACACTGGCCTCAATGGGGATATCCAGCACAGCCGCCTTGGGCGCGGCGGCCATTTCGCTCATCGGGCTCGCCAATATCGCAGGAACACTTTTCGCCGGCTGGCTTGGCAATAGATACACCAAAAAATACCTTCTCACCGGCATCTACACCCTGCGCGCCATCGCCGCCGCAGCCTTTATCGCCCTGCCCATCACCCCAACTTCGGTGCTGATTTTCTCAACCGTTATGGGCGGGCTCTGGCTGGCCACGGTGCCGCTCACTTCCGGCCTCGTCGCGCATATCTACGGGCTGCGCTATATGGGAACCCTCTATGGCATCGTCTTTTTCTCACACCAAGTCGGCTCGTTTATGGGGGTCTGGCTTGGCGGGAAACTCTATGACATCTACGGCGATTATACGCTGGTTTGGTGGATCGGCGTTGGGGTTGGGGTGCTCTCTGCCATCGTGCATCTGCCGATCAAAGAGATCCCACTTGGCCAGCGCAAAGGCGCAGACCTCGCCGCCTGATAGCGCCTTAGGTTTCGCGCATAAATTCCTGAATAGCGGCCATCACCTCGCGCGGGTGGGTGATCGGCAACCAATGGCTTGCCTCTGGGATCGTCACTTGGCGCGCATCGCGGTTGACCCGCGCCAAATGCCCAATCGCGGCCTGCGGAATGATCGCATCCTCTTCGCCCCAGATCGCCAGGATAGGGACGTAAATGCGGCGCAGCTCGGCCATTTCCTCATCGGTGTTTTCGCTCAACATATGCCGCTGGCTCGACAAAACCGCAGGCAAAAATCCGCGCCGATGGGTTTGCTCTGTTTGGCGCGCAACGATGCCCTCAACCGCCGTCGGAACACCTTGAAGCGCAGACAGCCACCGGCGCAACAAAGCCCCGCCAATCGCGCGATGCAGCCAATCGCCAATCACTGGCGTATCGCGCATGAAGGCTTCGATTTTTGCCGGCGCATACCCCATGCCCGCAGGGGCAAGCAGGATCAAACGATCAACCCGATCAGATTCCTCTGCGGCCAGAATCGTCGCGATCGTACCGCCCATTGAATAGCCAAGCAGGGAAAATTCTTCTGTGATTTCTTGATCTTGCAATAATTCGCGCAGCTGGCGAATAAAGAAAGTCCGCGTTTGCGCGCCGCGCGGATTGTCCGAAAACCCACGCCCATAAAGATCATAAGTAAGAACCCGAAACCCCATCATCGTAAGGCTGCGCACCAAGCCGTCAAAGACAAAACTCGGCGTTGTCAGCCCATGCACACAGACCAAAACCTGCCCATCCAAAGGCCCATGCCACTGATAATAGGTTTGCCCATCCGAGAGCTTGGCAAAACGCCCCGGCGCATCATTGCGCATGCGTTTGGAAAGGCCTTTTCGGCGCGCTTCAAGCACATAGGGCGTGGCCGCGATGGCGCCAATCAGCACCAATAGAAAAATCAAAAACCAACCCAAAACAAACCCTCCAATGCGCCCAAATCAGCGCCATACTTCAGGCTTACGCGAGGGCGGCCCGCCGCTCAAGCCTGCGCGAAACAAACGCCTCAGGCTGCGGCTTCTGAAGCACTCAGCAACCCTTCCGCAACAAGGCGATCCGCCCAGCCTTGAGGCCCGTCAAACAGATGCCCGTTCCAGCCGCGCGCCTCTGCCGCCGCGATATTATCGGCCCGATCATCCGCAAACAAAAGCGCGCCCGGCGCATGCCCGCAATCGGCCTCAACCATCGCATAGATCTGCGGATCTGGCTTGATCACCCCCATGTGCCCTGAAACATAACTGCGATCAAATTCAGTAAGAAAATCATACTGGGTGCAGGCATAATCAAAGCTGCCAATACCAAAATTTGTTAGCGAAAACACAGGGATACCCTTGGCGCGCAACCGGCGCAGCAAAGCCACAGAATGCGAAATGGCCGGGCGCGCCATTTCGATCCAGCGATCATGCCACATGCGAATTTCATCGCCAAATTCCGGCGTGGCGGCGGCCATATCATAGATCGTTTCTTTGAACGGCGCGCCGCGATCAATCTCGTCATTCATGCCGTGCAGATCAACGGCAGCAAACATTTCGCGCCGCCGCGCCTCGCCAATCACCGCATCATAAAGCCGCTCTGGCTGCCACTCGATCAGCACGTTTCCGATATCGAAAACAACCGCTTCAATCTTGCTCATTGCCTGCTCCTAACCTGCCGATTTCGCCGCGCGAACGGCCCGCTCCAACGCATCCAAGAACCGCGAGCGATCCGCCTTGCCAAAGGCCTTGCCGCCGCCCTGGCGAAACGGATCAGCGGCGCGCAGATCGGCCATCAAATCGCGTGTCGCCAGCACATTGCCAATATTCGCTGCCGTCAATGGCTCCCCGTTATGCTTGAGAACCAGCGCGCCCGCCTCAACACATTTCGCCGCCAAAGGGATATCGCCGGTGATCACCACATCGCCCTTTTTGGCGCGATCCGCGATCCACATATCGGCAATATCCGGCCCCGCCTCAACGATCACATTCTCCACCAGCGGGTTTTGCGAAGGCCGCAATCCGCCATTGGACACAACAAACATCTTCAAACCATGGCGCGTCGCGACCCGCTCCGCCTCGACCTTCACCGGGCAGGCATCTGCATCAATATAGATCACGCCCAAAGCGCCTCTGCGTGAAAGGCGATGTGTTCTTCCATGAAGGATTGCACGAAAAAGTAGCTGTGATCATAGCCCGGCTGCATGCGCAACGCGCCCTCTTGGCGGCGCGCGGCCATGGCGGCGGCAAGCGTCTCTGGGCGAAGCAAATCGACGAACTGATCTTTCGTACCCGTATCAATCAAAACCGGCCCGTCAAAGCCGACATCCGCCATCAACAGGCTCGCATCATGGGATTGGTGGGCGGCTTTATCATCGCCCAAATAGGCGCTCAATTGCTTGCCACCCCATTCCGAGCCGCTTGGATTGCAAATCGGCGCAAAAGCCGAAACCGCGCGAAAACGGCCCGCCAAGCGCATCGCCATAGTAAGCGCGCCATGCCCGCCCATCGAGTGGCCCGTGATGGATTGGCGATCGGGATCAATGGCGAAATTTGCGGTGATCAAATCGGGCAATTCTTGGGTGATATAATCCCACATATGATAGTGCTTGGCCCATGGTTCCTGCGTCGCGTTGACATAAAATCCCGCCCCTTTGCCAAGGTCATATCCCTCGCCATCCGCCACATCCTCACCGCGCGGAGAAGTATCGGGAAAGACAAGCGCAATGCCCTGTTCAGCGGCCCAACATTGCGCGCCGGCCTTTGTCATCGCGTTCTCATGGGTGCAGGTCAGGCCCGAAAGATACCAAAGCACAGGCACCGGCCCATCGCGCGCCTCTTCAGGCATAAACAGCCCAAAGGTCATCTCGCAATTGGTGGCCTTGCTCGCGTGAGAATAGACGCCTTGAACGCCGCCAAAACAGGTGTTTTCCGAAAGGGTTTTCATCGCGCCTCGCTTTCATAATTGGCCGCAGTATCGGCCAGCATCTGCGCAAGAGCAACCAATCAAACCCTAGCCGCCGCCGATGAGCGCCCCCGCCGCAAAAACCAAAGCGCCCCCAAGAACAACCTGAAAAGCCGCCCGCAAAAACGGCGTTTCCATATAGCGATTTTGGATCCAGGCAATCGCCCAAAGTTCAACAAAAACAACGATAAAGGCGATGATTGTCGCCGTCCAGAAATCCGTAATCAGATAGGGAAGCGCATGGCCAAGCCCGCCAAGCGTTGTCATCACCCCGGCTGCCAAGCCGCGCTTGATCGGCGAGCCGCGCCCCGAAAGCTGGCCATCATCCGAGGCCGCTTCGGTAAAGCCCATCGAGATCCCAGCACCCACAGAGGCCGCGAGCCCGACAAGGAAAGTTGTATGTGTGTCTTGCGTGGCAAAAGCGACAGCAAAGATCGGTGCAAGGGTCGAAACCGAGCCATCCATAAGCCCCGCCAGCCCCGGCTGCACCCATGTCAAAACAAACTGGCGATGCGCTTGGCGATCCTCGCTTTCGCGCGCATCCTCGCCCAAGTGCTTTTGCTCCAGCGCGTTTGCCGTCTCGCTATGCCCGGCCTCTGCTGCGGCCAGATCGCCAAGCAATTTGCGCGTTGCGGCGTCCTTCGTGCGCTTGGCCGCCGAGAGATAAAACCGCTCTGCCTCACGCTCCATCGCCTCGGCCTCTTCGCGGATTTTCTCAAGCGTGAGGTTCTTGACCAACCAAACCGGTTTGCGCGCATAAAACCCTGCGACATGCTCGCGCCGGATCAGCGGGATCACTGCGCCAAAGCGCTCTTCGTGCAGCGCAATCAAGCGGGCGCGGTGGCCGTCTTCTTCTTCGGCCATACCATCAAAAATGGCCGCAGAGCTTGGGAATTCACCCCGCAAATGCCCCGCATATTGGCGATAAATCCGCGCATCATCCTCTTCCGAAGAAATCGCCAGCGCCAGAACTTCTTGCTCGCTCAAATCCGAAAAACGTTTTCGGCTGCTTAAAAATCCAGGGATCATTTTGGGGCCTCGCAGTTTAGAATGGTTCTAAAATACGACATCCAACTCTACTTGCAAGAGGGCAAATCGCCCCTTTGCCATTTGCCAACTGAACAGAGCGGTTTATACAACCCGCAGGAGCAATCATGCGCATGTCAGGCGGCGAGATCAAACAGGGGCGTAAATTCGATGCGGTGCTAAACGGCGCACGCACCGTGTTTCTGCGCGATGGGTTTGAGGGGGCGACGGTTGATAATATTGCCCGCGAAGCGCAGGTTTCAAAAGCGACGCTCTATAGCTATTTCGCCGATAAGCGCGTTTTGTTTATTGAAGTGGCTTTGCGCGAATGCCAGCGCCAAGCGCATGAGCATCAGGGCAATACCGATCTCAGCCTGCCCCCTGAAATCATGCTGTCTGTGATCGCGCGCAAACTGGTGGATTTCAAACTCTCCGATCTGGGGCGCAACCTCTATCGCATTTATTTCTCCGAGGCGGATCGCTTTCCGCAGTTCGTCCAAAGCTTCAATGCCAGCGGGCCCGATCTGGTTCGCGCCAGCCTAACGGATTATTTCCGCGCCGCGATTGCACGCGGAGAGCTGGTGATTGAAGATCTGACTTTGGCAGCGGATCAATTTGTCGAGCTCAGCAAAGCAAGCATTTTCCCCGAATGTGTTTTGGATCGCGAGCGGGTCTTTTCCGAGGCGGAAATTGCCCGGGTGATTAATGGCGCCATTGATGTTTTCCTAGCAAAATACGGCGCAGCGCGCGCCTGATCCGGCCAACCCCCGCGCCGCTAAGAGATCAATATACCACAACTGAGCGGATGCTTTCGCCCCGATGCATCAAATCAAAACCCTTATTGATATCCTCAAGCCCCATCGTATGCGTGATCATCGGATCAATCTCGATCTTGCCATCCATATACCAATCCACAATTTTAGGAACATCCGTGCGCCCGCGCGCGCCGCCAAATGCCGTCCCGCGCCAGCTGCGCCCGGTGACCAATTGGAAGGGCCGCGTGCTGATCTCGGCGCCGGCCGCAGCAACCCCGATAATGATGCTTTCGCCCCAGCCCTTGTGCGCCGCCTCAAGCGCTGTGCGCATCACGCCGACATTGCCGGTTGCATCAAAGGTGTAATCCCCGCCGCCGCCCGTCAGTTCGACCAGATGCCCAACAAGATCACCCTTCACCTCAGCCGGGTTCACAAAATCGGTCATCCCAAAACGGGTCGCCATCTCGACTTTGGCGGGGTTAAGATCAACCCCAACAATCTGATCCGCGCCCGCAAGCCGCAGCCCTTGGATCACGTTCAGCCCAATACCGCCAAGGCCAAAGACAATCGCCGTTGAGCCGATCTCAACCTTAGCCGTATTGATCACCGCGCCGATGCCTGTCGTCACACCGCAGCCGATATAGCAAATCTTATCAAACGGCGCGTCCTTGCGCACTTTGGCAAGCGCCACCTCGGGCACAACTGTATGATTGGCGAATGTCGAACAGCCCATGTAATGGAGGATCGGCGTTCCATCGAGCATCGAGAAACGGCTCGTACCATCGGGCATAAGCCCCTGCCCTTGGGTCGCGCGCACCGCTTGGCACAGGTTGGTTTTGGGGTTGAGGCAATATTCGCATTCACGACATTCCGCCGTATAAAGCGGGATCACATGATCGCCCGGCTTCAGCGAAGTCACACCGGGGCCGACTTCCAGCACAACACCCGCGCCCTCATGGCCAAGGATCGCCGGGAAAAGCCCCTCTGGATCATCGCCCGAAAGGGTAAATTGATCGGTGTGGCAAATGCCCGTGGCCTTGATCTCAACCAAAACTTCGCCCGCTTTGGGGCCCTCAAGATTGACCTCCATAATCTCAAGCGGTTTTCCGGGGGCAACAGCAACGGCGGCGCGGGTTCTCATCTTGATATCCTTTTGGATCGGTGCAACTTGGATTTAACGCAGTCTATCCACTGAGCGCAGCGGCGCAATGCAAAGTGACCGAAACCAAGGGGTGTGAGATGAAATCAGGATCCTATTTGGCCGCGATGGCGCTGGCCCCGCTACTTCTGGCTTGCGGCCCGGATGAGGCCAAGAAACCCGCCGATAGCTGCGGGGCGGATGCTCTTCAAAGCCTTATCGGCCAGCCAAAAGCGCGCCTTGAGACGATGCGATTTGCCCAGCCAATACGCATCATTGGCCCAGGCCAGCCGATCACCAAGGACTACCGGCTTGAGCGGCTGAACATTGATTATAACGAGAAAGGGGCGATCAGCCGCCTATGGTGCGGCTGATCAGAAGGCCTATTACAGGCGGTAAGCTGTGTGACAGGATTTGCAAGCCCCGCCCATCGCGCCAAGGGATGCGCCAAGCGCCTCTGGAGAAGAGCTATCCGCGGCTTTGGCCGCAGCATTGAGCGCCTCGGATTTCATCACGAAATCATCCCAATTGGTCCAAATCTCGGGTTTGGCTTCGGATTTTGGATCGCTCTCTTCGGCCTCAAAAAGCGCTGGCACCTGGGCCGATTGCGCCTCCATCACGGCAATCGCAGCGGCGGCAGCATCTGCATCAAAGGGAACTTTGCCCTGCGCCATGCCACCAACGGTTTTCATCGCGCCACCAATGGCTTTCATCGCAGCCATTCGGGCTTTAACGGCCTCATTTTGAACCTCAGCATGTGCAATCGCCCCGCCTGCGAAAATCGCAAGGGTAAGGGCGCAAGTTGTGATGATACGGCGCATAAAACTCTCCTGTAAGAACCAATCCTTGGGCCAAAACGACCCAATTCAAACCCGAGTTTACCTAAGGTCGGCTGAAACAGAAATCACAAAGACTTTATGAGGAGAGAAATTCGCGCAAAACCGCCCCGCCGCATCCTTTTTGAGCAACAAAACCCCAGCCAAAGCCGGGGTGAACTGCGCATAGGTTTTTGTGAAGTAGTCCCCGGTGTTACGAACTGGGTGGGGGCTGAAAGACCGCAACACCGGGGTAAGCGTCTCCGCTACCCGTCTCTTTTCGCCCTCAATACAGGCAAGAGCATGGGCCTCGCGCGGCTTTGCCCCGGTCTTTTGAGGGCAATTTCAGGGCGGCGCTTGATTTTGCCCCTTTTAGCGCGCAGATTTATCCTATGAGCTTTCAGCAAACGCCCCCAATCGCCAATCGCCCCGCCCCTGAGCAAATCACCTTTGATCGCCATGAACTTGGCGCGATTATGGGGCTTTACGGGCGCATGGTTGCGGCCGGTGAATGGCGCGATTACGGGATGTCATTCCTAAGCGAAGTCGCGATCTTTTCGGTTTTTCGCCGCACAGCAGAGCATCCGCTCTATCGTATCGAGAAACGGCCAAAGATGCGCCTGCGCCAGGGGATGTATTGCGTGATCGGGATGGACAATCAGATCCTAAAGCGCGGGCAAGATCTCAAAACCGTGCTGCGCGTGCTTGAGCGAAAACTGATCCGCGCGGTTGAATAGGCCCTTGATCAAAGGCGGCGGCGCGCACTCAGATCGCCACCACCCTGTGCCTTGATCCGCGCAATCGCCTTATCAACCGGCTCATAGGCCACGGCCATATGATGCGCATTGGCATGTAAAATCACATCCTCCTCAACGCAAATCGCCACATGCCCCTTCCAGAAAAGCAAATCCCCCCGTGCCAATGGCTCCGCGCCGATCTCGGCCCCAAGCGCCATTTGCAAATCTGAATCGCCAGGGCAATGCCCGCCACAAGCGATCAAAGCGGCCTGAACAAGCCCCGAGCAATCAATCCCCGCCGAGGAATTCCCGCCCCAAAGATAAGGTGTGCCAAAGAAAAGCTGCGCCACCGTGGCCGGATCAGAAAACGGGCGATCCACCAGCCGCAGATGGGGTTTGGGCACATAAAGCCCCTGATCGGTTTCCATAAATTTGTGCCGTTCATCAACGATGCGCAAAGCCGCCCCAAAAGAAAGCGCGCCAACGGCTTCGGATTTCATATCGGGGGCTGGGTAAAGATGGCTTGCGCGCGCGGCGATGATATGGGTCGGCTCGATTGCCGGGCCAAGCGCGGCCTCCTCAATATACCCCACATAACCATCGCGAACAGATTGCCCAAAGGCCCAACCCTGATGAATTTCCAGCGTATGAAAGCCCCAGCCCATCAGCATTTGGCGATCGCGTGCGCCATCGGGCGCGGCGCGCAAATCGGCGAGCGGTGCAGCGATTGCCCGCATCTCGCCTGCCACGGTTTTTGCGCCCGTCTCCCCCGCCCACCCGGGCAAAGCGACCCGCGCATTGGCGGGCGTTACGCGGCGATCCGGCGCGCTCATAGGCCCAAAAGATCGGGCAAAGCTTCAAGAATGGCGCGCCCGCCTTGGCCAACCCCGCCTTTGGGGCGCCCGGGCGCAGCGGCAGGCTGCCAGCCGTAAATATCGAAATGAATGTAGCGCGGCGTATCTTCAACAAAGCGGCGCAGGAAAAGCGCAGCTGTAATCGCCCCGCCAAATCCGCCCGCAGGCGCATTGTCCAAATCCGCAATGCCCGGCTCGATCATCGGCTCATAGGGCTCCCAAAAGGGCAGTTCCCAAACTGGATCAGCAGCGCGGGCGCCAGCCGCGCGCAAAGCATCCGCATCTTGCAAATCCTGCGCGAAAAACGGCGCAAGATCAGGGCCAACAGCAACGCGCGCCGCCCCTGTCAGCGTTGCCATGGAGATGATCAAATCGGGGGTCTCTTCATCGGCCAAGGCCAAAGCATCGGCCAAAACGAGCCGCCCTTCGGCATCGGTGTTGTTGATCTCAACCGTAAGGCCTTTGCGCGAAGTCAGAATATCCTGCGGGCGAAACGCATCGCCGGAAATCGCGTTTTCAACCGCCGGGATCAGCACCCGCAACTGAACCTTGAGCCCAAGCGCCATGATCATCCGCGCCAGCCCCAAAACATTGGCCGCGCCGCCCATATCTTTCTTCATCAGGCCCATGGAGGCGCCCGGTTTGATATTCAACCCGCCCGTATCAAAACAAACACCCTTGCCCACCAACGTAAGGCGCGGGCCGGCCTTGCCCCAACGCATATCAATCAAGCGCGGCGCGCGGCTTGAAGCCCGGCCAACGGCATGAATCATCGGAAAATTTCGCTCAAGCAGCTCTTCGCCCGTGATAACAACCGCCTTCATCGAGAATTCAGTCGCCAAATTCAGCGCGGCCGCTTCAAGCTCAGCCGGGCCCATATCGCTGGCCGGTGTGTTGATCAGATCGCGGGTCAGGGCTTCGCTGGCGGCGATCGCCTCTAGCCGCGCAGCATCAATGCCAATGGGTGCGATCATCTGGGCCTTTGGAGCTGCATTTTTAGCATAGCGATCAAAGCAATAGCCCGCCAAAAGCCAGCCAAGCGCCGCTTCATTTAGCGCCTCTTGGGCAAGATCACCTGCGTTCAACCGATAGATCGCTTCGGGCAATTTCGCCCGCGCCACCGCCAAAGCAAAACGGCTCCGGCGGCGCGATTTGGCATCCCCAAGCCCGGCCGCCGCCCCAATCAGCGCGCCATCATCGCCGCAAAACGAAACAACAGAACCCAAAGCCCCGGTAAATCCCGTGCCCTCAACCCAAGCGCGCGCAGGCTTGGAAAGCCCTTCTTTCCAGCTCTCAAATCCCTCAATCGTGACCGCATCAAGCGGGAGGGCGGCATCATCTGATTGTGCAAATGTGAGTGGCATAAAATAGGTCCGGTGCTGAGGAAAACTCTCATCAGCCTAACCCCTTTCACGCCGCCCGCAAGAGGCGATCCATGCGCCGCCTCTTCTGAATTGCCTGGAATTCCGCCGGCAAAAGCCGCGCCAAAACGCCCCTAAATAGACGCATCCTGAAGATCCCAAACGGCCATAAGTGAGCCCTCACCAATGCGAATCAAACGCCCAACTGTTGCGGCGAGCGCTGCGGAATTCTCGGAATCAGACAGCCGCGTTACGTCTTCTGCAACGCGCGCAAAGGTCACCATGCCAATCTGTTCTGAGATCGCGATCATGGAGCGCGCCGCGCGCTGCATCTCGCCCAATTCACCGCGTTTATAAAGCCGCTCAACCTTGGAAAGGCGCGCGGCCAGCTCTTCCATCGCGCGCGCAACAACCCCTTCCGCCCCAGAAGGCCCAAGCTGCATATACAAATGTTCAAGCCGATCATGATCAAGTCGCACGGCTTCGTCTGGTCGCAATTTCGTTATCATCTTTCAAACACCCCTAGGTTCTTGCCCCCACGCAAGGTCTCGATCAATATGGATCAACAGGTTCAAGAAAAGGTTTAGCTCCAAGCGGAATATCTCTCGAATTCCTGCAAAATATTCATTACATACGCATAGATTTGGTTACCAAGATCGCGCGGAGGATCATCGACAATGGACCATGCAAAGCCACTGCCCACCTACCTCGTCCAACGCTATCAAGGCTGGAAAGCAACGACATATGCCGAGAACAAAGCTTGGTATCGCCGCCTTGCAAATGAGGGCCAGCGCCCGCGCGCCATGGTGATTTCTTGCTGCGATAGCCGCGTGCACGTGACTTCAATCTTTGGTGCCGATCAGGGCGAATTCTTCATTCACCGCAATATCGCCAATCTCGTGCCGCCCTATACGCCCGATGGCGATCACCACGGCACATCGGCAGCTGTGGAATATGCGGTAACGGCGCTGAATGTGGCGCATGTGATTGTGCTTGGTCACTCAAATTGCGGCGGTGTTCAGGGCTGCCATGCCATGTGTTCGGGTGCTGCCCCCGAGCTTGAAGAAAAGACCAGCTTCATCGGCCGCTGGATGGATATTCTGCGCCCCGGTTATGAAAAGGTCGCCGGTCTTGCGGACCCCAATGAACAGGTCAGAGCGCTGGAAAAAGAATCCGTACTCATCTCGCTTGGCAACCTGATGACATTCCCGTTTGTGCGCGAAGCCGTTGAAAGCGAACGGATGACAATCCATGGCCTCTGGACAGATATCGGCGAAGGCGGGCTTCACTATTACGATCCCAAACTAAAAGCTTTCGAGCCTATCTAGACAAAGCCAATTGCCGGGCAGCTTGGCGCAACCATAGCGATGCGCCAGGTGATGTCTTGGATCTTAGGCCGCGTGCGATTGAACCATGGCTTCGTGACGCGAAGAGATGAACGCAGGGAAATAGGTGCGGTGCTGTTCTGGCGCGTTCCCTTGCTCTGCGATATGGGCTGTGATTTCGGCCTCTACCTCTTCTAGGGAGGTGAAAACATTGGTGATATCTGCGGTGCGCAGCGCATGCATGCGGATGGCTTGGATACGGTTGGCGCGGGCTTTTTCGAGCATTGTCATAAGAGTATCTCCTGTAAATCTGTTGGGTTTATGAGTTGCAGTCGAAACGGCAACTGGCACATTGGCCATCATTTTTGGCGTTCGGAAAGAAGAGGTTACACATGTCTTTGCGGCTAAGCCCTTTGCTCTGAGGCAGAATGGCGCGCTGCGAAATCGTGGCCGCTGGGGCCGCTTTGGGCTCTCTCTCGGCAAGCAGCGTATCGAAGTTGAATGATACTCTGAACATCTGTTTCTTCCTGTCTTCATCGCCCCCACAAACATAAAAGCACAGCCCCGAAACGCTTGCGCGCCGGATACTGAGAGACTTTTATTCAATTGTAGTGACGCCGCAGGTTTGCCCCAATCTAGCTTTGCTCTTTCAAGCACTTAGGGTGAGTTTGCCGAAATCTGGGCGCAGAGTTCAAATTTTTTCTATCGCAGTATCAACATCTTAGTGCCACATTTCCTTTAGGTTTCGCCACACGAGGCGCACATTTGCCCCCCCCTGCGGCGCACGAATCGCGCCATTTCGCCTCCGAGAATCGCTTTGCCTTATTGAAGTATGTAATCCTCCGGCCATTTGATCTGGGTGTTCAGCTGAACGGTGAAGGTTTCCCCCGCCTTGAGATCATGATCCCAGTGCAACACGCCGCGCTTGCCATCGACATCCTGCGCAGTTGGCGTGGGGCTGGCCTGCCATTTGATCGAAAGATCTTCCTGCTCGGAATAGGGCACGCGATCCATCAAGCGCAGATCCCATGGCTCGCCCGTCAAGTTCTCGACCGTAATCACCACCTCATCCGTTTCATCGTTTGAGCGCCGGATCACACCGCTATCGCCCTCTTCGCGCCCCTTGGTGATGCGCTTCAACTGAATGCCGCGAATGGCCCCAAAGCCGATATCGGCCTCGGCCCCAGCGGCGATTTCGCCCAATGCCGATGTGCCAACCAAGACCCCATCAAGAAAGTGGCGGCTTGTCCCGGCAAGCAAGGCTTCGCCGCTTGTGTTCTTAATGGTGGCCTGTGCAAATGCGCGGTCATTGCTGGCCGCATAAGCAATCGCGCGGATTTCTGGCGCATCAAAGCTTAACGTATCAAGCTCAAGCAATGTGGCCGCGCGCGCACTTGGCGCAGATATCTGCTGCGGGAACTTATAAACCATATCCAGCCCATAAGAGACGCCCACCCCGATCGGCGCTGCCTGCATCACGGGCTCAACCATTGGTTCGGCCAGGTCTGCCATGCTGCTTTCCATCCGGGCAGGGCCTGAAACGCTTTTCCTATACTGGTTTTGCCCAACAATCCGGCGCAGCCATGGGCTCGGAAGCTGCCCTGCAACGGCAGAATTCAATTCGCGCGTCGTCAGCACAAGATCAACATCATGCCAGCTTTCGCCTGTGTCTTGGGTCAAGGCGATAGAGCGCTCGATCTTCATCTCGGGCTTATCACCGCGTGTCAGATAGATGCTGTAAACAGGCTGCCAGCTTGCTTCACCGATATAATACTCAACGGTCATAACCCCGCTGGTAGCTGCATTGGCATTGATCGCCCCGGTAAATTGGGTGCGGCTTTCATCCTCTGGCACGAGGCTTTCAAGCTTGGCCTGCGCGCGCTCTTCATCATTTTCAAGCTCAATGCCTTCGCGCTCCATGGCGCGGATCTTGGCCTGCGCTGCGGCGATCTGCTTGGCGGCTTGGGCGGTTTTTTCGGCCACAATCACAGCAATTTCGCTCAGCGCTTCTGGCGTGAGCGGATCACCCTGCCCTTGGCCCAACCCAGCAGCAAAGGCTTGCAAGGCTTTGCCCGCTTCGATTTCGGCGGTGGCTGCATCCTCTTCAAGCTGAAAGGCTATTATCGCCGCCTCAACGGCCTCCAACTCTGCCCGCGCGGCCTTGATCTCATCTGATTCCGGCAAGCGAATGGGGGGCAGGCTATGGGTCTGGACCTGCTCGGTTGAAAAACCGCCATTGCTCAATGTGGCCTTTATCATCGACGCGGGAAGATAGGCCGGCAAATCCGGCAGGATCAGCCGATGCGACCCCGCTGGAAAACTGTAAGAAACCTCACGCGTGATCTTGGCCCCTTGGGGATAAACCTCGACGGCCGTAATTGGCGCATTGAGTACAAAATCATCAGCAAAAGCGGAAAAAGGAAGCACAGCAAAGGCTGCGAAATACGCCAAACGCATGGGAAAACTCCAAAGGTTAAGAACTGGCGTTAACGTTGACTGGCGCGCGCAAAAAAACAAGGGCGCCCTAGAGCGCCCTTTAATTATCTTTTAACAACCGGCGGATTTCAGCCTTTTTTCAAGACCCTACGGCCCAGAAGCTCTGCGATTTGGACCGCGTTAAGCGCCGCCCCTTTGCGCAGATTGTCCGAAACGCACCAAAGATTGATGCCATTCTCGATCGTGCTGTCTTGGCGGATGCGGCTGATGAAGGTCGCATAATCGCCAACGCATTCAACCGGAGTGACATAGCCCCCCGGCTCGCGCTTATCGACAACAAGGATGCCGGGCGCCTCGCGCAGAATGTCGCGAACTTCCTCTTCATCAATGAAATCTTCAAACTCGATGTTGATCGCCTCAGAGTGCCCAACAAACACAGGCACACGCACACAAGTCGCCGTGACCTTGATGTTTTTGTCGATGATCTTCTTGGTCTCAGCGACCATTTTCCACTCTTCTTTCGTCGAGCCATCATCCATGAACACATCGATCTGCGGGATCACATTAAAAGCGATCTGCTTGGGATAAACCTTCGGCGCAACTTCTTGGCCGGGGACATACATGCCCTTGGTCTGGTTCCACAGCTCATCAATCGCTTCTTTGCCAGAACCAGAGACAGATTGATATGTGCTCACCACAACGCGTTTGATCGTTGCGCGATCATGCAGGGGCTTCAGCGCCACAACCATCTGCGCGGTTGAGCAGTTGGGGTTGGCGATGATGTTTTTCTTGGCATAGTCCATGATCGCATCTGGATTTACTTCCGGCACGATCAGCGGAATATCCGCGTCATAACGATAGAGCGACGAGTTATCGATCACCACACAGCCCGATTTCGCCGCCCGAGGCGCGTATTGTTTGGTGGCCTCAGAGCCAACAGCAAAGAGCGCAATATCCCAGCCGGTAAAATCAAAGGTATCCAAATCTTTCGTCTTGAGCGTTCGCTCGCCAAAGCTGATCTCCGTGCCCAATGAATTGCGCGATGCAAGCACAGCGATTTCATCAACTGGGAACGCGCGTTCATCCAGAATGTTCAGCATTTCGCGGCCCACATTGCCTGTGGCACCAACGACGACGATTCTATAGCCCATATTCGGGTCTCCTTAGGTCTCACGTATCGGACGCCGCCCAATAGCGGATTGCTGGGGCGGGTTAAAGGGGCTTGTCGTGATGGGCCCTATTCCATCGTGTGAAGTGTCAGGCGCGGGTCTGCCGCGATCAGGGTGTTGGCCCATGCGGCCTCGGCGCTGAAATCATGGGGGGTTTGCGCGGCGGTGCGGCTGCCGGAAAGCGATAGGGATGCAAAGAAATCAAACCCGTAAAGCGCAATGCTCTGGGCCTGGGATTTCGCCGCCAGATCAATCAGCATCGCGCCTGTGGTTGGCGGCGCGCCAATACTTTGGGCAAGCGCGCGGTAATCAGCCAAAGGATGTAGATAAAAGCCCGCGCTCGCCGCCATCCAAGCGCGCAGCCGTTTGCGCTTGTGCGACATCCACAAAAGCCGCCCGGGCGCGATCCTTGCGCGTTCTTGATCCGGCAGGCCTGTCGCTAGGGCGAGCCAATCTGTGCGCGATCCGTGCGAAGCCGTGCTGGGCATCGGCGCGCGATTGATGCGGACCACCAAATCAGCGCGATCAATCTGCGCGCCCTGCTGGCTTTTGCTCAGCGCGCGCGCATTGCCAACAATCGCGATATTCTTGCCCGCCATCGCGCCCAGTATCTCGGCCTGTGGCGCATAACGCCCCTCCAGCCGCCGCCCATTGCCGCGCCGTTGCCAAGCAAAGCTTAGCCGTTCAAACAACCCGGATGCAGCAAGCCCGGCCATCTCTAACGCGCCAACAATTTAGTATATTCAGCGATCAACTGATCTGCCTCGCGCTCTATCGTGAACGCCTCCATCACATGCGCACGTGCGGCCCCGCGCGCGGCCTCAAGGCCTGCACGATCATCAAGCATTTCGCACAGACCACCATAAAGCGCATCCGCATCATCGCGCGCCACAAGCCGCCCGGTTTTGCCATCCAGGATCTGCGCATCAAACGCCCCAACCCCATGCGCCGCAATCGCAGGGGTGCCACAAGCCATGGCTTCAATCGGGGTCAGCCCAAAGCCCTCCCAACGGGCAGGGGCAACGAAGAGATCAAGCGCTTGATAATGGCGCACAACATCCTCCCACGGGATTTCCCCAAGAAAACGAATGCGCTCAGAAAGGCCAGCTTGCGCGATCTTTTCCTGCAAATCCGCTTGAAAGCCCTCGAATTCCGCCGTGGCGCGCCCAGTAAAGATAAGATGCACATCAGGGCGGCTTGGCAGCGCGCGGATCGCGGCCTCAACCAACAGATCCGTGCCCTTTTGCGGGCGAATGCGGCCAAAGCAACCAATCACAATGCCGCTTGGCAGGCCCAGCGCCGCCTTCAGCGCGGCGCGATCAGGCGCAGGCGTGAACACATCCGTATCAATGCCGTGCATGATCACCTGCGCGGGGCGATCAAGATAGCTGGCCGCTTGGGGAGAGGTCGCCACAAGCGCATCCATTTTTGAGATCAGCCATTTGGTAAAGGGCTTATGATGGCGCTGCGCTGCTGAGGTAAACAGCAGCAAAAACCGCCGCCGCAGCACAGAGCGCAACACCAACCCAAGCAGCATTTCCGTATTGCGCCGCGCATGCCAAACCCGTGCGCGATCCCGCCGCAAAAGCGCCACGCGCCAGAGCGGCAGATGCGGAATATCGCGCGGCAAGCCCGGCCCTGTGGCGACGATCCCAATCTTGCGCGCCTGCACCGGGATCAGCCGCACAACTGTCGCAGTAACCCCCGAAAGGCGCTTCTTAAGATTGGGCGCAATCACGGCAATATCTGATGATTTCAAAGTCATGCCGCCTCTCTAGCGCGTATTCATTGGGTTGAACAGATCGCCCTAGCGCACCCGGACCCGCATAAACAAATACAGCAAAAGCCCAATCGCCAGCGTGATCGCAAAGGTCAAAAACACCGCGCCATATTGCGCTTCGATCGCGCGCTCTGCCTGGCCATCAAAGACACGCCCTGTAACCAACTGCATCACGCCTGCGCCGCCAATCCCAAAGAAATTCATCAGCGTCACACCGCGCCCCATAAGATGCGGCGGGCATTGTTCGCGCGCCTGCCCGATCAAAACCGGATAAGTCGCGCCAAATAATCCGATCCCCGCAAGAAGCGCAATCGCCGCCGCACTGCGCAGCCCCGGCACCGTGATAAGCACAATCAAACAGAGCAAAACCATCCCATTGCCAAAAGCGATCAACGCCTTGCGCCGCCCAACAAGCCGATCCACCGGCCCATAAAGAAACGCCCCCGCAATCATCGCTGAGCCCATGATCAAGGTCGCGCGGCCAATCCCGCCTGCATCCATGCCAAACACATCCCCAAAAAACGGCCCCGCCCAAACGCCGCGAAGGCCAGCAGCAGGCGCATAATTCACAATCATCATCGCAAAAATCGGCCAAAGCGCACGGATCCGAAACAGATCAATAAACGAGCCGCGCCCCTCGCCCTCGGCCCGCTCAACCGGTGGCGGATCGCGCAGGAAAATCGCGAGCGCGAGCGCAACCAAAAGCGTCGCGCCCGCCAGCCCAAACATCGTTTCGCGCCAGCCAAATGCTTCGGCCGCCCAAGCCAGCGGAAGCGAGCTTGCCAGATTGCCAAACGAGCCCGCGCCAAGCATCGCACCAGCCAAAGTGGCAAAGGCCGCAGGCGCAAACATACGGGCGAAAATATAGTATCCGGCCATCAAAACCGGCGAACAACCGATCCCGATCAGGATCATCGCGCCGTAAATTGCCATCGGCCCCTGTGCAAAACCAAACAGCAAAGCCCCGCCCGCGCCACATAGGCCCAGCAATGCCGAAGCCGTGCGCTTTGGCCCGATCGTATCAAGCGCCCAACCCACAGGAAATTGCATCAGCGCAAAGGCGATAAACCAAAAGCCCGCAGCCTTGGAAAGCACATCCGCCCCAACGCCAATATCGCTTGCCAACATCGGCGCAAGAACGGCCAGAAAAGCGCGATAAAACTGGCTCAGCACATAGCCAAGCACAACGAAGCTCAATCCCAATTTCATCTTAAATCCTCATCGCGCATCTTCTCAGCAAGGCTTGGAGGTTTGGCGCGGATGTGTCAACGGCGGCGAAGGCGCGCGTCCTCCGGGCGCAGGATCAAAGGCGCTGCCGAAATCACCAGAGGATCAATGCCCTCACCCTCGCCGCTTTCAAGCAGCTCGAGCAAAAAGGCGCGCATCCGCGGCTCCCAGAAATCATTGATATGCGCGGCCACGCCGGGAAGGCGCGCAGCTTCCGGCTGGCTGGCAAAAAACGCCGCGATTTGATTGGCCATGCGGATGTGTTTTGCGGCGTCCATTATGCGGGGTCTCCGGCGGCTGTGATCCTGTGAGGATGCGAGAAAGCTGTGAAATTCGCACCGCGCGCAAAGCCAACAAGGGTGATCCCGGCCTGATCGGCAAGGCGCACCGCATGGGCTGTTGGCGCAGAGGCGGCTATCAGAATGGGCGCGCCAAGGCCTGCACATTTCTGCACCAGATCAACAGAGATACGGCTCGACATCACCACAGCCCCAAGCGCGCCATGCGAAGCCCCGATCAGCTTATCAAGCGCATTATGGCGGCCAATATCTTCGCGGATTATCATCGGCCTATCCGCGCGCCAAAGCCCTGCGGCATGGGTTGAACCGGTCTGCGCATGCAGCACTTGGCCCGCGCGCAAAGCCGCCATCGCGCCCGCAATATCCGCGCCGCTCATCTCCATCTCGCCGCGCACAGGCTTGATCGGATGCAGCGCTTCGGCAATGGAATCCATCCCGCAAAGCCCGCAGCCAACCGGCCCCGCCATGCGCCGCCGCCGCGCCTCAAGCGCCTCTGCCGCGCCCTCAGCCAACCAGACGCGCGCTTCGATCCCATCGCCTGCGGGCAGGATTTCGATGCTCTCGATTTCGTCGCGCGAATGGATCACATGATCACTCAGCGCAAAGCCAATGGCGAAGTCTTCAAGATCATCTGGCGTGGCCATCATCACCGCTTGCGTCGTGCCATTAAACACCAGCGCAATCGGCACTTCATCGGCCAGCACATTGGCGATCCTGCCCGCCATGCTCATTCGGCCGCCGGTACAATACGGCGCGCCTTGATCGCTTGGGCCGCATATTCTTCCTGCCATTCCGAGGGCCCGTTTGAGGGCGCAACCTGCACCGCCGTGACTTTGTATTCCGGGCAATTCGTCGCCCAATCCGAGAAATCCGTGGTGATCACATTGGCCTGCGTTTCAGGGTGATGGAAGGTTGTGTAAACCACGCCCGGGGAAACCCGATCCGTCACTTCTGCGCGCAGGCTCGTCTCGCCCGAGCGCGAAGCAAGGCGGACCCAATCGCCCGTTTTCAACCCGCGTTGCTCTGCATCATGGGGATGGATTTCGAGGATATCCTCACTATGCCAAGCTGCGTTTTCCGTGCGCCGCGTTTGCGCGCCAACGTTATACTGCGAAAGGATGCGCCCCGTCGTCAGCAACAGCGGGAAACGCGGGCCGGTTTTCTCATCCGTTGGGATATATTCGGTAACGATAAAGCGCCCCTGCCCGCGCACGAAACCATCGACATGCATGATCGGCGTGCCCTCTGGATGGGCCTCGTTGCAGGGCCACTGGACGGAGCCTTTTTCCTCCAAAAGCGCGTAATCGACGCCGGCAAAGCTGGGCGTTGTTGCGGCGATTTCATCCATGATTTGGCTCGGGTGAACATAGCCCCAATCGGCCCCCATAGCGCGCGCCAATTCTTGGGTCACTTCCCAATCGGCAAAGCCTGCGCGCGGCGCCATAACACGGCGCACCCGATTGATCCGCCGCTCGGCATTGGTAAAAGTGCCATCCTTCTCAAGGAAGGTCGAGCCGGGCAGGAAAACATGGGCGTAATTTGCTGTCTCGTTAAGAAACAAATCATGCACGATCACACAATCCATCGCGGCCAATCCCGCGGCCACATGATGCGTATCGGGATCCGATTGCAGGATATCTTCGCCCTGCACATAGAGCCCCTTGAAGCTGCCATCGACCGCTGCATCAAGCATATTGGGGATGCGCAACCCCGGCTCTGGGCTGATTTTTGCGCCCCACAGGCTTTCAAATATCTCGCGCACTTCGGGATTTTTTACGTGCCGATAGCCGGGCAGCTCATGCGGGAAACTGCCCATATCGCAGGCCCCCTGAACGTTGTTTTGCCCGCGCAACGGGTTCACCCCAACGCCGGGCCGCCCGATATTTCCGGTGAGCATCGCAAGGTTGGCGATTGCAATCACGGTGGTGGAGCCTTGCGAATGCTCAGTCACGCCGAGCCCATAATAAATCGCGCCATTGGGCGCGCGCGCAAAGGCCCGCGCCGCCTCTCGCAGCTCGCTCGCAGGCACGCGGGTGAGCATCTCGGTTGCCTCTGGCGCATGGCGCGGCTCGGCGATGAAGGCGGCATAATCTGCAAAGGCCTCCATATCGCAGCGCTCGCGAATAAAGGTCTCGTCATGCAGGCCTTCGGTGACGATCACATGCGCAATGGCAGAGAGCACGGCAACATTGGTTCCGGGCGTAAGGGCAAGGTGATGCCGCTCGCCGATATGGGCAGAATTGAGCAGATCAATGCGGCGCGGATCAAGCACGATCAGCTTGCCGCCCGCGCGCAATCGCTTCTTGAGGCGAGAGGCAAAAACCGGATGCCCATCCGTGGGATTGGCGCCGATGATCATCGCGATATCGGTGTGCTCGACACTGTCGAAATCTTGCGTGCCGGCGGACGTGCCGAAAGTTTGGCCAAGGCCGTAGCCGGTTGGAGAGTGGCAAACGCGCGCGCAGGTATCGGTGTTGTTATTGCCAAAGACCGCGCGGATCAGCTTTTGAACGAGGTAAGTTTCCTCATTGGTGCAGCGCGAAGAGGTGATGCCGCCGATGGAATTCACCCCGTGTTTGGCTTGGATCCCGCGCAGGCGATTGGCGGAAAAGCGCAGCGCCTCTTCCCAAGAAACTTCGCGCCAAGGATCAGAGATTTTCTCGCGGATCATCGGCGCTGTGATGCGGTCTGAATGGCTTGCATAACCGTAAGCAAAGCGGCCCTTTACGCAGGAGTGGCCGCGATTGGCCTTGCCGTGTTTATAGGGGACCATGCGCACCAATTCATCGCCGCGCATCTCGGCCTTGAATGAGCAGCCAACCCCGCAATAGGCGCATGTGGTGATCACGCTATGCTCAGGCGTGCCGATCTCGATGATGCTCTTTTCGGTTAGCGTGGCGGTGGGGCAAGCTTGGACGCAAGCGCCGCAGCTGACGCATTCGCTTTCCATGAAGCTCTCGGACATGCCGGCGGATACGCGGCTGTTAAATCCACTGCCTTCAATCGTTAGGGCAAAAGTTCCTTGAACCTCTTCGCAGGCGCGCACGCAGCGCGAACAAACGATGCATTTGGAAGGATCATATGTGAAGTAGGGATTGCTATCATCGGCAGGAATATACTGCGGATTATCGCCCGCGCTCGCCCGCGCCTCAAAGTGGTTTTCGCCCGGCGCATAGCGCACGTCCCGAAGGCCAACAGCCCCCGCCATATCCTGCAATTCGCAATCGCCATTGGCCGCACAGGTCAGGCAATCAAGCGGGTGATCCGAGATATAAAGCTCCATCACACCCTTGCGAATGCGCTTCACCGGCGCGCTTTGGGTATGGACTTGCATGCCCTCGGAAACGGGCGTTGTGCAGGAGGCGGGCGTGCCGCGCATCCCCTCGATCTCAACCACGCAAAGGCGGCAAGAGCCGAATGCCTCGACACTATCTGTGGCGCATAATTTCGGAACCGTGATCCCAGCCTCTTTGGCGGCGCGCATCACGGAAGTCCCTGCGGGCACAGTGATCGGATTGCCATCAATCACAAGGCTTACGGGCGCACCTTTGGCTTTTGGCGTGCCATAATCAGCATCGGGAAGGATGAAATCTTTCATATCAGCCCCTCGCCTTTTGATGGGCAACGATGGCGTTTGCGTGGCCGTGGCCCAGCCCATGTTCGGCCTTCAGCCAATTCACAATGTCCATATGTTTCATCTCAGATTTGCTCTGCACCAGATCAAGCCAAAAGCCGATCGGTTTGCCGTATTTCTGCTCAATCGAAGGGAAGTAGGATGCAGGCCCTTTAACTTTGTCACTCATTCTGCGGCCTCCTTGGCAGGGCGCTCAAAGTCTTGCGGAAAATGCTCAAGCGCGGACATCACCGGATAGGGCGTAAAGCCGCCCAGCGCACAGAGCGATCCGAATTTCATCGTATTGCACAAATCCTCAAGCAAAGGAATTTCGCCCACAGCGCCCGCAGCAATCCGATCCAGCGTCTCTGTGCCGCGCACCGCGCCAATGCGGCAAGGCGTACATTTCCCGCAGCTCTCAATCGCGCAGAATTCCATCGCAAAGCGCGCCTGTACGAGCATGTCTGCGCTATCGTCAAAAACAGTGATGCCAGCGTGGCCGATCAACCCGCCCGCGCTATCAAATTCCTCATAGCCAAACGGCACATCGAATTTCGCCCGTGGGAAATAGGCGCCCAGCGGCCCACCGACCTGAACCGCCTTGACCGGCCGCCCCGAAGCAGTACCGCCCGCGATATCATCAACAAGCGCGCCAAGGCTCATCCCGAAGCCCGCCTCAAACAACCCGCCATGCGCGACATTGCCCGCGATCTGGATCGGGATCGTGCCGCGCGAACGGCCAAGCCCGAGGGCTGCATAGGCCGCAGCCCCCTGCGCCATGATCACCGGAACAGAGGCCAGCGAGATCACATTATTGACCACAGTCGGCTTGCCCAAGAACCCCTCAAGCGCAGGCAGCGGCGGCTTGGCGCGCACAACGCCGCGTTTGCCCTCGAGCGAGTTCAAAAGAGAGGTTTCTTCGCCGCAAACATAAGCGCCCGCGCCAACCCGGATTTCCATCTCAAAGGCATGATCCGAGCCGAGAACCTGTGGCCCCAAAAGCCCAGAGGCGCGCGCGATCTCGACCGCTTCATTCATCACCGCAATCGCATCCGGGTATTCCGAACGCAGGTAAACATAGCCCCGCGTGGCACCAACAGCGAGGCCTGCAATCACCATGCCTTCAATGAGGCAAAACGGATCGCCCTCCATCAGCATCCTATCTGCAAAAGTGCCGCTATCGCCCTCATCGGCATTGCAGATGATGTATTTCTGATCGGCTTTCGCCCCGGCAACCGTGCGCCATTTGATCCCCGTTGGAAAGCCCGCGCCGCCACGCCCGCGCAACCCGCTATCGGTGACGATTTGCACAATGTCGCTTGGCGCATCCAATGCCGCGCGCAGGCCAGCAAGCCCGCCATGCGCCTCGTAATCCTCCATCGAGAGCGGATCAATCAGCCCGCAGCGCGCGAAGGTCAGCCGGGTTTGAGCGGCGAAGAAAGGGATGTCTTCAACCGGGCCAAGGGCAAGCGGATGCCCCTTTGGATCAGCAAGGATCGCGGGAATATCCGCAGCCGTAACAGGGCCAAAGGCGCTGCGCCCCGTGCCCGTTTCGATCTCAACCAGCGGCTCAAGCCAGATCATGCCGCGCGAGCCATTGCGCACCAGTTTCGCCTCGGGCGCAGCCGCCACAACGGCCGCCGCAACCGCATCACTGCCAAGCGCGCGCGCTGCCGCATCACGGGGGACATAAATCTTCATGCGCCGCACTCCGCCAAAAGCGCCTCCAATGCGGCCTCGTCCAAACGCCCCACAGGCTGCCCATCCACAAGCGCCGCAGGCCCGCACGCACAAAGCCCCAAACAAAACGCAGGCTCCAAAGTGACAGCACCATTGGCGGTTGTTCCGTGCCATTCCACGCCCAAACGTGCACGTGCTTTATCGGCCAAAGCATCCGCGCCAACAGCTTGGCAAGCTTCGGCCCGGCACAGGCGCACAATGTGCTTGCCCGCAGGAGCCTCGCGAAAATCATGATAGAAAGAGGCAACGCCATGCGCCTCGGCCCGGGTTATCCCAAGAGCGGCGGCGATCTGGGGCAAGGCCTCTTGCGGGATATAACCAAGCGCCGCCTGAACCGCATGCAGGATCGGCAACAAAGGCCCCTCAAGGCCCTTATGCTCTGCGATAATCTGATCGATCTCGCCAGCCCATGACAAACCGCTCATGCGCACTCCTCCCGAACTGCATTGCTCTCTCTATTGGTGCCTGCCTTGGGGCATGGTTTCAATTCAATAATCCGCGCGCTGGCAATTAAGGGCCGCCCAAACGCGCCGGTATTGCCGCTTCAAGCGACCCTTTTCATGCCAAGGGCGCGGCGCGGTGCATAAGCGTTGCAAGCCCGCTATGGGCTGTGCGAAGATGCGCCCCAACAGGGACTCGCAAAAAAGCGCTGCAATTTCAGCGCCACGATAGGAATGATTTATGAAACGCGTAACGATCGCCGCCGCTTTGGCAATTTGCGCCACCATCGGCACCACGGGCTTTTTGTCCTTGCCAACATTGGCCCAATCCAACACAGAAACCAACACCCAAACCACACCCTCGCAAGAGACCCCAAGCCGCATCGCAAATGGGGCCCGCGTTGGCCAATGGCTGGTGCGCTGTGATGCTTTGGCTGTTGGTGAAACCGTTTGCTATCTCACCCAAAAGATCATCCGCACCGAAGACAAAGCCGGAATTGCGGAGTTTCTTGCCTTCTGGAACCCGGATTTCACTGTCTCTTATGTGATTGCGCGCGTGCCAAATGGAGTCTTCCTGCCCACGGGTTTTGCGATGAAAGACCGCGCCAGCGAAGAGCGCATTGATTTTACTTGGCAAAATTGCTCAGCCGCACTTTGTGAGGCGCTGGCCGAAATTCCCCTTACGACGATCCAAGCGCTTGAAACCGCAGAGGCGGTGATTGCCGGCTATAAACCCAATCGCAATGCACAAGACTTGCTGTTTCAGGTCAATTTCGCTGGGGCCAGCCAAGGGTTAAACGCGCTCAAAGCCGCCAATGCCGCGCGCATGTCAAAAGAATAAATCCGCTCACCATACGGGATGCCGCCCATGGCCTACGGACGTTTTGCTTCTTTTTGCCTCCCAAAACACGCGCCCAAAGCGATGCAGCTTGACGCGCCGCTGATGAAACGTGAACCTACCCTATGACCTTAGGTAACCATCAAAGCGCAAATATAGGCAGGCCCCACAGCTCTTTGCTGTTGAGCAAGGCGGTGCTGCGATGAATTTCCCGCCCGGCAATGACAAAACCATCGACACCGAAAAAACCCGCCCCCCAGCAGGCAACACCCGCTTTGATACGCCCGCCGATCTTTACGCCGCGATCCCGCAAATCGCAGAGCTGACCCAGCAGCGGCCAACCCTGGGCGAAGATGCTTTCAGCTACTTGATTCGTCTGCGCTCAGGCACAACGCCCGAAGAGGCCGTGACCTTTCCCGCCTTTGCCCTCGCGCCCCAAACGGCAATCTGGTGGGGCCATGAATGCCTGCGCACCATGCCCGATTACCTAAACGGTGCTGATCGCGATATGATGGAAGGGGTGATGCATTGGGTGAAAGACCCGAGCACCTATAACCGCCACTACCTGATGCGCGAAGCGCTTTGGGCACCGACCCGCTCACCGGCGGTTTTGCTTGCTCTTGCGGTGGGCTGGTCCGGCGGCTCAATTGCGCCCAACGATCCTGCGCCTGTGCCGCTTCACCGCGCGCCGCGCTCGATCAATTCAAGCATCCTCTCCTGCCTTGCGCGCGCCGATCTGTCGCGCCGCTCGGTCTTTCTGGCCCGCTTCATTGATATGGCCGAGGCGCTTGTCAGGGTTTACTAACCTGCGCCAGCGCCCCATATAATTCCTAACACCCTCCGGTTGCGAAGAGATTCCCTCGCCATGACTTTGACGCTCAAAATTGAAAACTATGATGTGCTCGAAGACGGCGGGCCCGCTCAGATAACGGTGCAAGGCGCCGGGCTGACCGCAGGGCGGGGGGGCACGATGGATTGGGTGCTGCCCGATCCGGGCCGCCATATCTCAACCCGCCACTTTGAAGTCGCCTTTTCCAACGGCGCCTATTTTCTTACGGATGTCTCAACCAATGGCATCTTTCTCAAAGGCCAGCCTTACCGCCTGCAAGGCCCACATCAGATTGCCGACAATGATCGCTTTCAGGTCGGGCATTATATCGTTGTGGCCTCGCTTGGCGGCAGCATGCCAGCAAGCGCACCGGCCCCAAGCGCCTTTCAACCCGCCCCAAGCCCAGCCGCGCAAGCCCCCTTGGGCGGCGGCGATGCGGATCCTTGGTCGCTTGGCCCATCAAGCCACGCACCGATTGATCCCTCACCGCGCGCGGATCACAGCGCCTTTGAGGACTTCTCTTCGGAATTCATCGTCAATCCTGATCCAATCGCGCCGCCCCCGATGCCGCCGCGCGCGCCCGATCCAGCCCCACAAGCTGCGCCGCATATGCCTGCGGACGCGGGCGCAAGCCCCTTTGGCGCGCATACCCATATTCCCGGCCCCGCTCAAACACCGCCCGCCGCACCCCTGCAATCGCCCCCCGGCCAAGCACCGAGCGCCTCGCCCTTTGGCGCACCGCCAGCCGGCCCATCCGCCGCCCCGCAGCCCGAACCCCCTCAACCCGCAGCCCCCGGCATGGCGCCAGCACAGCCTTTTCAAGCGCCTGCCCCGGCCCCAGCCGCGGCGCCGCTGGCCTCTGCTGGCGATCCGGCCGCCTTTGCGCGCGCGTTTTGCGAAGGCGCGGGTCTTTCGCCCGATCTGGCCAATAGCGCAGACAGCATTGCCATGGCGCGCGAATTGGGCCGCACATTGCGCGTCGCCACACAAGAGCTGATGGCCCTGCTGCAAGACCGCGCCTCCGCCAAACAATTCACCAAAAGCGGCGATCGCACGATGATGGGCGCAACCGCCAACAACCCGCTGAAATTTCTGCCAACCCCGGATCAAGCCCTGACGGCGATGTTTCTTCAGCCCAAAGATGGCTTTATGCACGGCGCGGATGGACTGGCCGAAGCCTTTGGCGATGTGCGCCTGCACCAAAGCGCCGTTTTCGCCGCGATCCAGCCCGCCCTGGCCAAACTTCTGATGGATATCTCCCCCGAAGCCATTGAAGAGAAAAGCGGATCAGGGCTTTTGGGGGCTGGGCGCAAAGGTAAAGCCTGGGAAACATTCGTTGAACGTTGGGATGCCAAGGTCGAACCCCATGAAAACGGGATGCTTGATGTATTTCTCGCCCATTTTGCAGAAGCTTACGCCGCCGCAATTGCGAACGCGCGCCAATAATTCCCCCTGACTGAACACTTGCTTGCCGTGGCGGAACGCGCCATAGTCACTGCAATTAACGATTGAAGAGATACGAATTTAATGTCTGCCAAGACTGCGCGCGAGTTTGATCATTATTTCACAGTGCCTCGCGCCGCCTGTTTTGCCGCAATTTCGCGCGCACAAGGACGTGTTTGAATGAACTTGGACTGGCTCACTGATCCGATTTCGGATGAGGCCCCCTGCGGCCCCGATCTCGAAGCAACAGACGATGAGAATTTCATCGACTATTACTTCGAAGCGGAATCGCGCATGCCAGAACGGTATTTCATTCCCGGTATTGAAAGCGCCGATGATACTTTCGCCCCCGGAACGCTCTTTGATCCAGAATCCATCGACATCAAAACCGAGCGCAAAAAGATCGAAGGCCTGCTCAAGCGCAGCCGCGACATTCGGCTCCTTTCCCTTTTGGCGCGGTTTGAAATCCTCTCGGGAAATCTTGAGGGCCTGCGCGATGCCTTAACCGGCATTGCCGATCTGATCGAAGCTTTCCCAAGCCAAGCCCACCCCTCAACAGCCGATGGCCCCGCAGATCGCCGCGCCGCGCTGGATGAGTTGGGCAATACGGTAACGATCTGTATTCCGCTGCAATATGTCGATCTCGCTGGCCTTGGGGATAGCACCTATCGCCGCTATCTTGTGGCCACGGATCAATCCAAACCGCGCAAAGGCGAAGAGGGCATCAACGCCGCCTCGATCACCTCGACGATCGGCTCGCCCTCAAATCGCGAAGCCGTTGATCGCGCGCACGGGCTTTTGAGCGAATGCGCCCTTGCTCTGAGCCGGATCAAAAGCGCCTGTATGGCCAATGAAAGCGGGCCCTTTACCCCGGCCATTTCGCGCAGCTTTGAAGCGATCACCGAGGTTCAATCCCTGATCCGCAATGGCCGCTCTGATCTGCCGCTTTGGTCTGATGGAGAAGGCGCCCCGCAAGCGGATGACACAGCGACCGCACAAAACGCGGATACAGGCGCGCCTGCGGATGGGGCAACGCCCGGCGCAAGTGCCGATGCGCCTGGCGCCGCTGCATCCGCGCCGCTGCCCACCGATGGCATCGGCATCACAAGCCATTCCGCCGCACGCGCCACGCTTGAAGCTGTTGAGACCTATTTCAGCGCCAACGAACCCGCCTCTGCTGCGCTGATCCTCGCAACGCAGGCGCGCCTGCTGATCGGCAAACCGCTCGTTGAGGCAATTGAAACGCTGCTGCCTGCCGATGCGCCGCGCGCCGTGATTGATTTTGGCCCCGAAACGGGCTTTGCCATCTCGATGGACCGCATGCGCGCCCTAACCGGCGAAGCCCGCCGCGCGCCAGAAGATACAACAGCCCCCGAACCCGCAGCGCCGGTTGAAAGCCGCGCCGATGTTGCCCGCGCCATTCGCGGGGTCGAGGATTTTTATCGCAGAAGCGAACCCGCCAGCCCCATTCCGCTGCTTTTGTTCAAAGCACGCGACTACTTAGAAAAAGACTTTCAAGCAATTGTCACATCTTTGGTGCAAAAAGCAGCGACCGAAGGATAAGAACCATTGATTTGTTTGATAAATTTCGCCGCTCTAACTTGATTTAGTTGACTCGCCAAACAACTAAAGGTTTCATATCCGGCAAAAGGGAGATCCAGAATGGCATCAGATTCGGCAACCGGTCACATCAAGCGTAATCGCCCACCACGGGTGAATATTTCTTATGAAGATCCATATGATAGCGAGAAAATGGTTGAGCTGCCCTTCGTGATGGGCGTGATGTCTGATCTCTCGGGCAATGCCTCTCCGGTTGAAAAGCCCCCCGTTGGGGATCGCGACTTCACCGATGTAACAGCCGCAACGCTTGATAATTACATGGCTTCCGTAAAACCCGGCGTTTCCTTTGCCGTGGAAAATACGCTCGACCCAGATTCAACCGACAAACTCGGCGTGACGCTGGAATTTTCGGAAATGACAGATCTTGAGCCTGCCGCGATTGCGCGCCAAGTGCCGCCGCTCAAAAAGCTTCTCGAAGCCCGCGAGCATCTGGCCAACTTGCAGCGCTATATGAACGGCAAAGCAAAAGCCCAAGACCATATCAAAGCCTTGCTCAACGATCCCGAACTGATGGCGGCTTTGGCCGAACGCAGCAAATCGGACGAAAGCGAAGCAGACGAATAATAATACTGTACCTGCCCCGCGCGCGACGCAGCGGTGCATGATCGAGGGAAGTGAAGACACATGGCAAACGAAGCCCAATCAGCCCAAGGCGGCGAAGCCCTAAGCGAGCTTGATGAATTCTCCGATATTCTCAAGCAAAGCATTAAACCACGCACAGAAGATGCGGCGCGTGAAGTAGACAGCGCCGTAAACGCCTTGGTCCGTGAAGCGCTCAGCGATGAGGCGCTGATTGGCGAGGATGTTCTTGATACGATTGATGCGATGCTTGCAAAGATCGACAAGAAGCTGACCGATCAGATCAACAAGATCATGCATCACGAAGAGTTCCAAACGATTGAATCGGCTTGGCGCGGCCTGGCCTATACGGTCAACAATTCCGAAACCGACAGCTCATTGCGCGTCAAAGTGATGAACGTTTCCAAAAAGGAACTGGCCAGCGAATTGCGCCGTTACCCCGGCGCCAAATGGGATAAGAGCCCGCTCTTTAACACGATCTACGAAAAAGAATTCGGCACAATGGGCGGCAAGCCTTTTGGCACATTGATCGGTGATTATTACTTTGATCACTCTTCTGCGGATGTGGCCGTTCTGCGCGACATGGGCAAAATCGCCGCTGTGGCACATGCGCCGTTTATCTCTTCCACATCGCCAACATTGCTTGGCCTTGATAACTTTACAGAAATCTCCAACCCAACCGATCTGGGCGAAATTTTTGACACGCCCGATTATGCCGCTTGGAACTCGCTGCGTGACAGCGAAAACTCCCGCTATGTGGCGCTCACTTGCCCGCGCGTTCTTGCCCGCGAGCCTTACAGCCAAAACTCAACCTCCGTTGTTGAGGAATTCGAGTTTGAAGAAGAAACCGATGGCCATGAAGGCACACAATACGCCTGGATGAACGCTGCCCACGCAATGGCAACCAATATCAACCGCGCCCATAAAGAGCACGGTTGGACAGTTCAGATCCGCGGCGTCCAATCGGGCGGCGAAGTGATGAACCTGCCAACCCATACATTCGACACCGGCGACGGGTCCAAAGACATGAAATGCCCCACCGAGGTTTCCATCACGGATCGCCGCGAAGGTGAGCTTTCAAAGGCAGGTCTCATCGGCCTGATCCACCGCAAACATACCGATAAAGCCGCCTTCATCGGCGCTCAGTCGCTTTATCGCCCCAAGAAATACGCAGACGAGCTGGCAACAGCCTCCGACAACATGTCGTCACGTCTGCCCTACATCTTCGCTGTATCACGCTTTAGCCATTACCTTAAATGTATGGTGCGTGATAAAATCGGCCAAAGTCCCGATCGTAACCAGTTGCAAACTTCGTTGCAGTCCTGGGTCAACAAATACGTTTCGGGCAACCCGGAGAGCGCCAGTGAGAAGGAGAAGGCGAAGAAGCCTCTCGCAGGGGCTACCGTTCAGGTTATCGAGGACGAAGAGAACCCCGGCTACTATGTCGGTAAGTTCTTCCTCAAACCACACTTCCAGATGGAAGGTATGGATATCGGGATGAGCCTGGTTTCCAAACTTCCAAACAAATAATCAGTTCTCAGCCCTCAATTATGAGTAAGGCCGACAATACAAGGAGCTAACCAATGGCTGTCGATATTTTTCTTCACCTTTCAAACAACATTAAAGGCGAGTCTCAGGACGAAACCCACCGCGATGAAATCGACGTTCTCGCATGGGACTGGGGCCTCACACAAAGCGGCACAACACATGTTGGTGCTGGTGGCGGTGGCGGTAAAGTCAACGTACAAGACATTTCAATCACGAAATACGTTGACCTTGCATCCAACGATCTGATCAAGCGCTGTACTTCGGGCGAGCACATCGACGAAGGCACATTGATCGTACGTAAATCCGGTGGCGCTTCGCCGCTCGAGTATTTCGTAATCAAGTTCGAAAACCTGATGATCACATCCTACCAAACCGGTGCGTCGAAAGATGGCCTCGATCGCGTTCAGGAAACTCTGACCCTGAACTTCCGCAAGTTCGAGATCACTTACACACTTCAAGAAGCTTCTGGTGCCGCTGGCGCAGAAACACTTGCTGGCTGGGATATCGCCGAAAACAAAGAGTGGTCCGCTTAATTCAAGCCCCGCACTTTGGCCAAAAATACGATACCGGCGTGTATTTTCGCGCCGGTATCTTTCCCGCCTACAGGAAAACGCAGCCTGAAGGGTGGACTGTGGGCACCACACGCAACGCATAGAGCGCCCCATATATGAGCCCCGCCAACTCCAAAGATCACAATGCAGAACTCAAAGGCCACCGCCAGGTCTCTATCATGCATGTCTTTCGCTCGGCCGCCGAAAGCGGCGATGCGCGCGATGGCAAGGCCAATTACCAAGGCGGTGATCGCGAGCTCACCGCACGCTCCAAAGAGCGGCGCGAAGGCACAGATGAGACAACCCTCAAAAGTCATCTCTCCGCCGATCTTGGCAATCTGATGAACACGATCCGCTTGGATGCCGCTGTTTCGCTTTCAGATGCGCCATTCGTTGAACGCTCAATCGTCAACTTTGGCTTTCGCGATATGAGCTCGGTCTCTGCCAGCGATATGACCAACCAGAATATCATCCAATCCATCCGCGAATCCCTGATCAATTACGAGCCGCGCTTGATCGCCGAAACCATCGAGATCACGATCAACAAAAGCGATGCAATCAACACCCAGCGCCTCACCTTCGATATCTCGGCTGAAATGGTCGCCTCGCCTGTCGATGTGCCGCTCGATTTCGTGGCCGAAGTTGATCTTGGCGCGGGCAAAATCCAAATGACCCGCCTGAAAGTGCAAACATGAAAAAGGCCTTCCGCGACAGCTACAACAGAGAGCTTGCCCTGCTCTATGAACGCTCGCGCGAATTTGCCGAGGAATTCCCCGGCATTGCCGATCGCCTTGGCGGGCTGATGAAAGAAAATCTCGATCCGGCCGTTGCTGGATTGCTCGAAGGAACGGCCTTTATGGCCGCCCGCGTCCAGCTCAAACTGGACGAAGAATTCCGCTCTTTCACCACCGAGCTGCTCGAACAAATCTTCCCCGATGCGCTCGCCCCAACCCCAAGCGTGATGCTGGTCGAGGCCAATCCACCCTTTGATAACAAAGACCTCGATGAGGGCCTGCATTTCCCCGCAGGCGCCTACTTGGATGCGCGCTTTGTCGATGCTGATCGCCGGGTTTCTTGCCGCTTTCGGCTCTGCTCGCCGCTCTCGATCTGGCCGCTGGCGATCACCGGCGCGACCTATCATTCAAGCCCTGCGCAGATCTCTGCCCTTGGCTCAGACGTGGCAACAGGCACCCAAGGCGGCGTTGTTATTGATATCCTGCGCCCCTCGGCCAAGGATCACGCCAAGCCCGCTGGCCCGCTTGCCGAGCTGCCAATCAAAAGCCTGCCGATCTATCTAACCGGCGACATGCTGGATGCGATTGCGCTCTATGAGCAGATCCATTGCGATCTCAATCGCCTCTCGCTGCGCTACCTTGATAAACACGGCGATCCGGCCTTTATCCGCCTGAACCCCGATCAGATTGAGCAGGTCGGTTTTGGCGATGAGGATCACCTCTTTCCCCATGATGGCCGCCTGTTCAACGGCTTTGCCACCCTGCGCGAGGCCTTTGCTTTTCCGCGCAAATTCCTCGGGTTTCGCCTCACCGGCCTTGGCGATATTCTGCCCCGCATCACAGCTGGCGAGATGCAGATCGTGATGGAATTTGGCACCGCCAACAAAGACGTCGCCTCGCGCGTCACAGGCGAACATTTCCGCCTGCATTCGGTGCCTGCGGTAAACCTGTTTGAGGAAAGCGCGAGCCAAGTGCGCCTTGACAAAAAGCGCCACGAATTTGTCGTAACGCCGGATAGCTCGCCGCTCACCCATTACGAAATTCATCAGGTGCTCTCGGTCTATGCGCATTACGCGGGCGCCCAAAGCAAAGTGCCGGTTTATCCGCTCTATGCCCTGCCCCAAGGCGGGGTCAAACCGCGCCAAGCGCTCTATTTCACCACCCGCCGCAAACAGCGCAGGCTAACCCAGCAAGAGCGCCGCTTTGGCGCGCGCCATCGCTATCGCGGCACCGAAACCTTCATCTCGATCTACGAGCCCGAAGAGACCGAAGACTCCAAACGCGCCCAGCGCTTGCAGGTCCGCGCGCTCTGCTCCAATCGCCACCTGCCAGAATATCTGCCGCTGGCGCAAAGCATCGATGATTTTCACCTCTGCGATGATGTGACCGTCAATCTGACCTGCGTTGCTGGCCCAACCCGCCCGCGCGAAGCCATGACAGAGATCGAAAAATCCGCCTCGCACCGCGCCACAGAGGGCGATAATTACTGGCGGCTGATCAGCTATCTGTCGCTCAATCACTATGGGCTTGAGGATCGCTCCGAGGCCGAAGGCGGCAATTCCCTGCGTGAGATGCTGTCGCTTTTCGCCGATATCTCAGACACGATCACCGAGACCCAATTGCAAGGCCTGCGCAATGTCGAAACCCGCCCCGTCGTGCGCACCATTCGGCGCGGCGATGGTTTTCATGCTGCGCGCGGCTTGGAAATTCGCGTGATCTTTGATGAGGCCGCCTTTGAAGGCAATGGGGTGATCCTGCTTGGCGCAATTCTGGATCGCTTCTTGGCGGAATATGCCTCCGTCAACAGCTTTACCCAAGTGATCACGGCCTCGATCCAGCGCGGCGATATCAAGGTCTGGCCGCCCCGCACCGGGAAAGGGCCCCTGCTTTGAGCAACACGCCCGAAACCACAAACGCCCCGGCCAAGCTTTCTAAAGGGCAGATTTCCCGCGCGGAACTGGCCGCCGAAGAGGCCGAAAAGAACCGCGTATCCAAGCTCGGGTTTCTCTCTTATCTGCGCTCAATCGAGCGGCGCTCCAAGGGCAAACCGCGCATCGGCAAAAACACAACCCTGCGCGAAGAAGCCGCCACCATCGGCCAAGATCCCTACCTTGCCTTTCCAACATCGGATTTCTCCTCTGTTGAGGAAAAGCCGGGCAAACCTGCGCGCCTGCGCAGCCGCGTGCTTGGCCTTTTTGGCCCCCAAGGCGCGCTTCCGATCAACACCACCGAAGAAGTTTACCGCTGGGTGCGCGGCGGCGATGAGGCCTTCGTGCGCTTTGCCGATATTTTTGCGACCCGCTTTCAGCAGCTCTTCTTTCGCAGCTGGTCCGATAGCCGTGCCATCACCCAATTTGATCACCCCGACAGCGACCGTTTCCAAGCCTATGTCGGCGCGATTGGCGGCTTCTCAACCCCTGCCTTCCTCAAACGCGACAGCATTGATGATACAACCCGCCTTTCGCTCGTTTCGCTCTACTCAGGCCGGATCAAAAGCCCGGTGCGCCTGCGCCAGATGATCGAGCTCTATCTTGGCGATGCGCTGCGTGTGAGTGTTGAGGAACATGTGCCCGTTTGGATGGAAATGGAGGCCAGCGCGACCAATCGCCTTGGCATGCGCGGCGCCTCTTTAGGGCGCGATATGCATCTTGGCTCCAAGGTCCAATCGATCAACGAAAAGATCCGCCTCAATATCCAGACTGACACGCTCGCAAGCTATCGCACCATGCTTCCCGGCGGCGAAAATCATGCCCGGCTGCGCGATATTGTGCATTGGTATCTGGGCTTCACCACCGAGGTCGATATCGCGCTCTCGCTGCCCGCAGATCAGGTCGCGCCCGCCAAACTTGGCCAAACCGCTGAGCTTGGCTACATGGCCTGTATTGCGCCCAATTTTGAGCCCGCCAACAAGAATTACATTCAAAGCGCCAGCTACACGCTGGAACAGGATCGCGCGCAGAACGCGGCCTAAGACATTCGATTTATAAGGGGATTGTGAAGATGACAGAGATTAATATCGAAAAATACGCCGGCAAGATGAACCGCGCAGGCTATGATGCCTTTCTACAAGGGATGCGCCATGCGCGCGGCGAAAAGAACCGCAATGTTGAGATGTGCCACTGGCTGTTTCACGCGATCTCAAACCAAAACGCCGATATCTCCGTAACCCTGCGCGAGCTCAAGCTTGATCGCGGCCGCATCCTCAAAGACATCGACGAGGCCATGCGCAAGCTTGAGAAAAACGTCACCGAAACGCCGGGTGTTTCGGAAAACCTCTCCGCCGCGCTGAACCACGCTTGGACATATGCGTCGCTCTTCTTTGGCGAAGCGCAAATCCGCACCGGGCATGCTTTGGTCGCCATGCTCAACGACAAGAACCTCAAACGCGAGATGGTTGGCTACTCACCCATTTTCGGCGAGATTTCAGCCGAACATCTGGGCAAAGAAAGCCGCACGCTTTGGGCCGATAGCGAAGAAGAAACCATGCGCCCGATGGATGGCTCTGGCCTTTCCTCTGGCGGCGGGGCCGATGGCGCGCCCGGCGCGGCTGGCAACACGGCGCTCGCGCGGTATTCGATTGATATGACGGCCGATGCGGAAAGCGGCAAGATGGATAAGATCGTTGGCCGCGATGATGAAATCCGCCAGATCGTCGATATCCTTTTGCGCCGCCGCCAAAACAACCCGATCCTGACAGGCGAAGCGGGCGTTGGCAAAACGGCTGCGGTTGAGGGCTTTGCCCAGCGCCTTGCTGCGGGCGATGTTCCCCCCGCGCTGAAGGGCACACGCCTGCACGCGCTTGATATCCAAGCCATGCAAGCGGGCGCCTCGATGAAGGGCGAATTTGAGCAGCGTCTCAAATCTGTGATCGACGAGGTGCAATCCAGCCCGACCCCGATCATCCTGTTCATTGATGAAGCCCACACACTGATCGGTGCAGGCGGCGCTCAAGGCACGGGCGATGCGGCCAACCTGCTCAAACCGGCCCTCGCGCGCGGCACTTTGCGCACCATCGGCGCAACAACCTTCGCCGAATACCGCACCTATTTTGAGAAAGACCCAGCCCTCACCCGCCGCTTCCAACCGGTGAACGTGGACGAGCCCGATGTGGAGCGCTGCGCCTATATGCTGCGCGGTATTCTTGGGCCAATGGAAGAGCATCACAAGGTTCGGATTTCAGACGAAGCCATCGTGGCCGCCGTGAACCTTTCGGCGCGCTATATCCCCGCGCGCCAATTGCCCGATAAGGCCGTCTCCCTGCTCGATACCGCCTGTGCCCGCGTTGCCGTTAGCCAATCCTCAACGCCCGCGCGCATTGCCGATATGAAGGAAAAGATCGCCTCGCTCAATGTCGAGATCGCGGGCAAGAACGCCCAGAAAGACCTCGGCGAGATCAACGATGAGCGGCTCGCAGAATTGGCCACGCAGGTTGCCAAATATACCGAAGAGCTGGCCGCCGCTGAGGCAATGTATGCCGAGGAAAAAACCGTCGTTGATCAGATCCTCACCTTGCGCAAATCCATCGCCGAAGAGAAAGGCGAAGAGTTTGATGCAGAGGCCGCGCGCAAAGAAATGGCCGAGCATATGGAGCGCCTCGAGGCGACCAATCCAGATGATCGTATGGTCTATGCCCATGTGGACGAACAAGCCGTTGCTGCCGTTATCTCCGATTGGACAGGCATTCCAGCGGGCCGCATGGTTACCGACGAACTGCAAGCGATCTTGCAGCTTTCGGACCATCTGCGCGAGCGGGTGATCGGCCAAGATCATGGGCTCAAAATGATCGCCAAACGCATCGAGACATCGCGCGCAGGCCTTTCCAACCCGAACAAACCCATCGGCGTGTTCATGCTTTGCGGCCCCTCCGGCGTTGGTAAAACAGAGACAGCTCTGGCCCTTGCCGAAAGCCTTTATGGCGGCGAGCAAAACATCATCACGATCAACATGTCCGAGTTCCAAGAAGCGCATTCCGTCTCGCTGCTCAAAGGGGCGCCTCCCGGCTATGTTGGCTACGGCGAAGGCGGGCGGCTGACCGAAGCGGTGCGGCGCAAGCCCTATTCGGTTGTTTTGCTTGATGAGATCGAAAAAGCCCACCCAGACATTCACGAGCTGTTCTTCCAAGTCTTTGACAAAGGCATCATGGAAGATGGCAACGGGCGCGCGATCAACTTCAAGAATTGCTTGATCTTGCTCACCTCAAACGTGGGCACCGAAGTGATCATGGAAATGGCAGAGGGCGGCAATACTGTCCCGGATATGGATGAGCTTGATACGGCGCTTAAACCCTTCTTGCTGGATGTCTTCCCACCCGCGCTGATGGGCCGGATCGTGACCATTCCTTACTTCCCATTGGGCAGCGAAGTCCTTGCTGGGATCACCAAGCTCAAGCTCAAATCCATCGTCAAACGCATCCATGATGCCCATGGCGCAAGCATGACATTCACAGATGAGGTCATCGGTCATATCGTTGAGCAATGCCGCGATCCCGATAGCGGCGGGCGGATGATCGACAACATCATCACCAATTCCATCCTGCCTGATCTTTCCCGCCAAGTCCTAAGCCGTATGGTTTCGGGCGACCCGATCAAATCGGTGCAGGTGGCGCTGAAAGACGGCACCTATGATTACCAGTTCGCCTAAGTGCGGCGCTCTAAAAGGGAGATATGTAAATGAGTGAAATCGAGTGGATCAGCATCAAGAAATTTAAACCCGAGCCGATCGGTGCGATTGGATTTATCGGCAATGATGCGGTGGCCGTAATTGCATTTTATGATGATGCCGATGGCAATAAGGATGGCAAAGTCTCCTTGGGTGAAAAGATCATTTCCAAGATCTCCCCCATTTCGCTGGATGGCTCTGCAGTTGTTGAAGTGGCCATGCAGGCGCGCGTTGATATGGATGTGATCATGCGCGACCCCAGCTTTTCCAAAATGGCCGCCAACATGTATCTCAACTTCGCCAAGGGGCTGATTGCCGATGGTATTTACGCTGCCTATTTCGGGCGCGGCGTAAAGATGACAGGCAAAGGCATCGCCAAGATCGTCACCTCTGGCATGGTCAAACAATTGGTGGTGCGCAAAGGGTTTGAAAAGGCCGTGCGCGAAGCCTTTGATAGCGCCACAGGCACCTAAAGCAGATCAGATCGGGGACGCCAATCGCGGCCCCGATCAAACCTCTTCTTCCAAAATTTCATCAATGATTTTCTTATAGGCCAGCACTTCGGGTGGCAGGGGCTTTGGCGCGGCAACTTGGGTTGGAAGCGCCGGCCCTTTCTGGCCCATTTTGCGATCCGCCCAACGCTTTAAATCCGCAACCGAATATTTCGCCAAAAACGGATTGGCCTTCACGACACTCGCCCCCATCACGTTCAAAATCAACGCCTCCTCAGGCGCCCCAAGCACAATATTCGCCCCTTCCGGCCCCAAGAAATGCGCCAGATAAAGCCGCCCCGCACTGATCTGATGGCCGCGCGCGCGCAGGTAATTCTCGTTTTCGCGGGCCAAGTTCATCACCATTTCGCGCGAAAGCGTTGGATCATTGCGCAGCGCCAAAAGATCCGCTTTGGACATGGTTGAATAAAGATCCGGGCGATAGGTTTTCATCATCCGCAACCATGTGCTTGAGATAAATTGCCCAAGGCCTGTGGCGCTGGAAAGCGGGTTCTTGGCTGTGGCATTGCCCCCACTCTCAACCCGGATAATCCGATCTGTAAGTGCCGCCGCCGCGCCTGATCCGCTACCACTGGCGATAATGGCCGCAGGTGCGCCGCTCGCCGCTGCAATGGCCTCGGGCCCGAAAGGATCAACTGGGCGCCCGCCAAGACGCATCTCAAAATGCAAATGCGGCCCGGTTGAGCGCCCCGTCGTTCCGACATATCCAACCAGATCACCCGCGCGCACCTGCGCCCCTGTCTTGCCCAAGGGGGCAAACTTATTGAGATGTGCATAGCGGGTTTGCCGCCCGCCGGAGTGATCAATAATCACCAAATTCCCATACCCTTTGCCATCTCCGGCATGGGCAACGCGCCCATCAAATGCTGCATAAACCGGTGTGCCCGTGGGCGCGGCCCAATCCACACCCGCATGCAATTTCACCTGTTTCAAAATCGGGTGATGGCGCGGGCCAAAGGGCGAGGAAAGCGTCCCGCCTTGAACGGGCGTTGTCATCCCGCCGCCCAGCCGCCCCATACGCGCGCCGATCCCCGCAGAATAGCATTCAAAACCGCCCTCCATGCCCGGGCGCTGTGCCACATAACATTCCTTTTCGCCCGATGGCCCTTTGATCGCCGCATAAAGCACCTGCCCCGCGCCCTTGCCAAATGGCCCCGGCGTTGGCGCATAAAGCAGCTGCATTTTATCGCCCGGGCTGGCAAAAATCTCTAGGTCGAAAGCTTGGCTCAACATCACAATGCTTTCGCCAACAACCCCGGTGGAAACCCCATTGCGAATGGCCGCTGAATAAAAAGCATCGAGCAGGCGGAATTTCTGCCCCGCGGTTGGGATACTGTCATCCGTATGGGCGGCAAGGCGGCGCAGGTTTGTATCAATCCAAGGGTCCGCCGCTTGTGCAAAGCGCCCATCACCAAGCCGCGCAAGCGATCCTAGATAGCCCTGATCCGCCCCGTAAAGCGCAATCTGTAAAATCTGTGGCCCATCATCATTGACAGTTTTCGGGCGCAACCGAAGCGCCAAGATCGCGCCCTTTTCCAGCGCGCCAAGGGCCGGCAAAAGCGCCACGGCCCGCTCGGTATCAGCCTTGGCCTGCGCATCGGAAAACCGGTTCTCTGCCAATATCGATTCAAGTTTGCGCGGCGCCTCCAGCAGGATAATCACATCCTCATAAATCTTCTCTCGCTTTGCCTCCGCGCGCAGAAACGTAACGCTTGTGGTGTTCTCAATCTTGGTGCGCGTGAAACGATCGCTTTGCGCCCCATCCTTGCCCAGGCTTTCGCCCCAACTGTCAGAAGATTCCCCTAAAGTGGCGTCATCAATCTTTTCGCTGGCGATCTCGCTTTCGCCGCCGCCGGGCGTAGCAAAGGCAATAGGCGCATCAATGGAGGCCGATCGCTGCGCCTGAAAGAAAGCGAAATCCTCGCGGCTGGAAGGCAGCGCAGTGATCAGCCGCTTTTCGCGCACCATCAACTCATCACGCACCAGTATCAGCCGTTCTGCATTGGGCGCCCCAACGCGGGTTGGATCAAGGGTCGTCGGGCCGGGCAGCGCGCGTTTGGCAGAGCCGCCGCCATCAAAGCGCAGGATCATCGGATCGCCGGCAATATCAACAAAGGGCGTGGCAGTGATCGCTTCAACCGCGCCCTCATCCTCTTCAAGCTGGATCAGCTCTTCGCCATCCTCCGCCTCAAGCGCTGCAAGACGATCCCCGCCGCCAAAGATCAGCCCGCCAATCCAAATGAGCAAAGCAAGCAGGGCAATCCCACCAATCGCCCCCCCGCCCCAAAGCACAATCCGCTCATTGCGCCTGCGCGCACGCCGCCGCTTGGAAGAGGCGCGCGCTTGCTGAAATTGCGGATCAATTTGCATATGCGAAATGCGCCCCGGCCTAGCGCAGGGTGCCGGTGCCGGTCACGCCGCGGTTGATACGGCGCGCAGGCGCAGCAGCCGGCGCGGGCGCAGCGGCACGCGGCGTTGTTGTGCGGCGCGGGGCGGTTGTTGTTGTGCTGCGCGCAGGGGCGCGGGCGGCCACAGGCGCAGGGGCCGGGCATGTCACATCGCCGCCAAGGAGGATCTGACGATAAAGCACCGGCTCGGCCTCAAGCGTATCTGGGCTCGTGCCCAATTGCAGGAAATAGCGCGTCGCTGCGGCCCGCGAGCCACGGCCCCAAGCGCCATCAATCCGCGTGGTATAGCATTTCATCCGCGCAAGTTCGGTCTGGATCGCGCGCGCCATCTGATCAGCCGGCGGATCAAGCGCACCGGCCGCAACAAGGGCTGCAAACTTCTCGGCATCCTCGGCTTTGAGGGCTTGGCGCGCGGCCAGATCATCATAGGCAAATGTCACACCAGGGGGCGGCGCAATCGCTCCGATAAAGATCGAGGGCTGCGGCAGCCCCTCTGCGGGCGGCTGAAACTCACGCCGGGGTGCCGCGGCGGTTAAAGTCAGAACCTCTTGCGCAACGACCCGAACATCCTCAATGCGGGTCGCTGTTGGGCGGATCACTTCGCGGGTATTTACAGTCCGGATTGGCGCGCTAAGCACCAGCGTGTCGTTTTGAACCGTGCCAAGCGCGGCCCCAGCTTGGGCGCGCGTATTGCCAATTCCAGCCCCAGCCCAAAGCGCCAGCATCCGCTCGCGATCTTGCGGCGACAGGCGGCTGAGCATGGCGTAATCCGCCTCCGTCAGCCCCTCGGGAACGCCGTTTTCCGGCACCAGATAAAAAGGCTGCGCAAGGGTTGAGGCCGCCCAAAGCGCCGCCGGGCTATCGCCATATCCCGCAAACAAATCAAACAGGCCAAGATTGGGATCGGCCATCCCATCAAGCAGCTGATCCGCCATGCTCGCACCGGCGATCATGGCTTCGGGGCAGGGTTGATTTGGCGCGGTTGGCGCGCCATAAAAAACAGACTCAAGCGCTTCGGATGGCTCGGGCAATTGCCCGCCGCCCTCAATCGCAGCGCTCGCAGGCCCGTGGCATGTATCGAGCAAAACAACGCTCTCAGACGCACCCCCCGCACGAATCGCTTCTAAAACCGCCTCCAATGACCAACCGCCCTCGGGGCCCGTTTGACCCGCAGGAAAAAGCATCGCCTGCGCGCCCTCTGCCCCCGCGTGACCAATAAAATAGACAAGCGCCGCCCCACCGCGCGCCGCTGCGCCCGTTTCGCGCAAAGCTGTCAGAAATCCCGGGCCAGAAACATCCGCAAGAACCGTTACATCAAACCCCAGCCCTTGCAGCGCCGTGCCAATCGCCTGCGCATCCGCGGGCGCACGGGCAATCGCCGCCGCACCCGGATAATCGCTATTGGCAATCACAAGCGCCGAGCGCCCCTGCGCCAAAGCACTGTCGGGCACAAAGGCAGCACTGGCCCAAAGGCCCGCCCCAAGGATCATCAAAGAGAGTTTGCGCATCGTCTTTTGCAAATTTATACCTCTTACCGCGCCAATCGCGCCCACCAATTCAAGAAGTTTAACCCGATCTGCGCCTCTGCGCCAGTTTCCCGGGCGCCGATTGTGGCCCTAATTCTGCGGTGCTGAAAGAAACAGCGTCCAACGTTCGGTTTTCTGGGTATCAACCTCGAAAAATCCCGCCTCAAGATAACCGCGCAACAAACAATCCGTTTCGCCCCGGATCGAGAATTTCTCAACGCCAATGCACATCGGGGTTGTCCCGTTCAAAATTGCCTTGCCAAAGACATCCTGCGCAAAAACATAAATATAGCGCGCATAAAGCGGATCACGGATCACATTGGCGCATTGATTGGGGCCCACAGTCCACCAGCCCTGCGTGCCAAATTCGCCCTCTTCAAACTGGCCCACCGCAACATTCACAACGTCAAAGCTTTGATTACAAACGGCAAATTCAGCCCGCGCCATAGTGCCGCCAAAGCCAGCAAACACCAAAGCGGCCAGAGTAAACCGCGCAAAAACACGGTACGAAAAAGGAAGATTGCGCAAAACCATCATGTCTCTATCTTACAACAAGCGCGCAGCAATGCACTAGAACTAGCAGCAATCCGCCTGCCCAATTTGCAAAATGGGCCGTTTGAGCGTATATGAGGGCTTGGGGGCAGCGATTGAAACAGGTGTTAAAGATTATGGCGAACCCTATTGCACTTATGGCAGGATTTGGAGCGCTCTCTATTGTGGGCGTTTTGAGCTTTGCTCAGATCCATTCCGCATCAGCCAAAGCGCCTGAGTTTGGGCCTGTGCATCGCGCGGCAACTGTATCCCCAACCCAATCCCTTTCCCAAGCCGCAACGCCCGAAGCCGCTCTTGAGCAGGCCCCCGTTGCGCGCGTACAGAATACGCCGCCCGCCGCCCTTTCAGCGCGTCCTTCTGAGCTCAATATCGCAATCGCCGCGCCAAGCGAGATGCCCAAAACACAGGCCGCGCCAAAATTGGTCGCACAGATCGCGCCGGAAATGTCGGTCGTGGCAACGGATGCGCCAATTGCCCAAACCAACGACGATTTTGATTATGACCGTGGCAATTCAGAGCCCGTTGCCGTTGTGCCGCAAGAACCCGGCGTTGGCGGTGAGCCCATCACAATGTATCGCGAGCCAACCAATGTTGCGCCTGCGCCGCGCCCGCTCTTTGGCCTTGCCCCGCGCCAGCAGCGCATCCGCACCGGCAATGCAGCGCCCCAAGCCACGCGCCGCCAAATCCGCCCAACCTGGGCAATTGGAGTTTATCGCTGAAAATGCGATAGCAGGGTTGGCAATCCCCCCCTCAATCTGGCAGAACGTAAGGGAAGCTCGCTAAGGCGGCTTGTATTATCGTTACTGGTGCGTTGGGGGAAATATGCCTTTTATTCAATCGACTTCCGCTATTTTGCGGCTCTTTACAGCGGCATCTGCGCTTTGCCTGCCTTTGATGGCCCAGGCTCAAGATGCGCCATCGCTTCTGCTCGAGCTCAACCGGTCCGAAACAACCGCAACACCCGGCTGCTCGCTAACATATGTCGCGACGAACCGCTCGGAAAAGGCGTTTTCGGACATCGCATATGAGGTTGCCACCTTTGATGCAGAAGGCATTGTCTCGCGGATTTTTGCGCTTGAGGTTGGCGCAATGGCGGCTGGCAAAACCAGCATTCTGCGCTTTGAGCTTCCCGGGCCAACCTGCGAAGACTATTCCCGTATCGTTGTGAATACCGTGGTCGCCTGCACCCTTGCCGATGGCTCTGGCGAGGCCGATTTCTGCCTCTCCGGCCTTGAAATCAATTCCCGCGCGGCCATCCAATTTGGCCTCTAAAAGCGCCTAGGCGCGCTCCAATCCCGCGCGCCTTTTATCCAAGACCAATCTGCCAATTTGCGTGGAGCTTGCCCTATGACCGCCCTTGATCTTTCCTCATTCGATCCGGCAACCCTTGCGGTTTACGGCGCCCTTGCGATCCTCTCTGTGCTCGCATTGACGGTGACATTTTACAAATTTTTCCAATTCTCGCATCTGGGTGTGGGGCAAAGCGAGGATGCCGAAGCGATCCTTGATGATTGGCTCAGCGGGCGCCCCGCCGAAGCCATGCGCGCCGCATCTGAGCGCGACACTGTGCTTGAAAGGGTGCTGCAAGCTGTCTTTTCTGGCCTGCAAGCCCGCCCCGATGACAAAGCCTATGCAACCGAACTTGGCCGCCAAACGGCGCTTGTGGAAATGGGCGTGATGCAATTGCGCATGCGTATCCTTGAGACCGTCGTGCAAGCCGCACCCATGCTTGGCCTGCTCGGAACAGTGATCGGGATGATCAACGCCTTTAGCACCCTTGCCTCTGCCGAGGGCGCTATGGATCCGGCCCTGCTGGCTGGCGGCATCTATACCGCACTTACAACGACAGCCCTTGGCCTTGCAATCGCGCTGGTCACTTATGTGGTCGCCAACTGGCTCGAAAGCCGGATCGAGACCGAGCGCCAAAGCATCGAAACATGTGTCTCGACAGCCATTCACGGGCGTGTTGATCCCTCAGCAGGGCGCAGCTAAGCGCGCCTAAGGATCGCCCGTATGAGCATCACCCAAAACGATTTCAGCCTAGGCCTGCCGCAAACCAAGCGGCGCTATAGCTTTGCGCTGACACCGCTTGCGGATGCGATGTTTCAACTGCTGATCTTCTTCATGCTCTCCTCAAGCCTGACCCCCTATTCCCTGCTAACAATCCGCTCTGGTGCAACGGGCGAACCTGGCGCTTCAAGCGGCGGCGCAAGCGGCGAAGAGCCCGCAGCCATCGCCGCAGATGCCGCCATCTGGCAAATCGCCAATGGCCAAATTACAGCCGGCGGCCAAAGCTTTGAATTCGAAATGCTGCCCGATCTGGCCAAAGCCCTCAAAGCCAACAACACCGCGCAAATCCTGTTGATCGCCAAACCCGGCGCACAGGTCCAAGACCTCGCCACTGTGCTCGAAGCGCTGACTATCGCAGGTGTTACCGGCGTTCAATTGGCGAGCACAGAGGCCCCATGAGCGTTGCCCCCAAAGCCCAACCCAGCCGGGTGAAACTGGATGTGTCCTTGCCGATTGTAAATATCGTGCTGCTGCTCATCTTTTTCTTTCTGGCGACCGGGCAGTTGCTCAATCCGCCAAGCTCCGGGGTCGAGCTGACAGAGACATCCGAGCTGCCGCTGGATCAACTTCCCGAACCAATCCTTGTGGTCAACGCGGATGGATCATGGGCGCTTAACGGCGTCTCCGTCGCGCGCGAATTGATCGGCCCCGCAACAGACGGCTTCACCGCACCCTATACATTGCACGTGCTGATCAACAAAAACGCGCCCGCCTCTGCTTTGCTGGAAATCGCCGGGATGCCAGAATTGGCCGAAGCCGAAATCCGCCTTGTCACCATCCACGAGCGGCCCGCCCCATGAGCCTTGTAGGCATCACCAAGCCGGGCAAACGGCTGCATTGGCTGGCTGGATTTGGCTTTTCTACGCTGGTCCATGCGGCGCTGATCTTTGGTATGCTTGAGCTTTACAACGGGCTTGGCGCGGATGCCGGAAACGAAACGCAGATCCCTGAAATCACAGTGACCTCCCTTGTCCTTGATCCGATCACCCTTCAAAACATCAGCGAAGAAAGCACCCCGCCGACAGAGGCCTATCCAGACGAGGAAACACCCGAGGAAAGCACGCCGGAAGCCGAACCAGACCTCGTGCCCGAACCGGAGCCCGAAGCTCCCGAGGAAGTAGTGCCCGAACCCGTCGAGCCGGAAGTGATTGAGCCCGAGGAGATCGAACCCGAAGTCATCGAGCCGGAAGTAATCGAACCCGAAACCGTAGAGCGCCTAACCCCCGCTCCGGTTGAAGTTGAGCGCATCGCACCCCAAACCCTAAGCCCCATCGCTGGCAGCGCCCAAACCGTTGAGCGGATCAAACCGCTTGCGCCGCAATCTGGCACCCGCCTGCGCGCTCTTGGCCCCGATGGCGCCGCCCCAGAGCGCATCTCCGCCATCCAAAACCAAGCCATGCCAGAGCGCGTGATCGCTCAGCAAACAGTTCTGCCGCGGTCAAACCCTGTGCCTACACCTGCCCCGCCCAATCCCGAAGGCGCGCCGGGCACTGATCCCTCAGCCGGCAAAGCGATCTCAGAAATGATTGCGCGCATTCGCGGCCTCGTGGGCGAGCCATGCTTGATTGCCCTGCCGCAAAGCCGCAATGGCGGGATCGAGCTTGTACTGCTCGCCTCCCAAGAAAGCGCGATCCAAAGCTTTGCAACCCAAGCCTTTGCCGATGTCGCCACCCCTCCCGCGCAGCGCCCTCTTCTTGTCGATGGCCGCCAATGCGCCGCGATTGATTTCATCCGCACCCGCGATCGCTATCCCGCCTTTCGCCTCTCAATCAATGTCACTGCGGAAAAAATCGCCAGCGGCGGCTATCTGAGCGGAACTGTCGGCAATGCGGCCGGGCGCTTTCTCACGCTGCTGTTGATTGATGACAATGGCGTTGTCCAGGATTTGGGCGAATTTGTGAGCTTTGGCGCAGGTAAGGCGCGCTTTGATGTCCCGGTAACCCGCAACGGCGCGCCGCGCGATACCAGCCAACTTTTGCTTGCTGTGGCAACATCGGGAAGGCCCGCATCGGTTGCTGAGAAAACCGGGCAATTGGCCGAGGATTTCTTTCCGGCGCTAGAAAAGGATCTGCGCGGTGGCGCCTCTTATGCCATGGTGCCGTTTGATGTGCGCTAAGCGCAAATTCGGCGCGCCACGCTATTCCTGAGCACTGCCTTCAGAGGCATCGTCATCGCTCTTTGTTGTCTCTTCCTCAGCGCTCAAAGCGCCCTCATCAACCAGATCAAAAAAGCTAACCGAAACAGCCGCATCATGGCCGCGCCCGGCGATCTCGGCCTGAACCAATGGCAATAACTCTGATGCCAATGCACCATCTGCGGCAGCCGCGGCATTGATCAAAGGCTGGGGCGAGGCCACAGCAACAATCAGGTTCGAGGTCGGCCCGCCGCCCTCGCCGCGATTAAGCCCAAACCCAAAGCTATAAGCATCATTCCCGGTCTCTTCCAAACGCGGCGTAAGATTATAAACGCCGCCCCCACCAGACACGAGAAACACCCACATGTTGCGCTCTTTAAAGCCCCGCAATGTGCCGCGCAGCGTATCACCGCTTTCCACCGCATCCGCATTCAACGTTAGAACCGGTGCCGTCTTCCCCGCCGCCTGAACCGCACGCGCAAACTCAAGCGCGGCGCATTGCACCGGATCAATCACCCGATCAATCACCTCAGGGCGCGCGCCAAATTGCTCTTCATAGGCCACGGGCAAGCCATTAAACGCCTCGCCTGCCTGCGCATATCCCTCGATCAAGCCCGAATTGGCGCCCGAGGTCACCCGCGTTGCATAGGTGCAGGCGCCGCTGTCAAATTCCGCCAAAAAGCGCTCGCGGGTTAAAATACCGGGTGGCGGTTTGGCGGCTTCGGTTGCTTCGGTTTCAGGCGTTTCAGCCGCGCTGCTTTCGGCCACAACCTGCGCATCCCCCAAGAGCTTATCCACAAGCCCTGCGCGATCCGCAACAAAACCCGCCAGCCCAAGCCCGATAACAACAATCGCCGCATTGCGCAGGCCTGTGTTCTTGCGCTTCTTGCGCCGGGGCGCTTGGGTCGTGCTGCCGGGCGGGATAGAAAAGGCACCAGGATGCGCCGTTGAATTGCCAAAGGGGCTTACGGATTCAGCATCCCCTTCAAGCCCTGTTGTAAGGCGATTGATCCCGCCTGTTGGGGGGGCCTGAACGCCGCGCGCATCGCCAACAGCCGCCGTTGGCGCAAAACCGCCCGGTGCAGCCTTTGGCACAGGCGCAGCATTCGCCGCCGCCCCAAGCCCGCCGATCACCGTGCGATCATCGGCCTCTGGCGAAGCAATCGGCGTTGCCTGACCATAGCGCGCGGGGATCTCAGCCGGATTGCGCAACAAGCGCACAACATCCGACATCCGCGCAGGCCGATTGGTTGGGTCTGGCTCAAGCATATGGGCCAAAAGCGGGCGCAGCGCCGGATCAATCCCACTTAGATCAGGGATCGCGCGGCGCGCATTCACCGCCTCAACAATCGAGCTGCCCATATCAAGCGGTTCGCCCTGAAGCGCTGCCGCCATCAACAGCGCAAGCCCGTAAACATCGGTGCGCGGACCGACCACGCCATCGTAATGCCCGAGCTGCTCGGGCGAGATATATTTGAACTTGCCGGCGAATTGCCCGTGAAGGGTCCCTTCCGACATCTCCGTGCTTTTGGCGATACCGAAATCAATCAACACCGCATCATGAACCGAGCCGCCGCGCAGCATCACATTGTCAGGCGAAAGGTCGCGGTGCACCACATCGACCTCATGCGCGCGGCCCAGACCTTCGGCCAAACGAACGATCAACTCACGCGCATCTTCAACGCTGATCGGGCCGTTATCCTTCACATGATCGGAAAGCGGCTTGCCATCAATGAACTCCATAATCAGGCAGAAACGATCCAGATCCTGATCATGCACAAAGTTGTAATAGCGCACGATCGCTTGATCAGAGAGCTGACACAGAATGCGCGCTTCACGGCGGAAAAGGCCTGCGATTTTCTCGTCATGCGCAAGGGCACGCAGCACGATTTTGATCGCGACAGGATCGCCGGTAAAGGAATTCTCGCCGCGATAAACTTCGCCCATGCCGCCGGCTTGGATCATCGCTTTGATTTCATAATTGTTGTTGATCAGCGTCCCGATGGGCACGGTTTCATCATGGGGCTGCGCGGCCGGTTTCTCGGCCTCTGCGGGGGGCGAAACCGGCGCTTCTGGCGCAGGTATCGGCGCGGCAAGTGCAGAGGGCGCAATTTCGGTGCGATCCGAAACCTCTTCGCTGGGCGGCGCTTTTGGCGCGGCCTCTATGGGCGTTTCAACGGCGCTCTTTTCTGCGCTGTCTTCCTCGTCGCCGGGCTCTTTGGGATCATCCGCCATGCGCTTAGCCTCCCATCATCGGCGGATGACAGCGCAGCACAACAGCCGTCACATTATCACGCGCGCCGCGCGCCAATGTCTCGGCGATCATCGCATCACAGGCCGCTTGTGCAGAGGGCGCATGCATCAGCTCCGCCAGCTCATGATCCTCAAGATGTTCGGTCAACCCGTCCGAACACAAAAGAAAGCTATCGCCCGGCTCAAGCTGCCCAGAAACCACATCGCAATTGGGCTCAGGCGAGACGCCGATTGCGCGGGTGATCACGTTCTTGCGCGGCCATTCAGCGGCTTGTTGTTCGGTGATGGCGCCAGAATCCAAAAGCTCGCGCACCTCGGTATGATCTTGAGTTTGCTGCGTTAAAACACCGCCGCGCATAAGGTAAATCCGGCTGTCGCCCGACCAAATACATGCAAAAGCATCCTCAAAGGCGAGCAAGCCAACAAGCGTCGCCCCCACGGTTCCACCGCCAAGCGTTTCGGCGTGCTGAATGATGCGCATATGGGCGCGCCGCAGCCGCTCCATAAAGCGCGCCTGAAGATCGCCCGCTGATCCGGGCATCCCAACAGAGGCCAGTTCTTCGGTGATGGTTTGTGAGGCGAAATCCCCCGCCGCATGGCCGCCCATCCCATCCGCAACAACCCAAATACCGCACTCAGGCCGCTCAAGATGGCTGTCCTCATTGTGATCGCGCACACAGCCCTGATCCGTCGCCGCGCCCGTCTCGTATGAGAAATACTCGCTATTCATAACCAACCTCATACTGCGGGTCTGCGCCGCTTTCTTCCTCAACAGCCGCCTCAAGCGCACTGCCCTCCCAAAGCCATGCAAGCACAGCCGCGTCAGGCATCACAGCTGCGGAATACACCGTCGCGGCGCGTGCCCCATCGCCCTTCGTCCAGAAATAAGCCCGCGCAGATGCGGCCCGCAAATGATCAATCGTTGAAGCTACGGCCCAAAGCCCCGCCGGATCAGGATCAGGGTTTGCCGCAAACAATGGCGCGCCGATCCCAAGCGGCTCACAAGGGGCCAAGTCCCCCGCTGCCTCTGTGATCTTATCCGCGATTGCCTGCGCGCTTTCGGGCGCTTCAGACAAGGCATCAAATGCACCGCTCAGCGCTTCATACGGCGCCTGTTCTGTTTCTAGTGCGGGCGGATAAAGGCTGCTGCCGATAGCGGCTGCAATCAAAGGATAGCGCCGCCCAACCCGATCCCGAGAGGCGCGCAAAACCCCGTAAGCCGGGCCGCTTGCGCCCTCTATCAACTGCGCGCCAATCCAGAAGCGAAGATCAGCCGCATTGTCGTAAACCGCTTCCCAACGGCTATCGAGATCACTGCGCACCTTGGGCAAAACGGCGCCAAGCCAGCGCTCAAACCAAGCGGTATTGGCCGCCCCAAGCCCATGCGAAATGAAATCGCCAAAGCCCGGATGCTTGCCCAAAATACCGATCACTGGCGCCCCCTCCTGCATCGATCAATCAAGGCTGCTTGGGCATCGAAACTCTGAGAGTTCGGCCATCGTGAACGGGTTGGTCACAGCATTAACGCCAATATCATAGGTGATGGAGCGCCCGCCGATATTATAGGTCACCCGCATGCTATTGCCCGAAGATTGCCGCGACGAAGCCGCGCGCAAAAACTGGATGATCGTCCAAGGCCCGCCGCGAAAATTCATCGAGCTTTCGCGATCAAGCGAGGGAAACAGTGCCAGCGTTGTCGAAGCGCCCGCACCGGGCCAAACGGCCGTTTTGGGCTGATCGCCGCGCTGGGTCAAAATATTGGTCCCGTTGATCTCTAGCTGAGCGCGGGCAACCGAGCTGTGGCTGTCCACATGAGCAACGGTGATCTGCACCTCAGGCTGGGTTCCTCCGGCAGCAAAAAAGGCGCGCCGGATACGTTCGGCCCGATCAAATTGCTTCAGCGCGGTTGGCGAAAGCCGATCATAAAGCGGGCTATCCGCGCGGTAGGCCAATCCATCAGAAGTCCTTTCAACATGGTTGGCGAGGAACTCATTAAAGAAACGATCCATATCGCCGCCGGGGCCAAAGAACTTGCCAAATTCGGTCGTTGCGAGCTGGCGCGGCGATCTGGCAAAAGGAAAGACCGAAGCGATATTCTCGCGGCAATTGAAGGTGATCTGATTGGTCAGGGCGCGGTTCATCTCGTCCAAAGTGGCATCGCGCGCATCGGCACGGAAATCTTCTTCGGCATCATTCACCAGCCGCTCTAGCGCATCAGGAAGGCGCGAATTATTGCGCGTCAGATTAGAAAGCAACTGCGGCAAAAGCGCGGCCGACTGGGCCGGATTGGCATCGGCAAGGCGCAGGTTGGAACGGATCGCATCCAGATCGGCCAAAATCGCATCAATAGGCCGCGCGCCAGGCGCCCCCTCAAGAACAAGATGCCATTCCTCAAAATCTTCCTCAATCCGCTCAATCGGGCGCATCATACCATCAGAAGAGCCATTCACCCGCTGCTGCGATTTATTGCCACTGGTCAGCGCATCAAACAGGATCCGCTGCACGCCAGAGGATCGGCTGCGCATCCGCGCAACGACCGAATTGCCAACATCGCCCGCAACTTCACCACCAGCCCCGCCGCCTTCTCCGCCACCAGCCATCACTTTGGCCATATCCTCGGGCGAGAGATTCTTGAGATCTTCCATTTCGCGGGTCAGTTTTGTCTCGGCTGAGACCTCTTTGACGAGGCGCAATATCGGCGAAGCAACGGCCGAAGACGCCGCCCCAAGCGCATCATAGCGCGGCTTATCCGCCGACATAGAAGCAAGCGAAATCCGGGCAAACATCCCTTCCCAAGCCGCACGGAAATCCTGCTGATACCGCGACTGCAAAGTGCGATCCAAGCGGCGCAGCTGGCTTTCAAAATCAACAGCATTGGCCTCTTCACCAAGCACCCATTGATCATCCTTTAGCCGCTGGCCAACCTCGGAAAGCTGCGGAAAGAAATAGGCCCAGAACCCCTCATACGTAAAAATCGCCGGGATGCTGACATCGGTGATATCCGAGCCATCCGTGGTAGAAAACACCACCAATGCTTGATCGCCCGTGCGATCCACAAGGTTGAAATCCGGCAGCCCCGCCAGATCAGCCCGCTCCATAATCAGCGCATAGGCCTGATCCACCAGCGGCATTTGCACGATCGCTTCGCGCGCCCGCTTGATGATGTTCTCATCAATATCGACCTGAATTTCGCGATCATCATCAAGGTTGAGCATCGCATCCAAATGGCTCTCAAGATCCTCGCGCGTTGTCAGATCCGCAACAGAGGCAAACGTATTCTCGCGCCATTCCTCAGTAAACCAGACCTTGATCGCCGCATCATCAACCCGCCCGCCTTGGCCGCCAAGCAGCATATAGACTTTGAGCGCGCGATAAATCTGTGTGGCATCTTCGGCATCGCGAATTTGCTGCATCTGGCGCTCGATATCGAGGATCAGGCGCGGGCGCAGCATCCGCTCAAGCGCATCGGAATAGGCGTTTTCGGTCGCGGATGCGAGGCGCCCACGCTGCCCAAGCCCAAAGCGCTCGCTCACGCCGCGCGTCTCAGAGGCGCCATAGCCTGCAGGCATGTTTCGCAACTGATTGAGATAGGGAATGATCGGGCGCAGATCAGTATCGGAAATCTCTTCGCGCTCGATCTCTTGAATGGCCGCGCGTTCATAAGCATCGGCCTCGGCCGCCGCCGTGCGCACAAGAGAAGCATTCTGCCAATAGCTATAGCCAAAAGCGCCCAAAAGGCCGATCGTCACCGCCCCAATCACCGAAAGCGCCGCGATCCGCAGCGCAGCCGCACGGCGCACAGCCCCAAGATCATGCGAAACCCAATCCTGCTCTGCAAAGATCACATCCTTGAGCAGATCATGCAGGAAAAAGCTCTTGCCCTTGCCCGACATGAAAGAGGGGCTAAAGGCCGCACCAGCCGCGCCATCATTGCGCGACATCGCCCCAAGCACCTGATCAATTGGCGTGCCTTCTTGGGTCCCTGACGTGAAATAAAAGCCGCGCAGAATGGCGTTTGAGGCATAACGCGTTGGTTCGAAAACCTTGCGCATGAACTCAGAAATTTGATCGCGCATCATCGCCATTTGGCCGGGTAGACCAAAGATAGCGATGCGCGAAATGCCATCGGGCTCTTCGCTCAGACGGTCCATTACCTCATCGGAAAGGCGCCCAACGAGCGCATCAAACTCATCCGCCACCTGCTCATGCGTGGCCGCTTTGCGATCCTTGGTTTGGAACGTAACTCCCCAAACACGCTTGCGCCGATTGACGCTAAAGGAAGAGAAATATTCGCGGAAACCTGCAACCAAATCCGCCTTGGTGAACAGCACATAAACGGGGAAATCGACCCGCAATGTTTCATGAATTTCAGCAAGCCGCGCGCGCACGGTTTGCGCATGCGCCGCCAATTCCTCGGGCGAGGATTTGAGCATATCTTCGGCCGAAAACGCCAGAATAACGCCGTTGATCGGCTGTTTGGGCCGCGAGCGCTTGAGCATGCCAAGGAAGGCTTGCCAGCTTGTCTCATCGGCCTTTTGATCACTATCGTGGGTCGTATAACGGCCAGCCGTATCAATCAGGATCGCCTCTTCGGCAAACCACCAATCGCAATAGCGCGTCCCACCAAAGCCCTCGACAACGCCGCCATCTTGGCCCGAAAGCGGAAACTCGATCCCCGAATTGGCAAGCGCCGTTGTCTTGCCTGCACCGGGCGGGCCAATGATCACATACCAAGGCAGATCATAAAGATAGGTCTTGCCGCCACGCTTGCGCAATGTGGCCAGCGCGCCTTGCATCCGCTCGGCCAACTCGGCCCCATCGCCCTCTGGCTCTTGCGGAATCAGCGCGTTTTCAATGTCAGCAGCGGCGCGGCTTCGCTTGCGATACCGCAAATATGTTATCAGCCCAATCGTGCCAACAAACAGCCCGATCGCAAGCAGCCGGAACCAAAGCTTGGACAGAAAATCGCTGCCCACAAGCGGGCCAATCATCCAGATCGCCAGACAGACCGCCACCACGATCAAAACCGTAAAGACAATCCGCAGCCAGCGTGGCCATTTGCTCGGTTTAATCTTCTTCAGGGTCGTTACGGAAAACAGGTTCAAAACGTCCCCTCCCGGGCAATCATAATCTCAACGCGCCGGTTCAGCGCGCGCCCTTCGGCCGTTGCATTATCGCCTATCGGATCGGCCTCGCCCTTGCCCTCAACCGCGATACGTTCCGGGTCATTGAGGCTCTCTTTGATCACATCCGCAACGGATGTCGAACGCGCCAGCGAGAGATCATAATTGGTCTTGTAACGGCCCCGGCCCGAAAGCGGAATGGAATCACTAAAGCCAATCACCCGCACCGGGCCTTCTTCATTGTTCAGCGTCTCGGCAAGGCGGCCAGCCAGCGGCGCAAAGGCCTTTTTGACAGTGCTTTTGCCGCTATCAAACAGCAGCAAATTGCCCACACGTACAAAGATAAACTGGCCCTTTTCACCAACCTCAACAGAGCCCGCAGCGATCTCTTCACGCAAGGCATCGCGGATCCGATCTATCTGCGCGCTGTCATGCTGGGCCACAAAGGCGCGCGCCAAGGACGAGCGTTCGAGATTGATTTTAACATCATTGGGGTGCAGCGTATTTAGCGTTGTCACAACCCGCGCCCCATCGCGCGAAATCAAGGTTGAGAAGGTCGCAAAAGCAGCGACAAGCATCACCATGGCAATCGAGGCAATCATCCAAAGCGGGGTTGCCCCAAATTTGCGCCGCCCGCCCATGGGAACCGCTTCCCAATGAACCGAGATATCCTCATCCGGGCGCGGCTTTACCCGGCGCAGGCTTTCATAGATCGCCGCGCGGATACGGGCCAATTCGACCGCCCCATTTGGCAGCGTGCGATACTGCCCCTCAAAGCCAAGCGAGAGGCAAACAAGCATCAGCTCAAGCAGATTATACCGCTGTGCAGGGGCCTGCATGGCCTTCTCGGCCTCTTGGAAAAACCCAACGCCAGAATCGCGCTTTTGAAAAAACCGCGCGACCATAGAATATTGAATCCAAACGCCGCGATCCGCACCGGGCAGGTTTTGAACGATGTCATCGGCCGTGCCGCAAATCGCGTATTTGCCAACCTGGACCTCCATCGGATCAATTCCGGCGGCCTGCGCATTGCGTTCAAATGCCTCAATCTCGCGGGTCACGTGATCCATCAAAGGAACAGCATCCATCTCGACCATGCCAGTGCGCAACCGCCCAAACAGGATCAGCAAATTCGCCGCGGCGGCGATCAGTGGATTGGATGATGCGCCCTTGCCAAGACCTGTGCTGCGCAGCGCATCCGCAAGCGAAATTTTCGGCCCTGCAACAGGCGCTTGCGGCGCAGGATTGTTTGACGGCACTTCGGGGAAAAACCCTTGTTGCTGCGTGCCCGGCCCTTGGCCGATAGAGCTGTATTGGTTCTGCGGAGTGGCCGGCGGATGCTGCGGCAAAGGCCCGCCAAGCCATGTATCGCCCGAAGGGGCAGATGGCTGAAAACCACCCGGATCAACCGGCGGATATTGCGAAGGCGCTACCCGCGCAGGGCCGCTCGGCGGCGGTGTCGGCAAAGCGCCGCCAATGACAGTGCGATCAGCATCAGGCGCAGGGGTTGGCCGCGTAGGCGCAGGCTGGCCAGAAAACGGCGCGCCGCCGCCCGGTTTGGCCCCCGGAAGAGGCCCGCCAAAAACGGTCTTGTCGCGGTCATCGTCGCTCATCACCGTTTCTCCGGTATCGCCCAAAGTTCAAGTTTTAGATCCGGCCAATCGCCCGCAAAATGCATCCCAATCGCAGGCGCGGTTGAGAATTCCTGCCAAAGCGGGGTTTTCTTCTCAAGCAGGAAATACACATTCGAAGCGACAACCCGGATTTGGCGCGGCGGGTTGGGCAGATGCACAAGGCTGATGCCCGGCAGGTTGTTTTTCACAATCTCTGACATGCGCGTATTGGGGCCAAGTTTGACCAACTCGGGGAATTGCTGCTGCACTTGAGTGAGCGGCTTGGAAGATTCCACCTCGATGATAAAGGTCGCCTCGCGGAAGAGATTGCGATCGGCCACTTCGGCCAGATAGGAATTCTGGCGCACTTGGCGCAGATCAAGCCGGGTTGCCCGCCCAACATCGCGCGACAGAAGCGTTTGAATATCCTGTACAACGGGCGTGAAGCTCGCCTTGGGATCCGCGTGATCATAGGGCTTGTATTCCGGCGCCATCCGCTTGCCGTTGTCAAATGTGGAAAGCTCGCCCGCAAGCCCGATCAGCCGCGTATAGAGCCGCTCTGGATGCACTTTTGCACCGTTGCGCAGATGGCGCAGCACAGTGATTTCGCGGTTCAACGTCATCAGCATCAGATAATCCGTGGCCTGCATCCCACCGCCCGATGAGGGATCCGCCGCAAAGCGCGCGAGGTTCTCAAGCTTGGCCTCGACCCAGCCAATCACGCGGCTGAGGTAGCCTTCAATCGCGGGATGAACGGCGACGATCAGCGCAGGTGGCGGGGTTGTCTCGTCAAAGGAAACGACCCCATCACGAACCTCATTGATCCGCGCGATACACAAGCATTGATAGCCCGGCTTTGGCGATTTGCGCAGATCAAGCTCAAGGCGCGGGGTCGCGATCTCTAGCACCTGTTCGGCGCGGCTGGCCGAAGCATTATCCGCCACGGTTTCTGCATCCAGATTATAGCGCGTGGTGGCGGCCTCTTTGCCCGCGCCCACATCGCGCCCATTCTGCGACAGGTTCGGAAGCGTCAGCCAAACCGAAAGCCCCGCCCCATCATCGGGCACATCCACAGGAAGCGGCAAAGGCCCCGTTCCGGGCGCATCAAACGGTGTGCCATCGGGCATAATCCCAACCGCCGTGCGCAAACCAATCTGGCCCTGCTGCGCCAAATCGCGATCAATGGAAAGCTCGGCCATGCCCCATGGATACGGCGCCAAAAGGCCTGTGCGGGCCTCAATCAGCTTTTCAAAATAGCGGTCACTCTGTTGCAGGTGCTGTGGCTGAAGAAAGAGCCCTTCTTTCCAGGCAACCTTGCTAAACAAAGACATATCAATCCAATCTCGTCAAAGCGTTGTGTTTGGTCTTGCTTGAGGCGCCGCAATTGGCGCCCCATCGTCGATCCGATGTGCGGGCTAAGTTTGATCGCTGCGTTGCGCAGGGTCAAGCCTTAGCCCTTAAAGCACGGGGATTAGAATTGCAGGCGAAGCTGCGCAGTCAGGCCCCAACTCTTCACCGATTCCGACAGGCGAACATCGCCCCGGATAGATGCATTAAACTGTTTGGACGCGCCAACTTGGCCCGGATCAAGGATTTTAACAAAATTCACCCCTGCGCTAATCTCGCCGTAAGCGCCCAAATTCTCTGAGCGCAATGTCTCGGTTGAGCCGCCCGGATCGGTAAAAGTTGATTGGGTTGCAGGGGCGAAATCATTGTAGAGCGTGGCCGTTACAAAGCGATTGAGCGCCGTTGTTCCATCATCCCCATAAGAAGTTTTGGACAAGCTCGCGCCGATAAAGCCAAAGGCGCTATAGGTATCGGCAATATCAAGCGTTGCATCGACATCAGGATCGGCGTCGATCCCAGTAAAGTTGATGCGATCCGTTTTGATCCGCGAATAGGCGAAGCCCGCCGTTGGAACAACCGTAACGCCCGTTTCCCCAATTGCACGCGCATAGCTTACAGCGCCCGAGATCGTGCTCGCGGTCGAGGTATATTTCTCGTTATTCAGCCCAAGACCAACCCAGCCTGTGCGCGGCTCGTTGTTGATCTGAAAGTTGGTTTTCTCAAAACGATACTGAAGGTCAAAGGCAAAGGGGCCCTTGGCCGCCGTTCCGTAAATGCCGCCATAAACCTGATTAAAGTTGCCGCGCGTATCCGAAGTGATCAGCGGGCTTAGAACAGTGGCATCGTTTGGATCAATGGCGCGCACCGGCTGATAAGACGAGCCCTTGTTGACCCCCAAAATCGCCCCCGCCGAGAAATCCCAACCGCCTGTAAGGCCGCGGAAACAAGCGAAGTCGCCGCCCACCTGCATGCCGTAGAAATTCGATGAAAGCTCACTGGCCACATCGCTTACGCCATTCGACGTACTGCCACTGACCTTGGCACCACCACCAAGCACACGCGCCCAAGCACCCGGACCACAAGGATCAACATCCTCATAGGCAAGCCCGGTTACAAAGGGGCTTGAGGGGCGGTTGATCACCGCACCAATCAACGACTGGGTCAAAATCACATTGCCCGCAAGCCCGCCAATCGCTGGGTTCACCTGATCCACAACGAAGATGTCGCCATTCGCCACGGGCTGCGACAGCGTATAGATCACCGATTCAGACACCTGCGGCAAACCGGCCGAGCTGTAGGTAAAGGCATTGGCCTGCCCAGCATCAACAACGAAGACTGGGATGTCGTTTTGTTGCGGGCCAAAACCACTCGTCGGCAAGTTGAATTGCAGGATGATATTGCCGGTCACCGGCCCGCCGCTCACGATCACGCTATCGGCGTGATCTGCGCCGCCAGATGGGATAACTTCGGTCAAATCCAGATCCAGGATAAAGCGATGATTGCCGCTAAGCCCGCCTGTGATGTTGATCGTTTCAGCGTGAGGATAAGTGTCCGCAGGGCCTGTGCCCGGCGCCCCAATATCTGAAGCAACGGAGACGGTGCTTGTTTGCCCGGCAACCGTGTTTAACCCGCCGCCAAAAGTGAGCGACTCTCTGGAAAGGATTGTTCCTGTGTTTGTAACGGTTTCACCCGCGGCAAAACTCGCTGCGGCAAGGGATGTTGCTGTGTAAGTGCCGGAATTCACCAAGCTGGCCGTCAGATCACCATCGTTATTGATAACACCTGTATTGACCAAATTCGTTGCGGTCAAAGTTTCGCCCACACCGATGTTCAGCTCGCCTCCATTGGCGAATGCAGCGCCAACAGCCAGATCGCCAACCAAGTTAAACACACCCGCCGAGGAATTCACCGGGCCGCCAACCGTCCCGCCAACATTGGCTTCGGCCATGTTGCTGAGCGCGCCGGAAATATTGCTGTTGGAGGTCAGGGTTGCGCCCGTTGCGTTGTTTACATTGCCCAAGAGGCCGCCATTTGCTGTCAAACTGCCGCCGGCATTGTTGTTGATCGTATTGGCGGTCAAAGAGCGCAGCGCGCCAACTTGCGTTGTTCCCGAAGCATCAAACGTAAGCGCTGAGAGGCTCCCGCCGATGATCGTTACATCCGCCGTACTGCTAACCGCTTGGCTCACCGCAAGATCGCCATCAAGTGTTACTGTCCCGCCGGTCGAATTCAACGCCCCGGTCAAGGTCCCTTGTGCATTCACGCTGCCAGCTGTCGCGCTCAAATCGCCGGTCATCGCCCCGGCCAATGTCATCGTGCCAGAGGTCTGAACATCCGCGTTTAAAGTGTTGGTGCTCGAGAGCGCATTCGTGCTGGTCACAGTTGTCGCGGTCAGCGTGCCCGTGTTGGACAATGTGCCAGTGTTTGCCACAACGCCAGAAACGGTAAGGCTATCAGAGGTGTTCAATTGCCCCGAAGTCGTGAGGCTTGCTGCGCTCATCGTCCCGTCATTGGTGATCAGGCTCGTGTTGCCGATCGCACCCGTTACAGTTGTTGTGCCGTTGTTGGTATAGGTGCCTGCGTTGCTCAAGGCGCCGCTCAAAGCAACAACATGCGGCGCTGTGACCTCTGTTGTCGCATCCGCCGTTGTATTGCTCAGATTCACCGCCGTGAGATTGCCACCAGAGACATTCACTGTCGCCACGGTTCCCGGCGCGCTGCCAACAGTCACATCACCACCAACAAGCAAAGCACCTGTCACAGTCGTTGTTCCTGCGTCATTGATCAGATTGCCCGTCACGCTGTTTTCAGCAAGGAACGCATTGTTGTTTGTCACCGAACCGTCGATCACGCCAGTCGATGTCAGCATACCGCCGACCTGGTTCACCACAGAGGAATTGATCGTTCCTGCGTTGGTGATGGAGCCTGCGCTGTTGAAGGTTGTCGCGCCGGTAAGGCTCAGGCTTTCGCCCGCACCAATGCCAATCACGCCTGCGCCATTGTTGGTCAAAGTCGCAACGCTAAGACTGCCCGCATTGGCGATCACTTCGCCGCTGTTATCGAAATTCCCCCCAACGGTGAGATCATCTGTGAGGGTAAAACTGCCCAGCGCATTCGTCGCTGTATTGGTGACATCCCCAGTCACATTGCCTTGAATGGTCGTTGCCCCGCCTGCGGCCAGATCCCCATCAATCATCAAAGATGAGCTAAGCGTTGTGAACGCATCCGTAGAGACATCGCCCGTGATCGTTCCGGTGTTTGTGATGCTGCTGGCCAAAAGGGCTGTGCCTGTGCTGGTCACATCGGCTGTGAGCGTCCCCGAATTGTCGATGCTGCTGGAAGTATTGGTAACGATCCCCGTCGCCCCGCCCACGCCGGTGATTGAGCCAGAGTTGGTGATAACACCACCATCGGTATTGATCACTTCAACTGCGCTAACAGAGCCGCTGTTGGCCAATGTCGCGCCCAAAGTATTGGTCAGGGTCGTGGCCGATGTCAGCCCGCCCAAGACTGTCATTGTGCTCAACGTGCCGGTGTTCACAATCGTTTGCGTATCAACAGTCGCGCCCCCTGCGATATCGAAGGTCGCACTCGCAGGGAGAATGGTTTGATTGGTCAAAGTGCCGACATTGGCAAGCGAGCCGCCAGCATTCACATCATAATCGCCATGGTTGGTGATATCGTTGCCATCCGCATCAACGGCCGCATTCACATCCGTCGTACCTGTGATGCCGTTGGTATAATTACCGGTCAGGGTATCTGGGGCGCTATAGGTCACCGAGCCGAGGTTCAAGACATCGCCAAGGAAGGTAACCGAGCCAGCCCCGACAACAGACGAGGTTGCCGAAAGCGTAATCAGGTTGGCCGAAATGGTAAGCTCGCCCGAACTGGACGTAATTACACCATTGTTGGTAAACGTCCCCGTAACGTCAAACGTCCAAGCGCCGTTAGACGTGAGTGAAAGATTGTTGGTGAAATCGCCCAAAGCATTGGTATCAGCCATTAGATTGACGGTACCGTCATTGGTAACATTGCCGCCAAAATTCCCGCCTGTGGCATTGATAATACCGGTCAGATTGTTCTGAACCGTGCCGCCGGGTAGGCCGCCAAGCGCGCCGCCAGCAAGGCCGATTGTCCCTGTGTTATCAACCGCGCCTGTGATGCTGCTCCCTGCGCCCGTGAGATTAACAACTGACGTTCCTGTGCTATTGGTCAGCGGGCCATCAATTATGCCGTCAACGGTGATCGTGCCGCCCGCTTCGTTATCCAGCGAAGTGGTTACCGAAAGCGTTTGACCAGCTGTCACAGTAATGGCTTGATCATTCGTCATTGTATCGACGGAAAGATCATTGGCGCCCATCGTCAAGGTTGCGTTGTTATCAAAGTTGCCCGCAACCGTTAGATCATCTGTCAGAACAACAGAGCCATCATTCACAATCGCGCCAACATTGCCGCCAAGATTGGCAACAGAGGTTCCGGTTGTGTTGTTCAACGTGCCGGTGATTTCGACAGAAGAGCCAACAATGCCGCCTGCATTATTGGTGATGTCGCCGGTGATGGTGCTTAGGTTGGCGATCGTGCCTGTGTTCACAATCGGATTTGTGACCGTAAGATTTGAATTCACCGCAACATTCAGATCGCCGCTATTGGTGATTGTCCCTGCACTGGCATTGAGGCCGCTGAAATCGGCTGTGCCTGCGTTTACCAACGTGCCCGTGATCGCACCCGTTGAAGATAGATTGGCATCAGCATTGTTGTTGATATTGTTGATCGTGCCCGCGTTTGTAATGGTGCCGAATTGGTTGTTCTCAACCGCCGCAGTCGAATTCAACGCAGCATCCACCTCAACATTGATGAGGCCCGTATTGACCACAGTTGCCGCAGTAAGAATGTTATTATCAATCGGCGTCCCAGACTGAACATTAAGCACAGCTTCGCTCACCGCATCCCCGAATACAGTAACCCCGCCTGTAACCGCCAAATCACCATCGACATTGGTCGTGCCAAGGTTCACGCCCAAATCGCCACCAACGCTACCCGTAAGCGCAACGGCATTTGCTGTGTTGATTGTCAGATCATTCGCAAGCGCACCCGCCGAAGCAAATGTACCATCCGCATCCACAATAACATTGCCGCTCACCGAACCCGTATTCGCGACATCCATCGCGGCATTGGCCTGAACATTGATGTCTGTGCCGCTTGTAAGCGACCCATTCACGTTGATCGTGCCAAAGCCATTCAGAACAACATCTGTGGCGGTAACGGCCATTGTATCTGCAATCGTCACAGTGCCGGTATTTACCGCATCCGAGCCGCCAACAATCAGATCGCCCGTAGTGATCCCGAGATTGCCATTGATCGCCGCCGTTGCCGCGCCATTGGCCCCGTCACCAGTTACGCTGAAATCGCCCCCCGAAACCGTAAGCCCGCCAGCCTCAACCGTCACGGCGCCGCCAAGCGTTGAGACGCCATTCGTGACCGTGCCCGCAAGGCTCGTCAAACCATTCGTATCCGCAACATTGCCGGTGATCGTCCCGGTTGAGGTGAGCGTTCCGCCGCTAACCGTCACATCGGATGTAAGCGTCCCTGTGACCGAAAGCGTTGCATTTTCCTCAACATCAATCGTGGCGAGACTGCTCATCGCGCCGCCAACAGACAGAACGCCAAATGCATTCAGATCAACCGCTGCAACGCTTGTTGTGCCTGCTGTGATCAAGACGCTGCCCGTATTAACCGCATCCGTACCGCCAAGGATCAAAGTCCCCGTCGCAAGCCCCAGATTGGCCCCAACATTCGCAACCGCCGGGCCACCGGCCGAACCTGTGGTCGTAAAATCGCCCGCAGCCGTCAAAGCTGCCGTCACATTCACAGTGCCACTGGTATTGGTGATATTGCCGCCAACACTGCCAGCACTATTGGCAAAATTCGCCTCGCCGCCAGCAGTGATATCAATGGCGTTTGTGACGATCCCATTGGTCAAAACATTCAAAACGCCCTCGTTCTGAACACTGATCGCATTGGTCGAGGTCAATGTGCCATCAAGGCTGATAACGCCGCCCGATGAGATTGTCGTATCGGTTACAGAGGCCGTAGAATTTATCGTCACTGTACCAAGATTGCCGCCGGCAAAATCGCCCGAAGCGGTGATCGCTGTGGCGGTCAGATCGCCAGTCAAAAGCGCGCTCGCCGCACCATTTGCAGCACTGCCCGTAACACCCAACGCGCCAGTCGTCACAAGCCCGCCAGCTGAAATCGTAATATCCCCGCCGTCTGTGCTAACCCCCGCAGTGCCAACCGTCCCCTCAAGGGTGACCGTCCCGTCGGTATCGACAACGCCGCCATCGCCGACAGTGAGCGTGCTGCTAAATGTTCCGCCAGAATTGTTGATAACGCCAGCAACGATACCGCTGTTGCTAAAGGTCCCGGTGTTTGTGACCGTCCCGCCAATCGTCCCCGAATTCGCAACTGTCCCACCGCTTACCGCAAGCGCGCTTAAATTTGGCGAAACACCACCCAAATTCAATGTCCCCGCGCCCGCATATGAAAACACGCCGTCAAGCTCGGAGTCGATTTGTGCAGTTTGCCCAGCATTTGTCGTGATGATTACTGGTGAACCGGATGCGTCGGAAATAATCCCGCCGGTGATGACATAACCATCAGCAGAAAATGAAATGGATCCAGGCTCTACCGTACCGACAACCGGAACATTGAGCTGGGCGCCTGCGAATGTGACAGTGTCTCCATTTGAGAAACTTGCGGCCCCACCGCCATCATTCCAAACATTATTACCCGCATTGGTATCCCAATCGCTCGCGCCAACACCGTCCCAGGTCAAATCTGCGGCAAAACCAGCGCTTGGCAGCGCCAGACCTCCAAGCGCAACGAGGGATGTCGTCGCCAGAGCACCAAATGCGCGGCGGCGCAATTTTGGGAATAGATCAAACCAAAACGAATCAACGGAAAAAATAAGCACTTAAAATACTCCCACGCCCAAGTAGGCGAAAGGATGCACATACCGCGGCGGCAATCAACTGGGAGACGACCTGAATTCCCTAAAAAGTGGTAAACAGGCCCCACCTTTTTGCGTTTTTATCAAGACGTTGCGCCGTTTCGCCCAAAAACAACCAGCGCAGCGCTCAATCGGCGAGAGTTTGCCTTAACGCGATTCTTCTTGCTCTGCGCAAAGACGGGCGCAGGCCTTGCCAAGCGCTGAGGCCGCCCATTTGGCAAGAAAATGCGCCAATTGGGGCTGTTTCACCCAGCTGGTTAGCGCTATCTTGGCGGCAACAAGCCATGCATTGGAAGACCAGACATGAATATCAAAGCCGTCCTCCTCGCCCTCTTGGCTTTCGGAATTTTCGCCACGCATGACGTTGCAATCAAAATCCTAGGAGGGACATTCTCCCCCTTCCAAATGATCTTTTTCTCAACCCTTTTTGCCTTCCCGCTCGTCGCCCTTATGCTGATGCGCGACCAGACAGCAGGCACGCTGCGCCCCAAAAACCCGTGGTGGATATTTGCGCGCACAGTGGCCTCCGTGATCACAGCGCTCTCTGCGTTTTATGCGTTTTCAGTTCTGCCGCTCGCCCAAACATATGCGCTTCTCTTTGCGGCGCCCCTGCTTATTACCATCCTCTCCATCCCGATCTTGGGCGAGCGCGTCGGCTGGCGGCGCGGCATCGCTGTGATCGTTGGGCTGGCAGGTGTAATCGTGGTTCTGCGCCCGGGTGTGACAGAGCTTGGCCTTGGCCATATCGCGGGGCTCGCTTCGGCCACAGGGAATGCTGTTGCCTCGGTGATCATCCGCCGCGTGGGCAGAGAAGAGCGGCCCATTGTGCTGATGATCTATCCGATGATCGCGAATTTTGTGCTTATGGGGGCGATGCTGCCTCTGGTCTACAAACCGATGGAACTTACCGATGTTGGCTTGATCGCGGTCATCGCAAGCTTTGGCTTTGTTGCCGGGCTGCTGATGATCGCGGCCTACCGTATGGGCGAAGCGGCCATTGTCGCGCCAATGCAATATTCGCAAATCCTCTGGGCAAGCGCCTATGGCTATCTGATTTTCAACGATAAATTGGATAGCGCGACGATCATTGGCGCAGGCATTATCATCGCCTCGGGCCTCTTTATCGTGTTTCGGGAAAGCTCTGGCGGGACCTCAAAGAACACACCTGTCCTGCGCACAAGAACGCCTGGCATTGGGCCTGGATCGCTGCGCATATCTGCATTTCTGCGCCGCTAACGCCGCACCGCGATATAAAAGCCCGGCTCGAAAAATCAAACCGGGCTTTTCATGTCTCGCTTAAATCCGCCTTCAGGCCGTTGAAGGCTTGCTGCTTGGCTTTGGCTTTGCCTTGGCGCGCGGCTTTACTTTGGCCTTTGGCTTGGCGGCGGGCTTTGGTTTTGGTTTTGGCTTTGCAACGGGCGCATCCGCCGCAACCGCATCCAAAGGCCCCTCCGGCATGCCCTCATCAACCGGTTCAACAGGCGCAGGCTCTGGCATCACCGCACCACCACGGGTTGCTTTCTTTTCCCCAAGCATCAGCATCGCAGGCGTTACCAAAAGCGTGAGCACCGTGGCCACAATAAGCCCGCCAGCAATCGCCGAAGAAAGCTCGGTCCACCACTGTGTCGAAGGCGCGCCATATACAATCTCTCGGGTGAAGAAATTGATGTTGAGACCAATCACCATCGGCATCAAGCCAAGCGCCGTTGTGATCGAGGTCAAAAGCACAGGGCGAAGGCGCTGTGCCCCGGTGCGCAGAGCCGCTTCATAAGGCGAGGCCCCAGCACGTTTGAGATCATTATAGGTGTCGATCAAAACGATGTTGTTGTTCACCACAATCCCGGCAAGCGCGATCACACCGATCCCGCCCATAACAACCCCAAAAGGCCGCCCCGTGACCATCAATCCAAGCAAAACCCCCGCAACCGAAAACACAATCGCAGACATCACAATAAAAGCCTGCCAGAAGCCATTGAACTGCACCAAGAGGATCGCAAACATCAGCCCAATTGCGGCCAAAAATGCCCCCATCAAGAACTGCATCGATTCTGCTTGATCCTCGGCCTCGCCGCCAAAAGAAATCTCAACCCCGGCTGGGATTTCCATCTGTGCAATCGCCGCCTTAAGCGCCAGAATCTGATCATTGACCAAAACCCCAGGCGCCACATTTGATGCGATAGAAAGCACCCGGCGCTGATCAATCCGTGTGATCGTGCCAGAGCGCGGCGCAGGCTCAAAAGCCACAAAATTTGAGATCGGCACAAGCCCCGCAGATGTCGGAACCCGCAGCGCTTCTAGCTCAGCCAAGGTCCGCTCGGCAGCAGGAAAGCGGATGCGAATATCAACTTCGCTCGCGCTATCATCAGGGCGATAATCCGCAACCGTAATGCCGCGCGTCAAAAGCTGAACAGCTTGCCCGAGCAGCGCCACATCCGCGCCAGAACGCGCCGCCTCAGAGCGATCAACAACGATGCTCCACTCAACCCCAGGAAGCGGGCGCGTATCGGTGACATCGGTAAAACCGCCGATACGATCCATTGTGTCGCGCAGAGTCTGGATCGTTGCCGCTTGCAACACAGGATTGTTCGAGATCACATCCATACTAACAGGTTTGCCCGAAGTCGGCCCGTTTGATTGGGTCTGAACCTGAACATCAATCCCGGCGATTTCGGCCATTTCGGTCCGAATATCTTCTGAAATTACAGCAGCTTTGCGGCGGCTATCCCATTCATCAAGCTCCAATTGGATCGTACCAATCACCTCTTCGCCTGATTGGCTGTTCTTGCCTGTACGGGCATAGACGCTGCGAATTTCGCCGTATTTCAACAGCCGAGTCTCAACCGCGCGGACCAATTCATCCTGCTCATAAATCGAGAAATTATCCCGCGCGCGCACTTCAACTTGGGCAAAATCCGGCTCGACCGAGGGGAAAAAGGTCAACCCATTGCCAAAGGCCCCGTAAGCGATAAACGAAACGATCAGGCCCATAATCGCAAAGCTGATCGTGACCCACGGCCGCATAATCGACCATTTGAGCAAGCCAACATAGACCCCCATAAAGCCGGTCATATCGCGCGGATCGCCCCGCTCTGCGGCGAAATGCTGGGCGCGCTCTCTTGAGGATTGCGCCTGTTTCTTGCCAATTATCCCGCCAACAACCGGAATGAAAATTAGCGCCATAAACAGCGATGCAGACAGGGTGATCAACACTGTGATCGGCAGATATTTCATGAATTCGCCAACCACGCCGTTCCAAAACAAAAGCGGCAGGAAGACGCAAAGCGTGGTCGCGGTTGAGGCGATGATCGGCCAGGCCATCCGCTTGGCGGCCTTGTTATAAGCGACTTTCGCCGAGTGCCCATCATGCAGATAGCGATCGGCCAATTCGACCGTCACAATCGCCCCATCCACCAGCATCCCAACCACGAGGATCAGCGAGAAAAGCACAACGATATTCATCGTATAGCCCATCATGAACAGCACCGCGACGCCGGTCAAAAACGCGCCCGGAATGGACAGGCCAACAAGCACAGAAGAGCGCAGACCAAGCGAAAAAACGATCACGATCATAACCAAGATCACCGCCGCGATCACATTGGCCTCAAGATCCGAAAGCATGGATTTCACCTGATCGCTTTCGTCCTGCATATAGGTCACATGAACACTATCGGGCCAATCCGCGCTTGCGGTCTCAATAACTTTGCGCACCTCGGCAACCGTATCAATAATGTTGGAACCCACGCGCTTTTTGACCTCCAAAGCAAGCGCCGGCTGGCCATTGATCCGGGCAAAACCGGTCGGGTCTTCAAAGGTGCGGCGCACAGTTGCCACGTCTTGAAACGTAACAACCGTCTGCCCGCGCACCAGCACAGGCAGCTCCATCACATCGCTGAAATCCTCAATCAAACCTGGCACTTTAAGCACCAAACGCCCCGCATCGCTTTCAATCGCGCCCGCTGCAATCAACTGATTGTTGCGGGTGATCGAGCCGATCAATTCATCAAATGAGATGTTGTAGGTTTCAAAAACGGTCGGGTCGATCAGAACTTCCAAAAGCTCCGTGCGCTGCCCACCAACGCTCACTTCAAGAACCCCGCCAAGGGATTCGATCGCGTCCTGAAGATCATCAGCGATCTCGTTCAATGTCCGCTCTGGAACAGGCCCCGAAAGGATCGCCGTCAGGATCGGGAACAGCGCTGTGTTGATCTCGGTGACCGTCACAGTCGCATCAGACGGAAGATCATTCTCGGCCCGATCCTTGGCTTCGCGCACCTTATCAAGCGCCTCTGCGGCATCAAATCCTGGCTCAAATTCAAGCTGAATACTGGCATGCCCTTCAGAGGCACTGGCCGTCATTTTCTTGAGCCCGCTTAGGGCCGCCAGCTCTGTTTCAAGCGGGCTGACAAGCACATTTTCCCCGTCTTCAGGCGAAATCCCCTCAAGGCTTGCGGAAACATACACCAGCGGAATAGGAACCTCTGGCGCGCTTTCCTTTGGGATGCTCATATAAGATAGCGTGCCGACAAGCAGCAAGAAAACCAGCGTTAGAATGATGAATTTTCCGCGGGCGAAAGCCGCATCAATTAGGCTGTTCATTGCACCGCTTCCCCATTGCCCTGCGCCTCTTTGATCGCTTTTGCTAGGGCGGCCATGGCTTTCTCATCGACTTTGGGATCAACAACCTCGCCACCATTCACAAAGCCTTGGCCCACGGTGATAATCTGCGCCGTTTCTGGCAGGCCGGTGATCCAAACCCCATCCCGTTGTGCGCGCACAATCGACACAGGCACAAACTCAACGATATTGCCCTCGCCAACAACCTTGACCCCAAGCTCGCCCGACGTATTCAGCGACAGGATCGCAGGTGAAATGAAATGCCCGCGCGCCGCCCCGGTCGGAATGCTGACCTTCGCACTCAAGCCCGCAGGCAGGGCGCTATCGGCATTCTCAACAGTGATCTCTGCAAGGAACGTTCTGGTTTGTGCATTGGCATTCATCCCGACAAATCCAACCCTGCCAATCCGCTTTTCACCGGTGATAAATTCAACCTGCGCCACCTGCCCGCGCTCAAGCCGCGAAAGCGCTTGCTGGGGCACTTGGATGGCGATTGTAAGCGGATCATTGTCCAAAATCTCGCCGATCTGGTTGCCGGTTGAAACATACTCGCCCTCATCAAGCGTCAACCCGCTGAGACGGCCGGGAAAGGGCGCGCGGATGATGGTATTGTCCAAGGCTTGCTTGGCAGAGGTAAGCTGAGTTTGCGCCGAAGCAAGGGCGGTGCGGGTCTCGGTAACACGATCCTCTGTCGCGACGCCACGCGCCTGCAAAGCGAGGGTATTTTTATAAGTGCGCTCGGCTTGGGCAAGGGCCTCTTGGGCTTGCTTGAGCTGGGCTTCGGCTGTTCCGGATTCGATGCGCGCAATCTCTTGACCCGTGGCAAGCAAATCGCCCCGCGCAACGCTTACACTTTCAACATCGCCCGATGTTTCGGCCCGAATAGACGTAATGCGATCCGGTTCAGACTGGCCTTCGGCGGTAAAAACTTGCTCCACATCGCGCGCCTTGGATTCCATCACAGACACCGCAATCGCACGAACCTTTGGCCCCTCCTCAACAGCCGCCTCCTCAGGCGCAGAGGGCAGAATGAATCCGCTCCCCATCCAGCCCACAAGAACCAGCCCCAAGATCATCGCGATCCATTTAGAGCGGCCCGCGCCCTTTTCATTCTCAAAAGTGAGCTTGCCCGTTTGATCCGGAAGGTTCTCTTGCGACATTTTCTTATCCTTATGAATCTACTGTGGAATTTTTGCCGCGCCGCGCATTGCGTGGGCATCTTTCCGAAAGTCGTTGCTCGGCGATTTTCAGCGCACCTTCAATGGTGCGATAAAATTCCGAGAAAAATTGAAGCCGGCCCAGATGGCAATCTGCCTCCTTGGGGAGCAGGGCGATTGTCGCATCAATCTCGATCTGAGCATCGCGCGCACGGGTCGCCGCCTCGCCAAGAAGGCGCTCAAACGCCCCGTCCTCGATCAAAAAGAAATCTTGGCGAATGCCCGGTTTGCTAAATCGTTTGATAACTTTGCGCTCTTCAAGCGTGCGCACTGCGGCCGAAATACTCCCCCGGCTCACATTCAGATCCTTGGCCAAATCGCCAAAGGAAATCGCTTCGCCCTCAAATACCAAAAGCGCAAGCACACGCCCCGTGATCCGCGTAAAGCCTTCGCCTTGCGATATCACGCCCATTTTCTCGATAAATCCTTCGCGGATTTCGGCGAGGGTTGGGGTTTCACTCATTTGGACAGTCCACGATGCGTTATTGCAGGTCGAGATAGGGGCGCACTTGCCATTTGTCCACAGCGTTCATTAAAAACTGAACGGGGCGATGCGAATATGCGGCCTTGCTGCACCACATGCCTCTAGCACAGCAAAACTTACCAAACTCTATGCAACTATTGCGGAATTTATGGGCGAAGGTGGCTAATGCGCAGCGCCCGGCATTTGACGCGCCGCCAGCCAAGAGATAAGAACCATCCCGCCAGCAACCGCCAAACACATCGTCAACCCGCCAAGCTGATAGCTGATCCCCGAAAGCAAAGTGCCCATCAAACGGCCCGCCGCATTGGCCATATAATAAAAGCCAACGTCCATCGTGACCCGCGCCCCATCACTAAAGGCGAGCACGAGATAAGAATGCAGCGCAGAATTCACCGCAAATAGCGCGCCAAAAATCAAAAGCCCCGCGATCACCGCCCCGGTCAGCCAAGCGGAAGGCGCACCAGCAAACCAAACAAGCGCTGCCATCCCAAAGGGCACAACCATCAACCAAGCAGCCCATATCTGCGCGGCCCGGATCATTTCTTGTTGTGGGCGGCTGGCCGCGCGCAAGATTTTCGGGGCCATAGCTTGGACAATGCCATAAAGCACCGTCCAGATCGCCATAAAGCTGCCAATGGTGAAAAACGCAGCCCGGTTGCCCGCTTCCGATCCATCCGAAAGCACTGCGTAAAAATAGATCGGAATGCCAACAACAAACCAAACATCGCGCGCGCTAAACAGAAAAACCCGCGCCGCCGCCAGCCAATTCAGATTTGCATTCTTTGAGAATATTTCAGTGAATTTCGCGCCGCGCCGCCCGCGCGGAAGGCCCCCCGGCATTCCAAAGACAACCGCCAGTAGGATCACGCCAAGCACAGCTGCCATCCCCAGAACCGCCGCCTCAAACCCCCAAAGCGCCAGCATCCCAGCCCCTGCCAGAAAGCCAAACCCTTTGATCGCGTTCTTCGATCCCGTCAGCAGCGCAACCCAGCGAAACAAACCGCCCTGCACCTCGGGCGCCAGCAGCTTTACCGCCGATTTCGCGCTCATCTTGGCCAGGTCTTTGGCAACCCCAGAGGCCCCCTGCACCAACATCACAAAGACAACCGAAGCCCCGATCCCCCAAGCCGGATCAAGCTGGGCAAGCGCCAAAAGGGCGGCGACCTGCAAAGCGAGCCCGGCATAAAGCGTGCTGGTCAGCCCAAAACGCGCCGCGATCCAACCCGCACTTAGGTTCGTGACGATCCCCGCGATCTCATAAAGCACAAAGAGATAGGCAAGCTGAACGGGCGAAAACCCAAGCGTATGAAAATGCAAAAGCACCAACATCCGCAGTGCACCATCCGTGAGCATAAAGGCCCAATACGCCGCCGTAACCGCGCCATAGGCCGCCAAGGGCCGCTCGATTTTCGCCCCGTCGCTCACAATGAACCACCAACCATAAGCGCCACATCAATCAAGCGGTTCGCATAGCCCCACTCATTATCGTACCAGGCGTAAATCTTCACCTGCGTGCCATTGATCACCATGGTTGAAGGCGCATCAATGATGCTTGAGCGCGGATCATTGGTATAATCCGAAGAAACAAGCGGGCGCGTCTCATAGCCCAGAATGCCCGCAAGCGGCCCGTTTGCAGCCGCCTCAAACAACGCGTTCACTTCCTCAGCGCTGGTCGCCCGCTCCACCTCAAAAACACAATCCGTTAGCGAAGCATTCAGAAGCGGCACCCGCACCGCATGGCCGTTTAGCTTGCCCTTGAGCTCAGGGTAAATCAGCGTAATCGCTGTCGCCGAGCCTGTCGTTGTTGGGATGAGGTTCGTAAGGGCCGAACGCGCGCGCCGCATATCCTTGGCGGGCCGATCAACGATGGTTTGGGTATTGGTCACATCATGGATCGTGGTGATCGAGCCGTGGCGAATGCCCAAGCCTTCATGGATCACCTTCACCACTGGCGCGAGGCAATTGGTTGTGCAGCTTGCCGCCGTAACGATGCGATGAACCGCAGGATCGTAATCCGCGTTATTCACCCCAAAAACAATATTGGCCGCTCCCGCCTCTTTCACCGGCGCAGAAACAACAACCTTCTTAACCCCGGCTGCAAAATAGAGCGCAAGCTTGGCCTCTGTCTTGAACGCGCCCGTGCAATCAATCACAACATCAACGCCCGCCAGCGGCAGCTCTTCCAGCGCGCGGGTGCAATGCACAGGCAAGCGCACCCCATCAATCGAAATGCTGTTCGCATCGCTCTGAAAATCCGCCGCCCAGCGCCCATGAACACTATCAAATTCCAGAAGATGCGCATGCATCGCAGGATCACCAACCGCATCATTGAGCCAGGCAATCTTAGCCCCGCTCTCTATCAATGGGCGCAGCGCAAGCTTGCCCATCCGCCCCAAGCCATTAATCGCATATGTCGTCATCTTACTGTCTCCGTTGGAAAGCAAAGCGGCGGCAAACAGGCGCTATCATTCGCCTCGCCGCCCGCTGTGCAGCATTCATCAAATAGAAATTGGACCAGCCCCTGCGCCATCTTTAGCCGCGCCGAATAGCGCAGCGATGTTCCTGCGCGGGTCTGGGCGATCAACCCTGCTGTGCGCAACGCCGAAAGATAGACCGAGAGCGTCGAAGCTTTGATCTCTAGCGCGCTCGCGATTTCGCCCGCGGGGATCGCCTCGGGATAGCAGCGCATCAACATGCGAAACACGGCCAATCGCTGTGGATGGCCAAGGCATGTCAGTTGTTTGGGAATCAATTTTTCCATATTTCACGAATATGCGAAATATGTAACAGAAGTAAGACAGCGCCAAGATTTTTTCGCCGCCCATCAGAGTTCACGACAAAAAGAAAAAGAGCGCCCCAAAGAGCGCCCTTTCAAATCTTATCACGAGGCTCTTAAAGGCTCGCGTTGAGCGCCTCCAAAACAGCATCGCCCATCTCGGATGTGGTTGCGGGCGTGATGCCCTCGTCATTGAGCAAATCAGCGGTACGAACGCCCTTGGCCAAAACCGCTTCAACCGCCGCTTCCAAACGATCCGCCTCTGCGCCCTGATCAAAGCTATAGCGAAGCGCCATGGCAAAGCTGAGAATACACGCGATCGGGTTTGCCTTACCTTGGCCGGCGATATCTGGAGCAGAGCCGTGAACTGGCTCATATAGCGCCTTGGGGCGGCCATTTTCCATTGGCGCGCCAAGCGAGGCCGAGGGCAACATGCCAAGCGAACCGGTGAGCATCGCGGCCGCATCCGACAGCAGATCGCCAAAGAGATTGTCGGTTACGATCACGTCAAATTGCTTGGGCCAGCGGCAAAGCTGCATCGCGCCTGCATCCGCATACATATGGCTCAGCTCAACATCAGGGTATTCAGCCGCATGGATTTCCGTAACAACTTCGCGCCACAAAATGCCGCTCTCCATCACATTGGCTTTCTCCATCGAGCAAACCTTATTGCCACGGCGGCGCGCCAGCTCAAAAGCAGAACGCGCAACGCGGGCAATCTCGCTCTCGGTGTAGCGCTGCGTGTTGATGCCAACGCGCTCATTGCCCTCTTTGAAGATGCCGCGCGGCTCGCCGAAATAGATGCCCGAGGTCAGCTCGCGCACGATCATGATATCGAGGCCAGCAACAACATCCCGCTTAAGCGAAGAGAAATCAGCCAAAGCATCAAAGCACTGCGCAGGGCGCAGGTTCGAGAACAAGTCCATCTCTTTGCGAAGGCGCAAAAGCCCGCGCTCTGGCTTCACTGAGAAATCGAGCGCATCGTATTTCGGCCCGCCAACAGCGCCAAGCAAAACAGCATCCACCGCCTGCGCACGCTCCATCGTTTCATCCGTGAGCGGCGTGCCATGCGCATCATAAGCCGCACCGCCAACAAGATCCTCGGAAACATCGAATTTCAGGTCGCGCTTTTCACCGTACCAATCAATGATCCGCGTGACTTGCGCCATAACTTCGGGGCCAATGCCATCACCGGCAAGGATAAGGAGGGACGGGTTGCTCATAGCGGGATTCCTGCGATCTGTAACATTCGCCAAGCGGGGTAGCCCCTTGCGCACAAAGGGTCAAGCTGTGCTGGGGTTTTCTTGGCGCACAGGGCGCCCAATCCCGGCGTTGGTAAGCCCTTCACCAAGCAAATCCCAAACCCGGCGGATGCGCGGATTGCGCCGCAAAGCCTCGGGCGCGGCAAGCCATATCGGCAAAGGCGGCAAAGGCAGATCGGGCAATATCCGCTCAACCAAAGCATCGCGATCCCCAACGATCCTCTGCGCCGCCCCGATCCCACAGCCCGCGCGCACAAGATGCCAATACGCGGCCTGATCATCGCAACGCACCGCAAAGAAATCGCGATCAATTTCAAGCCCCATTTGGCGCATCCCGCGCAGCATCAAATCGTTGCGATCATAGCCAACAAAATCAAGCGCGAACGCCGCCTCGAATGTCTCGGGCCGCCCAACCCGATCCAAAAAACCACGCGCCCCATAAAGCCCAATCTGCGTATCCCCAACATAGCGGGTGATCACATCAAGCTGCTCGGGGCGATACATCCGCAGCGCAATATCCGCCTCGCGAAACATCAGGTTTTCGGTTGCATCCGAGGGGGCCAGCTCGATCTCGATCTGCGGTTCTTGGCGGCGAATATCCGCGATGATCTGCGGCAGTATGAAATGCGAAACAAAAACGCTCGCAGTGATCCGCACTGTGCCGCGCAACGCAGTGCTGCGCCCTTCGGCAATAAGGCTCATCCGCGCCGCCGCCGCCTCCATCCGCCCGGCCTCTTCAAGCAGTTCAAGCCCAAGCTCCGTTGGCTCAAGCCCGCGGGCGATCCGGGTAAACAGCGGCGCGCCAAGGCTTTCCTCAAGCGTTTTGATATGGCGCCCCAAGGTCGGCTGGCTCGCCCCAAGGTTTCGGGCGGCCGCCGAAAGCGAGCCATGCTTTGCCACAGCAGCAAAGGATTGAAGCAAGGTCCAATCAAGAGATGAGCCAATAGCCATTCATTTTTGAATATCATATCTGCAGTTTCAGGCAATTTCTAAATGCATGTGAATGGCGCAATCTCCTCTCAGCAAAACGAAAGGAGGCCCAAATGGCCAAAACAGCACTCATCCTCGGCGCATCCGGCAAGCTCGGCATTCATAGCGCCAAAGCCTTTGAAGCGGCGGGCTGGAATATCCGCCTTTATGATCGCAAAACAGGCGATATGACCCGCCAAGCGCAAGGCGTTGATGTGATCATGAACGGGCTGAACCCGCCCAACTATCACAACTGGGCGCAGATCATTCCCCAAATCACCGCCCAAGTGATCGCCGCCGCCAAATCCAGCGGCGCGCGCGTTGTGATCCCCGGCAACGTCTATAATTTCGGCAAAGCCACCGCTCCTTGGAGCGAAGAAACCCCGCAAACCCCGAGCAGCCGCAAAGGGCAAATCCGGGTTGATATGGAAGCCGCCTATCGCAACGCTGGCGTCAAAACCCTGATCCTGCGCGCGGGCAATTTAATCGACCCAGATCGCAACGGCTGCGTGATGAGCTTGGTCTATCTTACCTCGATCAAAAAGGGCAAAATCACCTCACCGGGTGGATTTGATACGCTGCAAGCCTTTGCCTATGTGCCCGATTGGGCGCGCGCGATGGTGGCGCTTTGCGATGCCGAAGATCGCTTAGAGCGCTTCGAAGACGTGCCCTTTGCAGGCCACAGCTTCACCCCGCGCGAACTGGCCACAGGCCTAAGCGCCGCCCTTGACCGCGAGATTAAAATTGCGGGCTTTCCTTGGTGGGTGATGGGCCTGGCTTCGCCCTTTTGGGAACTGGCGCGCGAGCTGCGCGAGATGCGCTATCTTTGGAACCATCCTCACTCAATGAGCGGCGAAAAGCTGGCGCGATTGCTGCCGGATTTCAAGCCAACGCCTCTGCATGAGGTGATGATTGCCGCCCTACCGCCGCAAATCCACCCAAGTAAGCGCATGGCGGCTGGCACGGCCCTTCCCGCTGCCTAATATCTCAGCCTCAGGATCATCAGGCGCGGGCCAGAATACGCCCGCGTCGATCACTTCCCATTCAGTAGAGGGCAGCAAATAATCGACCCGCAGATTGCCGGGGCTGTTGCCCTCGTCCTTCCAATCGGCTGTATCAAGCGCCGGGTCGCCGCGATGATCCGCGTTCACGCCGCTATCCCCGGCAAGCCGCGCGCCCTCAGATTTGGGCATAGGATCAACAAGGCGGGGATGGGCCAAAAGCGCTTTGATCGCCTCGCGCTTTCCAGCCCCATCTTCGGGATCAAGATTGGCGCTTCCGGCCAAAATCAACGGCCCGCTTGGCGCCTCAACTCCCGGCAGATCACCATCCAGATAAAGCCGCCAAAAGCGCTGCTCATCGGCGTTGCGCAGGCCGTTGCGATCCTCAGGGCCATCAAAAACCGGGGTGCCTGCGTGATAGGCCAAAAGATGCGCGATTCTCCCATCGGGAAGCGCGAAAGGAACATCCCAATGCCCGACTGAGGAAAGCCGCAAAAGCGCCAAAGCCTCTTCCGAATAAAACGGCGCGCCGTCTGCTTTCACTGGCAGCTGCGCTTGCGGGATGTCTCGCCAAAGCATTTCTGAAAAGTCCCGTGCTTCGTCTTCCAAAATGGGCAACCTAGACAGAACCGCCATCCCGCCCTGCCCGGTGAAATAACCAAAGCTCTGCGCATCCCGCGGCCCGCCAAGCCGCCCGTCGCCATCCAGATCAAGGCCGGTTTCAAGCCCCGAATTGGGCCGCCGCGCAAAGACATGAGGATAGCCAAGCCGCGCGCCAAAGGCTTTGAGCGCAACCAGATCATAATCATAATCAAAATCGAGAAGCAGGATCACATCGGGCGAGATATGCGAAATCACACCCACAACCGCATTCACCTGCGGATCTTTCAGCCCCAGAATATCGCGCAGCAAAAGGCCCGGCCCTTTGCGCGAAAGCTCTGTGTGATAGGTGGCAATGCGGATCGTATCAGCCGCCGCCCCGAAGGGCAGCAAAGCGATCAGGCAGGCTGATAGGGATGCTCTTGCGAGGCCGCGTAGGAAAGACGGCGCTTTGAGGCGATCATCTCGGCGATCTTGCCCATCGCGATGCCGCGCATAAACAGAGAAGCAGGAAGAAAGGCCCATGCAGCAATTGTCCAAATCAGGGTTTGCGAATTATCCATCGTGACCGATCCAAACAGATCAGAGGCCGACTTTAGCACAGCCGGGATCAGGAACGGCAGAAGAAATCCAAGCGCGATGTTAAACCGCGCATCCCGCTCAAGCCGGGCAACAACATCACCACCCGCCGTGGGATCAAAGGTCGGCAGGTTAATCCAGACGTTGAACGAGCCAGAGCGGGTTGGCCATTTCTGCATACGAAGCGCCATAAGGAAGGCCACCAGCGACAAAAGCGAGATCAGATAGCTCATCCCAGCCGCCGTACGCACCATCAGAACTTGGCTTTCTGGCGTGCCCTCGGGAAGCATCAGAACCATCAAACGCACAGGCGAATAAGGAAAATCGAGGACATGGCCAATCAGCGCGCCAATCGCGGTTACAAATTGGGTTGCGGTTGTTGGCGTTGAGATGCCGCGCGCGATCAGGGTCAGCAAAAAGACCGTCAGGAAAAGCGAGACAAAGCGGATGCGGTTAAACGGGGGCGCATCGCGAAATTCGACAAGGCCGGGATAAACGGAAGCATATTCAAACAGGGTAAGCGCGGCGGCAAAGATCGCAACAAGCGCCACGATCTGGGTTGTGTCCGATGTTACACCGGGCAACAGCAGCGAGGGCGTTGCAATCAGCAACACCACAAAAATCGCGCGCAAAATAGCGCCTGCTAGCCGAGAAATCACCGTTTTCTACCCTCAAATTGGACGGATGCGATACGATGCCGCGCCCTTGTCCCATTTTGAATCCGCCGTTTGTGGCGGTCTGCCTCATTGTTGCCCAATTTTTGCCTTCTTTCCGGTTTGTCAGCAAGTGTTCGTTAAGGTTAACGAAATCATTGGGGCGAGTTTGTGAACAAACTGGTGCGACTTTGCATCAATTTGGAAACGAAAAAGGGCCGCCCGTGAGGAGCGACCCTATATCTTGTGTTTCAGAGCGAACCTACCGCTAGTGGCTTGATTTCAACTCTTTCAGCCGCGAAACGATCGCGATTGAGCAGGGATCAAACCCAAGGGCGCGATTGCGAGGCCTGCGCCTCATAAGCATCGATTGAGGCAACTTTGGCCATGGTCAGGCCGATGTCATCCAAGCCCTCAAGCAAGCAATGCTTCTTGAACGCATCAACCTCGAACGGGAAGACCTGCCCATCGGACGAAGTGATTTCCTGTGCTTCGAGATCAACGGTCATGCGCGCGTTGGCGCCTTTTTCCGCATCCGCCATCAAGGCATCAACCTGCTCTTGGGGCAGAATGATCGGCAGGATGCCATTCTTGAAACAGTTGTTGAAAAAGATATCCGCAAAGCTGGTAGAGATCACACAGCGAACGCCAAAATCCTTAATCGCCCAAGGCGCATGTTCGCGCGAAGAGCCACAGCCAAAGTTATCACCCGCAACGATGATTTCCGCATCGCGATACGCTGGCTTGTTAAGCACAAAATCGGCGATCTCGCTGCCATCATCATTATAACGCATCTCGGCAAACAGGCTCACGCCAAGCCCAGAACGCTTAATGGTTTTGAGAAAAACCTTGGGGATGATCATATCGGTATCGATGTTGATCAGCGGCATTGGCGCGGCAACGCCTGTGATTTTTTCAAACTTATCCATAATCCGCTCTCCTTACATCATCTCGCGAACATCGGTCAGATGACCGGTGATCGCGGCGGCGGCTGCCATGGCGGGGCTCATCAAATGGGTGCGTCCACCGCGGCCCTGACGGCCTTCAAAGTTGCGGTTGGAGGTCGCAGCGCAGCGCTCGCCGGGCGCAAGCTGATCCGGGTTCATCGCAAGGCACATCGAACAGCCCGCAAGGCGCCACTCAAAACCAGCCTCTTTAAAGATGTCCGCCAAGCCCTCTTCTTCGGCCTGTGCACGCACAAGGCCCGAGCCGGGCACGATCATCGCGCGCATGCCCTCTTTGATCTTCTTGCCCTTCAGGATCGCCGCCGCAGCGCGCAGATCCTCGATCCGCCCGTTGGTGCAAGAGCCAATAAAGACCGTATCAATCTTAATCGAGGTCAGCGGCTTGCCGGGCTCAAGACCCATGTAATCAAGCGAGCGCTGCGCAGCATCAACCTTGCCGCCCTTGAAATCAGACGCCGCAGGGATATTCGCCGAGATCGGCAAAACATCCTCGGGCGATGTGCCCCAAGTGACCACAGGCGCAATGTCTTCGCCTTTGAGCGTGACGACCTTATCAAAAACCGCATCTTCATCGCTAAAGAGCGTTTTCCACCATGTCAGGGCGGCTTCCCATTGCGCGCCTTTGGGGGCATGCGGGCGGCCTTTGACATATTCATATGTGGTCTCATCCGGCGCGATCAGACCAGCGCGCGCGCCGCCCTCAATTGCCATGTTACAAACGGTCATGCGGCCTTCCATGGAAAGCGAACGGATCGCCTCACCAGTATATTCGATCACATAGCCGGTGCCGCCAGCGGTCCCGGTTTCGCCAATCACCGCAAGAGTGATATCCTTGGCCGTTACACCGGGCATCAGTTTGCCGGTGATCTCAACCTTCATGTTCTTGGATTTTTTCTGGATCAACGTTTGCGTGGCCAGAACATGCTCAACCTCAGAAGTTCCGATACCATGCGCAAGCGCCCCGAAGGCGCCATGCGTTGCTGTGTGGCTATCGCCGCAAACAACGGTCATGCCGGGCAATGTCCAGCCCTGCTCGGGGCCAACAATATGCACGATGCCTTGGCGCACGTCCGAGACGGGATAATAGTGAATGCCGAAATCCTTGGCGTTCTTATCCAGCGCATCAACTTGAATGCGGCTCTCTTCGTTTTTGATCCCATCAGCGCGATCAAGCGTCGTTGGCACGTTGTGATCCGGCACAGCGATGGTTTTTTCCGGCGCGCGCACATTGCGCCCGGCCATGCGCAGCCCTTCAAAGGCTTGCGGGGATGTCACCTCGTGAACAAGGTGGCGATCAATATAAAGCAGGGTCGTGCCATCTTCGGCCTCATCGGCGATATGGGCATCCCAGATTTTATCATAAAGGGTCTTCGGGGCGGTCATGCTGCGCTCTCCGGTATGATGTGAATTTTGATGGTATGTAGACGTGCGAAAACGGGCCCGGCCTATTGCAGGGCTTGCACTGTCAGCGTTGCCCCGAAAAAGCGCCAAGGCAAACGCGCACGATCATCCATATCAAAGATGTGTTTCATAAGCAGAGCCATAAACCACAGGCCCGCCACCCGCAAGTGAGTCGCGCAATGCCGCGCGCGCCCAGGTTCCCAGCCAAAGTAAGCTCTGGCCCACCGCATCCAAACACGCAGCAGCGGGCCAGAGGCGCTTTATTCTTTGGCGGCGTACCCTGCGCCATAATAATACTCATTCGATGTATCAGGCACCAACGTAGCAACAGGCCCCTCTTGATTCTGATCCGGAACTTTTGGCGTCAGAAGCTCAAAGAGGACCTCTCCCAGCAAAAATTCATTGCCCGGCGCGCTGCGCACTCCAAGTTCGGCCTCCATATTTGACGTATAGGTCTGAAGCCCTTCGCCGCTTCCGCTTGTCAGCGTGCCGTTAAGAGAGCCAAGAACAACAGTGCCCCCTATCCCATTGTCTTCAACAGTGCCTGAACCTGTGAGCGATCCATCAATGGCCTCGCCAAGCACAACATTATCCTCATCGATAGAGATCGGCGCAGCTCCGAGCGGTACGCTCCGCCTAAAAACCGAAATCGGCGCGGTCGCGCGCTGAAAATCTGTTACGGTGAAGTCAGAGGTATTGTCGTCAAAGGCGACCTCAACATCCATCTTAGCAACGATATACGCGTTCGATTCCGGCTCTGGATCGCTCGCCAATCCAATTGGTTTGGCCGTAAGAACATTGCTCTGCTTCTGAACAAGGATACCGCCGGAATAACTTACTGTTCCCGTTGGCTTGCTCGCGAAATCAACGAGCGGTTGGTTGTCCAACTGGTTGTAGCTTTCATAGGTCTCAACAAAGCTCTTGGTTGCGTCAAATTCGCCGCCGCCGATTGTCACACAGCCCGATAAAGCAACAGCAGCGCCCAACGCCACGATTGGCGCCTTCATTTGTGATCGTTTCATGTCTTCCCCCGTTCGCGCGCCTTTTGAAAATCCAGCAAGGCGCCAATAAAAAATCGATATCAATGGATTTGCGCCAACAAACACAGCGCAAAACATCATTCTTCTAGCCAAAAATACGTTTCAGCCACGCATTGCCAAATTCGACCAGCCCCAAAATGCAGCAGCAAGGGCCCAAAAGAATCCAGCGCTCAAAGATTATCATAAGTTAACTGATTACACCAAAACCGATTTACCTTTAGGTAAGATATCTTTCCCAGAGCCGCGCAGTTGGCGCAAAAACTGCCGCATTTTCGGGCGCTTGGCGCAGCTTTTCAGCGAAATCCCCTGCTTGCAAGGCCGGGGCGCGCCGTGCCATGCTGGCAAATAGGTTCATTTGGGCGCGTGTATGCAGAACGCTTTGAAAACATTTCTTGATCAGCTCTCTGCTCTTTGGGCCGAGATCGAAGGGGCGTTTTCCAATCTTTTATTGCCCTCGCGCCTACAGCAATTCGTTATCCTTGGCATATTGATCATTGCCGCGTGGCTCTTGCGCCGCTGGATCGGCCCGAAAATCTATAACTGGATGCGCGGGCTTGAGGGGATGTCAAAGCCGCGGCTACGGGCCATGCTTGTGGTGCATAAACGGCTGCAATTGATCCTTTTTGTCGGGCTAACATGGGCGGCCGCGGGCATCATTTCGCAGATAACCCCCTTCCCTTCTCGCCGCTTCATCCTTGTGCTTGTGGCAACGATTTCATTGGCTTGGCTGCTGGTTGGTTTTGCCGCCCGCCTTGTGCGCAACAGCCTGCTGCGCCGCATCGTGACATGGGGCCTTTGGATATATGTGACGCTCTATTATCTCGGCCTGGCCGAAGCAATGACCGCCTTCCTGGACAGCGCCGCGATTGAATTTGGTGATTTCCGGCTCTCTGCATTGGCCATTCTCAAGGCGCTGATTGTCACAGGTATCCTGTTTACTCTGGCGCGTATCGGCTCCCAATCCGCGACAACAAAGATTTCCGCCAATGAGGAAATTTCGCCCTCCATGCGGGTGCTCGCTGTCAAAGTGCTGCAAATTACGCTCTATGGCGCGGCCTTCTTTATCGGGCTTAAGGCGGTCGGATTTGATCTTACCGGGCTTGCCGTCCTTTCCGGCGCGATCGGCGTTGGCCTTGGTTTTGGTTTGCAAAAGGTCGTCTCCAACCTTGTTTCGGGCGTGATCATCCTTCTGGATAAATCGATCAAACCGGGCGATGTGATCTCACTTGGAGAAACCTTTGGCTGGATCAATACGCTTGGCGCGCGCTACGCCTCGGTCGTTACCCGCGACGGCAAAGAATACCTGATCCCGAACGAAGATCTGATCACCAACCAAGTGGTCAACTGGTCCCATACCAATGATTACGTGCGCCTCGATATCTTCTTTGGCACCGCTTATGGCGACGATCCGCATCTGGTGCGCAAAATCGCGGTTGAGGCGGCAAAGGGCGTTAGCCGGGTGTCGCATACCCGCCCGACCGTTTGCCACATCGTTGGATTTGGCGACAGCTCGGTCGATTACATCCTACGTTTTTGGATCACAGACCCAACGGGCGGCCTCACAAATGTGCGCGGCGCTGTTTACCTTGCGCTTTGGGATGCGTTCAAAGCCAACGATATTTCGATCCCCTTCCCCCAGCGCGAGGTGCGCATGCTCGAGGAAAATGCAGACAAAGCGCTGGATTAACCCCCAATATTCGCCGCAATACCGCTACGCTGCGGCATCTGCGCCATACTGCGCCCGCTTTCCCTTGCATAGATTGAGATATGCCCCTTTAGGTGCTACTTTATAGTTATGCCCAGCGCCGGGGAGGAATCGGCGCGCCACGAAGGAGGACGATGTCCTGTCTCAATCACCAACGGCGGCCAATTCTAGCGCTGCCCCGGGCGCTGCAATGAAGCAAGCCCCGGCCCCCGCAACGCCCGAACAATTGCTCGAGCGCATTCTCGCTTCCTTGGATGAAGACAAAGCAGAAGAAATCCTCTCGATTGATCTGCGCGGCAAATCCGAAATGGCTGATTACATGGTGCTGTGCACGGGTCGCTCAACCCGGCAGGTTTCGGCGCTGTCTGAAAAGATGTCAGAGCGGCTTAAGCAGGAATTCGGCATCATCTCCAAGATCGAAGGCAAAGGCCAAGGCGATTGGGTTTTGCTCGATGCTGGCGATGTGATCGTTCATGTGTTCCGCCCCGAAGTGCGCGATTTCTATCAGCTTGAAAAAATGTGGCTTCCAGCGGGCCAGGGCGGCGAAGAGCCAACCCCGGCTTAAGCGCGCCAAGAGGGGCAATCGATGCGTGTTTCTATCTGCGCAGTAGGCCGTCTTCGGGCCGGCCCCGAACACGACCTGATCGAAGATTATCTTACAAGATTTGATCGCAGCGGGCGGGCCCTTGGGCTTGGCCCGGCCAAAGTGCTTGAGGTCGAGGCCAAGAAGGGCGGCGGCATGGAAGCCGAGGCAGAATTGCTTGAGCGCGCCATTCCCAAAGGCGCCTTGATCGCCTGTCTGGATGAGCGCGGGCGCGTGATGTCTTCGCCAGAATTTGCCAACCAGATCGGCGATTGGCGCGATGCGGGCCGCTCTGATTTGGCGCTGATCATTGGCGGCGCGGATGGAATATCGCCTGCTTTGCGCGCGCGGGCCGATTTCAAGCTTTCCTTTGGCAAGATGGTCTGGCCACATATGCTGGCGCGCGTGATGCTCTCAGAGCAGCTTTACCGCGCCGCTTCAATCCTTGCCGGCAGCCCCTATCACCGCGCCTAACAACCGCAGCCCATTTGCCGCCGCCCATTGAGCAGCCCCTTGCGCAGGCCATTGCACATCCCCGCCTGCTTGCCCATTTCTATGCCATCTGATCCGCGCCGCTTGCCCCTCATGGCGCGCACGCGTAGAACAGGCCCAAGCGAAAAGGAGCCCGCCATGACCGTTCCAAAACCTGTCGTTCTTTGCATCCTCGATGGCTGGGGCGCGCGCGCAGATCGGGATGCAAATGCCCCCGCTTTGGCCAATACCCCAACCTTTGATCGCATCATGGCGACCTGCCCCAATGCAACCCTGATCACCCATGGCCCCGATGTTGGCCTGCCAAGCGGGCAGATGGGCAATTCCGAAGTCGGCCATACCAATATCGGCGCGGGCCGGGTTGTGGCGATGGATCTTGGGCAAATTGATCTCGCCATAGAAGACGGCAGCTTTGCGCAGAATGCCGCGCTGCTGAAATTCGCGGCTGATGTTAAGGCCAGTGGCGGCGTTGCGCATATGATGGGCGTTGTTTCTGATGGCGGCGTGCATGGCCATATCAGCCATGTGATTGCCGCCGCCAAAGCGCTTACCGCCCAAGGCGTTGAGGTCGTGCTGCATGCCATCACCGATGGGCGCGATGTGGCGCCAAGCTCGGCCGATGGTTTTATGAAAACGCTGGTTGAGGCCCTGCCCAATGGCGCGCGGATCGGGACGGTCATCGGGCGCTATTTCGCAATGGACCGCGATAATCGCTGGGACCGGGTGAGCCAAGCTTACGACGCGATGATCCACGGCAAGGCCGCGCTCAACGCCCCGGATGCCTGCGCCGCGATCCAAGCCGCAACAGAGCGGGGCGAAACCGATGAATTCATCGCCCCAACCGTGATTGAAGGCTACACAGGTGCGAAAGATGGCGATGGCTTCTTCTGCCTCAATTTTCGCTCAGACCGCGCCCGCGAAATCCTTGCGGCCATTGGCGATCCAGACTTTGCCGAATTCGATGCCGCCCCGCGCCCAGCATTCGCAAGCCTGCTTGGCATGGTCGAATATTCAACGACCCACAACACCTATATGCAGACCTGCTACCCCAAGCGCGAGCTGGTCAATACGCTTGGTGAATGGGTCGCAGACCATGGCAAAACCCAATTCCGCCTCGCCGAAACTGAGAAATATCCCCATGTGACCTTCTTCCTCAACGGCGGCAAAGAGCTGCCCGAAAAGGGCGAAGATCGCTTCATGCCAAAATCGCCCAAAGTGGCCACCTATGATTTGCAGCCGGAAATGTCTTGCGGCGAAGTGACGGATAAATTCGTCGCGGCAATCGAGGCGGGCTATGATCTGATCGTCACCAATTATGCCAATCCCGATATGGTTGGCCATACCGGCGATCTGAACGCCGCGATCAAGGCCTGCGAAGCGGTTGATGCCGGGCTCGCCCGCGTTGTGGCCGCGCTCAAAGCCGCAGGTGGCGCGATGATCCTCACCGCCGATCACGGCAATTGCGAGATGATGATTGATCCCGAAACAGGCGGCCCGCATACGGCCCATACAACCAATCCCGTCCCTGTTGCCGTCATTGGCGCACCGGGCAATATCACAGGTCTGCGCGCCGGGCGGCTGGCAGATTTGGCGCCAAGCCTGCTTGATTTGATGGGTCTGCCGCAACCAGAAGAGATGACGGGCGTTAGCCTGTTGATCAAAGGCTAGATCGCTGTGAGGCGCCTGCGCAAACCCTTTGATGCCCTTGGCCGTGCCCTGGCCACAGCACTATTGGCATTTGCCGCGCTCTCTCCTGCGCCAATCCGCGCTCAAGTCTCGCCAACCCTGCTTGCCCAAGAGGCCGCCGAACAGCTCGGCGTCGCCCATGCCGCGCTTGAAGCGGCCAGCGGCGCGCGCGATCGTGTTGCGGCCCTGACCCAAACAATCTCGGCCTATGAAGATGGGCTTGAGGCCCTGCGCGAAGGCCTGCGCCGCGCCGCCATCCGCGAGGCCGCCATCACCCGCCAGTTTGAGGCTGAGAGCGAACATCTGAGCAAACTGCTCGGTGTGATGCTCTCGCTACAAAAAGCCCCAACGACCCTTTCGCTTCTGCATCCCTCTGGCCCGATTGGCACAGCCCGTTCTGGCATGATCCTTTCCGATGTCGCGCCGGCTTTTCAGGCCCAAGTCGATGCGCTCAAAGTGCAATTGGATGAGGTCGCGGCGCTGCGCACGCTCCAACAAAGCGCAGCCCAAACGCTGACCCTTGGCCTCACCGGCGTCCAATCCGCGCGCACCGAATTAAGCCAAGCAATCTCTCAACGCACCGATTTGCCGCGCCGCTTTTTGGCCGATCCAGCACAGCTACAACGCCTGATCGACAGCTCAGAAACGCTTGAAGGCTTTGCCGCAGGCCTTGGCGATCTGGACAGCGCAAACGGCACCAGCCCAATGCCCGAACTTTCCGATGCGATGGGAACGCTGCAACTGCCCGCAAATGGCGCGATCCTGCGCCGCGCGGACGAGGCCGATGCAGCAGGCATACGCCGCCCCGGCTGGCTGATTGCCACGCGCCCGCGCGCTTTGGTCACAACGCCATGGCCGGCAACCATCCGCTATCTTGGCCCCTTCCTCGACTACGGAAATGTGATCATACTTGAGCCGGGAAACGATATTCTGATGGTGCTTGCTGGGCTTGATCAGGTCTATGGTGAGGTTGGAGAAGTGCTCAAACTTGGCGCGCCGATCGGTTTGATGGGCGGGCAAACGCCCGATATGGACGCATTTTTGATCAATACTGCGGATGGAGGTGGCGCTGCGGCCTCGGAAACGCTTTATATAGAAATAAGGCAGGGTGGCAGCCCTGTAGATCCGGCTCAGTGGTTTGCCGAGAACAAGGAATAAGACGGTATGAAAAAGTTTGTTATGGCCGCGCTCGGCGGCACGCTCGCAGGTGTAATCGCCACCACCCAATTCGCCGGCCCCCTGCTTGCACAAGAAAAAGCCAGCAATGTAAATGTCTACGAACAGCTCGATCTGTTTGGCGATATATTTGAGCGGATCCGCTCGCAATACGTCGAAGAGGTCAATGAAAAAGAGCTGATTGAAGCAGCCATTGATGGCATGTTGACCTCGCTTGATCCCCATTCCAGCTATCTCTCGCCCGATGATGCGGCCGATATGCAGGTCCAAACGCGCGGCGAATTCGGCGGGCTTGGCATTGAAGTGACTCAGGAAGAAGGCTTCGTCAAAGTCGTCTCTCCCATGGATGGCACCCCAGCGGATCAGGCCGGCGTTGAGGCTGGCGATTTCATCACCCATGTGGATGGCGAAAATCTGCTTGGCCTAACGCTGGATGAAACCGTTGCGATGATGCGCGGGCCTGTTGGCTCTGAGATCATCATCACAGTGGTGCGCGAAGGCACCGATGAACCCTTTGATATCTCGATCATCCGCGACACAATCAAACTAACGGCCGTGCGCAGCCGCGTTGAGGGCGACAGTGTTGTCTTGCGCATTTCGACCTTCAACGATCAAACCTACCCCAACCTTGCCGATGGGCTTAAAGCCTCTGTTGAAGAGCTTGGCGGCATGGAAAAGGTCAATGGGATCATCCTCGATCTGCGCAACAATCCCGGTGGTCTGCTCAACCAAGCCATTGCTGTTTCAGATGCGTTCCTTGATGCGGGCGAGATCGTCTCAACCCGTGGCCGCGATGCGGGCAATGGCGAGCGGGTCAATGCAAACCCCGGCGATCTGGCCGAAGGCAAACCCATTGTTGTGTTGATCAACGGCGGCTCTGCTTCGGCCTCTGAAATCGTTGCAGGCGCGCTTCAAGATCATCACCGCGCCATCGTTGTTGGCACCAAAAGCTTCGGCAAAGGCTCTGTTCAAACGGTGATGCCGCTTAGCTCAAACGGGGCGATGCGCCTTACAACCGCGCGCTATTACACGCCATCTGGCCGCTCGATCCAAGCGCTTGGCGTTTCCCCCGACATCTTGGTGGCCCAGCCCCCGCGCCGCCCAGAAGCCGAAGATGACCCAGAGGAAAAAGCGCCCCGTTTCCGCTCCGAAGCCGATCTTCGCGGCTCGCTCAACAATGACAGCCTCACCGAGGATGAGCGCAACCAAATCGAAGCCGAACGCGCCATCGCAGAAGAGGCCGCAAAGCTGCGCGATGAGGATTTCCAACTCTCTTATGCGATTGATCTTCTGCGTGGCCTTTCGGCCATTGAAACCAAATAATCAAGAAACGGGGCCGCGCGATTTTCACGCGGCCCCCTGATGCCCAATGACCAAACCCCTAACACCCGCCCAAATCGACGCCCTGCCATACCGCCCCTGCGTTGGCGTTATGCTCGCCAATAAAGACGGCTTGATTTTCGCCGGAACCCGCATTGATACCCCAGATGCGTGGCAAATGCCCCAAGGCGGAATTGATGAGGGCGAAGAGCCCCAAAAAGCCGCCCTGCGCGAACTTTGGGAAGAAACCGGCGTTGATCCCGCGCTTGCGGTGATTGAAGCGCAGACCGAAGATTGGCTCACCTATGATCTGCCGCCCGAGCTTCTGGGCCGCGTTTGGAAAGGCCGTTATCGGGGCCAAAAGCAGCTTTGGTTCTTGATGCGTTTTGAGGGCCGTGATGATCAGATCGACATCGCCACCGAACACCCTGAATTTTCCAAATGGGATTGGCTCACGCCAGAGGCCTTGATCGAACATATCGTGCCTTTCAAGCGCGATATTTACCGCCAAATCATCGAGACATTCCGCGCACGCCTATAAGTGCTGCGCAAGTTTTCCCAACATATCGAGGCAGCGCGACATCTGCTCAAGCGAAACATATTCATCCGGCTTATGCGCCTGATCAATCGAGCCGGGCCCGCATAAAACCGCCTGCATCCCGATCTGCTGAAACAGCCCCGCCTCGGTATTGAACGGCACAACATGCGCAGCGTTCTCACCTGTCAGCATCGCCACCAAATCGCGTGCAGCATTCTGCTCTTCCGGCTCAAGCCCAACCACTTCGCCAATCGTTTCGGTTGAAATATCCGCGCCGGGAAAAACCGCGCGCATTTCCTTGAGCATGCTGGCGCGAAGGCCTGCCAAATCCTCCTGCACAAAGGCCAAATCAGAGGCGGTAACCGGGCGCATTTCCCATTCCAGCGCAGCATGCGACGGGATCACATTATGCGCAACACCGCCCGAAATACGCCCCGGATTGATCGTGCTATGCGGCGGATCAAAGCGCCCGCCCGCTGGCGCGCGCGCCTCAAGCGCACCGCGCAATTCCAGCAGGCGCATCAAATAACGCCCAGCATATTCAACCGCATTCACCCCCTGCGCCGGGGCCGATCCATGCCCCGCCATGCCATGAAAATGGGTGGTATATTCGCAGCAGCCCTTATTGCCTTCAATCACCTTCATCATGGTTGGCTCGCCAATGATTGCCATCGCCGGAAGGGCCTCGCGCCCCTGCAAATGCGCCACCAAGGCCCGCGCTCCTAAGCAACCAACCTCCTCATCATGCGTAAAGCAAAACCGCAGTGGTTTGCCCGCCGCCTCGGCCGCGCGCGCAAGCTCTGGCGCCATCACAATCGCGCAGGCAATGAACCCCTTCATGTCACATGCGCCCCGCCCATAAAGCCGCCCCTCGCGGGCCTCCATAACAAAGGGATCGCTGCTCCAATCCTGCTCAGCCACAGGCACAACATCCGTATGCCCCGAAAGCAAAACACCCCCGGCAATATCCGGCCCCACAGTCGCCCAAAGATTGGCCTTGCCGCCATCCTCATCAAGCATGACCTCAACCTTCGCCCCAAGGCTCTCAAGCCGCTCAGAAAGCAGCGCAATCATCGCCATATTGCTGTCCGACGATACAGTCGGCAACGCGATCAGCTCGCCCAAAAGGGATGTGGCGGCCTCAAGCTTTGGGTGCATCTCTTTCATCCCTAGCGCTTCACAAAAAGCTTGCGCTCGATATTGCAGAGCGTCTCTGCGGGCCCCTCATCCGTGATCAAAATCGACTCTGTGATCTCAAGGCCCCAATCATCCTGCCAAAGCCCGGGCATAAAATGGAACGTCATCCCCGGCTTCAAAATCGTCTCATCCTCAGGGCGCAAAGAAACGGTCCGCTCGCCCCAATCCGGCGGATAGCTCGCCCCAATCGGATAGCCACAACGCCCAGAGCGCGCGACCCCCGCCGCCGCCAGAGCATCGCCCAAAGCATTGGCAATATCACAGGCCCGATTGCCCGCCCGCGCCGCCTCAAGCCCGGCATCCAACCCGGTAACCAGTGCATCCGCCGCGCGCACAATACTATCGGGCGGCTCGCCCAAATACACCGTCCGGCTTAGCGGCGCGTGATAGCGGCGATAGCATCCCGACAGCTCAAAAAACGTCGATTCTCCATAGCGCAGCAAATCCCCGTTCCATGTTAAATGCGGGGCAGAGGCATCCGCCCCCGAAGGCATAAGCGGCACAATCGCCGGGTAATCGCCCCAATCCTCGCCATTGCCCTCAAGCCCCGCTGCATAGATTTTCCCCGCCAGTTCATTCTTGCGAATGCCCGGCTCGGCCAGATCAATCGCAAGCGTTTGGATCTTATCGGTGATCAAAGCCGCCTTGCGCATAAAGGCGATCTCCTCGGGCGATTTCACCCCGCGCTGCCAATTGATCAACGCCGTGGCATCGACAAATGTCGCGTCCGGCAAGGCGCCCGCTAAAGCCCCATGCGCAGCCGCGGAATAATAGTAATTCTCCATCTCAACGCCAATGCGTGCAGCCCCCATGCCGCGCTCGGCCAACAGGCCCGCCAAGGCCTGCATCGGATGGCGCTCGGTCGATTGAATATACTCGTCGGTGTAAAAGGTGATCTCGGTGCGCGCGGTATCAACGGTACGCGCAGCCCCATTCGCATCCATGCGCCGCCCCCACCAAATCGGCGTCTCTCCACCAATCAGGATCACCGCCTGATGCACATAAAACGACCAGCCATCATAACCCGTGAGCCAATTCTGATTGCTCGGGTCCACGCAGATAATCGCGTCAAGCTCAGCCGCCTCCATCGCGCCGCGCGCAAGGGCCAAGCGGCGATCATATTCAGCCGAGGAAAAGGGTGGGTTCATACAGCCTCCAGAGCAAAAATCCTTTGACGATCTAAGAGTGCAAATCCCCCAAGCGCAATTGCTTTTTATCACAAGGCTGGAATGGGGCCGCCTTTCCCCCTATGCATGAGCCATAGCCGCAGGCAAAGGACAAAAAACATGCTGAAAAATGACCAACTCGATCAATGGGATCGCGATAATTTCTTTCACCCATCGACCCATCTCGCCCAACACGCCCGCGGCGAAACCCCAACTCGGATCATCAAAACCGGTCAAGGCTGCCATATTGAAGACCGCGATGGGAACCGCTTTCTTGATGCTTTTGCCGGGCTCTATTGCGTTAACGTCGGCTATGGCCGCACCGAAATCGCCGAAGCCATCGCCGCCCAAGCCAGCGAGCTTGCCTATTACCATTCCTACGTGGGCCACGGCACAGAAGCCTCGATCACGCTCTCGAAAATGATCCTCGATCGCGCGCCGGATCACATGTCCAAAGTCTACTTCGGCCAGTCCGGATCAGACGCCAACGAGACCAACATCAAGCTGGTCTGGTACTACAACAATATCCTCGGCCGCCCGCAAAAGAAAAAGATTATCTCACGCTGGCGCGGCTATCATGGCTCGGGCCTGATGACGGGCTCTCTCACCGGGCTTGAACTGTTCCACAACAAATTCGATCTGCCCCTGTCGCAAGTGGTCCATACCGATGCGCCCTACTACTATCGCCGCGAAGATGCCTCTATGTCCGAGGCGCAATTCTCGGCCCACCTCGCGGCTGAACTCGAAGCGCTGATCCAGCGCGAAGGCCCCGATACGATCGCCGCCTTCATCGGCGAACCTGTGCTTGGAACCGGCGGCATCGTGCCCCCACCCGAGGGCTATTGGAAAGCGATCCAAGAGGTGCTCACCCGCCACGATATCCTTCTCATCGCTGACGAGGTCGTCACCGGCTTTGGCCGCTTGGGCACAATGTTCGGCTCAGAGCACTACGGCCTCAAACCAGACCTGATCACCATCGCCAAAGGCCTGACATCCGCCTACGCCCCGCTCTCTGGCTCCATCGTCAGCGATAAAATGTGGAAAGTGCTTGAACAAGGCACCGATGAAAACGGCCCCATCGGCCACGGCTGGACATACTCCGCCCACCCAATCGGTGCGGCCGCAGGCATCGCCAACCTCAAACTGATCGATAGCCTCGATCTAGTGAGCAACGCCGGATCGGTTGGCAATTACTTCAACCAAGCCATGCAAGACGCGCTCGGAGATCACGCCCATGTTGGCGATATCCGCGGTGAAGGCATGCTCTGCGCTGTCGAGCTCACCCAAAACCGCGAGACCCGCGAAGCCTTCGCTACGGACCGCAAAATCAGCTACGCCGTTGTCGCCAAACTGCTCGAACAAGGCGTGATCGCCCGCGCCATGCCCCAGGGCGATATCCTCGGCTTCGCCCCACCCCTCTGCCTCACCCGCGCCGAAGCAGATGAGATCGTGGCCAAAACAGCGAAAGCGGTCAAAACGGTCCTCGACTAGATAAAAAGGGGCAGGCTCACCGGCCTGCCTCTATGAAAGGCATTTGAAAGAGAGTGCACCAACAACTTTATAATACCAGCGTCCTTCTCATTCTAATCTGGCCAAGGGATTGTCGCAGCAGTGCGTAGCATCTAGTTGTTGTTGAGAAAACGACTGAAACAGTTACTTTGGATGAATAATGTTTCAATACCTAACGCTCGCTGAAACGATACTAATATTCTTGGCCAATGGTATCGCATTTGGGTTCGCCAGTAAGATCGCGCGGCATCCAAAGTCTGCCGCCAAAGGTGTCCTTTTGGGCGTGATTATCGGCTTTCTGATATCGATACTGCTCGGCGCTATAATTGCTATGGTCGGGCATTACTTCCCTTTTGGCCAAGTTGATTTTTGGCTGGCCAGCCTGTTTTTTTCATCAAACTGACAGGGCAAATTTCACCGCAATCGAAAGGGCACACCTCAAAACCCGTTCGAAATATCTAAATCCACCATTTTTCTTCTCATAATTGGCCATATGGGAACAAGCGCCCATCAAAAGCCATCCCCCACTTTTTCTTGGCCTAAATACTCACTGCACACCCCGCGCCATATGCACCACGCTCAACCCGACTCACCGCCCCTTCAAAAGCTTCATAAACGCCTGCGAAGGATAGCCATCCGGGGTCACGCCTTTGCTGCGCTGATATTCGCGGATCGCGTTGATCGTGTTGGGGCCGATGATCCCATCGACCTTGTCATCCAGAAAGCCTTTGCGCGTCAAAATCCGCTGCATCTGCTTCTTTTGCTCAAAGGAAATCGGCGCATAACCACGCGGCCAGCTCGCCTGAATTTCAGGCCCGCCACGAAGCCGATCTGATAGATGGCCAACCCCAATCACATAGGCATCCGCCTTATTATACTTCTCGATCACCGCGAAATTCGAAAAGATCATAAAGGCCGCGCCCGCTGATCCCGCCGGCAAAAGGATCGAGCCGCCGCCATAATTTGGCACAGGTTTGCCATCCACCCCACGAACACCCATCGCGCCCCAATCGCCCGGCGCCTTTACGATCGAGCGGCTCGCAAGTTGATAGTTGAATCCCTTGGGCAGGCGCACTTCAACACCCCAAGGCTGACCCTTTTTCCAACCAAAACGCGCCAAATAGGCCGCGGTCGAGGCCAAAGCATCGCTGGGATCATTCGACCAAATATCGCGCTTGCCATCCCCGGTAAAATCAACCGCATAAGCCAAATAGGAGGTCGGAATAAACTGCGTGTGGCCCATCGCCCCAGCCCATGATCCCTTCATCCCGCGCGGCGCAACATCGCCGGATTGAATGATCTTGAGCGCGGCAATCAGCTGCGCCTCAAAGAATTTCCCACGCCGCCCATCATAGGCCAAAGTCGCCAATGCCTCGATAATCGGGATCTCGCCGCGCCGCTCGCCATAAGCGCTCTCAAGGCCCCAAACGGCGGCCACGACCTCTTTATCAACACCGTAACGCGCCTCAACCTGCTCAAAAACACGCGCGTGTTTGCGCAAGGCGGCTTGGCCGTTTTTGACCCGCGTTGGCGAGGCCGCGCTATCAAGGTAATCCCAAATCTGCTTGGTAAATTCCGATTGATGGCGATCTTTGGCAATCACATCAGTGTTGTAGCGAATGCCGCGAAAGGCATTGTCCAAAACGCGCGCGGAAATGCCTTTGGCCTGCGCACGGCCCCGAAAGCCTGCGATCCAGCGATTAAATCCCGCATTCGCCGTTGATTGCACCTGTATAACCTCGCCCAAATCGGGCCGCTCCATCGGGCGCGGAGAGCTTTCAATAGCGCTGCCCTGCGCCAAGCCAGCAAAAGGCATAGCGCCAATCGCCAGCACCAAAAAAACCTTAGAAATCTTGCTCATAACCCACCTGCCTTAGCCTCAATACGCCAAGCTTAGCGCGAAACAGCGCCGCTCAAAAGGAAAGATGCAAACATGCGCAAAGCTGCGCCTAGCGCCGCTTGCGCGCGACCTTCTTTTTGATCTTATCCGATTTGCGTTTATTGGCCGCCGGTTTGCGCCCGAAACCGCCCTTGCGATGCTTGCCACGCGGCGCGCCTCCCCCGCCAGAGGGCATCGCTTTCCCGTCAAGCTCCAACAGCTCAAGCATCAAGCCGCCCGTTACCGGAACCGCCTCAGTCAGGCGCACCAAAACCCGCTGCCCAACCTCAATGGTCAGGCCCGTATCGGCCCCCATCAAGCTTTGCGCATCCGCATCAAAATGGAAAAATTCCCGCCCAATGGAACGCACAGGCACAAGCCCATCCGCACCCGTTTCATCGAGTTTCACAAAACACCCAAACCGCTGAATGCCCGAAATCCGCCCGGTAAATTCAACCCCGACTCGCTCCGATAAAAACGCCGCCAAATAGCGATCCGTTGTGTCGCGCTCTGCGGTCATTGAGCGGCGCTCTGTCTCAGAAATATGCTTGGCCGTTTCCTCCAAACGCTCGATCTCTTTCACACTCAGCCCATCGTCGCCCCAGCCATGCCCCGAAATCAACGCGCGATGCACAACCAAATCCGCATAGCGCCGGATCGGCGAGGTAAAATGCGCATAAGCCTTCAGCGCGAGCCCAAAATGCCCAAGGTTTTCAGGATGATAATAGGCCTGCGTCATAGAGCGCAGGGTCGAGATATTGATCAGCTCATCGTGATCGGTGCCCTCGGCCTGAGCAAGCAATCGGTTCAAATGCTCCGTGTGCAAAACCCGCCCCTTCGCAAGCCCAAACCCAGAGGCCTGCGCCACTTCTCGCAGGGCTTCCAGCTTGGCCACGGAGGGCTCTTCATGCACGCGGTACAGCAGCGGGCGGCGGCGCTCAAACAGCTCTTCTGCCGCCGCAACATTGGCCAAAACCATAAATTCTTCGATCAAACGATGCGCATCAAAGCGCTCATAATGCGAGACAGAAGCAACCTTGCCATCATCGCCCAAGACAATCCGCCGCTCAGGCAAATCAAGCTCAAGCGGTTGGCGGCGCGCGCGGGCCTTTTTCAGCGCAGAATACGCCTCATAGAGCGGCGCGATTACCGGCTCTACAAGCGGGCCGCATTTCTCATTGGGTTTGCCATCTTGGGCGGCCTGTACCTCGGCGTAATTCAGCGAGGCGATTGAGCGCATCAGCCCGCGCTCAAAGCGGTGGCTGATCTTCTCCCCCTCGGCAGAAATCTGCATCCGAACGGCCAAACAAGCGCGCGGCACGCCCTCATGCAAAGAGCACAAATCCCCCGAAAGACGATCCGGCAACATCGGCACAACCCGGTCCGGGAAATAGCTCGAATTGCCCCGGTTCCACGCCTCGCGATCAAGCGCAGAACCCGCACGCACATAATGCGCCACATCCGCAATCGCGACCCAAAGCACAAAACCACCTTTGTTCTTGGGATCGGTATCGCGCGCCGCCATAATCGCATCATCGCGGTCGCGCGCATCTATGGGATCAATCGTAACCAATGGTATGTCGCGCATGTCCAAACGGCCCTCAAGACCGGCAGGCTTGGCCGCATCGGCTTCGGCGATAACCTCATCAGGGAAATCATCGGGAATGCCATGCTGATGGATCGCAATCAAAGAAACCGCGCGCGGCCCGCTTGGATCACCAAGCCGGGTTGTTACCCGCGCCATCGGCAGGCCCATACGGCCGCGCGGCCCGGCTTGCTCCGCCTCTACCAACTCGCCGTCTTGCGCCCCATGCTCATTGCCCGCTTTTACGATAAATTCTTTGTTCGAGCCCTTATCAATCGGCATAACCCGGCCGCCTTCAGAGCCTTTGCGAAAGATGCCCAGAAGCTTGTGCGGATTGGCCCCGATCTTGCGGATCAGCCGCCCCTCATAGCTGTGATCCGGCGCTTTGACCTCGGCCAAGCGCGCAAGGATGCGATCGCCTTCGCCAATGGCCGGATCAGCCTTGCGCAGGATCAGCAAAATCCCCGGCTCAGGGCCTTCGCCCGCCCATTCAAGCGGCTTGGCAAAGAGATCGCCATCGCTATTGGGCGCCAAAACTTGCAGCACGGAAACAGGTGGCAATTTATCCGGATCGCGGTAAGTCTTGCGCCGCTTTTGCAGATGGCCCTCGGCCTCAAGCTCTTTAAGCATCCGCTTCAGATCAATGCGCGCAGCCCCTTTGATCCCAAAAGCCTTGGCAATATCGCGCTTGGCGGTTTGGGTTGGATTGTCGGAAATCCACTGAAGGATCTGCTCTTTTGTGGGTATGCTGCTCATGCGAAAGACTTATCACGCAGAATGCAGCGACACCATCACCAAACATGCGCTGAAGGGCTCACAAATCTTGCGCAGTATCCACATCCCGCAAACTCTCTAATCGGGCGATCCCAAGGCCCTGCATACGCGCGCATGTATCATTCAATGCATGCGGCCCAGACCAGCGCACATGCGCAAACATCCCGCGCGGGCGGCGCGCAGGCACCCGCAAACCAATGCTCCAATAGCCGCCATCTGGCGCCGGGCCAATCACCGCATCTGTCGCGCGCAGCTGTGCAAAAGCTTGGGCAATATGGCCCTTGGTGATCCCCGGAATATCCGCCCCGATGATCAGCGCTGGCTGCATCCCGCAAGCATCAAACTGGCGCGCCATCCTTGCGCCCAAATCGCCCCTGCCTTGCGCAATACGCGGCAAATGCGCAGGCCAAATCCGGCTTTGCATCCCATCGCGATCCGGCGAGACCGCAAGCACCAATTCCCAGCGTGGATCGTCCAAACGGCGCAGCAAGGCGCGCACCTGATGGCGAAACCACCAGGTGGCTGCTGTCATCCCGATGTCTGCCCCAAGCCGCGTCTTAACACGGCCCGCGCGCGGTTCTTTGAGCATCACAATCAGGCGGGGGCGCCTCATACATCGCGCTCCATATCGCGGTGTGGGATACCGGCATCATCATAGACAGGGCCATAAGCCGTAAAACCGAGCTTTTCATAAAAGCCAATCGCATGGGTCTGCGCGCCAAGCTGCGCACGCGTGATGCCTGCCTCTTTCGCCAACCGCTCCAAACTCGCGCGGATAAGCGCGGCCCCAAGGCCCGTTCCGCGATGGCTTTTCACCACGCAAACGCGCCCTATTTTGCCTGTTGCGCCTTTGCGCAAAATCCGCGCCGTGCCAACGGGAAGATCGCCATCAACAGCCAAAAGATGGATCGCCTCGCCATCGAGATCATCCATCTCCTCTTCCAGCGTAACGCCTTGTTCCTCAACGAATACTTCAAGCCGCAGCGCATGGCATGCCGTCAGATCTTGCACCTCTGCAATCGTAACGCTCATGCGAAATACGCCGCCAGAATGCGCCCGTAAATTCGCTTAAGCGCCTCAATTTGATCCACAGGAACACGCTCATCCACCTGATGCATGCGGTCTCCAACAAGGCCGAACTCAACAACCGGGCAGTGATCCTTCACAAAGCGCGCATCCGAGGTGCCGCCCGATGTGCTTAACTCCGGCGCGCGGCCCGTTTCGGCCAAAACAGCATCGCCAATCAGCGATGAAAGCGTGCCCGGCGGGGTTAAAAAGCTCTCGCCTGAAATGCTGATCTCAACATCGATTTCAACGCCCCTAGCGGCGGCAATCAAAGCCGCCTCATTGCGCAACCAATCGCTAAGCTCTGCGCCCGTATGAGCATCGTTAAAGCGGATATTGATCGTGGCGCGCGCCTCGGAGGGGATCACATTCGTGGCCGTGTTGCCCGTGTCAATCGTGGTGATCGCGAAGGTCGAGGCATCGAAATGATCCGTGCCTTGATCCAATGCGCGCGCGCCCAACCGATCAAGCAGGCCTACCAACGCAGGCAAAGGATTGCGCGCCCGGTGCGGATAGGCCACATGCCCCTGCTGGCCACGCGCAGTAAAGAACGCGTTCAGCGATCCGCGGCGCCCGATTTTCATCATCTCGCCCATCTCATTGGGGCAGGTCGGCTCGCCCACAAGACAGGCGCTCATCGCCTCGCCCTGAGCCTTCATCCAATCCAATAGCGCAATTGTGCCATCCTTGGCCGGGCCCTCTTCATCGCCTGTGATCGCCAAAATAACTGCCCCATCAGGCGGGGTTTCACGCACGAAATCAATCGCCGCTGCCGCGAAAGCTGCAACGCCGGATTTCATATCCTGCGCGCCGCGCCCCCAAAGAACACCGTCTTCAATCACGCCGCTAAACGGCCCGTGCGCCCAAGCCGAAACATCCCCCACAGGCACAACATCCGTATGCCCATTAAAGCCAAAACTGCGCGCAGCCCCCTTAGCGCCCCAACGGGCAAACAGATTGCAAACCTCGCCGCGATCAACCCGCGTGCATTCAAAACCCGCCGCCTCCAAAAGCCCCTGCAAAAGCACAAGCGCACCGCCTTCTTCAGGCGTAACAGAAGCGCAGCGCAACAAGCGGGCGGTCAGCTCAACAGGATCAATAGGCGCGGTCATGGAGATCTCACTTGGATAGGCATTGGCCCAAAGAGTTACCCGTATCCACGCCCTGCTGCAATCTTTGGCGCGCAATCGCTGTGGCGCTTTTGCGACAGGTAAAGGCTGACGCAGCAGTCGCATCGTAAGAACTTGTTAACTTTTGAACTTTTTCGTGTCAGCTTAGCGGCAATCAATAATGCTCTGAGGCAGGGCACGCGGATCACAAAAAACCAGATCCGCACCACGAGTGGCAAAATAAACAAGAATTCCGTGCAAAAGCCACGGGACAGTTGCGCCATCCGCCTGCCTTAGAAAAACCTGGAGGCGGGTATGGTTGCGGCAGCGGAACTTCCGATTAACATCAATGCGTCGGCTATGCTTATGGCCCAGACGATCTTTGGCAATGGTGTAACCGTTGTAAACGCGTCCTACACAGGGGATTCGCGCAGCTCTGGTATCTATTCAAACGGCGATACCGTTTCGCCCGGCGTAACACCCAGCGATACAGGCGTAATCCTCTCGACAGGCTATGCCCAAGATTTCACCAATTCCGCCAGCTCCAGCGGCCCTTGGTGGAACCCTACCCCTGCGCAATCCAACCAAAACACAAATACCTCAACCAATACCTCTGGTGTGAATGGCAACGCAGATTTCAACGCGATCGCCGGAACCCGCACCTATGATGCCTCCTGGCTTGATGTCGATTTCATCCCGACCGGCGATGTGATGACGATGCAATTTGTCTTCTCCTCTGAAGAGTATCCCGAATATGCCGCCTCGATTTACAACGATGTTGTTGGGGTCTGGGTCAACGGTAATCACGTTCCAATGTCGGTTGGAAGCGGTGATCCAAGCGTTGGCAATATCAACGCGAACAACAATTTCAACCTCTTCGTCGACAATACCAACGATCAATACAACACCGAAATGGATGGCTTTACCGTCACCATGACCCTGACAATCCCGGTTGTCAGCGGTGAGGTAAACTCGATCCGCATCGGCATCGCAGATGTTGCCGATAGCAGCTATGATTCCTCGCTTCTAATCGCCGGAGATTCGGTTCAAACGACCCTCGTTGCGATGGATGATAACTCCGACATTTTCATTGGGGCGACCAAAAACCTTGATGTTTTGGCCAATGATCTCAATTCAACGGGCGGCACCCTGACGATCACCCATGTGAACGGTGTTGCGGTGAATGTCGGCGATAGTGTTCTTGTGGCGACGGGCCAAACGGTCACGCTTCTGGCCGATGGCACCTTCGATGTAACGACCGATTCCGATGAAGAAGCCGTGACCTTTACCTATGGTATCGAAAGCTCAACGGGCGATACGGATGTTGGTTTTGTAACGCTAAACACCATCCCCTGCTTTGTTGCTGGAACGATGATCATGACCCCAAGCGGCGAGCGCCCGGTTGAAAGCCTTGAACCCGGCGCGCTTGTGATGACCCATGATGATGGGCCCCAGCCGGTTCGCTGGCTTGGCCGGCGCACCGTTGCGGCACAAGGCAATTTTGCGCCAATCCGCATCCGTGCTGGCGCGCTTGGCGATGGTCACCGCGAATTGATGCTCTCCCCGCAGCACCGCGTCTTGATCCGCAATCATATGGCCGATCTGCTGTTTGGTGATGCAGAGGTCTTGGTCGCGGCAAAAGATCTGGTGAATGATCTGACAATCCGCCCCGTTGAGGGCGGCGAAGTCGAATATGTGCATGTGCTGTTTGATCGCCATCAAGTGATCTATGCCGAAGGGCTTCCAACAGAAAGCTTCCTGCCCGGTCCGGCTGTGATGAACCAGTTTGAGCGCGAAACACTGGACGAGATTTGCACGATTTTCCCCGAACTCGATCCAGATACAGGCGCAGGCTATAGCCCCGCCGCGCGGCGCATGCTCAAAGCCTTTGAAGCGCAAATTCTTGTTCGCGAACAGATGGTTGCTTGATGCACAAGCCAGCCGCCTTTAAAGGAGCGCAGTGAATGAGCTGGATTGGGGTCAATGATTTCTTGTCGCCCGCATTCAATCTGCTCGGGCTGAGCCAAGCGCCACGCGTCCATGCCAATAACGAGATATCGCTCGCCAATACGCTTTTGTCGCGCGGCAGCCTCGTGCTTGAATTGCGTGCCTCTGGCGATCAACAAAACAGCCGCGCCCTAATGGATTTCGCCGATCAAATCGGTTGGAAACGCGCGCTAAACATCACCCTGGCCCCCGGCGGCGCGCTCAGCGTTCGCATTGAACAAGGCGAAAACCGCTCTGAAATCCGGCTCAATATGCCGGTGCCTTCGGCCGAGGCGCGCCTGCGGATCACCTATTCTTGGGACGCCCCAAATCGCACCGGCCTGCTCAGCGTTGAAGATCTCGACAATGCTGTGCTCAAACAAACCGAATTTGATAATCCCGCCCCCCTTCCTGCAACGGATGTCGCGCGGCTTTCCACAGATCGCACGCGCCGCTATTTCGATCCAAACATTGGCCTCTTTGCTGTTTCGGATGCGATTGAGCCTGTGGGCCTGATGCCCGGTATCGGCGCAGGAGCGATGATCGCAACCGACCTCGGCGCGCGCCGGATTGAGCGTTTGCGCCGTGGCGATATGGTTGCCACGGCCGCCGGAAGCTACGCCCCAATCCGCTGGATCATCACCCGCGATGTGCCGATGGCTGGCCAGTTCGCGCCGATCAGTCTGCGCGCGCCCTACTTTGGGCTCGATCACGATATTACCGTCGCCCAAGATCACCGGATGATGATTTCAGGCATCGAGGCGGAATATCTGTTTGGCGAAAGCGATGTGCTTGTGGAAGCGCGCCATTTGCTTGCCTCTAAAGGGGCGCGGCTCAATTCTGGGCGGATACCGATGCGCTATCATCACATTTTGCTTGATACCCATGAATGCATCAATATGGGCGGCGCTTGGGGCGAGAGTCTCTTTGTTGGCGGGCTTGCGAATGCCCCCGAATTGGCCGCCACAACGCCGATCGGCGCCATGCCCCCTTCTGCCATCCCGCGCCATCATTCGGTCGCGCGCCCGGCCCTGCGCGATTACGAAACAGCAACGCTCCTCTCCGCTCTCAGCGCTTAGGTTTCGCAAGGTCAAAGACGGCTGTTTTTACGCTTCCCAGATTGTGAAACGGCGCTAAATCGTGCGATATAGAGACGAATCTGGGGAAGATACATGAAACGTTTGCTGATACTGACCATGGCGCTTGTCGTCTGGGCGACAGGGATTTTTGCACAAGACCTGCGCATCGCCACCATCACGCGCCCTCCTTTTTCACTTGAAGAAGAAGGCAAAGATCGCGGCTTTAGCATTGATCTTTGGGAAGCCGTTTCAAAGGATTTGGGCCGCGAATATTCCTTGGTCCGGGTCGAGAAATTCTCAGATATGCTTGGGCTTGTTGAGCGCGGCGAAGTCGATGCAGCCGTGGCCAATATCTCGGTCACGGCCCAGCGCGAACAGGTGATGGATTTCTCTCAGCCGATCTTTGAGAGCGGCCTGCAAATCATGGTCCATACCTCGGGAAGCGTTGGTTCCATCTGGGCTGTCATTTTCTCACGCGAGCTGATTTTGGCGATTATCGCAGCCTTTGGCGCCCTTCTGGCCGCGGGCATGCTGATGTGGCGGTTTGAACGCAAATCCCAGCCCTATTTCGATCTCCCGGCGAAAACGGCGATGTTCCCCGCCTTTTGGTGGGCGCTCAATCTGATCGTCAACGGCGGCTTTGAAGAACGTGCGCCGCGCTCGGCTGCGGGCCGTTTCTTTGGGGTTCTCCTTGTGGTCTCTTCGCTGTTTTTCGTCTCTATTTTTGTTGCCAAGATCACCTCCGTTTTGACCGTGAATGCGATCCAATCTTCGGTCAACGAGGTCAACGATCTCTATGGAAAACGCGTCGGAACGATCGAAGGCTCAACAGCTGCCAATTTCCTGGAAGCGCGCGATTTGCGCTTTTCCGGCTATGGCGATCTGCAACAAATGCTGTCTGGTTTTGAAGCGGGGGAGCTTGACGCCGTTGTCTTTGATGCGCCGATTCTGGCCTATTACGCCCATACGACCAAAGGCCCCGCAGCCCAGCTTGTTGGCCCGGTCTTCTTGCGCGAAAACTACGGGATTGCCTTGCCATCAGGCAGCGCTTTGGCCGAGCCTATCAATCAATCCCTGCTAAAATTGCGCGAAGATGGAACCTATACGCGCATCTATCGCAAATGGTTTGGCGGGCTATAATCACCGCCAAATCCGCGCGCCTTAGCTCGGCTTTTTCTTGCCCTTACCATCCTCAAAAAATGGCGTAAGCTGCGCAACAACAACGGAATTCTCGTCCAATGCGCGCTGCATCAAAGCGCGTTCTTCATCCGATATATCATGGCCCTCGGCCAGCCGCTCTTCCAGTGTGCCATAGCCCGTTACATCCAGCGGCGCGAGATCAGCCTGTTTGAGGATCGCGACGCTTTCGCGCACGGCTTCGGCCTCATCCACACCACTGGCATAAAGCATCAAAGCCCCGCCCGTCGCGCCTTTGGGAAGGCCATCGCCCTCTTTGCGGCCCACCTCGACCAGAAGCGTATAGACCTTCTGGCGCGAGGGTTTCTTGGGCTTTTTGGGCTGATCAGTCACGCAGCAGCTCGTTGATACCTGTCTTGGAGCGGGTCCGCGCATCCACGCGTTTGACGATCACAGCGCAGTAAAGATTGACGCCATTTTTGGAAGGCATCGAGCCCGCCACAACAACCGAATAGGGCGGCACTTCGCCATAAGTCACTTCGCCGGTTTCGCGATCAACAATCTTGGTCGATTGGCCGATGAAAACGCCCATCCCAAGAACCGAGCCTTCGCGAATGATGCACCCCTCAACCACCTCAGAACGCGCGCCGATAAAGCAGTTGTCTTCAATGATCGTCGGGCCCGCTTGCATCGGCTCCAATACGCCGCCAATGCCAACGCCGCCAGAAAGGTGAACGTTTTTGCCAATCTGCGCGCAAGAGCCCACAGTCGCCCAAGCATCAACCATCGTACCCTCATCAACATAGGCGCCGAGATTCACAAAGGATGGCATCAAAACAACGCCCGGCGCGATAAAGGCCGACTTGCGCACAACCGCATTGGGAACCGCGCGAAAGCCCGCAGCCTTCCACTGATTTTCGCCCCAACCCTTAAACTTGCTATCGACCTTATCCCACCAGCCGCCGCCTTGGGGGCCGCCATCATGGGCCTCCATATCCTTGATCCGAAAGCCAAGCAAAACAGCCTTCTTCGCCCACTGATTTACGAACCATGTGCCATCGGCCTGCTTTTCTGCAACGCGCAAAGAGCCGCTATCCAAAGCGTTCAATGTGTCTTCAATCGCCTCGCGGGTTTCGCCTGTTGTGGCGGGGGTAATCGTATCGCGGGCATCCCAAGCGGCCTCGATGGCGGCTTCTAGCTGAGCGTTGGACATGTGGCTCTCCAATTCGTTGGTGGTATCACTTTGCCCAAGCCTATAGTTGGTAGCGAAGATACGCGCAATGCAGGGAACCCAGATGAAACAAGATCAACGCCGCCATCCGCTCCGCGATTCCCATGATGATATGGAAACCGCCCGCCAAATCCCCGATACGCCGCAAACCCGCGCGCCCTCATATAAGCTGGCGTTTTCGGATGTGGATTTCATGTGCCGGGATGAATTGCGCCCGGTGCGCTTGCAGCTCGAATTGCTCAAACCCGAAATGATGATGGCCGAATATGGCGTTGAGAGCACTGTCGTTTTGTTTGGCGGCGCCCGCATTCCAGAGCCCGCCAAAGCCGGTACAGCGCGCACCAAAACGCTTGCTGATCTGTCGCGCTATTATGATGAAGCGCGCGAATTCGCCCGGCTTTTGACCCTGCGCGCCGTTGACAATGATCACCGCCAAAACGTCATCGTTACAGGCGGCGGGCCCGGCGTTATGGAGGCGGGCAATCGCGGCGCGGTGGATGCAGGCGGGGTCTCAATCGGGCTCAATATCGTGCTGCCGCATGAGCAGGCGCCCAACGAATATGTTACCCCCGATCTGTGTTTCAACTTTCACTATTTCGCCATTCGCAAGATGCATTTCCTGATGCGTGCCAATGCGATCGCCGTTTTTCCGGGCGGCTTTGGTACGCTTGATGAGATGTTTGAAAGCCTGACGCTGATCCAGACAGGCCGGATGAAACGAGTGCCATTCCTGCTCTTTGGGCGCGCCTTTTGGGAGAGCATCATCAATTGGGATGCATTGGCCGAAGCAGGGACGATCTCAGCCGATGATCTTGAGCTGTTCCGCTTTGTCGAAACGGCGCAAGAGGCTGTTGATGTGATGGATAATTGGGAAAGTAACGCAACCGCGCGCACCAATCTTCCGGGCCGCGAATAAGGTTTGGCCGGGCGTTTTACCCGGCCTCCCCATTCATATTCCCATTTAGGCTTCTGCCTTGTGGCCTACCGGCCCGTGCGGTTCAGCACGACGGAAACAGTTCTGAGCAAAAGAGCGATATCCGCTCTCAGCGATAGGCTTTGCGCATAGGCATTGTCATAGGCGATGCGCTCAACAAAGGTTGTGCCGCTGCGCCCATCAATCTGCCATGGGCCCGTGATCCCGGGGCGCATATCGAAATAGGCAGAACCGCCGGCATCGCGATAAAGCGGCTCTTGCGAGATCATAAAGGGGCGCGGGCCGACAAGGCTCATATCGCCGCGCAAAACGTTGAAAATCTGCGGCAGTTCATCAAGGCTAGAGGCGCGCAAAAAAGCCCCAATCTTTGTGATCCGCGGATCTCTTTCAAGCTTTTGATCGCGCGCCCATTCGGCCGCCAATTCGGGATCAATCCGGCATAATTTCTCAAGCTGCTTTTCGGCATCCATCTGCATTGTGCGCAGCTTCCAACAGGCAAAAACCCGACCATCGCGGCCAATCCGCTCCTGAGCATAAAACCCAAAGCCGCCATCACGCCGCACCAAGAGCCAGAGCCCCGCAATCACCGGCAAAGCAACAGGCAGCGCCAGCACAACAAGCACCAGATCAAGCGCCCGTTTCCCAATGCGGGAATAGAGGCGCGCCGTCTTGTTCTTGGCGGGCAGAACCCGTGCAACAGCACTCAGTGTCAGATCACTATGCTTCAAAACGTCCCCCAAAAGCTCCGCCTCAAAGGCGCGGGAGCTTGGCTGATTTCGACTTGGGAAACGCCGCATTTGCCACGGTTTTGTTTACCAAGATTGAAATCAGTTAATCGAGAAGGCGTTTACAAAGCGTTAATTACAATCGGAAATTTTTCGATATTTTCAATTTTCCGCAGGCCCGTGAAGCCGCGCAAATCGCAGTAATTTAAGGGGTTTGGTGCAAAAGGGCTTGGATTAAAGCCCCTGCGCCTTAACGTAAAGGAAGCTAAAACTTTCCTAACAAAGAGCCCGCAACAAACACAAACGCTTGAATTGGTTAACGCCTAAGCGCCGCCCAAGCCGGCCTCTGCTTCGATCTGACGGCGAGATTTACGCGCGCGTTCGGTATCGGATTTCAGCTGACCACAGGCGGCCATGATATCTTCGCCGCGCGGCTTGCGGATCGGGCTGGAATAACCCGCCTGATAAACGATCTCGGCAAAGCTTTCGATCCGCTCCCAGGTTGAGCGCTGATAAGGCGCGCCGGGCCATTCATTAAACGGGATCAGGTTGATCTTGGCCGGGATGCCCTCGATCAATTTCACCAAACGGCGCGCATCTTCATCGCTATCGTTCACATCCTTCAGCATCACATATTCAAAGGTGATCCGCTCGGAATTTGAGGCTTTGGGATATTCGCGCAGCGCATCAAGCAGCGCCTCGATATTCCAGCGCTTGTTGATCGGCACAAGGCGGTCGCGCACCTCATCCGTTGTCGCATGAAACGAGACCGCCAACTGACAGCCGATTTCCTGCGCCGTCTTGGCGATCTCTGGCACGACGCCAGAGGTTGAAAGCGTGATCCGGCGGCGGCTGAGCTGAATGCCTTCTGGGTCCATCGCGATCTTCATCGCATCGCGCACAGCCTCGAAATTATAGAGCGGCTCGCCCATTCCCATCAGCACCACGTTTGAGAGCAAGCGCGCTTCGGGCGGATTGCTTACCCCAATCTCGGGCCACTCGCCCAGATCATCGCGCGCGATCATCACTTGGCCGATGATCTCGCCTGCTGTCAGATTGCGCACCAGTTTCTGCGTGCCTGTGTGGCAAAACGAGCAGGTCAACGTACAGCCGACTTGTGAGCTGACACAAAGCGTGCCGCGCCCCGTTTCGGGGATATACACAACCTCGACCTCATGCCCGCCCGCGATGCGCACGAGATACTTGCGCGTGCCATCATCGGAAACCTGCTTGGTCACAACCTCCGGCAAAGCGATCACGAAATTCGCATCAAGTGTCGCGCGCAGATCCTTTGAGAGATTGCTCATATCGGCAAAATCGCGCACGCCCTTTTGATAGAGCCATTGCCAAACCTGCCCGGCCCGCATCTTGCCCTGCTTTTCAGGCACCCCGACTGAGATCAACGCCTCGCGAAGCGCATCCCGGGTCATCCCAACGACATTGCGCTTATCGCCTTCAGCCTCTTTGCGCGGGATCGTCAAAACGTCCTGCGTGATGGGCGCGGTTGCAGTCATGGGTTTATTCTCCGGGGGCAATGAAGCCTGCCTTATAAGGGATTCGGGCGCGCAGATAAACATCTTGCACGCCCGATCAAATTTACTGCGAAAAAGCGGCGTTTAAGAACCGCAGCGTTTTCCGGCATCCTCAACCGAAGCTGTGAAGCCCGAAAGCGAGAATGTATCCTTGGTCACGGTTCCGCGGGCCGAACGCGCGGTAAGCGTTGCCGTTGCACCGCGCTTCATCGCTGCGATCAGCTTGGCATCATCCGCAGGCGATGCCGCCCAAGCCGTTTCCCCATCGGTAAAGAGCTTATATGCCGTCCCGCCAATATCCATCGTCACCTCAGAGCCGCCCGCAAACGGATACCCGCCCGCAAAGGATACCTGCCCCTTAACGCCACTTTCCGGCGCATAGCTGACGAAAAGCATGATCTCGCCACGACGCACCGCTTTGATCCGCCCCGAACTGTCGGTGTTCACGGTCTCTTTGGGCGAAGACACGGCCCAGCATTGTTTCTTGGGCGCATTCTCTTCAAACACGTACCAAGCCGTGTTTTCGGCAACCACATTGGTGCTGTCTTGGGCCTGTGCGGGCGCAAACGTACCCATTGCCAAAATCCCAAACGCGGCGCCGGTCAAAATCCGGGTAAAACTCGATCTCATCTGATTACAGCCTCCAAGCCGTCACTGCCTCTGGCGCTGCCCCACAGGCCCATCTTATGTGAGCATTTAAGGTGGACAGAGCCGTGTTCTAGTCGATATGCGCACAATAACGCGAATTGGCGCAATTTTAAAAGGCCCGTTGGCGGAAATTCGCTGAATTGTGAAGGGATCGCAGAGAATGACAAATCCAAGCCCAATGGCCGAAGTCTGGCGCGGCCCGTTTCTGGAATCGGTTCATAGCGGGCATGCGGTCGTATGCAATGCCGCGGGCGAGATTCTACATGCCTGGGGCGATCCCGAGGCGGTGATTCTGCCGCGCTCCTCGGTGAAGATGATCCAAGCGCTTCCCCTGATCGAAAGCGGAGCCGCCAAATCCGCCGGGCTAACCCCGCGCCAGCTTGCCCTTGCCTGTGCGTCGCATGAAGGCGCGCCGCTCCATGCGGAGGCGGTTGAAAAATGGCTCGCAGCCCTTGATCTGCATGAGGCCGATCTGCGCTGTGGCGCCCATCAGCCCTTTGGCAAAAAGCCCCGCGAGGCGCTGATTGCGGCGGGCACCTCCCCTTGCCAGTTTCACAACAATTGTTCGGGCAAACATGCAGGCTTTCTGACCTACACCAAACATATCAATGCAGGCGCCGAATATGTTGAGACCGATCACCCGCTGCAAATCGCTATCCGCGAGGCCTTTGAAGATGTCACAGGCCTTACCTCGCCCGGCTATGGCATTGATGGCTGCTCGGCCCCCAATTTCGCCTCAACCCTGCGCGGTATTGGCCGCGCGATGGCCTTTTTCGCCAATGCCCGTGAAGATGGCCCTGCGCGCGAAGCTGCCGCGTATCAGCTCGCCTCTGCCATGCGCGCGCACCCCGATATGGTCGCCGGAGAGGGGCGCGCTTGCACCGAATTGATGCGCGCGATGGATGGCAAAGTGGCGGTCAAAACCGGGGCCGAAGGGGTTTTCATCGCGATCTTGCCTGAGCAGGGCCTTGGGGTTGCGCTTAAAGCCGTTGATGGTGCAACCCGCGCCGCTGAATGCGCTATCGCCTCGATCCTCGTCAAACTCGGCGCGCTTGATCCCAAGCATCCGGCGGCGATCAAACGCATCCAGCCGATCGAGAAAAACTGGCGCGGCATTGAAACCGGCCAATTGCGCCCTGCCGCAGCGTTTCTTTAGACCGCGCATCCGCCCTCTTGTCATTCGCGCTTTAAGTCGCCAAATTAGCCTTGTTCTCAGGGCGGGGTGCAATTCCCCACCGGCGGTAAGCGCGAAAGCGTAAGCCCGCGAGCGCCTCATGTGAGGGTCAGCAGATCTGGTGCAACTCCAGAGCCGACGGTTAAAGTCCGGATGGAAGAGAACGACATTTTGCGCGCCCTTAGGGGCGAGTTTTCTGTCGTGTTTCGCTCTGGGTGATGTGTAAACGCTTGAAAGGAAACGCAAATGACACACACCCGTTATGCATTCATCAAGGCCAATTGGCATGCTGATATCGTTGATCAGGCCTTGGCTGGGTTTGCTGAAATTATCCCAATGGCACAGATCGATGTCTTCGATGTGCCCGGGGCATTTGAAATGCCGCTGCTGGCGCGCGAGCTTGCCCAAACCGGCAAATACGCAGCCGTCGCAGCGGCAGCTTTGGTCGTTGATGGGGGCATCTACCGCCATGATTTCGTCGCCAGCGCCGTTATTGATGGGCTGATGCGCGCGTCAATGGATAGCGGCGTTCCGGTGCTCTCCGTCTCGCTCACACCGCACCACTATCAAGAGACAGATCATCACAACGAAATCTACCGCGCGCATTTCGTTGAAAAGGGCCGCGAGGCCGCGAATGCTGCTCTGATGATCGGCCGCACGCGCGCGCAGATCAACCAAGCGCAAGCCGCCGCCTAACCCATAATGCCGCCCGCGCCGAATAGGTGCGGGCGTATCCTCACGCTCAAGTTTGCGGGATTGGCTTTACCGATCCGCTTGGGTTAGGGTTTCATTACATCTGCGCATCTGGCTTTCGCGGTTGTTAATTCGTAGGAATGGTAATGCTCAAAACGTGTCGCCTAATTTTGGTATTTAGTCTCTTTAGCTGTGCTCCAACAGTCGTTCAGATCGAAGCGCCAACAGACGAATTATCCGATCCCTTTACTGTGGAAATAGTATCTGGGCCGACAGCTACAGCGAAAGGCCGCGTGGATTTTTTGATCGAAGTAACAAATCGATCAAACACGAAAATATGCACGGATGATGAGAGCTTTGAAGCGACGTATATGAGCATCTATCGCCTGAGCGACAAGGCAGAAGGCAGCCACCACAGCGAGCTCGGTGTAGGGTTCGGGAGGACACACGAACCGCCTAAATTTGGTACAGTTTCTTTGGCGCCAGACGAGACAGTTCAATTCCCAGCATCTGCTTTAGCCATCCAGTCAGAGATCTTTTTTGACGCTCACGGAAAATTCTCAGGCAATTACAAGTCCGGCGAAAAACTGGTTGCCTCGACGAGCATATTTTTCTTTCCATGCTCCGCCAGAGATTATGGAAAAGCGCTCCGTTCCCAAAAATTAATTCAGATCACCAGTGCATATTCCAAGCCCTTCGCATTCTAAGCTTTTACCGCGGGCCAGTTACACTTTCGCGAATTCATCACGAGCATAGCCCTGAATATACAGCAGCGCTGTGAGATCGCCGTGATTGATCCGAATATCGCATTCCGCCGCCACTGATGGCTTGGCATGCAGCGCAACGCCTGCGCCTGCAAGCCCAAGCATCCCCAGATCATTCGCGCCGTCCCCAACCGCCATAACGTCCGCGTGCGATAGCTCAAGGCGCGCGGTGATTTCCTTAAGCGCCGCCACTTTCGCTTCACGCCCAAGGATCGGCATTCCGACAGTTCCGGTCAGCTTGCCGCCCTCGACATGAAGCGTATTGGCGCGATTCTCATCAAAGCCAAGCGTGGCGGCGATATGCGCCGTAAAGGCAGTAAACCCGCCAGAAACCAGCGCGCAATAAGCGCCGTTTGCCTTCATCGTCGCGATCAGCTCGCGCCCGCCGGGCATCAGGGTGATCCGCTCTGCAATCACCTGCGCAATCACCTCCTCTGGCAACTCCGCCAGCAAACCAACGCGCTCTTTCAGCGCCCCGTCAAAATCCAGCTCGCCATTCATCGCGCGCGCTGTGATCTCGCGAACCCGCGCGCCAACACCGGCAACTTCGGCCAGCTCATCAATGCATTCCTGCTGGATCATCGTGCTGTCCATATCGGCCAGAAGCATCGCTTTGCGCCGCCCCGCGCTTGGTTGCACGATCAAATCAATCCCCTGCGCCTGAAGCCCGGCCCATACATCCCAGCGATTCGATGGCAGCGCGCTAAGCGCAAATTCCGCCGCCTCGCCAACAGCAAGCCACTGCGCCTCGCCCCCGCCCCAAGCATCGCGCAGCGCCTCAACGGCGGCGCGATCAAGCGAAGGATTTCTCGGCGATGTTAGCAAAGTCGCAATAAACATGGGCAATCTTCCCGGCAAGTTTCCGATAGTGACATTTTGCGGCGAAACAGCCGCGCTTTTGTGGCCTATAGCCGCGATTACCCTCTTGTGAAAGCCCACGCGGCCACGTAAATGCCGAGGCGGGACACCTCTCCCCAACGAGAGGCAACATATCTGTAAGGATAGCATCAATGGCTACTCAAGCTCCGGCAGCGCGCCCGGCCAATCCGCGCTTCTCTTCTGGCCCATGTGCCAAACCCCCCGTTTTCAAGCTCGATAATCTCTCGGATGCGCCCCTTGGCCGTTCGCACCGTGCAGCCGTTGGCAAAGCCAAGCTGAAAGCCGCGATCGAGAACACACGCGAGATCCTCGGCATCCCAGCGGATTACCGCATCGGCATCGTTCCCGGCTCTGATACGGGCGCGGTTGAAATGGCGCTCTGGTCGATGCTTGGCGCGCGCCCGGCAACGATGGTTGCTTGGGAAAGCTTTGGCGCTGGTTGGGTCACGGATGTTGTCAAACAGCTCAAAATCGAGGCCGAAGTCAAAACGGCCGAGTATGGCGAGATCGTTGATCTGGCCACTGTCGATTTCAACACAGACGTTGTCTTTACCTGGAACGGCACAACATCCGGCGTGCGCGTTCCCAATGGCGATGCAATCCCTGCGGATCGCGAAGGCCTGACAATTTGCGATGCAACCTCGGCAGCATTTGCCATGGATCTGCCTTGGGACAAACTCGATGTAACAACCTTCAGCTGGCAAAAAGTGCTTGGCGGCGAAGCGGCTCACGGGATGATCATCCTGTCGCCCCGCGCCGTTGAGCGCCTTGAGAGTTATACGCCCGCTTGGCCCCTGCCAAAGATTTTTCGCATGACTAAAGGCGGCAAATTGATCGAGGGCATCTTTGTTGGTGAAACGATCAACACCCCCTCGATGCTCGCGGTTGAGGATTACCTCCAAGCGCTCGAATGGGCGAAATCTGTTGGCGGCCTCAAAGGCATGATCGCGCGCGCGGATGCTAATACAGCCGCCATCGCGGCCTTTGTTGAGGCCCATGATTGGATCGATTTCCTTGCCGTTGATCCGGCAACCCGCTCCAACACATCCGTTTGCCTCAAGTTCACGGATGCGCGCATCAAAGACGGTGCAGCCTTCGCCAAGGCCGTTGCAAAACGCCTTGAGGCAGAAGGCGTTGCCCTTGATATCGGCGCCTATCGCGATGCGCCTGCTGGCTTGCGCATCTGGTGTGGCGGCACAGTGGAAACTTCCGATCTTCAAGCCCTGATGCCTTGGCTCGACTTCGCGTTCAACGCCGAAATCGACGCACAATAATCCCCTTTCGGCGGCCCCAATCCGGGCCGCCAACCCCTTCAAATCCATTCATAAAGGAGCCGCATCATGGCCCCCAAAGTTCTCGTTTCCGATAAGCTTTCCGAAACCGCCGTTCAGATTTTCCGCGATCGCGGGATTGAGGTCGATTTCGAACCAAACCTTGGCAAAGACAAAGACGCGCTGCTTGCCGCCATCGGCAAATACGATGGCCTCGCCATCCGCTCGGCCACCAAAGTCACCGAGAAAATTCTTGAAGGCGCGACCAACCTCAAAGTCGTGGCGCGCGCCGGGATTGGTGTGGACAACGTTGATATCCCTGCTGCCTCGAAAAAAGGTGTGATCGTAATGAACACACCATTTGGCAACATGATCACAACTGCCGAGCACGCCATCGCGATGATGTTCGCTGTTGCGCGCCAGCTTCCAGAAGCCTCGGCCAGCACACATGCGGGCAAATGGGAAAAATCCAAATTCATGGGCGTTGAGCTCACCAACAAAACGCTCGGCGTGATCGGCGCGGGCAATATCGGCGGCATCGTTTGTGATCGCGCCCTTGGCCTGAAGATGAAAGTGATCGCCTATGATCCCTTCCTCTCGGACGAACGCGCCGCCAAACTGGGCGTTACCAAAGTCGAGCTGGCCGAGCTTTTCGCCAAATCCGATTTCATCACGCTCCACGTGCCGCTCACCGATAAAACCCGCAAAATCATCGATGCAAAAGCGATCGCGTCAATGAAAGACGGCGTGCGCATCATCAACTGTGCCCGCGGCGGCCTTGTCGATGAAGCCGCCCTCGCGGACGCGCTGAAATCCGGCAAAGTGGCCGGCGCAGGCTTTGATGTTTTTGAGGTAGAGCCCGCCACAGAAAGCCCGCTTTTCAACCTGCCCAACGTTGTCTGCACACCGCACCTTGGCGCCTCAACAACCGAAGCCCAAGAAAACGTCGCCCTGCAAGTGGCTGAGCAAATGTCGGATTACCTGCTTACAGGCGCCGTCACCAACGCACTCAACATGCCCTCCGTGACAGCCGAAGAAGCCAAGGTCATGGGCCCATGGGTCAAGCTCGCAGAACATCTCGGGTCCTTCATCGGCCAGCTGACAGATGAACCCATCTCAGAGCTGAACATCACCTTCGATGGCTCGGTTACCAAAATGAACCTCGCCGCGCTCGAATGCGCCGCGGTGGCAGGCATCATGAAAGCCGGCAACCCAGATGTAAACATGGTCTCCGCACCAGTGATCGCCAAAGAACGCGGCATGAAAATCGCCAAAACCACCCAAGACAAATCGGGCGCCTTTGACGCTTACATCAAACTCTCGATCAAAACCGCAACCCGCGAACGCTCCATCGCCGGGACCGTGTTTAGCGATGGCAAGCCGCGCTTCATCCAGATCAAAGGCATCAACATCGATGCAGATATCGGCGCACATATGCTCTACACCACCAACAAAGATGTGCCCGGCATCATCGGCAAACTCGGCACAATGGTCGGCGAAGCTGGCGTAAACATCGCCAACTTTACCCTTGGCCGCGCCGAGCAAAGCAAAGATGCCATCGCCCTTCTCTACATTGATGACGCCGCGCCAAAAGCGCTGCTCGAAACCTTAGAAGCCTCCGATCTCTTCCAACAAGTCAAAGCCCTAAGCTTCGACGTTTAAGGAAAATCGCATAACCATCCAAAGGGCCTTTCGCACCGCGCGAGAGGCCCTTTTCACATCCCCTTTACCTCCACGCCCCAACATGGTTGCCTAGTCAAAATACCAATACTTTTTCTTGGTAAAAATACTCAAAGAAAGCCCTAGAATGCGCCACTACGTGATCGGTGATATCCACGGCCAGATTGATATGCTCAAATCGGCCCATGCCCGCATTGCAGAAGATCGCAAGCGCATAGGCGATGAAGAAGCCCCGATCATTCACTTAGGCGATCTCGTTGATCGCGGCCCCGAAAGCGCAGGCGTCATTGATCTGCTGCTCACCGGCGCGCAGAACGGCAAACCTTGGATCACCCTAAAAGGCAATCACGACCGCATGTTCTCGCGCTTCCTGCGCCAAGGCATTCACCACGACGCCCGCATCACCTCCGGCCTCAGCTGGCTCGATCCGCGCTTGGGCGGCACCGAAACGCTCCAATCTTATGGCGTCCCGTCCAGCGAAACCGCGCCCCAAGAAGCCCAGGCTCTCGCAGCCAAATCCATCCCCGAAACTCACCTCAATTTCATCGAATCTCTCCCCCTTACATATGAGGCAGGGCCGCTCCTCTTTGTTCACGCAGGGATCAAGCCAAACATCCCCCTCAGAAGCCAAGAGGAAGACGATCTGATCTGGATCCGCCAAGGCTTCCTCGATCACCAAGAACCTCACCAATGGCTGATCATCCACGGCCATACCGCGCTTGACGCGCCCGAGCATTTCACCAACCGCGTCGATCTGGATAGCGGCGCAGGCTATGGCCGCCCGCTCACCGCAGCTGTCATTGAAGGGCGCGATATATTCATCCTGGAAGACGGCGCCCGCCGCCCCCTGCTTCCCCCAGCGCCCTAAAGACGCTGCGTTCCCACTGGCCCCTTGCGCCCAAAGCGCTAAACTGCGCCCCAAATAGGGAGAGAACCATGGAAGATATCGTCATTCTGGGCGGCGCACGCACAGCGATCGGAACATTCGGCGGAAGCCTCAAAGACATCCCGCCCTGCGAGCTCGGCACAACCGTTGCCAAAGCCGCAATCGAGCGTTCAGGCGTTGAAGCCGCGCGCATCGGCCATGTCGCCTTTGGCAATGTGATCAACACAGAGCCGCGCGATATGTATCTCTCGCGCGTTGCCGCAATCCAAGCTGGCGTCCCCGATGGCACCCCGGCAATGAACGTCAACCGCCTCTGCGGTTCAGGTGCACAAGCGATCGTTTCGGTTGTGCAAAACCTGATGCTTGGCGATGCTGATTTCGGCCTTGCTGGTGGCGCAGAAAGCATGAGCCGCTCGCCCTACATCCTGCCCGCTGCCCGTTGGGGCCAGAAAATGGGCGATGTCGGCGCAACAGACATGATGCTCGCAACCCTGCATTGCCCCTTTGGCACAGGCCACATGGGCGTCACAGCCGAAAACGTCTCGGTTGAGCATGACATCTCGCGCGAAGCGCAAGATGCCTTTGCGATGATCAGCCAAGAACGCGCCGCCGCCGCCATCGCAGCAGGCCGCTTCAAAGAACAAATCACGCCTGTTGAGATAAAATCGCGCCGCGAAACGGTGCTGTTCGAAACCGATGAGCACCCCAAAAGCACCTCCCCCGAGGCCCTCGCAGGCCTGCGCACCGTGTTCAAAAAAGATGGCACAGTCACAGCAGGCAATGCCTCCGGCATCAACGACGGGGCCGCCGCTATCGTGCTCGCGCGCGCCTCGGCCGCCAAAGAAGCAGGCCTCACGCCAAAGTTTCGCATCGTTGGCTATGCCCATGCAGGCGTGCGCCCCGAGGTCATGGGGATCGGCCCCATTCCAGCCGTTCAAAACCTGCTCAAACGCACCGGGCTCAAAGCCTCTGACTTTGACGTAATTGAAAGCAACGAAGCCTTCGCCGCACAGGCGCTTGCGGTCAACAAAGGCCTCGATCTTGATCCCGCCAAAGTCAATCCCAACGGCGGCGCCATCGCGCTTGGCCACCCAGTTGGTGCAACGGGTGCAATCATCACCGTCAAAGCGATGTATGAGCTAGAACGTACAGGTGGGAAACTCGGCCTGATCACGATGTGCATCGGTGGCGGCCAAGGCATCGCCATCGCGATTGAGCGCCTCTAATCAAAGAAGCCCGGAACACGCCGGCTTTTCCTTGTAAAAATACTCTCGCCGAAGGCCCTTACCAAAGGAGCCTCCGGCGGGAGTATTGGCACCAAGAAAAAGTCAGCGGGCCTGAAACATAGAGCGCTTATTCCAGCTCAAATCGGGCGCGCGCGGCCCTACCATCTGCGTCAATCACAGCCAGCGTGGAAAAACCGCTTCCCGGCCAAGGCAGTTCTGCTTGGCGCTCATAGGATGCGCTTTGGATAGCGGCCCCGTTGAGCAGCCAGATAAACGGCGGGCGGCCTTTTTCAACTTTTGCAATCAAGCGAGGCGCAGCAGCAAGGACAGCGCCATTTGGCGGAAAAGCCAGCTTTGGCGCATCCAATGGTGCCGCGAAAAGGGCATCGCGCGGGCGGAAATGTTGAAGCGGGGTTGGAAGCATCGCGTTGCTTGCGATCAGCGTTGCTGGGGGCGGCGCAATCAGCGGTTCAAATGAGGGTTTGAGGCGGGTGAAAGCCTCAAACAGAACCGGTGCGGCCAGATCTCCACCAAAGGCGCCGGGCACGGGCGTTCCATCTGCGCGGCCAAGCCAGACACCGATAACATGCTGCCCATCAAAGCCAATCGCCCAAGCATCTCTGTGGCCATAAGATGTCCCTGTTTTGTAGGCGAGGCCATTACGGGCGGCGCCCGCTGGCGGGGCAATCCGGGCGAGGATATTGCCGATATGCCACGCGGATTCCGGTGAGAGGATGCGCGCGCTCGAACCGGTTGAGGTTTGTGGTTGCGGGGAAAGTGCAATGCTTTGCCCGCCGCGCGCGATACCTGCATAGAGCTTCACCATATCCTCAAGCGAAAGGCCAACACCTCCAAGCGCGACAGCAAGCCCCGGCGCGTCTGAGCTTGGCAATTGCGGCGTGGTGCCCGCGCGGCGCAAGCCTGCCATTAGCCGCTCGGGACCGATGGCTTGGGTAAGGGCTACGGCAGGGATATTGAGCGATTGCATCAAAGCCTCCCGCAGGCTGATGGTTCCACGAAAGCGCCCGTCGAAATTCTGCGGGGCATAGTTGCCAAAGGCGGTTGGGCGATCCTCGATCAGAGTTTCGGGGTGAGCGAGGCCTTGATCAAAAGCGAGTCCGTAGATCAGCGGCTTGAGCGTTGAGCCAGGAGAGCGGATTGCCGCGGCCATATTCACATAGCCAAGGCGCGCATCCCGATAGCCCGCAGAGCCGACATAGGCGCGGATTGCACCGCTTTGGTGATCTGCGATGATGATAGCTGCCGTTAGATCGGGATAGGCGCGCGCAGCATGTGCTGCCAATGCTTCGGCCTTGATTTGGAGCGGCGCATCTATGCTCGTGTGAATGTGCGGCATGTCTGGATTTTCGCCCCGCAAGCGATCCGCCAGATGGGGCGACAACTGCGCAAATGCACGGCGCGAAATTGGGATCGGATCGCGCAGGGCTGCCCTAGCCTCCTCTGCTGAAAGCGCACCCGTTGCGGCGAGCCTAAAAAGCACACGATCCCGCGCCGCTTTCGCCGCCTCTGGATGGCGATCTGGGCGGCGCGCGGCGGGCGATTGCGGCAGGGCAATAAGCAGCGCGCTTTGAGCCGGGGTCAGGCGGACAGGCTCTTTGGCGAACCAAGCACGCGAGGCGGCGCGCAGCCCCTCAAGATTGCCCCCGTAAGGCGCGCGCGCCAGATAGAGATCAAGGATTTCCGCTTTGCTCAGCCTGCGCTCAAGCGCGAGAGCAACCCGCGCTTGGCGCAGTTTACCACGCCACGATCCCGTTGGCCCTTCCTCCAAAAGCCGCGCCACTTGCATTGTTAGCGTCGAGCCGCCCGAGACGATCTCACCGCTTTGCACGGCCTGCCCAAAGGCGCGCATCAAGGCAATCGGATCAACCCCATGATGGCGATAAAACCGCTTATCCTCATAAGCGATCAGCATCTCGATAAAGCGCTTATCTGTGCTCGAAAGGGCGCCCTGAAGCCGCCAGCGCCCATCCGCCACAGGATAGGCCCGCAGCAAAGTGCCATCGCGTGCAAGCACCTCTTGCGAATAGCGTTGCACCAATGCCGGAAGTTCTGTGCGCGCAATCCAAGCATCCGCCTGATCGCGCCCAAAAGCCGCCAGAAACAGCGCGATAACCAGCCCTATGAGCGCGCGGTGCACCATGCCGACCTACTGCGCCGCAATCACAACGCGGCCCGTCTCGCTATGAGCACGAAACGTTGGGCGGTACATGTCTTCAACGCTGGCGGCGGGATGATGAAACGCACCCGGCGTGATCGCGCGCACCACATAGGCCAAGCGAAACGCATCCTGCGAGCGCCAATCCACAGCCGCCAAGAAGCGATCCGCGCGAAACTCGGTCGTCTCAGTGTTGCGCATCACTTTGAGCCAATCAAGCGCAGCAATATCGCCCGCGCGCAGCAGGTTCGGATTATCAATCTCAAAACCCGCCGGGAGCGGATCCGAGATCATCAAACGCGCCTCTGATTTGCTCCAAGGTTGAACGTTCAGCACAGCCACCATACGCGCGCCTTGTTCAACATTTGCCGGATCAATCCGCGCCCCTTCCATAGAGTAATATTCGCGGCTGATCGCATAGCCATTGCCGCCTGCTGGCTCGGCCACTTCGGGGATGCCGAAGGTTGTCAGCGTGAGCTGAACATCGCGCGCGGAGCTGTTCTCAAACACAGCGTTTTGCGCGCCGGGTTGATCATCGAGCGCGCGCACCAATGGCCCGCTTGGCACCGCGCCGTTGAGCAAAATCCCCTCGGCCCCGCCACCATCTCCGATAAGCGCATTTGCCGCCAACAATTGCCAAACGCGCTCTTGCGTCGACAGCGCGCGCGTTCCTGCGCGGGGCGATAAGCGCGCACTCAGGCTTTCGCGATCAACCGCGCTAGAACCTGCCTCAACTGCCAGCGTCAAAACAGCCGCCGCATCGCGCTGAGGCGTGCCGTAATCCGCGCGCCACGTCTGGCGGCTCTCTTCACCTTGATCCGCAAGCAATGCCCCCGCCCGGCGAAACATTCGATCCGCCCGCGTTGGATCGCCGTAAGCCGCCAAAGCCGCGCCAAGCTGGGCCGCACCAAGCGGCGTTGTAAAGGCATCGCGTTTTACATCCGCATAGTAGCGCAGATCACCAACCGAGGCCGCCCCTTCGCGCGCCAAAACATAAAGCGCATAGGCAAGCTCACCGCCGCCCTCATCGAAATCAGCGGCATAGTTTACCCGGTTGCGCAGGTTATCCATTGCGCCGCGAAAGGCCTTATCGGGGATGTCATGCCCTTGGGCGCGCGCCCTTGAGAGGAAATCCGAAACATAGGCATCAAGCCAAAGATCGCCCGAGCCAGCCCCCCAAAGCCCAAAGGCCCCGTTGCTATCTTGATTGGCCAGAACCGCCCCAATTGCCTGGCTGATCCGCAGGCTCACCTGATCGCGCGAACCAAGCCCCATCGCTGTCGCCACCTCATCCAAATAAAGCAGCGGCAAAGCGCGCGAGGTCACTTGCTCGGTGCAGCCATAGGGATAGCGATCAAGCGCCTGCAACAGCCCCGGCACATCAAAGCGCGCCAGCGGTCCAATGGCGAGCGAGGCGCGCCCGGTTCCCGGCGCAAGCCCGGTAAAAACATCCCGCGACAGGGTAAAGCTTTTGCCCGGCGCAAGAGAGAGGCGTCGGGTTTGGGTGATCTCGGGATCGTTGCGCCGAACCGCCATCGCGATCCTCTGTGAAAGCTGCTCACCACCCGGCGTTTTGAGCGATATTTTGATACTGTGATCGCCTGGGGATAGGGCCTCAAACGGGATGTTGAGTGCTAGCTTTTGGCCCTCTATGATCTCAAGGTCTTGCGAGAGACCACGCAGATCAAGCGCCAATCCATCTGCGACAAAGCCAAGCTCAATCGGCCCGGATGGCCCCTTTGCATGGGCGATCTCAAGCAGCATGCGCGCGCGATCCCCTGGCGCCATGAAGCGCGGCACTGTCGCGGTCAGCACAACAGGATCGCGCACCAGAATATCTGTATCCGCCTGCCCGACCGCGCTCAAAGACCAGGCCACAGCCATCAAGCGCACAGTCCCATTAAACGCGGGCAAATCAATCTGCGCCCGCGCCATGCTATCCGCCCCAACCTCAAGCGGGCCAGAGAAAGCCGCCATCAGTTCTTGGGTCGGCGGGGGCGATTGCATCCGCATCTGCGCCATCGCATCGCCGCCCGAGCGCACCGTTCCCATCGCGCCCGACATGCCATCAATCAGCCGTCCATAAATATCACGCAGCCGCATGCCAAGGCGGCGCTGGCCGAAATAGTATTCGCTTGGATCGGGGGCGGTGAACCCTGTGAGATTGAGAATGCCAACGTCCACCGCCGCAATCGTTGCAAAGATCTGCTCGCCCGGTGCAGCCCCGCTCACCCGCAGGGCAATATCCATCGGGCCGCGCGGTGCGGCCTCGGCAGGCATATCAAAGGCCACTTTCAGCGCGCGTTTTCCCGGCGCAACGGGGGCATAAGCCAGCCCCAAAGCGCGGCTTGGATTGCGCGAACCGGCCCGATCCAGCGGGCGAATAAGCGTTGCCGTAACATAAGCGCCCGCACCCCATTCATCTGTCACTGGCAGATCAATTTCGCTCTCGCCTTGGGCCAGATCAACCGCTTTCATATCAATCAATCGGTTTGACATCACCGTAATCAGCGCCTTGCCCGCATCGCGCGCTGTTATCCGCAAACGGGCCGTATCACCAACCGCGTAAGCCTTTGCATCAAGGGATACTTGCAGCATATCCGGCGTATCCGTTGCGCCCTCGGCTGCATACCAACCCGCCGAAAACCCAACAGAACCCGCCGTATAAGCGCCCCCATCTGCGCGGGTAATGCGCAGCTCATATTGGCCCCAATCGGTCTGGGCTTCGATCTGAACCGGGGCACCATCGCTCAAAGAGGTGATTTCGCCCGATGCGATGCGTTTGCGCGATGTCACCGGCTCCCAGTTCCAATTGCCGCCCGAGCGATACCATTGGTAATTCGTCGTCAGCCGGTTCACTTCCCAAACCATATCCATCGCCGCAGGCGCGCCATTTGCACCCAAGGAGATAACATCAAACCGCGCCAATGCGCCCTCGCCCAGCTCCTCCTCAAAGGCGGGTTTGATCCCGATCATCGCGCCTGTCGGTGCCACGGCTCTGATGATTTCGCGCTCAACCGGGCGGCCGGAACCCTCAGAAATCCGCGCCGTGATACGCGCCTCAAGCGGGCGCGCTGCCCGGCCTTCTTGATCAATCGCAGGAAGGCGCAGCTCGACAATCGCTTGGCCCAGCGCATCTGTGCGCATGCCCGCTGGCAACCCGGCACCAATAGGATCAAAGCGCTGATCGTGGCGACCAAAACGATAGCCCGGATAATTCGCAAGCCCGCGCGCTGCAATCAGTTGAACATCGCCCTCAATCTCAAGCCCGCCCGCAGGCGCGCCATAAAGGTATCGCGCATCAATGCTAAGCGGCGCATGGTCGCTGGCCTGCAAATCGCCCTCTGGCAAGGCCAGATCAAAATCAATCCGCTCGGGCAGGAAATCTTCGACCAAAACAACCTCTTCGGCCAATGAAGGCGCTTGCGGATCCGAATAAAGCGCCAATCGCCAGGTTCCCCGCGGCGCAGTGGCCCCGATCGGCAGCGCAAAAACATGCCCGCCCGCCAAAACCGATTGCGCCAATCCGCGGCTATACTCAACCCCATCCGGGCGGCTCAAAACAGCCGTCAGCGGCAAGCCTTCAAGCGCAGCAACCTGCGGATCACGCGCCAAAGCCGTTGCATGGATCACTTCGCCTGCGCGATATGCGCCGCGATCCGTTGTTAGGAAAACATCAATCGGCCCTGCTGGCGCGCGCCCCTCGACGCCGCGATCTGAAAGATCAAACGCAGGCCCCTCCAGCGGCAAGAATGCCAAATCAGCCAATTCCCCCGCAGCATCCGCCCGCTTTACACTCACCATCGCAGGCGCTTTGGCCCCCAATCCGCGCGACAAGCCCGGCGCAAAAAGCGCATAGCCCTGCGCATCACTAATAGCCGTTCCAAGCACCGCATTTGCCTGCGAAAGCAGCGTCACCTCTGCGCCCTCCAACGGATCAGCCGAACCAAGCGCGCGCACAAACACATGCAACCCATCCGTGCCCCGCATCGTCGCCAGCCCCAGATCGGAAACAACAAACCACTGCGTCGCTGTTGGATCATCATAATCGTCTGCGCCCGGAACCCGCGCCGAAAGCACATAGACCCCCGGCTCAAGCGCCCCCGCCCCTTCGCCAATCGGCAAACGGGTCGTTACATCGGTGTTGAGCTGCATCTCAAGCGTGCCCGTGCCGGACCAAATCTCTTGGGCGATCTCGCGGTTAAACTGCTTGCCCGTCCAATACGACATGCGCGCACCAAAGAAATCCTCCTGCACAGCGCGCACCAAATTGCGATCCGAAACCTTCGAAAGCTCCAGCGCCACCTCGCTTACATTCACCCCCGAAAGCGGCAAGGCCACAGGCCCGCCCGCAGGCAGGATATAGCCCCGCCCCGGAAACCAAACCTTCGGCTCGCGATCGCGCACATAAAGCACCAAATCAACAGAACGCGCCAAAACTTCGCCCGATGCGGCCGGAAGCCCTTCGCGCAAAGTCACGCGGTAGCGCGCGCCGTGTTTGACGCCAGATAAACAAAGCTGATGCCCGTCTGCTTCGGCAATAAGTCCCGCTTCCTCGGCCTGCACAAAGGGCTCGTAATCAACGCCGCTCTCTACCAAGCTTTGCGAAAACTCCGCACAAATCCGCGGCTGCGCGGCATCGCTATCCACCCGGTGCTCAATCACCCGGAACCCATATTTTCCTATCGCCTTATCCAAAGCGCGCGCCGTATCATCACGAGGCTGCAACGCTTGGGCCAATCGCAGCGCCGGGATCATATCGCGGCCCCGCCCCTGCGTCTCAAACGCTTGCGCCATCACCGCCAAAGCAGAGGCCCGAATGGGCGCGGATTCCGCCCGTAAATACCCATTGATCGACGCATCAATAGCAGACAGCTGATACTTGCGCTTATCGTTCTTGCGCGTCGCAGCAAATTCAAGTGATTGCACTGCATAATCGACCCAAAGATCAGGCGCATCCGACAAAACAATTGCAGCCCCGGTAAACCAGCGCGCATCGCTCAAACGATCCTCATTGCGTGCCTTTTGCTGACTGCGCAGAAAATCCTCAACGCTCCAAGCCCCCACCGCATGATCGCGCGGCAATGAATCCGCCATATCGCGCGCCCGGGCCAAATCACCGCTGCTCAAAAAGCTCAACTCGCCCGCCCGCGCATCTGCTTGCGCCAAGACCTTTGGATCACTGGCCAAAACCTGCGCCGAAATCGCGCCCTCATATTCGACCCGCTCAGAAATCGACGATTTGGGAAAACAGGCCTGCGAGCGGCTGTTATAGGTAAAGGCCTCGCATCGCGCATTGGACAGACAGGCGATCTGACAGGCTTCCAAAGTCACATCGAAAATATTGGCAAGATCCGCGCCATAAAAATCCACATTGCGCGAAATGGCGATGCGCCGCTCTGGGATCGGCCCCTCGGCAAACGCCGGAAGCACCATAACCAGTACCGCAGCCAAAGCAGCAAACCCTCGCGAAACCAAGCGCATCGAAATCTCCTTTTTACAATATGCCCATGCTCGCACAGCCCTGCCCGCCGGATCAAATGATTCCCCGCGCCGCTCATTCATCTCGGTTAAGGCCCTGTTCATTCCCTTGCGCCAAAATGCGGAAACGCAGCGCCAGAAACCGCCTGCGACTGACGGAGAGAATAGGCATGAGCCAGACTGAGAATTTTGCACATGAACGCCGCGCACGGTTGGCCGCCGAGCGGATGCTTCAATCCAAGCAGGCCGAACTTTTTGAGGCAAATCAAAAGCTTGCCAAGCATGCCCGCAGCCTTTCCAACGAAATTATCGTCAAACGCGAGGAAACCGAAGTCTTGCGTGGGCGCAATGATCAGGTGCTTGAGGATCTTGAACGCGCCAATCACGCCGTCACAATAGCAGAGCGCCGCCTCTGGGATTCGGTCCAAACGATTGAAGATGGTTTTGCTGTTTATGACAAAAAAGATGTCATGATTGCCGCGAATGGCGCCTATCTTGCGCTGTTTGAAGATCTCGAAATGGTGCAAACGGGAATTTCTTACGAAGAAGTCGTGCATCTGATGGTCGATGAAGGGCTTGTCGACACAGGCAAATTTACCCGCCGTGAATGGATCGATTTGGCGCTAACCCGTTGGTATGGCGAAGTGATTGAACCCGTCACAATCCGCCTCTGGAATGGGACCTATATCAAATGCATTGATCGCCGGTCGCGCGATGGCGATATGGTTTCGCTCGCGCTCGATATCACCGATACGATCAAATATGAAAGCGAGCTCAAAGAAGCCCGCAACAAAGCCGAAGCGGCCAACCGCGCCAAATCCGCCTTTCTCGCCAATATGAGCCATGAATTGCGCACGCCAATGAATGGGGTTGTCGGCATGGCCGAATTGCTGACCGAGGGCGATTTGGATGAAGAGCAACGGCTCTATGTCAACACAATCAAAAGCTCTGGCGAAGCACTGCTAGGCCTGATCAACGACGTGCTCGATTTCTCCAAGATTGAGGCTGAAAAACTCACCCTGCACCCCGAAGAATTCGATCTGGAGCGCTGCATTCATGAAGTCGTTATCCTGCTTCAACCTGCGGCGCATGAAAAAGGCGTCGATCTGATCATCGATTTCGATATGTTCCTGCCGGCCAAATTTGTGGGCGATCCGGGGCGCCTTCGCCAAGTCCTGATCAATCTGATCGGCAACGCTGTTAAATTCACCGAAAAAGGCCATGTGCTGATCCGTGCTGTTGGCCTGCCCCAAGGGGATGGCTCTCAAGAGAGCGTGCATATCTCTGTCGAAGATACCGGCATCGGCATCCCGCTCGATATGATCGAACATGTGTTTGGCTCGTTCAATCAGGTCGAAGATGAGCGCAACCGCAAATTTGAAGGCACCGGCCTTGGCCTTGCCATCACCAGAGAATTGGTCCTCTTGATGGGCGGTGAAATCTGGGCCGAAAGCGATTATGGGAATGGCTCTTGCTTTGCCTTTCACGTCACAATGCCGGTCGCCGAAGCCACAAACACGCAGACCAACACCCTGCCAGGCTGGATGCGCCGCGCGGTTTTGATTGATCATCAAGAGGCCCATCGCACCATCCTCGAAAAGCAATTGCGCCGCCTTGGCCTCGAGGTTAGCGAATTTGGCAGCCATGATGCGCTGCGCCAAGCTTGGCCAGCGCAGGGCGATGTCTACCTCATTGATCACGCGCTTCCCGGCATAGATATCCATGCCCTGGTCGAGGATATCCGCGCCGCGCAAGGCGATGTGCCCATTCTGCTAATGACGGCGGGCCCCGTTTCGGCAAATAAGCTCAACCTTCAGGGAACGAAAATGCTGCAAAAGCCCCTGCTGCGCCGCGATCTGACCCATAGTTTGTGCGATCTCCCCGCACCAATACAAAACCCAGATACGCCAGTGATCGAGGCCGCCGCTGCACCTCTCCCCACAGCGCTTCCTTCGCCCGATGCGCCCGTCGCGCCCGCTGATATGCCGCAACAAGCAGTAGAGCACAGCCCAACCACGATCAGCCCTCCCATTGCGGAAACCCCGATCCTCCAAGCCGCGCCCGAAAACCTGCCCCTTGAAGCGGATCCCGCACCACAAATTAACGAGAGCACAGCGCCAATTGAAGCCGCGCCGTCCGCCGCGCCAGAACCGATCCTACCGGCTGAAACCGGCCGCAAAATGCGCATCCTTGCCGCCGAAGACAACAAAACAAACCAGCTCGTCTTCAAAAAGATGGTCAAAACCCTCGATATTGAGCTCACCTTCGCCAATAACGGCCGCGAAGCCATCGCGCTTTATCAAAGCACTGCGCCTGATTTGATTTTCATGGATATCTCAATGCCCGAAGTCGATGGCAAAGAAGCCACAAGACAAATCCGTGCGCTCGAAGCACAAAGCGGCGGCCATATCCCCATCGTTGCTCTGACAGCCCATGCGATGGCTGGCGACGATCAAGAAATTCTTGCCGCAGGGCTGGATCACTACCTGACCAAACCGCTGCGCAAAGCCGCGATCATTGAGCGCATCGAGGCGGAGCGCCCGCAAGACTGCGCGCCTGTTCAAACACCACTCGAAGTGAACGAAACAGAGCACGCCACCCCGCCCGCGCTCAACCCCGCGCAAAACGAGATGCAGCAAAGCCTAGCGAAGAGCGACCCGATTGATGCGATGGTCTCCTCAACCATCCAAGACGCCAATATCACACCGCCAAACACACAGGATATTCCTGCGCCCGCCGTCAACACAACGCCAGAGGATCCAAACGCGCTGACACCGATGGATGCGCCCGAATCCTTGCCCGAAACCACATGGGAAAACCCCCTGGGTGAACCGGTTCAACCAGCCGCAAAACCCAAAGACAGCCAGTCTGCGCATTCCTGATTCAACGCTTACTCAGCGTGCAAAATATCCAAAAACGCCGCGCCAAAACGAGCGGCGCGCTTATCGCCCAATATGCGCTCTAGCCCAGCCAAATCACGCGGCTTTTGCGAAACGATTTTGGTCAAATGGGTCGTGCTACAGGAAAGCGGTTTTTGCGTGCCGCAATCGCCGCGCGCCAAATCAACTTGGGCTTCAAACAACAGATCAAAAATCGCGCCCGCATCGCCCCGCGTTGCCAAAGCGCGCCGTTTGGGATGCACAGGCGCAGGGGCGGCACCAGTAATCACCTCAAGAAACAAGGCGCCATATCGCTCAAGCTTGGTCGCTCCAACGCCGGTAATCCCCGCCATTGCATCCAGGGTTTCAGGCCGCTTTTCCGCCATATCAATCAACGTTTTATCGTTGAAAATGATATACGCCGGGACTTTTGCATCCTCCGCAAGCGCGCGCCGCTTTGCTTTAAGTGCCGAAAGAAGCGGCGCATCTTCTTCGCTCACCAAAGCTTTCACCCGGGTTGCGCTGCCCTTGCCCGCTTTTTGAAACGTGTCTTGGCGCAAAGTAACTTCGGCTTCGCCGCGCAGGATCGGGCGCGCAGGATCGGTCATAAACAAGGCGCCGTGGCGCTCTGGATTGGGGCGGATCAAATCTTGCCCCATCATCTGGCGAAAAATCGCATTCCATTGGCGCCGATCATATTCGCGCCCAACACCAAAGGTCGGCAAATCCCCATGCCCACGCTGGCGCACTTTTTCGGTTTCATTGCCCATCAGAATATCAATCAAATGGCCCGCGCCAAAGGTCTCATCCGTGCGCAAAATGGCCGAGAGCGCTTTGCGCACCGCCTCTGTTCCATCGAACAATTTGGCCGGCGTATCGCAAAGATCGCAATTGCCGCAGGGCTTGGTTCCCCTCTCACCAAAATAGCCAAGCAAGGAAATACGCCGGCAGCTTTGTGCCTCGGCCAAACCCAGCAAAGCATTCAGCCGCGCATGATCTGCCGCTCGTTTTTCATGTGGCGCAGGGCTTTCATCAATTTGGCTGCGGCGAAAGCGAATGTCATCGGGGCCAAACAAGGTCAGCGTTTGCGCAGGTGCCCCATCCCGCCCAGCGCGGCCAATCTCTTGGTAATACCCTTCAACCGTTTTGGGCAGATCTGCATGCGCGACCCAGCGAATATCCGGCTTATCAATCCCCATGCCAAAAGCCACCGTGGCCACAACAATCAGCCCGTCTTCCTGCTGAAAGCGCCGCTCAACATCGCGCCGCAGATCAGGATCAAGCCCTGCGTGATAGGCCGCCGATGAATGGCCCGCTTCGCGCAGCGCTTGGGAAAGCGTTTCGGTTTTGGCGCGTGTGCCACAATACACAATGCCCGATTGCCCCTTGCGCGCTGCGGCGAATTCAAGAATTTGGCGCCGCGGCCCATCTTTGACAGCAAAGCCGAGGTGAATATTGGGCCGATCAAATCCATGCAAAAACGTCTGCGGTATATGCTCGCCAAAAAGCCGCGCGATTATCTCGGCCCGGGTTTCTTCATCCGCCGTCGCAGTAAAGGCCGCAAGCGGAACATCAAGCGCCTCGCGCAGCGCACCAATACGCAGATAATCTGGGCGAAAATCATGGCCCCATTGCGAAACACAATGCGCCTCATCGACCGCGATCATGCTTGTATTGATCCGGCGCAACAAATTGAGCGTGCCCCCCGAAGCCAGCCGCTCTGGCGCCATGTACAAAAGCTTCAGCTCACCCGCTTCAAGCGCTGCATAGATCGCATCCGTCTCTTCATCCGAATTGCCAGAATTCAGCGCCCCCGCCGCAACGCCTGCCTCGCGCAGCGCACGCACCTGATCGCGCATCAAGGCAATCAGCGGCGAGATCACAACCGTGACCCCTTCACGCATCAAAGCGGGCAATTGAAAGCAAAGAGATTTCCCGCCACCCGTTGGCATAATCGCCAAAACGTTCTCGCCCGCGGCAACAGCGCTCACGATCTCTTGTTGGCCCGGGCGAAATTCGCCAAAGCCAAAGACAGAGGAAAGAAGCGTTTCGGCTGAGGACATTGGCCTGCGCGGATTGTTATGGGTAAAGCTGCTCTTGTTAGAGACAGGTCATCCCATGAAGGCCGCGCGCAAACAAGCCCTAGCAGGCGCGCCTAATAGAAGAAGTCTTTGTTGTGCATAAGAATGGTCCGCAATGACATAATGATCAAAAAGGCCACTAGCGGCGCGAGATCAATCCCTTGCATAGGCGGTAAAAAGCGGCGAATGCGGCTATACATCGGCTCAAGCAAGCGATTCAACCCGTCCCAAATTTGATACACCAGCGGCTGGCGCAGATTGAGAACTTGGAAATTTATCAACCAGCTCATGATGATATGGACGATCATGATCGTTTGGACGACGTAAAGGATGTTCATCGAAATAGTATAGAGCGAGCCCATGTGGCATTCATCCTGACTGGTTTTTGATCAACCGTTTATCTATGGGCTCACGCGCGCCCTTGCAAGGCATCTGTGCCGTTACGTCCCCGTTGACGCCCCCAAAAAAGAAACGGAAACAAATCGCATGTTTCCATTCATACGCCTTGCCAAAGAAATCTTTAAATTCCGTAACGCCCCGCAGATTAAGATCGGCGAGGCACATATATCGCAGCATATCTGCTGGCCTTGGGATCTCGATTTCGCGTTAGAGCTCAACAATGGGCGCACGCTGAGCCTGCTCGATCTGGCACGTATCCCGATGTTTATGCGCACCGGCATGTTTGGCATTGTGCGCCGCGACGGTCTGAGCGTGGCGATGGCTGGGGTCATTGTCCGCTATCGGCGGCGCATCAAGGCCTTTGATCGCTTTGAGACGCAAAGCCGCGTTTTGGGCTGGGACAAGCGCTTTGTCTATGTCGAACAGTCGATTTGGAAAACGGATGGCGAATGCGCCAATCAGGCGATCTACCGTGTGGCGGTCGCTGGCAAAGAGGGCATCGTTGATCCGCATCATCTTGCCAAACTGCTGAATGTCGATCCCAAAAGCCCCGAGCTGCCCGCCTGGATCAACGCTTGGATCGAGGCCGAAGCCGCCCGCCCCTGGCCACCAGAGCGCAGCTAAACGCCCCAAATCGCACAAGTCTATTGCGCCAGTGACACTTTGCCTGTTCTATCCAGCCAGTGCTGGAGGGGATAGAAACAATGGCTGAAGTGACAATGCGCAAACGCGTTTGGGGCTGGATGATGTTTGATTGGGCGAGCCAGCCCTTTTTGACATTGCTCCTGACCTTCATCTTTGGCCCTTATTTCGCTGAGATTGTCTCGGATCAATTGATGGCATCAGGCATGGCCGAAACCGCCGCCAAAGCCGAGGCCCAAGCCTATTGGGGATACGGGCTAACGGTTGCAGGGCTTTCCATCGCGGTGCTCGCGCCGATCTTTGGCTCTATCGCGGACAGCTCAGGGCGCCGCCTGCCTTGGATTTGGGGCTTTTCAGCGCTTTATGTTATCGGCTGTACAGGCCTTTGGCTCGCCGCTCCCGGTGCGCTCGACGTAAAGATGACCCTGTTTTATTTTGGCATTGGCATGATCGGCATGGAGCTGGCAACGATCTTCACCAACGCCATGCTGCCAGAGCTTGGCGGCCCCTCAGAAGTTGGGCGTATCTCCGGCAACGGCTGGGCTTGGGGCTATGTCGGCGGCATTCTCGCGCTTGTCCTGACCCTGTTTTTCTTTGCCGAAAACTCAGAAGGCAAAACCTTCCTTGGCCTCGCCCCTGCTCTTGGCCTTGATCCAGAAGCCCGCGAAGGCACGCGCTTTGTTGGGCCGTTTTCTGCGCTCTGGTATGGGCTGTTTATGATCCCTTTCTTCCTTTGGGTGAAAGACGCGCCGCGCGATGCGGCCCGGATCAAAACCTCCTTTGTGCAGGGCCTGCGCGATCTGCGCCGAACTCTGGAAAGCCTGCCAAGCCAAAAAGGCCTTTCGGCTTATTTGCTCTCCTCAATGTTTTACCGCGATGCTCTGAACGGGATGTATACCTTTGGCGGCATCTATGCATTCGGCGCCCTTGGCTGGGAAGCCCAAGACATTGGTATCTTTGGTATTCTCGCGGCCATCACCGGCGCTATCTTTGCTTGGATCGGTGGCAAAGCGGATGGGCGCTTTGGCCCCAAACCGGTGATCCTTGTCTGTATTATCGTGCTTACGGCCGTTGCCATAACCGTTGTCACCATCACCCGCAGCTCGGTTCTTTTCATCCCCGTTGAAGCAGGCTCGGCCATGCCCGATATCGCATTTTACATCTGCGGTTGCTTGATCGGGGCTGCGGGCGGCGCGATCCAATCCTCCAGCCGCTCGATGATGGTGCGCCAAGCCAACCCAGAGCGGATGACCGAAGCTTTCGGGCTCTATGCGCTCGCCGGAAAAGCGACCTCTTTCATCGCGCCAGGGGCCATCGCGCTTATGACGGATTTCACCGGATCACAGCGCTTGGGCATCTCGCCACTGATTGTACTTTTTCTTCTGGGCCTGATCCTGCTAATCTGGGTGAAACCTAATGGCGCAGGAGCAAAAGAATGGCCCGGATCACAAGAGTAATTGCCCTCGGTCTGCTTCTCGCAGCCTGCTCTGGCGCGCCAGATGTACCCCAACCGGCCCATCAGCCGACCGTTTCAAAAAGCAACTCACAGCCCGCCAAACAACTCTTTGGCGCGGCAAAACGCGGCTCATCCCAGCCCCATGCGCCCTACGGCGGCTATGCAAACGGGTGCCAGGCAGGCGGGGTCCAGCTTCCCGAAACTGGCCCAACATGGCAAGCAATGCGCCTGTCGCGCAACCGCAATTGGGGCCAGCCCGAAATGATCGCCTACCTCAAACGGCTCAGCGCCAAGGCCGCAAAACAGCCCGGTTGGGAAGGGCTCTATATCGGCGATATCTCGCAGCCACGCGGCGGACCGATGCTTACCGGGCACCGCTCACATCAGCTTGGCCTTGATGCCGATATCTGGATGCTCCCGCCCGCGCGGCTTAACCTCAGCGCGACCGAGCGGGAAAATATCTCCTCGATCTCCATGCGCCGCGCCAAAGGGGCCTATGTGAATGAAAGTTGGACCCCCCAGCATCACCAAGTGCTCAAAGCGGCGGCATCCGATCCGGCTGTAGCGCGCATTTTCGTCTTTCCCGGCGCCAAAGTGCAGATGTGTAAGGACGAAAAAGGCGATCGCAGCTGGCTGCGTAAAATCCGCCCATGGTACGGACATCATTACCATTTTCACGTTCGCCTGAACTGCCCGCGCGGGGCAAAAGGCTGCGTTGATCAAGCGCCACCTCCAGCGGGCGACGGCTGCGCAGATGCGCAAAAATGGGTGAATGATATTCTCAACCCACCCCCCCCAAAGCCACGCGATCCAAACGCGCCGCCGCCAAAACCGCGCCGCGAACTCACCCTTGCTGATCTGCCACAACAATGTTCCGGCGTTCTTTCCGCACGCTGATCGCCGCGGCGATCCTCACAAGCATCGGACCAAGTTTTGCCCAGTCACAAAGCGCCCCCCAAGCGCGCTTTGTGAGCAGCTTTGCCTGGAGCGATCCTGATCCCGCGTTCGGCGGCTTCTCTGGCATTGAACTTGGCGAAGATGGGCTGAGCTTTACCGCCGTCTCGGATCGCGGCACCATAGCAACCGGCAATTTCACCCGAAAAGACAGCAAAATCATCGGCATGACCGATTTTGAAATCTCAAAGCTTCACGGGCTCAACGGCCCCGAAATGCCGCGCTACTTCGATGATTCCGAAGGGCTCGCATTGGCCAGCGATGGCACGATCTACATCTCCTTTGAAAGCGAACATCGCGTCTGGTCCTATGCCACGCCGCATAGCGATGCCGTGGCCCTGCCGCGCCACCCTGATTTCAAAGACATGCAAAACAATTCCTCCCTCGAAGCCCTCGCGATAGATAGGAACGGCACGCTCTATACGATGCCAGAACGCTCCGGCGAAATCACCCGCCCCTTCCCGGTCTATCGCTTCAAAAACGGGCGTTGGGATCAGCCCTTTGCAGTGCCGCGCAGTGGCGATTATCTCCTCGTCGGCGCAGACATTGGCCCCGATGGCAGGCTCTATATTCTTGAACGATCTCTGATACTTCTGGGTTTCACATCCCGCGTGCGCAGCTTTGAAATGGGCAAAAAATCCCTCACCGATGAACGCCTTTTGATCCAATCCCCGCTCGGCCTGCACGACAATCTTGAAGGCATCTCCGTCTGGCGCGATGGTGAGGGAAACATCCGCCTCACAATGGTTTCCGACAACAATTTCCGCGCCTTCCAACGCAATGAGATTGTTGAATATGCCCTGACGGAGCCCCTTGTAGAGGCCACAGAATAGCGGTATCAGCCGCCCGTCCCATTCGGGGCCAAGTCTCCGCAACCTTGATAAAACGGATAATATCATGCGTATCTTTTATGGCATCATCGCCATGGCCACTGTCGTGGTCGCCTCTAATATTCTCGTGCAATTTCTGATACTTGACGGGCTTCTCACCTGGGGCGCCTTCACCTATCCGATTGCCTTTCTCGTCACGGATGTGATGAACCGCGTCTACGGCGCAAATGCTGCGCGCAAAGTGATTTTCGCAGGCTTCATCGCGGGCATCATCTGCTCGCTCATCGGCACCCAAATCACCATCGAATTCGCACCGGGCATCACGGGCGCGGCTGTCGCCCTTCGTGTTGCTATCGGCTCGGCCATCGCCTTCTTGATCGCGCAACTCACTGATGTTGTTGTATTTAATCGCCTGCGCAGTGGCACTTGGTGGCGCGCGCCGCTGGCCTCTTCGATCATTGGATCCGCGCTTGATACGGCGATTTTCTTCACCATCGCCTTCTCTGCATCCATGCCGTTTTTCTCGGCCGCCGCGAATGAGGAAATCATGTGGGCACAAGACAGCGCACCCTTGCTTCTAACCGGCCCAGACGCCCCGCTTTGGGTCACTTTGGCGCTGGCCGATTGGGGCGTAAAGCTCGTTCTGGCCCTGCTCGTTTTGGTGCCGTTTCGCGTGATTGTGAAGCGGCTCACCGCACAGGTTGTATAATTTCTTTTGACTTATACCAAATCTATGGCACCATCCCCTTAACGGAAACGAATTGAAAGGAGGTGGTCCAGTGTCAGAGACGATGTTGGAAAGAGGGTTCAGAATGATCAAGGGGACAAGCGCTTAGCGGGCAACCCTGCAGGCAAATCACTCTTGATTGGGCAACCTAACTGGCCCATCTTCCATGAATCTCGAAGGGCTGCCGCATCTTGGCAGCCCTTTTCCTTTGCCCCCATTTCTTTAAACTCTTACAAGTTTTCAGACCCCCTTTTTTAAAGTCTTTAAAGCCCCGAGAGGCCCAAATGCTGCGCATCACCGATCAAATCGCGATTGAGGATTGGGAGCTTTCCGAGCAGTTCATTCGCGCGAGCGGCCCCGGCGGGCAGAACGTTAACAAGGTGAGTACAGCGGTCGAGCTGCGCTTCGAGGCCGAGCGATCTCCCAATTTGAACGATGCGGTCAAACGCCGCCTGCGCCGCGCCGCCGGCCGCCGCTGGACCAAAGAAGGCGCGATCATCATCCAAGTTAGCGAAGAACGCTCGCAAGCCCGCAACCGCGACATCGCCCGCGAACGCCTTGCCGCCCTCATCCGCGGCGCCCTCACCGCCCCAAAACGCCGCATCGCCACCAAGCCAACCTACGGATCAGTAAAGCGGCGGATCAAAGCCAAGAAAGTCCGCGGAGAGGTCAAGGCGCTTCGGGGGCGTGTGGAGGGGGAGGATTAGGGTGCTTGACGCATCAGTTAATTGCTCGCACCCTGAACCAAGAGAATTTTAAAAAGTTGTAGTTGTGTCCATGAAGCTCTTCCCGCCTGACCCAAAAATCAAACTCTACAAACAGGGCTTTCCAGAGCCAGACCTGTTCAACCGCGCGGCGTTTGGCAAGCAGGTCTCCGCCTTGGTCGAAAGGATTGAAGACCCGATGGTTATCGCCTTGGATGGCCAATGGGGAAGCGGGAAAAGCTATTTCCTGAAATGCTGGGTCGGGGCGCATATCCTCGACAAAAGCAACTCGGCCAAAACGATCTACTTCGATGCCTTTGAGAATGATTTTCTGGATGAGCCGCTTGTTTCACTAACAACCGTGATCGGAGAGCGGCTTAAATCCGATAAGAAGCTAGCCCCCATCTGGGAAACAGTAAAAACGGCCGCGCGCATTCTTGCGGTTCCGACTATTCGAACGCTCGTTTCGGCTGGTGCAAACTACGCATCCGGCGGCGCCTATAAGCTTGCTGCTGACGCGATCGAGAACGCGGGCAGCGCTCTGGCCGATCAAGCTGAGGACTTCCTAAAGCAAGAGGACGGTAAGCGCGCTGCGATGAAGAGCTTCAAGGAAGCCATTACAAAGCTTACAAATCCAAAGGAAGGCCCGCCAAACAAACTTGTCATTGCGATTGATGAACTTGATCGCTGCCGCCCTGACTATGCGCTTTCCATGCTCGAAGTGATCAAACATTTCTTTGAGGTGGAAAACGTTCACTTCATCTTGGGCGTCAATCTAAGTGAGCTCGAAAACAGTGTTCGTGCGCGTTATGGAGAGGGCGTAGCTGCACGCAAATACCTTCAGAAATTTATTTCTGTAACCATGAGCTTACCGAATAAAGTTGACCAGGGCGGCGTAAAAGCGACAACTGCGCTCGCATATTTCAAACACATGGCGAATGAAATGGAGCTTGAACATAGGCTCACAAAAGCTGTGCTCGTCTACCTCAACAGGCCATCCGTATCCGCGGGCATCTCAATTCGAGAAGTTCAGAAGATTCTTTCGGAAATGGCGCTAACCCCCTCCATTCCAGAGGTTTTGGGCCGCCAGTTTGTCATTGCTGGCTTACTCGTCATGAAAGTAATAGCTTCAGAACTATACCAAAAAGCGCTATTTTCCAGTTTAACTATCGAGGATATGCAGAAAGCGTTTCCCGCACGCGATTTACGTACTGATGAGCGCGATGATCAATCCGACCGCTATTTCGATGTAACTTGGAAAACGTGCTTAACTGCGAAAAGTATAAGCTCAGATGTTAGCCATGAAGTTTGGAGAACTTGGCTCAGGGATCAGCCTCGCCTCGAAATCATCCCTTCACTCATCCGCGATTACATCGAAGCCTTCGAAATCAACGCAGACTAAACCAAAACCTCCGCCCGCTCCTGTTCCCCAACCCCAAACACCCGCTTATACCGGGCGATCTCGGCCTTTGGGCCCATCGCTTTATTGGGGTTGTCCGAGAGCTTTACCGTTGGCCGCCCGTCGGCCGAAATCGCCTTACAGACCAGCGAGAACGGCGCGAGCGCATCATCGGGCACCAGCCCGCGGAAATCATTCGTCAGCAGCGTGCCCCACCCGAAGGAAACCCGAACGCGCCCGGCAAATTGCGCCTGAAGCTCAACGATCTTATCGACATCAAGCCCGTCAGAAAAAATCACCAGCTTCTTGGTCGGATCCTCGCCGCGCGATTTCCACCAGTTGATCGCATTCTCAGCACCTGTCGCAGGATCGCCGCTATCGATGCGAATGCCCGTCCAGCCCGCCAGCCAATCCGGCGCGCCGCGCAAAAATCCCTCTGTCCCGTAAGTGTCGGGCAGGATGATGCGCAGGTTGCCGGAATGCTCTTCGTGCCAATCGGCCAAAACCTTGTAAGGCGCCTCGCGAAGGGCCTCATCGCTATCGGCCAGAGCGGCGTAAATCATTGGCAGCTCATGGGCATTCGTGCCGATCGCCTCAATATCGCGGCGTTGCGCGATCAGGCAATTCGACGTGCCAACAAACTTTTCACCAAGCCCCTCGATCATCGCCTGAACGGCCCAGTCCTGCCACAGAAATGAGTGACGGCGGCGCGTTCCGAAATCAGCAATCCGCAGATCGGGCACATCGCGCAATGTCTCGATCTTGCCCCAAAGCTTGGTCATCGCGCGGGCATACAGCACCTGCAATTCAAACTTGCCCATCGTGTTCAGAACCGCGCGCCCGCGCAGCTCCATCAAGATCGACAGCGCCGGAATTTCCCAGAGCATCACCTCGGGCCAAGAGCCTTCAAACGTCAGCTCAAACTGCCCGTCAACCTTTTCCAGATGATAGGGCGGCAGGCGCAGCCCCTCAAACCACTCCATGAAATCCGAGCGAAACATCTGGCGCTTGCCGTAAAACATATTGCCGCGCAGCCAAGTGCTTTCGCCCCGCGTCAGAGAAAGCGAGCGGACATGATCAAGCTGCTCGCGCAATTCGCCCTCATCAATCATCTCGGCCAAGCGGATCGTCTTGGTGCGATTGATCAGGCTAAAGGTGACTTGGGTGTCGCGATTGTTGGCAAACACCGACTGGCACATCAGCAGCTTGTAAAAATCGGTATCAATCAGCGAGCGGACGATCGGATCGATCTTCCACTTGTGATTATGAACGCGGGTCGCGATATCGGCCATTGTGGGGCTCCGAGCTACTGAACGGCACGGTTAAACCATCCGCGCGCCAAGCAAGCAAGCGCGAAGCCCACCCCCGTTCAAAGCAGCGAAACGCCCGCCGCGATCATGCCTTTTTGCGCCGCCTCTAGCGAGCCATCAAAATCAATCGCGCGGCATAAGCTCTGATCTACCTGCGTCTCAAAGCCAAGATTGGCCCCGTCCACCGCCGAAAAATTAACGCAGAAATCCGTGGCAAGCCCAACAAGCGTCAGCCTCTCAATGCCGCGATTGCGCAGGTATCCCTCAAGCCCGGTGGCTGTTTTATGATCATTTTCAAAGAAGGCAGAATAGCTATCGATCGCGCGCCGAAAGCCCTTACGAATGATCATTTGGGCCTTGTTAGTGTCTAATTCTGGATGAAACTCGGCGCCCTTCGAGCCGATAATGCAATGATCTGGCCAAAGCACCTGCGGGCCATAAGGCATCTCGATCATGCTCATCGGGTCGGCCCCATGCTGAGAGGCAAAAGAGGAATGATCCGCCGGGTGCCAATCCTGCGTCAGCACGACACAAGCAAACTCACTCATCAGCGCATTGATCCCCCCAACGATCTCATCCCCGCCACCAACAGCAAGCGCGCCACCGGGGCAAAAATCATTTTGAACGTCTATTACAATCAGGGCTTCATTCGCAGCACGCATGGCATTCTCCTTCTTCACCCAACTGCCTAGGCCGCGCAAAAGGATGCGTCAACCGTGCGCTTGCGCAGGCCCGCGCGGGGCGGTATTTGAGCGCTATGCATACAATCGCCGCCCTATATCACTTCACCCGTTTCCCCGATCCTGCGGCCATTCGCGGGCCTCTCCTTGCGCTTTGCGAGGCCCAAGGCATCACCGGATCGCTGCTGCTCGCGCCCGAAGGCATCAACGGAACGATCGCCGGAAGCCGCGCCGGGATTGATGCCACCCTTGCCCATATCCGCGCCCTGCCCGGCTGCTCTGATTTGGAATGGAAAGAAAGCCACGCCAGCAAGCCGCCCTTTGGCCGTATGAAGGTCCGTCTCAAACGCGAAATCGTTACAATGGGTCAGCCCAATGTCGATCCAAAAGCGCGCGTCGGGCATTATGTTGACCCCAATGAATGGAACGCTCTGATCCAAGCCGAAGACGTCGCCGTGATCGACACACGCAACGATTACGAGGTCGCTATCGGGACGTTTGACGGCGCAATAGACCCTGAAACGACCGCCTTTGGCGAATTTCCCGCCTGGTGGGAGGCCAACAAACACCGCTTTCATAACAAACGCATCGCGATGTTCTGCACCGGCGGCATCCGCTGCGAAAAATCGACCAACTACCTGCTCGGGCAAGGGGTTGAGGATGTCTATCACCTCAAAGGCGGCATCCTGAAATACCTCGAAGAAGTCCCCCAAGAAGAAAGCACTTGGAGCGGTGAATGCTTTGTCTTTGATCAGCGGGTTTCTGTTGGGCATGGGCTCGAAGAAGGGCCACATCTGCTCTGCCATGCCTGCCGCCGCCCGCTGCTTCCCGAGGATACAAAACGGGCCGAATTCGAAGAGGGCGTGTCCTGCCACTTGTGCTTTGACGAACACAATGAAGAGCGCCGCGCGCGCTTTCGCGAACGCCAGCATCAAATCGCCCTGTCCAAAGCGCGCGGCGAAAAACACATGGGGCCACGGCCCAAAACCAAAGCACAACAGCGCGCGATTGATCCAAAAACAGGCTCTAATAAGGCCTAAAGCGCCCTACCACGTATCAACAAAGGGCCGCCCCTTGCGGACAGGCGCAGGCATGGCCGCCGCGCCATTGGCAATCCACTGGCGCGTTTCGGCCGGATCAATCACCGCATCAATCTCAAGCGCTGAAGCAAAGTGAACCGCCTTCCCACTGGCGTAAAACTTCGCGACCAGCTCCTCAAACAACGCTTGCCTCTCCGGCCCATCGGGCAGCGCTTCAAGCTCTTTGCGAAAGCCAAGACGCACGGCCCCCTCCAAACCCATGCCGCCAAATTCGCCCGTCGGCCAAGCGATGGTAAACCCGGCCTCATGAAAGCCGCCGCCCAACATCGCCATCGCACCAAGCCCATAACCCTTGCGCAAAACCACCCCAAACACAGGCACGCGCAAGGAAGCCCCAACCACAAACATCCGCGAGACATGGCGCACAAGAGCGGTCTTCTCCGCCTCTGGTCCGACCATGAAACCGGGCGTATCGCAGAGCGACAGAACCGGCAGAGCATGCGCATCGCAAAGCTGCATAAACCGCGCCGCTTTATCGGCCGCATCCGCATCAATCGCCCCGCCAAGATGGCGCGAATTATTAGCGATCAGCCCATAAGCTTTGCCCTCAATCCGCACCAGCGCCGTGACCATTCCCGCGCCCCAACCCGCGCGCAACTCCAGCACAGAACCAATATCCGCGATCCCTTCAATCACCCGGTGGATATCATGAACGCGAAGACGATTTTCCGGGATAACATGGCGTAATACACGCGCATCTGGCGCCTCCCAATCAACCGTATCCCCTTGGAAATATGAAATATATTGGCGCGCGATCTCGCATGCCTCTGCCTCATCCGCGACCCGAATATCAACAACCCCATTGGCCGACTGAACCCCGATAGGCCCCACATCCTCAGGCGCATAAGAGCCAAGCCCGCCGCCCTCAATCATCGCAGGACCCGCCATGCCGATATTGGAATCCTCAGTGGCGATGATCACATCACAACAGCCCAAAAGCGCGGCGTTTCCTGCAAAACAGCGCCCCGCCACAACGCCCACAAGTGGCACCAGCCCTGAGAGGCGCGCAAAGGCGGCAAAGGTCTTGGTATCGAGCCCAGCAAGATTGACCCGCTCGGAATCGCCCGGCCGCCCGCCGCCGCCCTCGGCAAAATGGATCACCGGCAGCTTGTGCTTGCCGGCAAGATTGAAAATCCGATCGAGCTTGCGGTGATGCCGCTGGCCCTGTGTTGCGGCGAGCACCATGTAATCACAAATCGCAAAGGCCACGCGGGCGTCCTTGGCCTTGAAGTGAGCCGCATTAATCAAGCCGGTTCCGGTGACCACCCCGTCACCAGAAGTATTGGCCTCGAGATCCTCTCTGCTGCGCCGCGATGCCTGCGCGGCGGTTGCCAGCGCACCGTATTCATTGAACGTGCCCTCATCGACAAGGCTCGCAAGGTTCTCTCGCGCGGTGCGCATCCCGCGGGCATGGCGCTTGGCAGTGGCCTCGGGACGGGCCTCATCCAGCCCCAAAGCACGCCGCGCCAGAAACTCTTCCAGATCGGGACGAATAGAGTCTAAATCAGCGGAAATGGCCTCATTCTGCGCCTCCTCGGCGCCCTCGATAGGCGCGATGGCAAAGATCGGTGCGCCCTCGCGCAGGGTCTCGCCCGCGCGTGCGAAAATCTGGCGCACGATGCCGGATTGGCCTGCGGTGATCACATGTTCCATCTTCATCGCTTCCAAGATCGCCGCATCTGCCCCGGCCAAAAGAACATCCCCCTCGGCCACAAGCAGCGAGATCATCGTCGCTTGCATGGGCGCATTGATGGCAATCAACCCGTGCTCAATTTCAACCGTCTCTTGGGCCGCGCTTGAGCCAGCGGCGGCGGCAAAATGAAGCGATTTAGCCTGTATTAGAGACTGTTTTGCGAGCGCGGCCCCGTTTTGGTCAATGAAGCGCGTGGTGGTTGTTCCCACGGGGATTTCGGGGCTTGCAAGAAGCGCAACGAGGTAGGGGATATTCGTCTCGATCCCCTCAATGCGAAATTCTGAAAGCGCACGGGAGGCCTTGGCAATCGCGCCGGGCAGATCGGGTGCATGGGCGATCACCTTTGCCAGCAACCCATCATAGGAAGAGGAGGTCTCATAGCCCGCATAGGCAAAGCCATCGGTGCGCAACCCATGCCCCGAGGGCGGATCATAAGCGGTGATCAATCCGCCCGTGGGATGGGGCGCGCCGTGTGCATCAATCCGCTCCATATTCACCCGCGCTTGCAGGGCAGCGCCGCGTGGTTCGGGCACCTTTTCAATGCCTTGCCCCATCGCAAGGCGCAGCTGCGCGGCAACGAGATCAGTGCCGAAGATGGCTTCTGTGATCGTATGCTCGACCTGAATGCGCGGATTGGCTTCGATAAAAAACGCCTCATCCGTATCGGGATCGACGAGGAATTCAAACGTCCCAAGAGAGCGATAATTGCCCGCTTTTGCCAATGTTAGAGCCGCATTATGCAGGGTTTCGCGCGTTTCGGCTGCAAGCGCCGGGGCGGGGGCGATCTCGATAAGTTTCTGATGGCGGCGCTGGAGGGTGCATTCGCGCTCGCCGTAAATCTCGCAGTGCCCCGCGCCATCGCCAAGGATCTGAACCTCGATGTGGCGGGCCTTTTCCAAATAGCGCTCGGCATAGATGGAGGGCGAGCCAAAAGCGGCCTCGGCCTCAGAGGCACAACGCGCCAGCGCTTCGGCAATTTCGGCCTTGTTAGAGACTATTTTCATCCCGCGCCCGCCGCCGCCAGCCACCGCTTTGAGGATCATCGAAGCGCCCTGAGGCAACCCCTCAAAGAAGGCCTGCGCACCGGCAAGATCAAGCGCGCCGCCTGAGCCGCCAAGGGTTGCAACGCCATGCTTAATCGCCAATGCGCGCGCCTGAAGCTTATCGCCATAAAGCGCCAAAGACTGAGGCGTGGGGCCAATGAATTGCAGACCAGCAGCTTCGGTCGCCTCGGCAAACGCCGCGTTCTCGGAGAGAAACCCATAGCCCGGATGCACCGCATCGCAGCCCATTGCCACACCCGCTGCAATCACCGCCTCGATATCGAGGTAAGCCGCAGCACCGCGCCTAGGGAGCTCTACCGCTTCATCCGCGCGTTTCAGATGCAGGGCAAGCGCCTCATCCGCAGGGCCGATGGCGACGGTCGCAATCCCCATTTCGGCGGCAGTTCGGGCGATACGGATGGCAATTTCGCCGCGATTGGCGATCAGAAGTTTGCGGATCATTGGGGCACTTTTCGGCTGATGAAGTACCCAGCGGGCACGAAAAAGGGGGCGGCGCTATCAAGCCCCGCCCCCTCTAAGATTTCAAGCCCTACTTGGCCTACATCGCGGCTTTTACCTTGGCGGCCGTGATCGGCAAGGAACGCACGCGCGCGCCTGTCGCCGCAGCGATGGCATTGGCGATGGCCGGGGCAACAGCCGTTGTGCCGGGCTCGCCGATGCCTGTTGGGTAATTGTCCGAGGGCACGAGGAATGCGTCGATCTCGGGCAAATCCGACATGCGCGCGGGCGTGTAGCTGTCGAAGTTGTAATGCTGGATCGCACCCTCTTCAAACACACCCTCTTCAAGCGCAGCAATAGACAGGCCCCACATCGCAGAGCCAGTGATCTGCGCGAGCACCCCGTTTGGATTGACCACAGTGCCGACGTCGCTCGCGATGGTGAGCTTGTTGACCTTGTAGCTGCCATCGTCGTTGACCGTCACATTGGCCGCGCAGGCTGTCCAAGTCGCAGAGGCGCGCTCTTGGGCGGAGACAGCCGAAAGGCCGATGGCCGTTCCTGCGGCTTGAGCCGTGCCATATCCAGCGCGTTCAGCAACTTGGCTGAGCACATTCTTCAGCCGCTCAGCGCCGCCCGCATTTTTGCCAGCGCCATCCAGAAGCGAAAGGCGCATCTCTAGCGGATCGGTGCCAGTTTTGGCCGCGAGCTCATCAATGAAACTCTCAACCGCAAAGAACTGCCAGCCCGGCCCAACCGAGCGCAAATGCCCCGGAGGAAGCGCGCCTTGGGCCACTTCGTTCATCGTCAGAAGGATCTTTTGGTTGGCCATCGTATACCAATGATCCGCGCCATTGACGGCAAAACCATCATACTTTTTCTCCGCATCGCCAGAGAGATCCGGCGCGAGGAAAGCAGGCGCTTGGCGCGCAGAGGCCCAAGCAGAGGCCGAAGTCGATTTCCAGGCATCGATCTTGCCGCCCTTAAGGCCAGCTTCCATCTTGATGGTCGCTGCGGGGCGGGTGAAATCCATCTGCATATCGACTTCGCGCGAATAGATCATCTTGACCGGTTTGCCGATGGCTTGCGCCGTCAAACAGGCCTGCACGACATAGTCGCAATCAAGCCGCCGCCCAAAACCGCCGCCCAAAACATACTGGTGGAAGCGGATGTTTTCCGGCGCAACGCCAAGCGCTCCGATCAGCCCCATAAGAAGCGTTTGGAACTGATTGCCTGCGTGAATATCATAGACACCGTCTTTGATTTCGACCGTGCAATTCATCGGCTCAAGCGGGGCGTGAATATTCATCCCGGTGCTATAAGTCGCCTCATGCATATCCTCGGCGCCGCCCATAGCCGCATCCGCATCGCCATCATTGAGCACAAGGCGCGAATTCTCGCCGCTTGCAATCAAACGATCATTCTCAGCATGAATATCGGCCAGAGTAACAGCAGCATTCGGCCCAAGATCATAGGTGATCTTTAGCGCATCGCCCGCCTGTTTGGCCGCCCAATAGCTGTTGGCAATCGCCATAACAAAGCCGGTCTGCGTTCCCAATGGATCGGTCACAACCACATGCTGCTCATAGCCGGGAATGGCCTTGGCCGCGCTATCATCAACAGCCGTAACAGAAGCGCCGTAACGCACAGGCGCGGGCACAGGAACCGCATAAACCATGCCCGGCAGGCTGGCATCAATGCCATACATCGCCTTGCCGCGCACCTTGTCTGGAATGTCCAAAGCAGGGACAGGCTTGCCGATCAATTTGCGGTCCGCAGGCGCTTTGAGAACAAGCGCTTTCATCTCATCTTCGGAGAGTTGGCGCGCCTCAATCCCATCAGCTGCAAGCTCGCCATACGTGACTTTGCCGCCCGAGCCGGAGATAACCCCATCCGCTGCGGTATAGTCCGCCGCTGTGCCGCCAAGCTTGGCCGCAGCTGCCTCAAGCAATGCGATTTTGCCCGCAGCGCCCGCACGCGACAGCGCGTCAAACGTCCAGTTCACCGACCATGAACCGCCGGTGATATGAAGACCGTGGCGCGGATCAAATCCGACGTATTTGATGTTGATATTCTCCCAGCCGCAATCAAGCTCTTCGGCCAGAACCTGCGCCAGAGCCGTGCCAACATGCTGGCCCATCTCGGCCTTGGCCACATGAACTGTCACAGCGCCATCGGAATGAATATCAAAGAACATAGAGGGCGAAATCATCCCGCCATGGCCGGCCGCATGGGCCCCGCTTGGCAGCAATCCATAACCCATCGAAATCGCGCCGGTCGCCCCGGCCGCAATCATAAAGCCGCGCCGTGTCAGGCCCGCTTTTGGTGTGTCTTGGTATGTCATCTGTTCAATCCCCCCTATGCTTTGGCTGCGCGTTTGATCGCGGTTTGGATGCGATCATAGGTCATGCAGCGGCACAGATTGCCGGCCATATGCGCCGTAATTTCATCATCGGTTGGATTGGAATTGCTGGCCAAAAGCTCGGCCGCTTGCATGATCTGGCCCGATTGACAGTAGCCGCACTGGGGCACTTGCTCTTCGATCCACGCCAGTTGAAGCGGATGCTCGCCCGCTGGATCAAGACCTTCGATCGTGGTGATCTCATCGCCATCCGTAAGGCTGTTAATCGCCGTCTGACAAGAGCGCACGGCCTTGCCATTCACATGCACAGTACAGGCGCCGCAAAGCCCCGCACCGCAGCCAAATTTCGTTCCAGTTAGATTGAGCGCCTCGCGCACAGCCCACAAAAGCGGCGTGCCATCAGGCAGATCAATATCGGCGGCAGCGCCGTTGACCATAAGTGATTTCATGTCGTCCTCCCATTTGCTCACACCGAGCCATACTTCCACGCATTTCGCTTTTTTTGATTCCGCTGTGCGGAAAACTATTTCAGCGTGATGCGCGGAGTGTAGCGCGCGCCTAAGACCTTGGGACTAAGACTTAGGTCGCAAGAAAAGGCAGCGCTGAATCCCGAAAGGCCTTTTCAACGCAACAACGCTTCGGAGGCTGCGCGCCCAATCCCACAAGGATGGTCAGGCCGCCCGGACATCGGCATTGCATAAAGCCCGCTTTCAAAAAGAAGAACGGCTTCATTCAAATGACTTGATCAAATACCCTAAAGGAAAGATAATGCCTGAAATAAATTAGTGAGTACGAGTGGTTAGACCATGTCCTTGAGCAAAGTTTGCATTCATGAATGCTGCGTTTAAGCAAGACGCCCGGCTGGGGCGGCTCACGACAGCGTTAGGGAAAGACGCGCTGGTTCTGTTGCGTTTTGACGGAACTGACTACGTCAATGATCTGTTCGAATACCGGGTTGAAGCGCTTTCAACCGCGCCAAACCTTGATTTTGACGGGCTGATCGGAACGCATGCCAGCGTTGAAATTGAGAGCCAAAATGACGGGACTCGCGCCTATGATGGCATCGTCACTGAAGCAAAATGGGCTGGCGTAGGCGAGAATGGCAACAAATATGCTCTGACATTACGGCCGTGGTTCTGGCTCGCGAGCAGAAGGCGCAATCAGCGCATTTTTCACAATATGTCGGTGGTGCAGATCATCGAAAAATTGTTGGCGCCTTATGCACCCCTTGGCAACCCGGCATTCAAAACCATCCTGACCAACAGCTATTTGGATCTGGAATATACCGTCCAATACCGCGAAAGCGATCTGGCCTTCGCAACCCGCTTGATGGAGCGGTTTGGGATATCGTACCATTTCTCTCATACCGTTGGCAGCCACACGCTTATTCTAACGGATGCGATTGAAAGCCACGCCGCCTTACCCGGGGAAAGCCGCGAATACAAACCGGTCGATGGCGCGCGCCAATCCGGAAAGGAGCATTTTTGGGAATGGCATCCAGAGCGGCGCATAACGACCGGCGCTATCCGGCTCACGGATTACAATTTCAAGAGCCCGAATGCGGTTATGGAGGTCGATCGTGTTGGTGATGCCAAATACGCAAAAGGCGATATCGAAAGCTACGACTACCCTGGGGACTACTTGAAGCAAGACCTAGGCAAAGACGTGGTTGGCCTGCGCATCTTGCAAGAACGTGGCCAAGATGCACGCCACCGCGCGATTGGCGACTGTACATCACTGGGCGCAGGAATGACGCTCAAGCTCAAAGGCGATCAAGTTAATGGCGTGAAAAACGCCGATTACTTATGCCTTGTCGCCAGCCACTCTTATGTTTCAGATGCCTATGGATCAGGCGGCACAGATAGCGATGAATACGCCTATTCCGGCGAATATGTGCTTATGCCTGCCGGCGCACCGCTTGCCCCTGAGCGCAAAACGCAAATCCCTGTTGTTCAGGGCCCCCAAACAGCGATTGTCGTGGGTGAGGGCGAGATAGATTGCGATGAGTTCGGGCGAATTTTGGTTCATTTTCATTGGGACTTGGAAAAAGCTTATTCAATGCGCTGCCGCGTCTCCCAGAACTGGGCGGCAAAAGGCTGGGGCGGTATGGTGATCCCGCGGATTGGAATGGAAGTTGTCGTAGAATTCCTTGAGGGCGATCCTGATAAGCCGCTCGTGACCGGGTGTGTGTACAATGGCAAAAACACGCCGCCCTATGCGCTCCCAGAGCACAAGACACGCAGTACCTTCAAAACCGACACGCATGAAGGCGACGGCTTTAACGAGCTTCGCTTTGAAGACGAGAAAGATAAGGAAGAGATTTTCGTTCATGGCCAGAAGGACATGAATATGGAAATCCTGAATGACCGGACCAAACGTATTGGCCGCGATCAGGCCGAGTTCATTGGCAACGACAAATCTATCGAAGTTGGCGGCGATCATGACGAAGTTATCAGCGGCAATCTCTCAATTGCCGTTGGGAAAAACCCGCTCTCTTCAACCCTGATGAGCAAGACTTCTACCCTGTTTTCCAAAATGGGCGGTGTCATGGAAAAGATGAAAATTCCTGACCCGTTCAATTTTGCCAAGGGCAACATGCAGATGTTCATCGAGAAAAACAAATCTGAGGTTGTAAATGGCGCCTCTTCAGAGATTGTCGGCGTGGTGAAATCCACCATTGTTGGCCACACATTCCAGCAATCTGTTGGCAAAGCGATGAGCCTGATTGTGCGCGGCCGCTATGACACCGATGTCGGGCAAGTGATGAATATTCGCGTCGGAGACCAGTTCACAATCAAGGTCGGCGAAAAGTCCATTTTTACCATGTCCAAAGAGGGCGACATTTTGATCAAAGGCAAAAGCATTAAGCTGGAAGCCGATGACATCAATATGAACTGATGGCGCCCAAGACCCCGCCCATCCAAGGCCCTATTTACATGCGGCCCTACAACTATTGCGATGGTCCGCATGCCGCATCCCAAATGCTGAAAAGCGACTTGCTTTTGCATCGCAAATTCACACCCGAAAAATGGACCCCTGGCCCACCTTGGGCACCAGCAACAGGGCCTGCACTCTCGATTGACCAAAGCGCCATTGAGGAAGCCGACATCAAGGCATTGCAGGATTACTTGCAGAATATTGACGCCAATATCGTTGTCCCTGATCCCAAACCATCTCCTTCAAAAGAACAACAGAGCGGGAAGGCCGCCGAGGAGAAACCTTTTTGGGAATTTGAACTCAAAGGCCCAAGCACAAAGTTTGAAGATGGCGGAGTAAGCGTTGAAACGAAGCGCGGAGTGCGGGAGTACCTTAATTCTGGATATACTCGACGCAATCCAGACGGCACCTTTGAGGTAGACAATGATTTAAATGGCAAATGGCAAGACGAATTCACATTGCTCGAAGGCACCGCCGAGCACGAATTCTTTGATGTCGCCGTTGCGGAAGGAGAGTTCGGCGACGATGACTCATTCATCTCAGCTCATGGTTCGGCATTCGGCGCCTCAGCTGACACCGAAGCCGGAATTGAACTCTCCAATAAGTCACAGTCGGGGAAACTTCGGGCCACTATCAAAGGCGCAGTTTTGGACGGCACCCTCGAAACAGATGACAGCCTCTATGCAAATGTAGTAGCGAAGGGCTCGGCGTTGTCCGGCGAAGCCGAGGCAAAAGCGGAATTAATTCTATCACCCAAGCAAGTCACACTTGAAGGTAAGCTCGGCGCAGAAGTGAATATACTTGAGGTTTCTGTCGAAGGTAATCGGTACATTACACCTCGCCGCGCCATTAACCCTGCTATCAATTTGTGGAACAAGGTTACAAATGACGATGTTGCTCAACTGGACGAAAACTGGGACATCGGTATTTATGTTGGCGGTGAAGTTAGCGGGCAACTTGGCGCCCAAATTGGTGTGGAAGGCGAGGTAGGATATGAAAAAGGGCGCGCCACGGCTGAAGTCGGTGCAAAACTTGGAGCAGGTCTCGGGGTCGGCGCAAAATTACGCGGCGGATTTGTTGGTGTGGATAAAGCTGTTGCCCAGCTAGAAAAGAACTGGGTGACAGTGAAGAAACTCTGGGACAGTGATTGGTTTTCGAGGTGAAAACATCTTTCAGGAGCTTACAATATGCATATATGGATCCGCTGCATCGCTGCCGCTTTGTGGCTTTCATTTGGGGGGGCGGGCCTAGCAATGGCTGACGCACATACAGACAAATTTAGCTTGGTCTATTCAGACGCCGAACGGCGTGACTTTGAGCTTGAAGAGAGCGCGCTCGATTTTACCACCGTCGTGCCTGAGAAATTCATTTGGAATACGTCCTCGACGATCCCTCCTGAGTTTATTCCAGCAGCGCTCTTCTCCGCGTTCCAAGAACGATATATAGGCTATGACCCCCTGAATAGAGATCGCTTTGAGGTGCGGATTTATACTGGGCGTATTTTCCAAGACAGGGTCGCTTTAGCTGCGGACTACGGCGGGCTTTTTGCAATTTCTTGGGGCAAATTGAACTTTGGTATTGAAGCGCATGATCGCGACTTTGGCGAAATACTGGGTGGTGACAACAGCAGCGGAATTATGATCGTTAACCGGATAAGCGTTTTCCGACGCGGTGATGAGATTCTTGTAATTCGCTCCAAATTTCATGCCGAGCATTTCAAATCCTATGCCGCAGACATCGCAAAGTTTATTGGAAGCATTCAGTTCACCGAAGGCCCAATCGTCGATCCCATTGAGAGCGCTTTTGTTGAGACCACCCAGCCAGTTTCACCTGCGGCGCCCGCAATTACATATCAGCTGCCTGGTAACTGGGCTCGGCTTGATGTGCCTCAGCCAGAGCCAAAAAAGGGCAATTATCAGCTGTGGTTTGATAAGGCAGATCCTAACGGCAACGGAGGCATTTTGCTAACAACCATTCCGCCTTTGGAAGTTGTGCCGGAAGGTGCAGAAATCAAACCGGATCCACAAGAAATGATCGATTTTGGAGCAGCATTAGCAAACGTTGCGCTTGAAAATATGTTGCCCGATAAAGAATTCCGGCTCGAAGGGCACAACCAAATCAGCTTTGACACTCTCGATCCGATTACGGCGTTTAACCGCTTGTACACGTTTCGCGCTCTGGTCGGTGAAGAGAAATGGCGCATAGATCTTATTGTTTTGCTCACTTGGGGGAAAGACGGTTCAGTCATTGCCACGACTGCATTTGAGCCTTCAGCAATAGATCTCTATCTGCGCGGCACGGCTATGCACGTCAAATTCGCACAGCGGCAAACCTTGAGCGCTATGGAAGAGTACTGGGCCGCGCGCCAAGAGAAATAAAGGAATGATTTGATGACCAAACCCCTTTCCTCGGCGGCCCTTTTGGCGGGCGTTACGGGCGATGATGCGGACTTGCTTAAGCGGTTTTTGATGTTGGTCGAGCGGATCAACATTAATCCCAATACGGGCGCACTACATCTGCAAAATGGCAAGGCCAGTATCGCGCTGTATGAGGACGGGGAAATTCGGCTGCATGGCACCCGGATTGTTCAGATGTCAGAGCGCGACATTACGCTTGATGCCGCCTGGATCGATCTGAATTAGGCCCCTAAAGCCATGTGGCAGGTCACAAATCATACCCCTTTTGCCACCCAAGGCTATTTCTTGCGTGATCAAAACGGGGTCGAGCATTGGGTTGCTGCGTTGCGCGCAACATTTGACCTCGCTAGCGGGCATTTCCCAAGGGTTGCGAGCTTGCAAGACCCTGTCAAGCTGATCCCCGAGACCGATCCAGACATGCCTGATCTGATGAGAGAGGAGTCCGACTTACAGCCCTTTAGGCCCGCAACTGATATCGTTCTGCACGGCGCAGCCAGCTTGCCGGAGGCGGCGCCCGCCCTAACAATTCCCGTAACGCTGAATATTGGGTCCCTATCCAAGACACTGATTTGCAGTGGGCCTCGTCGCCTAAGTCGCGGGATGACAAAAAATATTCTGTCTGACCCGGTCCCCATTTCAAGCCTGCCATTGACGTGGAATCACAGCTTAGGTGGGCAATGCCAGAAACAAATCGAGGCCAAACACGAGGCAAATCCAATCGGAATGGGATGGCTATCCGATTGGGCGCTTCTGAAACGAGGCGAAGAAATGGATCTTCCGCAGATCACCGCCCCACATGCGCCTGTCATTCCAGATCAGCCGTTCCCCATGCCGCAAGGCTTTGGCCCTATGCAGCCACACTGGGCCCCTAGGCTGCGCCTTGCGGGCACATTTGATCAGGCGTGGGAAGAAAGACGGCATCCGCGCTTACCTATAGATTTTGATAGCCACTTTCATCAATCTGTGCTGCCCGATCAAATCGCTAATCTCGTTGGCGGAGAGCCGGTTAGCGTAATCAACGCCAGTCCGCAGGGCCCGTTACACTTTCGCCTACCACAACTCATCATCGCAGCCAAAACGCGTATTGGCCCTGATCGGACAGACACACGAATGCGCCTCGTCGCCATAACCATCGACACTATGAAAAACAAACTCTCGATGGTTTGGAACAGCGCCGTGCCATGTAATGGTCGGGACATGGATGTTTCAAGCACCTCACTGCGCGTCATGCAAATGACGGGTGTTCGCTCATGAGCGATGTGCCTGTATATCTCAATGGCGTGGGGTTATGCACTTCGCTTGGGCAAAATCGCGAAACCACACAAGCGACCTATGCCGCTGGAAAAAAGAAGTTTTTCAAGGACCCAAAGGTCATTGGCCAAGACGGAATGCCCGTAACCTACGCCCCAGTTTTCAACCTACATGACGTGCCGGATGTGCGGGTACGGTTTCAACAACTCGTCGCGGCGGTGGTTGCCGACTTAACTGGGCAGGTGCCTCAGATGGCGCGCAGCACTCAGGTCATCATGCATTTGCCCGCTTGGTTACGCGAAATTGGTTTTGGCGGTGAACTCTCGCATTGGCCCGTCTTAGAGGAATGGTCCGCGATGGCCCCCAAGGTCGTTTGGTCTGATCAGACAAGCTTCCCCAAACTGCTTGCAGATTGCCATGGGATCGTCGCTGCAACGCCCGCGCAGGACGTGGTATTGATTGCTGCAGACACGTTTCTTTGGGCGCAACTGCTGGATCAATTGGCCCTGAAAAAGCGCACTCTTTCAAAATCACAACCCCATGGGATCATTCCCTCAGAAGCGGCTGTTGCGTTTCGACTAACGACGCAAGAACGGCTCAATTTTGAAACGTGCATCGGCTGGGTAGATGGCCATTGGCAGGCAACCGAAATGCAGGACGTTTACGCACCAAAAGACATGTTGGGCGAAGCCCTGGCGGAAGTTGTCAACGCCGGAGCAACTCATGCCACTGTTGAGCGGCTTCTCGTTGATGCTGACGGAGAACGCTGGCGCTCAGAGGAGCTGGGCATGGCCCTTGCGCGCACCAGTGCGATAAGCGACGAGCTACTCGCAGATTTTGAAACGCCCCCTCTTCTGACTGGCTACAGTGGCGCTGCGATGCCAGCCGTATTGATCGCCCTTGCCCTTGGGCCAGGCGCTATTCCTGTCAGACCAGCGACACAAACAGAGCGCCATCTCATTGTAACAAGTACACTAAGCGGAAAGCGCGACGGAATAGGTATCGTCCGTGACACCCGCATGGAGGTTTCCTCATGACAGATACCATCGCGGCGAATGGTCAAACCCTGTGCCATAAGAAATCAACCGGATTTGTCCGCTCGACCTTGCCCGATGTCTGCAAAGCGCCGACCTATCCCGCCCCCTTCACCAATATCGCTTTCGCCAAACAGCTGGCCAAAGGCACCAAGACAGTGAAATCACACAAAGGGGCGATGTGCGCGATTAAGGGGTCGGAATTTTCGACCTCAATTGGGGACGAGCCCGGCGTTGGAGGCGGCGTTAAATCCGGCGTCAATATGAACAAGGCCACATGGCTCAGCTGGTCGCCAAATGTCTTTGCAGAAGGCAAGCCTGTCGCGCGCCTGTCCGACCGGATGTTAATGAACAAGGGCAATACGGTTTCGGCAGCAGGGTATTTCACTGGACCGATCACAGGGGCAAGCAAACAAACGCTGGATTTCCTCTGCGTGATCGCTTGCGCTGCCTTAGAAAGCGGAACGAACCAAGCAGGCGTTGAAGCGGCTCTGCGCACCCAACTCGCCACACAGCCGCAGCCCGTCCAAAGCGGCTTGTTCCCAGAGATCACATTCGATCGCGCGGGCCAGATGTATCGAAACGCAGACGGCACGCCACAAACGCGCTATGGCGTCCCTGGGTCTCGCTTGGATGTTACCACCGTCGTCGCTGGGCAGCCCGTCGAGTTTATCGAAATGAAATTCCCCGGAGATCGCATGCGCGGCACACAGGCGCGTCGATATGAAAATATCGCGAGACAACGCGGAAAACGACTTCAGGTGATGGAAATCCCCGCCGATTGTAACGACTGTGAAGGCCAACAGCCCGAGGATAGCCAGGGCGAAAGCTCCAATTTCTGGAGCTGGGTGCTTGGCGGCGCGGCTCTATTGGGCATAGGTGCTTGCCTCTATTTCTCTGCGGGCATTTGCGCTATCCCGCTAGGTCTCGGCGGCGCCACCGTTGCCGCGACGTCTTAAGCTACGTTAGGAAAAGAAAATGGCTCGCTATCTTACCGACCAAATGCTTGAAGCTACCCGAAATTTTGATGGTATTTTGATGGCCGACCAAAACGGACATGTTAGCGGCAAGATCGTTTTCAAAACCGTCCTGTTCTTTGAGGGAGGCGGAACCCTTGAAGGGCAATTGCGCGGCCTTGAGGCGCTATCCTATCTTGCAGAAGGGATCGAGCCTCACTTGACCCACATGCAGACAGCTGACCCGAATGCGCCCATAACAACGTTTAACCTTGAGCAGTTCAAAGCGAATTCGCAGGCAGCGATAGAGCAAGGCCAAGCGAAGGGTGAATTTGATCTGGATGCGGGCTTTTTTGGCAGCCCGTTCACAATTAGAAACGGAGGCGTTGGCGCTTTTGGCGGAAGCATTAGCGCCGGGGGACAAATCACACCTGAGCACGGCGATCTTTCGTATTTGGAAGTATCAACAACCCTTATGTGGGATGCCGCCAACGACTTTCAAACCCATATTACTCGCACGCTCGAAGCGGCCAAAATCCTAAAGCCCCGTCATGGGCTGGCGGGCTTTGGTGTGCAGTTCGACCGCATCTATGAAAGCACGACATCGCACGGGCTAAGCTTTCCCTACCTCAAACGCTTTCCCGGCCTTCATTGTGGGGCCGACAGTAGTTTTGTTGTGGAAAGCACCCTGCGCCGCCCAACAACAGATCGTATCTTCACAACAAATTGGCTGACCCTGCTCGCTGATGATCTCGTCGGTGAATTGGGAGGCAATGATGCACTCACCGCAGCGATCGGGCCCGGATGCGATCTTCACAAATACGATGGCGGTGTCATGCTGCAAGCAGGCCCCTACCCGCAGCCCGGCGATGCCAATCAAGGGATTATGCTAAAGAACTATCAGTCCGTTGCCAGAGCGACCGCGCCCATCCGGTTTGAAGATTATGTCGTGGGTCTGCTTGTCGCTCCGCCGCCACTCAAAGACCCAGACGAAACACTCGCTTGGATCAGGCGGTTCGATTAACGAGAGTGAATAAAAGGCGGCCAACAGAGCAAATGCTCGCGGATGCAATTCCTATGGTCGAGTTTCTGGCGTCAGCGCCTACGGGGCCAAATAGTGTTCTTGGTGTTTCGGAACCACTAATGAGTGTACCTATGAGCCCTTGCTCTCAATTAATCCGACGCCAATGGGCGAATGTAATCCTGTGTCGTCGTGAGGCCATATCTTAGGGCATTTGTCGCAAATAGTCTAAGGCGCTCAAAGAAGCAGGGAGCCAGGGCCTTGCCGCGATTTTTGAGCGGGTGTAATGGCCGAGTTTGGGCGCGCCAGTACGCCCAACAAATTTATAGAATCCCACTTCGCCTAGAGCCGTCCTATCGGCAAGGTTGGGGCCTCCCCCACCCGCTAATGCCGCGGATGGGGGCAATTATTTTGGCAATGATGCCGCGCGACCGAGCCAAGAAACTGACCGAAGCGGAATGGGCGCGGCGTGCCGCGGCAGGCGTTTGGTCAGAGTTCGCACCCCTTCTTGAAAGGGTGGAGGCGACAGGCATCGCATGGGATCGCGAAGAGCATACGCCGGGTATTTCGGCCATGGGTTTTGCCTTTGTTGATTGGTCCGGCGATCTTCATGCTATTTCAGTTCCGGTTCCCGCGAGTCAGTTTGAGCGGATTGAGAAAATTGCGCGGCAAGGTTCTGGCAGCTATCAACCCTGCGCGAGCAAGTTAATTGCTGGGGTCGCCGCCCCTGTCCCGCCGCGCGCATCAGGGCCCCGCTCGATAACCTTTAACGAAGCTGCCGCAGCAGTATTTCAGCAAGGTCATTTATCGCCTCCTCCGGGCCGACCTCAACATGCGTCAGGTGGTGATCATCCGCGACGAGAACGCTACGAACCCACCAGTCTTGCTGCCGCCCGCAAAATTACCAATGTCGTTTGCTTCGTGCAGAAAATTCAACAAGGCGGCCGCACGAGTCGTTTTGGTAGTGCCACCGGGGAATACGTGACTTTTAGGCAATGCCTTCAAAGCGCGAAGGAGCTTGGTCACGGTTCTGTTGGTCCAGGGATGTGGTCCGGAATGCAGCAGCTTGTCTAGCCAGGCCGCCCCCATTTGCGATGATGGACCCGCGCCAAAGTTATACGCGCCGTCCACGGACCAACCTGGAAGATAATCAGCCAGAAATTTTCTGAAGCGACCTGCAACTTCCCTTGGAATTGAATCGTGTCCCTGAATACCAGTAGCAGCCATATTAAATCACCAGAAAAATTTCACTTAGGGTTCAAGACTTAGACTTCGGTCAACTGATGGACATTCGGTATCCTCAGTCCAGCGTCACGAATGCGCTCAACAAGTGTGTCCGAAAGAAAAACACGAGGTGACCTCAGTTTGCGTTCCTTCCAAAGATGCGCCCCACCGATTGCCTCGCTTGACACCTTCAGCGCCTTGCAGTGCTTGAGGGTGAAACTGAAGACGTGACACCCGCTGCCTTCATCCGTGAACGACGCAGGTGCACTTTGCTCCGGAAGGAAACTGTCCTTATATTGTCGGATCCGCATGCCGTAGTATTGCTTTGGCAAAACGCTGCCGTCGGCTTGGGCGATCTCAATCGGCCAGAATTGGTGAACACCCGGTTCCAGATCTTCGATGACCGCCCTCAGCGGCTCATCAACAGCAAGCAAGCGGTCTGTCAGTTCAATCAAAGAGCCGAACTCTTTTGAATTTTCAAACTTGATTGCAAACTTGGTCGGTAGTTCAAAGTCGCGCAGGGGCTTCATGGCCCGTGGGTGATCAATTTCGTGTTGCGTAATGTTGTTAAACCTCTGCACCACGTTAAAAGCGTAGGATGATACAGCAAGCAGATTGTATTGATCCTTCTCTTCTTGCGAGATCGTCTCGTTGAATGCTTTGGTCAGGGCCTCGTCCCAGCCCACGTAATCCCCGTCCAGGAAGAATTCTCCGAAACTTCCGGGCTCGTTCATACCCCAAGTCATTCTTTGGCTCCCCGCTTCATGTCCAACTTCTCAAGCGTCTCCTGGTCCGGCAGTTGACCCAACACCGGATGCAGGCGCAGCTCGCCCTCTTTCACCACGGTCTTGAAGTTGCCGACCACCTGGCCGGTTGCCTTTTTCGAAGGCGCAATGACGTCGATCAGCCATGTGATGTCGCCGCCGTTCCACTCATCCGCCTTCAGGCGCACGAGCCAGGCGCGGTCCTTGATTTGCTCGCGGATCTTTGCGTCAACCTCGGGCGTGACGCTGGCCCAGATCGCGACGCCGGTCAGGTCGTCAGTGACCTTGGCGTCCGAACCCGCCGGATAGGCGATCGCGATACGGTCGCGGATCAGCGGGTCAAGGATCAGGTGTTGAAGATCGGCAAGCGTGTGGTGCCGGTAGCGCGGCAGCGCCATCATCGACAAAGCGATCTTGCCGAAGCTTTCGCGCACATGCGCGCGCAGTGCTGCAACCTTGTCCAGAACCTCCTGGTCCGGCGCAACTGCATTGGCATCTGCATTGCCGTTGGCCGTAGATGGAGTGTTCGTTTCGTTCGTCATGAGCCCCCTCGGCAATACTAATTCGAACCTTGGGCACAACCCACACGGGTTTATTCTATCTTAACTACAGTTAACGACTACTATTTTTTGGGACTGTTGCAGTAACCTAGTTCTTTGGCGGGCCGGATGGGCTGCTCCGTGTCTCGCGGCGCGGGCTTGATCCCAATGCCCCCGCCCATCAGCCCGATCTGTTGCTCGATAAAGAGCGCCCCATTGCTGAAGGCGAGATTGTTGAGGCGGAAATCCCCTTCTGGCCTGTCGCGATGCGCTGACATAAAGGCGAACAATTGCGGCTGAAAATCTCTGGCAAACATCTGCTGCCCGGCCTATTGCCCGATCTGCCAGAGCCCGCCCTGCAGCCCGGCAAGACCCATACAATCCATACCGGCGGGCAATATCCTTCGAAATTGGTGCTGGCGATCAACCACGATCCCTGAAGAGGCCAGAACCCCCGGATACTACCGCTTTCAGCATTCTCGCCGCGCGAAAAAATATCCGTGCCGCAAAAAATATCCGCTTCTCTACACCGCTCTAAAAATCGAGGTTCTCAACATTCAGCGCGTTTTCCTGAATGAATTCGCGCCGCGGCTCAACCACATCGCCCATGAGCTTGGTGAAAAGATCATCAGCATCGGCCACATTATCAACCTTCACCTGCAACAAAGTCCGCGCTTCGGGATCAAGCGTTGTTTCCCAAAGCTGCTCTGGGTTCATCTCGCCCAGGCCCTTGTAGCGCTGCAAGGAAAGCCCTTTTTCGCCCTCGCGCAGGATCGCATCCAAAAGTTCGGTTGGGCCGTGAATAATCTGCTCGCGCTCTTTGCGGCTCAGCTTGCTTCTCTCGGAAAACACATCGCGCGTTTGCTTTGAAATCTCCGACAAACGCCGCGCCTCGCCCGAGCGCAAAACAGCACCATCAAGCGAACGGATTTCTTCAACGCCGCGCAAAACGCGGGTCAGACGGATGCCGTGATCTTGGGTAATCCGGCCCTGCCAGCCCTTCTCATACTCAACCGCAACCGCGTCCAAACGCTTGGCAACATTATCCGCAACGCCCTGCAAATCCGCATCAACCTTGCCCTGATCAAACGCGCCTGCAATGGCGGCCTGCTCAAGAATATGGCGCGGATAATGGGTTGGGAAAGCATCCAAAACGCGCTTAAAACTGCGCGCGCCTTCAATCACACGGGCCAAATCGGCGCCAGCAATCTCCTCGCCGCTTGGCATTTTCAGCAAAGCGCCCTCGATGCCCATTTCAATGAGATAGTCCTCAAAAGCGAGCTGATCTTTAAGGTAAACCTCGGATTTCCCACGGCTCACCTTATATAGCGGCGGCTGCGCAATATAGAGATACCCGCCCTCAATAAGCTCGGGCATCTGGCGGAAAAAGAAGGTCAACAGCAGGGTGCGAATATGCGCGCCATCAACATCCGCATCGGTCATGATAACGACTTTATGATACCGTAACTTATTGATATCAAACTCATCGCGCCCAATCCCGGCCCCAAGCGCTGTGATCAATGTCCCAACACTATCCGAGCTAAGCATGCGATCAAAACGCGCCCGCTCAACATTCAAAATTTTGCCGCGCAAGGGAAGAACGGCCTGATTGCTTCGTGCGCGCCCCTGTTTGGCAGAGCCGCCAGCGGAATCCCCCTCCACGATAAAGATTTCAGATTTCGCCGGATCTTTTTCCTGACAATCCGCAAGCTTGCCGGGCAGTGAGGCCACATCCAGCGAGGTTTTCTTCCGGGTCAAATCGCGCGCTTTTCGCGCCGCCTCGCGGGCCAATGCGGCCTCAACGATTTTCGAAATGATCTGGCGCGCCTCATTGGGATGCTCTTCAAACCACTCGGTGAGTTTCTCGTTCATCAAGCCCTCAACGGCGGGGCGAACCTCAGAGGAAACCAGCTTGTCTTTGGTCTGGCTCGAGAATTTCGGATCAGGCACTTTGACCGACAAAACGCAGGTCAAACCCTCACGCGCATCATCGCCCGTAAAGCTGATCTTTTCCTTTTTCGCAATGCCCGAGGCGCTCGCATATAGGTTCATCGTGCGGGTCAGCGCGCCGCGAAAGCCGGCCAAATGCGTGCCGCCATCGCGCTGCGGAATGTTGTTGGTGAAGGGCAAAACATTCTCGTGATAGGAATCGTTCCACCACATCGCAACCTCAATGGTGATCCCTTCTTTTTCGCCGGTGATAAAGATCGGATCATCCATCACAGATGTCTTCGAGCGATCCAGATAACGCACAAATTCCTGCACGCCGCCCTCATAGAACAACACGCTCTCAAGCGGCTCTGCCGGGCGCTCATCACGCAAAATAATCTTCACGCCAGAGTTCAAAAACGCCAGCTCGCGCAGACGATTTTCCAGCGTCACAAAACTATACTCAAGATTGGAAAACGTATCCGTCGAGGCAAGAAAACGAACCTCGGTGCCCTTGCGCCCATTGGCATCGCCAACAACCCGCAGATGCTCGACCGTATCACCATGGGCAAACTTCGCGTAATGCTCTTTGCCATCGCGCCAAACGCGCAGCTCAAGCCAAACAGAAAGCGCATTCACAACCGAAACGCCAACCCCGTGAAGCCCGCCCGAAACCTTATAGGAATTGCTGTCAAATTTGCCGCCCGCGTGGAGCTGTGTCATGATCACTTCGGCCGCCGAAACACCCTCTTCCTCGTGAATGCCAACCGGGATACCGCGGCCGTTATCGCTGACCGAAACCGAGGAATCCGCGTGGATCGTAACGGCAACATGATCCGCATGGCCCGCGAGCGCCTCATCAATCCCGTTATCGACAACTTCATAGACCATGTGATGCAGGCCAGAGCCATCATCCGTATCGCCAATATACATGCCTGGGCGTTTGCGAACAGCCTCTAAGCCTTTGAGAACTTTGATAGATTCCGCGCCATATTCTTCGGGCTCGATTGGCGTATCTGACATGCGTTTCTTCCTTGGTATTTTGCCCTGTTTATAGCCGTTTGCGCGCGCGATGTCACGCACCAGACACAATATTTAGGGGGTGCGCGGGGGCTTCGCCGCAATTAGGTAAACGGGATAATAGCCGCCACGACGATGAGCATGATCCCGGCTGTGATATTGAGCCGGCGCAGCCCCTTGGGCGAGGTCAAAAGCGCGCGCAACTTGCCAATGAAGGCGGCCATAAACAGGTTTCCAATCAGCGGAACCGCGATCGAAATCCCGACGATCGCCGCAATGTCAAAGCCCCTCAAAGCCGCCAGATCAAAGAAGCCCGGCAGCATCCCCATATAGAACAGGATCGCCTTGGGATTGCCCAAAATAACAATCACACCAGCAGCAAATCCGGCCCACATTCCAGGCCGCGTGAGGCGGCTATCGGCAGCAATTTGGCGATCCGCATGGCGCAGGATCATCACCCCCATCCAGAGGAAAAACAGCGAGGCAACAACCTTGAGAAGGGCGGTGATCCCCTCCAGCTCGCTCGCAAGCCAACCAACCCCAAGGATCGCCAAAAGCGGCCAAAGCGCATCGCCAACCACAACCCCAAGCGCCAATGGCCAAGCGGCGCGAAACCCACCAGACATTGCCCGCGCCAAAAGCGCCATCCAGACCGGGCCGGGGGTTAAAAACAGGATCGCAAGCGCGCCCGCATAGAGCAGCAGATCAAGAGCTGAGATCGTCATATCACCTGCACCTGCGAGCCCATTTCGCCTTCGCACACCTCAACCCGCATCGCGCGATCTCCCAACTCTTCAAAAAGCTCAGGCCCCGTGCCTGTCATCCATGCTTGCGCCCCGAGTGCGCAGATTTCCTCATACAGCGCGGCCCGGCGCGCAGCGTCTAAATGCGCCGAAACCTCATCCAGCAAAAGCAAAGGCGGGGCGCCAAAATCCTGGGCCAAAGCGCGAGCATTGGCCAGAATAAGCGAAATCAAAAGCGCCTTCTGCTCGCCCGTTGAACATTGGCGCGCAGAGACCCCTTTGGCCGTATAGAGAGCGCCAAGATCGGCGCGATGGGGGCCGGTGAGCGTGCGCCCTGCATAAAGATCCTGCTGGCGACCCTGAGCAAAGGCATCGGCCAATTCTTGCTCCGTCTGCGGCAGTTGCCCGCCCTCTGGCGGCTGCAATTCTAATGTGGCAGCGGGAAAGGCTGTCTCGGCCCCGTCTTGCGCCGCAGCAACCCGCGCCAAAGCGCCAAGCCGATTGTCCATGATCGCCGCGCCCTCACGCGCCATCTGCGCCTCAAGCGCACTGTACCAATGGGCATCGCGCACATTATCCTTGAGCAGACGGTTGCGCTCGCGCATCGCCTTTTCATAAGCCAAAACCGCCTCGCCGTGGCGCGGCTCAAAACTCATCGTCATCCGGTCCAAAAAGCGCCGCCGTCCTTCGGCCCCCTCAATCCAAAGCCGATCCATCGCCGGCACAAGCCAGACAACTCGCGAAATCCGCCCCAAAGCGATCTGCGCCGCCGCTTTGCCATTAATGCGCACTTGCCGACCCGATCCCGGCTCTGCCCAAGTCTCGATCTCGTGCATCTGGCCCATGGATTGCAACACGCCGGTGATCTTCCAACCCAAAGCCTCGGGCTGACGGGCCATTTCATCAGCCGTGGCCCGGCGCAATCCGCGCCCCGGAGAGAACAGCGAAACTGCTTCCAAAATGTTGGTTTTGCCCGCGCCGTTGGCCCCATAAATGGCAACGGGCCGCCCGTCTAATTCAAGACGCGCGGCGCGGTGAGATCGAAAATGAGACAGGGTAAGCTGGCGCAATTCAAGGCCTGACATATGCGCCCCTCAAATGCCCTTGCGCGCAGCCAAGCACGCGCATTGCGTTAAACGCGCATCGGCATAACAACGTAAACCGCGCTTTTATCATTGCCTTCGCGCATCAAAGTTGGATCGCCCGCGGAGTTAAACAAAAACACCGCATTTTCGCGATCCACTTGGCTTGCGATTTCAAGCAAGTATTTGGCATTAAAGCCGATATCTAGACGCTCGTCGTTATAGGCCACGACCAATTCTTCCTCGGCGGCGCCTGCATCTGGGGCGTTCACCGAGAGAACCAAACGATCCTCATCAAGGCTGAGTTTCACCGCGCGGCTGCGCTCAGAGCTCACAGTTGCCACACGATCAACGGCGCGGGCAAACTCGGCCGCATCGACTTCCATTTTGCGCGTATTGCCTTGCGGGATCACGCGGGTGTAATCGGGGAAAGTTCCGTCGATCACTTTGGACGTCATCGTGATGGCCGGGGTCGCAAAGCGGATCTTCGTCTCGGAGACAGAGACCGCAATCACCATGTCATCATCATCCAAAAGCTTGCGCAGCTCACCAACCGTTTTGCGCGGAACGATCACGCCGGGAAGGGTCTCGGCGCCTTCAGGAAGCGGCGCATCAATACGCGCCAAGCGGTGGCCATCAGTTGCCACGCAGCGCAAAACTTTGCCCTCATCGCCATCGGACATATGCATATAAACGCCGTTGAGATAATAGCGCGTTTCCTCGGTCGAGATCGCGAATTTGGACTTATCAAACAGGCGGCGCAGCACAGGTGCGGCAACCGAGAAATTGGATTCGTACTCAGAGCTCGCCATGACCGGGAAATCTTCGCGCGGCAATGTCGCGAGCGAAAAGTTCGAACGCCCCGCCTCAACCGTAAGCCGCCCAGAAGCGCCATCATCCGCCAGCGTCACAAGCGCGCCGTCCGGCAGCTTGCGCACGATCTCATGCAAGGTTACGGCTGAAACGGTTGTCGCGCCAGCGCGCTCGACCACAGCAGGCGCTTTATCCACAACTTCGATATCCAAATCGGTCGCGCGGAAGGAAACTTCATTCCCCTCGGCCTCGATCAAAACATTCGCCAGAATTGGAATTGTATTGCGCCGTTCAACAACGGATTGCGCTTGGCCGACCGCTTTAAGAAGCGCGCCGCGTTCGATGCTGATTTTCATGCCACCCTCGTTTAAGCACAGTGCTGGGCGGCGAAGGTATCCCGACGCTCGCCCAAGGCAAGTTATTCTCTGAAAAGGACATTCGGCGCTAACGCGCGGGGCGTCAAGGGCCAGCCCGGAATTGGCGCGATTACGCCTCTAAAGCGCGGCGCAAAAGCTCCAAATCTTCGGCGATTTGATTGTCATGGCCTTTCAGCTCTTCGATCCGCTTCACCCCGTGCATGACGGTCGTGTGATCGCGCCCGCCAAAACGCCGCCCAATCTCGGGCAAGGAGCGCGAGGTCAGCATCTTGGAGAGATACATTGCCATTTGGCGCGGCCGCGCAATCACCCGAACCCGCTTGGGGCCGATCATATCGCTGAGGCGAATGTTGTAATGCTCTGAAACGCGGCGCTGAATTTCCTCAATCGTGACTTTGCGATCCGAGGCGCGCAGAATATCGGCAAGGCAATCTTGCGCCAGTTCAAGCGTAATTTCCCGGCCCACAAGCGAGGCAAAAGCAAAGAGCCGCATCAAAGCGCCCTCAAGCACGCGCACATTGGTGCTGATACGATGGGCAAGAAATTCAAGCACGCCATCGACCAAAACGAGGCCCTTATATTGGCTGCGGTAGCTTTCGACCTTGGTTTGCAGAATGCCAAGGCGCAGCTCGTAATCGGTTGGGTGCAGATCGACAACAAGACCACACTGAAGGCGGCTTTTGATCCGCTCCTCAAGATCCTTGATCTCGCCGGGCGCGCGATCTGCGGAAATGATGATCTGTTTGTTCTGGTCCACAAGCGCGTTGAACGTGTGGAAGAATTCTTCTTGGGTGGAATCCTTGCCGGCGATGAATTGCACATCATCCACCATCAAGACATCAACCGAGCGAAACAGATGTTTGAAATCCATCATGGTGCGATCGCGCAAGGACTGAACGAAGCGATACATAAACTGCTCGGCAGAAAGATAAACCACCTTCAGCTCGGGTGAACGGGCCTGAAGCTCATGCGCAATCGCATGCATCAGATGGGTTTTCCCAAGGCCAACGCCACCATACAAAAACAGCGGATTAAAGGTAACCGGGCCGCCCTCGGCCACACGGCGCGCAGCTGCATGGGCCAGCTCATTTGGCTTACCGACAACGAAAGTATCAAAGGTAAACCGCTTGTCCAAAGGCGCGCCGAAATCATCGCCAGAAGCCGCAGCCGCAATCTCTTTTGTCTCAAGCGCAGCCGGCGCCTCCGCATTGGCCGCTTTGGGCGCGCTTGAACGGTTGGCGGCAGGCTTCATCGCCTCTTTGGGCACGAGAAACTCAACCCGCGCCACAGAAGCATCATTTGCATTGAGATGGCGCAGGATCTGATCGCCGAAATTGCGCGAGACCCAGTTGCCCATAAAATTGGTTGGCACATGAAATGTTGCCACACCCTTTGCCAGCGCAGAAAGCTCCAACGGCTCAATCCAGTTGGCATAATTATTCTTACCAACAGCCAGCAGCAATTCTTCGCGTACCCGCCCCCACGTGTCTTTCGTCATTTTGTAATCGACCCAAATTTATCGTTATTATTCAGGACTGGCGCCAAGCCAGCCCCCGGGTTTTCCAGCCATTAACGGCCCCCCGATGGCGCAACGCGTCCAAATCGCCTTCAAACCCTTCGGCCACATTGAGACAGACCGAACTCTTGCCCGCAGCGGACAAAAACGCAGTCACTGCCTTCGCAGCACTCATAGACCTTGCGCCAGAGCGGCAGATGAAAAGCATCTTAGCGGGAACCTCATCCCCCAATGCCTCCATCACTTGCTCCGCAAAACGCGGGTTCGGGGACATACCAGGATATTGAGCCCATTCCACACAAATCAGTGGTCGGCCCAATGCCTCTAGATCAGGAATGCCTACAAAACCCCATTCGGGAGCAGTCCTGACATCGACAAGAACGCTGCCTTGCTCATTTTGCAAAATTTCCCAGGCCTCGGCAGGGTTAACCTCACCGATACCCGAGCCAAGGCCCGTTTCCATCTTATGTCCCCCAAGACGATATGAATCGCATTCACAAGATAGCGAGCAGCGCAGGCCCCGCGCAACTGATCTTCTATCTTGACTCTGTCTTTGTTGAAACGAATCTCGCAAGCTATTGAAAAGCCGTTTCGCAAAGGCGAAATTGCCACAGCTCGATCAAAAGTAGCGCATCGGAAAATTGATATATTGCCGCGTCGGGCCAGAGAATCGCGCGCCGCGAGAGATTCTTTTTAGCGGCCAAAGCCCGGCCCTATTTCGGCCGATTCTACGCGCCCAAAAAACCCCGCGCATAACGCAAAAAAGCGCGCCGAACTGGCACGCTTTTAAAACCGTTCAAAACGGATGCGTATTAGGCGATTGCCTTAACGCGCGCGGAAAGGCGCGAGATCTTACGCGAGGCAGTGTTCTTGTGAACGATGCCTTTGGTCACACCGCGCATCAGCTCTGGCTGAGCGGCACGAAGCGCTGTCGTTGCTGCGGCAGAATCCCCAGACTCGATTGCTTCTTCCACGCGACGCAGGAACGTCCGAATGCGCGAACGGCGTGCTTTGTTTACTTCTGTACGACGCTCGGTCTGACGGGCGCGTTTTTTAGCTTGAGGCGAATTGGCCATATCTCGAATTCCCGCTCTTGGGTTCGTGTAAATCTGAAGTCGCGCTTCTAGGCCCGACTCGGCGGCAAGTCAACTAGGCTGGGCGGCTTTTTTGGCAGTTTCCAAAACCCAGGCCATAGTTTGCGGATCAAACGGATCATTCCACCACATAGGCCCGACGATCCAAAAGATAAACCCGCTCTATTTATCGCGGAACTGCGGCTCGCGTTTTTCAAGGAAAGCGGCCATGCCTTCTTTCTTATCTTCGCTGGCAAAAAGCGAATGAAACACGCGCCGTTCAAACAAAAGCCCCTCTTGCAGCGAAACCTCATAAGCCCGGTTCACCGATTCTTTGGCAGCAATCGTTGTCAGCATGGATTTCTCGGCAATTTTATTGGCTGTCGCCAAAGCTTCATCCATCAGCTTCTTGCAAGGCACAACCCGGCTCACCAGCCCAGAACGCTCGGCCTCTTCGGCATCCATAAAGCGCCCGGTAAGGTGCATATCCATTGATTTGGACTTGCCAACATAATGAGTCAGGCGCTGCGTGCCGCCCATCCCGGCAATCACGCCAAGGTTGATCTCTGGCTGGCCAAACTTGGCCGTATCGGAGGCAATAATGAAATCACACATCATTGCCAATTCGCACCCGCCGCCCAGCGCATAGCCGGAAACAGCCGCGATAATCGGCTTGCGGGTCTTGTTGATCCCATGGCCTTGCGGGCCGAAATGATCCGACAAGAAAACATCCGTAAAGCCCATCTCAGACATTTCTTTGATGTCTGCCCCCGCGGCAAAGGCCTTTTCAGAGCCGGTGATAATGATGCAGCGCACCTTATCGTTGGCATCTGCCTCGCTCAACGCGGCCCCCAATTCGCCCAGCAATTCAGAGTTCAGCGCATTCAGCGCCTCTGGCCGGTTTAGACGAATCGTTGTGACGTGATCATCCGTTTCAACGATCAAAGTTTTAAAAGCCATTGGGGCACCTTTCGCGGTAATTCAGAGGTTGAGTCCTAACAGCGATTTACGCGCAATCAAGCTATCTTTGGCATTTGGGGCAATAGAAAGAGGACCGCCCTGATTGAACGATACGCACAATTTTGCCTGAGCAGCCCGCGGTTTGGCACGGTTCACCTTCGCGCCCATAAACCCGGAAATTATGCTGGAAATACCCCAGTTCACCATCCGCTTGGCGATAATCTTTGAGCGATGATCCACCAGCCGCTATTGCCTCGCTCAACACCTCCCGAATGATCGGAACAAGCGCCTCGCGCCCTTTCTTGGGGATCTTTCCCGCTGGTTTGCGCGGCGAAATCCCCGCACGGTGCAACACTTCACACACATAGATATTGCCCAGCCCAGCAACGATCTTTTGATCCAAAAGCGCCGTCTTTATCGGCATCGCCCGCCCAGAAAGAACGCCCGCCAGATAAGGCCCATCAAAGGCATTGCCAAGCGGCTCTGGCCCGATGGTCTTGAGCAATTTATGCTGATCCGCAGCGGCTGTTTCCAGCAAATCCATCGCCCCAAAGCGGCGCGGATCATTAAAGGTGATGCGCGCGCCATTCTCCATATCAAGCACAACGTGATCATGCTTGGTCGGCGCTGCATGTTCCTGAACAAACCCGCCGATCTGATCGCCCGAGATCAACATCCGCCCCGACATGCCCAAATGGATAAGCAAGGTCTCGCCGCGATCCAAATCGGCCAGAATATACTTTGAGCGCCTACGCAGCCGCAAAACCCGCGCGCCGGTAAGCCTTGCCGCCATACCATCGGGAAAAGGCCAGCGCAGATCGGGGCGGCGCACATTCGCGTGCAGGATGCGCAGCCCCTCCATCACCGGCGCAAGGCCCGCACGAACAGTTTCAACCTCTGGAAGTTCGGGCATATTCCTCTTTCCGTTGCGCTCAGAAACAAGAGCCATCACAGCCCGCATAGATATACGCCTTTTGCCCGCCCCGAAAAGGCCTGCCAAACGCCGCGCCCTTTTTCCAAGCTCAAAGCCATCAAACCCGCGATCGCACAAACTTGCCCCTGCGCGTCACTTTGGATGTTTGTGTCTTTGCGCATCACACTATATCGAGAATAGGAACAAAACTGGGCGCTCCAATGACAGACAAAACAACGCATTTCGGTTTCAAAGACGTCGCGGAAGATGAAAAGGCCGGGATGGTGCACGGCGTGTTTACCTCCGTGGCCTCAAAATACGACATCATGAACGATGTGATGAGCGGCGGAACCCATCGGATTTGGAAAGATGCGATGATGGATTGGCTCGCGCCGCGCCCGGGGCAAAAGCTGCTCGATGTGGCGGGTGGAACGGGCGATATTGCCTTTCGCTTTCTAGGGCGCGCGCCGGGTTCGGAAGCGGTCGTTCTGGATATGACCGAAAGTATGCTTATTGAAGGGCGCAAACGGGCCGATGCGGAAAAGCTCGCCGATCGCCTTGGCTGGACCGTGGGCGATGCAATGGCCCTGCCTTTTGAGGACAACAGCTTTGACACCTACACAATCAGCTTTGGCATCCGCAATGTGACCCGCGTTCAAGATGCGCTGAATGAGGCGTATCGCGTTTTGCGCCCCGGCGGGCGGCTGATGGTTTTGGAGTTCTCGCAACTGCCCAATGAAGGCATGCAAAAGCTCTATGATCTCTATTCCTTCAACGTGATCCCGCGCATGGGCCAGGTGATTGCAGGCGATCGCGACAGTTATCAATATCTCGTCGAATCGATCCGCCAATTCCCGGATCAGGAAACATTTGCTTCAATGATCCGCCTTGCTGGGTTTGAGCAGGTCAAATACCGCAATCTTACGATGGGTGTTGCCGCCCTTCACTCAGGATGGAAAATCTAACATGCGCGGACCGCATAATATCTGGCGATTGATCCGAACCGGCGCCACGATGGAGCGCACAGGCGCCATGGCCATCCTGCTCAATGCGATGGATGCGCCTGTGCCCTTGCGCATCGCGGCGCGGGTCTTGGGCTGGCCGTTCAAATGGCTCGGCATCAAAGGCGATCCCTCACTGCCCCCCGCCACACGCGCCCTGACCGCCCTTGGCCCGGCCTATATCAAATTCGGGCAAATCCTCTCAACCCGCCCTGATGTTGTTGGTGTTGAGATGGCCGAAACACTATCCGTGCTCCAAGACCGGCTCGCCCCTTTCCCACGCGCACGCGCTGTCGCCATGGTCGAGGCCGAATTGGACCGCAAACTTGAGGATGTCTTTAGCGAATTCTCCGAACCCGTCGCCGCCGCCTCTATCGCGCAAGTGCACCGCGCACGCCTCGTCGACACGGGCGAAGAAGTCGCGGTAAAAGTGCTGCGCCCCAAGATTGAGCGCGCCTTTCGCCGCGATATTGATGCGTTTTACTTCGCCGCCGGGTTGATCGAATTTCTCTCCCCCGCCTCGCGCCGCCTCAAGCCGCGTGATGTGGTTGAGCATTTTGAAGGTGTTGTCGCAGGCGAGCTGGACCTGCGCATCGAAAGCGCCGCGGCCTCTGAATTCCGCGCCAATACGCTCAAAGATGAAGGCTTTGGCGTTCCTGAGATTTTCTGGGAGCATTCAGGCCGCCGCATCATGACCCTAACTTGGATCGAAGGCATCCCGGCCAATGATCTCGCGGCGATCTCTGCCGCGGGCCATGATCGCCCCGCGCTTGCCCAGCGCATCCTTCAGATGTTCCTGCGCCATGCCCTGCGCGATGGTTTTTTTCACGCCGATATGCACCAAGGCAATCTCAAAATCGCGGCCAATGGCGATGTGATTGCGCTTGATTTTGGCATCATGGGGCAACTCGATTCCTATACGCGCCGGGTCTATGCCGAAATCCTGTATGGCTTCATCAAACGCGATTACAAACGGGTTGCCGAGGTTCATTTTGAAGCGGGTTATGTGCCTGCGGATCAAGACGTTGATGAATTTGCCCGCGCCCTTCGCGCTGTGGGCGAGCCGATCTTTGGCAAAGATGTCTCGCAGCTTTCTATGGCGCGACTGCTAAGCTATCTCTTTGAAGTCACTGAAAGATTTGGCATGGAAACCAGAACCGAGCTGATCCTTCTTCAGCGCACGATGGTTGTGGTTGAAGGCGTATCACGCTCCTTTGATCCGCGCACGATGGACATCTGGGAAACCGCACGCCCGGTCGTTGAGGAATATATCAAAGAGAACCTCGGCCCGCGCGCCCTTGCCCGCGATCTGGCCAAAACCGCCCGGGTTCTTGCCCGCTTTGGGCCGCGCTTGCCGCAATTGGCCGAAGCTGCCCTTGTCCGCCAAACAACGCCACCCTATGCCCCTGTGCGCAGAGGCATCCCGCTTTGGGGCGGTGCACTTTTGTTTATCGCTGGCGCCGGGGCTGCGGCTGGCGCTGCATGGCTCGCAATGGTGCTATAAGGCTTTGAGCTCGAGCCGCGCAGCAGCCGAATAATCGCCCTCCCCCTGCGCTTCCTGCCAAAGACAATAAGCCGCCATGCGCAGATGATAGAGCGGCGCAAACGCGCGGTAGCGTGCAATGATCGCACTGTCTCCATAACCACGCAAAAACGCCGCTTCAAGCGCCCCCGTAATGGGCCCGGCGCCATAAAGGCTCTGCATCGCTGGCGAAAGAAAAGCTGCCAAATCTTCGCAAGGGTCGCCTCTTGCCGGACATTGCCAATCAATCAAAACAATGCCCTGCGGCCCATCAATAATATTGCCCGGCACAGCATCCCCATGCAGAAAAGCCTGCGCAATATCGCCCAGATCAGGCACATCAATCCCCTTGATCCGCGCCCTCAATTCCTGCGCCAATGCGCCAGTGAGCCCCTCCAGAAACCGAAGCGCCATAGCTTGGATCGCGGCCCCACCCATGGGGATCTCGCGCAGGCCAGCCACGGGCGCGATGCGATGCAGCCCGGCCAAAGCGGCCCCCGCGCGCGTAAAACCATCAACGCTTGGCGCAAGGCTCGCCCCTTCAACATGCTGATAAATCACACAAGGCCCGCGCGCGGTTTCCACCTGCCCAATCAAACGCGGCGCAAATCCGCTGCCCTGCAAGGCTTCAAGGGCGATATGCTCGGCCCCAGCATCATTTGGAAAAAGCTCAGAGGCGCGCCCCGGGCGATAGAGCTTGGCAATCAAGCAATTCGGCCCCTCTTCAACGCGCCAAATCCCGTTTGAACGCCCCCCAGAAAGCGCAATCATGCGGGCTCCCGCCGCCGCAAAACGCGGGATGATCGCTGCCGCAACTGCCGCGCGATCCTGTTCGATTTGAGAAGATGTGAGCATGCGCATCCAAGATCAGCCAGCAATGCCGCAAGCTAATGCGCAGCGCGCGCAGGTTCAACCAGATCGCGCCTGTATGATCCGCGCCCAACCTATCAGCGCGGCGCCCATTACTTATACCTGATCAGCACAACGCAAAATCAAACCCGCCTATGCGCCTAGATATCGCGCAAAGCCGAAATATCATCCGCGGTCACTTCTGCACCGCTCTCAAGGATCAGCAATGTGCGCGCGCCGGATTCTCGCGCCTCCATGATCCGCGAATAGACCTCGCCTGTCTGGGTTCCGATCAAGTCTTCGCCGGAATAGCTCTCAATCTCAAAGCGATAACTGCCCGAAGGATAAGGCGTGCCTGATGAATCCACCCCGGCCCATTCAAGCGGCTCCTCGCTCGCACCAATATCAAAGCTTTGCACAATCGCCCCGTTGGAATCGCGCACATTCATGATCGCACCATCCGCGCCTGAGGTGATCTGCGGCATCACGGTAATCGGAGATCCGTCAAACAGCGCAGGCCCGGCCGCGCGCGCCTCCATCCCAACCCAACCTGCAAGCTGCGACATGCCCATCGCGCCAAACTGGCTCGCAAGGCTTTCCAACAACGTATTGGTGCGAACCTGCTGTTCGACTCCTGAAAAGGTCGCCAATTGAACGGCATAATCCGAAGATTCGATCGGGTTGAGTGGATCCTGATTCTGCAATTGCACTGTAAGCATTTTGAGGAAAGTCTCAAAATCAGAGCTCACCGCCGAAGCCGTTGCAGCTTCGCTCGCGGCAGGGGTGACAGACGGGGTCGCGCTAACGGATTGTACGGCATCCATGATCTTATCCTTTCAGCGGCCTAAAGCCGAATATCCATTCCGCCGGCCCCATCAAGGGCAAGCTTATGTGGAGTGTTTTGAAGCGCGGCAGCCTCATCCAAAGGGCCCGGCGTTTGCGCAGAATTTCTGCCATGCGGGCTTTCATCGCCCGGCCCACCTTGGCCCTGCTGGCTGAAACTAAACGAGACATCCCGATAGCCCATCGCGCGAAATTCAGCCGCCAGGGTTTCAATATGGCGGCGCATCAAGTCGAGCGTCTCGGCGCGCTCAACCGCCATAACCACAGACATCGCGCCTTCGCTGGCATGCATTGTCATGCGCACACGGCCCAGCTCTTCTGGATTAAGGCTAAGCTCAACCGGGCGATCAGGAAGCGCGCGGGCAGCCTCAGCGATCTGTTGAGCAACGCGCTGAGGCACCTCAGGATTGCTAAGCAGCGCAAGCGGCACAGGCCCACCCGATCCAACCCGCGCCTCGCTCGGAGAAGCTCCAAGCCCAAAGCTCTGCATCTCTGGCTCCACCGTTTCGATTGCAGGCGCAGTCATCGACCCTAAATCAGCTGAGGGATCAGAGATCACAGAGGCGGTGATACTTGGGGCCTCAGGCGCGCGCGGGCTCAACACATATGGCTCAGCGGATTTGGCCGTTTGGGCGGGCAGTACCGCCTCGGATCGCGGCAGTGCTGGCTCACCATTGGTGGCCTCTTGGCGCGCACCAACGCGCGCGGTCACGCTTTCAATGGCTTGTGGAGGCGGCGCTAAACTCTGCTCTAATGGGGCTTGCAGCGGCGTAATTTTGCGCGCGGCGGGCTGCCCCTCGGCTGCGTTGGTGGGCGAAACAGAAGGCGCGGCGGCGGCCTGTACTGGTGCTGCGATCTCCTCAACCCGAGCAGCGCTCACCCCCTCCCTTTTAGGCGTTTCAGGCCTTGGCACAGCGCCATCAAAGGCCGGGGCGGTAGAGGCCGGGATTTGCGGCGTATCTCTATTGGGCAAGGGCGCTACTTCCTTTGAACCCGCCATCTCTGAGCCCATAAGCTGCCCGCTTTGCTCGATCACAGGCTGAGCTGTCACGCCAGATTTGCCCGCACGCTCCGCGCCAGATTGATAGAGGATCGCCGCCTGCGCCGCGCTTGCCTGTTCCGGCGAAGGGAGCGGCGCGATGGCTTTTACCAAGGCGGCGGAAGTCTCTGGATTTTCCAGAGGTGCAAAGGCCTCGGGCAACAGCTTCGCTGCTATCTCGCCCGATGACCCTGAAAGTGGCGCTGTTTTTGCAGCAAGCGGCCCGGCCAGTTGCGCGTTTTGATCTGTAAGCGAAGGGGCGTTTGCGGCCACGCGAATTTCCGGGCCTGCGATTTTGACCTCCCTAACCGCTTCCTCAGCCCCTATGATTGCTGGCGCATCTGCCTCAGCATCCGCAAGGACAGGCTTTTGCACCAATGGCGCAGAGAATGGCAGCTGCGGCGCGCTTATTTGAGGCGAAGAAGGCGCCTGGCTTGGTTCTGTCTCTAATGGCGCTTTTGCCAATACTTCCCCGTCAGGGCGCAGAAATTTGGGCTCAAGCGGATCGCTGTCTTTTGTCTCAGGCAGGCTTTGCGCAGCTGCTTCAACGGTTTCCAATGGTGCGTCTTTTATAACGGGCGCAGTTAAGGCAAAGGGCGCGTCGATTGGCATTATAAGGGGGACGGCGTCTTGCACTTCGGCCGCAGCCGGCGCGCCACGCACAGGAAGTGGATCACGGATCTCTGATGGAGGCTGCGCACCAAGTGGCAAAGGCGCAGTCTCTGCCAATGGCTGCGCAGCGGCTCTCACTTGCCCCAGCTCAGCCATCCCTTTGAGATTTTGCGGAAACGGGAGCGCGGCCACAGCGGGAATTTGCACATTCGCCTGAACGACATCCATGCTCGGCGTAGGAAGCGCAATCTGATCGCCGCCTTCAACAAGGCTCGCAAACAGCGCACCGCCCGCTGTCACTTTCGCCCCCTCAACAGTCTGAGAGGCGATTTGAGGATCCGCAGGGCCGCTAAAAAGCGCGAGGTGCATATGCATAAATATCTTCCAGCCGAGAATTCTTTCTCCGATATCCGGCACTATGCGCCATGAAAGTTACCGGTTCTTTACCGCTTTGGGTTTATCACCAAGAAAATCGTTTCAATTGAAAGGATCACAGATGACCCAGATCGATCCCGCCCTCGGCTCTATATATAAAGCGCCCGAAAGCCGCCCCGCGCCGCCCAATCAAGAGCAACAATTGCGCGAAGTGGCGCAGAAACTTGAAGCGACCTTTCTTGCTGAAATGCTCAAATCCGCCGGCATGCATAAAACCAGCGAAGCCTTTGGCGGCGGCTCAGGCGAGGATCAATTCGGCACATTCCTGATCCAAGCCCAAGCCGATGAAATGGCCCGCGCCGGCGGCATCGGCCTTGCGGAACATATCTTTGAATCCCTAAAGGAGCGCGCCAATGAATCTGTTTAAAACCGGCCCTGCGGCAGACGCCTTGGAAGACCTATTGGAAGCGGAACACAAAGCGATTCTCAAAAGTGACTATGAGATGCTCGAACGCCTGCTCCCAGTAAAAGAAAAGCTGTTGATGCAGACAGCAAAAGAGGCGGCCATCGGCGATTCTCTCACCCGCCTGCGCCTTTTGTCTGACCGAAACAACGCGCTTTTGGCCGCCGCAGCCAAAGGGGTGAATGCCGCTGTTAACCGTTTGCGTAAATTGCGCGAAGGCCCAGACCCCTTGCAAACATACGGTCCGGCGGGCCAACGCCAATCCCTTTCACCCACCTCGTTAACCATGGAAAGAAAAGCATGAACATCTGCCCGATTTTTGCCTCAAATGCGAAGCAACCTTTGAGAGCGGATTAGGAAAGAATTCATACCAAACCCGCATTGTTCAGTCAGCACCCGAGGGGGTGGCACGGGAAGCCGGACACGGCAAAACCGTAATAGTCAGAACGGCTACCTGAGATCGTCCAAAGGGACGGTTCATGTAAACACGGTGCAAAAGCGCCGAAGACTTAAGGAAAAGATATGTCCAGTATTCTGACAAACAACGGCGCAATGGTTGCGCTCCAGACCCTCAAAAGCATCAACAACAACCTTGGCGATGTACAATCCCAAATCTCGACAGGTAAATCTGTTGCGACGGCGAAAGACAACGCATCGGTTTGGGCGATTTCCAAAGTGATGGAATCTGATGTGAAGGGCTTTAAAGGCATCTCCGACAGCCTTGCACTTGGTGAATCGACCGTTTCTGTTGCTCGCCAAGCCACTGAAACTGTGACCGACCTTCTTACAGATATCAAAGGCAAGATCGTTGCAGCTCAAGAAAGCAACGTCGACCGCGAGAAGATCCAAACAGACATCAAAGCTCTGACCAACCAAATCAAATCGGTTGTTGGTGCGGCTCAGTTTAACGGCCTCAACCTTGTCACCGGCACAGATGACGTGAATATCCTCTCCTCGCTCGATCGTGCATCTGATGGCTCTGTAACGGCTTCCGATATCACTGTTAGCCGCCAAGATCTGACAACATCCTCAGGGACATATGGCGCAGGTACATCGCTTGCAGCAAACGCCACAGCCTCAGCGGCTGCGGTCGCCAACACAGGCAACACAGCTGTATTCACATTCGACACGACCAACACAGACTATAGCGCCGCCGGCGCGACTCTCTCTGTTGCCGGTGTTGATGTTACCTTTACAGGCGATACAGGCGATACCAACGTCACAGCCGCTGATGCGCTCTCTGGTGCGATCAATGCGCTTGGCCTCGAAGGCATCACAGCTTCCTCCGCTTCTGGCGCTCTGACCATCACATCGACCAATGCCTTTACAGATACCGATGTGACAGTTGGCACGTTGAGCGGCAACGCAGCAGGCTCGGTTATCACCGCTCTCAACGGAACAGGCAGCCTCTCGCTGACAACCGGTGATATCGGTGAGCGCGCTGAAAACGTGGCCTTCTCTTCAGCGGCAAACGTGGCCGAGGGCGATGGCTATAAAGTGACCATCGGCACCAGCTCGTTTAACTACGTGGCAGGCAAAGGCGAGACAATGGAAGATGTGGCCAAAGGCCTCAAAGCTTCTATCGACGCTGGCGGCAACGCTGACATCACAACCAAAGTTGTGCAGGATGCAACATCCGGCGCTTGGAGCCTCAAGGTCGATAACAACGGCGCTTCCGTTGCTTTCGCAGCCACAGGTAACCAAGACGGTATCGCTTCCGGTGGTCTCTTCGGGCTCGACTCGCTCGACGTAACAACCAATGGCGGTGCAGATTCTGCGCTGAGCAATATCGAAACGCTGATCTCCAACTCTATTGATGCAGCCGCTTCCTTTGGTTCGGCGCAAGGCCGCCTGGAAGCCCAGTCAAGCTTCATCGGCAACCTGACAGATGCGCTCAAAACAGGCATCGGCTCGATGGTTGATGCGGATATGGAAGAAGCTTCGGCGCGCCTCCAAGCGCTGCAGGTTCAGCAGCAGCTCGGCGTGCAATCGCTCTCGATTGCAAACCAAGCACCACAATCGATCCTGTCGCTCTTCCGTTAAGACGGCACAGGCGGGGCGCTGGCTTAACAGCGCCCCGTTTCTCCGCGGCAAAAGCCGCGTAACAGATCATTCTGTCTTTGGAAGGACACGACGTGAACGCTCTCAATATGGCCCGAATGGCCTATTCTTCCACCAACAAAGGTGCCGCACCGATCCGAACGCCGCGTGGCACAGAATTCGATGTGATCGCCCGTATCACATCCCAACTCAAAGCAACCGCCGCAGATCCAAAACGCGATTACGCCGCTTTCGTGCGCGCCCTTCATGAAAATCGCCGCCTCTGGACGCTTTTTGCAACCGACCTTGCCGATAGCGATAATGCGCTGCCACAGGCCCTTCGCGCGCAGCTCTTTTATCTCGCGGAATTTACCCTTCAGCACACATCCAAAATTCTCAATGGCTCCGCCACAGCTGATGTTTTGATCGAAATCAACACATCCGTTATGCGCGGCCTTCAGGGCGAAAGGGCAGCAGCATGAGCGGTCTTGTCCTGAAACTCGGCCCTAAAGAACGGGTGCTGATCAATGGCGCTGTCATCGAAAACGGTGATCGTCGCTCGCGCCTCTCCATCGTCTCGCCCGGGGCCAATATCCTGCGCCTGCGCGATGCTATCCACCCCGAAGAGGTCAACACACCGGTGCGCCGCGTCTGCTATATCGCGCAGCTGGTCCTATCAGGGGATGCCGATCCAGAAGACGCCAAGCTGCAACTTCTGCGCGGAATTGAACAGCTCAGCCAAGTGCTGACCGATCACGACAGCCGGAATCTGCTGAGCGAAGCCTCCGACGCTGTGATTGACGCGCAATATTATCAAGCGCTCAAATCCCTGCGTGGCCTTCTCCCTCGAGAGGAGCGGCTCTTGGCCGCGAATCCACAATGAGCTTCCAGCCCGTCCTGCCCTTTGGCGGCTATTCGGGCTGGGCCTTTCTCAACCGAACGCGTGAAACCCAACAAGAGGCCTTCAATACCTCTTCCCAAATGCAGCGCGATACGGATTACTTTGCCGAAAACATCAGCAAAGTGGAAACGGCCGAAGATCTCGTAAACAATCGCCGCCTTCTTTCGGTGGCGCTTGGCGCCTTTGGCCTTGATGACGATATCAACAACAAATACTTCATCCAAAAGATCCTCGAAGACGGCTCGTTGGATGAAGGCGCGCTTGCCAACAAACTCTCCGACAAACGCTACCTGGAATTCACCAGGGCCTTTGGTTTTGGCGATTTTGATACACCAAATACAGTGCTCAGCACCCTACCCGATGAGATCAACAGCGCCTATCGCGAGAAACAATTCGAAATCGCCGTCGGCGAGCAGAACAGCGATATGCGCCTCGCGCTGAGCCTCGATCGAGAGCTTGGCAATATTGCCGATCTCGATACCTCCGTGAACGGCAAATGGTTTACTGTTATGGGCAACGCGCCTTTGCGCAGCCTCTTTGAAGAGGCTTTTGGCATGCCCTCCTCTGTTGGCACGCTCGATATTGATCGCCAGTTGGATATCTTCAAGGAAAACGCTGAAAAGATGTTTGGCACCAGCGACCTAAGCGAAATCAACAGCGCTGAAAACAAAACCGATCTGGTGCGCAATTTCCTTGTACGCTCAGAGATCAACGCAACGCTTTCAAACTATAGCCCGGCCTCCGCCGCACTAACCCTGCTCCAATCAAGCAATACGCGCGGCCTGTTCGGCTAAGGCCTCCGCCTGCCGCCATTGGCGCGCCCCTAGGTCTCAGACTCAAGGCATTCCGCCAAACGCTCAAAACTTGCGTTGGTATTGCCAATTTCATCCTGCGTAAGAAACTTATCCAATTTTGGGAAAGCATCAATCGAGGCATCAATCGCCTCATCCGTTCCCTTGGAATAAAGCCCCGCCTGGATCATCATTTCTGAACGGTCATAGGTTCCCAATCGCTGGCGTGCGAGCGCGATAAGCGCGTTTTCATCTGCACTCGCTGCCTCAGGCAAAGCCCGGCTGACAGAACGCAGCAAATCAATCGCAGGAAAGCGCCCACGCTCAGCAATCTGGCGATCAAGCACCACATGCCCATCGAGCACGCCGCGCAGAATATCCGCCACCGGCTCATCCATATCCGAGCCCGCAACCAAAACCGAAAAGATTGCTGTAATATCGCCAGCATCGCCAATCCCAGGCCCCGCACGCTCGCAAAGCGTCGTGATCATATGCGAAGTCGAGGGGGGAAAGCCGCGCAGGCTGCTCTCTTCACCCGAGGCAAGCGCAACCTCGCGATGCGCCTCGGCAAAGCGGGTGATACTGTCGGCCATAAACAAAACATGCTTGCCGCGATCGCGAAAATGCTCCGCAACGGCCATCGCTGTCCAGGCGCAGCGGCGACGCACAAGCGGCGATTGATCCGAGGTCGCCGCAACAATCACCGCCCGTTTCATCCCCTGCGGCCCCAAGACCCGCTCGATAAATTCACGTACTTCGCGCCCGCGCTCGCCCACCATCGCAATCACAACGACATCCGCCTGAAGCCCCATCGCAAGCTTGGCAAGAAGCGTCGATTTGCCAACACCAGAGCCAGCAAACAGCCCGACCCGCTGCCCGCGCACTATCGGCAAAAGCGTATTAAAAACCGCCAGCCCCGTCTCCAAACGATTGCCCAAACGGCGCCGCTGCGTTGGATTGATCGCCGCGCCGCGCAAAGGGCGCGCCACGGCCCCCCGCATAATCGGCATGCCATCAATCGCTTTGCCAAACGGATCAATCACCCGCCCGATCCAGCTTTCATCCGGCGCGATTTCATTGTTGCCAATATGCGCAACCGCCGCCCCAATAGAGAGCCCATCTGCCGCCCCATCGGGCAACACGGTGATTAAATCCGGCGAAAGCGCCAGCACTTCCCCGCTGCGCACATTCGCACCTGATCCGATCTCAACCATATCGCCAAGCGCAGCAACGTTTGAAAGCCCCGAAACAGAGAGCGTCCCGCGCCCAAGCGCCACAACGCGCCCAACAGCCCGTACAGATTGCACCGCAGATATTTCAGCCTGCAAAAGATCAAAGCCAACGCTCGCCATTCGGTTCTCCGATTTACCACTGAAACCCTTTCTAAAGGAATCAGGGTTAAGCCTTAGTTGAAACTTATCGAGGGAGAAGCCCCGATGCTAGATAAAATGGAAATCTTTGCGATGGCGCGCGGGCTGATCAGCCACGCCAACGCACGCCAATCGGCCATCGCGCAGAATGTTGCAAATGCCGATACGCCGGGCTACCGCGCCCGCGATGTGGCCTCTTTTGCCGATGCATATCGCGGCGAAACAGGCTCTGCCATGCGCGCAACCCGTGCAGGCCATACCGCTCATAGCCAAAATGCGCCCGGCCTTGATCTGCGCCAGATAGATGCGCCCGGCCCCTCTTCGCCCAATGGCAACACAGTTACCCTTGAAGCTGAGATGATGAAATCTACGCAGGCCCGTGCCGAGCATGACCGCGCGCTTGCGATTTATCGCTCTTCCATGAACATCCTTCGCGCCTCGATCGGGAGATAGATGATGAGTGATTTCCTGCAATCTCTGTCAATGTCTGCCAGCGGCATGAAAGCCCAAGCCGAACGCCTGCGCCATGTTTCTGAGAACATCGCCAACGCGGATACCCCTGGCTATCATCGCAAAACGGCCGCCTTTGAAAACGTTGTCGAAGCTGGCCGCAAGACCGGCGAAGTTCAGACCAGCAGGGTTGAACTGGATCAATCGCCGCTCGCCTCAATCTATGATCCTGGGCACCCTTTGGCCGATGAAACCGGCCATTATGACGGCTCCAACGTTGATATCGTTATCGAAATTGCCGACGCGCGCGAAGCGCAGCGTTCTTACGAAGCCAATCTCAAGATGTTCGATCAGGCCCGACAAATGTCGAAATCCCTGCTTGAGCTTCTGCGCAGATAAAGGAAACCAGAATGGATATCCGCTCCGCGATTGCCAGCCAAGGCTATGCCCAAACCAAACCTCTGACGGCCCCCAAACCAGATGCAGGTGGAGGCCAAAACGCAAATCCACTGGCCCAAGCAGCCGGCACATTTGCTCAAACCCTAAGCCAAACCGAAGACATCGCCAAAGCCGCGATGACCGGCGGCGCAGATGCGCATTCATTGGTTACGGCTCTTGCGCAAACCGAACTCGCCGTCGAAACGGCCGTAACCGTGCGCGATAAAGTCGTCGAGGCCTACCAAGAAATCCTGCGGATGCCGGTGTAATCATGGATGAAATCATCTTCTATGACACATTGCGCCAGGGCCTTTGGATCGCTGTGATGATCTCAACCCCGATCCTCGCGGTCGCGCTGGTCGCAGGGCTTGTCGTTGGCCTGTTTCAAGCGCTCACCTCGATCCAAGAGATGACCCTCACATTCGTGCCAAAACTCGTTGCGATTCTTGCGGTGTTCTGGGTCTCCATGGGCTTCATGACCGAAACGCTCACGGCCTTTTTCACCGATCGCATCATCCCTCTGATCGCGGGGAGCTAACCGATGGACAGCGCAGGCTACACCTCTCTGACCCGCCAATCCGGCCTCATGCGCGAAATGCAGGCCGTGGCAAATAACATTGCCAATATCTCAACAACCGGCTTTCGCCGCGAAGGGCTGATCTTTGCCGAACACATCTCAGCGCTTGAGCCCGATGAAGCCTCGCTTTCTATGGCCTATGCCAATGTCCGCATGACATCAAATGCTCAAGGCGCGCTTTCCCAAACCGGCGGCGCATTTGACTTTGCGATTGAGGGCGAAGGCTTCTTCATGATCGAAACGCCCGAAGGCGAAACTCTAACCCGCAACGGCGCCTTTACCCCCAATGAGGCCGGTGAACTTGTCACCCATGATGGCTTTCGCGTTCTGGATACCGGCGGCGCACCGATCTTTATACCGCCGGATGCCAAATCTATCTCCGTCTCAACCGATGGCACCTATTCCGCCGATGGCCGCCCGCTTGGGCAAATCGGCCTGTTCGCGCCCGAAGACCCCAACGATATGAGCCGGCGCGATGGGGTCCGTTTCTTGGTTCCCGGCGGAACAATCCCCCTTGAAGAGCCGCGCATCCTGCAAGGCTTTACCGAAGGTTCCAACGTCAACGCCGTTACCGAAATCGCCCGGATGATCGAAGTCCAACACGCCTATGAATTGGGCCAGAAATTTCTTGAGCGAGAGGATGAGCGTATTCGCGCCGTCCTCTCAACCTTGAGCCGATAAGGAGAGAGCAGAATGCGCGCCTTAACAATTGCAGCCACGGGTATGAGCGCCCAGCAAATGCGGGTTGAAACCATCTCGCAAAACCTCGCCAACATGAACACAACAGGCTACAACGCCCGGCGTGCCGAATTTGCCGATCTCCATTATCAGCAGCTCACCCGCGCCGGATCCATCAGCGCCTCCGACGGGCGCATGTTGCCCACCGGCGTTCAACTTGGCCTTGGTGTGCGCCCCTCCTCGGTAACAGTCGAACTGGCCCAGGGCTCCCTTTCTGCAACCGGCGGCGATCTTGATATCGCGATTGAAGGCAAAGGCTACCTTGAGGTCACCCTCCCCTCAGGCGCTTCAGCCTATACCCGCGATGGCGGATTGAAACGCTCGCCTGATGGCCTGATCGTTACCTCAGATGGCCATCCGGTCCAGCCAGAGATCACCATCCCCGATGATGCCCGCTCCATCTCGATCAATGCTGAGGGCGAAGTCTACGCCTATTTCAACGACCAAATTCAGCCCCAGCAATTGGGCCAGTTTACCCTTGCCGGCTTTACCAATTCCAAAGGGCTCGAAGCCATCGGCGGCAATCTCTTCCTCGAAACCGGCGCTTCTGGCCCCGCTTTGGTCAATACGCCCGGCCAAGATGGCATCGGCACCATGCGCCAAGGCTTTCTTGAAGATAGCTCCGTGGATGCGGTGCGTGAAGTGACCGAACTGATCGAGGCCCAACGCGGCTATGAGCTCAACGCCAAAGTCATCACCGCCGCCGATCAAATGCTCTCAGCAACAACGCAGATCCGCTGATATGAAACATGCATTTGCCCTCCTCGCCATGCTCGCCATCGCCGCCCCGCTCGCGGCCAAAGCCGATGTGCTCGTCCCGACCCATACCATCCGCTCGCGCGCCATCCTCACCGCCAGCGATATCAAAACCATCGAAGGCAATATCCCCGGAACCTTGATCGCCCCAGACGAGGCCATCGGCCTTGAAGCCCGCGTGGTGCTCTATGCAGGGCGCCCCATTCGCTTTGAAGATGTAGGCGCGGCAGCGATCATTGAACGCAATGAAATTGTCGAACTCATCTACATCAAATCCGGCCTTCACCTCACAACAGAAGCGCGCGCCCTTGGCCGCGCCGGCATTGGCGATTCACTGCGCGTGATGAACCTCGCCTCCCGCTCAACCGTTACAGGCATCGTTGCGCCCGATGGCTCCGTCCAAGTCGGCAGCCTGCGCGACGCGTTCAACTAAGGAAACACCATGCGTATTACCCCCCTCGCCGCACTTACATTCATCGGCCTCACCGCCTGTAGCAATCTCGAAGAAGTCGGCCGCGTGCCTGAATTCACCGCCCCGCGATCAACGCCCGAATATTCCGCAATGATCTCGCCCGGCCTGCCCGCCACGATCGAACCCAAACGCGCAATCGACGGCGCATCGCTTTGGACGGCTGGCCAGCAATCCCTGCTAGGAGATCGGCGGGCGGTAAAACGCGGCGACATCATGACCGTGGTCATCGAAATCGACGAAAGCGCGGAAATCTCCAACACCTCCTCGCGCGGTCGCTCTGGATCAGAATCCATGGCCATTCCCTCCCTGCTTGGCATCCCACAACGGATCAATCCAAGCATGCCCGATGGCGCCTCACTCGATTCCGCCATCAGCACAAATTCAACCTCCGCAAGCACAGGCAATGGCTCGGTCCGGCGCAACGAAAAGCTTCTGCTGCGCGTTGCTGCGACGATTGTTGATGTGCTGCCCAACGGGGTGCTCTCGATCGAAGGGTCGCAAGAAGTCCGGGTGAATTTTGAAATCCGCGAACTGCTTGTCAGCGGCTATGTGCGCCCCGAAGACATCTCGCGCCAAAACGAAATCACCTATGATAAAATCGCCTCCGCACGCATTTCTTATGGTGGGCGCGGCCAAATCAGCCAAATGCAACAGCCCCGTTACGGCCAACAAATCATTGATATCGTTGCACCGTTTTGATCCGAGGATAGTATGAAAAAACTTCTCCCCATTATACTCGCACTTATCGGTCTTGGCGGCGGCGTTTTCGCTGGCAAACTGCTGCGCCCGCCCCCGGTCGAAATCGTTGAGCTTCAACCCTGCGGCGATGTCGGCATGGATCCAACCATGGCCGCGAAAGAACAAAAAAGCGCGCCCGCCGATCCAATGGGGGCCGAACAAGAAGGTTTTGATTACGTCAAACTCAACAACCAATTTATCGTCCCCGATGTCGAAGAAGGGCGCGTTGCTGCTATGGTCGTGCTTTCGCTGAGCTTAGAAGTCGGCCCGGGCGGGCGCGAAATTGTCTATCAACGTGAACCAAAACTGCGGGATGCTTTCCTGCAAGTGCTGTTTGATCACGCCAATGCAGGCGGATTTCGCGGCTCTTTCACCGACAGCAGCAACATGTCACTCTTGCGAGACGCACTGCGTGAAATCGCGCAAAAAACTCTCGGTGAGCAAGTCTCTGATGTTCTGATCATTGATATAGTGCGCCAAGATGTAAGCTAATCACACAAAGATTTTTCAAGAAGGGCCGCCCAATACGCGGCCCTTTTTTGCGCCTTATCGCTTGGCGCTCAGCTTGCCCAAAACCTGCGCCCGCCCAAAGGCTTTGCGCGTTACTGCAAGCTGCGCCTCTCGCTTTGCCGCGATCTGCGCGGCCTCGATGGCAAGGCTTCTCTGCGCCCCGGCCATCCAGCGATGCCAGCGCACATCAGCGCCAGCAAACTGCGCCATATCCGGCCCATCCAACAGGATCTGATCGCGTGTCTTGCGGGCATCCTGCAAGGCTTTGATCGCTTTGGCTTTTGCTTCGGCTTCATTCGAGATCGCTTGCAAACGCCCCAACTCAGCATCCAAAATCATCTGCGCCAAACGCTCTAACGCGGCTATATCTGCTTTCATTTACGGCCTCCAAACTTAAGCCGCACTTTTTCGCGCATCGCTTCAGCAAATCGGATGGCAGCAGCCACAGCGCTGTAATGCTCTGGCCAGATTTCTTGGCCGATCTCAACACTGGCAAATAATGCCCGGGCCGTGGGCGGATCACGGTGAATCGGTATGCCATGCTCATTGGCAACTTCACGAATACGCGCCGCCACCTCATCAACCCCCTTAGCAACACAAACCGGCGCCATCCCCGCCGCACGATCCCACTTCAGCGCAACCGCATAATGTTCGGGGTTCACGATGATCACATCCGCCTGAGGCACATCGCCAAGCATCTGGTTCATCGCAATTTCCATCCCGCGCTGGCGGCGCTGCTGCTTTACATGCGGATCGCCCTCACTGTTTTTATGTTCATCCGTCATCTCTTTGCGCGACATCCGGTTTTTGCGCATGTGCTCGCTGTATTGCCACAGAAAATCAATGCCGCCGATCGAAACAGCAATCGCCAAAACGATGAACAAAAAACTCATACATAGTTTGAGCAAAACAACCGTAACCATCCCAGGGCTCAACGAAAGAGTCGCCAGGATTTCGGGGATGCGCTGGTATAGAAATACGCCCAGAACCACCCCGTAAATCATCAGCTTGGAAAAACTCTTGGCAAATTCAAACAGCCCCGATCGGCCAAATTTGTTGCCCGCATTTGAGATCGGGGAGATGCGATTAAGCTTGGGCACAAGCTTATCGGGCGCAATAATAAAGGACCGCTGCGAAAGGATTGCCAAAAGAGCCAAAAGCGCCGGAATCAAAAACCAAGGCGCCAAAGCGACGCCAAATTCGCCCATCAACCCACCCGTCATGACCTGGCCCGACCCGGCAAACATTAATGCAGAAAGACTATCCGCACGCGCAATCAAACCAGACAAAGAATTGCCCATCTGCGAAAGACTGGCCGCGCCCAAAGAGGCCGCGGTTAAAATGAAACCAGCATAAGCCGCCGCGGTTGTAAGATCTGTCGACTTGGGGATTTCACCTTTTTTCCGGGCATCATCGAGCTTCTTCTGCGAGGCCTCATATTGCTTATCTTCGTCACCGCCCTCAGCCATCAGCGCGCGCCAAACGGATCAGAAAGAAAACCATTCAGACCATCAGCCCAGAGCCCAAGCAGGATCGGCAAAGAAAGAAACATCAGCAAAAGCCCGCCCGCCGTAATCGCTGGCGCCCCAACGAAAGCGACCATCAATTGCGGCATCGCCCGATTGATCACACCCAGCGCCACATTATAAATCAGCGAGGCAATCACAAAAGGCGCGGCCAGCGAAAACGCGAGCGAAAACGCATGTGCAATCCGCGCAATTCCCCATTCGCTCAAGACGCCCGCATTGGGAAATTGGCCCGGCAACAAGACATCATAAGACATGATCAACATCTCTGCGATGCGCACATGCAGCCCCGTCATCACAGCAAGCGCAAGCCCGGAGACCAAAAGCAGATGGCCAATCGCAGGCTGAGGATCAACAGCCCCGCCCCCAAACAACTGGCTCAAAGAGGTTGATTGCGCAGCGATTGAGCCTGCTGTTTGCAAGGCCATTACAAACAAACGAAGCCCAATCCCGATCGCCAGCCCAGCCAGTACTTCGGTAAAAACAATGACGCCAAAAACCTGCCCATTCGCCGCGATTTCCTCAACGTCTTGCGCAACAGCCGGTGCAACAATCACAGTGAACGCCAAACCAAGCATCAATCGCACCCGTTCAGGAACCGAGCGCTCGCCAAATGCGGGCAAAAGCGCCATCGCCGCACCCACGCGCAAAAAAACGATGAAACCTGTCATCAGGCCCGTGCGACTAAGCGCAAGTGCTTGTTCCAGCGCTTCGATCATGCGGGCACCAAACCAACCAAGGAAGGCCGCGCCTCAGTTCCGATTTCTTCAAAGGAAAGCACTGGATTCTGGATGCCCTTGGCCGAGAGAACCGTACGCAAAAAGCGGCGGCGGCGCGTTGAGGTAACCAGCGCAGGATAGACCCCAGTTTCCCCCGCTTGCGCGATTTTTTCGGCCACCGAATTTGCCAGCCGGTTGAACTCTTCGGGAGGCAAAGCAATGTCTGAATGGCCCCGATCTCCATCAATCTGAAAGGTCGCAAAACGCTCTTCCCATTCCGGCGCGAGCTGCACCAAAGGCAGCGTTCCATCTTCGCGCCGCATCTCAGCAATAAGCTGAAACCCAAGCCGATGCCGCACATGTTCGCAAATTCCTTCAGGCGTTGCCTGCCCACCGCGCGCCTCGGCGATCGCTTCAAGAATTAGCGGCAAATTGCGGATCGAAACGCGCTCTTCAAGCAGCAAACGCAACACAGCCAAAAGCAAATCCGCCGGAACTTTTTCAGGCACGAGCTCGTCCAACATCCGCTGATTTGCCTCAGAGCGCACCGGATCGGTCAGGTTGGTCATCTCATCCAGCAAACGGCGCAGGGATTTCAAAGAGAGCAGGCGCGCAAAATTCTTCTTCATCACTTCAAGAAGGTGGGTCGCCAAAACTTCGGTCGGGTTCACAATTGTAAAGCCCGCAATCGCCATATTCTCCTTCTGGCCTGCATCAATCCAGCGCGCCGGCGCGCCGTAAACCGGCTCCTTTACATCCTCGCCAGGCACCAAGCCCAGATCATCCCCAGAAAGAAGCGCCAATGCATGATCAGGGCGCAAAACATCCCGCGCCTGCTCGACCCCCTGAATGCGCACAACATATCCGCCAGCAGGCAAAGACGGATCATCCGTGAGGCGAATTTCCGGCAGGATCAGCCCAAATTGCTGGGCCACATGGGTGCGCATATTGGCGATGCGTGCATCAATTCCAGTCTGCGGATCAAGCACCATCGACACAAGATCAGGCGCAAACTCGACGTGAATGTCATCAAGATCCAGAACATCGCCAAGAGATTCCTCGGCCGCGACATCGCTCAGCTCGGCGGGTTTTTCCTTGGCTTCCTCAGCCCGTTCAGTGGCAAACCTATTCGCAAAATACGCCCCCGAAGCAAGCGCAATGGCCCCCAAAACAAAAGGGATAAACGGCAAGCCCGGGACAAGCGCAAACATCGCCATAAGTAGCGCTACCGTATAAAGCGCTGCCGGATAGCGCCCGAGTTGATTGAACAGCGCAAGATCAGCGGAGCCAGACGTGCCCCCCCGCGCCAAAAGCAAAGCCGACGCAATGGAAATAATCACCGCCGGGATTTGGCTTACAAGACCATCGCCAATCGTCAAAATCGCGTAAGTTTCAAAGGCCTGCCCGATTGGCATGTCATGCATCGCCACACCAATCAAAAGACCCATCACCAGATTGAGAATGGTGATCAATAGCCCTGCAACCGCATCGCCTTTCACAAACTTTGACGCGCCATCAAGGGATCCAAAAAAGGTTGTTTCTGCGAGTTCAATTTCGCGGCGCGCTTTGGCCTCTTCATGAGAAATCGCGCCCGCTGACATATCCGCATCAATCGCGAGCTGTTTGCCGGGCATTCCATCCAACGCAAAACGCGCGCCAACTTCGGCCATGCGGCCCGCGCCTTTGGTGATCACCACAAAATTCACGATCAGCAAAACACAAAAGACAACCAACCCAAGGAAAACCGAGCCACTCATCACAAAGCTCGCAAAGCCCTCAATCACATTGCCCGCCGCGGAAGTGCCCGTATGCCCTTGCCCGATAATCAGTTTGGTCGAGCTGACATTGAGCGAAAGGCGCAGCATGAGCGACGCGAGCAGAACCGTCGGGAATGCAGAGAAATCCAGCGGCCTCTCGATAAAGATCGTAACCGTAAACATCAAAATCGCGAGCGCAAAAGAAGCGGCCAAACCAATATCAAGAATGATCGCGGGCATGGGCAGGATCATCATCACAATGACGGCCATAAGCGCGAGCGCGAGCAAGATGGTCGGGCGAAAAATATCGTGAACAGTGAGTTTCATTTTCAGGCCCTATTCTATGGAAATAAGGCGTGTTCCGCCCGGTTCATTGATCGGAACAAGAGAACCAAATCCCGCAGACGTGCTGCCTGCGACAAGAAAAGGAAAGGTGTTCACCCGCGCAGCGCGCTCAGGTTTGGCGATGATGGTGGGGATATTACCGGCCAGTTGAGGCGCGATTGGGCTTTGCTCAAACTGCGCTCTAAATTTCGCAAAACGCGCTGAATAGCGATTGGCATATTTGGGTGTTCGGGAATGATAGGCGCCGGCGGCCTCTGTCCAATCGCCTTTTTCGGCATAGAGCTCGCTCAAAAATTTTGCGGCATAGCGCGCATTGGCGGCCGGATCAAACATCTCTTCGATGGAGGAAAACGCTTGGTGATGCCATTTGTAATTGATCTGAAAGCAGCCAAGATCAAAGCTGCGCGCGCCGCGTGCAAATTCCTTTTTTGCAAAGGCCAGCGCCTCAGGGTAACTGTCAAACCAAACCCCTTTGCCTTCCATATTCACTGTCCAGGGCCAAGGACGAAAACGGCCTTCGTTTTTGCGGCCCGTTTCATTCAAACTGATCGCCTGAAGAACAGATTGTGGCACACCTGTTTCCTTGGAAACCTGCGCAGCGATCGACTCGCAAATATCAGCGGCGTTTTTGGAAAGGACGGGATGCGCAAAAAGAGCAGTTATGAAAAGCACGATCAGTGCCGATTTATGCCCCAAAAACGGGGCAGAAAAATAGCGTGCGTAATGGCGTTGAAACGGAATCATAGTCGCTGCAATTCTTGCTGCTGAAGGTCCCTTCATTGCTAGAGAAAGAGCCTTTACAAACAGTAACCAAGAACAAGGTTACGCGCAGCTTTCTGCTTAGGGGTTTGGCAGGCTTCGGATCAAATCATTCAAAGCTTTGCGCGCGGCCACGCTTTGCTCAACCAGCGCTCTGTTTGTTGCCAATCCGAGCGCAGCTTCGGGCGGTTGGCTTGTCGCCAGATTCGCGACGCGTTGCTCTTGTGGGCTGCCGATGCGCTCAACCCGTGCGTAATCTCCGCCGCGCCAAGCAGAACGGGCGGCTTCGTTGATCTTGTCGAGGCTCTCAAAAACCTCTGCTGCGCGCGTCTCATCCTTAGCGGCCTCAAACGCGCGGGCGCGCAAAAGCTCCGCCTCCACGCCATCAATCCCGGCAAGATATCCAACAGCAACCTGCGCACGCCCCTGCATCAATGCCGCCCGCGCAAACAAAAAGCGATCCTCAGGCTCTGGAATATCCTGCACAGCAACGAGTATTTCACGCGCGGGGGATGCAAAACCCAAGTCCAACAGCCTCGCAGCAACTGCGCGGCGCGGCGCGACACTTAACTTGGCCATTTCTTTGCGTGCAGAGGGGGCAAAACTGCGGCGAATAAATTCAATATCTTCAGCATTTTGCGCAAGACTCAGATAGGCATCATTCAGCAACCGATCAATTACATCGCCCGCCAAGGCCTCTTCTCTTTGGGCCTGGGCGATACGCTCAAACGCGAGGCTGCTCTCGCCGTTTTGGATGGTCGCGGCGATGGAAAGCTCTGCTAGCGTTGCGCCAAGCGGGGTTTTTTGCAGTGTAAAACTCAGCGCAATCGCATCCGCGATCATCGCTTCAGGTATGGCCTCCTTTGCGTTGAGCTTCGCCTTCATCAAGGTTGCAAGCGCTTCGGAGGCCAGCGACCCACCCTCGCGCACCAAGGTTTCTAGCTTTTGCGTTGCGATGTCTTCATGCCCAAGTGAAAGCTCAAGTTTCGCGTCAAGCATATCAAACCCTTCACCATGATCGCCCGGCGCTCGCTGAATCGCTCCGCGGATAGAGCTGGCGACATCCGTATCTTCAATGCCCAAGAAGCGATCGCTCAACACTGGGCCAAGATGGCGGCGCAAATGAAGGGGCAGCGCGGAAAAGGCCTGCATAATCGCAACGCGATTGATCTCATCGCCCTTTTCAATCCGGCTCGCCGCGAGCACCGACCACAACGCAGCAGGTGTATTGCAGGCAAATTGCCCGGCAAGCCGCCCCAGTGAATCCGCTTGCCCTTGATCCATGATCTCGGCCATCGCGCTGAGCAGGTCTGCGTCTTGGACGATCACGCCAAATTCACGCAGAGTGCTCTTGGCCTCGGCTCCAAAACCCAAAAAGATATAGTAGCGCGCAAGATCCCGGATTTCGTTGGGTTCAGCAGTATCGAATTCACCGATCAATGCCCCGCGATAGGCCGCAAAATCAAGCTGCGGGGCGATCTGGGGCCCCCAGCGGGCGATATCAAATTTCGACGCGGGCAAACATGTTTCACCATCAGAAGTGAGTGTTGGCTTGCCGATGGTCTCGCGCGCATCCAGATCGACTCTGGTTTTGATCCGCACATGAGAAAGGTCACCCGGAGGCGGATCCGCTGGCAAGTCAGTGGCTTTTACTGGTTTGCTTTGAGGTGCGATGATTTCCTGAATGGCCGCCTGCGGATCATCAATATCAGCAACGATTAGCCCCTGGGATGCGGCGCGGCTCAACTGCTCAATAAGGGCGGCTTCCATCTGAACTACGCGTGCGCTGCGTTCTGCCGGAATCTCTAGCGGCAAAGGCGCTTGGATACCCTCTCCCAATGGCATGTTAAACATCGGAAAAGGCAAAGCCTCTTGGCCAGAAGCGCGATTTGTTGCGGGCTGCGGCTCTTCCTTCGGTTCGCTCAAAATCGAATTTGCCGATTGCTCAAACATCGCAAGATTACTTTGTTCCTGAGCCATTGGTTCGGCTGTATTGGCAACATTCGCAGGGATATCCGATGGCCCCTCAAACGCTGCTTCGAAGATTGAATTCGAGGGGGCTGGCCCATCCTTAATATCAAGAACAATGCGCCCGGCGCGGATTTCAAAAGCATCCAGATGATGCCCCGACGAGACTTGTACAACGAGCCGCCCATCCTTGGGCATCTCAAATCCTGTTATACGTTTGCGTGAAATCCGGTCAAAAACTTCACGCGTATCAAATTGAATATCATCCGCCGCGACACGCAATTCATAGCCCTGTACAACCCGCCCGATTTCCCAATCTGGCTGCCCGCCGAATTGCATCACAAGGCGCGAAAAATCCGCGTGCTCGCCCGAACGTAACGCGACCACTTCAGCGTGCACCGCAAAGGGCAACAAACATAGAATAAGAGCTAGGACGCGCTTCATCATGCCGCCTCGGTTTTTACCTCTTTGAGCGCCTCTTCAAGCTCAGAGAAGCTGGGGCGGTAATGGCCAGGCGTGTTTTGGCGCCCGACTTCGATGCAAATATTGGTCGCGTGATTATAAAGGTTCGCAACCAGAACTTCGCGGATCAGCTGATAAAAATGCCCGTCTTCCTCGACAACTGTTTTTACCTTCGTCGCGAAAGGGCCGACCAAACCATAGGCCAAGAACACACCAAGAAACGTTCCAACAAGAGCGCCGCCAATCATCTTACCAAGAATTTCCGGCGGCTGATCAATCGAGCCCATTGTTTTGATAACCCCAAGCACCGCGGCCACAATCCCAAGCGCGGGCAGACCATCCGCAACGGATTGCAAAGCATGGGTTGAATGGAGCGCGTGATGAAGATTTGTCTCAATGCGCTTTTCGAGAACCTCTTCAACCTGGTGCGGATCATCATAGTTCATCGACGCAGAACGCATCGTGTCGCAGATCAGATTGATCGCTTCTTTGTCCGTCAAGATTTTCGCGTATTTCGAAAAAATGGCCGAATCTTCAGGCGCCTCAATATGCTCTTCAAGGCCAACCGGATTTTGCCGCGCAAGGCGGATTAACTCAAAAAGCAAACACAGAAGATCGCGGTAATCCGCTGGTGTCCATTTGGGGCCCTTAAAGACTTTTCCGAGATCTTTCATCGTATGTTTGATCGCGGCCATATCATTGGAAATGGTAAAAGCCCCCGCCGCAGCCCCACCGATCATCATAAATTCAAACGGAAGAGATTTGAGGATAATGCCAAGCTTGCCGCCCGCAGCAAGATAGCCGCCAAAGACCATGACAAAGATCAAAAGGATGCCAACGATGCCAATCATAATTTTCTGCTCATCTGAATAAGTGAAACGGATCTGTCTGCTGATTTTGGCAGAGCAAGGTTAAGAAACCCTCCTTAAGATCTCACTCTTTTGGCACCGCTGCATTTCGCCCCGCCAGAATAACGCTGATGGAGTAGCCTGTTGCGGGGGTGAGCCCTGCCATAACGGCTGCCGCAGCATCCGGGCGCATCCGACCAAGGAACCCTGCCGCGAAATCAGGCGCCATCTCTTCAAACAGCAAAGACGCATCTTTGGGTTTCATGTTTTCGTAAACGGCCGTTAGGCGCGCAAGATCATCCTCAGCCGCATTATTCGCCAAGGCCAATGTGGCATTCAGCTTGTTTTCCGCTTCGATTAACGCGGCCATATTCTGATCAAACTCAACCCGCGCAATTTCCAGCGCTTTGAGCTGATCGTTCATCGCCCCTTCGCGCTGCTTTAATTGGGTTTCTCGCGCCTGAAGCGCTTGCAGCAAGGCGCTCAAATCATCGTCAGATTGGCACAGCTGCGCATCACTCGAAGCAAGTTCAGATTTGCCCGCAGACATTTCAGCAACCTCGCGCGCAATCGCGGCGCCCGTTCCCGATCCAAGCCGCAACCCGCCCGAAACAAGCAGCAACCCAGCGATCAACCAAAGAACGCCACGCCCAGAACGCCAAGATTTGCGCGGCATTTTGCCTTTTCCAGGTTTCGATTTCTTCTCAACTTTAGTTTTTTTCTCAGAACTCATTCTGCGGCCTCCACACGGGTGCGCTGGCTCAAAAACAGCGTTTCTGGCTCAGGTTCATCTTCGATATCCGAGGGTTCCGGGATCACCTCTTTAACCGCAGGCTCGGGTTGGGCAGGCGCCGCGGCCTCAATCGGATCCATAGGCAGATCATGCATCGAGGCAATCAACAGCTCGATCCGCTTGGCAACATCCTCTGCGCGCGCGGTTGTCTCCTCAAGCTTTACCCCGGAACTGGCCGCCGTACGCTGGGCCTTTCCCAAAGTCTTGGTCATATCGTCTACCTGAGCAGACAAAACAGCAATCGCCCCGCCAACACCTTTCTCAAGGTCTGTAAATTTGTTGAGCCTACGCGCCAAAACAAAGCAGTAAAAACCCGCTCCAAGCGCCCCAGCAACCAGTAATATATCTGCGATCAAATCCATTGCTCGGCTCCTAGCTCAACACAAATTCCATAATCAGAAGGTCGCGCACGCGCCCCTCCCCAGCAACGACCTGCACACGGCGCAACATCTGCGCACGCAGCCGGATCAAAGCCGCCGGATCTTCCAAATCGCGCATATCAACCGCGCGCAAATACCCATTCAAAACATCCACAATACGCGGCATCAGATTGGTCACTTCGCCGACATAGGCAGTTCCAACCTCGACCTGCGCGCGAAACCGCAAATGCTGGCCTGTCGCGCCGCGGCCCATATTGATAATGAGCGGATCCACCTCAACAAAAGCCATATCCGGCAAAGGTGCTGCCATCTCTTCAACGATTTCTTCTTCCTCTGCGGGCGGCGCAAGAATCATCCCCGAATAGACCGCAAAGAAGCCACCGCCGCCCAACACAAGCGCCAGCACAAGCCCAATAATCATTGGCTTTTTCGAGCCTTTCTTGGGGGCGTCTTCAGTGATCTCTTCTTCGTCAGCCATCATTCCATCCATTAATCGCAACACCCCGACATTAACCCAGAGGTGGCTAACCGAATGTTAAGGCCCTTGGCACAAACATGACCCAAGTGACGGGGGCAGAAGCCCGCTCGTAAGTAAGGAGAACGTCTTGCAACAGATCCTATCGGTCTGGTCGAATTTGGACCCGAGGCGGCGCATTATCGTTGTTTTCGCTACTTTGGCGATGTTTGCCGCGGTAATTGGGCTCTCAAAAATGGCCTCCAAACCATCCATGGAACTGCTCTATGCGGGGCTCGAATCGGGGCCTGCGGGCGAAGTTGTGCAAGCTCTCGAAGCGCGCGGAGTCGTTTATGATATTCGTGGCGCGTCAATTTTTGTCGAATCGTCCCGCCGGGATGAGCTGCGGATGACATTGGCCTCCGACGGTCTGCCAACCAATTCGAGCCAAGGCTATGAGCTGCTCGACAATCTCTCAGGCTTTGGCACCACATCGCAGATGTTCGATGCAGCTTACTGGCGCGCAAAAGAAGGCGAACTGGCGCGCACAATCGTCTCCTCTCCACTGATCCGATCCGCGCGGGTGCACCTTGGAAATCCAACCGGCAGCGCCTTTGCCCGCCAATCCAAGCCAACCGCCTCTGTGACCATCACAACTGCAGAAGGCGCGTTGCCTGCGCGCCATGCAAAAGCGCTGAAATTCCTCGTCGCCTCGGCGATCTCTGGCCTCGCGCCTGATGATGTCTCTGTCATTGATGGGCGCGGCGGATTGGTCATGTCTGGTGATGAAGCGCTCGCTGGCGCCCCGGATTCCAACAACCGCGCAATGGAACTGAAACAAAACGCCGAGCGCCTGCTTGCGGCACGTCTCGGTTATGGCAATTCCGTCGTTGAAATCACCGTCGAAACTCAAACGGACCGCGAGCAAATCTTTGAACGCCGCTTTGATCCCGAAGGGCGCGTCGCGATCAGCTCTGAAACAGAAGAGCGTTCAACCTCTGCCACAGACACACGTTCCGCCGATGTAACTGTCGCTTCAAACCTGCCCGCAGGCGAAGGCGGCTCGGGCGGGGATTCCAACTCGCAAGACAGTGAAACCCGCGAATTGGTAAACTACGAAGTCTCTGAAACCAAGCGTGAAATTCTGCGCACACCGGGCGCTATCAAAAAGCTCTCGGTCGCGGTTTTGCTCGACGGTATTCGCACGGTCGATCCCGATTCCGGCGAAGAAACCTGGACAACCCGCACCCCCGGCGAAATCGAAGACCTGCGCGAACTTGTTGCCTCGGCCGTTGGGCTTGACGAAAGCCGCGGCGATACGTTGACAATGAAAACGCTCCAATTCGAGCCGCTCGAAACTGCAGGGACAACCGGCAGCGTCGGGTTCTTACAAAGCCTTCACCTCGATATTATGGGGCTTGTGCAATTGGCTGTGCTCGCGCTCGTCTCGCTTGTCTTGGGCCTCTTTGTCTTGCGCCCGATCCTCGCCAGCGGCTCCCAGTCAAACGCAACACCAGCCCTTGCCCCGCCAGCGGAAAACAATGCCCAACCAAGCCAAACCAACGCGAGCCAATCAACGGCAATCGCACCCATCCCGATCCCAGATGCGCCTCCAAATCTGCCCGCTCTTAACGGCGAAATAGACGAGGGCAATTTCTCAGCGCCGCAAATGGCAACTGTCTCTGATTTTGATTTTGGCGACGACATGCCCGGTTTCTCAAACGATCCGGTCAAACGGCTCAAGCAAATGATCGAAGACCGTCAGGAAGAAACCGTTGAAATCCTGCGCAGCTGGATGGACGAGGAAGAGGAGAAAACGTGATGACATCCCTCTTTCCGCTCGAAGATTTTGGCAGCCAGAACGCCCGGCGCGCCAAAGCAAACGCGCCTCAAGAGGCTCCGCGCGGGCCATCACCGCAAGAAATCGAAGCCCAGCGCACAGCGTCATATGAGCAAGGGTATCAAGCCGGCTGGGATGATGCGAATGCCGCCCAAACAGAAGAGAAAAGTCGCATCGGCGCAGATTTCGCCCGCAACCTTCAAGATCTCGGCTTCACCTTTCATGAAGCACGCACCCATGTGATGCGCGCGATGGAGCCGCTGCTCGCAGAAATCGTTGGTAAAGTGCTGCCCAATCTCGTTTCGGAAACTATCGGCCAAACAATCATCGAAGAACTGTTGCCGCTTGCCGAAATGGCCTCAGATGCGCCCATCGAAGTCGTTATTGCGCCCGCTAGCCGCGCGGCTCTTGAGGGGCTCCTTCAAGCCTCAACCTCCGTACCGCTCGAAATCATAGACGAACCAAGCCTCGCAGAAGGACAAGTATATCTGCGCTTAGGGAAATTGGAGCGTCAGATCGATATGACCAGCGCTGTAGACAAAATCGGCGATGCCATTCGCTCGGTCTATGCGCTCAATGAAAAGGCCGTGGAAAATGGATGATATGTCAGATACTCAAAACGAAACCCGCCCAAATCCCTTCACACAAGTCCCGATTGAGATCATGATCTCTGTCGGCAAAGCGCGCCCATTGGTCAGCGATTTGTTGAAGCTTCAAAACGATTCCGTACTGCCGCTTGATCGCAAAATCGAAGATCCGGTCGAACTCTATATCGGCGACAAATTGATCGCCCGCGGCCAACTTGAGGAAATGGAAGGCGATGAAGCGGGGCGGCTTGCTGTGCGCCTTACCGAAGTTGCCGATCTAAAAAACGGGCTTTGAAGCTGTGAAGAACCCGACAGTCTTTTTCCTGGCCCTGATCATATCATTTGCGGCCGCTCCAGCTTTCGCGCAAGAAATCTCCCTTTCTTTGGGAGACGATGGTTCCCTCGCGGCGCGCAGCATCCAACTCTTGGTCGTGATCACCTTGCTCAGCATTGTGCCAGGGCTTGCAGTGATGATCACGTGTTTCCCATTTATCGTAACCGTGCTTTCGATCTTGCGCCAAGCCATTGGCCTGCAACAAGCGCCTCCGAATATGCTGATTGTCAGCCTTGCGCTTTTCCTCACCTATTTTGTGATGGAGCCGGTTTTCATGGAGTCTTGGGCCAGTGGTATTCAGCCTCTTATTGATGGCAATATCGCCGTTGAAGCGGCCTTTCCTCTCGCCATTGATCCGTTTCGCGGCTTTATGACCAATCGAATTGATCCCGACACGTTTCAACATCTGGCCGTCCTGCGCCCCGACACAGCAGGCACGTTGGAACTTGGCCCTGAAACGCCCCTCTCGGTGATGGTGCCTTCATTCCTTCTAAGCGAAATTGAGCGTGCCTTTCAGATTGGCTTCTTGGTTTTTCTGCCGTTCCTGATCATTGATCTGGTCGTCGCAGCGGTGCTGATGTCGATGGGTATGATGATGGTTCCACCCGCAATCGTTTCACTGCCCTTTAAGCTCGCGTTTTTCGTTGTTGCGGATGGTTGGAGCTTGATCTCAAGCGCGCTTGTCCGAAGCTACTTCTAAACAAGCCGCCGCTTGTTCTTCTTTCGCTTACAGCGATTGAAGCACCAAAACCTCAGCCCATTGCGGCCAATGATGCCCCCTAAATCAAGGCTACTTTACTTGGCGAACGCGCTACTATTTGAAAGGGAAGCAGAGGCGATCAGGCCTTGCTTGAGCTTCTGGGCGCCCAATTAAACAGGCGATATGAGCCGGGCTTTGACCTTATTGCACCACAAACTCGGCATGCAAGGCGCCAGACGCTTTGATACTCTTGAGGATATCAATCATATCGCGCGGCGCGACGCCAAGCGCATTCAGCCCAGCGATCACCTCGGACAAAGTTGTGCCTTCGCGCACCTCGGCCAAGCCAACGCCCGGCTCTTCCTCGATCGCAGCATTCGTGCGTGGTACAACGACAGTGCCCCCTTCAGAAAACGGATTGGGCTGCACAACCATCGGTTCTTCTTCAATCCGCAAAGTGAGATTGCCTTGGCTAACAGCAACGCTGCTGATGCGCACATCAGATCCCATCACAATCGTACCCGAGCTTTGATCCACAACAACACGGGCTTTGCGCTCTGGCTCAACTGAAATGTTTTCAATCTTCCCCAAAGCATGGGCCGGGGAAATCTCGCGCATGGAGCCAATATCAAGCAGAACTGTGCCGGAATCGAGCATCCGGCTCACAACGCGGCCATAGCGGCTGTTGATGGCTTTCTCGATTCGACCGGCCGTTGTGAAATCAGGATTGCGCAAAGCGAGGCGTATGGAGCTTAGCTTGGTGAAATCAAAATCAATCTCACGCTCAACGCGCGCGCCAGATGGAACAACCCCAGAGGTCGGAACCCCCTGAACGACCGAAGCACCATCGCCTTCGGCCGAAGCGCCACCTGCAATAACCGTCCCTTGCGCAACGGCATAGATCTGGCCATCTGCGGCATTGAGCGGCGTCATAACCAAAGTTCCGCCAAGCAGGCTTTTTGCATCCCCAATCGCGGAGACGGTAATATCAACCTGTCCACCTGCGCGCGCAAAAGGCGGCAATGTTGCTGTTACAAAAACAGCCGCGACATTCTTGGGGCCAAATTGTTCGCCGGTAACATTAACCCCGAGACGCTCAAGGATATTGGACATAATTTCTTCGGTGAAGGGCGCATTTCGAATGCCATCCCCTGTGCCGTTTAGGCCAACGACAAGGCCATACCCCACAAGATCATTGCCGCGCACCCCATCAAATTCGACCAAATCTTTGATCCGAATGGGCCCCGCGAAAGCCGGGAATGCCAAACAAAATGCAACAAGGGTCGAAAGGAATGATCTGAACATTAGAGATAATCCGCCAGTGATAACCGCGCCATGCGGGCTGTGAGAGTGTAAAGTGTTTCGAGTTGTGTCTGCGTGGCTTGCAGCTCTGTCGCTGTTTCAAAAGGGTCAATCGCAAGCAGATCAGAGCGGGCAAACTCAAGCGCCATTGTCTCTGCTTCATTGCGCACCGAAGCATCTTCTATCTGCCCTTCAACCAACCCAACACTTGCGCGCACGCCTGCGAGCTTTGAATCGGCTGCAATCATTCGCTCGCCAGACTCGCGCAGAATCGCGCCGCGCGCCTCAATATCATTGGCCAAAGCACCTTGGGAAACCAGCGCCCCCAAAGCCATCGCTTTGAGAACATCGCGAATTTCAGGATCATCAGCCTTTACATCGATTTTGGCATTCTCACCATCAGCGACGCGAAAATCGCTCATTTTATTGGGCGATCCGAGATAACCGGTTGTTTCAAACCCGCCGCCCACATCGTCGAAATAAGCATCAACCGCGGCGATGACACCTGCGCTCGTTGTCTCAAGGGCAATGGCGGCTTGCAGATCGGTCAACATCTGATCAGAAGAGGCCAGCGGCGCTGTATCAGTTGCACGGCCCGCAAAAAGCGAGCGCCCACCCATACGGGTATTGAGAGCTGAAACGGTGCTCTCAAACTCAATGAATGCAGATTCAGAGGCCGTATCCACCAATTGGGCAGTTGTGAGAGTTCCTGCATTCAAAAGCGCATTGCTGATTGAAGAAGCGCCGGTCTGAATCCGCTCCAGCGTCGATTGAACCGATCCAACAAAGAGCGATGCTTCATTGGCCGTCGCTTCATAGGCGCCAATGGTTCGCAAAGCATGCTCAATTGAAGAAATGGGGCCAAAATCGCCGGAAACCGCGCTGCCAAGATCTGTTCTTTGGCCCGAGGCGAGCTCTTGCGACAAGCGCAACATATTCTGTTTGATCTGCGTATTCTGGCGGTTGTTTTGAAACGCAAGCGCCATATCGCCGATGGAAACACTATTCATGATCAGATCCTCAGCAATTGATCGATTAGCTCATCGACCGTTGAGATGACTTTGGCGTTGGCGGAAAAGGCTTGCTCAATCAACAACAAGTTCTGCAATTCACGATCCGTATCGACCCCATCCCCAAGCTCAAGGGTTTTCAACGTTGACGCTTGCGAAGTGACATAGGCGATTTCTGCATCATTTGAGTTGCGCGCAGTGCCGAGCAGCGAGATAAAATCCGAGGCCAGAGTTGCGGCATTGCGCGCGCTGGGGCTAAAACCGCCAGAAGCGGCTACTCTGCCCTCATCAAGCGCGTCAATCATCGCATAGAGCATGGTTGAATCACCCGATTCGCCCGCATCCGCAGCACCAAGCCCTGCCCGCAAGCGCCACAAATCACCGCCCTGTGCAGGATCCGCCAGCGCATTGATTGAGAGCCGGCCAGCGAGGCCAATCTCATCCAGTGGATCAAACACATTGCCGCGATCGGTGAACAGGCCGGGATCGGTTGGCCCAAGGCTTGGATCAACACCAGTGCTGGCAAAACGTTCGATCATATCGCGCGCGACCGCATCCAGCTGTTCTTGGGCTTTCGGGGCAAGTTCATCACGGACCTCAAAGAGCGCCGCAAGTGAGCCGCCTTCAATTGGGCTGCGGGCGGAAGATGTTGTCGTTGGTTGGCCGTTGATTGTGAGGCCGGAAAGCGAACCAGAAGCTTGGGTCATATCTGCGACGATGACACCGACAGGCGTAAAGCCCAGCACGGCCGCTTTGCTATCAACGAGAACGGCGCCACCAGGCGTATAAAGCGAGACTTGGCCGTTTTTGCGCGGCACTTCTTTGACCGGGACGATCTCTGCAATTTGATCAATCAAAACTTGGCGCTGATCAAACAGCGCAGTGGCATCGCGCCCCGATGTCAGCTGTTGCTGAATTTCAACGTTGTAATCGACAACCCGTTGCAAGCCCTCGTTTAGAAATTCGATCTGGTTTCCAATGGATTTATCGGCGTCCATGCGGATGGATTGTAGCTCGTTCGTCGCGTTGTTCAGATGATCAGCAAACCCTTGCGCTTTGCTCAAAACAAGGCCGAGGCGCGTATCGCTTTCTGGCGCAGAGGCCGCCTCAAGAAGGCTTGCTTCAAAATCAGCGATGCGATTGGTGAGGCTGCCATCTTCATCCGGAAGACCAATGGCGCGCTCCATCCGCGCATAGAATTCGCCCCGTTCAGAATTGAGCGCCACAGAAGCATCCGCCAAGCGGCGCTCAGAAATCACATGACTATCGACGTGACGGCTGACACCTGTCACCCGCACGCCTGCGCCATTGCCCGCCAAACTGCGCGCCGAAAGCTCCAGCTCGCGCCGACCATATCCATCGGTCAGCGCGTTAGAGACATTGGAAGCCACAATCTCAGCGGCCCGGCCAGCGGCCGAGAGCCCAGACATTGCATTGTTAAGTGAGCCAGTGATGCTCATGTGATTTGCTCCTTCAGCCCCCGCTTAGATTAACGTTTGATGTTGGTGGTCTCCTGCAACATCTCATCCACGGTTTGGATCACTTTGGCGTTTGAAGAATAGGCGCGCTGGGTTTGGATCAAATCCGTAAGCTCGCCAGCCACATCCGTTGTGGAGCCTTCGCGCGCATAGCCAGCGATTGCGCCCGTTGGTCCATCGCCGGCATCCCAAAGGAAGAACGAGCCGCTATCAGGCGAGACTTGATAGGTTTGATTGTTCAGTGAGATCAGGCCATTTGGATTGGGAACATCCACAAGCGGCACTTGATAGATCACGCGGGTAAAGCCGGTATCATAAGTGGCCGTCATGAAGCCATCATCATTGACCTCAACAGATGTCAGATTACCAACCGGTGAGCCATCTTTGGTTATCTGCGTAGGCGCGAAACTATCAGACAATTGGGTTAACCCATTTGGATCGCCCAGCTTACCGATTGTCATCGTGATGGGGCCACCATCGACCGTTAAGGCCAATGTCCCATCCGTCCCGTTATAGGTCGCGCCGGCTGTCGTTGTTGCCGCATCTGGGGTAACATTGCTGAGCGTCCCGCCACTTGCACGACTGTCATCAAAATCAAGCGTATAGGTCCCGATTGTGGCGCCACCTTGCGCCGAATCGGTGATCACCATCGTCCAGGAATTGGAATTCGGTTGACCTGTCGCCGGGACAACCGGGGTAAAGGTAATGTCGAGGGTTTCTGATGTTCCGAGATTGCCGAAATACTCAACCGAAAGCGGCAACGTATCGCCGGAAGAGCCCGCCTCAGTTTCGGTTGCTGGCAGGTTCACCCCAAGGTTCATCACCGTTGTTGGATCGCCCGCAGTTTGGTTGGAGTTGATCACAATTGGCTCTAGCCCGGCGATTGTATCGCGCGGATAGGTCGAGATTGAGCCATCGGATTCCGCAGGCCAGCCAAGCAGCACAAGACCAGATTCCGTTTTAAGAACGCCATCACTATCGGTGTGAAAAGAGCCTGTTGTTGTCATCATCATAGGCTGTTCGCCCGTTGTCGCATCAAGCGAAACGGCCGTTGTTACCGGAAGCATACCGCGCCCGGAAACCGCAATATCCAGTGCATTCGCAGTCGAGACAAGTGCGCCGCGCTCTTCAATCAAGCGTGTCGTAAAGGCGCGCACACCACCGGCCGAATACTTCCCAGTCCCCGCGCCTTGATTGATCACAAAGGATTCGAAATCGGCAGCGGCGCGTTTATAGCCATATGTGCCTGAGTTCGCGATATTGTCCGAAATGGTGGCCAGTCTCGTTGCATTTGCATTAAGACCGGCCACTCCGGCATTGAGCGAAGAAGAAATTGTCATTGGAAAGCGCCTTTCTGCTGCTGTTCCCTGGAGGGTCAAGCATCAGAACTACAGCGCTGTCCTTAACAGCCCGCTAACAGCTAAAATTCTATCTTTTTCTCTAGCGATCTTGGCGCAACAGGATCAGCTCAATTCGATTGTTGCGCACTGCCATTGGATTGCTCACAGCCCGTTTGCGATCTGCAAATCCAGAGACCCGCTGAATACGCGAAGCGGCAATGCCCTCATTCTCAAGCATCTGGCGCATCTTATCTGCCCGCGCACTAGAGAGATCCCAAACCGGGTTGCGCGCAAAAGCCAAAGCCTGCGAGGCCATATGCCCATTGGCGGCAATCTCATTCTTTACCAGGGCGAAAACATTACCCATCATCTCCATCAGTTCATATGTAATTTCAGTGGGCTCAGCCGTTGCGCGATCAAAGAGTGGCTCATCGGGGAGATCAAAAATCTCGATGATCAGCCCCTCATCCGTCACTTTCGTGATGATATGGCGCAGCGCCTGTTCAGCAACCATGCTCTCGCCGCTCATTGCGCTCAAAGCGGCCTGCACATCAGCTATCGCGGCCGCATCTTCGGCCTCTTTCTCGCCAGCCTCTGCATCGCCCATGCCCTGATCGCCGCGCGCCTGATTATCCACAGTCGGATTTTTCAGCGAAGCCCCTGTGCCATTGCGGGCCAAGGTTTCTTCGGTAAAGACGGAATCCCCGCCAAACGCACCATCCCCGCCGCCCGAAATCCGATTCACCGGAATCGTCGGAGAGAAGTAATCCGCCACGCCCTTGCGTTGCTTTTCTGTTGTCGCGTTCAGCAACCACATCAAGAGAAAGAACGCCATCATGGCTGTCACAAAATCGGCATAAGCCACTTTCCATGCGCCGCCGTGGTGGCCATCGCCGCCCACAACTTTCTTACGCTTGATGATGATTGGCGCGTTGGCTTTCGCGCTCATTCCACCACCTCATTTTTCACCCAAGCCCATCAATAGCAGCCCCGAGTGAACACCCGCTTAACTGATAAAATTTTCAGTATTTCAGGCGTTTGAAAGGATCATATCGGCGGCCTTCTCGGCAATCATAATGGTCGGGGAATTGGTATTGCCCGAGGTGATCCGCGGCATCACGCTGGCATCAACGACCCGCAAGCCCTTGATCCCGCGCAGGCGCAATTGCGGATCAAGCGGGGCGGCCGCATCTGCGCCCATCCGCACCGTGCCAACAGGATGAAAGATCGTTGTGCCAATATCACCTGCCGCGCGCGCAAGCTCTTCATCACTGGTCATCTCGGCACCAGGCTTGAACTCATCCGGGCGATAACGCGCCATCGCAGGCTGCTCCATGATGCGCCGTGTAAGGCGAATCGCATCCGCAGCAACTTGGCGATCCGCAGGCGCAGAAAGATAATTCGGCTGGATCACCGGATGCGCCGTTGGATCAGGCGATGCAATCCGCACATGCCCTCGGCTTTCGGGACGCAAATTGCACACGCTCGCTGTGATCGCATCAAATGGATCAAGATCCCCGCCAAAAGCCCCTAAAGAGAGCGGCTGCACGTGATATTCCAAATCTGGTGTCGCCAAATCAGGGCGCGAACGCGCAAACGCCCCAAGCTGGCTCGGCGCCATAGACATCGGCCCCGTGCGTTTCAACGCATATTCCAGCCCGATCTTGGCCTTGCCAAAAAGAGAGTTCGCCATCGTGTTGAGCGTCTTGGCACCACTCACTTTATAGGCGCAACGGATTTGTAGATGATCCTGAAGGTTCTCGCCAATGGCGGGCTGATCATGCTCCACCGCAATCCCGTGCGTCTGCAAAAGCGCGCCCGGCCCAACCCCCGAAAGCTGCAATATCTGCGGCGATCCAACGGCGCCTGCTGAAAGGATCACTTCCGCCCCGGCGCGCGCCTCAACCACCTCACCGTTCTGGCGATACCGAACCCCAATAGCGCGCCCCTCCTCAATCACAATCCGTTCGACCTGCGCATGGGTTTCTATCTTCAAACTCTCGCGCGCGTTCACCGGGCGCAAGAATGCCTTAGCCGTATTCCACCGCCAACCGCTGCGCTGATTGACCTTAAAATAGCCAACGCCTTCATTATCGCCTGCGTTAAAATCATCCGTTTTGGGGATGCCCGCCTGCGAAGCAGCTTCCATGAAATCATCGAGCACATCCCAATGAAGCCGCTGATTCTCAACCCGCCATTCGCCGCCAGAGCCATGCATCTCTGAGGGCCCTTCAACATAATCCTCACTCTTCTTGAAATAGGGCAGGACATCATCCCAGCCCCAGCCGGTATTCCCAAGCTGACGCCAATGATCAAAATCCGCGGACTGGCCGCGCAGATACAACATCCCGTTGATCGAACTACAGCCGCCCAAAACCCGCCCGCGCGGATACAAAAGACTGCGTCCGTTCAAGCCCGGCTCTGGCGCGGTGGAAAAGCCCCAGTCGGTGCGCGGATTGCCGATGCAATAGAGATAACCAATGGGGATATGGATCCAGTGATAATTGTCCCGCCCACCGGCCTCGAGCAACAAAACCCGATGCTTTTCGCTCAACCGGTTGGCAAGCACGCAGCCCGCGCTGCCCGCTCCGACAACGATATAATCAAACTGCTCCATGCTCCGCCCTCCCAAACGCTGCCAACCGCGGCAACCTGAACCATTTACGGTGTGTTAGAGCCTGTTTAGGCCACGATCTGAACCGAAATTGGCACAAGCCCCTCGATTTCGCCCTCAAGCCGATCGCCAATCTCAACAGCGCCAACACCAGCCGGCGTTCCTGTATAAATCAAATCCCCTGGCCCCAAATGATAAAAGCCTGAAAGGTGCACAAGAATCTCAACCGGGGAATAAATCATATCGCTCAAAACGGCATCTTGGCGCACCTCCCCGTTCTGGCGAAGTCGGATCGCTTGATCCGCAACCTCACCAAAAGCATCAACCGGCGTAATCGCCCCAAGCACTGCCGATTGCTCTACATCCTTACCCAAATCCCAAGGCCGCTGCTGCGCGCGCTCTGACATCTGCAAATCGCGCCGCGTCATATCAAGCCCACAACCATAGCCAAATATGGCCTTTTTGGCCGTATCAGTGTCTGTTTTGTATATCTCAGACCCCATCGCAATCACCATTTCCATCTCGTAATGGTAGTTATCTGTACCTCCGGGATAGGCAATCTTCGAGCCGCTCAAAGCAATCGCTGCGGGGCTCTTGGTAAAGTAAAACGGGGTAGAGCGATCGACCTCCATCCCCATCTCGGCGGCATGGGCGGCATAGTTGCGCCCAACACAGAAAATCCGGCGCACAGGATAGCCACGCTCATCGCCCACAATCGGGATCATCGGATGACTCGGGACATCAAAAATCGGCTTGGTCATGGCTCTGCTCCTTTTGCTCTAGGGTCTGGAATAGCCCACTGGATCGGCCAGCGCCATTCCCCTAAGGTAAACCTATTCAAGACCCGACTTCAGCATTGCACATAAGCGTTGGCGGAACACATGAGATTTATTGATCGAAGCGCCGTAAGCGCCCCCAAACTACTCCAATCCGACGAGGCCGAGCGCCTTCGCGAAGAAATGCGCGCCTATATGGACAGCGCCGAAGGCAGCAAAGCCCAGCTTCGCGCGCCATATGACCCAAGCTTCGCCGCCCAGCCCGAAGTCGACAATGCGCTGCGAGTGCTCTTCGAAGGCCGCTGCGCCTATTGCGAAAGCGATGTTCCTGCGCGCAAAACTATTAGTGTTCACCTGCACCGCCCGCCCGGATTTGCCGCTGATGCCGATGGCCAAACAGATATGCTTCACTATGTCTGGCTGGCCTATGAATGGGAAAACATGCTGCTGGTCTGTGAAACTTGCGCGAGCATGAAATCAAACTATTTCCCCGTCAAAGGCCCTCGCGCGCGCCTCAATACACCAATCAACCTAATCGCAGACGAAGACGCGCTTCTGATCGATCCTTGCGATAGGGAAAGCATATCACTTCCTGGCGAACATTTTTCCTTTAAGCCCAATGGCATGGTGGAAGGAAAGTCCCCCCAAGGCGCTGAAACCATTCATATCATTGGGCTAAATCGAGAGGCGCTGATCAATGTGCGCCGTGAAGCCGTCCGCACCTATATCGACTACATCGAAAACAAAGCCTTCAGCACCGTCCGAGAAGAGCGCCCCGAAGCCATTCGCGAAGCCGTTATACTTTTGGACCTTGGCAAACATGGCAACATGCACCCCGAAGCCACCAAAGCCGCGGTCCTTGAATTTGCCGTTGAACGCGACCTTTCGGTCTGGGATCTGCATACCTTCGCCGATGCGCTCGTCAAAATGGACGATCAGGCCCTGAGCACATTTCTAACGCAGATCACCGCCGCAACGCTCGAAACACCCAATTTAGAGCCTGATTTTTCATTCGAAGAAGCCTCCCTGCCGGACCCAACAGATTTTTTATCACTCAGCACTGCCTCAAGCAAAAAGCCCAACCGAACCGTTAAACTCGCCAACCTTCCCTTCGCCACAGCCCCAATCAAACATGTCCAAATCGATAATTTCAAAGCTCTGAAATCTATCGAATTCGATCTCCCCGAAGCGATCGAAGGCCCAAATCAAACACCTTGCATGCTGATCCTTGGGGAAAACGCGACCGGCAAAAGCTCGGTCTTAGAGGCACTCGCGCTCGCGCTGCTCGGCACAGACGAGATCGAAGAGCTGGATGCGATGCTGGATGATGAAGACATCAGTCCCGATGATATGCTTCACCGCCCCGATCCAGAGAATTGGAAAACAGTCTCTAATACACCGCTAAATGTCGAAATCGCTTATGCAGGCCAATCCGAGACAACACGGCTTTCCGGCCAGCCCGGCGCGCCCAGTTTCGAAGGCGATCCCCATTGCGCCAAGATCGTTCTCGCCTATGGCCCGCGCCGTTACTTCACCAAAAAAGCGAAACGCCGCTTTCGTGCGCCCGCTTATCGCATCCGCTCGCTCTTTGATCCGATGGATACAATCGCCAACCCAATCGCCTGGCTTAACCAAGTTGATCAAGCGACGTTCGACATCGCAGCACGCGCCCTTCGCGAAGTGCTCATGCTGGATCGCAGCGCCTATTTCGCCCGTGAAAAGGGCCGCATCATTATTGAAACAGGCGGCGGCAATACCCCACTTTCGCAAATGTCTGTTGGCTATAAATCTGTCGTGGCTATGGCCTGTGATATCATCCGTGAAATGATGTATCACTATGATAACATTGAATATGCCTCTGCTGTTGTGCTGATTGATGAGATCGAAACCCATCTTCATCCACGTTGGAAAATGCGGATCATGAACCTTCTGCGCCGCGCCTTTCCGCGCATTCAATTCATCGTCACAACCCATGATCCGCTCTGCCTCAAAGGCATGTATGACGGCGAGGTTTTTGTGCTTCAGCGCGCGGATGAGGACGCCAGCGTTCAGACCCTCAAAGATCTGCCCGATCCCCGCGGCATGCGCGCCGAGCAAATTTTGACCTCTGAGTTCTTTGGTCTGGGCTCAACTGATCCCGAAACGGATGCAAAACTCCTGCGCTATCAAACCCTTATGCAAAAACCAACGCTCAGCGAAGACCTTGCCCGCGAGGCCGCATATTTGCGCGTTGATATCGAGCAAAACATGGCTGTGGGGGACTCTCTTCAAACGCAAGTCGTCGCAAAGGCATTAAAGGAAGCAACAATTGATCCCGTCGCGCCCTTATCCAAAATGAAGAACGCTGGGCGCAAAGATATGGTTCGAGATCTGCTTGCCGCGCTGCGCTCTGAGCCGAAAGACTAGGCCGATGATCTTTGTTACACGCGGCGAAACGCCCGATTCCCTAAAGCTCGATGATCCTGCCAGCGCCGGCGCCCGCGAACTTGCCGAAGCCCGCGCCTTTAACGAGCCACCACCCGGAACCTTTTACAAAGCCTACAAGCGCCCGGATGTCCGCGAGGCCCTTCGCGATCTTTTTCACGGCAAATGCGCCTATTGCGAAGGTACAATTGCAGGCACATCAGACACTGATATTGAGCATTACCGCCCGAAAGGCGCCGTGAAAGAGGCCGAGGCGGCTGGCTTTGATCATCCCGGCTATTGGTGGCTCGCGATGGATTATTCCAACCTCGTGCTCAGCTGCTCGCACTGCAATCAGGGGCGCAAACAGCTTATCATTGATCCCGATTGGAGCGCCGATGAGATCGAAGACGCCTTTGAGAATGGTGAGATGGTCCTGCGCGGCAAGCTTCATTCCTTTCCCGTCGCGCATCAATCTTGGGTCACGTCCCCCGATGCAGATATTGCGCTCGAAGAGCCGCTCATAATTGACCCAACAGTCACCGATCCCAATGATCACCTCGAATTTCTCATTGATGGCCCTCTGGTTACAGTGATTGCGAAGCAAGGCTCAGAAATCGGCGCGCACACCATTGATGTTCTGGGCCTCAATCGGCGCAGGCTAACCGAGGAACGCCTGCAAAAGGCGCTTCTGCTTCGAAATATGCGCGATAAAATCCGCAATCGCATTCGCCGCCTGGATGCTGCTGATGATCAAACAGCCCAACTCCTCAAGGACCTCCTTTTAGAGGATATCCAATCCTTTCAGCTGCTCTGCTCCGAGGCGCAGCCATTTTCTGCCATCGGAAATCAACTTCTCAATGCACTGGTCTTAGAGCTTCAAAATGCAATCAGTTAAGCCATATTAGACACTATTTCGGCCGCCCCAACCGCAACGCTGCGCGCAGTGTTTTGATATGGCTTGGCGTGGTATTTCCATCGCCAAGTTTCCAGTAATTGTTGTGAGTCACAAAGCCGTCTTCCATGACAGGAATGTCCCTAATGCCGCTGATATGCGCCGCGCCATTGCTTTGGCCAAATTGCCCTCCGACCGGGCCAGAAACGATATCGCCCTTCACAATAAGCGCATGCGGTGAATAGAGGTTCGTCCAGCGCGTATAAGCGAAAAGCGCCGCGTGATGCGGAATGCGCGGATCAAGCGGGCTCGTTCCCTTGCCAATCTTTGAAAGGGCGCCAGCGCGATAGCCAATATGCTGGCGCTTGGTTTTTCGATCAAACTCCATCACAGGTGGGCAGGTTGGTAAAATGCGGCGGCTTTGCTGAACCCGCAGATCATCCATATCCTGCGCCATCAAAAATTCGGCATGGGTGAGCGGCGACCCCAATGTGATAAAATCAGTAACATTCCAAAGCCCGCCTTGCGCCAAAAGCTCTTCCCTCGCGGCGTCCTGTGCTTGTTGAAATGTATCAATTTCCCATGTGTTAGGCTCTGTTTTTTCGCTATCGCTCAAGCCCAATCCATCTTGAACCAATTGCTCCAAATGGGCCCGTGCGGGCTGTGCCATGGATTTGCGATCAGTGATTTCGTTCTGCGTGTTCATCCGCGCAAACGTGTGGCTCAAAATATCATAGGCAACGATCGTCCCCAACGAATGCGCAACAACAGTGATCCGCTCATAGATACGCGCGCCATCTTCATCTCGCGCGCGGATCAGGTTTTCAAGCAGCTCGACCCCTTTTTCGCGGATCTCCTGACGGCGGCCAACATTGCGCGGCGCGGCCTTAACATATCGTGCAACATCGCCAAAACGGCGTACCAAAATATTGCTTACAAACCAGCCGCCAACCAAAGCAACACCCGCTTGAAACAGACGGCCAAGTGGCGTATCTGGCCCCTTTTCGGCCATAATAGAGTCTATTCCGAGCCAAATTAGCCCAAGCGTTACGAGCCAAAGAACACACCACGCAAACCGAACAGGGGGCGGAACACGCGTTATCGGATTGCGAAACAAGAGCCCCATGATCCAGCTCTGCACTTGCTCCCACGTCGTGCCATGCATGAGATGCGCCCAGTAATACTCGTAAAAATCCGTCTGAAAGCCGCCGTCCGAACGCTCGGTGGTGATGCGGCGCAGCTCAAAGCTTCGATTGCGCGGATCAGGCTTGCCCCATGTGGGGTTTTCGGCCCGAACACCGCCCGTATCACTATCGGGGCGACCGCGATCAATAAGCGTTTCATCCTTGGTCCAAACCGCATCAACAAATGAACGCAGGGTCTGCATGGGGATCTGCTCGCCCATTCCATGAAGGATCACAACGGCCTGTTTCATACTCTTCTCCAATACAAATTTATTCAATGTCTCCAGAATAGGGTGATTCCCTTCCCTTAGGGAATGTTTTGAGTGTGGATGCTGAGCGACAGGCCTTAACCCTTTTTCGCGCAGTCAATTGACTGATCCGCTGGCCGCAGTACTGTGCTTCTAAGCCGCAAAGGCAAACGAGGCATGCAGAGGCAGAAGTTCGGGCGATTTTCGCCTCGATAATCTGTTGTGGCGCGCCAAGTGCGCCCCTCAGGATTTGACCGAAAGCATGCCAAGTAAGCCCGATTTTCTATATGAATGCCTAGCCAGCCAAAGCTTTGGCGATGTGATCCTTTTGGGCGCATTGGCAAACCCTGGGCAAAACGGGCGCGATGTTCAGCTCTATTTCAAATCCAACACACCGCAAGAGCTGATCGAGCCGGCCAAGGGCTTTGAGATCAGTGATCGCCGCTCGATTGGTGATGGGCCATGGCTGCGCGGAAAAGTTGAGACCAATACGGGCCCTATCCCAATGACGATCGCGGGGAACGCCGCTCAAATAGAGCCTAACACGCCTGAATTACACCTTTTTGAGGATCTCAATGTCGGGTTGGCGGTCCGAAATTTGGAGCCAGTTGAAGCGGTTCTTCAATGGCTTGAATTTCACGTCAGAACGCAAGGCATGAATGGCGCAATAATCGTTAACCGTTCGCAGCCCGGCAAAGACAAGAGCTTTGCAAAGAAGCTTGAAAAAGGCACCGCCAAGATCAAAGGCCTCACACGGCTCTTGCTGATTGAAGCGGATACGCCGCTTGGCCATGCAGACCTTCCCGATGAAGCGCATCCTTTCAATGTCCCTGGGGCGCCGGGCAAAGATCGCATGGAAATCCCCAAAGCTGAGCCGTGGAAATCGCCCTTTGGAGAGGTGCTGCTCTATGAATACCTACGATCGCGCTATTTGGATAAGGCACGCGCCATTGCCAATATCGATGCTTACGATCTGATCGTTCCGCACAAAGCGGGTTCCGTCTTTGATCGCGCGGTTGCCTCTTCGACAGGCGCCATTTTGCTTGCCGGCCAACAGATTTACCCTTGGCGCGTTCGCAATGAGGATACTGCGAGTTTCGGCGATCATATTTGCCGCCAGTTTGATGCGAAATCCCTGCGCAAACGCTGGTGTGTGGCGCCCCAAAAAGCGGGGGATAAATCCGTATGGCGTTTGATCCGCGTTGTCGGAACAGAGCCTAACAAGGCTGAAGTTGCTGGTTTTTTGCGCTGTATGGCGCTGCGCCATGAGGGCGAGAGTGTCTCAAAAATTGTACCAAAGACCTCGCTCATCGAAGACGAAGGCCTGCTTGCATTGATGAAGGCACAGTTCGGCGCGGATCCGGTTCGAATGCCCCAGGAAGACGGCCTCAAGATTGATAAATCTGCCCGCTCAACAACAATCGTAACCACGATGAAAAACGAGGGGCCCTTTATCCTTGAATGGCTCGCGTATCACCGGGCTATCGGCGTCGATAATTTCTTGATCTACACCAATGATTGCACCGACGGCACCGATACGATGCTCAAAATGCTTGAAACCAAGGGCTTTTGCCAACATCGGGAAAATCCGTTTCGCGAGTCTGGCCTCAAGCCGCAACATGCAGCACTTCAGGCCGCCGACGATGAGCCGATTATCACAAATGCCGATTGGGCGATCTGTATGGATGTAGATGAATTCATAACGATCCATTGCGGCGATGGAACCCTGAATGCGCTGTATGATGCTGTACCCGACGCAAATATGATCGCATTAACTTGGCGGCTTTTTGGCAATGCAGACATCCACGAATTCCGCGACGAATTCATAACCGAGAAGTTTACCCGCTGCGCGCCGGAGTTTGCCCGAAAACCACACCAAGCCTGGGGATTTAAGACTCTATTTAGGCATATTGGCATCTTTAAGAAGCTTGGCGTGCACCGCCCCAAAGGGCTCAAACCGCAGCTATGGGAAGAGATCAATTGGGTTAACGGCTCGGGCAAACCTCTACCGGAAAACATGTATCGCAACGGTTGGCGCTCGACGACAGATACCTACGGCTACGATCTTGTATCGCTCAATCACTATGCGGTGCGCTCGGCCGAGAGCTTCTTGGTTAAGCGTGATCGCGGCCGGGTGAATCACGTCGATCGTGATCAAGGCCTCGCTTATTGGTTTCGGATGAACAACAACGCCGAGGAAAACACCTCTATCCACCGGATGCTCCCGGCGGCCAAGGCAGAATTTGACAAGATGATGCAGGATCCAGAGATCGCCGCCGCACATGCTCATTCCGTGGCCTGCCACCGCGCCAAAATCGACGAGCTACGCGCAACCGATAATTACGCCGCCTTCTATGAAGAGTTGACTGGCAGCCGGATGGAAAAACTGGCGCGCTTGCACACCCATTTCGGCGCCAATGTCTTTCTCTCTGGGCCCGAGCTCATTCCTGATGAGATCATAGAAAAAGACCCCGATGAAGATTTCTTTTTCACCGTTGAAAAGGGCGAAACCATTCACTGAACCATTGCTTAACCGCGCCGCGCTAGGCTTTGGGGATGAAATATCGGCCAACATGCTATATGAAGGCCAACAACAAGAGGCGCGCAAAGCGCTTGGATCAATCACGGGCCGCATCTGGCCCAAAAGGGCAGAACAGGACGGCTAAGTATGGCGAAACTACCCAATATCGCGAGCCTTTGGATCGGCGGACAACTTTCATGGCTTGAGCAATTATGCCTCAAAAGCTTTGCCGACGCGGGCCACAAGACAACACTTTATAGCTATGAACCTATCCCCAATGTGCCAGAAGGTGTGATCGCCGAGAGCGCCGAAGAGATTTTCCCCTCTGACCCGATGTATCGCCATGCCCGCACTGGAAGCCCGGCGATTCATGCGGATCTGTTCCGGCTCAATATGCTGAAAAAGACCGATAATATCTGGGTTGATGCGGATATGTACTGCTACCAACCCTTTGCGTTTAAGTCGAAATTTGTCTTTGGCTGGGAAAAGCCCGGGCTTGTATGCAATGCTGTTCTGGGCCTGCCGAAAAATTCCAAATCGCTCAATGCGATGCTCAAGTTTTTTGAGGATGAATATGCGATTGGGCCGTGGCTAAAGCCTTGGCAGCAAAAGGAATTGGCCGAAGAGCGCGATGCGGGCAAACCTGTTCATATGACCGAGCAGAACTGGGGCTTTACCGGCCCTGCGGCTGTTACCCATTTCTTGCAGGAAACCGGCGAGATTGAGCATGCCCAGCCTGAACAGGCCTTTTATCCAATCTCGTTTAAAGAGCGCAATCACATGATCATGCCGCGCTTTTCGCCGGAAGAAAAAATGCGAAATGGCACTTACGGCGTTCACTTCTGGGCGCGCCGCATGAAACCGCGCCTTGAGGAAAAAGAGGGCGGGCGACCGCGCGAAGGATCCTTCATGGACGGCTTGATCAAGAAGCACGGGATCATTCCCGAAGAGGCACCGATCCCCACCAAAATCGTTAAGAAAAGCGCGCAGGTAACGGATCCCGATTTCTGCGCCATGCTTGCGATTGAAGCGCTGAGCAGTGATGCATCCGCTGAAAGTCTTTCACGCAAATATCTTGTGGAAACGCGCTTTGTGAAAGATTGCGTTGCCCAGCTCAAAGCTGGCGCGCCAAGCATTTTTGCCGGCAACGCAAGCTAGGGGATGGCCATGGAAGACGCAGCCCCAACCCAAGAATTCAGCCATGATGAATGGCGCGCAAATCTCGCCAAGATCGGCGCCAAAGAGGGCTTCTTTGAAGAGCTCGGCGATCAGCATTCTGCACTCTATGTAAAGCGCGGCAAAACGCTGATCATCAGCTTTGAAAATCTGGATCACGTCTATGAAAATGACGGTGATCGAATGCCTTGGGGCTTTGATTTTGTTGAAAAACGTGGCTGGTCCATGCTGGGGATGATGGCCCATGATTGGACATGGTACCGCGATGCCCATGTCTTTGCTTTCTTTGATAGATTACGGGATGATGGCTTCTTTGATCAGTTCGAAAAGGTTGTCTTTTATGGTGCTTCGATGGGAGCCTATGCGGCCTGCGTTTTCTCTTCTGCGGTTCCAGGGGCAACCGTGATCGCGATCTCACCGCAAGCCACATTGGATCGCCGCATTGCCAGCTGGGAAAGCCGCTATCGCAAGGCTTGGCGGCGCGATTTTACCGGCCCATATAGTTATGCGCCTGATATGGTCGCCACGGCCAAAGATGTGCATCTGTTTTTCGATCCGCTGGCCCCGCTGGATGCGATGCATGCTTGCTTGTTCCAAAGCGATAATGTGGTCAAATATTCCTGTCGCTTTATGGGGCATCGGATCGCTTCGCTTTGGCTGCTGATTGGCATTCTCAAAGAGGTCAGCATGCGCTGCGTGGATGGGTCGCTAACGACGGTTGAGTTTTATGAAATGGTGCGCAAGCGGCGCGAAGTCCCACGCTATCAGCGCGAAACCTTGGGGCGGCTCAAAGCGCGCGGGGGGCAAAAAGCCATCGCTGATTATTGCGCTGCGGTTCTGAATCGTCGCCGCGCGCCTGTGTTTCGCCGCGAAATGAATGATGCGCTTAAGCAGCTCGAAAAAGGCAAGACCAAGCGGTGACCGGCCCCGCCGAATATGGCGAAGCCGGTCCTTTGTTTAGCCCTTAGCCTGAGCCGCGGCGATGGTTGCGAGGATCTCTTCGCGCGGGGGCCGTTTGGAATAGGGGTGGCCAGAAGACAGCGCCCCATCAACTGCGATCGCTTGCCCGTTTACATAGCTTGCCAAATCAGAAGCCAGAAACAGCGCAACGGATGCAATCTCTTCTGGCTCGCCACCCCGGCGCAATGGGTTGAGATGGCCAAGCCGCTCTTGCGAGCCCGTTGCCTTGGCATAATCATAGGCTATTTTCGTCATACCCGTTTCGATCAACCCAGGGCAAATGGCATTCACACGGATATTGGTTCCTGCAAGGTTATAGGCCGCCGTCTGAGCGAGATTGATCACCCCGGCCTTTGATGCGGAATAGGGCGCAGGCCCCGCATTTGAGCGGATCCCCGCAACCGATGCTGTCGCGATAATCGCGCCCGCGCCGCGCTCTTTCATCTTTGGCGCGCCGTGCTTTACCGCCAAAAACGGCCCGATCAGATTAACCCGAAGCACCTCGGCCCAGATCTCGGGCGTGGCATCAAAATACCCTTCAGGAACGCCGCCAGTGATCCCCGCATTGGCAAAGAAAATGTCCAAGCCGCCATAGGTCTCGCAAGCCAAATCCACAGCCCGGATCACATCAGCCTCAAGCCCTGCATCCATCATAAGCGCGGTTGCACGCCCGCCATCCTTGGCAATTTGGGCCTGCGTTTCCATCACCGTCTCTGACAGATCACAAGCGACAACAGATGCCCCCGCCGCTGCAAACATCTTAGCAGTGGCGCGCCCAATGCCGGACCCGGCCCCTGTTATGATGGCAACCTTGCCGTTCAGATCGATTGAAGGGAGTGTCATTATGCGTTTCCTTTTCTAAGCCATTCGTCCGGCGTTCCATACCTTAAATTCGAATATCGAAAAATCACCCCGACAAAAAGCAATTAATGAAGGAATAGAGAAGAAATAACCGCCATACCAAATGCTGCAATTGCACCGCTGCGCCGCCGCGTAGCTGCTGCGTGACACGGCCCATTCAGATTGCTATCAAGGCGTCCATGGATAAACCCGCCGAATATGCCCCGGAGACTTCAGACCGCTTTCAGCGAAAGCGCGAACTGATCCTTGAGGCCGCGGCTGAATTGATCAATGCGCGCGGCCTTAAAGGGCTTACCTTTGTTGGGGTCGCAAAATCAGTTGATCTCAACACGACCTCCATCACCTATTACTTCAAGCGCAAAGAGAACCTTGCCTCTGAAGCCATGGCGAGAAGCTTAGAGCGCCTTGAAGACAGTGTTGAGCAAGCCGGCAAAGCTAAGAGCCCGCGCGCACGGGTGAAGGCCTATCTCGACATTCATTTTGACTTGGCGAAGAAAATCCAACTAGGCGAGATCCCCGCCCCAACAATTCTCTCAGAACTGCGTGCGTTAGAAGAGCCGATGCGCGCAGACCTGCTCGAGCGGTATCGCAAAATCCTTTCCCGCGCCGCCCATTTCTTTGAGCCAACCGACAGCCCACAAAGCCGCGCCCTCAATTACGCGCGCGCCCATGTTCTTCTGGATGTGATTCACTGGAAAAAAGCCTGGTTGCCCAAGTATTCGCTCGACGATTTTGATCGGGTAAAATCCTGGATGTTTGATCTGCTTGATCACGGGCTTTCGATGCCAAACGCCTCTTGGGCGCCCGCATTCCATTGCATTGACCCAGAGGATGCGAGCGATGAAATTTCCCGCGAAACCTTCCTGCGCGCCGCGACCTTGCTGATCAACGAGCGCGGATATCGCGGCAGCTCGGTAGAACGGATTGCGGCCAAGCTGAATGTCTCCAAAGGCAGTTTTTACCATCACCTCGATGGCAAAGATGGCCTCGTTCTGGATTGTTTCGATCGCTCTTATGATCGCGTTTCGCGCGCCCAGCGCATGGCGATCAATATGCAAGGCAGCTATTGGCAGAAGCTCAGCTCTTCCATTGCCAGCCTGCTTGACGTGCAGTTTGAAGCGAGCTTTCCCTTGATGCGGATCACGGCGCTTCAAGCTCTACCGGCCGAGCTGCGCGGCGACGTTGTTCAGCGCTCAGACCGCATGGCGCAGCGCTTTGCCGGGCTTATCATTGACGGGATCGCAGAGGGCACCATGCGCCCGACCGATCCCATTATCGCCAGCCAATGCATCATGTCGCTGCTCAACTCGGCTTTTGATTTTCATGGCTGGGCCGAGCAGCGCCCCTCGCGCAACGAGGCCATCACGCTTTATGCCTCAACGCTGGCTTTCGGGCTGTTTGAGCCCCCCAAAGCCTGATCACTCAGCAGCAACTTTCGCGGCCTCGTCCTTGAACTTGACCCCTTCAACCTGCGCCGCAGGAAAGGTGATTTTTTGCGGCTGCGTTTGAAAGGTCAGCGTCCCATCATCAACATTTCCGCGCTTAAGCGTTTTGCGATCCCAAAAATAATCCTGCTCGTGAATCCAGGGATAAGAGGTGCCATGCTTTGGCAATTTCCCAGCCGAACGCACAAAATATCCCGAAGTAAATTTGATCGCACCCGAGACGCTTTCAAACGCCGCATCATCCGCCGCAGGAATCACTTGGCGATAGCCATTGGCATCCATGTGATTGAGCAACCGACAGCCATATTCCGCAACCAGATCAACCTTCAGTGTCCAACTCGCATTGGTGTAACCGGTGAAGTAAATCAGATTTGGAATATTGGACCACATGAAGCCCTTAAAGATCAGCAGATTTGCCGGATCAACCGGTTGCTCATCAACAGTAACCTTCACCCCGCCAAAAAATTCTAGCACAAGACCGGTTGCTGTGATGATGATATCAGCCTCGACTTCTCTGCCGTCTTCCATCACCAACCCGCTCTCATTAAAGCGCGCGATATTCCCGGTAACCATGCTGGCCTTGCCCGAACGAAGGGTCTTAAACAGATCGCTATCCGGAACAGCACAGATGCGCTGCTGACCGGGCCAATATTTGGGAACGAAGTGGGTTTTCCAATCGACCGTATCCCCAAGCTCTTTGGCAACCAGCCCGATAAGCATCTTCTTGGCCGCCTGAATATCCTTGGTAAACCGCTTGCGGATCAGAACCCCGCGCATAATCGTTTTCCAGCGCGTTAGGTTATACGCCCAAGAGCCGGGCAGAATTTTGCGCAGGACATTGGCTATCTTATCCTCCCCCGGGCGCGAAACAACATATGTCGGAGAGCGCTGCACCTGGGTCACATGCGCCGCCGTTTCAGCAAGCGCAGGTGTAAGCGTTACCGCCGTTGCGCCAGAGCCAATAATCGCGATCTTCTTACCCGCATAATCCAAATCCTCCGGCCAGAACTGCGGATGCACAATCTCGCCTTTGAAATCTGCCTCACCCTCCCATTCGGGGCGATAACCTTCACCATGTTTGTAATACCCCGAGCAGGAAAAGATGAAATTCGCCCGCAGCTCTTTCACCGCACCCTTCTGTGAAATCCGCAGCGTCCACATCGCATCAGCCGAACTGTAAGAGGCGGCCAAAACATGGTGCTCAAACAAGATGTGATCCGTCAGACCGTTTTCATCGGATGTTTCGCGGATGTAATTGAGGATCGAGGCGCCATCGGAAATTGATTTGGGCTCCGTCCAAGGCTTAAACGCATAGCCCATCGTATGCATGTCGCTATCAGAGCGGATGCCGGGATACCGAAACAAATCCCAAGTCCCGCCCATACGCGCCTTGCCCTCAAGGATCGCAAACGATTTCGACGGGCACATCTCTTTGAGATAACGCGCAGCGCCAATCCCGGAAAGCCCCGCGCCAATAATCAGAACGTCGAAATCAGCTTTTGTCATGTCAGCATACCTATTGTTCGAATAGCCCTCTCTATACGAGTAATTTTGCTTTCAATAAAGTCCAAAAAACATACCGCTACCTCAAAATCTGATTATTTATGGTCTTCCCTGCGCGCCGCAGCCCGCCTATGATTTGCCAAATAAATGGCCAAAGGGCCTTAAGGGAGAACGCATATGCCACAGATCGCGGCCAATGGAATAACCATGCATTACGAAACAACGGGAGAGAAGTCCGCCCCAGCTGTTTTGCTCATTTCAGGTGTTGGAACCCAGCTTACCCGCTGGTCCGAACCTTTCACAAATGCGCTTGCGGCGCGTGGGTATTATGTCATCCGGATCGACAATCGCGATATTGGTTTGAGCCAGAAATTTACCGAACATGGCCTGCCCGATTTCCCTGCCTTGATCGCCGAGCTCGCCAGCGGCAGCCTTCCCAAAGTGCCATATACCCTATCGGATATGGCCGCTGATGCGGCGGCTGTTCTTGATGGGTTGGGGATCGCCAAGGCGCATATCGTTGGCGCCTCCATGGGCGGAATGATCGCACAGCTCATCGCGATTGAGCACCCCGATAAAGCGCTGTCTCTGACCTCAATCTTCTCAACCACGGGCAATCCCGATCTGCCAAGATCAACCCCTGAAGCTGCCGCCGCGCTGACCAAACCGCGCCCAGATGCGCTTAGCGATCGCGAGGCTTATCTCGACAGCAGCCTTGAGACCGCCCACATCATCGGCTCGCCCGATTACCCTGTTGCGGATGATCTGATCCGCGCCGGTGCGGCCGCTGATCTTGATCGCTCCTACCACCCAACGGGGTTTTCACGCCAATACGCCGCGATCATCGCCGCGCCCGATCGCCGGCCCATGCTGCAAAAACTAACCCTGCCGGTTGTGGTTATTCATGGGGTTGAAGATCCGCTGGTTCGCGTTGAAGGCGGGCGCGATACCGCCGCCAATATCCCCGGCTCTGAGTTGATCGAAATCCCCGGCATGGGCCATAACATTCCGCCCCAATTGACCGATACGATCATTGATGGGATCGAGCGGGCAATCAAACGCGCCTAGGGTCTACGCGCCAGATCACTTCGCTTTCGGGGTGATCTGGCGCACCAAACCTTCTTGGGTCACATTCGCGATCAAACGGCCATCTTGGGTAAAGATACGGCCGCGATTAAAGCCGCGCGCGCCACCTGCCCAAGGGCTATCTGTCGAATACAATAGCCACTCATCCATGCTAAAATCATCATGCAGCCACATCGCATGATCAAGGCTGGCAAACTGCATATCCTCATCCGAAAACCCTTTGCCATGAGGCAACATCGAAACGCTCAACAACCCCATATCCGAAGCATAGGCCAGTGCTGCCCGATTAAGCCGCATATCCTTGCCCATTTTGCCTTTGGAACGGAACCAAACATTTTGCACCGGGTCTTTGTTTTCGGTTGAAAACGGCGGGCGCAAAACAGAAGGGCGAAGCTCAATCGGGCGATTCCAACGCAGGAAACTCTTGAACTTTTCTGGAATCGTATCCGCATAACGCTCGGCCAATTGCTCTTCATTCTCAAGCTCATCCGGGCCGGGCACATCGGGCATTTTGTCTTGGTGGCTAAGGCCTTTTTCCGGAAAATGAAATGAGCCGGCAAGGTTCAGGATCGGGCGCCCATCCTGAACGGCAATAACGCGGCGGGTCGCAAAAGAGCGGCCATCATAATCGCGCTCAACCTGATACAGAACCGGTTTGGTCGCATCGCCAGGGCGCATAAAATAGGCGTGAAGCGAATGGCAAGCGCGTTCGGGCTCAACCGTTGCAGTCGCCGCCATAACCGCTTGACCAATCACCTGCCCTCCAAAAGCGCGCCCTTTGCCATTCGGGGTGGCGATGCCGCGAAAGAAGTTATCCTCAACCGCCTCAACGGTCAGAATTTCAACGAGTTGATCAGCAAGCTCTTGGCCCGTTAACTGCTTTTTGGCTGGTTCCATGCTCCGCGCACTCCTGTCTTGTCTTGCTAGGCTTGCGCCCATTTCCCCTTACGGGATGCCATAAGGCGCAGAAATGCAAGCGGATTTCGCCGCAACGCAGCGCTTAAATAAGCGGATGGTGGCAGGCAACAGTATGCCCCGCCGCAATCTCTCGCTCAATCGGCACCTCACGCGCACAAAGCGATGTTGCATGCGGGCAGCGCGTGCGAAAGCGGCAGCCAGAAGGCGGATTGGTTGGCGAAGGCAATTCGCCGGGAACCAAATCAAGCACATGTTTCGGCGCTTCCGGGTCCGGGTCTGGGACAGCATTGATCAGCGTTTTGGTATAGGGATGCGCCGGTTTGGCATAGATTGTTTCGGCATCCGCCGTCTCACAAAGCATCCCAAGATACATCACAGCAACCCGATCCGAAACATGCTTTACCACAGCCAGATCATGGCTGATGAAAAGCATGGTAAGCCCGAATTCCCGCTTAAGCTCTTCAAGCAGATTGAGCGTTTGCGCCTGCACAGAGACATCAAGCGCCGATACCGCCTCATCACAAACCAGCAATTCAGGGCGCAGCACCAAGGCGCGTGCAATCGAGATGCGTTGGCATTGCCCGCCGGAAAATTCATGCGCGCGCCGCTCCATCGCTTGCTCGGCATTCAGGCCAACTTTTTCAAGCATTTCAGCAACGGTTCTGTCGCGCTCAGCCTGTGTGCCGATCCCTGCAATCTCAAGCGGCGCGGCAACAATATCGCGCACGGTTTGGCGCGGGTTAAGCGAGGCAATGGGATCTTGGAAAATCATCTGAAACTTCTGCCGGGCCTTTTGAAGCGCCTTTCCCTTCAGCGCTGTCAGCTCGACCCCATCAAGGCGCACCGATCCGCTCGTTGGCGAGGGCAGCTGCATCACAGCGCGCGCCGCCGAGCTTTTGCCACAACCGCTTTCGCCCACCAGCCCAAGCGTTTCGCCGCGCCGCACAGCAATCGAAAGCCCCGAAACCGCATGCACTTTGCGCCCGCCGCCAAGCGGGTATTCAACCGTGAGCCGATCAAGCGAAAGAAAATCGCCCGCCACTTCATTCATCGCATTCATGCCGCCGCCTCCTTTTGGCCAAGCGGTTTTAGGCAAGCGCTTTGATGTGTCTGCTCTCCGATCAATTCAGGAACCTGCGCCGAACAGCCTTCATCCGCATGTTTGCAGCGCGGCGCAAAGGCGCAACCCGAAGGCGGATTGATCAAATCAGGCGGGCGCCCATCAATCGCATCTAGCTTGCGATGCGGATCATCCGTTATCCGCGGGATCGAGGCCATAAGCGCCGCCGTATAAGGCATGCGCGTGTTGTGAAACAGCTCGCGAACCGGCGCTTTCTCGACGATCCGCCCAGCATACATCACCGCCACATCATCACAACGCCCCGCAACAACGCCCATATCATGGGTGATCAGGATCATCGCCATATTGCGCTCTTTGGTCATGCTTTGCAGCAGATCGAGGATCTCGGCCTGAACAGTCACATCAAGGGCGGTTGTCGGCTCATCCGCGATCAAAAGGCTCGGCTCACAGGCAATCGCAATCGCAACCCTCTGGCGCATCCCGCCCGAAAGCTGATGCGGGTATTGATCAACGCGAATATCCGGCTGGGGCAAACCCACTTGTCCAAGCAGCTCAATGGCGCGCGCGCGGGCTGGCTTTTTGGCCATCCCAAGATGAAGGCGCAGAACCTCGCTGATCTGCGCCCCGACCTTGAGCACCGGGTTAAGCGATGTCATCGGGTCTTGAAACACAATCGCCATTTCAGGCCCGCGCAAGCGGCGCAACTGGCGCTCGGACATGGTGTTGAGCTCCTGCCCGTTGAGCTTGATCGAAGAGCCTTCGCCCGTCACCGCATTGGGCGGCAATAGACGCATCACTGAACGCGACAGCACCGATTTACCAGAGCCGCTTTCGCCCACGACCCCAAGCGTGCGCCCCCGCTCAAGCGTAAAGGAAACATCATTGACCGCCTGCAAAAGCCCGCGACTGGTGTTGAAGGCGGTGCGCTGATGACGCACTTCAAGGATTGTATTGCTCATGGTTTTGTCACCTCAAATCGCGCCTTCGCGCACATCTGCCAGACGGCGGCGGATCGCATCCCCGACGAGATTGAAACTTAGAACCGTCAAGAACATCACCAACGTCGGATAAAGCGCGACATGCGGTGAGGTTTCCAAAATCTCGCGCCCCTCGGCGATGATCCCGCCCCAGCTTGGCGTTGGCGCTTTGACCGAAAGCCCAAGGAAGCTGAGCGCGCCCTCAATCACAATCGCGATGGGAATATCAATCAAGACAAAGGCAATCAGCGGCCAGATTATATTGGGGAAAAGCTCACGCCGCAGGATGCGAAAATCCGAAGCCCCCATCGCGCGCGCCGCCAAAACAAATTCGCGGTTCGCATAGTTCAGCGTGGCAGCCCGCGTGATCCGCGCGGCCGTCGGGATAAACAAAAGCCCCAACGAAAAGCAAACCATAAACAAGCTGCCCCCAAAAATAACCGAGAAGAGAAGCAGCACAACAAGCCCCGGAATAGCAAGCCATGTATCAATCGCGATGCCGATGATTTCATCTGCCCAACCGCGGTAATAGCCTGCGACCATCCCAAGGATCAGCCCAAGCCCAACCCCGATAAAAGGCGCCGCAAATCCAACCGTCAGAGAAACCCGCGCGCCCCAGATCAAACGGCTCAAAAGATCGCGGCCCAGCGCATCAGTGCCAAGCGCATGCGCCTCGTTTGGCGGCACTTTGATATGCATCCAGTCGATCTCATCCGCAGGTGGCAAGCCCCAGAATGGCGCCCCGATTGCGGCAATCAAAACGATGATCAGCCAGACCATCGGGATCCAGAAATAGAGGCCCAGCTTGTTGCGCTTTTTATGCGCTTCAATCGCCGCCTCGTTTTTCTGTGCGGTATTGGGTGCGGGCGCCTGCGACGGCAATGCGCCCGCGGGGGAGGAAGTCGTATCAGCCATGGGCTTTCCCCGATCTGACGCGCGGATCGAGCCAAGCATAGGCGATATCCACAAGGAAATTGGCCGTTACAAAGGCCAGCGCGAAGAAGGTCACACAGCCCTGAATAACGATGAAATCGCGGGTATAAACCGCATGAACAAGCAGGCGCCCAATGCCGGGAATACCAAAGATTTGCTCAATGATGATGGTGCCGCCAAGAAGCCGCGCGACCTGAAGCCCAAGCAGCGTAACCATCGAAAAGCTCGACGGGCGCAGCGCATGCACAAACAAAATGCGCAGATTTCCAAGCCCTTTGGCGCGGGCCAGCGAGATGTAATTCTCTTGCAAAACCCCGATCATTTCGACCCGCAACGTGCGCATCAAGATCGTCCATTCAACAAGCGCAAGGCTTAGCGCCGGGAGGATCATCGGGCGCAGATTGGCCCAGAGGCCCGAAGAAAGCGGTTCGTACCCTGTTGCGGGAAGCCAGCCCAGATTGAGCGAAAAGAGATAGATCAGCAGGATCGCCGTCATGAAAGAGGGCATCGAAACCGAAGCAAAAGCCACCGCACCGATGATCTTATCCGCGCGCCCACCGGGGCGAAAAGCGCTCGCCATACCCATCGGAATGGCAAGGACCAAGGCAATCACCTGCGCCAACAACATCAACTCAAGCGAAACAGGAAAGCGCCCGGCAATCTCATCCCAAACATCCTCATCCGAGAGGAAGGATTTGCCCCAGTCGCCTGTAAGCATACCGCTTACCCACTCGCCATAGCGCACCAACATTGGCCGATTGAGGCCGAGATCCTCGCGGATGGCCTGCACTTCTTCTTCGGAGGAAATGATCCCGGCCATTTCATAAGCAACATCCCCGGGCAATACGTTGACCAAGATGAATGTCACAAAGGTTACGGCCGCCAGAACCACCAGCAATCTTTGAAATCTGCGAAAGAGGAATTTCACCTATCGCTCCCTGAATATGCGTCTGTCTTGTTTTTATTATGAGGGCCCGGCGCCACAGATTTGCAGCGCCGGGAAAAGGGAGGGCTTACTCAGAAACCCATGCGCGCGACACATCAACAACGCCCCGGCTTGGCGCCGGAACGCCGTGAACCCGCTTGGTTGTGAAGGCATAATAGCTGCCACCCCCACGATAGAGCATTGAGCCGTCTTGATTGATCGCCTCAACCAAATCGCATTGAAGCTTAAGGCGCTCTTCTCGCGATGTTGCTGTGCGCATGGCGAGGGCTGTTTTGTCTAACTCGGGCGAAGAGAAGCCGGTTAGATTATAGGTAGAGGCCGAATGCACAGCTGCAAACAACTGCGGCCCCATATCTGCGCCATCCGCCAAACGCCAGCCAGAGATATCGAAATCGCGGGTAAAGACGCGCTTTACGAGGGTCGATTGATCGACGGGTTGAAGCTCCAACTCAACGCCAACCTGCTTGAGCATCTGTTGATACAGCTCGCCAAGCTCACGTCCGCGCGGGGTCGTTGTATGGATCATCGTAAGCTTCACAGGCTGACCATATTCAGCCAAAAGCTCTTTCGCTTTGGCCGGATCATAGGCGCGATAGCCTGCCTCGCCGCAATCATAATCCGGCCCAAGCGGATGCGTGACTGCGGGGCGTGTATCCTGCCAAGAAATCTTGACCAATGCAGCCTGATTCCAAGCATGGGCCGCCGCTGCGCGCACCCGAGGATCAGAAAGCGGGCCTGTGCGCGTATTGAACAAAACAGTGGCAGCGCCTGCGCCCGTTGTTGAAAGCGTATTGATGTTCTCATCCTTTTGCGCCTCAACAATTGTTGGGCCGCGGTCCGTCCAGATCACATCGACCTCACCGGATTTCAGCGAGGCATAGCGCGTCTGGTTGTCGGGAAGGATGCGGAAGGTGATCTTATCGAGATTGATTTCCTCTACATCACGGTAATCATCCCATTTCTCTACAACGATGCGATCGCCCGATGTCCATTCAACAAATTTGAACGGGCCCGTACCGATGGGATGGCGGTTTTGTCCGTCTGATGCAACGTGCTCAGAAGGCGGGATCGGCCCGCTCATCGAGGTCGTTGCCATATAAGGGACAAGCGCCTGCCATGGATGCGCGAGATGAAATTCAACCGTTGTGGGATCAACCGCAACAACCTCTTTGATCGCTGTCAAAAAACTGCGCGAAGATGATTTTGCTTCGGGATCAAGGATACGATTGTAATGCGCGGCAACATCGCCCGCGTCAAAATCAGACCCATCATGAAACTTCACACCGGGCAAAAGCTTGAAGGTCCAGATCGTCTGATCCTCATTCGCGCTCCACTCAGTCGCAAGGCCCGGCAATGGCTTGCCCGCCGCAACATCCCAGCGCAGCAAAGGCTCTTGAATGACGCGCATAACGATCTCGCCCGTCTGGCCAAGAACCCCGCCTTTGACAGTATCAAAACCGCGCACATCGGTCTCCAGCGCGACAGTCAATTCGCCGCCTTTCACGGGCGTTTCAGCATAAGCCACAGGCGCAAAAATCGCGGCCGCAAGGGCTGTGCTCGCGATTATCCGCTTACTGCGATGAATTGGATCAAGAGCGGCCACAATACGGCCGGCTGACAGGCGTGCTGTCGTCATTGAAAAGTCCTCCCAGACATTTGTCGTTTGTCCCGCTCTTGTGGCGAGTAAAGCAATCATGAACGCAAATGAGCGACCTGTGAATACCCAATATTCGAAAAACGAGAATTCCTTTGCTGGAAAGGAAAAGGCCCGCGCAGCCATCAAGGCGGCCAGATTGCCGCCCCATTGTTCGCCACGCGCGGAAGTTCACGCGAAAAGTAGGATATTCTCTATATTTTACTGAGCCCACAGCAAAAGGCGCGCGCTCCATATACTTCGCCAGTCGCCGCTCATTTCCGCGCCGCAGCAAGAGTCGCTGCTTTGCGGCGATGGCGCGGCGGCATACCCATTATTGGAAAAAATATCTACCCTTGCGGCAAGTCAACCCAAGCAAAGCATCGAGAAAACGCGATTCGCCCGCGCCAAAAGACGGGCGAAAGAGCGCTTCAAGCTGTGATTATTGAGGGTTAGCGCGCGGCGAGGCCAACGCCAGTGGTGATCAAAGCCGGCGTGATCTGGCGGATAACACGGGCCCAGCGCGTCACGGGTTGCTCAGCAACAAAGATCACATCATTGGGCCGCAGTTCAAAGCGCGTCGCCAGAAGCAATTTGGCCGCGTTGCGCGCATCAAGTTGCCAAGCTGTAATCGCAGCAAATTCTCGCGGATCGGTGGAGCCGCGCAGAACATAAATCTCGCGCACATTCCCCGTTTCAACAGGGATACCCCCCGCAGTATCATAAAGCGCATCCGCCAAAGTGGCCTTTTGCTCAAAGGGCAAGGCATAACGGCTCTGGGTTTTGATCTCGCCCGCGAGATAAACATAATCGCGCTTGATACCGCCCAGATCGAGCTTGGTTTTAAAATTCGCGCGCGCCTCGTTGAGCGCATTGCGCCGCAGCGCCACTTCCGAATTCAACGCGCTAAGGGCCGCCGATCGCGCGGATTGCCGGTATTCGGCGATGCGGATTTGCTCTTCGAAATAACGCGCCGCCTGTTCAAGCTCATAGGCCGTATCAACAAAAACACTGTCGCCTTCAATCAGCTGAATACGGCGCAGGCTGGTCTTGGAATAGAGCTCATTTAGCGGGATCTGATAAAGCGCGCCATTGCGATAGATCCGCACCGAAGCATAATCTTGATCCGCAACAGTAACACCACCCGCCGCCGTAAGCGCCTCATCTAGGTAAAGCGGCCGCAGGGTAATCGGCGCAACCGCAGGGGTCGCAACAGCCCCCCCAATAGAGACTTTCTTGGAATTAAACTCCGCAATTTCGAGGCTGAAGGAAGGATCAATCTGGTTTTCGACCAGCTTTTGAAAAAGCTCCGCTTCGGCCTCTTCAAGCGTTAGCCCAGCAAGGGGAATGCGCCCAACATCTGGGATCGCGATCGCGCCATCATCTTGAACAGTATAGCCTTGCCTGCGGTTTTGCGCGGCCAGAAGCCCGGAGAGTTCTTCAACGGTCGAGCCCGCTTGCGGCGTGGCCAAAAGAAGCACATCGCTGATGCCAATGCGGTAAGCGCCCGTCTTCACCGCAGGCGGAACACGCATCTCAAGCGCTGCGGGGCGCGTTTCGGCCTCAAAGGCAGCTTCTGGAATGGCGCCAGCACCGCGCAGCCCGCTTCCGCCCCCTGCCGTTTGAGAAAAGATCGCAGGAATGGTTTGCGGGCGATACGCCGAGCGATTGGCAACAAGGGCTGTTTGCGGCGTTATCTGCACAACGCGAACTTTCGCCTCATCGCTCACACCAGGTTTCACATCCGAGCTTTGATAAGACACGCCACAAGAGCTCAGGAAGGCCGCCAAAAACAGGGCGCTCAAAATTCGCACGATACTTCCTCCGTTCAAAGGGCGGCTCAATCCACGGCGCGGCGCGGCGGCCTGCGCGGGTTGTGCTCTTGTTCTCATCCAACCGCATCATGGCCGCAAGCACAGGTCAACCCAAGGTTGCTTATCGCCCATTTGACCCAAAGGTTTTTACGCCCTGCGTTGCCAAAACGATGCAATTCCAAGGGTATGCGTTAACCTACCTTAACGCTCAACGCCCAGGTTTAAAATACAAGCCCCGGTAAGCGGCTTTCCCGCAGATCCTCAATTCTATTGTTCCGTACCGTTCATTTCATGCTATGACTTCGCCGAATGTATACGAGGCAGGCATGAGCACATCTAAATCGCAGCCAGCGAATCCGCGCAAAACACAGTGGAAGCAAGATCCCGACGCAGTGCGCGCCGATATCATTAAAGTCGCCACTTCGGAGTTTGCAAAGAACGGGTTTTCCGGTGCGCGGGTTGATGATATTGCCGCCAAAACCCGCGCCTCAAAGCGGATGATCTATTATTATTTCACCGATAAAGATGGGCTCTATTTGGCCGTTCTCGAGGCCGAATATGCCCGGGTGCGCCAAGGCGAGGCAGATCTTCAGCTTGAGGGGCTCGATCCCATTAGCGCCCTGCGCCGGCTTGTCGAATTTACCTTTGAAAATCACTATAAAATGCCCGAGTTCATCCGCCTCGTGATGACCGAAAACATCCACAATGCGCGCCATCTTAAGCTCTCAGAAACCATCCCAAAACTGAACCACGCCGCGATTGAGAAGCTTGAAAAACTCTGCGCGCGTGGCCGCTCTGAAGGGGTCTTTCGCCAGGATATCGAGGCGCTTCACCTGCACTGGATCATCAGCTCATTCAGCTTCTTTAATGTCTCGAACCGGGCGACCTTTAGCTATTCCTTCGGCCCCTCGCTGCAAACGCCCGAAGGCCAGGCCGCTCTGCGCGAGCGCGCCATTGATATGGTGCTGCGCGCGACAGTGGCCGATCCCGCTTTGATCGAAACTGCGGCCTAAAGCAGCGCCTCATCCAAATCGCTAAGCAGCGTTGCGCCCGCTTCCATCGGGGCGAGCCAGCCCGCAATTTGCGGCATCTCATAGGCATAGAAATACGCGCAAGCAAGCGCCTTGCCCTTGGCCATATCACCGCCCAGCTTTTGCGCAGCCATCGCCATATCAAGCCAGACCCAGCCAAGCACCATATGCCCAAAGGCGTTCAAAAAGGCTGTCCCATGGGCAAGGGCTTTGGGCGCATCATCAAACCCAGCGACAAGCGCCTCAATCTGCCCAACAGCCGCCTCAAGCCTATCCCCATAAGCGCCAAACGTTCCGCCTTTCGCGCGGGCAATTGTTTCGCGAAGCTCAGCAAGCAAGACGCCAAGCGAACCATTGCGATCAAACAGGATTTTGCGCCCCAAAAGATCAATGCCCTGAATGCCGGTTGTCCCTTCATGGATCGGGTTTAGCCGATTATCACGATAGATCTGCTCCACATCAAAATCGCGCGTATAGCCGTATCCACCATGGATTTGGATTGCCATGTGATTGGCAATCAACCCCTGCTCAGAAGGCCAGCTTTTGGTGATTGGTGTAAGAATATCCAAAAGCGCCTGCGCCTTGGTCCGTGCGGCCTCATCCTGCTCGCCTTGGGTCAAATCCGAAAGCTTCGCGCTATAAAGGCAAAGCGCCAGCGCGCCCTCGGCAATCGCCTTTTGCCCAAGCACCATACGGCGCACATCAGGATGGCGCGAAATCGGAACTTGGTTGGCGGTTTTCTTATCCTCAAGCGGGCGCCCTTGCAGCCGCTCAAGCGCATAATCGCGCGAAAGTGTATAGCCGCGATAGGCAAGCGCTGCCGCTCCAAGGCCGACATTGATCCGCGCTTCATTCATCATCTGAAACATGATCGCAAGGCCCTGCCCAGGCGCACCCAAAAGATAGCCAACAGCGCCTTTCTGCCCCATCGGCATATGCTTGCCCTCGCCAAAATTCAGCAAGCAGTTTGGCGTCGCGCGGTAACCCATTTTATGGTTGAGCCCGACGACTTCAAGATCATTGCGCGCGCCCGGCTGCCCAAGCACATCGGGTAGGATTTTCGGCACGATAAAGAGCGAAATCCCTTTGGCCCCAGCGGGCAAGCTGCCATCCTCATTTGCGATCTTTGCAAGCACCAGATGCACGATATTCTCCGTTGCATCCTGCTCGGCCGCTGAAATCCACATTTTGCGCCCACTTATCCGATAGCGCGCCCCAATCGCATCGCTCTCATCCTCAACCGCGCGTGTCGTAATATCGCCCAAAGAAGAGCCAACATCCGGCTCGCTCAAACACATCGTGCCAAGGGTAACACCTTCATGCTGAGGCGTGGCAAAATGCGCGATTTGCTCTGGCGTTCCGAAATCAGAAATCACCCGCGCATTGGCAATCGAGAGCATCGCAAACCCGGAAGCTGCGATATTTGCGCCCATCAAATTGGCCATCACACCGCTCGCAATCACCATCGGGAATTGCATCCCCCCATGCGCCTCATCAACAGTCGCGAGCTGCAATCCATTCTCCAGATAGGTCCGCACCGCCGCGCGCGTTCCTGGTTCAAGCGCGACATTGCCCTCAGCATCCAATTGCGGCTCTTGCTGATCGCCCGCCTTGTGACAGGGCAGAAATTCCCGCTCGGCCAGCTTTTCGCCAAGATCCAAAAACGCTTCGTAATCCGCGCGGCTCTGATCGGCAAAACGGGGCAAATCGCAAAGCGCCTCTGCCCCCAACCAATCATAAAGCATGAAATCCAAATCAGCCCGGTTCACAATTGCCATGTCACACCCTCCACAAATTTGCATTGGCAATATCCTGTGCCAAGGGCGCGATCAACCTGTCGTGATGAGAAGAGCATTCGAATTAGCAGTTTAGAAAGGCGACTCAGGCATAAGGAAGCCTCAATAAGAAAGGCTCTCTGTGCAAACGCTTACGATAATTGCGATTTTCGCATTCACAATGGCGCTCGCGCCGCTCTCGCTGTTGTTTCAGCCGGGGCAAGAAGATGCGCCCGTGATTGTTGTCGTGCCGCCATGGAAAGACGCAAATAAGATCATAGCAGCAGGGGGTGGGCGCATCGTCGCGCCTCAAAAAGCGCCCTTTGCCGTTCTCGCTTACTCCGAAGATCCGGCCTTTTCCACGCAAGTGGTTTCGGCCGGGGCTTGGTCCGTAATTAATTCCGCCGCGCTTGCGCAAATCTGTGGAGCAGATGATGCCTGACACGTTAACAAAACTCGATATGACCCGAAATAAAGCCACCCGCCTTGTGGCAACTATGGGAATGGCTGCGTCAATACCTGTCGCAGTGATCGCTTGGCTTGTCGGGACAAACGTCTTTTTCTGCCTCATCGGGACGGTTGTTTTTTGTGCTGTCTCATTCTTTGCAAGGCGCAAATCAGACAGCGAATTGGGCAGAATTCTCGCGGCGCAAGGGCTGGTCGGGCAGGCCATCATTCTCAACGCGGGCTTTATGTCTCATCCATGGCAGATTGATACGCATATGCTCTACTTCGCCGTCATGGCGATCTTGGTGATGATGGTGGGCATGCGCCCGCTGATCCTCGCCGCAGCGACAATCGCCGTGCACCATGTGCTGCTCACCTTCGTGATGCCAAGCATGGTCTATCCTTCAGTCGATATGCTTGAAAATATCGGCCGCACAGTAATGCATGCGGTGATCCTCGTGATGGAAACCGTCGCTCTTGCCTTAGCAATCAATAGCCAAGTGAAACTCTCTAATACTGCTGACAGAGAGCGCAAAGAAGCTCAGAATTCTGCCCAACGCTCTGATCAAGCCGCACAGGTTGCAGAGGCCGAAAGAGCCAACGCATTTGCCGCGCAGAAAAAGGCCGAAGAGGCCGTCAAATCTGCTGCAGAAGCCCGCGATGCCGCCGAAACAGCGCGCCGCGATGCAGAAACCAATGCAGAAAACGTGCGCCTCGCAGAAGAAAAAGATGCCGCAGCGCGCGCCATTCGCGAAACAGAGCTGAACCAACTCCTTGATGTGTTCAGAACCAAGCTTGATCGCCTTTCCGCCGGCGATCTTTCGGCCCGCATCACAGAGCCACTGGCAAGCGAATATCATGATCTGCGCGACAACTATAACAACGCGGTTGGTCAATTGGCCGATGCTTTTGGCGCGGTTGCCGTGCAATCACACTCAATCCAAGACCAAACCCAAGAAATCAGCGGCGCCGCCGAAGATCTGTCAGGCCGCACCGAGCAACAAGCCTCAACACTGGCGGAGATTGCTTCCTCTCTCGATCAGCTGACAAAAACGATCCAAAAAGTTGCAAGCGATGCAACGGAATCGCAATCCCTTGCCGAAACAACCAGCCAACAGGCCAACAACGGCACCGAAATCATGAACCGCGCCGTATCTGCAATGGCGGCAATCCAAGGCTCTTCTCAGGAAATCCAAAAGATCATTTCGGTGATTGATGACATCGCCTTTCAAACCAATCTTTTGGCGCTCAATGCTGGCGTGGAAGCCGCGCGCGCAGGCGAAGCAGGTCGGGGCTTTGCGGTTGTCGCTTCAGAAGTCCGCGCCCTAGCGCAGCGCTCTTCCGATGCGGCCCGTGAGATCAATACTTTGATCAATTCAAGCGTAACACAAGTGGCCGATGGGGTTGATCTGGTCAACCAAACCGGCACCGCGCTTTCGGGCATCCAAACCGCTGTCTCCGATATAGACAAAGGCATGCGCTCCATTGCAGCGTCGACCCAAGACCAATCGCGCGGTCTCTCCGAGGTCAACACAGCGATTTCAGCGCTTGAAAACGTCACCCAGCAAAACGCCGCGATGTTCGAAGAAACAACAGCAGCCAACACCATTTTGTTCTCAAGTTCCAAACGTTTGAATGATCTGGTTGAAAAATTCTCAAGCCATAAACCCAATGAACCAACATTGCGGGCCGTTTCCTAATAGGTCGTGCGGGCCAAACGCGCCCGCACAGCCACAACCTTGCCAATTTCTTTGGACACTCTGATCGCCCTATAGTAGAAATGCCTGAAAGAGCCGCGTAACTCCGCGCCCGCTTCAATCAAGGATTTCTATGCCCAAAGGCGCCCAAAGACATCCGCTTTCAACCAATTGCGGGCCCTCGCGCCCCACCCGGCCCTGTTCAATTGCGCCAAAGTCGAGGCGCTGAATTGAGATTACTTATTCTTGGGATCAACCACGCGCCAGAAATCATCTCAATCGCTGTTTACACCTCTGGCCTTGCGAAAGCCGCTGCCAAGGCGGGCCATGACGTCCAAGTCATTACTGCACAGCCCTATTTTCCCGCGTGGAAAATCTTCGAAACCTATCCGAAATTCTGGTATCACTTTGAGCCCGCGCAGGAAAATCTGCGCGTCATTCATTGCCCGCATTACGTTCCCAATAATCCGACCGGCGCGCGGCGCATTCTTCACCATCTCAGCTTTGCAATCTCGGCTGCGCCGATCGCTCTTTGGTATGCGCTCACCAAACGCCCGGATCTCATTATGGTCATTGCGCCGTCCCTAATCTCTGCGCCGATAGGCTGGCTTGCGGCAAAGCTTTCTGGCGCCAAAACTTGGCTCCATATCCAGGATTTTGAAGTCGAAGCGGCCTTTGCCACGGGGCTTTTGAATGCGCAGGGTCTCATCGGGCGCCTCGCGAAACGTTTTGAAGCCTTTACCCTGCGCCGCTTTGACAAAGTCAGCACAATCTCAGCGCCGATGTTGCAAAAATTGCGCGAAAAAACTGTCCCTGAAAGCCGCCTCTTTGAATTGCGCAACTGGGCCAATCTCGCCGCCATCACACCACAAACCCGCTCAACCGACCTGCCGGCACAATTCGGGATCAAAACCAATTTTACCGCTCTTTACTCAGGCAATCTTGCCAACAAACAAGGGCTGGAAATCTTGCCCGAAGTGGCCCGCCTCTTGGCCCATCGCGAAGACATAACGCTGGTAATCTGCGGCGATGGCCCTCTGCGTGATACCCTTATGCGCAAATGCAGCCCTTTCAAAAATACCCAGTTCTTTCCACTCCAACCTATTGAAAAACTCAGCGATCTCTTGGGCATGGCGGATGTGCATCTCTTGCCGCAAATCGCTCAAGCAACCGATCTGATGCTCCCCTCAAAACTCACAAATATGCTGGCCTCCGGGCGGCCAGTCATCGCGACGACCGAACCAAATACGGCCCTTGCCGATGAAGTCATTGGCTGCGGAGAGATAACGCCCCCTGGCGATGCGGCCGCCCTCGCCCAAGCAATCGAAACACTTATCGACAACAAGCCGCTTTGCGAGATCTACAGCAACGCCGCCCGCGCGCGGGCGATTGAACGCTGGGACAGTGAAAAAATCCTTAGCCGTTTTCTCATTGAAGCAGAAAACCTAAGCGCCAAATCAAACCTAAAAAAGGAAGCCGCATAAATGAAACGCGCATTGATCACCGGTGTGACAGGCCAAGATGGCGCCTATCTCTCTGAACTTCTGCTCAGCAAAGGCTATGAGGTTCACGGCATCAAAAGACGCGCCTCCTCATTTAACTCGACCCGCATTGATCACCTCTATCAAGACCCCCATGAAACCGATGTGCGCTTTCGCCTTCACTATGGGGATATGACCGACAGCACCAATTTGATCCGTCTGGTTCAAGAAGTTCAGCCCGATGAAATCTATAATCTCGCCGCGCAGTCGCATGTCCAAGTCTCCTTTGACACGCCCGAATATACCGCCAACGCAGATGGCATCGGAACCCTGCGCATCCTTGAAGCGATCCGTATTTTGGGCATGGAGAAAACCGCCCGCTTTTATCAGGCCTCAACCTCAGAGCTTTATGGCCTTGTTCAGGAAGTGCCGCAGCGCGAAACGACCCCTTTTTATCCCCGCTCGCCCTACGCAGCGGCCAAGCTTTATGCCTTTTGGATCACGGTAAACTACCGCGAAGCTTATGGGATGCATGCGTCCAACGGCATCCTCTTCAATCACGAAAGCCCCCTGCGCGGCGAGACTTTCGTTACCCGCAAAATCACCCGCGCAGCGGCCGCAATCAGCCTTGGTCTTCAGGATGCGCTTTATCTGGGCAATCTGGACGCCAAGCGCGATTGGGGCCATGCCCGCGACTATGTTGAGGGCATGTGGCGGATCGTTCAGCAGGATGAGGGCGATGATTTCGTGCTCGCGACTGGCGAAACCCATACGGTGCGCAGCTTCGTCGAGGCGGCTTTTCGTGCGGTTGAGATTGAGATTGAATGGCGCGGCGAGGGCATTGAAGAAAAGGGCATTGATGCCAATACCGGGCGCGTTTTGATTGAGGTCGATCCGCGCTATTTTCGGCCAACAGAAGTCGATCTTCTTATCGGTGATCCAAGCAAAGCCAAGCAACATTTGGGCTGGAGCCACACAACCAAACTCCCCGAGATGGTCCGCGAAATGGTTGCCGCGGATTTGGCAATCGTTCAGGGTGAGGTAAACCGACAGGATCGTGAAGGATGAGCTACAGGCTGGCAGGAAAACGCATCTGGGTAGCGGGCCATCGGGGCATGGTGGGCGCAGCATTGGTGCGCCGGCTTTCCCGCGAGCCCTGCAAGATCATTACTGCCGGGCGCGATGAACTTGATCTTACGGTTCAGGCCGATGTGAACGCATGGATGGATAAAACCCGCCCCGATGCGATCATTCTGGCCGCAGCAAAGGTTGGTGGCATTCACGCAAACAATACCCAGCCTGCGGAATTTCTGCGCGATAATCTGATGTTAGAGGCAAATGTGATCCATGCCGCCTATCAGGCCGGTGTAAGCAAATTGCTGTTTCTGGGCTCATCCTGCATCTATCCAAAACACGCGCCTCAGCCAATTGTCGAAGAGCATCTGCTCACCGGCCCGCTTGAGCCAACAAATGAATGGTATGCCATTGCGAAAATCGCCGGCATCAAAATGTGCCAAGCCTACCGCAAACAATATGGGGTTGATTTCATCTCAGCCCAACCAACCAATCTTTACGGTCCGGGCGATAATTACGATCTGCAAACAAGCCATGTTCTCCCCGCCCTTTTGCGCAAATTTCACGAAGCAAAACAGGCCAATGCGCCCAGCGTTACGCTCTGGGGATCAGGCACACCACTGCGCGAGTTTTTGCATGTTGATGATCTCGCCGATGCGCTGATCTACCTGCTCAAAAATTACGCCGATGAGAGCCCAATCAATATCGGCTCGGGGCAAGAGATCTCAATTCGCGGCCTCGCAGAAGAGATCGCGCAAACTGTTGGGTATAAAGCCGAGCTTGCTTTTGATCCCTCCAAACCTGATGGCACCCCGCGCAAATTGATCGACAGCACAAAGCTTCACATGCTTGGCTGGAACCGCGCACGATCCTTAAAAGACGGTTTGCGCGATACTTATTCCGCCTATCTCGATCGTTTGGCCAAAGCGCTCTGATGCGCGGGCTCTTGCGCAATTCCGCCCTCGCGCGCCGCTTGGCAAAGGGTGTTGGGGCCAATTTCACCGGCAAGATATGGGTCCTGATCCTTCAGCTGCTTTCGGTCCCGATCTTAAGTGCGAAATGGGGGGCTGATGGTTATGGGATCTGGCTGATGCTCTCAACCATCCCTACCTATATTGCGCTGTCCAATTTCGGGCTTGGGATCGCGGCGGGCGTCGATATCACCCAAAGCATGGCAAAAAACCAAAGCGCCAAGGCCCTTTGCGCATTCCAAAGCGTATGGGTTTTCTTAAGTGCTATCAGCCTGCTCGCGATCGCAATCGTTGCGGTGGGCGCCGTTATTTGGCTGGCCAATAGCGGCCCAGCAACGGCTCCGTTTTCCCCAAATGCTATCGCGATCTCCATGTGCATCTTTGCGCTTTATGCGGGCGTCGTGATGCAGATGACCACGATGAAGATCGTCTTTCAGGCAACGCATAAATTTGCCCTCGGGACCGCCCTTTTCGATGCAGTCTTTCTTGTCGGTGGGCTGGGTATTTTGCTTAGCGTGGCGCTGAATGGCAGCCTCATCGCCGCTGCGCTCACTTTGCTCATAATTCAGCTTCTTGGCTTTGTACTTTATGCACTTATCCTGCACCGGCTTGAACCATGGTGGCATTTAGGCTGGCGCCATGCAGACCGAGCTACACTGCGCCGCCTCGCTGCGCCCTCATCAGCGGCTTTTGCAATGACGCTTGCCAATTCCTTTGGGCTGCAAGGCATCGTGCTGGCCATCGGCTGGATGATAAGCCCGGCCGCTGCCGCAACCTTTGCAACCGCACGCATGCTGACCCGTATCCCGCTTCAATTCTCCGGGCTTCTTACCCGCGCCGCCCTGCCCGAACTTACCCGATCTCAAACCGAAGGAAACAGCGCGCTCACCGGCAAAATTATGCGCCTCACAATCGGGCTTACGCTCGCTTTGATGCTGCCATTTACCCTATTGCTCATCCTGTTTGGCCCGGCGATTCTAACGCGCCTGTCTCATGGCGAAATGGCCTCAGATGCCCCTCTCTTTGCCTTTCTCTCCTTTGCCGCACTCTTTGCCGCGCTTTGGCAGGCGATGAGTGTCCGGCTGATTGCGCTGAACAAACAAAGCGGTTTTGCCTATGCAGCTCTTGCGCTCTATCTCTTATGCGCTGCAATCCCCTTCATCGCGCCAACAAGCTTAACTCCGCTTCTGATCGCAACACTTGCAACCGAAGCCATCCTCTTTTGGCGCCTGCTCTGGCTCTATCGCCGCGCTTAAAGGCGCAAGCATCTCTTTAATTTGCACAATTCGCACAACTCAAAGTAGTATCAACAAATGCACCGCGGAGAACCCAAAACGTGAACCAGCCGCTTCCCAAAATTTGGCCTGCGTTCTTTGATCCTGCTTGGTATCTGCCGCTGCTTTTTGCGGCCGCCTCTTTTCCCCTTCTCGCGCTCTCACATCCAAGCGCATCTGCGCAATCTCAACAGGTAGATCAGAGGGTATTGCTTGGCCTCTTTGTGATCACTTTTGCAATCGCGCTTCACTACGTTTTTCGCATGCCCCTTGAGAAAAACATATTCCTCCCGCGCGATGGGCTCCTCCTTATCTTCTTCGGCCTTACCCTCCTTGGCACTCTCTCGCGCGGCCTAACCTCACCAGCAATCAACGCCACGGCCCTCCTTACGCTGGCCTATTCCCTGCGCATCATGAGCCATAGCCCGCGTTTCTTTAAAGCAGCGATCTTTGCTTCCATCGCCTGCACTGCATTCCTGATCCTTGCGCAAATTCTTCTTGGGCCGCCAATTTCGCGCTACCTTGGTGGAATTCACCCAAACATCTATTCCGCCAGTGCAATCGCCGCCGTTTCCCTCGCGCTTTTTGCACCGCGCCCTTTTTTTGAAGCAACAACTGCCATTGCATTGGCCTGCGCTTTGCTGGTCAGCAGCCGATATGGCGTTGTCTGCGTGGCGTTGATCTATGTGCTGTTCACTCTATTCAACCTCAGCACAACCGGCCCGCTTCGGATCGCCTTTATACTGTTTCTCTGCACCGCCCTGCTCATAGATTTGATCGCCAATGGCGCAACAAGCTATATCGGCGCGGCGATGGAGCTTTCAGACCGATCTCGCGGGGTTGGATCAGGCCTAAGCGGGCGGGATAAACATTGGGCAGCCTTTTTGCCACAATTCTCAAACCATCCCTATTTAGGCTTCGGATTCCGCAATCGCGCAGCCTTCCTCGGCGCCCATAATGGCTATCTAAATGTTCTGCTGGAAAATGGGATACTCGGGGCAGGATTGCTTTTGATCTATTATCTAATACGCCTCAAAGAACTGCTCATAGAGGCGTTTTCATATCGGCTAAACGGCGCGCGCGGCCGGATACTTTCTGCCATGCTCGCGATTCTGTTTGCGGCAATGCTACAGCCGCAACTGTTCAGCTTTGGGGATGCTTTCGGCCTGCTCTCTCTGACACTGCTCTTCCTGCGGCCAGGCCTAGAAAGCGCCGAGCCAATCGTGAAACATCAAACAAGCATGCGGCTCAAAAAGGCGGGGCGCCAAAATGCCTGAACGCATGGTGTTTCTTTGGGATAATTTCGGCCCAATGCATGCCGATCGCTGCGAGGCCGTAGCCCGCGCGGATCCCACTGCGCAGGTCACTGGTCTAGAGCTAAACGAGAAAAGCAATGTCTACGATTGGGCGCCGGAAACAGGCGCGACTTTTGAAAAAATCACGCTCTTCAAACATGGCAAACGCCCCTCCAGTCTTGCCATGTTACGTGCGCTCATTGCCTTTCGCGCAATCCATGGCCGCGCCAAATGGTTCCTTTGTCACTACGATAAATCCGCGATCTTGGCCTTCGCGATTTATCTTCGGCTGCGCGGCGACAAAGTATTTGTGATGGGCTGTTCGAAATTTGATGATCACCCGCGCAAAACCTGGCGTGAATGGCTGAAATCTTTTTACCTGCTGCCCTACCAAGGCGCGATCGGATCCGGCGAAAGATCGCGCGCCTATTTTCAATTTTTGGGCCTGCCCGCCTCCAAGATTCATGGCGAATACAATACCGTTTCCTTGCGGCGCATTCAAAACCTTGCGGGCGGCGATCCTGCCCCAAAAGGCATCCCCTTTGACGCGCGCGATTTCATAATCATCGCTCGCCTTCAGCCCAAGAAAAACCTCTCTGTCGCTCTGGAAGCCTTCGCGCTTTATGCTCAAACGGCGCAAACTCCCCGCAAGTTACACATCTGCGGCTCGGGGCCTTTGGAGGATGAGTTGCGCGCGCAAGTGCAGTCTCTTGGCCTTTCCCAAAGCATATTATTTCATGGATTTCTTCAAACCGAAGAGATCGCAAAACGCCTTGCCAAAAGCCTCGTTCTTTTGCTCCCAAGCACCGAAGAGCAATTTGGAAATGTGGTGATTGAGGCGCAGGCGATGGGGGTTCCGGTGATCCTTAGCAAGGCCTGCGGCGCTGCCGATATTTTGATCCAAAACGGGCTGAATGGTTTCAACATTGATCCCAAAAGCCCGCGCGCCCTTTGCAATTTCATGGCGCAACTCTCGGAAAACAAATCGCTATGGGAAGAAATGGCCAAAGCCTCGCAGCAGCGCGCGCCCCTCAATGATGTCTCGGCTTTTGCAAGCGCCGTTAACAAATTGGCAGGGTCAAAACGATGAAAAACATGCGCATCTTGCGGATCATCGGTTCCGTCGATCCGCGCGGCGGCGGCCCAGTAGAAAACGCGACGATCATGTCGCGCGTGCTGAAGGCCAATGGCGATGAAACTACCTTTGTCACGCTCGATCCAAGTGATGCGCCCTTTCTAAAGGATGTTGAGTTTTCAGTCATCGCTGCCGGGCCAAATCCCGGAAAATTCGGCCATTCAACCGCGTTTCAATCTGCGCTCAAAGCTCAGATCGCCAAGCATGATGTCGCCATTGTTCACGGCCTTTGGAACTATGCAACAGCCCGATGCGCAAACGCGCTCCAAAGCGCCAATCTCCCCTATGTTGCCTTTACACATGGCATGCTCGACCCGTGGTTTGCTCAAGTAAACCCGCTCAAAAACATTGCAAAACAAGCCTACTGGAGCCTCTTTCAAGGCCGCGTTCTGGCCCAAGCGCATAGGGTTCTCTTTACCTGTGAAGAAGAAATGCGACTCGCTCAAGGCGCATTCAAAGGGCATCAATATAACCCAAAAGTCGTCTCATATTGCGCGCAAAGCCAAGCGCCATTGAAGACAGATTCCAAAGACGCGATGCGCCGCAAAATTCCGATGCTGGGGGATCGGCCCTATCTGCTTTTCTTAAGCCGCATTCATCCCAAAAAAGCCTGCGATGTTCTGATTGAGGCCTATGCGAGAATGGCCAAAATCGTGCCCGATATTGATCTCGTCATCGCAGGGCCGGATGAGGGCAACTGGCGCCGCGAATTGGAAACCCGCGCCCGCGCTCTTGGTATTGCTGAGCGGATTCACTGGCCCGGCATGCTCACTGGCGCTGCAAAACGGCAAGCCTTCGCGAAGGCTGAAGCCTTTGTTTTGCCCTCGCATCAGGAAAATTTTGGGATAGTGGTTGCAGAAGCGCTCTCGGCAGGCTGCCCTGTTTTGATCTCAAACAAGGTCAATATCTGGCGCGAAATCATCGCCTCTGGCGCGGGGATGGTCTGCGAAGATACCGTTGAGAGCACGGCGCAAATGCTGCAAAGCTTCTGCGCATTATCGCCAGCAGCGCGCGCTGAAATGGTCGATGCCAGCAAGCCCTGTTATGCAAAACATTTCTCCGTCGATGCCGCCGCAATAGACTTAAGACGCGCTCTTTGCCATGCTGTTGAGGACAGAGACATTGCCAAGCGAAAGGCCCATAATGCCTGAAACGCGCCCCGAGAAATCCAAAGCAGCGCATCCTTTTGAAACCCCTGCGCCCTTTTCCATTCAGCACAAATTGCAGCGGGCGCTTTGGCGGATCACATGGTTTTTATGCGCCGCCTGGACCCCGCCACAATTGCGCGTTTGGCGCATATTTCTGCTGCGCCGCTTTGGCGCCACGATCGGGGATCACGCCGATGTGCGCGGTTCTGCCCAGGTCTGGTATCCGCCCAATCTCGTGATGGGCGATCATACGATCCTTGCCGAGGGCGTGCGCTGTTACAACATGGCGAGGATCACAATTCACCCTGAAACGATCATATCGCAGCGCTGTTTTCTATGCGCCGGGGATCATGATTTTCGCCAACCCAATATGCCCCTTGTGATCAAACCTATCGAAATTGGCCCGCAAGCATGGGTCGCTGCCGAAGCGATGATTGGCCCCGGTGCAATCGTTGCGCATAACTGTGTTGTTGGCGCGCGGGCTGTCGTGTTTGGAACATTGCAAAGCGGTGGCATTTACGCAGGCAACCCAGCGCGAAAAATAGGCGCGCGGGACAAAGGAGCCACTGATGCCCCAGCCTGAAATCTCCATCGTAACCGTCGCCTTTCGCAATCTCGACGGCATCAAATCAACCGAACAATCAATCCCCTGGGCCGCGCCGCAGGGCTTTGAATGGATCGTTGTTGATGGGGCATCCGATGATGGCACAGGCGCCTATTTAGAGAGCCTCACCTATCCGAATATGCGGATCATCTGCGAGCCGGATGAGGGGATCTTCGACGCAATGAACAAGGGCATAGGGGCGGCGCAAGGCCGCTATATAATCTTCATGAATGCTGGCGATACCTTCTTTGATCCTGCAACTTTGCCAAATCTCTTAGCCTTCACCCAAAAAAGCGATGCTGTTTTGATTTATGGAGATAGTATTGAGCGCGCAGAAAACGGTGCCAGTTTCGCCAAACCAGCGCGAAGGCCCCGCTGGAATATCTATTCGATGTTCACCCATCACCAGGCGATCCTTTACCGGCGCGCCGATATTCTGGACGGCTATGATCGCAGCTATCAATTCAGCGCGGATTGGGCGCTCACCTCTAGGCTTCTGTCTCAGCGCGGCGCGAAAGCAGAATATTGCGCCAAGGTAATCTGCGCGTTTGAGCGCGGCGGCGTCTCTCAGCGAGATGATCACCGCCAAACAATCAACCGTGAACATTGGCGCATTTTACGCCAAGAAAGCCGGCTTGCTTGGCCCATTGCAGCCATATTATATTCGGTGAAGCGCAGCTCAAATGCGATGCGCCGCTTGCTGCCTGCCATCTATGATCTGCTCCGTTTTGGCCGCCCGGGCGCATCCTCATGAGCAAAGCAACCATCACAGCCATCATCCTAACTTACAACGAAGAGCAGCATATCGCGCGCGCCATTCGCAGCGCACAGACCGTCGCCGAACGGGTCTGTGTGATAGATAGCCTTTCCACCGATGCCACTGTGAAAATCGCTCAAGACCTCGGGGCTGAGGTATTTTCCAACCCATTTGAAAACCATGCCGCGCAGCTAAACTGGGGCATTGAGCGCGCGAATATTACTTCTCAATGGACCTTGCGCCTTGATGCAGATGAAGTTCTTGAACCGCCCCTTCAACAGAGCATTCAGCGCTTCATTCAAGCACCGCTCGGTGCCAATGCTGCGCTCTTGAGGCGTAAAATTGTCTTTCTAGGGCGCGAAATCAAACATGGGTTTTTCTATCCGATCCTTGGTATCCGCCTCTGGAAATCAGGCCAAGGCCGCGCCGAACAGCGCTGGATGGACGAACATATAACCGTCATAAATCCGCAAGTGATTACACTTGAAGGCGATCTTCGGGATGAAAACCTGAACGATCTCGCCTGGTGGACCGCGAAGCATGTTGGCTATGCTGAACGGGAAGTTTTCGATATTATTGCGCGCCGTGAAGCCATTCGCGAACCTGCTAAGCTTTCCGGCAAAGCGCGCCGTAAAAGGTTTTTGAAAGAACAGCTCTATGCCCGCCTTCCCAGCACTCTGCGCAGCACGCTTTATTTCCTCTATCGCTATCTCTTTTGCCTTGGGTTTCTAGATGGCAAGTCGGGGTTTTATTTCCATTTCTTGCAGGCCTATTGGTATCGCACATTGGTCGATGCCAAACTGCTTGAACTTGAGCAAAAGGCCGCAGAGCTAAACCTGCGGCCTTTTGAATATTTGCAAGAACAGGGTGTGTTTGAGAAAGCAATCAAACCGCCTGAGTGATCTGTGCAAGTGCAGTATCGCTAAGCCGCTCTGGATAGTAGACCAAGCGTTTGATCGCCCCGCCAAGCTGCTGTTCGGCGGTTGATCCATTCAGGAAATGGCCAATATTCAAACGCGTCAGACCCTCTGAAAAAGCACCCGCATCCGACGTGCTCAACAAAGCGCCAGACTGCGCCGCAGACCAACTGCCAGCTGCGTTATAGCTGATCGCACATGTGCTAGAACCAGCGCTGCGGGCAGCACTTTGACTGCTCCCCCCGGAATTTCGCAGAAACGTGCTCCCAATCGCCACGCGGTTGCTGCTAGAGGAAGAAAGCTCGGCAACATAGCCCTTGGCATCGCCGCTGACCTGCGCAACCAAACTGCCTTGCGAAGGATCAAACCAAGCTCCAAGCGCGATATCGGCAATATCTCCAGCGCGCGCGCCCTGGGTTCCCTCGGATTTGATGTAGGAGCTTTTTTCCGCAAAAGCTTCAACCTGCGCCCCCCAGAAATACGCCCCAAATCCAGCCGTGCTTGGATAGTTATTCGCATTGCTCGGATCGATCAGAGAATACATCACCATCACGCTGGAATTGCCACTGGTCTGCGCACTCATGCTCGCCCGATACCAGCCATCTGCAAAGGGTTCGATTTTAGCGGTAACGCTTGAAAACGCGCCGCCATTGGTTGCGACCGGGCCAAGCGATCCATCCGACAGGTTGAAAATCCGCTGCGTATAGCCCCCCGACCCAGCAAACACGAGCTGCACTTTATTGCGCTCAGCCGCCTTTACGAAAACTGAACTCGTAAGCAATGTGCCGCTGACAACCGAGACTGTTTGCACAACCCGTTGAAGACCACTGCTCCCGCCTTCAACAAATTTATCGGCGCTTAACGTGCCATCAGGCGCAGCAATGGCATCCGAACTGATCGTTATGCCAGATTTTGACCAGACAGAATTTGAAAAATCTTCGCTCCAGAGATTCAAATTGCTGCGTGCAGGCTCGATCAAAAGCCCCGCGATATTTCCGCTTATCGGATGGCGACTGATCGCAGGCTCATCGCTCGCAGCATAAGCGATTTGACCGCCCGCGCCTGTATAGGCCTTGGTGCTGGCGCGCGAAAAACCCATCGCGCTGGAAAGCGGCTGCTGCACGCCTCCGACACCATAAACACCATTCGCAAAATCCAGAACAAGCGCCGGGGCCTCACCATCTGGTGCCTTATAGGCATCAAACCAAGAGGGGCCCGCCCCCCTGCCCGCTCTATGCGAGGTTACGGTAAGATCGACCCCGAATTTCATGCAAGCACCATCGCGTGAATTCCGCTGGCCGTCGTGCCCGTCGCCGAGACTTCACGCACGCCAACAGGCAGGATCGAAAAATCCGCGACCTGTACAATGCGCGCTTGCCCAGCGGCTGTAACAAAGGCGACCGCGCCGCCAGTTTCAACATAAAGCGCAAGCGCCACATCACCAAATGGAACCCCATCAGCCGGTGTGACGGGTTGAATATCTGTCGCCGGGCCACTGAGGGATGGGGCGCGATTTTTAAACGGGTCATTCATCGAGGAAATCCTTTTATGGCTTGGGCAACGCCACCCGCAGTCAGCCAAAGCAAGACCGCGCGCAGGCTGCGCCCGAATTCGATGAACATGTCTTAATCTGTGGGTGTTAATGGCTTAGAAAGCATGCGCCCGAGCCGTTGCGTCGAGCGCGCGTCAGTTCAGCCTTTTTCGCCCTGCCCGCGCGAATAGATATCCTCATAGCGAACGATATCATCCTCACCGACATAAGCCCCTGTCTGGACCTCAATCAAAACCATAGGAACTTTGCCCGGGTTCTCCATGCGATGCACAGCGCCAACAGGGATATAAACCGATTGGTTCTCTGTCACCAATTGGACTGTCTCATCAATGGTAACTTTCGCCGTTCCTTCGACAACAATCCAATGCTCTGAGCGGTGAAAATGGCTTTGAAGCGAAAGGGCTGCGCCTGGGTGCACAACAATACGCTTCACTTGGAAACGCCCGCCAACCACCAAGCTTTCAAACCAACCCCAGGGCCGATGATCTTTGGGAAAATTCGTTGCCTGAAGCGCGCCCTTTTCTTTGAGCGCCAGAACAGCCTTTTTGACATCTTGCGCGCATGACATATCCGCGATCAAAACCGCATCATTCATCGCGACCGCCATGATGTTTTTCAAACCGATCCCAACGATCTCAAGCGATTCACTTTCGGAGCGCAGCAGAGTATCCGTGCAGTCAATCGCGGTAGCATCTCCGCTAGTCACAACGCCGTTCTCATCCGGCGCGCCTTCTCGCCAAACCGCATCCCAGCCCCCAAGATCCGACCAAGCAGAAGCAAAAGGCACAACCGAGAGATTGCTGGCCCGCTCCATCACCGCATAGTCGAGCGAAATGTCATCCGCCTCTGCCCAAGGTTCAGGCGCGAGGCGCAGAAAGCCCAGATCAACCCGTGCATCCGCAACTGCTTTGCCAACCGGCGCCATCAAGCCGGGCGCATGTTGTTCAAAAGCCGCGATAATATCCTTCGCCGCAAACAAAAAGATGCCTGCATTCCATAGAAAGTTTCCCGCCGCCAGCATTTCACTTGCTAGCTTTGCATCGGGTTTTTCAACGAATTTCGCAAGTTTCACCGGGGCGCCTGTGCCATCTGGTTGCGCGCTTAAATCGAGATAGCCATAAGCCGTTTCGGCATGGGTCGGCGTGATCCCAAAGGTCACCATATCGCCCTGCTCAACAACGGTAAGCCCTTTGGCAACACTGGCATGAAACGCTGCAACATCGGGCACAACATGATCGGATGGCGCGACAAGCATAATGGCTTCAGGATCGCTCTGGATCAAATAAAGCGCAGCAGCAAGTACAGCAGGCGCTGTGTTGCGCCCCTCCGGCTCAATGAGAATTGCACCCGGATCAATGCCAACTTCGGCCAATTGCTCTGTGACGATAAAGCGGAAATCCGAATTGGTCAGAACCATCGGCGCCCGGAAAGTGAGCCCATCACTCTTTCCTGAAAGCCGCTTGGCAGAGGCTTGAAACAAGGTCTCATCCCCAACAAGCTTTGCAAATTGCTTGGGGTAGCTCTTGCGCGACAAGGGCCAAAGCCGGGTCCCCGAACCGCCGCAAAGAAGAATGGGTGTGATGGTCTTCATGAACTATTTCCTAGCCGGTAGCTCTTGCAAATTCTTTGCGCCAATACGCAACGCTCTTACACAATAACCCATCGGTAACCCAAAGAAAACGCGCCATTAATTGGCATAATACGCATCACTCTGGCCAATATAAGCGCCATACTCGCCGCCATAGCCATAACGCTTCATACCCTTTGGATCGACCTGCGCAAGGACAAGCCCGGTCACTTTTTGATCGACGCTTTCAAACATCCTAAGCGCCTCTTCTATCTGCCCTTTGGCGCTACTATCCCATTTGATCACAAACAAAACCGTATCCGCTACCGAAGCAATGATCCGCGCATCCGGCACAACAAGCACAGGCGGTGTATCGATAATAATCACATCATAACTTGCCCGCATATCCGTAATCAGGGTGCGAAACGCCTCTGAGCTAAAAAGATCTGCGGCGCTGGTATGGGTGCGCTCTCCAAACAGAACATCAAGGCCAAGCACATCGTCATGATAAAGCACATCATCAAGCGCAATGTCGCGCGTCATCAGCGAAACAAGCCCTTTGCTTGGCGTGTCCTTAAAGTACTCCGCAAAAACATTGCGGCGAATATCGCCCTCAATCAGCAAAACTTTTTTACCCGTGCCGACAAAGTTTTGCGCCAATGCAAGCGAGGTCGTTGTCTTGCCCTCATGCGGGACCGATGAGGTCGTGAGGATCACTTGCGGCGGCTTATCAACGTTGGACAAAAGGATCGAGGTTCGCAAATTGCGCACAGCCTCTGCCGCGGCGGATGTTGGCCTTTGCATCAGGTAATCGATGATGCTTTGGCGGCGCTTTGCTGGGATCAAAGGGATTTGCCCCATGACCGTGTAGCCAGTAAATTCCTCTACATCGCGCGCCGACCGAAACGCATTGTTGCGCGCTTCACGTAGCAAAACAATCGCCCCGCCAAGCATCAAGCCAAGCACCAAAGCCATGAGCAAAATCATCGACTTACGCGGAACTGCCGGCGCGCCAGGCACCACCGCAGCAGAGAGTACGCGGCTGTCAGCCTGTTGAATTCCCTGCTGTGCCGAGGTTTCTTTAAGACGTGTCAGGAAATACTCATAAAGCAATCGGCTTGCCTCTGCCTCGCGGGCAAACTGCTGCAATGTGATCAGGTCTTTGCTCTGCTGGCTGATCTGTTGCTCAAGATCAGATTGCGATTGCAGCAAGGCGGATAACTGGCGCGCGGCCCTTGCCTCTTCCAGATCCGCGCGCGCTTTGATCTGTGAGAACCGGCTCTCAAAAGCATCCCCCGCAGGCGCGCCATCGGCCAAAATACCCGCCAAAACCGTATCATTGCTTTGCCCCAACTTATCTTGTGTTGTCACGGCCGCGCGCAAAGAAGCCGCCCGATCCTTTGCCCCTTTGGCAGCCACCTGAGCCGTTGCAATACGATCGCGAAGCTCTTTGAGCTGAACCTCAAGCGCTTGCAATGTCTGTGGCGAAATCAGCGCCGTTCCGGTCGAGAAACTCTTTACTTTTGCCTCTGCAATCTCAAGTTCGGATTGCAACTCTACCACGCGCGTAGTGAGCCAGCTTGTTGCTTGTTCAGTCGCGGCGAATTTTACCTCGATCTGGTTGAGGATATACAAATCGACAATCGTATCTGCGATAAGCGCCGATTTTTCTGCATTTTCCGTCTGCACAGTTACCCGGAAAACAAGGCTGTTTGGAACATTGGAAATGCTGATTTTGCCAAGCAATGCGGAGACCGTATAATCGCGCGCGCGCAGTGTGTTATGCGCTGATGGCCCGCTTTTCTCACCCGTGCCAAGCACTGTATGAATGCCTTGTTTAAAGCGCTGAATAAGGTCGGGTGCGCGCAAGGCGCCGTTGAATTCTGGGTCCGCCGTTAGATCAAGGCGATCAACAACTTTGCCCATCAAGCCGCGCGCGCGCAGAACCTCGACTTCGGAATTCACCACAGATGAATCGCTTGATAGGCTTGTCATCGCGGCCTGAAGATCAACAACCTGTTCTTGCTGGGAATCAAGGATCACAACCGCAGAGGCGCGATAAAGCGGCGTCACTGCGAAATAGGCATAATAGGTCCCAACAGCGATCGCGAGCATGGTCACAAATGCGATCAACCATTTGCCGCGCCAAAGTGATCCGAGCGTTGCACCCAGATCAATAATCTCAACGTCAGAGCCTTTAACTGCCTTCAAATTGGGTGCCTCAATCGCTGTATCTATACAACCTATAGGGCTTTTTTTCGCAGCACACAAACGCCAAGCGTGTTCTAAGGCGCTTTGTGATTTGGGCCATCTTCGGCAAGGACAGAGCGAAGGTATCTAAGCCGAAGCGCATTGCTCAGCACAAAAACGCTTGAAAGGGCCATCGCACCAGCTCCAAGAACCGGCGAAAGCAAAAGCCCAAACGCCGGGTAAAGCGCACCCGCCGCAACGGGTACGAGCGCAGCATTATACCCAAAGGCCCAAAAGAGATTTTGGCGGATATTGCGCATCACATGATCCGAGATATTGAGGGCATTCACAACGCCGCCAAGCGCGCCGGACATCAAAACAACATCCCCGCTTTCAATAGCAACATCCGTCCCCGTGCCGATCGCGATACCCACATCCGCCCCAGCAAGAGCCGGTGCATCATTGATCCCGTCCCCAACAAAGGCAATCTTCGCGCCGCCCTGTTTTAGCTGATCCAGGGCTGCGACTTTCCCCGCAGGCAGCACTTCAGAAATCACTTCGTGAATGCCCAAACGCTTTGCGATAGCCTCCGCTGTTCCTTGTGCATCGCCGGTAATCATCGCAACACGGATCCCTTTTGATTGCAGCGCCTTGATGGCCTGCGCGCTTCCCGGCTTAATCGGATCCGCAACCGCAGCGATTGCCGCCAACACTCCGTCAATTGCGATATAGATCGGAGTTTTACCCTCACACGCCCATTCATCAGCCCGCGCCTCCAAAGCCGTGATCGCAATCCCTTCGCGCTGCATGAAACGCGCTGCCCCCACCACGATTTGTTTTCCATTCAGCCGCGCTTGGGCGCCATAGCCGGTAACGGATGTGAAATCCTCAACAGGTGCTGCGGCAATCCCCTCGCTCAATGCGGCCTCAACAATTGCACGCGCAATAGGGTGTTCTGAGAGGGCTTCAACAGCCGCAAAAGCCCCAAGCACTTCAGCCCGCTCATATCCCGGCGCAATCTGTAAATCGCTGAGTTCAGGGCGGCCTTGTGTCAGCGTTCCAGTCTTATCAAAAGCAACTATCTGAACATCGCTAAGGGCTTGAAGCGCATCCCCTTTGCGAAACAATACCCCCAATGCCGCCGCGCGCCCCGTTCCGACCATGATAGACGTCGGAACAGCCAGACCCATTGCACAGGGGCAGGCGATAATCAAAACGCAAACCCCGGCAACCAATGCATTGCCAATGCGCGGCTCTGGCCCAAATCCAAGCCAGATCGCAATTGTCAAAACACTGATCCCCAGAATGGCCGGCACAAACCACATCGTAATACGATCTACGATGCTCTGAATGGGCAGTTTCGCCGATTGCGCCTCATTCACCATGCGGATGATCTGCGCAAGCATCGTATCCCCGCCAACTCGGATCGCGCGCGCCCGCAACGCGCCCGTGCCATTCACAGTTCCGCCAACAAGCTCATCGCGCGCGCCTTTGGCAACAGGAAGCGGCTCGCCCGAAATCATGCTTTCATCAACATAGCTTTCGCCCGAAATCACCTGCGCATCTACTGCAATCCGGGCGCCCGGTTTGATCACCAAGATATCACCGACAGAGATTTGAGCGATGCTCTGCTCAATTACGGCCCCCTCCGTTTCGATCAAGGCCGTATGCGGGCGCAAACCGATTAGGCTTGTGATCGCAGCGCCCGTCTTGCCTTTTGCACGGGCTTCAAGCGCGCGGCCCAAAAGGATCAAAACAACAATCACTGCCGCCGCTTCATAATAAACCGCGCGCGAAGCTTCGGGCAAAAGCTCTGGCCAGAAAGTCGCCACAACCGAGAAACCATAAGCCGCAAATGTGCCCAATGCCACGAGACTGTTCATATCAGGAGCGGCCCGCAATAGCGCCGGGATGCCTTTTTGATAGAAGCGCCGCCCGGGCCAACCTAGCACGATTGAAGTGAGCAAAAACTGAACATACCAGCTGTTTTGATGCCCTATCGCCTGCCCAATCCAGTGGTGCAAAGCCGGGATCATATGCCCGCCCATCTCGAGCAAAAACACAGGCAAGGTTAACCCAAGAGCGATCCACATATCGCGCGTGAGCTTGCGCGCTTCGCCCTCTTGCCGGGTGCTGGGGCTTTGCGCTGTATCGGCTTCGGCCTGCGCGATCTTGGCTGGATAACCCGCAGAGGTCGCGACAGCTCCAAGCGCCTCGCCATCCGTTTCACCCTCAAGAAAGCGGATAAACGCCTCCTCTGAGGCAAGGTTTACCCGAACCTCCAAAACGCCAGGAACCGCCGCAAGCGCGCGCTCGACACGGCCAACACAAGAGGCACAGCTCATATTCTCAATTGCCAAATGGACAGTCTGTTCGCGCGCCGGATAGCCCGCAGTTTGAAGGCTCGCGGTGATTTCACTTAGCGTTGCTGGGCTATTGAACTGTAAACGAACAGTTTCACTCGCTAGGTTTACTTGCGCCACAGTAACCCCGGGCACAGCAGCAAGCGCCCTCTCAACGCGTCCCGCACAAGACGCGCAGCTCATCCCATTGACGCCAAAATTGAGTGTCTGTTCCATTTCTTGCCCGCTTTCGGCATGCCGATCAATGCGCGCGCGCCCTCGGCTCGATAGTTAGGCGCCGATAGGCAAGCAAGGTCAAGCCAATCTACGTTCTTGCGGCGACATGACGCTTTGCGCCTTGCCCCTATGCCCGCCGCGATGCAATCTCTGCAACGCCCAAAACCTCAAGCACTTTGGCCTCAATATCTGCCGCGCTCAATTTGGCCGTGGCATACATATCCTCGGGGCTGGACTGATCAATAAACGTATCAGGAAGCACCATTGAGCGGAATTTCAAGCCTCGATCAAACACCGCCTCATCCGCCAAAAGCTGTGCCACATGGCTGCCAAAACCGCCGACAGCGCCCTCTTCAATGGTGATCAATGCTTCATGGTCGGCTGCAAGCGCAAGGATCATATCGCAGTCCAGTGGCTTGGCAAAACGCGCATCTGCAATTGTTGGGGTGATGCCTTTCGCGGCAAGCCCTTCTGCCGCGCGCTGGACTTCGGAAAGCCGCGTTCCAAAGGAAAGCAGCGCAACGCGCGCACCTTTCTGGATCATCCGACCGCGCCCAATCTCAAGAACCTCGCCGCGCTCTGGCAGCTCAACGCCTGCGCCCTCTCCGCGCGGATATCGAAAGGCAATTGGCCCGTCATCATGCGCAGCAGCCGTGGCCACCATATGCGTCAGCTCAGCCTCATCTGCTGCCGCCATCACAACAAACCCGGGCAAGTTGGCCAAGTAAGCCACATCAAAACTACCAGCATGCGTGGCCCCATCCGCGCCCACAAGGCCCGCGCGATCAATCGCAAATCGCACCGGCAGCCGCTGAATCGCCACATCATGCACGACCTGATCATAGCCGCGCTGAAGGAAGGTCGAATACATAACACAAAACGGCTTCATCCCGCCCGCCGCCAACCCGGCGGCAAAAGTAACGCCGTGCTGCTCAGCAATGCCGACATCGAAACACCGGCTCGGGTAGCGCTCGGCAAAAAGGTTGAGCCCTGTGCCATCGGGCATCGCCGCCGTAACCGCAACGATCTTGCTATCCTCAGCCGCATGCGCGACCAGCGCCTTGCCAAAAACAGACGTATAGCTTGGCGCGTTTGATGGCGCTTTGGTTTGCTTGCCGGTCACTACATTGAACTTGGCCGTGGCGTGGCCCTTATCCGAAGCGGCTTCGGCGGGCGCATAGCCTTTGCCCTTTTTGGTGATCACATGGATCAAAACCGGCCCTGTCGCACGCGCCTTGATGGTACGCAGCAGCGGCAAAAGCTGATCCAAATCATGGCCATCAATCGGGCCGACATAAGAAAAGCCAAGCTCTTCAAAAAGTGTGCCGCCAACGGTCATGCCTTTGAGCATTTCTTTGGCCCGTTTAGCCCCCTCTTGGAAGGGCGGCGGAAGAAGCGAAACAGCGCCCTTGGCAGCCGCTTTCAATTCCTGGAACGGCGCACCAGCATAAAGCCGCGAGAGGTAATTCGACATCGCCCCAACCGGCGGCGCAATCGACATCTCGTTATCATTAAGCACCACAATCATCCGCTTTTTCAGATGGCCGGCGTTGTTCATCGCCTCAAAGGCCATCCCCGCAGACATCGCGCCATCGCCAATCACAGCAATTGCATCACCAATGCCGTGCTCAGGCGCCCCGCCCAAATCGCGCGCCACGGCAAAGCCAAGCGCCGCTGAAATCGAGGTTGAGGAATGGGCCGCGCCAAAGGGATCAAACGGGCTTTCCGAACGTTTGGTAAAGCCGCTTAGCCCGCCTTTTTGGCGCAAAGTGCGGATGCGATCGCGCCGCCCTGTAAGGATTTTATGGGGATAGCTTTGATGGCTTACATCCCAGATCAACCGATCCTTGGGTGTATCGAAAATCGCATGCAGAGCAACCGTCAGCTCAACAACGCCAAGCCCCGCGCCCAAATGGCCGCCTGTCTCAGACACTGCGCTGATCGTCTCGGCGCGCAACTCGCCCGCAAGCTTCTTCAGCTCGCTGTCCGAAAGGCCCTTCATATCCGCAGGCACATTCACGCGGTCTAGGATCGGTGTGGATGGTCTATCGCTCATATCGGGCCCTCCGACGGGCTGGTTTGGCCAATGGGCCGATGCTCATGTATCCCGCGAAATAACGAACCGCGCGGCTTGCCGCAAGGCCTGCGCCTTATCCCCATAGGGCGCAAGCGCATCGCAAGCGCCCTCAACAAGCTCCTGCGCGCGGGTTCGCGCCGCATCAAGGCCAAGCAACGAAACGAACGTGGCTTTGCCCGCGTCCGCATCTTTGCCAACGCGCTTGCCAGTGAGCGCGGCATCGCCCTCAACATCCAAGATGTCATCTGCAATCTGAAAAGCAAGGCCAAGCTGCGCGGCAAAGGCGCGCAACGGCGCAGGATCAGCCCCCGCAATCAACGCACCCGCCGCAGCAGACCAGCGGATCAGCGCCCCGGTTTTATTCGCCTGAAGCTCAGTGATTTCTTCCAATGTAAGTGGGGTCTTGGCCTCTTCGGCGGCAATATCCTGTGCCTGCCCCAAGACCATCCCCTGCGCGCCCGCCGCCCGCGCCATGGTAGCAACAAGCGCAATGCGCACCGATGCATCCGCGCACAAATCCTCGCGCGTCAAAAGCTCAAAACTTAGCGCCTGCAATCCATCGCCAACCAAAACAGCCGCCGCCTCGCCCCATTTCACATGAACCGTAGGCAAGCCGCGCCGCAAATCATCATCATCCATGCAAGGCATATCGTCATGCACCAAGGAATAGGCATGCATCGCCTCGACAGCCGCCGCCGCCCAAACAGACTGCACAGGTTCAATGCCAAAAAGCGCCGCGCTTTCCATCGCCAGAAAGCCGCGGATCCGCTTGCCGCCAGCAGAAGCATAGCGCATCCCCTGCGCTACGATCCCATCACCCATCGGGGCCATCGCCTCATCAAGGCAAGCCTGCGTTAGGCGGGCATATTCATTCCTGCGGGCCTCAAACATAAAGCGCGCTCAAAGCCCTTCAACAGGGGTGGCGCCTGTTGGTTGGCCGTCGCGATCCAGCGTGATTTTCGCGACCTTTTCTTCGGCCTCTTTCAGCTTCACATCGCAGCGCTCTTTCAGCGCAGCACCGCGCTCATATAGCTTGATCGAATCCTCAAGCGGGACATCACCGCGCTCAAGCTGGCCAACGACCTGCTCAAGCTCGGCCATAGCCTCTTCAAATGACATCTTCGCAACGGGTGTCTCGCTCATACGGCATGCTCCCTTAAAATCTCAACATGGGCGGCCACGCCGGCCGCGAGGCCAGAAAGATCATAACCGCCCTCCAGTGTCGAGACTATGCGGCCATTACAGCACCGTTTCGCAACATCGCAAATCGCTTGCGTGAGCCATGAAAAATCAACCGCATCCCAATTGAGCTGCGCCAAAGGATCATCGCGATGCGCATCAAACCCAGCAGAGATGAATATGAGCTCGGGCGCAAAAGCTTCGACCCGCGGCAAGATGATCTCGCTATAGGCCGCGCGCATCTCTGCTCCGCCAGAATTTGAGGCCAAGGGAACATTGAGGATAGTGCCATGCGCGCCAGTCTCGGCCTCGGCCCCTGTGCCGGGGTAAAGCGGCATCTGATGGCTTGAGGCAAAAAATGCGCGGCTCTCATTCCAAAGCAAATCTTGCGTGCCATTGCCGTGATGCACATCAAAATCAATGATCGCCACGCGGCCAAGCCCATGATGATCAAGCGCCCGCTTGGCCCCGATCGCCACATTTCCAAACAAGCAAAAGCCCATCGGCACTTCACGCTCTGCATGGTGCCCCGGCGGGCGACAGCCAACAAAAGCATTGCCAACCTCCCCGCCGATCACCGCATCAACTGCCGCACAAATCCCGCCAATACCGCGAAGCGCCGCCTGGTAGGAGCCGGGCGAAAGCGATGTATCCGCATCTAGCTTTGCAAAGCCCTGAACAGGCACAGCGCCCTTGATCCGGTCCAAATGGCTCTGCGGATGACAGCGCAGAATTTCGGCCTCATCGCCCAAAGGGGCAGCCCGGCGATCCAAATCCATACCCGCAAGCGCATCGCTTACCGCGCCCAATCGCGCAACCCGCTCAGGATGGCCCTCGGGCATCTCGTGCTGCAAACAATCATCGTGAGAATAATAAGCCGTTGCCATTGATCGCTCCTGCTATTGGAAACTCAGGCCAGAATAGAGCCTAATCCGGCGCGAGCATATAGCCTTCGCCGCGTACCGTTTGAAGATAACGCGGCTGCTTTGGATCAGCCTCAAGCTTGCGCCGCAATCGCGTGATCTGAACATCAACGGCGCGCTCTTGGGCTTGGCCATTATCGCGGCCCAACTGCTCAACCAATCCTGTGCGGCTGACGGGCTCCCCTGGGCAGGCCGAAAAAATCCGCATCAGCTGCGCCTCCGTGGCCGTGAGCCGGATCAAAGCATCGCCTTGCCAAAGCTCGCCCCGCTCAACATCATATCGAATGGCCCCAAGCGAGAGATATTTCGGCAAAGCCGCATCGGTCTCTGCTGGCGGCACACGGCGAAGGATCGCATTGATCCGCAGCAAAAGCTCCTTGGGTTCAAACGGTTTGGGCAAATAATCATCCGCCCCCGCCTCAAGCCCGGCAATCCGATCGGCGGTATCGCCCTTGGCCGTCAGCAAAAGGATCGGCGTATTCAGCCCGCTTGCCTCGCGCAAAGAGCGGGTAAAACTGATGCCATCTTCGCCGGGCATCATCACATCCATAACGATCAGATCAAATTCCAAACCTTCCAGCAAACGGCGCGCATGGGCGGCACCCCGCGCCGAAGAAACCCAGAAACCCGCGCGGATCAAGAACTTCTGCAAAAGGCCGCGAATACGTTCATCATCATCAATGATCAGCAGATGGCATTCAGGCAAAACGCTCATTGCGCCTGTTCCTTCAATGCGTTGAAAAAGCGTTGCTGCTCTGGGTCCATCATCGCCTCAAGCACTTGGCGAAACCCGCCAACAGCCTCAGGCCCAACCGCGCGAAACGCAGCGCGCATCCGAATGCGCTGCGCCTCTGAAAGCTCGCGCTCAAGCGCCTCGCCTTTCTCGGTCAAATGCAAATGGCGCTCACGTTTATCGCGCTTGCCGATCCGGCTCTCGACCAAACCATCCGCAATCAAAGTGCGCAGCACCCGGTTCAAGGATTGCTTGGTCACCCCCAAAATACCGAGCAAATTATTGACCGTCGTCGCAGGCGAGCGATTGATGAAATGGATCGCGCGATGATGCGCGCGGCCATAGCCATGCGCCTCCAAAATCCGATCCGGATCGGCCGTAAATCCGCGATAGGCGAAAAACATCGCCTCAATCCCTTTGCGCAATTGTTCATCCGTGAGAAAAAGGAGGCTCTCGCCCCCAGGCCCCGTTGGCCCGCTACCCTCTGCCATTTTCTCTCCCACTGTTCACATTCTGCGTAATACTTAGTCACTTTATGTCAGTCTTGTTGACATTCCAAGAATCAATTGCTAGCGAAAGGCAGATTTAGCGCAACTTAATGTCCGAAACGGCCCTTTCTTGCGCAACTTTTGGAAATTGGGCCGCGGTATCCCCCACGGCCGCTTGAGAGGAGAGCCGCAATGGACGGTGCATATGATGATCGCGATGGCAAGATCTGGATGGATGGCAAAATGGTCGAATGGCGCGATGCCAATGTCCATATTCTAACCCACGCAATGCACTATGCTTCCTCTGTCTTTGAAGGCGAGCGCTGCTACAACGGCAAGATTTTCGAAGGCGTGAAACACTCCGAGCGCCTGCTGAATTCCGGCAAACTGCTCGATATGGAAATCCCCTACACTGTCGAAGACATTGAGAAAGCCAAATACGATGTGCTCAAGGCCAATGGCTGGTCGGATGCCTATGTGCGCGTTTTGGCTTATCGCGGCGCGGGCGAAGACATGGGTGTCGCGGCCAAACGCAACCCGGTTCGTATGGCTGTCGCCGCTTGGGAATGGGGCGCTTACTACGGCGATGCCAAGATGAAAGGTGCCAAACTCGACATCTCAAAATGGCAGCGCCCATCGCCCAAAACGATCCCCTCTGCGGCCAAGGCAGCGGGCCTCTATATGATCTGCACCATGTCCAAACACGCCGCCGAAGCAAAAGGCTGCTCGGACGCTATGATGTTTGATTATCGCGGCTACGTGGCCGAAGCGACGGGCGCAAATATGTTCTTTGTCAAAGACGGCGAAGTGCACACACCGCTGGCCGATTGCTTTCTCAACGGGATCACCCGCCAAACGGTGATCAAAATGCTTAAAGAACGCGGCATCACCGTAAATGAGCGCCACATCATGCCCGAAGAGCTTGAAGGCTTTGAGCAATGCTGGCTCACCGGGACAGCGGCCGAAGTAACGCCCGTTGGCCAGATCGGCGAATATAACTTTGAAGTCGGCGCGCTCGCTCGCGATATCGCGCAAAGCTACGAAGTGCTCGTACGCGCCTAAACACCCGCGCCATACCGCCGGACATCCCCGGTATGGCGCGGATTCATCCGATATTCATTTCTATGCGGCAAACAGATCAAAACATCTAAGGCCCGCGACCAATGAGTATCCGAGACAACCTATATGTAAGCCTCGCCGCCGCTGCGATCGTTGGGCCTGCTACATTCATTTTGGGCCTGTATTGGTTCACCAATGATCCAACGCTGCGCCCGCTTGGCATTACCGAGGCCAAGCTTGCCTCTGCCGGAATGAGCGAAAACAACGGCGCGATACTCACAACAATTCATATTCCAGATGGTGCCGAACTTGGCACATCGCGCGCCAATCTTGAGCGCGCTATCAACAATGCTTTTGATACTTACAACACAGAATCCCGCTTCAGATATGTTCGAACACCCAATGCCCGCGGCGTGAGTGTGACCTTTTCCATCGGCAAAAGCCAAATCGGCCCCTACCCAATAAATCGCGCCTCAGAAGGCATTCGCCCAACCGCGCAAGCCCATCGCATGCTGGTGAAGCAAGCCAAGGCCACCGAACAAAGACGCCGCCAAAACATGACATTGCTTGACCGCGTTTTTGCCGAATAACTATCTGGCCAATCGCGCATAGGCCCAGCGCGCCGCATCAGCAACCGTTGGATCAGGATCGCTCAAAAGCGCGCGTGCTGCATCTTGCAGCCGAACCGCGCCGGAATTCCCGATCGCATAAAGCACATTGCGCACAAACCGATTACGCCCAATCCGTTTGATCGGAGAGCCGCTAAACATCGCGCGAAACTCGGTGTCATTCAGGGCAGATAACTGTGCCAAATCCGGCGCAATCAAATCCTCACGGGCAGCATATTTTATCTCGCGCGCCTCGGCTGCAAATTTGTTCCAAGGGCAAACGGCCAAACAATCATCGCAACCGTAAATCCTATTGCCCATCCGCGCGCGTAACTCTTCCTCAACCGGCCCGTGATGCTCAATCGTTAGATAAGAAATGCAGCGCCTTGCATCCAATTGATACGGTGCAGGAAAGGCCCCTGTCGGGCAAACATCAAGGCAAGCGGTGCAGCTTCCGCAGCTTCCAGCGCCCGGGCGATCAAGCGGCAATTCAAGGGTCGTGAATATTGCACCAAGGAAAAACCAAGAGCCAAGCTCGCGGCCCAAAAGATTGGTATGTTTGCCCTGCCAGCCCAGCCCAGCCGCCGCACCCAAAGGCTTTTCCATCACCGGCGCCGTATCAACGAATACCTTGATCTCGCCGCCGGCCTCTTCAATCAGCCAGCGCCCAAGTCGCTTGAGCCGTTTTTTCACGATGTCATGGTAATCGCGGTTCTGCGCATAAACGCTGATCGCGCCCGCCTCCGGTTTGCTCAAAACCTCTAATGGATCATGCGATGGCGTATAGGCCTCGGCGAGCATTATAACCGATTTCGCCTCTGGCCAAAGCGCGTTTGGATTGCCGCGCCATGCCATCCGCTCTTCCATCCAGCCCATCTGGCCATGGCGCCCATCCGCAACATATTCCGCCAATCTCGCGGGCGCTTCCTGAATGGCATCCGGCGCGCAAACGCCCATCGCGGCAAAGCCTTCAAACTGCGCGCGTTGCGCCAACGCCGCTTTTATCGCCGCGCTCAAAAGGACACCGGCTTAAAAATCGAGATCAGCATAATGCGCAGGCGGTGGAAAGCCCGGGACCTGATCAGCAAGGATCGACCGAAAGGCCGGGCGCGATTTGATCTTGGCATACCAATCTTTGACCGGCGCAGAGCGGTTCCAATCCACATCGGAAATATAATCCAACGAAGAAAGATGCGCAGCGGCAGCAAAATCCGCCAAGGTCATCGTGTCACCCGCAAGCCAGCGGCGCTGCTCCAAAAGCCAACCCATATAATCCAGATGATATTTGATCGCCTTCGCGCCGGCTTTGACATTGCGCGAATCTGGATAGCCTTCGCCTGTGACCTTTTTATTCACCCGCTCATAAAGCAGGTTCGCCGTCACCTCGTGATGAAATTTATCGTCGAACCACGTTACCAAACGGCGCACCTCAAAGCGCGCCTCCGCCCCCTTGGGCATCAGGGACGGTTCGGGATGCTTTTCCTCGATATACTCGCAAATCGCGGCAGATTCAGACATCGTCCGCCCGTCCATCTTCAAAACAGGCACTTTGCCCGCCGGATTGCGGCGCAGAAAATCAGGATCCTTTTCCCAATAGCGCTCTTCCACCAGTTCAACCTCAATGCGCTTCTCGCCAAGGCTAAGGCGCACTTTGCGGCAAAACGGGGAAAGAGGAACGTGAAAGAGGCGATTCATTTGGGTGCTACTCATAAAATTTGGATGCTTTCTCTAATTGCCCTGCGGCGCGCAACAATTCAATCCTCGAAACAAGCAGCGCGACCGTCTGCGCGGATCGTTGCGGCCCCGTCAGAGATCTGAACCGCTTGCCGGCGCACGAAATTGGAGGGGTTTGAAGCGCTGCGCCCTTTGGGATTGGGCAATACCGCCGCGAGGCGCGCCGCTTGCAGGGAGCTCAAATTTTCTGGACCAACGCCGAAATAATGGCGCGCGGCGGCTTCAACGCCAAAAACGCCTTCATCAAACTCAGCCACATTCAGATAGACCTCAAGTATGCGCCGTTTGGGCCAAACGATCTCCATCAAAGGCGTTATGATCGCCTCCAATGCTTTGCGCGGCCAGCTGCGCCCCTGCCAAAGATAAACGTTTTTAACAACCTGCTGCGAAATCGTCGAAGCGCCGCGCTGCCCGCCGCTATCCAATGCATCGCGGATGGCCGCCATATCAAACCCCCAGTGATTGCAGAAATTTGCATCCTCCGCAGCGACGACAGCACGCAGCATAACCGGCGCTATTTCATCGGCCGGAACCCATTGGCGATCAACCCCGCCAAGCCTGCGCGCCTCTGCAAAAATATAGGGCGTGGTGGGCGGCGGAACGATCGCAAAGAGCGAAACCAGCAAAAGCAAAATCCCAATGCTCAGCAAAGAGATGCGCGCGATCCAGCGCAGCATCCAACGCTTGAGTTGCACCCAGCGACTTGGCAGCGGCTTTGCTGCTTTGGATTTTGTCGTTTTCTTTGCCACGCGCGCAACATAGCCGCGCTTGCGCAATGCAAACACCTGAAAAATACCGCTGCGTCAATTTTCGCAATCAGGGCCGCTGGGGCGCAACACCAAGCACAAGAAAAAGGCGCGGCCAGATTGCTCTGCCGCGCCTTTTTATAACGATTCATCGGCTCTTATTCCGCCGGGATGGCATCCGCTTCAAGGCTAAGCGGAACAGGAAGATGCACGAGCATTTCTTTTGGACAAACCTGCAAGAAGTTGGCCCGCTCAGCTTCCCAATGCGAAAGAATCTCTTCGCCTTTGCGGCTTTGCGTCTCGGCCACATGGCGCTCGATCAAACCCTTAAGCTGCGCCTCCCAATGTTCAACTGTCACAGGGCAAGTCACCAGGGTTTCCATGTTCATGAAGCGCTCAACCGTGCCCTCTGGATCATAGAGATAGGCCATGCCGCCTGTCATCCCTGCGCCAAAATTGGCCCCAATCGCGCCAAGGATAACCGCCACGCCACCGGTCATATATTCACAACCGTTCGAACCACAGCCCTCAATCACAACACTCGCACCAGAGTTGCGCACCGCAAAGCGCTCACCAGCACGGCCCGCTGCAAAGAGAAAGCCATCGGTCGCGCCGTAAAGCACTGTATTGCCGATGATCGTATTCTCAGACGCCACAAGCGGAGAGGCCATCGGCGGGCGCACAACGACTGTCCCTCCAGAGAGCCCTTTGCCAACATAATCATTGGCATCGCCCGAAACTTCAATCTTCAACCCCGGCGCAGCAAAAGCCCCAAGCGATTGGCCAGCCGAGCCTGTCAGCTTCACCGTAAGATGATCTGGCTGCAAGTTATTGCGCATGCCGAACCGGCTAACGATATGGCTCGATGTGCGCGTTCCGATGGTTCGATGGGTGTTTTGCACCGCATAAGAAAGCTGCATCTTTTCGCCATCGTTCAAGAAGCGCTGCGCATCCGAAACGATCTGCGCATCCAGCGTATCCAGAACAGCATTGCGCGGCTTGGAGCGATCATAAACGATCTTTTCTGCGCCATCGACTGTGATCAAAAGCGGGTTAAGATCGAGATCATCAAGATGCGCAGAGCCGCGCGAAACCTGCGTAAGCAAATCTGCACGCCCGATCACTTCATCCAAGCTGCGCGCCCCGATCGAGGCAAGAATTTCGCGCACTTCCTGAGCGTAGAATGTGATCAGATTGACGACTTTATCCGCGGTTCCGGTGAATTTTTCACGCAGCTTATCGTCCTGCGTACAAACACCAACCGGGCAAGTGTTGCTCTGGCACTGGCGCACCATAATACAGCCCATCGCGATAAGCGCCGCAGTGCCGATGCCATATTCCTCGGCACCCATCATCGCCGCCATAACGATATCGCGCCCAGTGCGAAGCCCGCCATCGGTGCGCAGGGTTACACGATCGCGCAGGTTGTTCATCGCAAGAACTTGATGCGCCTCGGTAAGGCCCATTTCCCATGGAAGGCCAGCAAATTTGATCGAGGTTGCAGGCGATGCACCTGTGCCGCCGTTATGGCCAGAGATCAGGATCACATCGGCTTTGGCCTTGGCCACACCTGCTGCAATCGTGCCAACGCCCGAAGACGCCACAAGTTTCACCGTCACTTTGGCGCGCGGATTGATCTGTTTGAGATCATAAATCAGCTGGGCCAAATCCTCGATGGAATAGATATCGTGGTGCGGCGGTGGCGAAATCAGGGTAACGCCTTTGGTCGAGTGGCGCAGCTTGGCGATCAGATCTGTAACTTTCATCCCAGGCAACTGGCCGCCCTCGCCTGGCTTGGCGCCTTGGGCAACTTTGATCTCAAGCTCTTCACAAGCCAGCAGATATTCCGCCGTAACGCCAAAGCGCCCGGAGGCCACCTGCTTGATCTTGGCAGAGGCGTTATCGCCGTTGGGTTCTGGTGTAAAATCATCGGGGCTCTCGCCGCCTTCACCAGAGTCCGATTTCGCGCCAATACGGTTCATCGCAATGGATAGCGTGCGGTGCGCCTCGGGCGAAAGTGCGCCCAAAGACATGCCCGGCGTTACAAACCGCTTGCGGATCGAGGTGATGCTTTCGACCTCTTCAATCGGGATCGATTTGCCCATCGGCTTGATGTCGAGCAGATCGCGCAAATGGATCGGCGGATTGCTTTTCATCTTGGCCGAGAACTGCTTCCACATCTCATAAGAGGCGCGATCGCAGGCCGCTTGCAACATGTGCATGGATTGCGCTTCCCAAGCATGCGTCTCGCCCGAGCGGCGCGCTTTGTAAAAGCCCCCAATCGGCAGAATATCAGAGCCAGAAAGCCAACCCGCTTTATGTACAGCCTCGACCTTCTTCTGAATACCGCCAACACCAATCCCCGAAATCCGGCTGTGCATACCGGGGAAATATTCAGCAACCATCGCGCGGCTCAAGCCCACAGCTTCAAAGTTCAACCCGCCGCGATATGAGGAAATCACCGAAATCCCCATCTTGGCCATGATCTTGAGCAAGCCTTGATCAATCGCATTGCGGTAGCGTTGAACCGCCTCTGTAAGCGTGCAATCAAGCAGGCCGCGCTCGATACGATCGGCAAGGCTATCCTCAGCGAGGTATGCGTTTACGATTGTGGCGCCGCAGCCGATCAGCACGGCAAAATAATGCGGATCAATACATTCGGCCGAGCGTACCCCAAGCGAACAGAAAGTCCGCAGGCCTTTGCGTGTCAGCCAGCTATGAACCGCCGAAGTTGCCAAAATCATTGGCATGCCAACGTTTTCAGCATCTTGATTTTGATCCGACAAAATGATGTGCCCGCCGCCCGAGCGCACAGCATCTTCTGCCTCGGCCCGGATCCGCGCCAAAGCATCGCGCAGCGCATTTGGCCCGCCATCCGCAGGATAGGTACAATCAATTTTTGTCATCGGCGCATTAAAATGCCCCTTCAGCGCCTCGAACTGGGCGTTGCCAACAAAGGGGCTATCCAGCACCAAAATCTCGGTTTGCGAGCTGTCTTCATCCAGCACGTTCTTGAGATTCCCAAAGCGCGTTTTCAAGCTCATCACGCGATATTCGCGCAGGCTGTCAATCGGCGGGTTGGTCACTTGGCTAAAGTTCTGGCGGAAGAAATGGCTCAGCGGACGGTACTTGTTGGACAGCACCGCAGAAGGCGTGTCATCGCCCATCGAGGCCAGCGTTTCTTTGCCATCCTCGGCCATGGGCGCAAGAATTTGTTCAAGCTCTTCAATCGAGTAACCTGCTGCAATCTGGCGCTTTTTCAGCTCTTCACCAGTAAACAAAGGCTCTTCGGTCAGGCCTGAAAGCTCTTGATCCAGATCGTTGATTTTACCGACCCAAGCGCCAAATGGCTGCGCGCCCGCAAGAGCATCTTTCATCGCTTTGTCGTGGTAAAGCTTGCCCTCTTTCATATCGACAGCAAGCATCTGCCCCGGCCCAAGCGCGCCCTTTTCAACAACGCGCGCCTCATCCGTTGGCACCATGCCAACCTCAGAACCCGCAATCACAAGCCCATCGCCTGTTACCACATAACGCATCGGGCGCAGGCCGTTACGATCAAGCCCAGCACAGACCCAGCGCCCATCAGTCATCGCAAGAGCAGCAGGGCCATCCCATGGCTCCATCACGGAGTTCACATAGGAATACATATCGCGCCAGCTTTGCGGCAGCTCGACCGCCTGCTGAGACCAGCTTTCCGGCACAAGCATCGTTTTGGCCATCGGCGCAGAACGCCCCGCGCGCACCAAAACTTCAAACACCGCGTCCAAGGCCGCAGAATCCGAGCTGCCCTGCGGAACGATTGGTTTGATGTCTTCGGCCATGTCGCCAAAAGTGCCCGAGGCCATGCGGATCTCGTGGCTTTTCATCCAGTTGAGATTGCCCTTGAGCGTGTTGATCTCGCCGTTATGCGCGAGCATGCGGAACGGCTGCGCAAGCCACCACTGCGGGAATGTATTGGTCGAATAGCGCTGGTGATAAATCGCAAAAGCGCTCTCGAAACGTTCATCCAACAGATCGGGATAGAACTCAGCGACCTGCTCGGCGAGCATCATGCCTTTATAGATGATCGAGCGGCAGGACAGCGAACAAAGATAGAGCGATTGAACGCCAGCAGCCGCAGCCGCTTTTTCAATACGGCGACGGATCACATAAAGCTCGCGCTCGAATGTTTCCTCATCAACGCCCTTGGAATTGCTGATCAGAATTTGCTCAATCTCAGGGCGGGTCGCATTGGCTTTATCACCCAAGCAATCAATCTGAACCGGAACGTGACGCCAGCCATAGATATAATAGCCCATGCGCAGCACTTCGGATTCAACGATCGTGCGGCATGTTTCTTGCGCGCCAAAATCGGTGCGCGGCAAGAAGACTTGGCCAACAGCAATCAGCTCGTTCATGCGCGGCTTGTGGCCTGTGCGCTCTACCTGATCATAGAAAAATGGAACCGGGATTTGCACATGGATACCAGCGCCATCGCCGGTTTTGCCATCCGCATCAACCGCGCCGCGGTGCCAGATCGCCTTGAGCGCATCAATCCCGTTTTGAACAACCGAGCGGCTCTTTTTACCATCGACCGAAACAACAAGCCCAACGCCGCAAGACGAATGCTCATCATCCTCGCGAAACAGGCTGTTCTCAGACATCCATTGGCGCTTTGCCTCTTCGGCGGCGGCCCAGGTTTCATCGTATTTTGTCATAGTCAGGCTCCTTCCGGGCGAGAGGCGATGGCGTCCATCAGCTCGGCCTTAGTCATTCTTTTATGCTCACCGGCGAAATCAAAGCTGTCTGGCTTGTCGTCGATGAAAATCTCTTTCGCCAATGTCAGCCCGTTTGCATCATCAAACAGACCAATTGGCACTTCATAATCCCCGGCGCCATCAGCGCCCTTGTCATAGCGATACCAAAGCGGCGATCCGCATGCCCCGCAATGGCTGCGAGAGGCCCAATCAGAGGTTCGGCGCGAAACAACCTGCGCTAAATCCACAATCTCCATCGCGCTCTCTTTCACCGTCACCCCAAGCAATGGCCCGCCGGTCCAGCGCTGACACATCTTGCAATGACATGCGCCAAGCTCGCCAAGGCTCGACGCCGTAAGCCGCACGGCGCCGCACAAACACTGTCCTGAACGAGCTTTGGTCATGCTTTCTCTCCTAAGGCGCTTATTCGGCCGCGATCACTGCTTCTTGCTCGATATATTCCAGCATCGCATCCGCCGCCTCACGCCCATCACGGATCGCCCAAACAACAAGGCTCGCGCCGCGCTGAATATCGCCGCAGGCATAAACGCCGGGAAGGTTGGTCGCATGGGTTGTGAAATCGGCCATCACAGTTCCCCAACGGGTCACTTCAAGCTCTGGCTGGCCCCACAGGCCCTTTAAATCCTCTGGCTCAAACCCAAGCGCTTTGATCACCAAATCCGCAGGCTCAACATAATCCGCACCTTCAATCACTTCAGGCGCACGCCGGCCCGTGACATCAGGCGCACCAAGGCGCATCTGCTGAACCATAACGCCGCTTACCGGATCTCCCGCAAAGCCTTTGGGGGCCGCAAGCCAGACGAATTCAACGCCTTCTTCTTCGGCATTCTGCGTTTCGCGCTGCGAGCCCGGCATATTGGCACGATCCCGACGATAGAGACATTTGACGCTTTCAGCACCTTGGCGAATGGCGGTACGAACGCAATCCATCGCCGTATCACCGCCACCAATAACAACGACCTTCTTGCCAGCCGCATTCAGCTCGCCGCTTTCGTACTCTTCTACAGTATCGCCGAAAGTGACCTTGTTTGAGGCGGTGAGATAATCAATCGCGCGCACAATACCATCAGAGCCCGCGCCGGGGCCCTGAAGCTCGCGGGATTTATAAACACCCGTCGCGATCAAAACCGCATCATGCTTGCCACGGATCGCATCAAAGGAAATATCTTCGCCTACGTTGCAATTCAGCACAAATTCAACACCCGAGTCCTCAAGCAATTCAATCCGGCGCATGACCACATCTTTTTCAAGTTTGAAGCTCGGGATGCCATAGGTCATCAAACCGCCGGCGCGATCATAACGGTCATAAACAGTTACCTGAATGCCCGCATGGCGCAGCCGCTCGGCCGCTGCGAGGCCGCCAGGACCAGCGCCAATGATGCCCACAGATTGTTCGCGCTCTGTAAGAGGCTTTACCGGCTTAACCCAGCCCTCATCCCAAGCGGTATCGGTGATATATTTCTCAACCGAGCCAATTGTCACAGTGCCATGGCCAGATTGCTCAATCACACAATTGCCTTCGCACAGGCGATCCTGCGGGCAAATCCGGCCGCATATCTCTGGGAAAGTATTGGTTTCCTGGCTTAGCTCATAAGCTTCTTTCAATCGGCCCGTCGCCGTTAGGCGCAACCAATCTGGGATGTTGTTATGGAGCGGGCAATGGGTCTGGCAATAGGGCACGCCACATTGCGAACAACGGCTTGCTTGCTCTTCGGCTTTCACCTTTGCGAATTCCGCATAGATCTCGCCGTAGTCTTTATTGCGCAGCTCAGGCGCACGCTTCTCAGGCATGTCCCGACCAACGGTCACGAATTTGAGCATTGGCTCTTTTGCCATGTCTGACTCTCCCAACAATCTATCGCTTGTGGTTTTAACACGGCGGCGCAAAATGAAAAGGCAGTATTTATGACCTATTACATCAAAATCATGAATGGATATATGAAAAGTGTGCTCAAGGCAGCAATTTTAGGTAATAATGACTGACATAATGGCGATCAGAGCGCCCAAATCCCGATAAGGGCAGCTGTCCCAACAACGATTCGCCACCAGCCAAACAGCCCGTAGCCGTGCTTTGATACATAGGCGAGCAGACCGCGCACAACGATCACCGCAGAAATAAAGGCCATAACGAAACCAACTGCGATCTCATTCATCGCGGCCGCATCCAAAACATCGCGGTTTTTATAGAGATCATAGGCAAAAGCGCCCGCCATCGTCGGCATTGAGAGAAAGAACGAAAACTCCGCCGCCGAACGCTTATCCGCGCCCAAAGCCAACGCCCCAACGATCGTCGCCCCAGAACGCGAAACGCCCGGAATCATTGCCAAACATTGAATAAAGCCAATGGCAATTGCCATGGGAAGCGGGAAGCTTTCCGCATCCCTATAGCGCGGCTTAAGCGCCAAGCGATCCACAAAGACCAAAACAATCCCGCCAAGGATCAACATCACAGCGATCAGTGTTGGCGTTTCAAACAGAACCGCCTTGATAAACCCATGCGCGAGAACGCCGATAAAGGCCGCCGGCAAGAACGCCAGCAAAACGGAATAGATGAAATGGCGGGCATGGGCGCTATGGCCTACGGCGGCAAACGTGCTGATCAATTTGCGCGCATAAACGCCCAAAATCGCCAGGATCGCGCCAAGCTGGATCACAACCTCAAAGGCTTTGCCTGCGCTTTCAAAGCCTAGAAAATGCCCGGCAAGTAAAACATGCCCGGTTGAGGATACAGGAATAAACTCCGTAAACCCTTCAAGCAGCCCAAGCCCCGCAGCAACCAGCGTTGTATCGGCCATTAGGCAGACTTGCGCAGATTTTTAGCCGAGTTTTTGATCGCCGCATATTGGCCAGAGGGGCGGAATTTCCAAAGATAATCCGGCACAACAGCCTCAAACGCCGTTGGCTTAATTCCAAGATCGGCCAAGCCCTTGGCGCCCTCAGCAACAACATTATCAACCCGCAGCGTTTTCACCTGATCGCGCGTAAGAATGCGGTTTGGGAACAGGCCAAGAGACATCGCCCCAGCCACATCCAAAAGCGTCGCGACGATATTGCCCGCAAAAAACGGCAGGTTTAAAACCAACCGGCGGCGCTGGATCACATCGAGCATCTGCCCAACGATCCCCTTAAGCGTTTCCACTTCAGGCCCGCCAAGCTCATAAATCCCACCAGCCGCTTCGCCCTTGATCCCAAGAACAGCCGCCTGCGCGACATCATCAACATACACCGGTTGAAAGTGCGTCGCCCCGCCAACAAGCGGCAGAACAGGGCCAAAACTGCTCATCGCGGCAAAGCGATTGAAGAAGCCATCCTCGGGGCCAAAAATAACCGAGGGCCGCAGGATAACAGCGCCCGGGAAATGCTCAAGAATGCCTGCCTCGCCCAAGCCCTTGGAGACCGCATAAGCGCTCTCGGCCTCAGCATCCGCACCGAGCGCAGAAAAATGCACCAATTGGCCAACGCCCTGCTCAGCCGCGATCCGCGCGATCCGCTCAGCGCCCTCATGCTGAACCGCATCAAAATTGTTGCGGCCCGAGGAATCAAACGTGCCAACGCAATTTACAACGGCATCCGCCCCACCCATCACTGCGCGCACAGAAGCATCATCCCGAATGTTGCAAAACACAGGCTCGACCTGCCCGACAGTTCCGTAAGGCTTAACGAACATCGCCTCGTTGGGGCGGCGCACCGCAACGCGCACGCGCCAGCCAGCTTTTGCCATACGGCGGGCAATATAACGGCCAACAAAGCCCGATCCGCCATAGATGGTGACCAGTTTAGACATCTGCATCTCCACTTTAATTCCTCTTTTTCTTAGCTAACTGGCATCCAATGAACAAGCCGCTAAAGCCGCCCAAACATCTGCAATCCATGCCAATTCGCAGAAATCGCGCGCCGCTTTGCCCATAAGCCCCAAAGAGAAGCCAAAAACGCCGCCAATTCCACCCAGACTCAGTTGACAGCACCCCCGCACTGGCATACATCGCGGCTTCACAGCGACACCTGCCCAGGTGGCGGAATGGTAGACGCGCTAGCTTCAGGTGCTAGTATTGGCAACGATGTGGAGGTTCGAGTCCTCTCCTGGGCACCAATTCCCAAATGATTAAATGTCGCTGGCGAAAGCCAAATCAAGCAAGCCTCATTGCACAAGCGGACAGGCCAAGTAATTGGCCAGCGCACGCTCAGAGCCTCTGCGCAAAATCACTTCTTATCGCGCGCGGCTTTCTCTTCTTTCGTTAGCTTATTGTTCCAAACATTGTTGCTCAGGCCCAGTTCGGCCTTGGGCGGTTTGGTTTTGCCAACAATCACTTTGCCGCCCTTATTCAAAAATTCCTGAACAAGAGCATCATCGGTGTTTTCTTTCGGAATATGCTTCATAACGACAGTTAAACATTCACGCCGAAACTTGTCACGCCCGATCCGTGCAGTTCCGGTATTAATGCGCCGCGAAGCGATCTATTGGCCCCTATTTCACCAGCCGCTCAGCAGTTAAATAGCCAACCCGCGCGCTAACCCATTGCCGCGATTTCCACATGATGCCATCCGTGCCCCGCCAGTAAACATTGGTGATCTCAAGCCCCGGTGAATAGCAAGCCTCCTCGATCCGCTTCACAGAACGCGGCTTTGAGCCGGTTTCAATTGTCTCAGCCCTCTCAGAAAGTTTGGTGCATTGAAAGCTGCGGAAAACCGTTTGGTATTCGCCATCGAGATAGCTGTGAATTCGCGGATAATAGGTGCCAATTTCGCCCGATTGCAGCATCCTTAAGCTGCCATTCAAATCGGCCTGCATCAGATCATCGCCAAGCCCGCGCGTCCCCGTTAGAACCCCTCTGCGAAAAGCGATAGACACCCGATCCCCCGTTTCCCAAGTCTGCACATCACCATTGCGCCCGCGCGCAACCAACGTCGCTGCGACCCCAATGCTGGGCAGCTCGGCCAGAAGCAAAGGCGCTTTCACTTGGGCCAATTGATCTGCCGTAATGGATCCGCGCAGATCGGGCATATCCGCAGGGCCAGGGGGGGCACATGCGGCCACAAGCCCTGCGATCAAGAGCATCACATTTCTCATCGCCAGAACCGCCCCCATGAATCGCGCAGGCCCTGCTCATGCATCGGGCGCACCTTATCATAAAGCCGCCCCGAGACATTCAGCCGCGCGCCGCCATCGCGGGTAACCGGGCGGATGACGGTTGAAAATTTGTCCTGTGTTGGATTGCCCGAAAGCCAATCAATCGGAACGGTAAAGCGCAGCCCCTTATCAAACGACCCCTCGCCAAAATCCGAAAAAGACACATTTGTCAGCGTCACAAACCCGCCAACTTTCCATCCGTTCTTGAACTCGCGATCAAGCGTATAAGTCGCGCCCCAATCCCCCGCGAGAAAGCGCCCGACATCAAGCTGCGAGTGATATCCCATCCCCATATCCCAATAGGCCGAAACATGCCCCGTTGTGACGCCATAATCGCGAAAGCCGAAAAGTTGATCAAAATCGCGCTGCTGCACAACATTGATTTCGGCCCCAAGCGCGATACGGCTGCTCACCGGTTTCCACAAAAGCTCCGCAGAGACGCCCCCAAACATCGGCTCTAAATAGCCCGCTGTGATGCGCCCGTACGTTTGGGCGGACGGGGTAAAATAATAAGCGCCTGTCAGTTCAGTGAGCGCAGGGTTGCCTTGCTTTTCGTAGATATTGAAATCGGATCGCACATGGGGAAGGACCGATGTTGAGGGCCGGGTCGATTTGTTGAGATTGCCGATCGCTTTTTGGCGCAACACGCCCGAAAAAACAAAGCCCGGTGCAGGCTCATATTTCGCGCTCAGTTCAAGCCCGAGATCGGCGCGCACAGGCTGATCGGGATCAAAGAGGCTTGGCGACAGATATGGTTTGGCGGCCCAATCAAAGGCTGGATAGCGCGCAGGGCTGGGGTGCAATGGCGGTGCTGCGCTGATCTGTGCGCGGGTATAACTTTGCCATGAATTATCGAGCTCATGTTCAAGCTCTTCTAAGTCGCTGCGCTGAAGAGTGATCTGTGATCCCGCGATCCCCGAGGAAACCAAGACGATCTCAAGAACTTCAACATTGCGCGGCAACACACCGCTCAAAGCGCGCGCCGTGCGGCCAACCGCCTGCGCTGTTGCGCTAAATGTCTCATTCTCGATCTCAATCCGTGCGGATCGCCCTGAAATCTTAAGCCCATGCAGCCGAACACCCGCCCCCGCCAAAGCACGGCCCGCGCGCGCCTCTAGATTGCCGGTTGGCCCGGTTTCGCGCGCAGAGCGCAACACAACAGACGGCGGCGCCTTATCCAGCCCGCCATAAGCAGGCGGTTTTTTGGGATTGAACGCAAAGCTGACAAAGGCCCCAAATTGAGAGCCATAAAGATAATGCGCTCCAATCAGAATCCCGGGTCGCGCCTGATATTTCACCCCAAAATTAAACGGGGATTTGCGCTGAAAGGCAGAGGGGCTTTCGCTTGGATAAGCGTCCGAAGAATACTCCGCGAGCAGTGTCAACTTATCTGTTGCCTGCCATTCAACTCCGCCAAAAAGCGCTGCATTCCCGCGAAACCAATTGCCCGCCTGAAGCTTCCCTGGAGCCGCAGTTCCTACGCCCGGTCGGCTCGAGAAATGGCTTGAAATCGCGCCCAATGGATTGGCAAACCCGCCAACGCCGCCCAAACGGCCCCAACCAATCCCGCCAGTAAAACGCAAGCTTGGCCCGATGCGTTTGCTCGCAACCAAATACTCCGAAGAATAAATTCCTGTCCCCAGAAAATCATTAAGCCCTATCGCAATGGCCGGGCGATAGCGCCCCTCATCGGCCAGAAGATATTGAAGCGAAAAGCTGCGATCAAAAATGAAATCAAGCACCGCGCCGCCATCCGCAGGCCGCACATCATACAACAGCGCATAGCGAAAACTGCCCGCAAGGCGCGGGGTGATCTGAAAACTCAGCGTATTGCGGGTCTGGTTAACGAAATGGCTGGTGGTAAAGGCAAGCTCACTATCCGGGCGGCCAACAGCTGCCGGCATATCAATCAAGCCAGCGGTGCCATAGGTGCTGTAACTCGCAAAAGCGCCAATATCCTGCGCAGCCATAGGCCCTGCCAACGATCCTGCCGCGGCGGCGAATACTGCGAAAACCTTAGCTAAAAACCTGCGCGACACCTGTTTGTATCTCTCATTTGGCCTGAATTTTCCCCAATATTACATATCTCGGCGATGAGACTCACTTCTAATTCAGCGGCTTACAAAGATTTTTACACGCCATGGTTGAGAAGCCTCAAATTTGCGAAAAATTGGCTGGATTATCCCAAACCTTTGGAAAACCGCCGCGCTATGAGCAAATATTTACTCTCTGTTAACGCTCTGCGCCTACCATCAAATGATCTGCGCAACCCAGCCAGCGCCAAGGAGAGAACAGATGCGAAAGATCTTTTTCAGCGTGCTCATTGCACTCTTTGCAATGGCTTCGCCCCTCTATGCTATTGATGATGGCCCTACGGCGCTTGATATTGCGATCTTCAATGATGCCTGCGCGGGGCAAAAACCTGTTTCAGCCAAATATATTTCCGGCGGTGAAGTCGAAGTTGTCTGCCCAAGGCAGCGGGCCGGATTGCGCGGCAAGCCAGCGCAACAACCGACTGTCGAAGCGACCAACTTTGTGCCCCTTCTCGGCGGTCTCGGCCCACTTTTGGGGATTGGTGCAGCGGGTGTTGCGGTTGCTGCGGCAGCCTCCGGCGGTTCAAGCACGTCTGACACACAATAAACGCCACACAACACCAAAACGCTCCGCAACCGCCAGCCAAAGCGGCTCTTGGCTTTACCGCCAGAGCAGGCGTATAAACATGCAAACTGTTGAAAGGTTTGCCGCAAACCTCTGTTCGGATCAAACTCCAACAAGCCAAGCGCAGACCACACGGGCATTCGCCCAAATTGCATGAGGTCCCCTTGGCGAACACTCTTTATCAGAACGATCTACCAGATGGCCTCGATCTTGGCCCGGTTGTGGCAATTGATTGCGAAACAATGGGGCTCAACCCCCATCGTGATCGGCTCTGTGTGATCCAAATGTCTGGCGGCGATGGCAATGCGCATCTCGTTCAAATTGCCAAAGGTCAAACCAAAGCGCCAAACCTGTGCCGGATGCTTGCGGATCCAAATGTGCTCAAGCTCTTTCACTTCGGCCGTTTTGATATCGCCGCGATGTACAACGCATTTGGAACCCTTACCGCGCCCGTCTATTGCACCAAAATCGCCTCAAAACTCGTACGCACCTATACAGACCGCCACGGGCTAAAAAACCTCCTGGAACAATTGCTGAAAGTCGATATTTCCAAATATCAACAGATGAGCGATTGGGGCGCATCCGAGCTGACCAAAGCACAGCTGGATTATGCCGCATCAGACGTCCTTTACCTGCACCAATTGCGCGAAAAGCTCGATGCTATGCTGATCCGCGAAGGGCGCATGGACATCGCGCAAGCCTGTTTTGATTTTCTGCCAACGCGCGCCAAACTCGATCTGGCCGGCTGGCCCGAAATCGACATTTTCTCGCATTGATCCATAGCCAGAAAGGCCGCTCAGCGTGACCAATAGCAACGAAAGCTTCCTCGCCACAGGCCGCCGCGTGATTGAACGCGAAGCCCAGGCACTTTCCCTCCTTGGAGAGTCGCTTGGCGAAAGCTTTGACAAGGCCGTTTCAACGATTCTTGCCTCAAACGGGCGGGTGATTATCTCTGGCATGGGAAAATCCGGCCACATAGCGCGCAAAATCGCCGCAACCTTCGCCAGCACAGGAACCCCTGCGCATTTCGTCCACCCCGCCGAAGCGAGCCACGGTGATCTTGGCATGATGGCCCATGGCGATGTTGCTTTGATCCTATCTAACTCGGGCGAAACACCAGAGCTTGCGGATATGATCGCCTATACCCGCCGCTTTGATATTCCGATGATCGGGGTCGCAAGCCGCCCGCAAAGCACGCTGGCAAAACAATCCGATGTCTTCCTTCAATTGCCCGCCGCAGAAGAAGCCTGCGACAAAGGGATCGTGCCAACAACCAGCACAACAATGACCCTTGCCCTTGGCGATGCCATCGCAATCGCGCTCATGGAGCATCGCAAATTCTCGCCGGAACATTTTCGCGTTTTCCATCCCGGCGGCAAACTTGGCGCGCGCCTCGCAAAGGTTGGCGATTTGATGCACACCGATTTGCCCATGGTGAAATCCGGCGCACAAATGAGCGAAGCTTTGCTTGTTATCTCTCAAATGGGATTTGGCGTTGTTGGGGTTGAGGCGCCTGATGGTAGCCTTGCGGGCATTGTAACCGATGGCGATTTGCGCCGTCATATGGAAGGCCTGCTCAGCATGACCGCCGATCAAGTGATGACAGCCAACCCCAAAACGATCGCCCCCGGCGCCCTTGCCGAAGAGGCCGTAGCGCTTATGCAGGCCGGCAAAATCACCTGTCTCTTCGCGCTTGAGGAAGGCCGCCCCGTTGGCATTCTGCATATCCATGATTGCCTGCGGGCGGGCGTCGTCTGAGAGGCGCGCGCATGGCCGCCTATGATAACGCCCATTCGCGCATTGTCGCTTGGCTCAAAATCTTGCTGCCCTTGGCCGCGCTTGCGATCATGTCGACGGTATTCTTAGTCGCGCAAACCATTGATCCTGCTCAAGATTTGCCCTTTGCCAATGTTGATGTCGCCGAGCTCGCCCGCGAACAGCGCATTGGCGGCCCGACCTTTTCCGGCGTAACCAGCGATGGCGCCGCCCTAACAATCAGCGCCGCTGCGGTGCGGCCAAATTTGGGCGATACAGATACCGCAAGCGCCTCAGAGATCGACGCGGAGGTTTTGCTCCCCATCGGTACAACAGTAACCCTGCATGCGCTTGATGGTGTGATTGACGCGGCAACCAAAACGGCCGAGCTCGGCGGCGGCGTTAAGATCACAACATCGACAGGCTACCGGATCCAAACCGATCGCCTCGCCGCCCTTCTGGATTCGACCCGGCTTGAAAGCGGCGGCGCCATCACGGCCGATGGCCCGCTTGGCTCAATAAGCGCCGGGCGCATGCTGATCAGCCGAGATGCGCAAAGCTCTGCCTATCTTCTTGTTTTCAAGGACGGTGTGAAACTGATATACACGCCAGATAACTAAGGGAGTCTGCCTGTGCCACATCTTCTGAAGATGCTGATCGCTTGCGTTTTTGCGCTGCTGATCGCCGCCCAAGAGGCCCCCGCTCAGGGCGCGCAAATCGCCTTTGGCGGGCTGACACAGGATACTTCTCTTCCCGTTGAAATCGAGGCAGACCAGCTCTCTGTTGATCAAGCAACTGGGATCGCGACCTTCACGGGAAATGTTCTGATCGGACAAGGCGAAATGCGCCTATCCGCGGGGAAAGTGATTGTGGAATATGCGGCCGCGAGCGCTGATGAAGCGGGCAAGATTGCCCGGCTTTTGGCCTCTGGCGGTGTAACAATGGTAAATGGCGGCGAAGCGGCCGAGGCGCAGAATGCCGAATACACCATTGATTCGGGCAAAATCATTATGACAGGCAATGTGATCCTAACGCAGGGCCAAAGCGCGCTTTCTGCGGGCCGTTTGATCGTTGATCTCAAATCCGGAACGGGCGTGATGGATGGCCGGGTAAAATCAATTCTCAAGACTGGCGGCAATTAATATGGCCAAGGGTCCAGAGTTAACGATTACCGATGGAGAGGCCGGGCTCAAGGTTGTTCACCTGCGCAAAAGCTATCGCAAACGCCCGGTTATTCGCGATGTTTCGCTTGAATTGGGCCGCGGTGAGGTCGTTGCGCTGCTGGGGCCCAACGGCTCTGGCAAAACGACATGTTTTTATTCCATCGCCGGATTGGTTACCCCCGAAAGCGGCCAAGTGATCCTTGATGGGCGCGACGTGACCTATTTGCCAATGTATCGACGCGCCAAATTGGGAATCGGCTATTTGCCGCAAGAAGTATCGATTTTTCGCGGTATGTCGGTTGAGGACAACATCCTCGCGATCCTTGAAATCTCGGTAAAAGATCCGATTCTACGCCGCGAACAGCTCGAGGATTTGCTCACTGAATTCTCGATAACACATCTGCGTCGCGCCTCGGCGCTGGCTCTTTCTGGGGGCGAGCGCCGCCGGGTTGAGATTGCGCGCTGCTTGGCGGCTGGGCCGAAATATGTGCTGCTGGATGAGCCTTTTGCAGGGGTCGATCCCATCGCCGTGGCAGAGATTCGCGGCCTCGTGGCGGATCTTAAGAATCGCGGCATCGGAGTTCTCATCACTGACCATAACGTTCAGGAAACATTGGGAATTATTGATCGCGCTTACATCCTTCATGATGGCGCCGTGATGATGAGCGGCACCACGCAAGAGGTGATTGAAGACGATAATGTGCGCCGGGTTTATCTGGGCGAAAATTTCCGCGTCTAGGGTCGCTTTTCCATCCCAACAGTTGACACGCGCCCCGGTTAGTGCGCCAATTGAAGGAATGCATGAACACGCTTTCAATGATCGTTCAACGGCCCGACATGCCCCTGAACAGAAACGCGTCCGACCCTTTGGGGCCGTTAGTCTTCTGCAAACATCTTTCTACCAAAGTCAAAATGTGGTGTGGGCCTCTCCTGCGCCCCGTGGCGGCTATTTTCATCCATAAGGAGGCATGATGCTCTATCAAATCACCGGAAAACAAATTGATATTGGTGAAGCCCTTCAATCCCATGTGAAGGCAGAGTTGGGAGGCATTGTTGATAAATATGCCGAGCGCCCGACCGACGCGAACATCTTCTTCTCAAAAAGCGCGAATGAATTCGTCTGTGAAACGATCGTTCATCTCTCCACCGGTCTTACCGCTCAGGCCAAAGCCCACGCCCATGATATCTATGCCGCCTTTGATCAATGTGCCGAGAAAATGGAAAAGCAACTGCGCCGTTACAAGCGCCGGTTGAAGGATCATCACCGCGAACGTGTAGACCCGGTTGAACTTATCGGCGCTTCCTCGTATATCCTCGCCGCATCGGAGCATAGCGACGAGTCGGAGCCAGAATCCCTGACGCCTATGATCATCGCCGAAATGGAAACGAAAGTTCCCACTCTATCGGTCGGTGAGGCAGTCATGCAGATGGAACTGGCCGGCGCGCCATTGCTGGTGTTTCGAAACGAAAAGCAGAACGGTGTGAATGTGGTTTACCGGCGCGACGATGGCAACATCGGCTGGATTGATCCCAAAGCATCGTCCTGAAATTGCCCCGTCCGAGGGGCGGGGTAACGAGCGGGTCTTATGGAACTGACAAGCATTCTGCTGCCATCGGCTGTTAAAGTCGTCGGCAAAGTAACAAGCAAGAAACGCCTCTTTCAGGATCTCGGTGAGATCGCTGCCCAGACCTATGGGCTGAATCTGAATGATGCGATTGACGCTTTGCAAGAGCGCGAGAACCTCGGCCCAACAGGTGTTGGGCATGGGGTTGCGCTTCCGCATGCCCGCATCCGTGGCATTGATCATGTGGTTGGGGCGTTTTTGCGCCTTGATGATCCGATGGATTTCGATGCGGTCGATCGCCAGCCCGTTGATTTGATCTTTGCTCTATTTGCGCCCGAAGATTCAGGGGTAGAGCACCTTAAAGCGCTCGCCCTTGTTTCGCGGACCATGCGCGATGGCGGCATCTGTGCCAAATTGCGCGCCAATGGAGAGGCCGCAACGCTTCACGCTGTCCTGACTGAAGCCCCAAGCATTCAAGCCGCCTAAACGCGCGCTACTTGCCCCAAGGCTTATAGCCAAACATCATATAATCGCGCTGATAAGCCGCCTTCACAGCGGCCTCAACCGCCTCGTTATAGATGTCCTTCAGGGCAAATGGATGATCGGCCGCGCCTGCCGAGAGTGCTGGCAGCTTTTTCAGCCCAACCGCTTTGGCCATATGCGCCAAATCCCCCGCCAAGTCTTCTTCTCTGATCACCAAATCAGGCAGGCCGAATTGCGAAATCCCTTGCAAAATCTCGCTTTGGGTGGCCCAGGCCGGATCAACGCGAATGCTCGTCTGTCCGCCAAGATTGCCCTTGATGAACTCCGCAAAACCAATGAAGGCCGCGCGGTGTGTCTCAAGATCATACCCTTTGCCCGGCGCCCCATCCGGCAGCGGCAGCTTATAGGTGCTGCGCAAAGTCTGGGCGATCTCGGTAAAAGCCTGCGGGCCGTCTGAAAGAATATAGTCGCAAAACACCGCATGCAGCCGCGCTGCCGGATGCCGCACGACAGTAAAGCTGCGATGGCGCGCATTCTGACGCTTCCATTGGCGCAAAGTCTTCTGGCTAAACCCGCTGATCGGCGCCATAGAATCCAGTGCCTCGAGCCAATCATTCACCTGCGCCTCAGGCCCGCCCTTGATCGGCATATAAAGCAGCGGCGATTTCCCAGCCGCCACATAACGCGGCACATTCGGCCCGCGGCGCGGCTCAAAATTCGGGGTGCGGCCAAGATTGAAATGATCAATATCGCCAAGGGCGGCGACCATCTCATCATAGTTCAAAACCTTATCGCGCAGCCCGGCCGGATTTTGGACCTTCGTGCGCGTGTTCGTCGCTTCTTTCGGCGCATCAACCCCCAAGAATCGCGCCAGCCCGTTAAGAACATCAAGGCTCTGAATATCCTCATAAGAGATATAGAACCCAGCCTGCCCGCTCGTTTGCATCCCATTGAGGATCCGCAGTTGAAACGCCTGTAGATCGCGCAGCATCTTTTCAAACTCTGAAAGCACAAAAGTGATCTTTGCTGATTTGGCATTTTTCAGATCGCCAAGCCGCCACTGGCCCGTTTCCGTCGCGATTTTATGGCTTACATAGCTCTCGATCGGATTGCGGGTCAGAATGATTTTTGCACATCGGCGATCCTTCAAAGCCGCCTCAAAAACGCGCGGATCATGGCTCGGGAAAAAGCGATATCCAGCAAGGCCCTCTGTCGCCCCCTTCATCGCCTCAAGCAGCGCCATCGGATCTTTTTCACGCTGCGCTTTGGTCACTCCAAGCAGCTCATCCTTGCCAGCGTGGCCAATGAAATGCGGATTATACGCCTCGCCCCAACACTTTAGACCCGGGTAATCATTGATGTTTTCCTCTAAAAAATTAGAGCCTGTCCGCATCGCCGCGAAAACAACGAATGTATCAAAATGCTGCGCCATAGAGACTTACTTTACCAAATAGGGCCGGCGCGCAGTGCGCTCGGGCGTGTCAGTTTCGGTACCTGAGGGGAAATCGCCCATCAGATGCGGATGCATGCCTTGGTTCTTGAGGTTCTGAAGAAACTGCCCAAAGCCGGTAAGATCAACCATCTTTGGCGCTTCGGCGAGGCGGCGCGCATTGCGTGTGCCGATCTCATCGAGAATTCCTTGGAGCGGTTCCATCGGGCTTTCAATAAAATCCGCCATCGTCCAAATCCGAACCCGCGCCTTCACATAGGGCGAGCGCAAAACCCCAAGATGCTCATTCTCGATCTTTTGAAGTTTGGCCGCTCGGCGGCGAATTTCCGAGAAATTTGCATTGGAATGAAACAGCGGAACCGCCCAAGCCCCCGAGACAACAGAAATCTGTGCATTGGGATCCGTGGCGATGAGCCAGCTGATTTCTTGAGTGTCGCGCGGCCCAAATTGAAAACATTGCCGCTCGCCCCGCGTGTTCCAGATAAGAGAGGTCAAGAAGGCGCATGCATTGTAATCGCGCAGCAAAGGCGCATCACTCAGCGCGCCGGTAAACAAGCTCTGCCCGCCGGAGAACTCCGCACGTTCAGGCGCATAAAGATGGCCATGAACCCGCGCATCAACCGCCCGCCCAAGCCAACCTTCAAAATCCTCAAAAATGTCTGAAAAACCCTCAAACACCGAATAAGGCGCGCAAGTTTTGCCGCGATCCATGCCCTTGGCCGGAAGGCGGCTCTGCATATAAAGCCCTTCGCGCCCCTGTGTGCGCCGCTCAACCGCCTTGGCAAAAATGCGATCAATCTTGCCGGGATTTGGCTCTGCGCCCTTCATGATGTCTTGGCCCGGCGTCAAAAAGCTTGTGTAAAGCTTATCTGCATTGGCCCAAATTTTGCGCGCAACAAAGCAATCAGAGCGGCGCAAAAGCTGTAGGTGATCATCGTAAAAAATATGCGGCTTGCCCTGAAAATCAAACTTGGAAAGCGTTAGAGAGCGGCTTTCGATATTGCTCGAATACTGGCGTACGAGGGTCTGATAATAGCTTTCATCGGGGATCCAGACCTTGGCAAAATAGCGATCATGATCCTCGCGATCCGGGTCTTCCAAAATCGCCGAAAGGGTCTGGCGCGTCAGGCACCACCACTGCGATCCAAGATGCGGGACGAGCCCATCAGGAATGCGCCGCTTAAACCGCACGCGGCGCTGTAGTTTTACATAGCCATCAAAAAGCCGGCGGTGCTTTTTCCACGAAAACGGAAAGCGCAGCGTGAATCGTTCGCGATCAAGCCCGCCAACCGTCCAAGGGACATCCTCGGTTGTTACGCTCTCAATGAAATTGGTCATTGGCCGATCCGCGAGATAGCTTTTCAGCTCTTCAATCGGGCGCAGCGGCAAACAAGAGCCCGAGGCGAGATAAACATGGCGGACCTGTGGGAACTCAGAAAGCATCATCTCCGAGCCGGTTTGCGAAGCCAAAACAAGCGACCATGTTCCCCAATCGCAAGCATGGCGCGCGCAGAATTTCACGTTGTCTAAATATGCCAAGCTCTTGCGAAACTTCTCAAAGGCGCCGCGCGAAACCCGTTTATCGCAATGGATCACAACAGGGCAATCATGGCTGGCCCAATGGCGTGCAACCTGCTCGGCGCGGTGCAACGCATCATGCACCATCATGACAAACCCGACCGTCATGCCCAATTCCCCTTGGACATCAGACCGAGAATTTCAAGTTGGCGCCAGTTGATATATTTCTCGCTCCACTTGCACCAAAGATCGGGGTTTTCCGCAAGCCGCGCGTGATAGGCTTTGTATTCGTGGCTGGCGGCATAATGCTGCTTGCGCTCTAGCTCTTCCTTGGCTTTGGCCGAGAATGTATCGAGGAATTTCGCATGCAAAAGGCAGCCGCTGGCCTTCTCTCCGCCCCACTCATCATAGACCAAATTCAAGCCGCGCGGCAGCAAGGAATGGGTCGAGCTGACATAAGCGTAAGAGCGATCCCATTTCACCAATGGCACCTTGTTAAGCGCAGGTGAGCGCTCTGGATTATCGGCGAAAAAGGCGCGTGCACGCGGGCCGCCTTGAATCCAAAGATTGCCGTAAAACCCATTCTTCGTGATCGTATAATTGCCGCTGTCAAACCAGCTGGCGATCTCAAAGGGATCTTGGCCCTCTGCATAGGGCTGCGCATCAAGCGCGCCCTTGGGATACATATCCAATAGCATCGCCCCGAACGAACGGATCGAGGAGGCATCAAGCCAATCCGTTAGCGCGCGAATGGGGCGCGTATCGCAAAACGGATAGACGAAGAATTCATCCACATCGACAACAAGCGACCAATGCCCATGGGCATAGCGCATCTGCAACCAATTCAGCCAATCCACGCCAAAACGCGATCGTTTGTAGCTCGAGCCAGATTGCCAAAGCGATACATCGGGCTGCATCTTGAGATACTCAACCGAGCCATCATCAGAACCATTATCGACGATGAAAAAATGGTTCACCCCAAGACCCCGATAATATTTCAGGAAATACGGCAGCCTGATCCGCTCATTGCGCAGGGTCGAGAAAGAAAGAATATCGCTGCGGCGGATTTTAGCAGTTTGGTTTAAAACAGACGTGAGCTCTCGCCGCTTGCGAAACGCACGGATGCGCCAACGCCTGCGCTGCAATCTCAGACGATATGACTGAAACGCGCCCAATTCCGCTCCTTACCCAAAATGAGATTTCACACCGTTTTAGGCCTATCACCCCAAGCTTAAGATCAGCTTGAAATGATCCTCCCAGTTTGGAAGCGTAACAGGGCGCGGGGCCCTTTCGGCTTCATTGTGCTCAACCTCGTGATAATCCACTAGTTTTCTTATGCTTTGTTTCCATAAATACATAGCGGTTACATCTAGGTAAACGGGGTAATCACCAAGAAACTCTCGATAAATCGCTAAATCGTTACATATCACTGGTATATTAAGGGCGGCGGCCTCTGCGGGCGGCAAGCCAAACCCTTCGACAAAGCTTGGAAAAAGCAGCCCAACAGACCCTTTCAGCACCGTTTGAACCGCACCATCGCTTAGCCCAGAGAGCTCAACCACATCTTTCGGCGGCTTATCAAGGCGCGCAAAAACCGCTTCATTCTTCCAGCCACGCCGACCAACGACAACCAATTGCGCCGGTGCCCCGCCTTCGCGCGCAAACTCATCCCAAATATCAAGCAGTAACGCATGATTTTTGCGCGGCTCGATGGTTCCCAGAACAACGAAATACGGTTTGTTAGGGTCTATTTCTTGCGGCAATTCACCAGACAATTCCTTTGGCGGATCAATCCCAAGATGGGCCACAATGCTTGCTGGAATACGGCCCATTTCCCCAAGCCAGCGCTGCGCGTCCTGAAGGGTCTGCTCGGAATTGCAAATGATCAAATCCGCATGGTCAGAGACTGTTTGCATCTTCTCGCGAAAGGCCTCGACCGTCCCGATACCCTGCCAATCTGGGAAATCCAGCGGGATAAAATCATGCAACAAAATATTGATCTGAACGCCCGGAATCGCACCAACCGCATTCATCACCCGCGGCGTTAGATTGCTATGGCCTGTATTGAAAAACCGCGTCCCAACGGGCAGTTGCGCCATCAACATCTTTCGTAACCCAAAGCGAGAAGAGCGCGCAGCGGCCAGCCTGCGAAGATCGGCCTCTGCGCCTTTGCGCACAGTGGAAAGACGGCGCGAAAGCCGCCCCAAAAGATCAGCTTCACCCCATTTATCTGTTTCGATCTTCTCAAGAAGTGCAGACATGCCTGCGCGTTCCAAAAGAACAAAGCCCGTCGCAGTACGCGCCAAGGCAAAGATCGGCCCGGACCGGCCAAGCATCCAACGCAAATAGGCAAGCTCAACCCGATCAACACCGGTCATTGGGCCTGCGCCCGCCCGACTTACGAGGCGCGTAACATCAAGGCAGCGCGGTTTGTGTTCAAGTTTCGTAATGGCCATTCTGGTACCAACGCCAAGCGTCTGCAATCATCTCGCGCATAACAGATCGCTCTGGCTTCCATCCTAGCTCATCTTGCGCGCGCTGCGAGCCTGACACAAGCTTTGTGCAATCCCCAGCGCGGCGCGGCCCTTCATGATAGGGCACCGCCTGATTGGTCACTTCACGACTATGATCAATCACCTCTCGAACCGAAAAACCTTTGCCGGTTCCAAGATTAAACACCCGGCTGCCGCGCCCATCCTCAAGCCATTTCAGCCCAAGAACATGCGCATCCACGAGATCCATCACATGAACATAATCGCGAATACATGTGCCATCTGGCGTGTCGTAATCCGTGCCAAAAATTGTGAGCGCATCTCGCTTGCCATCAATCGCTTGCAGCATCAGCGGGATCAAATGGGTTTCGGGTTGATGGAATTCTCCGATCTCGCCCTCAGGATCGGCGCCCGCGACATTAAAGTACCGAAAGATCACATGGTTCAGCCCGTGCGCCTTGCCAAAATCGCCCAAAATATCTTCGATCGCGCGTTTCGAAGCGCCGTAAGCATTGATCGGATGCTGCGCACTGCCCTCATCCAGAACAACATTATCCTGATCACCATAGGTCGCGCAGGTCGAGCTAAACACAAAATTCAAACAGCCCGCGGCAACCGCTGCTTCAATCAAATTCAACGAGCCGCCAACATTGTTATGCCAATATTTGCCAGGATCAGACATGCTCTCGCCAACTTGGCTAAAGGCAGCGAAATGCATAACGGCAACAGGTTCATACTGCGCAAAAACCGCATCAAGACGCGCGCGATCATTCAAATCTCCGCGCTCAAACGGGCCAAACTTCACGGCGTCCCGCCAGCCAAGCGATAGATTATCAAAAGTCACCGGAATATAACCGGAGGCGCGCAGCACTTTACAGGCATGCGAACCGATATATCCGGCGCCGCCCGTTACCAAAACATGCTTTTTCAAGCGCTTACTCCCGCTCTACTGAGCCGCTTTTCCAAGCGCAACCATCTCTTCAAGATAAGCGCCGAGCTCGTCTTTAAGCTCATCCCGCGCAAGGCCAAACGCCACGGTCGCCTGCAAATAGCCCGCTTTCGAGCCGCAATCAAAACGCTGGCCGCGGAAACGATAGCCATAAACTTCGCGCCCAAGGGTGATCTCTTCAGCGATTGCATCCGTAAGCTGGATTTCACCGCCGGCGCCAGATTTCATTTTGTTGAGGTTCTGCATGATCTTTGGCGAAAGGATATAGCGGCCAATCACAGCCAAATTCGAAGGCTCGGTTCCAGGGGCGGGCTTTTCAACCATCGCATTGACCGAAACCAAAGCGCCCATATCCTCTTTTACATCCAAAACACCGTAAGAAGAAACTTTATCAGGCGCGACTTCCATCGTGGCAACCATGCTGCCGCCTGTCTCTTCATAGGCCTCAACCATCTGCTGCAAACAGGGTTTTTCGGCCGCAATAACATCATCCGGCAAGATAACAGCAAAGGGCTCATTGCCCATCAAACGGCGCGCGCACCAAACCGCATGCCCAAGGCCAAGCGCCTTATGCTGGCGAATATAAGCAATTGCGCCGCTGTCCATATTTGTGCTTTTCAGCAAATCCAAAAGCTCGGTTTTGCCCTTCTTGCGCAGATCTTGCTCAAGCACGGGCGAATGATCGAAATAATCCTCAAGCGCCCCTTTGCCGCGCGAAGTTACAAAGATGAATTCTTTAATGCCCGCTGCGCGCGCCTCATCAATCGCATATTGGATCAACGGGCGATCAACCAATGTCATGATTTCTTTGGGGATGGATTTGGTCGCGGGCAAGAAGCGCGTTCCCAATCCAGCGACAGGGAAAATAGCTTTGGTAACTTTGCGTTTCATGTAATGGGTCCGAATTTTTGACGTTCTGCTTCAATTTATGCGATCTTAGGCCGCTTTTCTTGATTTAAGCTTAGCAAAGGAAATCCGAGGCGTCATCCTAGGATTTGAGAAAGTTCAAAACTGGCGCAAAGAAGCAATACGAGAGACTTCGCAGGCCAAACGTTGCTTAAACGTGGTGATCCGAAAACGCGGCTCATTCCGATCTGCGCGCCCAAAAATACCGCCGCGCTGAAGCCAGTACCCTTCGGGGCGAAATGAAACCCGATGGAAAAGCCCGGTAAAGCTAAATTCAAAAAGCGAAACCCTATTGCCAGAGGCAACCATTTGCGCGGCCTCCTTGCGCAAGCGGCGGCGCGAAAAACGGCGCCCAGAAAGGATCTTTGAGCCCTCAAAAAGCGCCGGAACGGGAATAAATGGCATCAATGTCGGTGAAATCCGCGGCAAAGGATTAATCGAACGGCTTTTGCCAGCCTCAATCCCATCCTCAAGCGTTTTCATCAGAGCATTTACATCGCGTGGCTCGCATGTCCCTTGAACCATATGCGCGATCAACCGTTTCCTTTGATCTGCCCGAAGTTGGGTCAAACTAGGCTCTATTGCGGCCTTATTTGCATGTTTTCGCAAGAAAACAGAGGTCGAGGCGCCAATATCAAAGAGGCTCTTGGGCGCACGGTTTTCATACCGCTGATCGGAGGCAGCAAAGCCATGATGCACCTGCGCAAGTGGCGCGAGAACAACCTGCTGCTTCATCCCCGCAAGCCGCATATTCAGATCCGTTTCATCCATATAGAAATGAAACGCGGGATCGAAACCGCCCATGCTAAGCAATAGATCACGCCGAAACGCGCAATTGGTGCCCTCGGTGCGAACGGCCATTCCGGGCGGAATTTTTGGCGCAAAGGGCGCAGTTCCTTCATGGGCGATCGCGCTATGCCGCCCGGTCTGATCAACCAGTCGCGCTCGCCATTGAAAGCTAATCCCGTTACGCCCACGCACAAATCCGCCCGTTGCGCCTGTATTAGAGTCTAAAAACGGCGCGCAAAGATGCTTAAGCCAGCTTGGCTCAGGCACGGCATCGTCATCTATAAAGGCAATGATCTCGCCACTTGCCAGAGCAATCCCTGCGTTGCGCGCCGCAGAGATATTGGCTTCTTCAAAGGCGACCAGCTTGGCAAAGGGCCCAAGGATCGTATTCTTCGCCGCCTCGATCCCTAAAGGATCAGCCACAACGATAACCTCAAAGCTGGGATAAGCGAGCTGTGCGATACCGAGCAATGTGCGCATCAAAGAAGCCGCGCGCCCCCGGCTTACCACGATCACAGAGACCGTTGGCATATCGCCGGGAGAAATGCTCACTTTAGGCCCATTTCAGCCATCATAGACTCTATTTTTGGCACATCTTCGGGATTGTTAAGCTCCCAAAACTGCCGCCCGCGCGCCTCGACTTCAACGCAAAGAACCGCCCGCTCGCGCTCCATAAAGCGCAGCTGCTCAAGCCCCTCAAGCCCCTCAAGCGGCCCTGCTTCCCAGCTTGGATAGGCCGCAAGCGCATCAGGGCGATAAGCATAGACACCAACATGGTGAAACACCGGCGTTTGCGCGGCATCATCGGCAAAAACCTTGCCCGTATAAGGAACGACCTCTTTAGAGAAGTAGAGCGCCTTATGCCCGGCGCCAAATACGGCTGTTGTTCCGCCAACGCGCCCTTCGCGGCGATCTTGGAGCAGGCCATTTAATGCCCGTCCATCACAGCGCAAAACTGGCGTTGCAATCTCGGCGCTTGGATCGGCTTTTAGCCCTTCAACAAGATCCTCGACAAACCAATGCGGCGTAAGCGGCGCATCGCCTTGCAGATTCACAACAATATCATAACCGCCGCCCAGCGCCTCATGGGCCTCGGCGCAACGCTCGGTTCCATTCGCGCAAGTCTCTGATGTCATGACAACTTCTGCGCCAAAGGCTTCGGCCGCTTTCCGAATTCGATCATCATCCGTGGCCACAACCACACGATCAATCCCGCGGACCTCGCAAGCCGCTTCCCAGCTGCGCCGGATCAAACTGCGCGCTTCTCCACCCGCCCCGCGCAACTCTGCCAATGGCTTGCCTGGATAGCGGGTCGAAGCATAACGCGCCGGGATCACGATCAGGGTTTTCATGCGCTTATGCCTTCTTCAGCTCAACGCCGGGCGCATAGGCAATGAAGAACGGATTTGCATAGCCTTCTTTGCCATAAACCAGCGCAGAGTGATCATCAAACCGAACAACATGCCCGCCCGCGCCCGAAAGAACAGCATGGCCGGCAGCGGTATCCCATTCCATCGTGCGGCCAACGCGGGGATAGAGATCCGCTTCACCAGTTGCCACCAAACAGAACTTCAGCGACGAGCCTGCGCTTTTGCTATCGGCAACATTATATTTGGCGATGTAATCTTCAGTCGCTTGATCACGATGCGATTTGGAAGCAACGATTAAAAGAGCCGAATTGTCAGGTTTAGACACTGATATTGGCGTGGTCGGGCCCACAGAATCCTTGGCAAAATCACCGATCTCTTCAACGGTGCTGCCATCAGCAATCGTATAGAAAAGCCGGTTTTTTGCTGGCGCATACACCACCCCGCGCAACGGAACGCCCTTTTCGACATAGGCAATATTTACAGTGAAATCCCCGCGCCGATTGATGAATTCTTTGGTGCCATCCAGAGGATCAACGATCAGGAAGTTTTCAGCCAGCCTTGAATGCGAGTCCGCCTGTTCTTCGGTCACCAAGGTCACATCAGGGAATTCGGCCCGCAACCCTGCGGAGATCAGCGCATCCGCCGCCTCATCCGCCGCCGTTACCGGGCTATCATCGGATTTCGAACGGACCTCAAAATCATCCGCGTTATAGATCTCCATAATCGCATCACCCGCCTCAAGCGCGAGGCGCCGCATCACTATCGTAAGTCTGTCGTAATCCAACCAATTGCTCCTACATTTCACGGCATGCGCGAATTATTGTCATAACATTCGCTATCCCTTATGATGAGACGCTAAGGGATCGGCAAGATTTCCCTGCGAAAAAGGGCAAAGCGCTTTTCCATTGCGGCCAAGCGAACACGATCCAAACAGGCGAGAGGCAGTATGTTTCAGCAAAGAACCAAACAATCATCGCTTTCAACAGCGGCCTCGATCCTTGAACTGATCTATCATTCCACAGTGCGCCAACTGCGCAAGAACCACGGCAATGCCATTATCGGCCTGCTGCTGAACATGATGCAAACGGTTGTGCTCGTGGCTGTGTTCTATGTGATGTTCTCGCTGCTTGGTCTGCGCGGCTCGGCCATTCGCGGCGATTTCTTGCTTTATATCATGTCCGGCATCTTCCTCTTTATGACCCACTCTAAAGCCTTGGGTGCGGTTGTTGGCTCTGAGGGGCCGACTTCGGCGATGATGAAACACGCACCGATGAATACCGCCGTCGCGATTACATCCTCTGCGCTAAGCTCGCTCTATATTCAGGTGGCCTCGGTACTTGTTGTGCTGTTCATCTATCATGTCGCCTTTACGCCTGTTGTGATTTTCGATCCGATCGGCGCCTTTGCGATGCTGTTGCTCTCTTGGTTTTCCGGCGTTGCGGTTGGCATGGTCTTCCTTGCGATCAAGCCGTGGTTTCCGACTTTCACAGGCCTTGGCTCAACCATTTATGCGCGCGCCAATATGATCGCTTCGGGCAAGATGTTTGTCGCCAACCAAACCCCGGGCAGTGTTTTGGTGCTGTTTTCGTGGAACCCTCTCTTTCACTGCATTGATCAGGCGCGCGGCTTTGTTTTCGTAAATTACACACCGCATCACAGCTCAATCGAATACCCGCTGTTTGTTTCGCTTGGCTTGATCATGATCGGCTTGCTTGGCGAATTCTACACACGCCGCCATGCTTCCATGAGCTGGGGCGCAGGTAAATAAGCGGCCCTGCAGCCGGGGTATTTCTTAACAAAGCCTTACGCCCAAAAACGGCAGAATCCCTGGCCGGATCGGCCCTTTAATGCCCCTTAATCAAAAAATTTGCTCATTTCGTGCAAATCAGGCGAATTTTGAGCGCATTCAATGGCACGCGCTTCTTGCAGGCCCAATTGCGCCTCCTTATATACCCCCAGAAGCCGGCACATCTCTTACGGTGTGCCAGAATTTTGGGATCGGATGCGGGTGCCGCAACGGGCTCGCAACCCTTATCGCCTTGAAGAGGAATTAAGCATGGCTAAAGTCATTGGTATCGACCTCGGGACCACAAACTCCTGTGTCGCCATCATGGACGGCGCGCAACCGCGCGTTATCGAAAACGCAGAAGGCGCACGGACAACGCCTTCCATCGTCGGATTTACCGACAATGAGCGCCTTGTTGGTCAGCCAGCAAAGCGCCAGGCTGTTACAAACCCAGACAATACGATTTTCGCGGTCAAACGCCTGATCGGTCGCCGGTTTGATGATGCCGACCTCGCAAAAGACAAAAAGAACCTGCCCTATTCATTGGTCAATGGCGGCAACGGCGACGCATGGGTAGAAGCCCAAGGCGAAAAATACAGCCCGAGCCAGATTTCGGCCTTCATCCTTGGCAAAATGAAAGAAACCGCTGAGAGCTATCTCGGCGAAGAAGTGACCCAAGCGGTTATCACCGTTCCGGCCTACTTCAACGATGCACAACGCCAAGCCACCAAAGACGCCGGCAAAATCGCTGGTCTCGAAGTGCTGCGGATCATCAACGAGCCAACAGCCGCTGCGCTGGCTTATGGCCTTGATAAAAAAGAAACCAAAACCATCGCGGTCTATGACCTTGGCGGCGGGACATTCGATGTGACCATCCTTGAGATTGATGATGGCCTCTTTGAAGTGAAATCGACCAACGGGGATACATTCCTTGGCGGTGAAGACTTCGACATGCGCATCGTGAATTACCTCGCCGATGAGTTCAAAAAAGAGCACAGCGTTGATCTGACCAAAGATAAGATGGCTCTCCAGCGCCTCAAAGAAGCTGCTGAAAAAGCCAAGATCGAGCTTTCCTCTTCCAGCCAAACAGAGATCAACCAACCGTTTATCTCGATGGGCAAAGATGGCCAGCCGCTTCACATGGTGATGAAGCTGACCCGCGCCAAACTGGAAAGCCTTGTAAGCGATCTGATCAAAGCCTCGATCAAGCCTTGCCAAGCCGCTCTCAAAGATGCGGGCCTCTCAACCGGCGACATCGACGAAATCGTACTTGTTGGCGGCATGACACGTATGCCCCGCGTGATCGAAGAAGTGACCAAATTCTTTGGCAAAGAGCCCCATAAAGGTGTGAACCCGGATGAGGTTGTTGCTCTTGGTGCGGCCATTCAGGCCGGTGTTCTTCAGGGCGATGTGAAAGATGTTGTTCTGCTTGACGTAACACCGCTTTCCCTCGGGATTGAGACGCTCGGCGGCGTGTTCACACGTTTGATCGATCGCAACACAACGATCCCAACAAAGAAAAGTCAGATCTTCTCAACCGCCGAAGACAACCAAAATGCAGTTACCCTGCGCGTCTTCCAAGGCGAGCGTGAAATGGCCGCCGATAACAAAATGCTCGGCCAGTTCAACCTCGAAGAGATCCCGCCCGCGCCCCGCGGCCTGCCACAGATCGAAGTGACCTTCGACATTGATGCCAACGGTATCGTTGAAGTGGCCGCCAAGGACAAAGGCACTGGCAAAGAGCACAAGATCACGATCCAAGCTTCTGGCGGTCTGTCAGATGCGGACATCGAACAAATGGTCAAAGACGCCGAAGCAAACGCCGAGGCCGATAAGGATCGCAAAGAGCTCGTCGAAGCCAAGAACCAGGCCGAAAGCCTGATCCACTCGACTGAAAAAGCGATGGAAGAGCACAAAGATAAAGTCGATCCAACAACGATCGAAGCGATCGAGCTTGCCATTGTTGCTCTGAATGATCAGCTCGAGACCGAAGATGCTTCCAAGATCAAATCCGGCATTCAGAACGTAACTGAAGCGGCGATGAAGCTTGGCGAAGCGATCTACAAATCGCAGCAAGCCGAAGCGGGCGCTGAATCGGATGTCGATGAAGGCCCATCGGGTGTTGACGATGATATTGTTGATGCTGATTTCGAAGATCTGGACGACGAAAAACGCGGCTAAGCCCCGCGTCTAGGGTCCGATTGGTCAGTCCGGGAAATCCGGGCTGACCCTTCGCGTTCCCGGAGGGAAAACTCATGGCAAAACGCGATTATTATGAAACGCTTGGCGTCGCAAAAGGCGCCTCTGCGGATGAGATCAAGAAGGGCTATCGCACCAAGGCGAAAGAGCTCCATCCTGATCGCAATTCCGATAATCCAAATGCTGAGGAACAGTTCAAAGAGGCGAATGAAGCCTATGATGTTCTGAAAGATCCAGAGAAGAAAGCGGCCTATGATCGCTACGGCCATGCTGCCTTTGAAGGCGGTGGCGGCGGGCGCCCCGGCGGATTTGGCGGCGGCGGCGGCCAAGGCGATTTCTCCTCGGCCTTCTCTGATGTTTTCGATGATCTCTTCGGGGATTTCATGGGCGGTGGCGGCCGAGGCGGCGCGCGCAGCCGGGCAACACGGGGCTCTGATCTGCGCTACAATCTACGCGTCTCTCTTGAAGAGGCCTTCTCTGGCATTCAAAAAACCATAAACGTGCCAACATCCGTTTCCTGCACCTCCTGCGAAGGCACTGGCGCAGAAAATGGCGCAGAGCCTGTAACCTGCCCAACCTGCTCTGGCATGGGCAAAGTGCGCGCACAGCAAGGCTTCTTCACGGTTGAGCGCACCTGCCCAACCTGCTCGGGCATGGGCCAGACGATCAAAAACCCATGTGCAAGCTGCGCCGGCTCTGGGCGTTTAGAAAAAGATCGCTCGCTTTCGGTCAACATCCCCGCTGGTGTTGAAACCGGGACTCGCATCCGCCTCGCTGGCGAAGGCGAAGCCGGCCTGCGCGGCGGCCCAACGGGCGATCTCTATATCTTCATCGAAGTCGCAGAACATGCGCTCTTCCAGCGCGAAGGCGCGCATCTCTTCTGCCTCGTGCCTGTTTCGATCACCTCTGCCGCGCTTGGCGGCGATATCGAGGTGCCAACGATTGATGGCGGGCGCAGCCGTGTGAAAATCCCTGCCGGAAGCCAATCTGGCCGCCAAATGCGCCTGCGCGGCAAAGGCATGCCCGCCCTTCGCGGCGGCGGTGCTGGCGATATGATGATCGAATTGGCTGTTGAGACGCCGGTAAATCTCACCTCGCGCCAAAAAGAACTTTTGCGCGAATTCGATAAGCTTAGCGAAGATAACAATCCCGAAAGCAGCAGCTTTTTCACCAAGGTCAAAGGCTTTTGGGAGAGTATGAAAAGCAGCCAGACCTGAGGTTAACGCGCGTTAACCATATCTTTAGCGAATCGGCGCAGCGTTCTTTTTATGACAACGCCGCACCCTTCCCATTTCGCCGAGATGCCCCAGCTCTTTGATCTGGACGAGGCAATTGAAGCGCCAGCGCTGCCACAAAAAGCGCGCCTGCCTTCCTATATCAAAGATCATCGCAAACGCCTGCGCGAGCGTTTTAGCATTAGCGGGGCGGCCGCTCTCCCGGATTACGAACTGCTTGAGCTCGTCCTTTTTCGCGCCATCCCGCGCCAGGATGTAAAGCCACTCGCCCGTGCATTGCTGGATCGTTTCGGTGATTTCAATCGGGTGCTTTCCGCCCCTCCCGAACGGCTGGCCGAGGTTAAGGGCATTGGCGATGCGGTTATCCTTGAGCTCAAAATTGTTGAAGCCGCGGCGCATCGCCTTGCCCGCGCCCGCGTTATTCAGCGCCATGCGATCAGCAGTTGGGATGCCCTCCTTGATTACTGCCATACAACCATGGCCCACCGCGAAACCGAACAATTCCGCGTGCTTTTCCTCGATCGCAAAAACGTTCTGATCGCCGACGAAGAACAGGCCAAAGGCACCGTTGATCATGTCCCTGTTTATCCCCGCGAAGTGGTCAAACGGGCGCTAGAGCTCAACGCCTCATCGCTCATCCTTGTGCACAATCACCCCTCCGGCGATCCAACGCCCTCGCAGGCCGACATCACCATGACAATGCAAATCCGTGATGCCGCCGAGGCCCTCGATATCAGCCTGCACGATCACCTGATCATCGGCAAATCAACAGAGCTCAGCTTCAAGTCTGAAGGCTATCTCTAACGCACCCAAACTTCGACGCGCCGATTAAGCTCGCGCCCCCAATCCGTATCATCGCAAGCCATAGGCATGGCCTCGCCAAAAGGTGCGATCTGAAATTCAACGGCACGCGGCGCGACCGATGGCGCCGCCTTAAGGATCGCATCCCGAACAACCTTCGCACGCCGTTCTGAGAGCCGCTTGTTCAGCGAAGCCGCCCCGGCCCCATCGCTAAACCCAGCGAAAAGCACCGCACGCCCATCGAAAATTCCCGCCTCCAAAGCACGCGCCAAAAGCACAACATTTGAGCGTGATTGCGCATCAAGCGCCGTCGATCCGCCCTCGAATCGAAAGCTCAACGAAAGCCGTTTTGCGCCATCAAGCGCAGCAACCATTGCCTGCAACGCCTCCAATGAAATCTCTGGCCCTGCGGCCTGTATCGCATTGGAAAGTCGCGCGCCTTGCTGATCCAATGGAATTTCCGAGAGGCTTTGATCCACAAACCCAGCCCTGCGAATAACCATCTGCGCGGGCGGCGATTGAACATAGGCCAAAAATTCGCGCGCAAGGGCCGGAAGGCGGCGCGCCGGCATATACAAAAACAAAGGGGCCGTAAGCGGATAATCTTCGGTTTTTAACGAGCGCGGATTGGCCGAAGCAGCAAAACCGCACGCCCCAGTTAAAGCCAGAGCCTTGGTGCGGCCCCGCTCAGATTGGCTGCCCATTCCAATCGCATAAGGATCGCGCGCAACAGCCGCTGCAAGAGAGGCATTTGTCTCATGAAGCGTTATTTCACTGGCAAGCTTCTGCCCCGAGGGGCCCATCACCCGGCGCATAAAAACATCCGCAATCCCCGATCCTTCGGCGCGAAGATGCAAGGCAACAGGCGCATCTTGCCCGCCAATATCCTGCCAATTGGTGATCTTTCCTGCAAACAATGCACTAAGGTTTTCAATCGGCAAAGCCCGCAGAGGATTCTCTTTTGGCACCAAAGGCACCAACCCATCCAAGGCAATGACCCTACTGCGATTGGCATCCGATAAACGCCCGAGCCCGATCTCATTTCCGCGCAAAACCTCTTCCCGGCGCACCTCACGCAAAGACAAAACGATATCCGCTTCCTCAGCCAAAAGATCAGCAAAACCTTCCTCTGAAGAGCTCGCATGAAAGGCAAATTCAGCTGAAAGCGCGCCGGTTTTGCGATCCTTCAATTGATAGGAAAAACGCGTTGGTTCTGCTGTATCAATGCGCTCGACCTGATAGCCATTGCGCGCCGAAAAGGCCTCGATCAATGCGGGCATCAACACTTCGCCCATCGTGCGCGCGCCAGAAAAACGAACCCTGGCGACAAAATTCTCAAGGTCGGGGCAGCCCGGCCCTTCGCAATTTACCCCGCTGCCATCAACTGTCAGCACGCCATAATCGGTATCAATTCGGTAGAACTCGCCGTCATAACCAAGCAACATGCCCGAAAGCGCCACAGAGCCATCGCGCGAAGTCAGGGTCACATCCTGCGCGCTTACCGCCGATCCAAATAGGAAAAGTGCGGCGCATATGGCCGCACGAAAGATTTGCATTTTTGCTCCGTCATGACTGCGTCAGTTGACGGCGATAGTCATGTCTTCGAGCAAGTTATTCAACACGAGAAAATCACCAATCGCATCACAATCCGGCACAGATAGCTCAACCGTGATAGAAATCGGCGCCTGAGCACCACCAAACTGCAACGCTTCGCCGTGAATCTTGCGCGCGCAATTGGTCGCAAGGACTTCTGCTTCAACGACCAGATCAACGTTTGAGGCCGCTGCCGCATGTTCAATCGGCAAAGTATAGACCTGGGCGTGATAGGCGTCTGGCGCAGGGCGATCGCCAAGGAGGGTCAAATAGCCGCCCTCAAGCACTTTGGCCATGGAGGGATCGCGCGGCGCATTGGCAAAAACATGCCCTAGCTCGCCAAAATTGGCACCGTTTTCAAAGGCATGAACAGCAAAGCCCTCAGCCCCCTGCCATTGAAACGCCGCCCGTTTATAGGCCGCCGCATCAGGCACTTCGGCCGCAAGCTCATATTCCGCACCATCGCCCAAAGTGAGGCTCACTAAGGCTTCTTGCTCAAGCGCAGGCATCATAAAGGTCAAAACACCTTGATCATCTGTCGCGCTGCTAAAGGTCAGGCCTGCATGTTTTACAGTCACGTTTTGCGCGGCATTACAGGGCGCGATCAAAGTGATGCTCAGTTGCGCGCCGGGAAGGGCAGCGGCGGAAAGCTCGGGTTGGCAAACAAACTCAAACGGCGATTGCTCAATCTCCGCCTGAACAGCCGGACCCGCCTGCAAAGCCAGAAGCGCAACGCGATCAGGCAAGCGGCTCTCTGCAAATGGAAGATTTGACGGCTGACCAAGCGCCATCGGCGGCAGCGGAACGCCCGATGCCAAAGAGGGCGTTGGGGTCGCATCATCACCGGGGCTAAACTTTGATGCAATCGCATCGCCGTTTTGCATGAAATGGCCTGTTGCGGCGGCGATAAGCAGCACCAGCCCAGACCGAATAATTGTAGAACGCTTTAACACAGCATTACTCCCTCACCATTCTATGGTTGGAAACAATCTGACAGTTCAATGTGCCTATTCTATGGCCGGAGACAAAAATTAACTGTTTGGTAAGGTTTTTCGAATTCCGCTACAATTTGCGTATCTAATAAGCGAAACCTCTACATCTATGGAAAAGTGGCGCCGCCCATCACAGGCAGCGCCACTTTTTCGCCATAATCCGTTGCATTTCGCTAATCCTAAGTTGCCCAATCAAAGACAACCGCACGCCAAACCTGCATCAACTCAGCGCTACTCAACCTTACCGTGGCAATGTTTGAACTTATTGCCTGAGCCACAAGGGCAAGCATCGTTGCGGCCCGGATTGCCCCATGTGGCAGGATCGTTCTCATCAAAGCCAGCAGCGGCCGTTTCACCCGCAGCACCAGCTTTCAATGCATCCTGCTGGGCCAAAAGCTGCTGCATCATCGCGGCGCGTTGCTCTTCGGTCATCGGCTGAACATGCGCCATCTTTTGCGTTACATCGCTGCGCAACCCATCCAACATCGATTCAAACAGCTGGAAACTCTCGGACTTATATTCATTCAACGGATCGCGCTGCGCATAACCACGAAACCCAACAACCGAGCGCAGATGCTCAAGCGTAATCAGATGCTCGCGCCATTTGGTATCGATCGTATCAAGCAGATAATGCTTTTGAACCTGCACCATCGCTTCTGGGCCAAACTTTTCGGCCTTATCCGCGATCAGGGCATCCGTCGCTTCGATCAGACGTTCACGAATATCACCATCATCAACGCCCTCTTCCTCGGCCCAAAGCACCACAGGAACATCAACCCCGAGCTTCTCCATCGCCGCCACATAAAGCCCTTCAGCATCCCACTGATCCGCATAGCTTTTGGGCGGAATGAACTCATCAACAAGATCGTCAACGACCTGATGGCGCATATCTTCAATGATCTCGCCAAGGTTCTCGGCTTTCATGATGTCACGGCGCTGGCTAAAGATCACTTTGCGCTGATCATTCATCACATCATCGAATTTCAGCAATTGCTTGCGAATATCAAAGTTGCGGCCCTCAACCTTGGCTTGGGCCTTTTCGAGCGACTTGTTCACCCAAGGATGCACAATCGCTTCGCCGTCTTTCATGCCCAGCGAGCCAAGCACTTTTTCCAACCGATCAGAGCCGAAAATCCGCATTAGATCGTCTTCGAGCGAAAGGAAAAACAGCGAGCGGCCCGGATCCCCTTGGCGCCCGGAGCGACCACGCAGCTGATTATCAATGCGCCGGCTTTCATGGCGCTCGGTTGCCAAAACATAAAGCCCGCCAGCCTCAAGCACTTTGGCTTTTTCATCAGCATGTGCGGCTTCGATCTGTTGGCGGATCTCGTCCGGGTTGGCCTCGGGATCGGCTTCGAGCGCCTCAAGAACCTTTAGCTCAACATTGCCGCCAAGCTGAATATCGGTGCCGCGCCCGGCCATGTTGGTTGCGATTGTTACCGCGCCAAACTTGCCCGCATCGGCCACGATCTGCGCTTCTTGCTCGTGATGGCGCGCGTTCAAAACACTATGCGGCAAGCCCGCCGCTTTGAGCATCTCGGCCAGCATTTCGGATTTTTCAATCGACGTTGTCCCAACAAGAACCGGTTGGCCCTTCTCATGCGCCTTCTTGATCGCCTCAACCACCGCTGCGTATTTCTCGGCTGCTGTGCGATAAACCCGGTCATGGCCATCTTGGCGCTGGATCGGTTTGTTGGTCGGAACCTCAACAACGCCAAGCCCGTAAATCTCGGCGAATTCTTCTGCTTCGGTCGTTGCGGTGCCGGTCATGCCCGCCAGCTTGTCATAGAGGCGGAAGTAATTCTGGAAAGTCACGCTTGCGAGGGTAACGTTCTCGGGCTGTATCTCGACGCCCTCTTTGGCTTCGATCGCTTGGTGCAGCCCATCCGAGAGCCGTCGCCCCGCCATCATGCGGCCCGTAAATTCATCAATCAAAGCAACTTCACCATCACGCACAATATAGTGCTGATCGCGCAGGAAAAGCTTATGCGCTTTCAAGCCTTGGTTGACGTGATGCACGATGGTTGTGCTCTCGGGATCATAAAGCGTAAAGCCCTCTTCAAGCACCCCATGCGCATGCAAAAGCTCTTCGAGATATTCATTGCCCTCTTCAGTAAAGGTCACCTGACGTGTCTTTTCATCAAGCTCGAAATGCTCGTCTTTCAGCTCTGGGATCAACTTATCAAGCGTTACATAAAGCTCGGAGCGATCCTCAGAAGGGCCGGAAATAATCAGCGGTGTGCGCGCCTCATCAATGAGAATGGAATCCACCTCATCCACAATCGCGAAGTTATGTTCGCGCTGATACATATCCGAAAGCTCGGATTTCATATTGTCGCGCAGGTAATCAAAACCAAGCTCGTTATTCGTCGCATAAGTTACATCGGATGCATAAGCCGCGCGCTTTTCCTCATCCGGCTGGCGCGGGTAGATCACGCCGGTTGTTAGGCCCAGCGCGCCGTAAACCTTGCTCATCCATTCAGAATCGCGCTTGGCCAGATAATCATTAACCGTCACAATATGAACGCCCTTGCCAGTCAGCGCATTCAGGTAAGCAGGGAAAGTCGCCACAAGGGTTTTGCCCTCGCCGGTTTTCATCTCTGAGATATTGCCCTGATGCAGAAAAATCCCGCCCATCAGCTGCGTATCAAAAGCGCGCAGCCCAAGCGCCCGGCGCGCCGCCTCACGACAATTCGCAAATGCTTCGGGAAGCAGATCATCAAGGCTCTCGCCGCTCTGCGCCCGCGTCGCAAGCGCTTCGGTTTTAGCTTTGATCTCTTCATCGCTGAGCGCTTGGAATTCCGGCTCAAGCGCGTTGATCTTCTCGACCAGCGGCCGGGTTGCTTTAATCGCACGATCATTCGGTGTGCCAAAAACCTTTTTGGCGATTGTTCCGATACCCAGCATATTTTCTCCGCCTAACCGCGTTGTGACTTGATCGTGTGAAGGGATGACTTGCCCGCCCGCGCTCTGCCCCATATGAACATCAGCAAGGGCTCCTTTCAAAGACCACACAGCGATGTAAGGGGCCACAATCACAGTGTCAACGTTGCGGGGCCATTGCACCGCGAGGGAAGGATCAAAAGATGTTTAAACACACCACTTTCGCCGCCGTTCTGGCGCTTTTCGCCGCCGGGCCCGCTTTGGCCGAAAGCCATGCCGCCGCCCCGACAGAGGCACCGATGGAAAAAGCCGAAACAGCCACGATGATGGATGCAAGTTCGGTCGTCGCAACAGTGAATGGCGTTGAGATTACATTGGGCGCGGCAATCATTGCCCGCCAGGCACTTCCCCAACAATACCAACAGGTTCCTGATGATGTTTTGCTGCCCGGCGTGATTGATCAACTCATCGACCAAGAGCTCTTGGGCCAAGCCGCAGGCGAGATGAACTTGGCCACACGTCTCTATATCGAAAACCAAACTCGCGCCGCAAAAGCCGGTGAAATGGTCAACGATATTCTGCAAGGCGATGTATCGGATGCCGCCATCCAAGCCGCCTATGATGCAAAATTTGCTGAATTTGAAGGCAGTCGCGAATTTTCCGCCGCGCATATCCTTGTTGAGACCGAGGAAGAGGCCAAAGCGCTGAATGTCGCTCTTGATGGCGGCGCAGATTTCGCCGAACTCGCCAAAGAAAAAAGCACCGGCCCCTCTGCGCCAAATGGCGGCGATCTTGGCTGGTTTGGCGAAGGCATGATGGTTGAGCCGTTTGAAAAAGCGCTCGCAGAACTCAGCGCTGGCGATGTTTCTCAGCCCGTTCAAACGCAATTTGGCTGGCATGTTATCAAGCTCAACGAGACCCGTCTAAGCGAAGCACCAAGCCTGGACGACTCCCGCGATGAACTGATTGATGAAATCCGCCAGAAGATGCTTCAGGACAAACTCGAAGAACTGCGCACATCTGCCAAGCTTGATCTGGTGCCGGTGGAAACCATCGACTCATCCCTCATCTCCAACTTCTCTCTCGTAGAATAAGCTCCAAGGAAAGGCGCCCATTATGGCCAAGATAACTGCTGTTTCACCGCTGGCCCCAAAGGGCGGCTTTCCTGATTTGCCCGTCATTCCCGGTGTGCGTTTTGCCGCAGTGGAAGCAGGGGTGCGCTATGCCGGGCGGCGCGATGTAATGCTGGCTGCGCTTGATGCGGGCAGCGTGATTTCTGGGGTCTTTACCCGCTCCTCAACCCGCTCTGCACCAGTGCTCGATTGCCAGGCAAAAATCGGCGGCGCCTCAACGGGCCCGGCGGCAATCATCGTCAACGCAGGCAACTCAAACGCCTTTACCGGCAGCAATGGGATCCGCTCGGTTGAGGCCGTTTGTGAAGCCGTTGCAGAGACGCTAAGTATTGACAAAAGCAGAGTTTTTTCCTCCTCCACTGGTGTCATCGGCGAGCCGCTAAAACACGAACGTATCATCGCCAAACTGGCCGATCTGCGCGATTGCTTGGACGCGGCCGCGATGCCCGATGCGGCCCGCGCCATCATGACAACCGACACTTTTCCAAAGGGCGCTAGCGCACAAATTCAGGGTGACGGCGGCACTATTCACATCGCTGGCATGGCCAAAGGTTCGGGCATGATCGCGCCGGATATGGCGACGATGCTTGTCTATATTTTCTCGGATGCAAAAATCGCGCAGCCCCTGTTGCAAAGCATGGTGTCGCGCGCATCTGATGCGACATTCAATTGCATCACTGTTGATAGCGATACCTCGACCTCTGACACATTGCTGATGGCCGCCACAGGCAAATCGCAGGCCAGTGAAATCCTTGAGGGCACGCCCCAAGCCGAGGCGTTCTATGACGCGCTTCACGGCTTGATGCTTGATCTTTCGCATCAGGTCGTGCGCGATGGCGAAGGGGCAACCAAGTTTGTTGAGATCAATGTAAGCGGCGCGCGCAGCGATGAGGACGCGCGCAAAATCGCCCTCTCAATCGCCAATTCACCGCTGGTAAAAACGGCGATCGCTGGCGAAGATCCCAACTGGGGCCGCGTTGTTATGGCGGTTGGCAAAAGCGGCGCCGAGGCGGATCGCGATCTGCTCAGCATCCGCTTTGGTGATATTCTGGTTGCTGATAAGGGCTGGGTTTCAAAGGATTATTCCGAAGAAGCCGGGGCCGCCTATATGAAGGGCGAAGAGCTTGCGATCAATGTTGAGCTTGGCCTTGCGCAGGGAAAATCAACCATCTGGACCTGCGATTTGACCCACGGATATATCACGATCAACGCTGATTATCGCTCATGAGCAAAGCCACGCTTCTTGTCAGCGCGGTCGCGTTGATTGATGTCGAAGGGCGGGTGCTTTTGGCGCAGCGCCCGGAAGGGAAATCCATGGCTGGGCTGTGGGAATTTCCCGGCGGCAAGGTCGAACAGGGCGAGACGCCAGAGGCCGCTTTGATCCGCGAACTGCAAGAAGAATTGGGCATCGATACATGGCAAAGCTGCCTCGCACCGCTGACATTTGCGAGCCACACCTATGAAGAATTTCACCTGCTGATGCCGCTGTTTGCTTGCCGCAAATGGGATGGAATTCCGCGGGCGCGCGAAGGGCAAACTCTGAAATGGGTGCGGGCAATTGATCTTCGAAACTACCCAATGCCGCCCGCCGATATCCCGCTGATCCCGATCCTGCGCGATTGGCTTTGAAGGGCAAAACTTGCAACTCTTACAGGTTTTTTGACCCCCCTTTTTAAAGTCTTTAAAGAAATTTCGCAGGCTTTTCGAAAGGCCAAACAGGGATGCACTGCCCCTTAAATGGGCTGCATCGCCGCATTTTCTGCGCCGCCGCCTCTCTCTTTTCAAAGCCCCGCTCTTTACCAATGGGGCGCGGTATTCATCTCTTGGTAATCATGTTTTGCCAGTCTCTTGGCATGAAAAACCGCGAAAATCACTGAGATGGTGGAAAAATCATCAACAAAAATCCAATTATGTCCAAATTGTGGCCATTTTTTAGATGATTTCTTAACCACGAATCGATTAAAGTTAACCCGAAGTCACTTGGGGGAGTTGATGATATGATGCGTACAATTACGCTTGGAAGTTGTGTTTCGGTGCAAGGCACCTTTGTTCGCAAACTCGATAACGGCAAGATCGTTATCCGCGTTGGTGAGCGTATGTTTGAGGGCCGTCCGATTTCTGGACGTGCCGCTTAAGCTACAGAAAGACACTCGGGTTTTCACTTAGACATAGACCGAGACAAAGAAAAAGGCGGCGGGTTTTTCAACCGGCCGCCTTTTCTATGCTTTCATTCGCCGGATTAAGCGAGGTTGCGCTCAATCTCTTCGCGCTCAAAAATCTCGATAACATCATCAGCGCGGATATCATCGTAATTCTCAAACGCCATGCCGCATTCCTGGCCTGACTGCACTTCTTTCACTTCGTCTTTGAAGCGCTTCAGTGTTTTCAGCGTGCCCTCATGGATCACAACGTTGTCTCGCAGCAAACGCACACCAGCAGAGCGGCGCGCGACGCCTTCGGTCACGAGACAGCCAGCAACCTTGCCAACGCCTGTCACTTTGAACACATCTTTGATCTGCGCATAACCGATGAAGTTTTCACGGATCTCAGCAGAGAGAAGCCCGGAAGCCGCCGCTTTCACATCATCCACAAGATCGTAGATGACCGAATAATAGCGGATCTCAACACCCTTTTGATTGGCCGCAGAACGCGCGGGCGCATTGGCCCGAACGTTAAAGCCAATCACAGGCGCGCCGGAGGCTTCGGCCAGGCCGATATCGCTCTCGGTGATCGCGCCAACACCGTAGTGAAGCACCCGAACCCGAACTTCATCGTTGCCGATTTTGTCCATCGCTTGGATGATCGCCTCGGCAGAGCCCTGCACATCGGCCTTCACCAGAACCGGTAATTCAGCCACTTCTTGCGCTTCTTTGGCATTGGCCATCAGCTGCTCAAGAGTTGTCGCAGCGCCAAGGGCGGCACGTTTCTCTTTGGCGGCATGAGCGCGATATTCGGCGATCTCACGGGCTTGGGCTTCGGTATCCACAACATTGAGAACATCGCCCGCTTCGGGAGTACCATTGAGGCCAAGAACCTCGACCGGAACAGAAGGACCAGCCTCTTTAACGCGCTCGCCCTTATCATTTATCAAGGCGCGCACTTTGCCCCATTGTTCGCCAACACAGAAGATATCGCCAAGGCGCAATGTGCCGTTTTGGACCAGCACAGTCGCAACAGGACCACGACCCACATCAAGCTGTGCCTCGATCACAGCGCCAGAAGCGGAGCGATCCGGATTGGCTTTGAGCTCAAGAATTTCAGACTGAAGCGCAATGGCTTCGAGCAATTCATCAAGCCCTTGGCCAGTCGCGGCAGAGACCTCAACATCCTGAACTTCGCCCGACATTTTCTCGACGATCACTTCATGCTGAAGCAATTCGGCGCGTACTTTATCAGGGTCAGCCGCAGGTTTATCGCATTTGTTGATCGCCACGATCATCGGCACATCGGCCGCTTTCGCGTGGTTAATCGCCTCGATCGTTTGGGGCATAACGGAATCGTCGGCCGCAACAACAAGGATCACAATATCCGTCACATGCGCACCGCGTGCACGCATGGATGTAAAGGCCGCGTGACCCGGTGTATCGAGGAAGGAAAGCTTGGTGCCGCCCTCGGTTGTGACCTGATATGCGCCGATATGTTGGGTAATGCCGCCCGCCTCGCCCGCAACTACCTTGGCCTTACGGATCGCATCAAGCAGCGATGTTTTGCCGTGATCTACGTGACCCATGATGGTGATCACAGGAGGACGCGGAACCAGTTTGGTCTCGTCATCTTCAACCTGATCAATCACTTGCTCAACATCCGCATCCGAAACGCGAACGATCTTGTGGCCAAATTCTTCAACGATCAGTTCCGCAGTATCGGCATCAATTGCCTGGTTCTGCGTCACCATCATATCCATTTTCATCAGCGCTTTAACAACGTCCGCCACGCGCTCAGCCATACGGTTGGCCAATTCCGAAACAACGATGGTTTCGGGAACCTGCACATCGCGCACGATCTTTTCGCGCTCTTGCTGGCCGCCCATTGCCTTGGCGCGGGCACGATCCTGCTTGCGCTTCATCGCGGCCATAGAGCGATGCCGCCCGCCTTCGCCGCCGGTCAGCGCTTGGTTCAATGTCAGCTTGCCAGAACGGCGGCCATCATTGGCGCCGCGCGCAACGCGGCCGGTTTTATTATCGCGGTTGTTATCGGTTTCGCGATCAACTTTGCGCGGGCCGGTCGCGGCTTTGGTGCTGCGCGGAACCGCTGCATCAGCAACATCTGGCGCAGGGCCAGCAGCGGCAGCCGCCGCAGAGCTTGCATCCGCCGCCGCCGCTTTGGCAGCCTCGGCGCGTTTGCGCTCTTCTTCATCCGCCTTGGCTTTCAGCGCCTCTTCGCGCTCGCGTTCTTCGCGCTCCTTGGCATCTGCATCCGCACGGCGCTGGGCGCGTTCGGCTTCGCGCTCTGCCTCTTGGGCCGCGCGCTGTTCTGCTTCTTCGGCTTCATTGGCTTTGGCCGCCTGAAGCGCCTTCATCCGGCGATCCATTTCAGCATCCGAAATGCCAGCCGGGCGCTTGGAAGGATCAGCCAAATGGCGCGTAGGGGCGCCGCCGGGCTTTACGCCAGCTTCGGGTTTTGGAACCATAACGCGCTTGCGCTTGGTTTCCACCACAACGCTTTTGGTCCGTCCGTGGCTAAAGCTCTGCTTTACGTTGCCCGAACGTGGCCCACCGCGCAGGCCGAGTGTTTTCTTACCGTCATCTTCGCTCATCTGGTCGTCTTACCTTTCCGGTCGCCGTTTTGCCACCGTCCGTCGTCTTGCGCACACCCGATAGGCGTGTGATTTCCTCTACAACACGTGTTGTGAGTCCACCAGCCGCGAGCGCGCCATGTATCACACTTTCCCGCCCGAATGCCAAACCCAATTCTGAGCTCGTCATCAGGCCAAACCAACGGCCCCCTTCCGGGGTCCATAATTTGCCTTTTCCGCGCTCTGAGCCATCCGAGGCCTGCAAAAGCACTTTGGCCCGCCCATCGGCCAGCCACGATTTAACCTTCTCGAACCCAACAACCGCTTGGCCCGCTTTACGCGCCAAAGAGAGCAGGTTCACGATCCGCTGCGCCAGCGCCTTTTCAACAAGGTCCGACAGCGCATCCGGCACCGTCACATCAGCGCGCGCCGCACGGGCAAACGCCTTTTTCGCCACCGCCTGATCGATCACATCGCGATCCGACGAAATCCAAATGCCGCGGCCCGGCAATTTCTCGCCAAGATCCGGAACGAGCAGCCCATCCGGGCTGACCACAAAGCGGATAAGGCCAGCCTTGGGCTGAACCTCACCGCTCACAATGCAGCGCCTTTCGGCCTCATCCTTATTCTTGGTGCTCCCGCCGCGACCCATCAGATGCTCCGAAGCCCGCTTAGGCCTCGGCCTCCTCGGATGCTGCGTCTTCTTCCGAAACAGCAGGCTCAAGATCAGCAGGATCAACCCAACCAAGCTGAATACGCGCGGTCATGACCATATTTTGCGCTTCTTCAAGGCTTACGTCAAAGGGCTCAAGAACGCCGTCATCTTTTTTACGCTCGCCATTCTCGGTTGTCCAACCGCCGGCCAATTCCCAATCCGCACAGGTCGCGAAATCTTCGAGCGTTTTCACGCCATCATTGGCAAGGGCTTCGATCATTTGGGGTGTCAGGCCCTCAAATTCAACCAAGCTATCCTCAACACCAAGTGCGCGGGCATTTGCCAGCGCCTGCTTGGTTGCTGCTTCAAGCGTATCGCGGGCACGGGCCTGCAATTCGCCAGCCGTGGCTTCATCAACTCCATCAATCACGGTCAATTCTTCAACGGCCACATAGGCGACTTCTTCAAGGTTGGTGAACCCTTCGGAAACCAGCAATTGCGCAAAGAATTCATCCAGATCAAGCGCATCCATGAACAGCTGCGTACGGGCCGCAAATTCGGCTTGGCGGCGCTCGGATTCTTCGGCCTCGGTCAGAATATCAATGTCCAGACCCGTGAGCTGCGACGCAAGGCGCACGTTCTGGCCACGACGGCCAATCGCCAAGGAAAGCTGCTCATCGGGCACAACCACTTCGATTTTGCCCGCATCTTCATCCAAAACAACCTTGGAAACCTCAGCAGGCTGAAGCGCATTCACAAGGAAGGTCGGCGCATCTTCATTCCAGGGAATGATATCGATTTTCTCGCCCTGAAGCTCATTCACAACGGCCTGAACACGGCTGCCGCGCATACCAACACAGGCGCCAACAGGATCAATCGAGTTGTCATAAGAAATCACTGCGATCTTCGCGCGCGAACCGGGATCGCGGGCAACGGCTTTGATCTCGATGATGCCATCATAAATTTCGGGCACTTCCATCTTGAACAGCTCAGACATGAATTCCGGCGCTGTACGGGATAAGAAAATCTGCGGGCCGCGCGCTTCACGGCGCACTTCTTTGATGTAGCAACGCACACGGTCATTCGGGCGATAGCTTTCGCGGCCGATCTTTTCGTTGCGGCGCAGGATGCCTTCACCACGGCCAACATCAACAATCACATTGCCGTATTCTTCGCGCTTCACCAGACCATTTATAATGGTGCCGGCGCGATCTTTGAATTCTTCATACTGGCTGTCACGCTCAGCTTCGCGAACCTTCTGAAGGATCACTTGCTTGGCAGATTGCGCAGCAATACGGCCCATCTCTACTGGTGGAACCTCATCGCGGATCTCATCGCCAATCGCAGGGTTTTCAAGATAATCTTTGGCCTGATCAACCGTCACTTCGGCTTGGTAATTCTCAAGCTCATCATCCGCAACAACCGTACGAACGCGCGTGAATGTTGCGCGCCCAGTCTTGCGATCAATAGAGACGCGAATATCCATCTCCGAGCCGTAGCGAGACTTCGCCGCCCGAGCGAGGCTTTCTTCCATCGCCTCAACCACCAATCCGGGGTCGATCATTTTTTCGCGGGCAACAGCCTCGGCGGTTTGCAACAGCTCAAGCTGGTTTGCACTGGTAATGGCCATGCGTCAGTCCTCCTCAGAACCGGCTTCGGTTTCAATATTGTCGAATTTACTCTCGTCGATAATCCCAGCGGCCTTACGCTGGTTTAGCATCTCGCGGATCAACTCATCCGTTAGGATCAGCTTGGCATCCGCGAGCAAATCAAAATTCAGGCCGATCGTGCCGGCCTCGATGTTGATCAAGATCTCATCGCCCTCAACCCCGGCCAACGATCCCTTAAAACGGCGCTGCCCATCAATCAATTCGGTGGTCTCGATCTTGGCCTCATAGCCTTCCCATGCTTCAAAATCCTTGAGCCGGGTCAGGGGGCGATCAATGCCGGGGCTTGAAACCTCAAGCGTATATTCATCCTCAATCGGATCCTCAACATCCAAAATAGCCGAAATCGCAGTAGAAATCTTGGCACATTCATCAACGTCGATGCCGCCATCGGGGCGCTCGGCCATGATTTGAACGGTTTTTTGCTTCGCGCCGCTCATAAAGCGCACGCGCACAAGCTCAAACCCGAGATCCTCAATCACAGGTGTGATGATCTCGGCCAGACGGCGATCAACTGAAGCTTTAGCAATCAGATCAGACATTTCAGGCATCGGCCTTTCAAGCACAAAAAAACGGGCGCGCGGCCCGTTAAACTTTCCGGTGGAGCGTTGGATCATCTCCGTCGCGCCGCTGTTGAGGGGGATATACGGCAGAGGGGCCGAGTCTGCAACCCCTAGCGCGCCTGCCCTAGTCCAGCCCTTGCGCGATCCGATCCGTGGCGCGCACCAGTTCTGCCGAAATTCCCGGCTCGCTTAGCGCATGGCCTGCGCGCGGCACGATCCGCATTTTGGACGCGGGCCAAGCCTTATGCAGCACCCAAGCGGATGTTGGTGGGCAAATCATATCGTAACGGCCCTGCACAATCGTCCCCGGAATATGGGCGATTTTGCCAACATCGGCCAAAATCTGCCCGTCTTCGCGCAGAAATCCGCCATGGGTGAAATAGTGATTCTCGATCCGGGCAAAGGCGCGCGCATATTCCGGCGGGCTTTCGCCGCCATGCCCATCTGATCCGATTGCCGCCAATGCGTTTTCCCAAGCCGACCAAGCGCGCCCATGGATGATCTCTTCATTGCGATCGCCCGAAAAAAGCCGCTTATGATAGGCGCCAATCAAATCGCTCTGCTCAGCTTCAGGGATCAGCCCGGCAAAGCGCGCCCATAAATCCGGCCAAAACTGCCCAGCGCCGCCGCCATAAAACCAATCCAGCTCGCGCTGCATCATCAAGAAAACCCCGCGCAGCACCAAATGCAGCGCGCGATCCGGGTGCGCTTGGGCATAGATCAGCGAAAGGGTCGCGCCCCAACTGCCGCCAAACACAACCCATTGCTCAATCCCAAGCGCCTCGCGGATCGTCTCGATATCGGCCACGAGATGCCAAGTTGTATTGTCCTCGACGCTCGCATGCGGGATCGAGCGCCCGCAGCCGCGCTGATCAAACAGCACGATGCGAAAAGCCGAGCCATCAAAATAGCGCCGCATCGCCGGGCTACAGCCCCCGCCGGGCCCGCCATGCAACACCACAACAGGAATGCCATCGGGATTGCCGCATTGCTCAACATAAAGCTCATGCCCATCGCCAACCGCGAGCATCCGTTGATCAAACGGAGCGGTTTGCGGATAAAGAAAGCTCTGCGCTGTTTTGGGGCCTGCGAATTTGTCCATAAGAGGGTTATATAGTTCCAAAGCCCGCCCTTCCATGGGGCACATAAGAATTTTCAGGAGCCGATGGCATGAACCCTGCCCATACAACTGTTGATCCAAGCGAAGTTGCCAAATTTGAAGCGATGGCCGCTGAATGGTGGGATCCCAATGGCAAATTCAAGCCGCTCCATATGCTCAACCCCTGCCGGCTCGATTATATCACCAGCCAGATTGCCGCCGAATATGATCGCGATTTAAGTGAGTCGTTGCCATTCAAAGGGCTGCGCATTCTGGATATCGGCTGCGGCGGCGGGCTTCTGGCCGAACCAATGGCGCGGCTTGGCGCGGATGTTGTTGGGGCGGATGCGGCGGCGGGCAATATCCCGGTCGCCCAAATCCATGCAGAACAATCCGGCCTAAACATCGACTATCGCAACATCACCGCCGAAGAAATGGCCGCCGCGGGCGAGCGATTTGATGCGGTGCTGAATATGGAAGTGGTGGAGCATGTCTCAGATCCGCAGGCCTATCTGACCGCCTGCCAAGAGCTGCTCAAACCCGGCGGGCTGATGATCTGCTCAACGATCAACCGCAATCCCAAAAGCTATATGATGGCGATTTTTGGCGCTGAGGTGATCATGCGCTGGCTGCCGCGCGGCACCCATGAGTTTGAGAAATTCATCACACCCGATGAGCTTTTTGCATTGATTGAGGGCGCGGGGCTTGAGCCGATTGATCGCAAAGGCTTTGTGTTTAATCCGCTTGGCTGGAGCTGGTCTCTTTCCTCGCGGGACCTGTCAGTCAACTACGTCACAACAAGCACGAAACCTGCCTAGCCGTCTTCGCCCAGCCGCTCGCGCATCTCGCGCAAAACGGGCAAAGCGGCGCGAACCTTTTCGCTGCCAATCGCTTCAACCACTTCGCCAATGATCGGCGTGATCGCAGCAAGGGCAGCATCGCATGCGGCGCGCCCCGAAGGCGAAATAGACACAAACTTGCGCCGCGCATCATCCCAATCGGGGCGCACATGCACATGGCCCGCCCATTCCAGCTTGGAAAGCGTATTGGTCATCGCGCCGCGGGTTACGTGAAAAGCCTTGGCCAATTGTGCGGGCGTGCGCTCTTCATTGGAACGGGCAAGATTGTTGAGCACGGAAAAATGGCTCAGCTCCATCCCCTTGGGCAAAGCCTTGGAAAGCCGGTTCCGGGCAAGCTGATCCGCCATAAAAATCTCGGAAAACAGCGCGACGGCGAGGGGATCATTCTCTGCGCTCATACCCCACCCTCCCCGGCGATGTCAGGCCCCGAAAAGGCGCGATCATGCTGCAAAGACGGGATACGCGCGCGGGCAGACGCGACCTCGGCCAGATCAATATCAACGATTGAAACACCCGGTGCTTCGCCGCCATCAATCAAAACCTCGCCCCAAGGAGAAACAGCCATGGAATGCCCATAAGTCGCGCGGCCCTTGGAATTTTCACCGCATTGCGCAGGCGCCAAAACATAAGCGCCGTTTTCAATCGCCCGGGCGCGCAAAAGAGGCTCCCAATGGGCAGCTCCCGTAACACGAGAAAACGCCGCAGGCACGGTCAGGATTTGCGCGCCAGCCTTGGCCAATGCGCGATAAAGCGCAGCAAACCGCAGATCATAACAAATACTCATCCCGATCCTCCCCAGATCGGTTTCACAAATAACCGCCTGATCGCCGGGGCGATAGCCCTTTGATTCGCGGTAAGTTTCGGCTTCAGAAACGCTAACATCAAACATATGCATCTTGTCATAGCGCGCCGCGATCTGCCCGCGCGGGCCAATCACAAAACCACGGTTGGCAAAGCGCCCATCAGGATCAGACGTTTTGAGCGCAAGTGATCCAATAACCAGCCAAATGCCCAGCGCCTCTGCCTCGGCCTGCAAGGCTTTCAAAGTCTGATCATCCGCCTCATGTGCAAGTACGTCACTCTGGCGCGCCCGATCAGAAGAAACGCAATTCGTCACCTCGGGCGTAAGCACCAAACCCGCGCCGTGGCCCGCCGATTCACGAATAAATTCAAGCGTTTGCGGCAGATTTGCACCCGGATCATCGCCCGAGCAAAGCTGAACCAATCCCGCCCGCATCACGGATCAATCCGCCAATAGCGCGTCAAGCTTGCCTGCGCGACTCAGAGCATTGAGATCATCAAACCCGCCCACATGAACGCCACCGATAAAGATCTGCGGAACCGTATGGCGGCCATTGGCGCGCTTCATCATCGCTTGGCGCTTGGCCGGATCCGCCGCAACATTCACATCCGAATAGGTAACCCCTTTGGCGGCCAAAAGCTTCTTGGCGGCTATGCAATAGGGGCAAGTCGGGGTCGTATAGAGCTCTACGGGCTTCATTTGGGCGCAATCCTGATCTGTTCGCGCTTGTTATAGCCTATCAGACCTCATCCGCAACGCGCCCAAGCACCGCAACCGAAACCTTATGCGCGCCCGCCTCAAGGCAAATCTCTGTTGCTTCCTTGAGAGTTGCGCCCGTTGTCATCACATCATCAATCAAAAGGATATGCCGCCCGGCCATGCGCAAACGCTGGCGTGGATTGGCCTCAAAAGCGCCACGCGCATTCTCATAACGCGCATAAGCGCTAAGCCCATCCATCTTTGGAGTGCGGCGCGGCTTGAGCAATAAATCCGGCGCACATGAAAGGCCCAGCGCCTGAGCGGCAGCATTTGCGATCAGCTCACTGGGGCTATAGCGGCGCTGAATACGGCGCAACCAATGGCTTGGCACCGGGGCAACCAATGTGCTTTGCCCAACAATATCGCGCGCCGCCTGCGCAATCCATTTCCCTGCCGGAACCGCAAGATCAATACGGCCCGAATTCTTTAACCCGAGGATCAAGCGCCGGCCCGTCCCCGCATAGATCATTGCCGCGCGCCCGTGATCCCAAGGGCGCGGCACCTCCAAACAGCGATCGCAATACAAATGCCCGCCCGGATCAGCATCCCCCGGCAAAGGCACAGCACAGGCATCACATAGCGCACCCGAAAGAAAGCGCGCCTCTCGCCAGCAATTGCCACAAAGCGCGCCCTCTTCGGCGACTACTGAGTTGCAGCCAAGACAATGGGGCGGGTAGAGAAGCCGCAGAACGCTTTGCATTTTCGCCATTCAATCCTACCTTTGCCAAAGCCATGCCAGAAAGCCAAAACCAACCATGCGCCTCCCCTCCCAAACACCTGCGCTCACCGATCGCCAAGCCCTGCGCCGCAACCGTGCGCGCACCCAACGCGCCGCGCTCTTTTTGCATGAACGCGCCGCCGAGGAGCTTCAGGATCGCCTAATGATGGTTAACAGAACGTTTAAATCAGTGGCGATCATCACAGGTCAGCCCGATTTTTGGCGCGCGCATTGGCCCGAGGCGACCTTTCTAGAAGATGAGGAACGCCTCGCCCTTACGCCCGGCGCGCATGATCTGATTATTCACGCGATGGCGCTGCATTGGGCCGATGATCCGGTCGGCCAAATTGTTCAATCGCGCCTTGCTCTTGCGCCTGATGGGCTGTTCCTTGCGATCTTTCCCGGTGGGCAAAGCTTGCATGAATTGCGCGCCGCATTGGCCGAAGCCGAGACCCAGATCAACGGCGGTCTTTCGCCGCGCGTTGCCCCCATGGGCGAAATCCGCGATCTTGGTGCCTTGCTTCAGCGCGGCGGCTTTGCCCTGCCTGTTGCCGATGCGGATACGCTCAATGTGACCTACAAAGATGCCTTTGCTTTGATGCGCGATCTGCGGGCGATGGGCGAAGGCAACGCTCTGGCCGCGCGCCTTAGAACCCCCAGCAAACGCGCGCTTTTTGCCCGCGCCGCGCAGATCTATGCCGAAAACTTCCCCGCCGACCAAGCCCGGATCAACGCCACCTTTGAGCTGATCTGCCTTACCGGCTGGGCCCCGGCTGATAGCCAGCCAAAACCGCTGCGCCCCGGCTCGGCCACCACCCGCCTTGCGGATGCGCTGGGCACGGTGGAGGCCCCGCTTCCAGATGCCACAGATGAAAAATGATCCACTTACGGCTATTTCCTGTAAACAGAACATCAGCCCAACGCCAAAAGATCAGGACCCAAACATGCGCCAAACCAATTCCCAAGCCACTTGCCCGGCCCATGCCCCCAAAGATCACCCGGCGATTCCGCGCGAAAAAACCGGTATCTTGCTCGCCAATTTGGGCACGCCGGACGACACAAGCTATTGGCCCATGCGCCGCTATCTGAATGAATTCCTCTCTGATGTGCGGGTGATCGACTATCCGCGCTGGAAATGGCAACCGATCCTACAGGGGATCATCCTTACAACCCGCCCCTTCAAATCCGGCGCGGCCTACAAAACCATCTGGAACGAAGAGCGCAACGAAAGCCCGCTGCTCACCATCACGCGCGATCAAACAGATGCGCTGCGCGATGTGCTGGCGAGCGAATTTGGCGATGATGTTATGGTTGATTTCTGCATGCGCTATGGCAATCCCTCAACCAAATCCAAGGTCCGCGAAATGATCGAAGCGGGCTGCACGCGCATCCTCTTCTTTCCGCTCTATCCGCAATACGCAGGCGCCACGACCGCCACAGCCAACGATCAATTCTTCCGCGCCTTGATGAAAGAAAAGCACCAGCCCGCATCGCGCACCGTCCCGCCCTATTTCGATCAGCCCAGCTATATTGATGCCCTCGCGCAATCAGTCGAGCGGGGATATGCAGCCGCCGCGCATAAACCCGATGTGCTGGTCTGCTCTTATCATGGCGTCCCGAAACGCTATCTGATGGAGGGCGATCCCTATCACTGCCAATGCCAAAAAACGACGCGCCTGCTGAAAGAGCGGCTCGGCTGGGACGATACGCAGATCGTCACAACTTTTCAGTCTCGATTCGGCCCCGAAGAATGGCTCCAGCCCTATACTGTTGAAGAAGTGGCGAAACTGGCGGAAATGGGCAAAAAGAACATCGCCGTTATCGCGCCCGCCTTTTCCGCCGATTGCATTGAAACGCTTGAAGAAATCAATGAGGAAATCCGCGAAAGCTTTGAGCATGCAGGCGGCGAACACTTCACCTATATCCCCTGCCTGAATGATGAGCCCGCACATATCGAAGCGCTCGCAGAGGCGATCCGCACCAACTTAAAGGGCTGGCTCGGCTAAGCCTTGGCCTGAGCAGAGCTTGCATTTCGGGCCGCGCGAACCCCAAAAAACTAAGGGCCAAACGTGAAAAGGGCGGTGCATAACACCGCCCTTTTAATTCTTGAAAAGCTAAGCTCCTTGCGGAAACTTACTTTTTAGCAACAGCCGCAGCAACAAGTGCCAGGATGAGCAGTGGAACGATGAACCCACCAGCGGAAGAACCGCTTGCTTGTTCAACAATCACAGGAGCTTCCATTACAGGCTCGATGTAACCACCAGCAAAAGCAGCGGAACCAACAAGCGCGAACGTAGCAGCAGCAACGATCTTTTTCATTTTAAATCCTCCAGATAATCCGGTCGTCCATAAATGAGGAAAACGCCGGAACAGAACTGTACCTCGTAGGCATATATATGCAGCTAACACACGGAAATGCAAACGCAAGATTCGCGGTTAATCAGCAATCCTCGCGTGATGTCGTCAAATTAGCAACACTTGGGTGCCGTTCTTGGCCATGCTGAACAACTCTGCGATATGCTCATTATACAAACCGATACAGCCATTCGAAGACCGCCGCCCAATTTTGCGCGTGTCATGGGTTCCGTGGATGCGATAATAGGTCCAAGACAGGTAAAGCGCATGAGTTCCAAGCGGATTATTCGGGCCCGGGCCAACAAAGGGCGGCCATTCGGGATTGCGCTTGATCATCGCCGGTGTCGGAGACCAGCTCGGCCCCTCAACTTTGCGAATAACGGATGTTCTGCCGCGCCGCGTTAGATCCTCGGTCGCGGGAACAGAGGTTGGATAAAGCTTATAAATCGACTGATCTTCGGACCAATAATGCAGCGCCCGCGAAGTAATATCGACAAGGATCGCGCCATTGTTGAGCGAATCAAAATAGGGCTGCCAATCCAGCGAGCGGAAACTCGAAATATTGCGGCGCACCGTTTCGGAAATATCCGCCTCAACCTCGGTCGTGGCTTCTGTCTGGGCAAAAGCAGGCATCGCGCCCAGCGCGCCGGCCGCAAGCGCCGAAGAGGAAAGGAAGCCGCGGCGGCTCAAAGGCTTGTTAAACTTATCCGACATCGGATGCTCCAATCAGAAAATACGTTTCACCTGCTATAATATGGCGCGAAAGCCGCAGTCGCAAATCAAAGAAGCGTCAATTCGCCATTTCACGATGAGTTGAGTTTGATCCTTTCGCAACAAAACGCTAGGTCTAGACGGAATATTGAGTGGGGACGGCTGGCTATGTTGCGAATTACGGTGATTTTTACGGTGTTGATCGCGCTGCTAACAGCATGTGCGCCCGCGCCGACCGCCAATCAAATGGGCGCTGATGGCAAACCTCTGCCCCGTCTCTATCGTATTCACGACCGGGATACCTCAAAAATTCAGGTGCGCATGCTTGATTCGGTCAATGCGCTGCGCTCTGCCTCAGGGGTTGGCGCGGTCTCGCTGGATTCCAAACTTACCGCCGCCGCCGCAACCCATTCCCGCGATATGTCGGTGCAAAACCGCCCCTGGCACTTCGGCTCGGATGGCTCTTCACCGATCGATCGCGTTGCCCGGACGGGCTATTCTGGTGTGATGCTTGGCGAAACCATCTCTGAAACATATGAGAGCGAGCTTGAAACGCTTTCGGCATGGATGGAGCTGCCCGACACACGCAACGTGATCTTAGACGCCAAAGCGATTAACCTTGGATTTGCTTGGTATCAGGAATCCAACGGCAAAATCTGGTGGACGCTGATCACAGGCAGCTAAGGCGCCCCCAGAACCGCACGAAACCTCGCGCAATCACGCGTTGATATGGATCGGCGTGCCCTCACGCACCATAGCATAAATCTCTTCGATCTCTTTGTCTTTCACCGCGATGCAGCCCGCTGTCCAATCGCGCTTTGAGGATGTGCGCTTGCCACCCTCGCCGTGAATGAAAATATCGCCGCCAGGCTTGCGCCCTTGGCGTATCGCATTCTCGTAATCGCGCCGATTGGGGTAAGAAATACCGACAGAGAGATGATAATTGCTGTTGGGATTGCGCCGGTCGATGAAATAAAGCCCCTCTGGCGTTTTGCCATCGCCCTCAAATTGCTTGTGGCCTTGGGGCGCCCAACCCATGCCCATATCATAAGAGCGGATCACATCGCCGCCACTCATAAGATAGACTTTGCGCTGCCCCTTTTGCACGACAACCCGGGTCACCTGCGGGCCGCGATAGGTTTTGAATTTCGAAGAGCAGGCCGCAAGCCCGCTCGCCACCAAGCCCAATAGAAAGAAACGCCGCTTTAACATAGAACTGCCCATTTGTTTTTCAGAGCCATACACAATTTTGATCTCTGCGCGAAGAGGGAAAGATTTTGCCCGCGATCACGCTTTAGCGAACGCCCTTGGTGAATTGCGCCGCGATCTCAACATGCGGCGACCATCGGAATTGATCGACCACTTGCACCCAATCAAGGCTATACCCCGCCGCGATAAGCTTTGCTGCGTCGCGCGCGAAGGTCACGGGATTGCACGAAACCGCGGCAATCCGCTTGATCCCGCTCTTGGCAAGCTCGCTGATCTGCGCCTCGGCCCCGGCGCGCGGCGGATCAATCACCGCACCATCAAATTTGGCCAGCTCATCCTGCAAAAGCGGGCGGCGAAACAAATCGCGCGCCTCTGTCGTGACCTTCTTCAAACCCTTGGCAAAGCGCCAACCATGATCCAAAGCCGCCAACATTTCCGCTTCTGTTTCAACAGCATGAACCTCAGAACGCACCGCAAGAGGCAAAGCAAATGTCCCGCAACCAGCGAAAAGATCAACGATCCGCCCCGGTTTTTCGCCCAATGCCCGCGTCACAGCCGCCAAAAGCGCTGCTTCGCCCTCAGGCGTTGCTTGCAGAAAGGCCCCGGGAGGCGGATTTACGGCCGCCGCGCCAAAATGCTGCAAAGGCGCGCGCCGCTCAGCAAGCTGCTCACCTTCCCAAGAAAGCCGCGCAAGTTTGAATTGCTCGACAAGGCTCGCAAGCGTGATTCGCAACGCCCCATCAAGCGGCTTGCCCCCCGAAATCGCAAGCTCACAGCCCCCCTCAGCGCGGGTCACCGTCGCCTTAATCTCGCCCTTGCGCGAACCGGCAATCGCAACAATCGCCTCAATCGCAGGCATTATCGCCATCATCTCAGGGTGAACCAATTGGCACTCCGGAACAGCAATAACCGCCCCCGAGGCGCGCCCATGAAAGCCAATAATCGCGCCTTTCTTGGTGCGAATCGCTGAAAATGTCGCGCGGCGCCGGCTTTGCGCAGGCGAGGTCTGGATCGGCTCAAAAGGCGCAGAAATCCCCTGCGCCTCAAGCGCAAACCGCACAACGCCAACCTTCCAATCCGCGACAAACTCGTCTGAGGCGTGCTGCAGCGCACACCCGCCACAGGATTTGAAATGCACACAGGGCGCCTTAACCCGGCTGGGCGAAGGGATCAGAATCCGCGGGCTCGCCATACGGCCCCCCTCAACATCGCCCTCAACCTCTTCGCCAGGAAGCGTAAGCGGCGCAAAAATCGGGCCCGGGGCAATACCATCGCCGTGATGGCCAAGGCGCTCAATCGTCGTTTTCATCTGTATTCCCTTTGGCCATCGCCAATAATTCCGCCCTATCTGGCACGAAATCCGCTTCAATCCAAATCTGCTCTAACCGCTTCAGCTCCGCCCCAAGCGCTGGCCCAACCTGCTTCAAATCCTGCGCCTTGAGTGGAAAAATTTGCGCCGCTGCATGAGCTAAATCAGTCTCTAATTCGGGCGAATACGGCTGTTCAAAGGTGGCGGCGCGAAGCCGCGCTACATTGCTGGCATTCTGCGCACCATGGCGAAAAGCGATCTCTTTTAGCGAAGTAACACGCCCCACCTCATCGCGCAAAAACGCCAATTCGCGCGCCTGAGGCCTAGAAAGCCGCAATCGCTTGGCCGCATCCTCCCCGCCAAGGGCAGCAAGCCGCAGGATCGCTTGAGGCTCGTCATCCCCCTCACTATGCAACAACGGCAATAAGCTGCGAATCCCCGCACCGGGCAGAATTTGCGCCAAAACGCCGCTCTGCTCCATCGCGCCAAGGCTGGGCCCAGGATTGCGCGCCTGAAGCAAACGAAGCATTTCATGGCCAATCCGCTCGGCAGAAACAGAGTCTAATCCAGCGCAATTCGCGGCACAGCCGGCCAGCCCTTCCGCGTCAAGCCCCGCATCCAAATCGCCATACCAAGCGTGAAACCGAAAGAAACGCAGGATGCGCAAATAATCCTCGCGAATGCGCTGATCTGGATCCTCAATAAAGCGAACCCTGCGCGCGAGCAGATCATCCAGCCCGCCCAATGGATCAATCACATTGCCGCCGCGATCCGCATAAAGCGCATTCATGGTAAAATCGCGCCGCGCCGCATCCTCAGAAATATCGCTTGAAAAAGCGACGGTCGCCCGCCGCCCATCGGTTTCAACATCTTTGCGAAATGTCGTTATCTCATGGGCGATCCCGCCGGAAATAATCGTAACCGTGCCGTGCTCAATACCCGTTGGAATCACGCGTAAACCGGCTTTTTCTGCCAAATTAGAGACTGTTTTCGGCAGAGCATCGGTCGCAAGATCAATGTCTGAAATTGGCGCACCAAGCAACGCGTTGCGCAAGCAGCCGCCAACGAAATAAGCCCTGCGCCCAGCGCGCTCAATCGCCTCAAAAACCGCCTGCGTGGCTGGCGCGCTTACCCATTCACCATCAATCCGCATCGGCGCCCTCAAACCGTTCGGCGAGCCCGCGCAAAACCCGCGCAGTTGCGCCCCAAATATAATAAGGGCCATAAGCGACAGTATAATAGCGCCGATACACCCCGCGAAAATGGCGCCCTTCGATCTGATAACGGGCAGGATCAATCACATGGCGTAACGGCACGCGGAACACCTCTTCAACTTCGCCTTGTTCTGGGACCTCTTCAAAATCGGCTCTAACAAGGCCCAAAATGGGGATCATTGAAAACCCCGTCCCGGTTTCATGCGCCGGAAGCGCCCCGATCACTTCAACATTCCCGCGCGGCAGGCCGATCTCTTCTTCGGCCTCGCGCAGCGCCGCACCAATAGCGCCATCATCCCCCGGATCAACTTTGCCACCAGGAAAGGCGATCTGGCCCGGATGATGCTTTAACGCCGAGGAGCGCTTGGTCAGAATAAGCTCCAATCCAGCCGCGCCCTGCTGCAATGCAACCAAAACGCCCGCTTGACGCAGATTGCCGCCTTTTGGCCGCGGATCATTTGGATTGAGATCAAAATCCGCCGTTTCCCTGCCGGGCGTTCGACAGATCTCCGACAGCTTATCAATCAAAGGCTGGGCGCTAACTTGGATCACCTTTGGGCTCCTCGCTGGCAGGTTCAGCCTCGAATCCCAGTGTATTAGGCTCGAAAATGTAATGTGCCCCACAGAATTGGCAATCGGCCGTCACATTGCCTTCTTCTGTTGTCATCGTTGCGATGTCTTTTGCGGAATAAATTGAAAGGCTCTGGCGCACACGCTCGTCTGAACAGGTGCAGCCAAATTTCACAATTTGCGGATCATACACGCGCGGCTGCTCTTCATGAAACAGGCGCACCAACAAATCGGTTGGATGCAGGCTCGGCCCGATCAGTTCCAAATCTTCGACCGTATCCAGCAAGATATTCGCGCGGTTCCAGTTTTCGCTGTCATCTCCCTCAAGCAGATCAACCGCGCTAAGCAATTCGCCTTCCTCGCTTGGCGCATCCTTCGCAAAAGGCGAAACTTCTGGCATATGCTGAAGCATCACACCGCCAGCGCGCCAGGACTCCGCCTCACCCGGCAAAGTCGAGCGGCCAAAGCTGAGCTCAAAACGGGTTGGGAGCTGCTCGGATTGAGCGAAATACGTCTCTGCGCAGGCGGAAAGTGAGCCGCCGGCAAGAGGCGTAATGCCCTGATAGGGCGCCGTATCGGGGCCCTGATCAATGACAACGGCGAAATAGCCCTTACCGATTTGGGCGAATGTTTCGCCTTTGGGATCGAGCCGCTCAGCATCATAAGACGCATAGGCCCGAATGCGCGCAGGCGCTCCGTCTTCTGTCGGGGCGTAATAATCCGTTGCGATCAGGCGCGCAGGTCCATCGCCGCGAATTTGCAACGAAAGTTTCCAGCGCAGTTTGATCGCATGGCCGATCATCGCCGTAAGCAGCGCTGCCTCGGCGACAAGCGCCTCAATCACGGGCGGATAATCATGCTGCTCAAGCACATGATCAAGCACACCATCAAGGCGCGCGACCCGGCCGCGAATATCGGCACGATCAAGTTGAAAGGGGAGGACGGTATCGTCCCATGCGATTTTAGATCCAAGCATCGTGGGGTTTCCTTGCGCGTTATGCGTTGGCATACCTTGTTCATATAGGTCGAACAACCGCTTGCGAAAGGGCCTGCCCGATGATCAGACGTTATGGCGACTTCCCGCAGCCTGAGCGCAACTATAGCTTTCGGCCCGGCGCTTATGGCGTTTTGCTGCGTGGGACGGAGGCTTTGCTAACCTTTCAGCGCACACCCGAGCCGGAATTTCAGCTTCCCGGTGGCGGGATAGATCCCGGCGAATCGCCGATCGCAGCGCTTCATCGCGAGGTTATGGAAGAAACGGGCTGGCGCATCGCCACACCCCGCTTGATTGGGCAGTTTCGCCGCTTTGTCTTTATGCCAGATTACGATATTTGGGCGGAAAAGCTCTGCTCGATTTACCTGGCGCGCCCGGTTGCTTGCATGGGCCCGCCAAGCGAGCCAGATCATAGCGCCATCTGGATGCCCGTTGAGCTTGCTCTTGAAACTGTTGCAGGCGAAGGCAATCGCGACTTTCTCGCGCGCGCATTAGGGCGCTGAATATTCCAACAGGATCGCGGAAATATCATCCGGAAAATCCTGATCCTGGGCGTATTTATTCAGATCCCAGATAAGCGCCTCAAACAGATCGGGCCCATTCAGGCCGTGATTTCTATTCATGATATCAATCAGCCCCTCTTCTTCGAGCATCCCGCCCTTGCCATCAGGGCATTCGGTTATCCCGTCAGAAAAAAGCAACAACCGGTCGCCCGGCTCAAGCTTGGCCTCAAAATCATCATAGGTGGCGCCCGCAATAAGCCCAACCGGCATCCCGCCATCGCCCAAAAACTCAACGCTTCCGTCTTTGCGCTGAATCGCCGGATGCGGATGGCCGCATTGGCTCATCAGAACATGCCCTGTGGTAAGATCCATCACCGCAAGCAACATGGTAAAGTAATGCTCAGTCTCCATCTCTTCGAGGATCAAGCGATTGAGCCGTTCAGCAACTTCCGAGGGCGGCAGTGGCGCAAAACTGCCGTCGCTGTTTTGTTTAAGGGCGAGGTTTTGCGACGGTGACGCACCAGAGAGATAGGCCGCAAGCCGCGCTGTCATCAAGGCCGAGGCCACACCATGCCCCGAAACATCAATGGAAAACGCGCCGATCTGCGTTTCATTGATCGGAAAAAACCCAACCAAATCGCCGCCAACATGCCCACAGGGCCGCAAAAAGAGCGAAACCTGCGCCGAGCCGAAATCGCGAAACCGTTCGCGGACCAGAGATTGCTGCAATTTTCGCGCCTCAATCAGATCGCGATCCAGCGATTCGTAAAGGGTTGAAATCTCGGCAAGCGTTGAGGAAACAAGGCGGTTTTTTTCGGTCAGCTCACGCTCCATCGCAAGGATCCGCTCGCCCGCTCGAATGCGCGCCAAAAGCTCATCCCCCGCAACCGGCTTGGTCAGAAAATCATCCGCTCCAACATCCAATCCGCGCGCGATTTCCGCTTTTTCGCTCTTGGAGGTCAGCAGAATAAAATAGCCGTAGTTTTCACGATCCAAGCCACGGAATTCACGGCAAAAATCAAGGCCATTCATCCCCGGCATCATCCAATCGCTCACGATCAAATCAATGTCATCCGCGGCACAAACCGCCAATGCATCCATCCCTGATTCGGCCTCGAAAACCTCATAGCCCCAGCGCGCCAAATAGGACGACAAAATGCGGCGTTGCGCGCGGCTATCATCCACAACCAAGACCTTTCGCACGACCCCCTGATCAGGAACCGCGCTCGCAACCTCTTGAATTTTTAGCGCAACCGTCACTCAATACATCTCCACCGGATATCACCGGACCAAACCGGATTTCACATCGGTCTACGCCGCCGGGCTTAATGCAGACTTAAACCTAAAATTGTACAGGTCCGACCGGCCGCGCTTACACATCCTTAACGTACAGGCCTTAGGCTAAATCTGTTCTGCCTAACTTTGGCGGCCGAAGAAGGAACGAAAATGATTGATTGGATCCGAGTAAACGAATTGCGCAGTGAAGTTGGCGTTGAGGATTTCAATGAGGTTGTTCTTCTTTTTCTTGAAGAGGTTGATGAGGTCATCGAAGAACTCAAAGCCGCGCCAGACCCTGCGCAATACGAAGAGCAGCTTCACTTCTTAAAAGGCAGCGCGCTCAACCTTGGCTTTGCGCATTTCTCTGCCTTGTGCCAAATCGGCGAGACTCAAGCCGCACAAGGCCAGCTAGAGGCTGTTCAGCTTCCTGAAATCCTCGCCGCATTCGATCTATCGCGGATGCAATTCGTTGAAAAAGTAAACGAGCCTGCGACCGCTTAAAGAATGAACTGCGCGACAGTTTCATCATTGGTTATATCGCGAAACACCAAGCCAGCAGCATCAAGCCGTGCAAACAGCGCCTCGAAATTGGCCGCGTTGCGCGTTTCGATCCCAATCAATACCGAGCCGAAATTGCGCGCTGATTTCTTGAGATACTCAAAGCGCGCGATGTCATCCTCTGGCCCAAGCATTTCGAGAAAATCCCGCAAAGCGCCCGGGCGCTGGGGAAGGCGCAGAATGAAATATTTCTTCAGCCCCATATACCGTTGCGCGCGCTCTTTCACTTCGGGAAGCCGCTCAAAATCAAAATTCCCACCTGAAGTGATACAGACAACCGTCTTGCCGCGAATCTGATCCGCAAGCTCACTCAAAGCATCAACAGACAGCGCGCCCGCAGGCTCAAGCACAATCCCTTCAACATTGAGCATCTCAAGTATCGTCGTGCAAATGCGATCCTCGGGCGCTGCAAAAACATCGCCACGATCCACATCACACAGAACCTCAAAAGGCAGCGCCCCAATCCGCGCAACCGCCGCACCATCCACAAAACTATCGACCTTATTCAGCGTCACCGGCGCACCAGCTTCAAGCGCCGCGGCAAGGCTTGTCCCGCCAAGCGGCTCGACAAAACGCAAATCAATCGCCGCCCCTTTGCCCAAAAGATAGCTCTTGATCCCCGCCGAAAGCCCGCCGCCGCCAACAGGCATCACGATCATATCCGGCGCCCCGCCCATCTGATCTAGGATTTCCGCCCCAACAGAAGCCTGCCCCTCAATCACATCCGCATCATCAAACGGGGCAAGAAAATGCGCCCCGGCCTCTGTGCAAAAATCCTGCGCGGCGGCCAAAGTATCGTCGAAATAATCCCCAACAAGGCGGATTTCGATCGCATCCCCACCAAAAGTCCTTGTTTTGGCGATCTTCTGCTCGGGCGTCGTCACCGGCATGAAAATCACCCCGCGCACATTGAAATGCCGGCAAGCAAAAGCAACGCCCTGCGCATGATTTCCCGCACTGGCGCAAACAAACAGCTCCTGCTCTGGCGCGGCCATCCGCACCTTGCGCATCGCATTAAACGCACCGCGAATTTTATAGGAACGCACCGGCGTTAGATCTTCGCGCTTGAGCCAAATATCCGCGTCATATTTTTGCGAAAGGAAATCATTGCGCTGAAGCGGCGTTGGATCAAACAACGCCCGCATCTCGCCCATAGCTGCATCAGCCGAGGCGCAAAACCCGCTCACTTCTGCCCCCCAACAAGCGCGCGGCCCTGATGAAAATGCCCATAAAGCGTTGTCATAACACTGGCCCCAATCAAGAACAGCGCCCAAGAAATCACCATCTGAACCAACATCCCAATCGCCGGAGAAATAAGCGAGACCGTCACTCCAAGAACCGGAACGCTAAGCGAAAGCCCAAGCAGGATCATCGCCAGAAAAACAATCTGCTTGCTGCCCGGCGCAGTTGCCTTCCAAGAAGCGCCAACGCTCATCCGCTCGCCAAGTGCGGCCGCGGGCATCACCAAACACAGCCGATAGCCTATATAAGTACCTGCAATCAAAGCGATAATCGTCATCTTAGGCGCATTGCTTTGGGTCATCACACCAAGCACCGTAAGAATTATTCCCAGAACGATCAGCCCAGCAAAGACCGCCCCTACAACCACAATCCCAACCCGCAACATCGCCCAAAGATAAGCCGCCCAGCGCGCGCCGTTCCATGCCGGCATCGCGGCGCCCGGCTCTTCCTCAAGCAAAACATAGCGGTGCCAGGCCACAGCAACCCAAGGCCCGGCGACAAAAGCAACGATCAACATCGCCAATGAACTAACCCCAACACCGGCTGGAATCTCGCTCGGCGGGTTAAGCGGATCAGCAAGGCCAAGCTCTGTCATCCGTGAGGCAAACCACGTTGTGACCGAAAACTGGATCGCCATGAGCAATGCAGAAATGCGCAATGCGGGCCCCAGATTGCCAAAAACCTGCCGCACCGAATGGATCAAAATCTGCCAAGCCAACACTTCAAACTCTCCTTATGATTTTCGCACATTCGCACCCGCCCCGCCAAAGCGCAACAATCGCCGCCAAACCTTGCCCTTGGCGCCAAAACCCTATATCCGCGCGTCGACATACGCCACCAAGGGATGCCCATATGCAAGCGCCGAAAAAAGTTGTTCTCGCCTATTCTGGCGGACTTGATACCTCGATCATCCTGAAATGGCTGCAAACGGAATATGGCTGCGAGGTCGTTACCTTTACCGCCGATCTGGGCCAAGGCGAAGAGCTTGAGCCCGCCCGCGCCAAAGCCGAGCTTCTCGGGATCGCGCCGGAAAACATCTATATCGAGGATGTTCGCGAAGAATTCGTGCGCGATTTCGTCTTCCCGATGTTTCGCGCCAACGCGCTTTATGAAGGGCTCTACCTGCTCGGAACCTCCATCGCGCGCCCATTGATCTCCAAGCGCCTCGTTGAAATCGCGGCTGAAACAGGCGCGGATGCTGTGGCCCACGGCGCGACCGGCAAAGGCAATGATCAGGTGCGTTTCGAGCTGGCTGCTTATGCACTGAACCCGGATATCAAGGTCATCGCTCCTTGGCGCGAGTGGGAACTTTCCTCGCGCACCAAGCTTTTGGAATTTGCCGAACAGCACCAAATCCCCGTTGCCAAAGACAAGCGCGGCGAAGCGCCTTTCTCGGTGGATGCCAACCTGTTGCACACCTCCTCCGAGGGCAAAGTGCTTGAAAATCCGGCCGATGAAGCGCCGGATTATGTCTATCAGCGCACGGTCGCGCCAGAAGATGCGCCCAACACGCCCGAATATATCGAGGTCGAATTTGAGCGCGGCGATGCAGTTGGCATCAATGGCGTCGCAATGTCGCCCGCAACTGTTTTGACCGAGCTGAATGAATACGGCCGCAAACATGGCATTGGCCGGCTCGATCTGGTTGAGGGGCGCTTTGTTGGGATGAAATCACGCGGGATCTATGAAACCCCCGGCGGCACGATCCTTCTTGAAGCGCACCGCGGGATTGAACAAATCACCCTTGATCGCGGCGCGGCTCACCTCAAAGATGAAATCATGCCAAAATACGCCGAGCTGATCTACAACGGCTTCTGGTATTCACCCGAGCGCGAAATGCTGCAAGCGCTGATCGACCACAGCCAAGCGCATGTCACCGGAACTGTGCGCCTCAAGCTTTACAAAGGCCTCGCGCGCACCGTTGGCCGCTGGTCCGATCACTCGCTCTATTCAGAAGCGCATGTGACCTTTGAAGATGATGCAGGCGCCTATGATCAAAAAGATGCGGCTGGCTTTATTCAGCTCAACGCGCTGCGCCTCAAGCTGCTCGCGTCGCGCGATCGCCGGCTTAAGAAATAGGCTCTAAACAGGCTGAATTTGATTGGGGCGGGGCTTAGGCCTCGCCCTTTTTTGTCTCTCTAAAGGCTAAAACATCCGCCAAGCTTGGAATCGCTTCGCCCGTTCCTTGGCGCGTTACCTTTAGCGCGGCAGCATGGCGCGCCAAATCGAGCGCCTCGCTTGAACCCAAACCCTGATCCAATCCGGCGGCGAAATATCCGGCAAAGGTATCGCCTGCGCCGGTTGTATCCACTGGTTCAACCGGAACCGAGGGCAAAAATACCCGCTCACCCGTCTCATTTGAGCGCCACTCCGCGCCCTCACTTCCACGCGTAACCACGATTTGTGGAACCGGCAGCAAAGCCAAATCGACCCCAAATGCCGCACAAAGCTGATCCGCCTCAAGCGCATTTACCGCCAATATAGAGACGTTTTTGATCACTGCGCGCACTGCCTCAAGATCAAACGGCGCCGCAGAATAGATCACCCGCATGCCTTTGGTCGCGCCAATCGCGGCGGCCTCTGCCTGAAGGTTGGTCTCGTTCTGCAATAGCAGCGTATCACCGGGGCCCGCATCCACCAAAGCCGTGCGCAGATGCGCCTCATCCTGATCATTATTTGCGCCGGAAAAGATCACGATGGCGTTCTCGCCAGCAGGATCAACATTCACCACCGCCGCGCCCGTCGCTTCATCCGAGAGGCGAATATTTTCAACCCCAACACCAAGCGCACACATCCGCGCAACGATCCAATCGCCATCCGCCCCGACAGCGCCGATGTGATGAACATCTCTGCCCGCTTGCGCCGCCGCAATGGATTGATTCGCGCCCTTCCCGCCAAGCATCGGCTGGTAAGAAAGCGCGGCCAGAGTTTCCCCCGGCTCGGGCAAATGAGGCACGCGGTAGATGTGGTCAATATTGATCGACCCCAAGCAATAGATTGCCATATCGCGCGCCTCTCTTTTTAGCTGCCCTTCGTCTGACCAACACCACAAGCCGCGATCACCGACATATTGAGAATGTCGTTAACCGTTGAGCCGGTCGAGCAGATTTGGATCGGCTTATCGACACCGGTTAGAATGGGGCCAATCACTGTCGCCCCCGCCATTTCCTGCATCAGTTTAACGGAAATCGAGGCCGAATGGCGCGCCGGAACAACCAAAACATTGGCCGGCCCGGTAAGGCGACAGAAGGGATAATGCGCCATCGCCTCCATGTTCAGCGCCACATCAACCGTCATCTCGCCATCATATTCAAAATCAACATTGCGCCCATCCAAAACCTTTGGCGCTTTGTGCATCTTCTCGGAACGCTCCGAAATCGGATAGCCAAAAGTCGAGAAACTCGCGAAAGCGACACGCGGCTCAAGCCCCATATCGCGGGCAACGGCCGCCGCATGTTCTGCAATATCCGCCAGATCATTTTCATCCGGCCATTCATGCACAAGCGTATCCGCGATCAAGATGATCTTGCCCTTGTTGAGCAAAGCCGTGACCCCAACCGCGCCATCTTGCGCGCGTGCATCAAACACGTTGTTGATCAGCCCCAAAACATGCGCCGATTTGCGGGTCGCGCCGGTAACCAATCCATCCCCATGCCCATGGGCAAGCATCAGCGCCGAGAACACATGGCGATCGCGCGCGGCGAGGCGGTGAACATCGTGGCGATCATGGCCAGAGCGTTGCAAGCGGTTGTAAAGAAAGGATTTATAGGTATCTAGGTGCTCTGTATTGGCGGCGTTAACGATCTCAAGCTCGCCAATCGCATCCTCCATACCCTCGGCCTTGAGCTTCTCAGCAACATCCGTTTCGCGCCCAACAACAAGCGCTTTTCCGAGCCCGCTGCGTTGATAAGCAACCGCCGCGCGCAAAACCCGCGGATCATCGCCCTCAGCAAAAATCATCCGTGCCTGAGCAGAACGCGCACGCGCATACATGCCTTGTAAAATCTGCGCTGTCGGATCCATCCGCGCCTTCAGCGCATGCTCGTAGCCCTCCATATCGATGATCGGACGCCGGGCAACGCCTGTGTCCATCCCCGCCTTCGCAACCGCTGGCGGGATCGTATAAATCAAACGCGGATCAAAGGGGGTTGGGATAATATAATCGCGCCCAAAAGCAAGCTTGCGCCCATAGGCCAGCGCAACCTCATCTGGAACATCAGCCCGCGCCAAAGCCGCAAGTGCGCGCGCGCATGCGATCTTCATCTCATCATTGATCGCACGGGCATGGATATCGAGCGCCCCGCGAAAGAGATAGGGAAAGCCCAAAACATTGTTCACCTGATTGGGGTAATCAGAGCGCCCCGTCGCAACGATCGCATCCTCACGAACGGCATGCGCCTCTTCCGGCGTGATCTCTGGATCGGGGTTCGCCATGGCAAAAATCACAGGGTTCGGCGCCATCGAGGCGACCATCTCCGCCGTCACCGCGCCCTTGGCCGAAACGCCCAAAAACACATCTGCATCCTTCATCGCATCCGCAAGAACGCGCGCATCCGTCTTGGCAGCATGGGCAGATTTCCACTGGTTCATGCCCTCGGTCCGGCCCTGATAGATCACGCCTTTGGTATCGCACATAATGCAATTGTCATGCTTGGCGCCCATGGATTTCACCAGCTCAAGGCAAGCAATCCCCGCCGCGCCCGCACCATTCAAAACGATCTTTACGTCTTCGATTTTCTTGCCGGATATGTGCAATGCGTTGATCAAGCCCGCCGCGCAGATCACAGCTGTGCCATGCTGATCATCATGGAAAACCGGGATATCCATCGCTTCTTTGAGCTGCTGCTCGATGATAAAGCACTCAGGCGCCTTGATGTCCTCAAGGTTAATCCCGCCAAACGTCGGCCCCATCAGCTTGACCGCATTGATAAAGGCCTCGGGGTCTTCCGTATCAAGCTCAATATCAATCGAGTTCACATCCGCAAACCGCTTAAAGAGAACAGCCTTGCCCTCCATCACCGGCTTGGACGCGAGCGCGCCAAGATTGCCAAGGCCCAAAACGGCCGTACCATTGGTGATCACCGCAACAAGATTGCCCTTGTTGGTATAATCATAGGCGGTTTCAGGATTGGCCGCGATCGCCTCGCAAGGAACCGCCACGCCGGGCGAATATGCCAATGAAAGATCGCGCTGCGTTGTCATCGGCACAGATGGCGCGACGTCAAACTTTCCGGGCCGCGGCTCGAGGTGAAAGGCCAAGGCCTCTTCCGATGTAATCCGTGATTTCGACATGCCGCTTTTGAAGCCTCCTAAACGCAATAGTTTCATGCTTTTAACGACAAGAGGCGCCCGCCTCAAACAAAACCTTAAATCTTGGCTTTATTGCCGCAGGTTGGCTTTGTAAGGTGGCCGCTCTAACTGCCGGGGGGCTGCTCTGTGACATCATCAAACGCCAATGTAACGCCCATGATGGCGCAGTATCTCGAGCTCAAAGCCGCCTATCCTGATGCGCTTTTGTTTTACCGCATGGGTGATTTCTACGAGCTGTTTTTTGACGATGCCAAAGCCGCCGCCGCCGCCCTTGATATTGCCCTGACAAAACGCGGCAAACACCTAGGCGAAGATATTGCCATGTGCGGCGTTCCGCATCATGCAGCGGAAGGCTATCTGCTTACGCTGATCCGCAAAGGATTTCGCGTCGCGGTATGTGAGCAGATGGAAAACCCGGCCGAAGCGAAAAAGCGCGGCTCGAAATCGGTTGTAAAGCGCGATGTTGTCCGCCTCGTAACACCAGGAACCCTCACAGAAGAAAGCCTGCTTGATGCGCGCCGGCACAATTACCTCGCTGCTTACTGCGAAGTGCGCGACGAGGGCGCTTTAGCTTGGGTCGATATCTCAACCGGCGCGTTTCGCGTTATGCCCTGCGCGCGGTTGCGTCTCGGCCCCGAGCTGGCCCGGCTTTCCCCGCGCGAACTGATCATATCAGAAAGTTTAGAGGCCGATTTGGCTGAATTAGTGTCTGATTTCAGCATATCCCTTACCCCGCTCGCGCGCGGCTCCTTTGACAGTACATCAGCCGATGAAAAGCTCTGCGATCTGTTCAATGTTGCCTCGCTTGAGGCCTACGGGCAATTCACCCGCGCAGAACAAGGCGCGATGGGCGGGATCATTGATTATCTCGACATCACACAAAAAGGCAAACTGCCGCTGCTGCGCCCGCCAATGCGCGAAGCTTTGGGTGGATCGGTTCAGATTGATGCCGCGACCCGGCGCAATCTTGAGATCACCCATGCGCTTTCAGGCGGGCGCGAAGGATCATTGATTTCCGCGATTGATCGCACTGTCACATCTGGTGGCGGCCGCTTGCTAGAACGGCGCCTCTCAAGCCCATCGCAAGACCTGGCCGAAATCTCTGCGCGACACGATTCAATTGATTTTATGGTGGAACAGAGCCGCATTTGCACCGATCTGCGCGACGCGCTGCGCAGTGTTCCCGATATGGATCGCGCGCTTTCCCGCCTTGCGCTTGATCGCGGAGGACCGCGCGATTTGGCGGCAATCCGCGATGGGCTGGGCCAGTGCGGCGCTGTGCATGGATTGCTTGGGGACAAAGCGCCCACATTGCTGGCAAAGGCTGCCAAAAGCCTGATCGAGCATGACCCGCTGATTGATCTCCTCGATCAAGCCCTGGTGGCTGAGCCGCCGATCCTTGCCCGCGATGGCGGCTTTATTGCCCCCGGCTATGAAGCAGATCTCGATGAGGCCCGCAAACTGCGCGATGAGGGGCGCAGCGTTATTGCAGGCCTTCAGCAGGATTACATCGCCCAAACCGGCATCAACGCATTAAAGATCAAACACAACAACGTCCTTGGCTATTTCATCGAAACAACAGCGGCCCACGCCGAAAAGATGCTTTCCCCGCCGCTTTCGGAAAACTTCATTCACCGCCAGACAACCGCCAGCGCTGTGCGGTTTACAACTGTGGCCCTGAGCGAAATGGAGACCAAAATTCTCAACGCTGGCGGCCGCGCGCTTGAGATCGAAAAGCGGCTCTATGACAGCCTAAAAACCGCAATGATCGAGCAATCCGCGCATATTCACGCAGCCGCCCGCGCCCTGGCCGAGATTGATCTGGCAAGCGCGCTTGCTGATCTTGCGCGCACTGAAAATTGGACTCGCCCCAAAGTCGATATGGGGCGCGCTTTTGAAATCATCGGTGGGCGGCACCCTGTTGTTGAACAGGCGCTGCGCAAACAAGGCGGGCAAAGCTTTGTTGCCAATGATTGCGCGCTTAGTGATGGGCGCGACGGCGCTAGTATCTGGCTTTTGACCGGGCCGAACATGGCCGGTAAATCAACCTTCCTACGCCAAAACGCATTGATCGCCCTGCTTGCGCAGATGGGGGCCTATGTTCCGGCGAAATCGGCGCATATCGGTATCGTCAGCCAATTGTTTAGCCGCGTTGGCGCTGCGGATGATCTGGCGCGGGGCCGCTCAACCTTTATGGTTGAGATGGTCGAAACCGCCGCCATTCTCAACCAGGCCGACGATCGCGCGCTTGTTATCCTCGATGAAATCGGGCGCGGCACGGCAACATATGATGGGCTCTCCATCGCTTGGGCCACAATGGAGCATCTGCACGACGCCAACAAATGCCGCGCGCTTTTCGCAACCCATTATCACGAAATGACAGCCCTAAGCGATAAGCTGAGCGGCGTTGAAAACGCGACCGTTACGGTGAAAGAATGGGAAGGCGATGTGATCTTCCTGCATGAGGTGATCAAGGGGCGCGCGGATCGCAGCTATGGGGTTCAGGTTGCGCGGCTTGCCGGCCTGCCACAAGCCGTTGTTGATCGCGCGCGTGTTGTTTTGGAGGCGCTTGAAAAGGGCCAATCCGAGGCCGCCGCCAACCCCAAAGCGCTCATTGATGATCTGCCGCTTTTCGCCGCCCCGCCCCCGCGCGCCGCGACCCCTGCAAAAACATCCGCTGCCGAAGAAAAGCTCGCCGAGGTGATCCCCGACGAGCTAACGCCTATGGAGGCGCTTAAATTGATCTATGAATTGAAGGGTTTAGCCGGGAGTTGAGCTCACCCCAACCTGCGCAGGCCGCAACAGGCGATCATGCAGCATAAAGCCCTGCGTCATCACCTGAATGATATCGCCAGCTTTTGTACCGGGCACGGGCGCCTCAAACATCGCCTGATGAATCTGCGGATCAAAGCGATCCCCAACCTCGGGCGAAAGCAGCTCGATCCCATGTTTATTAAACACGTTGAGCAGCTCGCGCATGGTCAGCTCAATGCCTTCAATCAAGGCCGCCTGAGCTTCGCGCTGATCCTCGGCAATCGCCTCAAGCGCGCGCTTCATATTATCGAAAACCGGCAGCATATCGCGCGCCAGTTTTGAACCGCCATATTGCTCGGCCTCGCGGCGATCTTTCTCGCTACGTTTGCGCGAATTCTCAGCATCAGCCAAAGCGCGCATAAAACGGTCGCGCATATCATCGCGCTCTGCCGTCAGCTGTTCGATCTGATCAAGGGTATCCCCCTCAAAATCAGGCGTCTCATTTGCCATCGCTTCAAGCGCGGCATCACTATCTTCGTAAGTTTCGTTCGTCGGGTCTGACATGTATTCTACCTCTTACCCCCGGTCCGACAATAAACGCCCAACCAGTTGCGCCGTGTAATCAACTATCGGAACGATGCGCCCGTAATTGAGCCGGGTTGGCCCGATCACGCCCACAGCGCCGATAATCTTGCGATCAGCGTTCATATAGGGAGAGACGACCAAAGAGGAACCCGAAAGTGAAAAAAGCTTGTTCTCAGAGCCAATAAAAATGCGAACACCGTCGCCATCTTCGGCCATTTCCAAGAAATCAGCGATATCTCGCTTCTTTTCTAGATCGTCAAAGAGGGTGCGGATGCGATCAAGTTCTTCTGCTTCGGCCCCATCGCCCAGCAGGTTGGATCGCCCGCGTACGATCAAGCGCTCATAGGAATCACCCTCGCCCTCCCAGATCACTGCCCCGTTTTCAACCATTTCCGCGGCCAGACTGTTCAACTCCTGGCGCCGCGCTTTTATCTCTTTGGCGATAACGGCGCTCAGCTCGGTTAGGGTGCGCCCCTCAGCAAGGGAATTCACAAAATTTGCTGCTTCGCGCATCGAGGATGGTGTTTGGCCGGGCGAGGGTTTGAACACCCGGTTTTCGACATGCCCATCAGCATAAACAAGCACAATCAGCGCGCGCTCGTAGCCAAGGCTGACAAACTCAATATGTTTGATGGGCGCTTCGTGTTTTGGTGTCAAAACAAGGCTTGCGCCCTTTGTTAGACCCGAAAGTGCTGAACCAACCCGATCCAACATCGAACCAACATCGCGCTTGTTCTCGCCCAAAGTCGCATCGATTTTCTCGCGATCCGCGCTGGCAACATCGCCAACCTCAAGCAGCCCATCAACAAACATCCGCAAACCGACCTGCGTTGGAATTCGCCCGGCAGAAACATGCGGCGAATCAAGCAGGCCCAGATACTCAAGATCTTGCATCACATTGCGAATGGTGGCGGCCGAAACCTTCTGACTCATCTCCCGCGTCAGGCTGCGCGAGCCAACCGGCTCACCACTGCTTAGATAGCCCTCAACCACACGGCGAAACACCTCGCGCGAGCGATCATTCATCTCGGAAAGAAGATCGTTTTTAACTGCCATTTCGCCTATTCTCTTTGCGCATACACTAAAGATCGAACTGCGCGGCACGTCAATCGGGGTTGCGCCATGGGCACGGCCACGGATATGTCTGCGCAGAACCAGCGGAAAGGTAAAGCTATGCGTCCCTCAGGCAGAAAACTCGATGAAATGCGCCCGATTTCGATTGAAACAGGTGTCACGCGCCATGCGGAGGGATCCTGCATGATCCGCTGCGGCGATACACATGTGCTTTGCACGGCAACGATTGAAGAACGCGTGCCGCCATTTTTGCGCAATACCGGTCTTGGCTGGGTCACCGCTGAATACGGCATGTTGCCCCGCGCGACCAATACTCGGATGCGCCGCGAAGCTGCTGCGGGCAAACAAGGCGGGCGCACCGTTGAAATTCAGCGCCTTATCGGCCGCTCCTTGCGCGCAGGCGTTGATCGCTCTGCGCTCGGCGAGCGCCAAATCACCATCGATTGCGATGTGATCCAAGCTGATGGCGGAACTCGCTGCGCATCGATCACTGGCGGCTGGGTTGCGCTGCGCCTTGCGGTAAACAAACTGCTCAAAGCAGGTGATATCGTCTCTGATCCGCTGACCGATCATGTCGCGGCTGTCTCTTGCGGGATCTATGCAGGCCAGCCCGTGCTTGATCTGGATTATCCCGAGGATAGCGAAGCCGGCGTTGATGGAAACTTCATAATGCTGGGCGCAAGCCAGATGGTTGAGGTGCAAATGTCGGCCGAAGGTTCGACCTATTCACGCGCGCAAATGAACGAGCTGATCGACCTTTCCGAAAAAGGCATCGCAGAGCTGATCCTCGCGCAAAAGGCTGCTGTAAATGCGTAAATTCGACGGCAGGAAACTTGTTCTTGCCTCGCATAATGCTGGCAAGCTGCGCGAGATTACCGCGCTGCTTGCTCCTTTCGGAATCGAAGTGATCTCTGCCGGATCGCTTGGCTTTGAAGAGCCGGAAGAAACAGAGAATACCTTTGCCGGTAACGCCCGGATCAAAGCCCATTTCGCCGCGCAAAAGAGCGGCCTCCCAGCCCTTTCCGATGATAGCGGCATCATGATTGATGCGCTGGATGGCGCGCCCGGCGTTTATACCGCCGACTGGGCCGAAACACCCAATGGGCGCGACTTCCCTATGGCGATAGAAAAGGTCTGGAATCTGCTCGAAGAGAAGTCCGCGCCCGAGCCACGCAGCGCCCAGTTCTGCGCCACATTGTGCATCGCTTGGCCCGACGGCCATGATGAAATCTTTGAAGGAAAAGTCGCAGGAAGCATCACTTGGCCCATGCGCGGCGATCTTGGCTTTGGCTTTGATCCGATCTTTATCCCAGACGGCCACTCCATCACCTTTGGCGAAATGGACCCGGCCGAAAAACATAGCATGAGCCATCGCGCCCTTGCCTTTGAAAAACTCGTAAACCATTGCTTTGAGGGCAAAAATGACTGATCGCAAACTTATCTCTACCGGTTCCGAATTTGAAAAAACCATGGGCTATTCCCGCGCGGTTGTTCAGGGCGACTGGTGCTTTGTTTCCGGCGTAACCGGCTATGATTATGCAACGATGGAAATGCCCGAAAGCATCGCCGATCAGGCGCGCAACTGCTTTGCCACCATCGCCAAAGTGCTAACCGAAGCAGGCTTTGCCATGAACAACATCGCCCGCGTCCAATATACCGTTACCGATGGCGCCCTTGTTGATGAACTGATCCCCGCGCTTGGCGAATCCCTTAGTGAAATCCGCCCCGCTGCGACCATGATCGTCGCAGGCCTGATCCGCGCCGAGATGAAGATTGAGATCGAAGTCACGGCGTTTAAAGGTTAGCAATGGCAGGGTCGCAACAGGGCGGTTTCGGGCTCTATCTTCACTGGCCTTTTTGCCAAGCCAAATGCCCCTATTGCGATTTCAACTCCCATGTCGTTGCCTCAATAGATCAGACCCGCTGGCAAGCCGCCTATATCAGTGAGATCAAACGCGCCGCCGAGGAAACACCGGGGCGCGTTTTGAATTCCGTCTTTTTTGGTGGCGGCACGCCCTCGATGATGGAGCCTTCACTGGTCGCCAATATCTTGGAAACCATTCGCGCCGCCTGGCCCCAATCCAATGACATTGAAATCACCCTTGAAGCCAATCCTACTTCTGTCGAGGCTGGTCGCTTCCAAGGCTACCGTGATGCGGGCGTAAACCGGATTTCCATGGGCATCCAGGCGCTCAACGATCCTGATTTGCGCGCCCTTGGCCGCCTTCATACCGTCTTTGAGGCCCGCGCCGCCTTTGATATCGCCCGTTCTACCTTTGATAGGGTCAGTTTCGATTTGATCTATGCGCGCCAAAATCAAACGCTCGCTGCTTGGCGCGATGAGCTGAATGAAGCCCTGCTTATGGCCGCGGATCACCTCTCGCTCTACCAACTCACGATTGAGGAGGGCACGGCCTTTGGTGATCGCGCCGCGCGGGGCAAATTGCGCGGCTTGCCCCAAGAAGATCTCGCCGCAGACATGTATGAGCTAACCCAAGAGCTTACCGAAAAGGCCGGGTTTCCTGCTTATGAAGTGTCTAACCATGCCAAAATGGGCCAAGAAAGCCGCCACAACCTGATCTATTGGCAAGCGGGTGATTACATTGGCATCGGCCCCGGCGCGCATGGCCGCCTTACTCTAAACACCCGCCGCTTTGCCACAGAAACACCCCTTGCCCCAACTCAATGGTTGATGGATGCAGAAGCAGGGCGCGGCGAAAACCTGCGCCAAGAGATTGGGCACGAAGATCAAGCCATTGAAATGCTTATGATGGGGCTGCGCGTGAATGAAGGCATCAGCCTAAGCGCCCTAAAAACGCTTACAAAGATAGATTATACAAATAAAATCAAGGGCTTAATGGATATAGACCTTGTGGAAATTGATCAAGATCGTCTTAAGCTAACGAAAAATGGCCGCCCCATTCTGAATGCAATTCTGCGCGAGCTTCTCGCCTAATTAAAGCGAAAGCTTGCGACACAACTCATCCAGCTCATCCAAAGTCTTGTAAGAAATCGTAATCTTTCCGGCCTCTTGGCCAGGCTCGTGATCCACAACAACTTTCATACGCAGCGCAGCGGCCAAATCACTCTCTAACGCGCGCGTATCGGCATCTTTTTCGCTCTTGGCCTCAAAGGATTTCGGGCTCTTCTTAGCCGCTTTAGGCCCCTTAGCAAGGCGCTCTGCCTCCCGAACCGACAGGCCGCCTGCAACAATCTGCTTAGCCAAAGCAATTGGATCATCCGCCGTAATAAGCGCGCGCGCATGTCCCGATGTCAGCTTCCCTTCTTCAAGCAAATCCCGAACACCTTCAGGCAGCCCAAGCAAACGCATCGAATTGGCGATATGGCTGCGGCTTTTCCCAAGCGCCTCGGCCAACCTCTCCTGCGTATGGCCAAACTTCTCCATCAACTGGCGATAGCCTGCAGCCTCTTCGACAGGATTAAGATCTGCGCGCTGAATATTCTCGATGATTGCGATCTCAAGAACTTCGGTATCATTGTAATCCCGAAAAATGACAGGAACAGAATGCAGCTTGGCAATCTGCGAAGCCCGCCAACGCCTCTCCCCCGCGACAATTTGATAAGCACCTGAATTAGAAGGAAATTCTCGAACAATAATAGGCTGGATAACGCCTTTTTCAGCGATTGAGCGCGCAAGATCATCAAGATCATCCTTCTCAAACCTGCGCCGAGGCTGATCTGGATTCGGGTGAATTTTCTCGATCGGGATCATCTGATCGGCGCGGCGGGCACCGGCCTCATTCTCCGCGATTGTGGGCTCAACATCCGCCATAAGCGCTGAGAGGCCGCGCCCGAGGCCACGTGATTTTTGTGATTTATTAGCCATTTGAACTCTCCCTAACCAGCGTATCGCGCCGATATTTCTTCCGAAAGAAGCCGATAGGCCTCACTCCCTCGCGACGCGCTATCATACTCCAAGACCGGCACGCCAAAACTCGGCGCCTCACTCACCCGCACATTGCGCGGAATAACCGTTTTAAACACCATTTCACCCAGCGTATCGCGCACATCGTCTTCAACCTGCTTGGTCAAATTGTTCCGCGCATCATACATTGTCAGCACAACGCCTTCGATCCTGAGATCTTTATTCGCTGTCTGGCGCACCTCGCGTATCGTCAACATAAGCTGCGAAAGCCCCTCAAGCGCAAAAAACTCACATTGCAGCGGCACAAGAACGGAATCAGCCGCGACCATTGCGTTTACAGTCAATAGATTAAGCGAAGGCGGGCAATCTATCAGAATGAAATCAAGGGCATAGCCATCAATCGCCGGCTGGCGAAGCGCATCATGCAATAGATGGCTGCGCTTTTCATGGCTCACCATTTCGATATCCGCAGAGCTCAAATCGCTGTTTGCCGGCGTAATCCACAGCCCCTCAATTAAGGTCGTATGAACAACCTCATTCAGCGGCGCTTCGTCCAGAATCAGATCATAGGTCGTCAGCTCACGATCATCGACAGAAAGCCCCGTTGAAGCGTTTCCCTGCGGATCAAGATCAACAATCAAAACATTATACCCAAGCTCGACAAGCCCGGCGGCAAGGTTGATTGTCGTTGTTGTCTTGCCAACACCGCCTTTTTGATTGGCAACCGCGATAATTTTGGGGGCTTTTGGCCGAGAAGGATCAGACACGCTCGATAGCTCCAATTTTAAGAATGACGGCTTCTGAATCCGTTTCGCTAGAGTAGTCTTCGCAACTAAAGCGCCAATTTTCAAGCGCTTCCGCGCGCTCTTTTTCGAATGTTGCTCCCTTCAAGAACAAACAACGCCCAGTTTTTGCAAGATGAGGCGCTGCATAACCAATCAGATCATCCAATGAAGCCAGCGCTCTAGCGCTAATTATCTCCGCCCCAAGCGGCAGCAAGGCCTCAATCCTTTCAGACATTACTTTAGCTGCGATTCCCGTTTCCCGGATCACTGTTCTCAGAAAGGTCGCCTTTCGAACATCCGATTCGACGCATACGATTGATACGTTGGGAGCTAGCTCTGCGGCCAAAATGGCGATCACGAGGCCAGGGAAGCCCCCACCGGAGCCAAAGTCTGCCCAAACACCGCGCTCTATCTTCGACAGTTTAAAAATCTGCGCCGAATCGCGAAAATGCCGCGCCCATAAATCCTTTAAACTTCCCTTTGAAACAAGGTTTATCGCTGGATTCCACTTCTCAACCAGCTCGGCATAGGTATCCAGCCGCTCAATTGTTTCACGTGAAACATTCAGCGTAGCGAGAAATTCTTCTCGACCAGCATCAATCATCCCGCGCTGCGCCGTTTTTGAGATTGGCGAAGCCGTGTTAGAATGAGAGTTAGCGCTGAAGGGGTCATTCCTTCGATCCGCCCAGCCTGTCCGATCGTCAGCGGACGGGCCCGCGAAAGCTTATCGCGCAACTCATTTGACAGCCCGACAAGCTCGGAATAATCAAAGCTTTCATCTATCGAAACCGCTTCATCCCGGCGCAGCGCTGCCACATCTTTTTCTTGTCTTTCCAAATAGTTGGAATAAAGCGCATCACGGGCAGCTTGTTCCTGAATCTCAAAATCTGCCGCAGCAAAATCCTCGTTCAGCGATGCCATCTGTTGAACCGTCGCATCCGGAAAGGAGAGGATCTGAAGCCCGTTTCGCCGAGTCCCATCCGCACTCACTTTGATACCTGCGGCCGCCACTTCTTTTGGCGTAAAGCTTGCTGCCTCTAGGCTTTCTTTCACAGAGCCAAGCTTGCGCATCTTCTCCTGAAACGCGCAGCGCCGCCTTTCAGACAGGCAGCCCAGGCTTTCAGCAAGAGGCGTGAGTCGCTGATCCGCATTATCGGCGCGAAGCGAAAGCCGAAACTCAGCGCGCGAAGTAAACATCCGGTAAGGCTCTGAAACTCCACGAGAAATTAGATCATCGATCATCACGCCAATATAGGAATTTGTGCGGCTAAACTCTGCGGCCGCGCGCCCTTGGCTGGCCCGCGCAGCATTCAGGCCAGCAACCATCCCTTGGGCAGCAGCCTCTTCGTAACCGGTCGTTCCGTTTATTTGGCCCGCTAAGTAGAGGCCCGGAACCGCGCGCAGCTCAAGCGAAGGCTTCAGGGCGCGGGGATCAACATAATCATATTCAATCGCGTACCCGGGTTGAAGGATCTTAACCTCCTCCAAGCCGAAAATTGAGCGCACGTAACTCTCTTGAACCTCTTCAGGAAGCGATGTCGAAATACCGTTGGGGTAGATCGTATCAACATCCAAGCCTTCAGGCTCAAGAAAGACCTGATGCGATTCTTTATCTGCAAACCGAACAACCTTGTCTTCGATGGAAGGGCAATATCGCGGCCCAACCCCATCTATATGGCCGCCATACATGGCAGAGCGATCAAGATTTTCTCGAATTATATCATGCGTTTGGGTGTTTGTATGGGTGATGCCGCAGGAGATTTGCTTTGAAGCTGGGGTCTTGTTCAAAAAGGAAAACATCACCGGTATATCATCGCCCGGCTGATCCTCTAAAACATCCCAACGGATTGTTTTTCCATCAAGCCGTGGAGGCGTTCCTGTTTTAAGGCGCCCAAGCGACAGGCCAAAACCATCAATCCTATCGGCTAGTTTGATCGACGGTTTATCGCCCATCCGTCCGCCCGGAAATGACTTATCGCCAATATGGATCAGACCGCGCAGGAAGGTGCCCGTTGTTAAAATTACGGATTTGGCGCGTATCTCTGCTCCATCGGCGAGAACTGCACCGCAAACCGCATCGCCATTCATCAACAGATCGGTAACTTCTCCCTCAACAATCGAGAGATTCTCTTGGGCCAAAAGCTCCGCAAGCATGATTTTTTGGTAAATTTTACGGTCGGCCTGCGCGCGTGGGCCTTGGACAGCTGGCCCTTTACGCCGGTTCAGAAGGCGAAACTGAATACCCGCCACATCCGCAACCCGGCCCATTACGCCGTCCATCGCATCAATTTCGCGTACCAAATGCCCTTTACCAAGCCCGCCAATCGCCGGATTGCAAGACATGACCCCAATACCATCTCGGGTAAATGTGACCAGCGCGGCTTGAACGCCCATGCGCGCGGCTGCGGATGCTGCTTCGCTCCCCGCATGGCCACCGCCAATAACAATCACATCGAAATCAAAATGTTTCACGTGAAACAATCCTCATTTTCCAAGACAGAACGAAGCGAAAATCTCATCCAGAATATTTTCTACGTCGACAAGTCCAACCAGCGAATCAAGCGCTCTGATCGCCATTCGCATTTCCTCAGCCGCCAATTCGGCGCGGTCTGGCCCGTTGCATACCTCGATTCGCGCCAAAGCCAAAGCATCAAGCGTTCGGGCGATGGCTTGCCGGTGCCGCTCGTGGGTCGCGGTTGAGGCTCCTGATGCGCGCCCCTCTAGTGTATCAGCGATTTGAGAGATCAGATCAGCGATTCCCGCGCCTGTTTTGGCAGAAATCGAAGGTTCATCTGTTGGCGAAATATCCGCTTTGGAGCGAACGGATAGATCGCCGGGGCGCTTCTTTACTGCGCTGACCTCGACCCCATCCGCTGAAAGAAACACCCGCAAGTCAGCCATTTCCGCCCGCGCGACTGCCCGTTTTATACCAATATTTTCAACAACATCGCCAGATTCGCGCAAACCCGCTGTATCAAGAATGGTCACAGGAAGCCCGCGCAAATCCATACGGACTTCAATCACATCGCGCGTTGTGCCGGCGATCTCTGAGGTGATCGCGGCGTCACGACCGGCGAGCGAATTAAGAAGCGTTGATTTTCCCGCATTCGGCGCGCCAACGATAGCCACTTCAAAGCCTTCACGAATGCGCTCGGCCATGGCGCTTCCTGCCAGTTCGGCTTGCAGGGACGCGATTGAAACATCAAGCAGGCTCAAGACTTCCGGAGAAACATCAACGGGAACATCCTCATCGGCAAAGTCTATTGTCGCCTCAAGCAGAGCCGCCGCGCGGATCAGATCTTTGCGCCAGACAGCAGCCTTTTCACCCAATGCCCCAGAGAGAACCCGCATCGCCTGTTTGCGTTGCGCTTCGGTTTCGGCCTCAATCAGATCACCGAGCCCTTCAACCTGGGCCAAATCGAGCCGTTCGTTTTCCAAAGCGCGGCGGGTAAATTCGCCCGGCTCCGCAAGGCGCAACCCCTCTATTTCACCCAAGCTGCGCAGCACCGCCTGAACGGTCGCGATGGACCCATGCAATTGAAGCTCTGCGACCTCTTCACCGGTAAAGCTATGCCCCTCTTCAAAGAGCAAAACCAGCGCTTCATCCAGCACATCCCCCGATGAATCGCGTAGCTTTCGCAGGCCAGCGCGCCTTGGCTCGGGCAAATCGCCCGCCAAAATACGCACAGCCGAAAATGCCAGTGGCCCGGAAATCCGGACCACTGCAACCCCGGCTTTGCCGCGTGCTGTTGCGAGAGCATATATCGTGCTCATATCATTTAACTCTTTGAATTCATTAAGTATTCATAGAATCGAAGAATTCAGAATTGGTCTTGGTTTGCTTGAGTTTCGAGATCAAGAACTCAATTGCATCTGTGGTGCCCATCGGATTAAGAATACGGCGCAGCACATATGTTTTCTGTAGATCGATCTTATCAACAAGCAGCTCTTCTTTGCGGGTCCCGGATTTGAGGATGTCCATCGCCGGGAAGACGCGCTTATCAGCGACTTTGCGATCCAGAACGATCTCAGAGTTACCCGTGCCTTTGAATTCCTCAAAGATCACCTCGTCCATGCGCGAACCTGTATCAATCAGGGCCGTGGCGATGATGGTAAGCGAGCCACCTTCCTCAATGTTGCGTGCAGCGCCGAAAAAGCGTTTGGGGCGCTGGAGTGCATTTGCATCAACACCGCCGGTCAGGACCTTGCCAGAGGAGGGCACAACCGTGTTAAAGGCGCGGCCCAAGCGGGTAATCGAGTCGAGCAGGATCACAACATCGCGTTTATGCTCAACCAAGCGTTTGGCCTTCTCGATCACCATCTCTGCAACTGCTACGTGGCGGGTCGCGGGCTCATCAAAGGTCGAAGACACAACTTCACCGTTCACAGAGCGCTGCATATCGGTAACTTCTTCGGGCCGTTCATCGATCAGCAGAACGATCAAATAACACTCAGGATGGTTGCGCCCGATGGAATTGGCGATGTTTTGCAACAAAACGGTTTTACCAGTGCGCGGCGGCGCCACGATCAGTGAGCGTTGGCCTTTGCCGATAGGCGCAACCAGATCAATGATCCGGGCCGAGCGGTCTTTGATCGTTGGATCGTCTTCGATCTCCATCTTCAGCGGCTCATCAGGGTAAAGCGGCGTCAGGTTATCAAAGTTGATCTTGTGCCGGGCTCTTTCGGGATCCTCAAAATTGATCAACGTCACCTTGGTGATCGCAAAATATCGCTCGTTTTCGCGCGGCGCTTGGATCACCCCATCAACCGTATCACCCGTGCGCAGGGAATGTTGGCGGATCATTTCAGGCGAAACATAAATATCATCCGGCCCAGAAAGATAATTTGCCTCGGGTGAGCGTAGGAAGCCAAAGCCATCCTGCAAAACTTCCAAAACCCCAACGCCGGAAATCTCCCAGCCATCCTCGGCTCGTTCTTTGAGGATCGAGAACATCATATCGCCTTTGCGCATCGTCGATGCGTTTTCGATTTCAAGTTCTTCAGCGAGGGAGAGAAGGTCTTTGGGCGTTTTTGCCTTCAGATCGGCAAGGTGCAATTGCTCAAGCGTCATGGAATATCCAGATATACCGGCCCAAATGGGCGCGCGGTTATGTCAAAAATGGGAAATCATATCAGCCGGACGGCCGAATTGCGCCCCTACTAGCCCAAAACCTTTCCGAGAGTCAACGTAGCTCCGCCGCGCAGATCGACTCAGCGCTAAAATGGCCGCGCAATCACCATGATAACAATCACGATCATCAAAACTGTCGGAACCTCATTCATCAGCCTGTAAGTTTTGCCGCTGCGCGTATTCGTACCGTTCACAAAATCTTTGCGCCGCGCGATCAACCAATGATGAAAACCTGTCATCAAAATCACGGCTATCGCTTTTACCCAAGGCCAGATACTGCTCCAATCAACGACCCCCGCAGTAAACACCAGCAGCAACCCAAAGATCCAAGTCGCAATGCTCGCCGGATTGATAATCACCTTGAGAAGCTTCTTTTCCATATCCAGAAAAAGCGCTTCCGTCTCACTGCCCTTCTCTACGCTTTCAGTATGGCGCGCAAAGAGCCTTGGAAGATAAAACAACCCCGCCATCCAAGCGATCACAGAAATCACATGCAGGCTTTTCACCCAAGGGTATATTTCACTGAGAATATCCTGCACCATCATTCCTCTCGAAGGCCAATCTGTCTGCCCCCTTTTAAATAAATATAAGAAAGAAAAGAAAGGATGATGATTTAGTAGGGCCTGTGGACAATGTGGATTAATCGCTTATCGCCAGAAAGCCCCACAGAGATGAGCGCCTGTGCAGAAGACGTGAGAATCTTAGAGGATCTGTGAGCGGCCAAAATTTTCATAGTAAAATCAAAAGACTAGAAAAAATGAACCCTAGTTAACATGTGGATAAATCTGTATGAAACTTTCTCGGCCGCACTTATCCACGCCAACAAATTTGCCACGTCCCCAGAGAATAACACAGCCAACACAATTGACGATCCCGCCCGAGATCAGGGACAAGTGGCAAATCTCCAGTTATCCATAAATCCGCGCCCGGGTTTGCACCGCGTTTGTCCACAAGGCTTTCCACATGACCCGCCCTCTGATCCTCGCTTCAACCTCCGCCATCCGCCAGATCATGCTACGCAACGCATGTGTTGAATTTGAGGCGCGGCCAGCAAGAATTGATGAAGATGCGATAAAAGCGTCCCTTCTAGCCGAAGGAGCCAAGCCGCGCGAAATTGCCGATGCATTGGCTGAGGGCAAGGCGCGCAAGATCGCTAAGAAAGAGCCCGGTGCGCTGGTTCTTGGTTGTGATCAGGTTTTGGATCTCAAGGGAAAACTGTTCAGCAAACCGCGCAGCATTGAAGAGGCGGGCGCGCAATTGGCTGAGCTCAGCGGCCAAACCCATAAATTGCTTTCGGCGGCTGTGCTTTATGAAGAGGGCAAACCCGTCTGGCGTCATATCGGCGAAGCGCGGCTCTCGATGCGCATACTCTCGCCCGCTTACCAAGCAGATTATCTGTCGCGAAACTGGGAAAGCATCCGCTCCTCCGTTGGCTGCTATAAGCTTGAGGAAGAGGGTGTTCGCCTTTTTGCCCGCGTTGAAGGCAGTAATTTTACCGTTCTAGGCTTGCCGCTCGTTGAATTTCTGTCTTATCTCACCCTGAGGGGAGATTTGGCAGGATGAGTGATCTCAAAATTCCACTGGCTGGCGTCATCGGCGCACCGATCGGGCATTCTAAATCGCCCGCGCTACATAACTACTGGCTCAAACGCTATGGTATCCGCGGCCATTATATTCCGATGGAAGTCTCCCAAGACAATCTACGCGAGGTGATCAAAACGCTGCCAAAGCTTGGCTTCGTTGGGCTAAATGTCACGATCCCCCATAAAGAACATGTGCTTGAAATGGCCGATCTTGTAACCGATCGCGCAGCACTTATCGGGGCGGCGAATACGCTGATTTTCCGCAAAGACGGTAAGATTCATGCTGATAATACAGATGGTTACGGCTTTATCGAAAACCTGCGCAAAGGTGCGCCCGAATGGGATCCGCGCTCTGGCCCTGCCGCGGTGATTGGCGCAGGCGGCGCGGCGCGCGCTGTTTTGGCCTCGCTGATTGATGTGGGCGTGCCCGAGGTGCGCCTAAGCAACAGAACCCGCGCGCGCGCCGATGCTTTGCGTGCGGAGTTTGGCGCCAAAATCAAAATCTATGAATGGGTCCAGGCGGGAAATATGTTGGAAGGCGCGAGCGTTGTGGTCAACGCTTCATCCTTGGGGATGCAGGGCAAGCCCGATCTGCGGGTGCCGTTGGATGGGCTCACAAGCAAATCTGTCGTAACAGATCTTGTCTATGCGCCGCTTGAAACCAATCTTCTGGCCCGCGCCCGCCAAATCGGCTGCACGAGCGTTGATGGTTTGGGGATGCTGATCTACCAAGCCGCGCCCGCCTTTGAGCGCTGGTTTGGTCAGCGTCCCGATGTTGATGAAGAAACGCGCCAAGTCGTTCTAAACGCATGAAAAAACCGTTCCTCATTGGCTTAACCGGCTCTATCGGGATGGGCAAAAGCACCACCGCAAAAATGTTTGCTCAAGCGGGTATACCGGTTTGGGATGCGGATGCGGCGGTTCACCGGATGTATGGGCCGGGGGGCAAGGCCGTTGCTCCAATTGCGGCCCTTCGCCCCGAAGCGATTGAAGACGGGGCGGTCAGCCGAGAGCAGCTTAAGGCCTGGATCGCAGATGATCCCGCAGCCCTGCCCCAGATTGAAAAGATCGTGCATCCGCTGGTTGGCGAAGATCGCAGCGAATCTATTGCCGCAGCTCAGTCTGATATCATCGTCCTTGATATCCCGCTGTTGTTTGAAACCGGCGGCGATGCGCGCATGGATGCGGTTGTTGTTGTCTCGGCGCCCGCCGATATTCAGCGTGCCCGCATGCTGGAACGCCCGGGTATGACAGAAGCGCAATTCGACACTATTCTTGCCAAACAGATGCCAGATGCGCAAAAACGCGCCCGCGCGGATTACATCATCGAGACGGTTGATCTTGAAGCAGCCCGCGCCGCCGTGCGGGATGTGCTCAAAGCAATAAAGGCGCGGATTGCCCATGCGTGAAATCGTTCTTGATACCGAAACCACAGGCTTTAATGCCGCTGGCGATGATCGGATCGTTGAGATCGGCTGCGTTGAGCTGCACAACCATATGCCGACTGGCAAAACCTATCATCAATACATCGACCCAGAACGCTCCATGCCCAAAGAGGCCTTTGAGGTTCATGGGCTTGGCGATGATTTTCTGCGCGGCAAGCCCAAATTTGCCGAAATTGGGCAGGCCTTTCTTGATTTCATCGGGACGGATGCAAAACTTGTGATCCACAATGCTTCGTTCGATATGAAATTCCTCAATGCAGAACTCAAACGCGCCCGTATGCCCGAGCTGCCTTGGGAGCGCGCCCTTGATACGCTGGCCATCGCGCGCAAAAAATTCCCCGGCTCGCCTTCATCTTTGGATGCGCTTTGCCGCCGTTATGGGATCGATAATTCGAACCGAACCCTGCACGGCGCGCTTTTGGATAGTGAGATTTTGGCAGAGGTCTATCTTGAGCTGATCGGCGGGCGTCAGCCTGATTTGGTTCTTGCGCCCGAACACTCAGAGAAAAACACTACAGGACCAGATGAAGGCTGGCGGCCCCGCCCCCGCCCGCATCCTCTTGATCCGCGCCTCACAAAAGAAGAAGCCGCCGCCCATGAGACCTTCATAGAAGGCATGGGCGACGGCGCATTATGGCGCAAATTCAGCTAGCTTAGTTTGCCGGCGCTTCGGCTGCTGCGGCTTGCTGAGCTGTGATGTTTTGGCGATAAAGTTGAACGAAATCAATGTTATCAAGGTTCAGCGGCGGGAAGCCACCATCGCGCGTGATGTCGTTTACGATACGGCGCACGAAGGGGAAGATCATCCGTGGGCATTCGATCAGAAGGAACGGATGCATCTGCTCATCCGGCACGTTTTCAATGTGAAAGATGCCCGCGTAATCCAGCTCAAAGATGAAATATGTGGTTTGCTCATCTTCGGATTTGGAAACGATGTTAAACTTCGTCGCCACTTCAAACTGATTATCAACAGGGCGCTTTTTCGCGTCCAAGCTCACCTGAACCGAAACATTTGGCTTCACGTCGCCGGTGATGCCTTTTTGGGCCACGATATTTTCAAAAGACATATCGCGGATGAATTGGCCAAGAACTTGCATCTTTACGGCTGCGGGTTCTTGGGCTGTTGCTTCGCCGTTTTCGGCCATGGGAAACTCCTGAAAAATCAAATTTACCTGTCTGTATCAGAGCGCGCGCGGCGGCTCAATGGCGAGTCCAACCCGAAGGCGGGCCAGATGGGTTGGAAACCCGCGGCGCATCGCTTTCAACCTCTTCCCACTCGCCATCAATAACGCCGGGATCGCGGCGCTGTTGTTGCGCAGCTGAGCTGAAGGTCGAAACTTTCATACGGGCGCCTATGGCCGAGAAAAGCGCGGTTCGCACACCGGGGATCAGCAGCAAAAACCCAACCGCATCGGTGAAAAACCCCGGCGTCAGCAAAAGCGCCCCAGAAAAAAGGATCATCGCGCCATTGGCCAATGGCTGGCTCGGATCAGACACCTCATTCATGGATTGGCGCAGTTGGCCAAGCGCCAAAGCGCCCTGCGTGCGGACCATATAAGTCCCAATTACTGCGGTGATCAGCACGGTCGCAAGTGTCCAACGAAGGCCAATTGCCCCGCCAATCTGCACGAAAAGCGCGATTTCGATCATTGGAACCGCCAGAAACAGAAGAAATAGCCGCATATTGCCCTCAAACATTTGGTATTCGCCGTGGTGGACTTGATGCCACCCCTGCCATACATATGTGCAGTGAGCGCGCGTTACTACCGTGCGCCTTTGAAAGAGGTCTCGATGAATTCTGCGCTTATACAATTGTTGGTCTTGGCTGGCGTCGCTGTATTCCTAATTTTGCGGCTGAAAAACGTTCTTGGAACGCGCGATGGCTTTGAGCCGCCGCGCGCAGGTAGCGATCCTGCCCCAGCAGAAAGCGCGCGCCGGCGCAGCGGTTTTGATGTGGTTGAGGGCGGGCCCGATCTGGATATTCTTGATCACGTCGATGAAGGCACGAAAGCCGCCAAAGCGCTTAGCGCGATGAAAGCTGCCGAGCCGGGCTTTAATCTTGGCGAATTCATGCAAGGCGCGGGCGCGGCCTATGAGATGATTCTTATGGCCTTTGAACGCGGTGATTTGGAAGAAATTACGCCGTTTCTCTCCGAGGAGGTTATGGATGTCTTTGTTGAGGTTGTTTCAAGCCGCGAAGATAAAGGCCTCAAGATCAAAGCGAATTTTGTTGGCCTGCGCGAGCTGAAGCTGCTGGACGCCAAGATGGATGATCAAACCAAGCTGGCCGAAATCACGATGCGTTTTGTCGGAGAGCTGACATCCGTTGTTTATGATGCGGCAGGCGATATTGTTGAGGGTGATCCGAACCAGGTAAAACGCCAGAAAGATATCTGGACGTTCCGCCGCGTAATGGGTTCTGAGGGCCTCAACTGGCAGCTTGTCGCCACGGGCGGATGATCCGTGCGATTGGCGCAGCCCTTGTTTTGGCAGTGGGTTTGGGCCTGATGGCGGGCGCGGGCAAAGCGGATGAGCTCAAGGTATCGGTGCTTGGGTTTGAGGATTTAAACGGCTGGGCCGAGGATGATCATCAAGCCGCGCTCGATGTTTTTCTTGAAACATGTATGGATATGAAAAGCGCCGATTGGCGCGCGATCTGTGCCCTTGCCGGATCGCAGCCCTCTGCGCGCGCATTTTTTGAGCTGTTCTTTCGCCCTGTGCTGATCGAAGACGGGGCCGAGGCGCTTTTTACCGGCTATTTTGAACCGGAGCTGAGCGGTTCGCGCTATCGCTCTGCGCGCTATGCCTATCCGCTGTATCGCAAGCCCCCAGAGCTTCGTTCCGGCGAGCTGTGGCACAGTCGCTCGGCCATTGAAGAGCAGCAAATCCTTGCAGGGCGCGGGCTTGAAATCGTTTGGATAGATGATCCGGTAGAGGTTTTCTTTCTGCAAATTCAAGGGTCTGGCCGTGTGCGCCTTGAAGAGGGCGGCGTTATCCGGGTTGGGTATGGCGGTGCGAATGGGCATCAATACCGCTCTATCGGGCAGGAATTGGTTCGCCGCGGCGTTTATAATGCGCATCAGGTTTCTGCACAGGTTATTCAAAATTGGGTGCGCCGCAATCCTACGGACGGGGCAGATTTGCTGCGCCATAACCCTTCATTTGTGTTCTTTCGCGAGGTTAAAAAAGTCCCCGCTGAAAAGGGCCCGCTTGGGGCGATGAACCGCTCAATTACTACGATGCGCAGCGTGGCTGTTGATCCGAAATTTACCCCTCTCGGCGCGCCGGTTTGGATCGAAAAGGGCGGCAATGGCCCGATCAAGCGCTTGATGGTGGCGCAGGATACAGGCTCTGCGATCAAAGGCGCGCAGCGCGCGGATATTTTCTTTGGAACCGGCGATGAAGCTGGGCGCGCCGCCGGGCGTGTGCGTGATCCGGGCCGTGTGATCGTTTTGATGCCGATCCAGATGGCCTATGCGATGGAAACCGAGGGCGCGATCTGATGGGTCGCAAGCGCCGCCAGTTGCACCCCGAGGAAGAAGAGCTTTGGGATCTCGTGCGCCGCAATACCCGCGCCATGCACCCCGAGCGACCCCTGCGCGCGGCTGAGGAAAAACAGGCGCATCCCGCACCAAAGAAGGCCAAGCCAGTACATTTTTCGCCCTTTGCTTTGGGCCAAGCGGCCAAGTCTCCCCCGCGCAACAGCCATGACCTCGCGCCAAAAATTGGCGAAGCGATCGCGGCCGCACCGCTCATAATGGATCGCAAAAGCTTTGGGCGGATGAAAAAGGGCAAGCTTAGCCCGGAGGCGCGCATTGATCTGCACGGGATGACGATTGCACAGGCGCACCCTGCTCTGCTCGGCTTTATTCAGCGCGCCTATAGCGATGGCAGGCGGCTCGTGCTGGTGATTACCGGTAAAGGCAAACCTCGCGACGATGGCGGGCCGATCCCTGTTCGGCACGGTGTTCTAAAGCATCAAGTGCCCCATTGGCTGCATTCTGCGCCGCTTTCCCAGCTTGTTTTGCAAATATCAGAGGCCCATCTGCGCCATGGTGGCGAGGGCGCGTATTATGTCTATCTTCGGCGCGGCGGGCGCTAGGATGCGCTGGCGTGGGAGGCGCGGCGCACCTGCCGCGAGGCAAGCAAAGCAAAGCCCCCTGCAAAGATGAAATAGAATGCAAAGCCGCGCAGCTGTGTCTCAAACCCGATCCCAAAATCAATCATATAGCCGGTAACGCCGGGCCCGATTGCTGATCCCAAAACCCCAAGCGCGGCAGCCACTGCTTTGATCGAGCCAATGTTGCGGGTGCCAAAAACCTCTGCGACAAAAGCAATGGGAAGCGTGCTGCCGCCCCCCGTTGCCATGCCGAAAATGATCATCCCGATCGCCGCCATGCCGATGCTCTGCGCGCCCGCCAGAACGATAAATGTCAGCGCCCAAGGCAGCGCCAGAAACGGGATCAGCCGGATAGCCGAAAAGCGATCAATCGCCCAACCAGAGGCAAAAGTCGTTGCGATGGAGATCACTGTCAGAAGCGGAAATAATGCAACAAAATCAACAAGCGCCCAGCCTTTGATTTCGGTGAGATGCACCTGCTGAAACAGTAAAGCCGTGCCCCATGCTGGCGGGCCGATCAACATCGGCACCATCAGCCAAGCAACGGGCGAGCGCAACGCTTCGCGGCGGGTCCAGTGGCGCCCCTGCATGCCAGCGCTATGGTCTTTCTCATCGGCGCTTTGAGGGGTCCGCTCCTGGCGCAGCAGGTGATAAAGCAGCGGCGCGATAAGGGCTGCCATCCCCGCAGCAATAAGCCAAAGCGCGCGCCAATCGAGGATCAGCAAAAGCGCTGCGAAAATCATCGGCAAGAAGGCCTGCCCAACCGAAATCCCAAGCATCGCAATCGAAAGCGCCCGCCCGCGCGCGGCGATAAACCAGCGCGCCATAGCGACCCCGGCCAAATGCGTGCTCATCCCTTGCCCAGCAAAACGTAGAGCGAAAATCACCAGCGGCAGCGCCCAAACCGCCGAAACAAAGGACATCGCCAAACAAGCTGCACCAAGCCCAAGAACGACAATCCCCCCAAGGCTGCGCACCCGAAACCGATCGGTAAGCGCCCCGCCCCAAAGCATGACAATCGCGCTTGCTGTCGTGCCAAGCGAATAAATCCCGCCCCAAGCCCCATGGCTCAGCCCAAATTCCGCGCGTATTTCACCCGCAAAGATCGAGATAAAGAAAGTCTGGCCCCAGCTTGATGTGAGGGTTAGCAAAAACCCAACAAGCAGCCAGCGCGCATTCACGCGAAGAAATGAAATGAAACTCATAGGCATTTGTTGGCGCTAACGCGCGTGCCAAACAAGCCAAATCAGCAGCGGCCGCGCCTCTGGATGCCATTATTTGCGCATTGGGCCTCGTTGGTAAGCAAAAGCGCAGGCGATAGGATCAGTTGGGTTGCGTTTTGCACTGTGAGCAACGTCCCCGGCAAAAGCCCCGCAGAGCCCGCGCGATCGCGGCTAAAGGCTTTTTGCAGTGCTTCGGCATCGCTCAAAAGGGTGATCAACGCTGGCGATGTGCCCAAGGTGAAATGCGCAGCGGGCGTATTGGCGAATTCGGAAACATCGACCAAAGTGACAGGTAATTCAGCCAGCTCCGCCGGATCAGAAATGCGCCCCAACCGGGCCGAGCTGCCGTTGAGCCGGGCAGAGAGACTAAGCGCGCGATCCTTTTGGGAGACGAAAATAGCAAAGGGTTCTGGCAGGCCAGCGATACGCCCCGCTTGGGTTTTGAACACATCAATATCAATGTCTGGCGAGATCAAGATCACCCCGCCAATCGCCCGCTGAGACCAGCCCGGATCAGCGATATCAATCTGGCGCAGCGCCTCCATGATCAGCAGCGTGCCCATGGAATGACCGATCAAAACAATGCGGCTCGGCCCGGCTGCGCGTACATCACGCAGCAATCTTTCCAGCCCATCGCGGGCAAATAAAACTGAATCCCTGTCATGGGTGTAACCAAGCGGATTGGCCGCCGAGGGCCATGAATAATGCACGGCTGTTCCCGGGATTTCGAAATCATACATCAGCTGTGCTGTGCGAAACGCGCCATCCGAAAAGCTGTTGTTATAGCCGTGAACATAGATCGTTACCTCGCGCGAACCGCTTGAATCCTGCGCGATGGCGCGGCGCAGTTCGGCGGTAAAATCTTTGTTGGCGCCGTAGTCTTTGCGCGCAGCAATCGAGAATTCTCTTTCCAGTTTCGGTGTTTTGGAGGGCGGGCGAATTTTGCCCGCTTCATGCTCTGGCGGAACGGCGACATCAAGCATCAGATAGGAAAGATCTGGGCGGCGCGCCCCATCAAAATTGCCCAGAGGATTCACATCTCGCGAGGTGGCAACAAAGACCTTTTCGATTGATCCCGTCAGGGCTGCGCGCGCAACAATTGGGGCAAGCGTGCGATCCGAACAGCCGACCAAGACCAAAAGGGAGAGGATTATAAAACGGGTCACGCGCGCCTCCAGGTAAGCCCCTTAGGCCTAGCAGAAAGCACGCGAAAATCCAGCGCTCTCTTAGAGCATATAGCGGCTTACATCTGTCGATGCTGTCATATCGCCAAGGTTCTTTTCAACGAAAGCAGCGTCGACCTTTATCACCTCACCGCCGCGATCCGGAGCGCTAAAGGAAAGCTCCTCAAACACCCGTTCTATCACTGTATAAAGCCGGCGCGCGCCGATGTTTTCGACGGATTGATTAACTTCGGCGGCGATGCGCGCGATGGCGGCAATGCCGTCTTTTGTAAAGGAAACAGTGACCTCTTCGGTTTCCATCAAGGCGCTATATTGCAGCGTAAGCGCGTTATCAGTCTCGGTCAGAATCCGCACAAAATCGGCCTCTGTGAGCGCGCGCAGCTCAACCCGGATCGGCAAGCGCCCTTGCAATTCTGGCAACAAATCCGAAGGCTTAGCAATGTGAAACGCACCGCTTGCGATAAAGAGAATATGATCGGTTTTTATAGGGCCGTGCTTGGTGCTGACGGTTGTGCCCTCAATCAGCGGCAGCAAATCGCGCTGAACCCCCTCGCGCGAAACATCCCCGCCGCGCGCATCACTTCGTGCACAAACCTTATCAATCTCATCAATAAAAACGATCCCGCCTTGCTCGACCGATTCCAGCGCCGCAGCTTTGACGACCTCATCATCAAGCAGCTTATCCGCCTCTTCCCCGATGAGCACAGAGTAGCTCTCAGAAACCGAAAGCTTCTTGCGCGTTGTGCGCCCGCCCATCGCTTTGCCAAACAAATCACCAAGGTTCATCATCCCGCCCATTTGCGGCTGACCAGGGATTTCAAAGCTGCCCATCGGATTGGAAGTATCGGCGACTTCGAGCTCAATAATCGTGTCATCCAGCTCGCCGGATTTCAGCTTGCGGCGAAACATATCGCGGGTTTGGTCGCGTGCGTCTTTGCCCGCGAGCGCCTCAATCACGCGCTCTTCTGCGGCCTCATGCGCCGCTGCTTTCACGTCTTCGCGCATGTATTCTCGGGTCTGGGCAATGGCGCTATCGGCCAGATCGCGAATGATCTGCTCGACATCGCGGCCAACATACCCAACCTCGGTAAATTTCGTCGCCTCAACCTTGATGAACGGCGCGCGGGCAAGCTTGGCCAAACGGCGCGAAATCTCGGTTTTACCAACGCCTGTCGGCCCGATCATCAGGATGTTTTTGGGATAGACCTCATCGCGAATATCATCCGCCAAAAGCTTGCGCCGCCAACGATTTCGCAGAGCCACAGCAACAGCCCGTTTGGCATCATTCTGCCCGATGATAAAACGATCCAGCTCAGAGACGATTTCGCGCGGTGTTAGATCAGTCATTTCTTGATGCTTTCTACAGTCAGATTGCCGTTGGTATAAACGCAGATGTCCGAAGCGATGCTCATCGCGCGTCGGGCAATTTCCTCGGCGCTGCCATCGCTATCCATCAATCCGCGCGCCGCCGCGAGCGCAAAGTTGCCGCCTGATCCAATTGCCGCGACATCATGCTCAGGCTCCAAAACATCGCCCGCTCCGGTGATCACCAAAAGCTCAGCACCATCCGAAACGATCAACATCGCTTCCAGCTTTTGAAGGTATTTATCCGTGCGCCAATCCTTCGCGAGCTCAACAGAAGCGCGCGCCAATTGCCCCGGTGCTGCTTCAAGCTTGGCCTCCAAGCGCTCCAGAAGCGTAAAGGCATCCGCCGTCGATCCGGCAAATCCGGCCACAACATCATAGCCGCCCGGGCTAAGCCTGCGCACCTTGCGCGCAGAACCCTTAATCACGGTCTGGCCAAGGCTTACCTGCCCGTCCCCCGCAATCACAACTTCGCCGCCGCGACGAACGCCAATAATCGTCGTGCCATGCCATCCGGGGAATTGATCATCGGCCATAATATCGCTCTCCTTATCACTCAAGCCTATATGGCAACGGGCGCGCCTTTTCACAACCGTTTGCCTTGCCGAGCCACTGGCCAAAGGCTACCTTTCCCGCAAATGAGCACGCAATTTCCCATCCGAATTCACCTGCCGCCCAAGATGCTGCAAGAAGCGCAAAACGGCGCGCATAACTTCCTTGGCAAGGTCGAGCGGGCGCTGAAAAAGCGCGGGCATTTGATTGAATATTTCCCGAATGATGTGATCGCTTTGGCCCAGTCGGCGGATTATCCCGGTTACTCATTGTTCCATATGGAAAATCCATTTCACCCCCGCGCGCTCAATATGCGTCCAAGCGGCTTTTCCCCTTTTTGGCGAATTGAAACCTCAGACGCGCGCTGGGAATGGCAGATTGCGCACGAAGCTTTTGATCCAAAAACGGTCGACCCAAAAGCTGCGACGGCCTTTACAGATCGCTGGCGCCGCTGGAGATATCACGCCGAACCAGAAGATGCCTATCGCGGCAATTTTGTCTATGTTCCGCTGCAAGGAAAGCTCGATGCGCATCGCAGCTTTCAAACCATGAGCCCGTTTGAGATGATTGATTGCGTGATCAACGCCGAGCCTGAGCGCCGCATCGTCATCACCACGCACCCTAATGAAGAATACACCGATGATGAGCGCGAAAAGCTTGCCGCCCTTGCGCTAAAACATGATCGCGTTTTGCTTGGCTGTGGTCGCATGAGCCCGCTTTTGATCGGCTGCGATTATATTGTGGCGCAGAACTCATCCGTGGCATTTGCGGGCTATTTTCATCACAAACCCGCGCTGCTTTTTGCCAAGATAGATTTTCATCATATCGCGATAAATGTTGAAGAAACGGGCGTTCAGGCAGGATTTGAAGCGGTTCGTCGGGCCGAGCCCGCCTATGATCAATATATTCACTGGTTTTTGAAAGATACCGCAATAAACGCAGGCAGTGATGATGCCGGCGATCGAATTATTGCCGCGCTTCATGCCAAAGGCTGGAGCGACATTTAATAGAAAAGGGCGCCCAAAACGAGGCGCCCTCATAATTTCGATTGTCAGAAAGCCTTAGATGGTTTCCTGGATCCAGCTCTCCAAAGCTGCCTTCGGAGCCGCGCCAACCTTGTTGGAAACAACTTCGCCATCCTTAAACATGAACAGCGCTGGAATGCCGCGAACACCCATTTGAGCGGGCGAATTCGGGTTCTCATCAACGTTTACTTTAACGATCTTAACCTTGCCCTCGTATTGCTCTGAAAGCTCTTCAAGCGCTGGGCCGATCTGCTTGCACGGGCCGCACCACTCGGCCCAAAAATCTACGATCACAGGAACAGATGCGCCCTTCACTTCGGCGTCAAATGTATCGTCGGTAACGGCTACGGTGGCCATGATGCTCTCCTTGGCAATGTGTCGCTAAGAACCTAGGGAGCCGCCCCCCATAGGTCAAGATGCTGGGGTGTTTCGCAAGGCATCCCTCACGATGTCGTGTGGAAGGGGCATCAGCTCGCTGGTTTTTGTCCAAAGAAGCGCGGTCTCAATCCGGCGGCCTGGATAGATCTGCGCCAGCGCTGAAGCATAGGCCCCCATCTGCCGCAACAGCCCAAGCGGGACATCCTGAACGCTTTGCGGCACAACAGCGTTGGACTTAAAATCAACCGCCAAAACGCGCCCCGGCTCGATCACCAAACGGTCAATCGTGCCGCGCATTCTCTGGCCGTTCATTTCGGGCAATGCGGCGGCAAGATCAATCTCGGCCAAAGTCCCCGGCGTAAAGAGAAATGCCAGATCGGGCGCGCGCAAAACCTTCCCCGCCTCGCCCAGCAGCTCCGCGATTTCAGCGCCCGTTGCTGCGTCCTCGCCCGCGCAAAGCAGATCATGAGCGATATGCGGCCAATCCGCATCTGGATAGGTCGGCAAGAATTCCAGCAATCGGTGCAACTGGCGGCCTCTGCGCAGCGCATCTTCTTCACTAACACCGCCAAAAGCGCTCCAAATTGCCTTTGCCCCGCCAAGCGCGGAAGGCGCGAGAATTGGCAGCGCTTCCTTGGGCGCTGGCGCATCCATCCGCGCCCAATCGGGCAAGATTTTCCGTGTTGCCAGCGGCGCGCTCAACGGCGCTTCTGCGTTTACCGTTCCGCTCCAATCGCCATGCTCAAGCCGCATCCCAAGCGCCCCATCAAAGCTGTGCGTGGCAGCGCCCGCCGCCTTCATCCCGGCTTCAATCATCCCATACCAGCTTTCCGGCCCAACACTTTTTTCATCGCCCGCGGCGCAGACAATCAGCCATTTTTCCGCCCGCGTCATCGCGACATAAAGCAAGCGCATGTTCTCTTCTTCAGCCGCCTGTTTATGGGCCTCAAACGCATCGCTCATCGCCTGCGGCGCCTCGCCCTGGCTTACCTTCCAAACGGCCTGCCCGCCTTCAAGCATGAGAACTTCATTGCTAATGCTGACGGTTGATTTGGTTGTCTCTGGCAGGATCACAATCGGCGCTTCAAGCCCCTTTGCTCCGTGAATGGTCATCACCCGAACGCGATCCCCAGCCGCATCCATCTGCCGTTTCACGGTAACGTCATCAGTCTCTAACCAACCCAAAAAGCCCGTTAGTGAGGGAATATCTGAGCGCTCATAACTAAGCGCCTGTGCCAGCAAAACATCGATCCCATCCTCGGCCTCTTCGCCCAACCGCGCGAGCAGCTTATGCCGCCCATCATGGGTGATCAGCAGCCGCTCTATCAGATCATAGGGGCGCAAGAAATCGGCCTGGTTGCGAAGATCGCGCAGGATTGCATGGGTCTGAGGGAAATCTTCGCGCCGGTGCTCAAGCGCGCGCCAAAGCCGTGCCTCGGTTCTATTATGGGCAAGATCATATAACGCCTGCTCAGACCAGCCAAACAAAGGCGATCGCAGGCAGGCGGCCAATGAGAGATCATCCTCAGGCGTCGCCAAGAAGCGCAAGGTTGCCGCAATATCCTTCACGGCCAGTTCAGCGGCAAGCTTTAGGCGATCCGCCCCCGCAATCGCGATCCCCTCGGCCTTACATGCTGCAATAATATGCGGAAAAATCCCCGATCTTTTGCGCACTAGGATCAAGAAATCCCCTGGCGTAATGGCGCACATTTCGCCATTTTCCGCAGGAATAGAGCCGCTTTTGATCATTTCAGCGATCTGGCGCGCGATCCTTTTTGCCAGCGTTACAGTTTCATGATTTGAGGCTTTGATATCAACCACATCATACCAATTGCCCTGCTCTTCTTGTTCGGCTTTGGGCTCTGCTGGCCAAAGATCAACCCGCCCGGGCATCTGATCAAAGAACGGGATATGCAGCGTTTCGCCATCAACACCCTTGCCTCCCGAAGCCTCAAACACCCGATCAACCAAAGAAAGGACCGCATGCGAAGAGCGGAACGAGTGATCAAGGGAGAGCTGGTTAAGCGGGCGCCCCACCTCATTCAAATGCGCATCAAATTGCTGGCGCATACGGCCAAATTCAGCCGGATCAGCGCCTTGAAACGAATAAATTGATTGCTTCAGGTCGCCCACAACAAAAATGGTGCGCTCTTCATCCGTGCGCGCACCATCACCCGCAGTAAATTCCTGCGCGAGCTGAACAATCACACTCCATTGCTCGGGGCTGGTATCTTGGGCCTCATCAACAAGGATGTGATCAATCCCGCCATCCAAGCGATACAAGACCCATTGTGCAACGGCTGCATCGGTCAAAAGACTGCGGGCGCGCAAAATCAGATCGTCAAAATCAAGCACCCCTCGGCGCATTTTGCGATCTTCATAGGCGGGCAAAAAGACCGAAGCGAATTGATAAAGAGCATGGGTTTTCTGTGCGGCAAAAAGCGCAAGCCGCCTTTCGCGCGCCGCTTCAACGCGCTGCATAAAAGCGTTGAGCACGTCGATATCTGCACCAAGCGTTTCTTGACAGGCCTTGGTTGGAACAGTGCCTAACTTTGCGGAAAAGGGGATATTTGCACCAGATCCGGTTAGAAAGATTTGTTCATAACCGCGCAAAGCCTCAACGCTGGCCCCAAGAGACGCGAGGCGTTGAATGATTGCTGCGGTTTTGTGATCGGTGTTCTTTTGCGAGGCATTGAACAAAGGGATGATCCGCTCAAATAGCGCGGGCTCATCGCCCAGAAACACATCCTTCAAAAGCCGTTCTTGCGATGCGCCCTCATGCAGCCCAAACCAGCCTTGAATCTGCTCCAAACCTGGCATGGGTAGAAAACTTTCGCGCCGCTTGCCCACTTCTTCGGTCAAAGAGGTAAAATCCTCACCCGTATAAAATCGCGCCAACCCATCAATCACATGCGCCTGCGGGCCATCTGCGATCTCGTCAATCAGCTCTTCGCGCAGCATTTTCGCGGCGCGCTCTTCCATCTCGCTGAACTGCGGCGAAACGCCGGCCTCAAGTGGGAAGCGGCGCAGGATCGAGGCGCAAAACGAGTGAATCGTTTGGATTTTTAGCCCGCCGGGCGTTTCAATCGCGCGGGCAAAAAGGGTTCGGGCGCGGTTGAGATCCTCTGGATCAGCAGAGGGCGCGCCCAGATCGCTCAATTCGGCGGAAAGGGCTGCATCATCTTTCATCGCCCAAGAGCCGAGCCGCTCAAAAAGCCGGTTCTGCATCTCGGAAGCGGCCGCTTTGGTATAGGTCAGGCAGAGGATCCGCTGGGGCATCACGCCGCGCAACAAAAGCCGCGCGACCCGATCAGTCAGAACCCGTGTTTTTCCCGATCCTGCATTGGCCGCAAGCCAGGTTGAGCGGCCAGGATCAGCGGCTTCGATTTGGCGCAGCGTGGCATCATTCGGGGCGGTCATCCGACATCCTCACTGATTGCAGGATCGCTGCGTTCCCATTCGCCAAATCGCGCGAGATGCTCATAATTCCCTGTAAACGTTGACTTTTGCATAGCACGCAGAGCGGTATAACCCTGCGCGCGGGTTTGATATTTTCCAATCAATGCACGCAGTTCCGCAGCGATTTTCTGAACCTCGCCGGGGGGAAGTTGGATCGAAACATTCTTGGGATTTGCCCCGAGCCCAATATACTCAACCGCATAAACGGCGCCAACCGCCACATCTTTAAAGCCGCCAGCCTCGGCAATCACCGCTTCCAAAAGCAGCTGTTTTGAGAACTCTTTGGTTTGGTTCACGCTAGGCGGGGCCCCGGTTTTATAATCATAGATCACCCATTCGCCGCCTTGGGTTTGATCAATGCGATCGGCCGTCGCTGTAAGGGTAAAATCGAGCTCGGGGAAGGTCAGCGCCCCTTTGGCTTCAACGCAAATGGGTTGGGCAATCTGGCGTCGTTGCGCCTCATCTTCAAGGAAGCGATCAACCACACGCGCAAGCTTGGCGCGCCAGATGCGCCGGGCGGTGGGCCAGGGCGCTTGTTCGGCCAAAACTTCATCCGCAATGGCCATAAGGTGGGCGGAATCGAGAGGAGCATTGCGCATGATGAACTGCTCAAACACCTCATGCAGAACGGTGCCGCGCTTCGGAGCATCAGGCGTTTGGCGAAGAGGATCAAGTGGGCGAAGGCGCAGGATGGACTCGGCGTAAATCGCATATGGATCGCGGATCAAGAGCTCGATGCGGGTCACTGAAAGCTTGCGAGGGCGCGCCGAAACAGGCGGGCGCGGGGAGGGGCGTGCGGCCGGGGAATTCATCGCATCGGGCGTATCAAGCGCTTCGGCCAAAGTGACCCAATCATCGCCCTTTTCGATCATATCCTTCAGCGCGGCTGCGCCAATATCAGACATCCCAGCGAGCAAATTACAAAGTCGATTAAGCCAGCGCGAAGCAACAGTTTGTGCTTCGGCGTCGCGGATGGAGCGGCTCAGGATAAGCTCTTTTGCGCCAAAACCCTGCTGAAAATCATGCGCTGAAAGGCCGATGCGTTGCTCGGGCATGGTGAGGCCGGTTCGCCTTCTCATATCGCGACTGAGCCAAGGATCGGGGGGCGGCGAGGCGGGCCATGTACCATCATTCAGCCCTGCAAGGATAACCAAATCAGCGCCGCCTACCCGGGCCTCCAGCGTTCCCCAGATCATGATATCGGGATACGGCCCCTTGGGATCACGAACCTCTCCCCGGCTTAAAACCGCATTGAAAAGATCGGCGTAATCGAGGGCATTCAAGCGCCCGCCATAGGGCGCCTCGTTGCGCAAAGTCGTAATGATTTCAACAGCTTTGCGCCCGGCTTGTTTGTTCCACAGCTCTTGCGGATCGGCGCAATCGGGGCCGGCGACAAGCGCTTCAGCAAGGCCGATATGTGCCTCCAAATGATCGCTGAGCGCGCGGGTATCTATTGCCTCAAGCCCAAAGATCAGCCCTGTAATCCATTCCGCCCAAGCCATACGCCCATCGTCTTTTTCATGTCTGGCCGCAAAGCTGCGAAGATCATCTGGCGTTGGAAATACAGGGCCGCGGCGCCGCATCCAAAGCTCAAGCTCGCGGGTCCATAGCAGGTGCATCCCGCGCAGATCAGAGCCTGCGCTGACCAACGGATGTTTGAGCAGAATGAGCAGCGCTTCAGAGGTAAGTTTTTGGCCGAAAAGGGCGGCGATATGGCGCAAAAGGCGGCCCGGCGCGGATTGGGAAAGTGGCTCACCCGCGCTATCATCTGGCTCAATGCCCCAACGCGAAAGGGCGGCCGTAACTTGACGGGTCAGTAGGCGATCCGGGGAAATCAGGGCGGCCTTCTTGCCATCTTCCGCCGCCTTGCGCAGAGCCAAGGCGATCGCTGTTGCTTCAATGCGGGGCGAGGGCGCTTGGATCAAAGTGATGTCTTTCGTGGCCGCTTCGACCCCTTCGAAACGCGGCCCTTCGATTCGCCATTGATCGGTTACCGGGGCCGGGCGCAGGGCCAGTGAAAGCAAGCGCATACGTTCTGGGCAGGGCGGCTGCAGGCCTGACCAAGGCGCAACATCGCCCGCGCTCACCCCGCTTTGCGCCATCAGCCGCGCATAACGATACTGAGGATGATCGTCCGATGGCCCGCGCTGGGGCATGAGATCTTCCCAAACCGAGGCGGGTTGATCAAAATCAAAACCGGGCAAAACCACTGCCCCCTGAGGAAGCTCGGCAACCGCGCCCATCAACAAAGCCGTTGTGCCGCGCGAACCAGTAGAGCCTGCGATGATGATTGGATGGGCTGGTGGATGCTGCGCCCAATCCGCGATCAGCCGTTCCGCAACGATCCTTTGGCGCGCCTCTGCTGAGGGGGCCTGCGCGCTATCCGCGCCAAAATAGCGCTCAACGATCTGGAGAAATTTGAGGCTGCGCTCCCAATGGCCGCTTTCATCGGGTACGCTGAGTTCCTGCAAAACGCTTGGGGGAACGTCCTCATCATGCATCTCGCTAAGTAGCGAGGCAAGACTATCGGCCAGATCATAGATCGCGGCGCGCGGGGCCAAATCTGGCTCTTGCTCCAGCAAAACAGAGATGAATTGCACAAGCTCCAGCCGGCGGCGCAGCGAGGAAACAGCGGGCGGCACATCGGCCAAGGCCTTCTCAAGCCCCAGATCTGTAATCAAACGAATGCGCGGCAATAGCATCGCGCCGCCCGCATCAAACTGGGTGCGAAGCTCGCGCTGCATCCGCTGCGTGTTAACGAAAATCTCGACTTCAGCCATCGCTTCGGGGCTATGTTTGCCCATGCGCGCGATCAGCCCTTCATAGAGAGATCTGGTGAAATCGGCGCCCGGCGGCAGGCCAAAAAGGCGCGGCGTTGGGCTGGGCTCAAACATCATATCGGGCCAACATATCTTCGGCGATTTTGATTCCGCCGGGGTGCCCAACATCGCACCATTCCCCAGTATGAATCACGCCATATGCGCGCCCTGCCGCAAGCATTTGATCCCAAAGTGCCCACATCGAAAAAGCACCGGCTTCAACGCCCGCAAGAAGATCGGTTTTGATGATCTGGGCCCCTGAATATATCGCGCCGGGGCCGCGCGAAATCCGCCCATCTGGATCAAGAATAAAGTCGCCGTTGCTTTTGTGGCCATGGGCACGCGTCCGATCAACCAGCAGCAAAAGCGCATCCATCTTGGCCGGATCCCAAGCCGCTTTGAGCTGATCGAGAGCAGGGGGGCCGGCCCAAACCGCATCTGAATTCAGCGTAAAAACCGGGCCATTCCCAAGCAAGGGCAGGGCGTTGCGCAGCCCACCCCCAGTTTCAAGCAGCTTCTCTTCATGGATCAATTGCACCGGTTTATCGGCCAGATGCGCATTTAGTTTTTCAGGGAGGTAATGCGTGTTGATCACGATCCGTTCGATCCCTTCAGCTTGCGCGAGCGCGTGATCAATGAGCGGTCTGCCCGCCACTTCAATCATCGGTTTTGGGCGCTCCGCCGTTAGCGGGGCCATGCGGCTTCCTAAGCCAGCGGCAAAGATCATTATGGCGTTGGGATTTTGGCGCATTTGGCTTTCAAACTGGCAAGGATTTCGGGGCGCGGCTCTGGCAGATCACGCAACACGATTTCACGCAATTGAGCAAGGGCAGGATGGCTGAGATCATGCATCAAATGGCCCCAGACGCGCGGGATAAAATCAATGTAATGGGCTTTCCCATCGCGCATTGTGAGCCGTGCAAAAACCCCCAAAATCCGCAAGTTGCGCTGGGCGCCGATTATCGCGGCAGCGGCACGGAAATCCGCATCATTCTGGCCACTGGTTTTGATATAGCGCGCGATCATCGCCTCTTGCAGCGCAGGGGAAGTATCGCGGCGCGCATCCTCAACCAAAGAGATCAGATCATAGGCAGGATGGCCCAGCATCGCATCTTGGAAATCAAGCAGGCCAACGCGCGCCGCGCCAGAGCGATCAGGCAACCAAAGCAGGTTTTCCGCATGATAATCGCGCAAGATCAAGACTTCGGGCCCAGAGGCCAAACTATCAAGAAGCGCAGCCATAAGTGCGATCAGCTCTTCGCGCCCTGCTGGGTTTTCTTGGCCTGTTGCGCCGGGGAGATACCAATCATAAGGCAGAGCGGCGAGCGCAGGCATAACCGCGCGGTAGGGTTTGATGTCTTTGGGCGGGGCATGCTGATGCAGCGCGATCAGCGCATCAATCGCTGCGGCGTAGAGTGTCTCTTCTTGATCGGGCTGCGCAGGGGCATAGCGGGCAAAAAGCGCATCGCCGAAATCTTCGAGAATGAGAAAACCGCGCGCGATGTCTTGGGCAAGAATGCGCGGCGCAGAGAGGCCGATGCTGCTAAGATATTGCGCGATGTTCAAAAACGGTACGACCTCTTCGCCTTTGCTTGGGTCTGCATCCATCAGAACCGCCGCGCCAAGCTCTGCGTCATGCAGGCGCTCATATCGCCGGGCTGAAGCATCTCCCGCAAGCGGGCGGCGGGATGCATTTCCCCAGCCGTTTTGCGCAACGAAAACAGACAGCTCAGTGGCGCGATCAGGCATGGTTGCTCCCAATATCAGCGAAAATTTCTGGCAAGCGGGCGTGCCATTTTGGCGATGTCGTTTTGATTTCTAGGCTGCGGGCATCGTCTTGAGCGCCATAGGAAATCTCAAAATGAAGCGCGGTTTCTGGCGCAAGCTCTCCAAGCCGATCGGGCCATTCAACAAGGCAGATGGCGCTTTCAAATGCATCTTCCAGCCCAAGCTCGATCGCCTCATGCGGGCTGGACAGGCGGTAAAGATCGGCGTGCCAAATCTCAACCGCGCCAAGATCATAGATCTGGACCAGTGTAAAAGTGGGCGAGGGGACATCTTCAAGCGCGTCAATCTCGGCAAGGCGGTGCTGAATGATTGCGCGGCAAAGGGCCGTTTTGCCCGCCCCGATGGGGCCTTGAAGCAGGATCACATCGCCCGCCTCAAGCGAAGGGGCAAGGGCGCGGGCCAATGCCTGCGTTGCTGCTTCATCCTTCAGATCCAATTTGGCCGTGAACTCACCTGTCATAGAGCGAGTTTTAACGGCCAGGCGCCCGCCCGCAAGAGCGGATGCTTTGCTTAGGCTGTCTTAGGCATCAAGCGCGTGGCTTGGTTTGGGCAGATCATCACGGCGCAATCGCTGCAATGCGCCCGCGCGGACTTGGAAGGCAACAAGGCTTGAGCCGCCCGAAAGAGGTGCAAATCGGCAGGAAAGCCGGCGCCCATCCCAAAGGCGCGCATCCGCTTCCCATTCCGCGCGCTCGCCCGTCGAGCCAACGAAATTGCGCACCTCGCCCCAAACCGGAGAGGGTGCACATTTCGCATGCCAGGCGCGCGAGGCATCCAGAATACTGACCTCATTTGGGCTGGCCTCAAAATCTTCGCCCCAAAGCTTGGTATAGGCAGCATTTGTCATTGTCAGCGTGCCATTGGCCGAGAAAACGGCAACAGCTTCATCCAGCGTATCAAGCACCGCCTGGCCCGTTTCGAGCTCGGCGCGGAACCGGCGCGTTAGCGTAATCTCGGCGCTGATATCCTCAATCATAAAGGCTACGGCACCATCGGGGTGCGGGCGCCCGGTAACGCGATAAATCTGCCCTGTCGGAATATGCCACGTCTCTTGGTATGTGCCATGTTTGGCAGCGGCTTCCAAAGCGGCCATTTGCTGGCGCCAAGTGATGTAATCCTTGGGCTCGGGCATCATTTGCTTTTCACGCAGCCGATCAAGAAAGCTTGCCAGCGTTGGCCGCATAGAGAGGAATTCCGCAGGCAGAAGCGTTAGATCTGTGAGTGCGGGGTTAAACAGCGCAAGTTGGCGATTGCGATCAAAAATAGCGAGCCCAATGGGCAAATGCGCGAAGGTTTTTGTCAGCGTTTGGACAAACTCGCGCAGCTCGCCTTCCGCCCGAACAACCGCATCCGCAGCAATCGCTGTATAAAGCGCCTCTTCGCCAATGGGCGCGCGGTGACATTCAAACCAGCGCACGTCTTCGCCCGCATCCGGCAGGCGCAGCGGCATCCGGCGCATCCCTTTGCCGCCGATGCTTTTGGCCATTTCCAGCGTGTCAAACAGCCGTTTTGGCGGCCAAATCGGGATCAGCGTATCGGGGTCAAGCCGATCCGCGAGCTCAATATAAGCGTTGTTGGCCCAAGTGATCGTACCATCCGCCATTTCGCGCCAGGCAAGGAAAGGGGCGTGTTCGGTTGTGGCGCGCAGGGTTTCAAGCTCGCGCTCCATTGCGACGAAGCTGTGTTTATCAAGGCCGATCTGCTCATTCATTGATTCGCGGTCGATCAAAGTGATGCGGGCCAAACCGTTGCGCCATTCCGCGCTGAGCACAGCCGCACCATCAACAGATTCGAATGTCATCTTTTCCTCATCGGCCAGCGCGCCAATATCGGATTGAAGCTGCGGGAAGCGCGGCAGGAAGACCGCCAAGAAGCGCCCCCAATCATTGCTTGCCTTTGGCGCCGTATCAATAACCCCGCGCGCACCAACAGTGGCATTCACTAAGCGCATGTCATCAAAGAGAAAAACGATCTGTTCATCTTCATCTTCGAGAAAAATTGAAGCGCGTTTCATGCGCCGTGTATCGAGCCCAGCCACGATAAAAAGCGCGCCGAATGCGACAACAAAAGTCGTGGCCAGAATTGCTGCCACAAGCGTAAAATCGACCTGTTCCATGTCCCTAAACCTTCTCGTGCCGTTTGCCCGGCATCTTTAAGGCTCGTTGAATATGGTTAATGTTCAGTTAAGCTCTGTTTCGCTGGCGATTTTGCCCGCTCTAAGCTTCAAAGCGCCGGTTTTCGCCAAGCGCTGGGCTCGCCTGATCACTGCTTTGGGCAATCGCTGCGAGCGGCCAAGTGACCTCAACAATGGCCCCGGCGCGCCGCCCGGTATGATCTGTCTGATCCATCGGATCGGAGGCGTTGGAAAAGGTTAGCTCGGCGCCGGAGCGCTCTAGCAGCGTTTTGGCGATAAACAGGCCAAGCCCCATCCCTTCATATCCGGGCCTTTGCTTTGCACTGGCTTCGCTGCGCCGCCTGCGCATAAACGGATCGCCAATTCGCCCGATCACATTGGGCGAAAAGCCAGCCCCATCATCAATGATCCGAATCCCGATCTGCGCCTCTTCGCGAAAGGCTTCGATCCAAACGGTTGTTCCGGCGAAATCGACCGCATTTTGCACCAGGTTCCGAAGCCCATGAATGATCTCGGGCGAGCGGATAACCTCAAGCGCGCCTGTGTTCTGTGCTGCGTTATCCAACATCTCGATCAAAACCTCTTTGCCGCGCTCAAGATGCGGTTCGGCGGCCTCTTGGATAACCGCTTCAAACGGGGCGGTGTGCAGCAAAAGATCATCCTTTCCAGCCCGCCCCATGGAGCGCAAAATATCGCGGCACCGATCGGCCTGTTCGCGGATCAAAGCTGCATCCTCATAGGCTTCGGGCCGATCTGTGAGATCATCCATCAGCTCGGTCGAGACCAGTTTGATTGTTGCCAGTGGCGTTCCAAGCTCATGCGCCGCCGCCGCAACAACACCGCCAAGGTCGGTCAGCTTTTGTTCTCGGGCAAGCGCCATTTGCGTTGCCAAATAGGCCTCAGACATGGAGTGAATTTCGCTGGTGACTTTCCATGCATAGACACCCAGAAAGGTTACCCCAATCACGATGGCAACCCAGGAGCCAAAGACAAATATCCGTGGCACCCGCAAGATAAACCCAAAATCGGTACGAAGCGGCACATGCCAAATCGCAATCAAAGTCATCAACAAGATCGCGAAAGCCCCCAAAAGGACGGTCGAATTTGGCCGCAGCGCGGTTGCGGAAATTGTTACCGGGGCGAGGATCAACAAAGCAAATGGATTGTGCAAACCGCCCGTAAGAAACAAAAGCGCAGAAAGCTGAGCAACATCAAAGAGCAACATCCCAACAGCCTCTTGCTCCGAAAGGCGTTTGGTTTTGGGAAAGATGAATATCGCCAATAGGTTGGCAATTATCGACGTTCCAACAACAAGAATGCAAAGCCCAAGCTCAAGGTTCAGATGAAAGTAAAACTGTGCAGCAACAATCGCGCCAATCTGCCCAAGCACGGCAATCCAACGCAACACAATCAGCGTGCGCAGACGAACCCAATTGCTGCGCCGATCTTCATCTATCAATCCAAGGGCCGGATCAGCCATTCTGTGCCTGCTTTCGCTCTGCGTCATTGTAGCCCTTGTTAGTTTTGCCGATCTCGCCGATCAATGCACCACGAAATTCAAGGAGCATATCATGACACGTGTCTACGCAATCCTCGCAGGTCTTATCCTTGCGACTGTTCTTGTTGTAACGGGGCTGTTCGTTTGGCTTGGCGGATCCGAAGATAAGTTCGCTGATTGCCGCGATACGCAGGTTGCTGGCGGGCAGGGCGCGCTGGGCGGGCCGTTTACACTGGTCGATGAAACCGGCGCGACCGTGACAGATCAAGACGTGTTCACCAAGCCAACCCTGCTCTATTTTGGCTATACCTTCTGCCCTGATGTCTGCCCGCTGGATTCTGCGCGCAATGCGGATGCTGTCGCGCTGCTGCGCGAGCGGGGCTATGATGCCCAAACGGCCTTTATCTCGATCGATCCAAAGCGCGATACCGTTGATGAGGTTGCGGCCTATACCAACCTGTTTGATGATGAAATGATCGGCCTGACCGGAACGCCAGAACAGGTTGCTGCTGCCTCGCGCGCTTACCGGACATATTACAATGCGCATGATGAGGAAGACGATGAATTCTACCTCGTGGATCACTCGACCTTCAGCTATTTCGTCATGCCCGAAACCGGCTTTCAAACCTTCTTTCGCCGCGACCATACCCCCGAACAAATCGCAGAAATCGCCGCCTGTTTCATTGATAAAAGCTAACAGGGGTTTGACCCGGCCCCGCCTCAGGCCTAGGTTATTCACAAGACTGAATAATATGCGAAAACGCACGGGGAGAATTTGGGATGAGTATCAGCGAAGCGCTTGATCTGGGCGATGATCCATCCTTGCTGCTTGTCGATGATGATGAGCCGTTTTTGCGCCGCCTCGCGCGGGCGATGGAAAAGCGAGGCTTCTCGGTTGAGATGGCTGGATCGGTGGCCGCAGGATCAGCAATCGCAACGGCCCGCCCGCCGGCCTATGCCGTGGTTGATCTGCGGCTGGGCGATGGCAACGGGCTTGATGTTGTCGAGACTCTGCGCGAAAAACGCCCCGATTGCCGGGTTGTTGTGCTAACAGGTTACGGTGCGATCGCAACGGCTGTTGCCGCCGTTAAGATCGGCGCAACCGATTATCTTTCCAAACCTGCGGATGCCAATGACATCACCAATGCGCTTTTGGCCGTTGGCGATGAAATGCCCCCGCCCCCAGAAAATCCAATGAGCGCGGATCGCGTGAAATGGGAACATATCCAGCGCGTTTACGAGCTTTGCGATCGCAATGTTTCAGAAACGGCGCGCCGCTTGAATATGCATCGGCGCACCCTTCAGCGCATCCTCGCCAAGCGCAGCCCGAAATAACCTAAAGCTGCGCGACCAATGCGTTGCAGCGCGCTGTCATCTCATTGCGCGCTTCAACAGGCGGGCGCAGGCGGATCGCAACGCCTTTTATGATGGCAGGATCAGGCTTGCCAAAGAACTTATCGCTCTCAGCAACGGTAAAGCCTGCGATCTGTGTTGCTTCAAGCCAAGCGGAAATCTTATCGGCCTTCTTGATCTGTTTTTTGATCTGAGCAGGGATCATTGCCGGCAAGCCAAAGCGGATATGAATGGCCGCCGTTAAGCGATCATCCAGCGCGCCATATCCTGGCCCAACAGCCGCCTTCACCGGCGAAATCATATCCCCAATCACATACTCAGGCGCATCATGCAGCAAGGCGGCCAGCTGCCACTTGATCGCAGCACCCGGGTTCATCGCACGAAAAAGCTGCTCAACCAAAATCGAATGCTCTGCCACGGAATAGGCAAAATCGCCCCGCGTCTGCCCATTCCAGCGCGCCACAAAGGCAAGCCCATGGGCGATGTCTTCGATCTCAATATCAACAGGGGTTGGATCAAGCAGATCAAGCCTGCGCCCCGAAAGCATGCGCTGCCATGCGCGCGGTTGTTTTGCCATTGATCGCCTCTCTCGCCCTATGCCTAAAAGCCGCGCCCCTTGCTGTAAAGCACTGCTGCCCTAAGAGAGGGAGAATTGGGGCGCCGCTCATTGCTCCTTAACCAAACTAGTGCTAGTTCGGCGCAAAGAGAAGGAGCCTGAGCATGACGCAGGACTATATCGTAAAAGACATCTCCCTTGCCGCCTATGGCCGCAAAGAGCTTGATATCGCTGAAACCGAAATGCCGGGCCTGATGGCGCTGCGCGAAGAATACGGCGAAGCACAGCCGCTTAAAGGCGCGCGCATCGTTGGCTCTCTGCACATGACGATCCAGACGGCCGTTCTGATCGAAACACTGAATGCGCTTGGCGCGGATGTTCGCTGGGCCTCGTGCAATATCTTCTCAACCCAAGACCACGCGGCGGCAGCAATTGCAGCGGGCGGCACGCCTGTCTTTGCGATCAAAGGGCAAACCCTCGAAGAGCATTGGGATTACCTCGATAAATCCTTCCAATTCGAAGAGGGCCCGAACCTGATCCTCGATGATGGCGGCGACGCAACTCTATACATCCTGCTCGGTGCGCGGATTGAGGGCGGCGAAGCCTTTGGCGTTGCGGGCTCGGAAGAAGAAGTCGCGATCCAAGCACAGATCAAAAAGCGCATGGCCGCCTCCCCCGGCTGGTTCACCAAAATGCGCGACCAGATTGTCGGCGTGTCCGAAGAGACCACCACCGGCGTGCACCGTCTTTATGAACTCGTGCGCGATGGCCAATTGCCCTTCCCCGCGATCAACGTGAACGATTCTGTGACCAAGTCGAAGTTTGATAACAAATACGGCTGCAAAGAGAGCCTTGTTGATGGCATCCGCCGCGCCACCGATACGATGATGGCGGGCAAAGTCGCTGTTGTTTGCGGCTATGGCGATGTTGGCAAAGGCTCGGCCGCCAGCCTTCGCGGCGCGGGTGCGCGCGTGAAAGTTACCGAAGTCGATCCGATCTGCGCGCTTCAAGCGGCGATGGATGGCTTTGAAGTTGTTGTTCTTGAAGATGTCGTCCACGACGCGGATATTTTCATCACAACAACCGGCAACAAAGATGTGATCCGTATCGAGCATATCCGCGAGATGAAGGATATGGCGATCGTCGGCAATATCGGCCACTTCGATAATGAAATCCAAGTCGCCGCGCTGAAAAACCACAAATGGACCAATATCAAAGACCAAGTGGATATGATCGAAATGCCCTCGGGCAGCCGCATCATTCTGCTCTCCGAAGGGCGCCTGCTCAATCTTGGCAATGCAACCGGCCACCCATCCTTTGTGATGTCCGCAAGCTTTACCAACCAAGTGCTCGCTCAGATGGAGCTTTGGACCCGCGGTGATAACTACAAAAATGATGTCTATATCCTGCCCAAACACCTTGATGAAAAGGTCGCGCGCCTGCATCTCGCACGCATTGGCGTTAAGCTCTCGACCCTCAGCTCAGAGCAAGCGGCCTATATCGGCGTGGCCCCAGAAGGCCCATTCAAACCCGAACATTACCGCTATTGATCAAAGGGCCGTCCCTCAAAATGGGGCGGCCTTCCGCCACGGGGAAAACCTGCGGCAAAAAACCCTTTGTCTTGGCTGATCTAGCCACTAACCTCTCACCATCGCGCCAAAACGGCGCCATTATTCACAGGTGGGAGAATACCAATGGGAAAACGTGACGATCTAATCGTTCAATACGCAGATGATCTCAAAAACAAATGTGGTGTGACGCCAGATATGGCCCTTCTCACGAAGGTCACAATCGGTTGCGGCCCTTCGATCTATAATGCAGATGCGTCAACTGTTGCGGCCAGCCAGGAATCTGAGCTTGAAACAGTGAAAGATAATTTCCTGATCAAGAAACTCGGCCTCAAAGATGGCCCCGAGCTGATGGCCGCGATCAATTCCGTGATCGAAACCTACGGCAAGTCCGAGCGCAACAAATACCGCGCTGTGTTTTACTACCTTCTGGTAAAGCACTTCGGCAAAGAAAAGATCTATTCTTAAGCCAATCTGGGGCTGTGTGGCATAGGCGGCGCAGCCCTTCGAATTTTCGGTTAACCGAACGTTCCAATTCCATGCTTCATTTGAATGGATTTCTTCTCACTCGAAGATTGCGTGGAATCACCAAACGCCATAGTTTGATCCTACGGCCCAGGATGGACCGGACCTTTTATTTCAGAACACGTGTGGTGCTTAGGGAGCACGTGGGGTGGTGGAGGGTTCCGGGGGGTCGGAGCCCTCCAATTTTTTGGGCATAGAGCTTTCAAAACCTTAGAAAAGCCCCAGAACCAAGCCAATCACAGCAGAGCCAAAAACCGCATAGCCGCCATCAATGATGGACAGATTGCGCGGGCGCCCCGCATAGCCATAGTTCATCGCAACCCATGGCGCGATAAAGAACAAACCAACGCCAAGCCCCGCAACCAAGCCTTTGCCAGCGCCATCAATGCCCGCCATGGCAAACATGTGGCGCATCATGCCCGCCACCAGAATCATGCAAATCCCCGAAATCAAAAACGGCACTTTCGAGCTGTTCAGCGGCTTGCCGTTTTCATCACAGGCAACTTCCGCCGCTTTCACCCAAGGCTTTGCCAGTGTCATGTACCAAACGGCTCCAAAGGCAAACCCTGCCAATGCGGCAACCAAAACTGCGATCAATTCCATTGTCGTCCCTCCTGTTGTTTTGAAGGACTATGCCCAAGCCGCGACAATCTGTCTAAGGCTTTGTGTCGCCAAGCGCGCAAACGATCTTCCATTCGGCCTCGGAAACAGGCTGAACCGACAGGCGCGAATTGTTGACCAAAACCATTTCTGCAAGGCGCGGATCTTCTTTGCATTGCGCTAGAGTGACAGGCTTTTCAAACGGGCGAACCGCGCGAATATCAACGCATTCCCACCGCGCGTCATCCGTTGTGCTATCGGGATGCGCCAAGGCACAAACCTCAACAATTCCAACAACTTCCTTCTCATCGCGCGAATGGTAGAAAAAGCCGAGATCGCCCAATTCCATCTGCCGCATGTTGTTGCGCGCTTGATAGTTGCGCACGCCGTCCCACTGCTCGCCAACAGCGCCCTTAGCGACCTGTTGATCCCAGCTCCAAACTTCCGATTCCGATTTAAAAAGCCAATACGCCATTATCCGATTACCCGCTTCCAAGCCTGTACCGAAACCGCTTCAAACAGCCCCGCCTTGGCATAAGGATCACTGGCGGCCCATTCTTTGGCGGCTTGCATATCCGCGACCTCAAGGATCAAAAGCGAGCCGCACATTTCGCCCGCATTGTTCAAAAACGGCCCTGCTTGCTCAACAACTCCGGTGGTTTCAAGATAGGCCAAATGCTCGGCCCGTGTATCAAGCCGGATTTGCAAAGCGCCGGGTTTGTCGGTGCAGATGATGGCAAAACGCATGGTTTACTCCTTGGTCAATGGGCGCGAAAGCAGGGCTTCCATCGCCTCAGGAATCGTTAGCTTTTGGTCCAAAACGGCGGCAACGGCCCGCGCGATTGGCATCTCAATATCTCGGTTTTTCGCAATGTTAGAGACTGCTTTTGCAGTGACAACCCCCTCTACAGTCGCCGTGGGCAGCGCGCTGGCCCGGGCCAAGCCAAGCCCATAGCTATAGTTGCGCGACTTGGCAGAGGTGCAAGACAAAACAAGATCGCCAAAGCCCGCAAGCCCCGCCATCGTTTCCGCATCCGCGCCATGGGCAACCGCAAAACGCGCCATTTCCGCATAACCGCGTGTAAGCAAGGCCGCGCGCGCGCTTTCGCCAAGCCCTGCGCCAATTGCCATCCCTGCTGCAAGCGCCATCACATTTTTCAAAGCCCCTCCAAGAGCGACCCCGGCGCGATCTGTGCTGCGATAAATCCGCAATGCATCTGTTGAAAGCTGCTCTTGAAGCGCGCCTGCGCTGGCCTCATCTTCGGCGGCCAATGTCATCGCTGTCGGAAGCCCGGCGGCAATATCAACAGCAAAGCTCGGCCCCGAAATCACAGCCGCCTTGATCCCCTGATCCATGATCAAATCTACTGGCCCGCGGCCCGAGTTTAGATCAATGCCCTTTGAAGCGGAAACAAGCGTTTTGCCCTGAAATAGAGCCGCATTTTGCGCCAGAAATGCTCCAATGGATTGGACCGGCACAGCCAGCAAAAGCGTCTCAGCGGTCAGCTGCGAAAGATCGGCCGTCACGCTTAGGTTTTCAGGCAGAGTGAATCCAGCAAGGCGCGCTTTATTTTCGCGATCGGTTTGCATCTGTGCGGCATGTTCAGGATTGCGCACCCACATCTGAATGGGCCGCCCATCGCGCGCCAAGCTCAACGCGAGCGCCGTGCCAAATGCCCCGCCGCCCAAAACACCAACACCACTCATGCTTTCGCTCCCTTTTTCCCGCTGCCAAGCATGGCCGGGCTCTTGCGATCCAGGGGCCATCTTGGCCGCGCTGAAAGACTTAGATCATCCTTTGCGCCGCTGCGAAATCGCTCAATGCCAGCCCAAGCGATCATCGCGGCATTATCCGTACAAAGTGCGAGCGGCGGCGCAACAAACGCAACATTAAACTCGCGGCAAACAGTCTCTAACCCGCCCCGAATGGCCATATTTGAAGCGACACCACCCGCAACCGCAAAAGCAGGTGTTTTGGGTGCGCTGGCCAGATACGCCTTTAAGGCGCGCGTTGATTTTTCAACCAAGACATCGCAAACCGCCGCTTGAAACCCTGCGCAAAGATCAGCCCGCAGCGCAGTCGGCAGCCCGCCGTGTTCGTTGATCACTGTATCGCGGGCCCGCAGAAGCGCCGTTTTCAGCCCAGAGAAAGACATATCGCAGCCTGCGCGATCCAACATCGGGCGCGGAAAGCGAAAGGCGCGCGGATCGCCCTGCTGCGCTTCTGCCTCAACCGAAGGGCCGCCGGGCTGCGCCAAGCCAAGCAGGCGGGCGGTTTTATCAAAGGCTTCGCCGGGCGCATCATCGATCGTGCCGCCCAAACGGCGAAACGTATCTGTGCTCTCGGCGATTAGAAACTGGCAATGCCCGCCTGAAACGATGAGGATCAGATAGGGAAAGGCCAATTGATTGGTCAATCGCGGGGTCAGCGCATGACCCGCAAGGTGATTCACCCCGATCAGAGGTTTGCCCGTCGCCGCAGAAAGGCCCTTGGCACACATCACCCCGGCCAAAACCCCGCCGATCAATCCCGGCCCCGAAGTAACCGCGATCCCATCAACATCCTTCAGGCTTATTCCAGCCGAAATCAGAGCCTCTTCCACGCAAAAATCGAGTTTTTCCGTATGAGCCCGCGCAGCAATTTCAGGAACAACGCCGCCAAAACCCGCGTGCAAATCCGCCTGCCCTGCCACAATAGAGGAGAGAATTTCCGGCTCTTGCCCTGGCTCGGCGCGCACAATGGCAGCAGCCGTGTCATCACAACTGCTTTCCAGCCCGAGAATTGTTAGCGTATCGTTCATGCGGCGGTCCGTTGCGTGATCTGCCCTAGGGAGGTAACACCGTGAGGCATATCAGACAATCCCGAGGCCAAATGTGAGCGATCCGCGCCCGATAATTTTGCTGACCCGCGCCCAGGCGCAGTCAGAGCGCTTGGCCAAAGCGCTGCAAATCGCAAACGAGGATGCGCAGATCATTGTCTCTCCAGTGCTGGAGATCGCTTTTGAGCAGCCAGATGTTGTTCTGCCAAAGAAATATGCGTTTATCGCAACCTCTGAGAACGCCCTGCTCGGTGCGCGCGCGCTGGGCCTTTCGCTGCGCGGCAAGATCGTCTGGTGCGTTGGGCCAAAAACGGCGCAGGCGGCAAAGGATTTGGGCGCAAAAGCAATACAGGGGCCGGGCGAGGCGCGGGGTTTGGCGCAGGCAATAATCAAGAGCAATCCGCAGGTGCCGTTGATCTATCTGCGCGGGGAGCATGTAAGCCTTGATTTGGAAGAAATCCTCGTTTCGGCTGGATTAGAGACTGTTTCCTATCGTATCTATCGCCAAATCCCGTGCGAAATCAGCCCTAAGGGGAAGGCCGTTTTGGCTGGTGCGCGCCCTGTGATCTTGCCGATTTATTCGCAAATGTCCGCCCGAAGGCTTGGCGCGCAGATCGGCCCGGCGACTGCCCCGTTGCACCTAGTTGCGATCAGTGAAGAGGTTGCCAAAAGCTGGCCTGGCCCAAAGCCCGCGCAGCAAACCATCGCCCGAAATCCCACCCATGAGGCCATGCTCCGCGCAATTCGGTCGCAGTTTGACTGAACGTGCCTTGAGAGCCTCTGGCCGGGGGGCTAAAGTCTTTTTGCTGGGTATCGCCTAGCTTTGTATGAGAGATTCGAAAGGCTTGGTTACCGTGGCACGCTCGAAAAAAACGCCGACCGATAAAGCGCAGGAACCGGTGGAAACGCCTCAAGACCCCGCGACAGATCTTGTTGAGGAGGCGAGCGAGAGCGTTGAGGCAGCAAAGCAGGAGGAAGAGCTTCAAAGCGCGCCCGCTGAGGACGCGGCTGAGGAGGCTCCGATCGAGGCCGCTATGGATGCACCTGATCCAATCGAGCCCGTTGAAATCGCAAAGCCCGAGGCCAAAACGCGCTCTGGTTTTGGCGGTATGTTTCTTGGTGGTGTGATTGCAGCGGCGATTGGTGCCGGGGCCGCCTATTATATTTTGCCACGCGTTCCCGGCCTGATCAAAGACCCTGAACTGAGCGCGCGCGTTGAGGCTGCCCAAGCTCAGGCCAAAAGCGCAAGCGAACAGGCAGCCCAGGCGGGCATTCAGCTTGAAGCTTTGGAGCCGCGCCTTTCGGGGCTCGAAAATACCCCCGGCCCGCAAGAAGCTTTGACCGCGCTGGAGGAAAAATTGGCGGCGCTAGAGGGCCGCGTGCAACAGCTCGAAGCGCGCCCCATTCCAAGCACTGCCGCCTCGCAAGAAACCCAAGAGGCCGTAGATCGCGCCCTCGCTGAGATGCGCGCCGAATTGAGCAAAGAGCTTGAGGCGATTGAAGCACAAAAAGCGGCCGCAACGGATGTTCAGGCTTCGGCAACGCAAGCCGCCAAAGAGGCCGCCGCCCGCGCGGTTTTCGCCCGTCTTAACGCCGCCATTGAGAGCGGCCAGCCATTCACCCAACTGCTCGATCAGATTGAAGCGAATATCGCGCCACCCTCTGAAACGCTCGTTGAAATCGCCAAAAGCGGTGCGCCAACCTTGACCGCACTGCAAGACAGTTTCCCCGCCTCTGCGCGCGCTGCTCTTTCGGCCTCGATCAGCGCCACCCAAGGTGAAACACCAAAAGATCGCTTCGGGGCGTTTTTGCGCAGCCAGCTCGGCGTTCGTTCGCTTGAGCCGCGCGAAGGCGATGATCCAGACGCCATTCTTTCGCGCGCAGAAGCGGCGCTGAAACAGGGCGAATTGCCCAGCGCGTTGCAGGAGATTTCTGCTCTTCCCGCTGATGGGCAGGCCGCGCTTGCCGATTGGGTTGGCCTTGCCCAAACCCGCCTAGATGCCAAAACCGCGCTCGCCGAATTGGCCGCGCAACTTGCTCAGTAAGGACGTAACTATGCTTTGGTCGCTCATTAAGATCGTCTTGTTTGTTGTCCTGACTGCGGGTCTTGCGCTGGGCGCGGGGTATTTGTTGGAAATGGATGGCGGCGTGCGGATAGCGCTTGGCGCGACAGAGCTAAATCTAACCCCATTGAAGGCGGTGATTGGGCTCTTTGTTTTGATCGCTGTGCTCTGGGTTTTGCTCAAATTGGCGAGTTTCGCCGTTGCTGTTTTGCGCTTTATCAGCGGCGATGAAACCGCCATCACCCGTTACTTCAGCCGCAACCGGGAGCGCAAAGGCTTTCAGGCGCTTTCTGAGGGCCTGATGGCGCTTGCCTCGGGCGAGGGCAAAGCCGCGATGAGCAAGGCCGCCAAGGCGGAGAAATACCTGCGCCGCCCTGAGTTGACCAATCTCGTTACGGCCCAAGCCGCTGAAATGACGGGTGATAAAAAGAAAGCCGAGCAAGTTTATAAGCGTCTGTTAAAAGACGAAAAAACCCGCTTTGTCGGGGTGCGCGGCATCATGAAACAAAAGCTGGCCGCCGGCGATACAGAGACGGCGCTGCGCCTGGCAGAGAAAGCCTTTGCGCTTAAGCCAAAACATGTTGATACGCAGGATGTTTTGCTGCGCCTTCAGGCCCAAAAGCAGGATTGGAAAGGCGCGCGCGCGACCCTCGGCGCCAAGCTCAAACATGGCTCTTTGCCCCGCGATGTTCACAAGCGGCGCGATGCTGTTTTGGCGCTGTCGGAGGCGAAGGATGTCTTTGCGGAGGGCAGCAGTATCGAGGCCCGTGAAGCCGCGATTGAGGCCAACCGGCTATCGCCAGATTTGGTCCCTGCGGCGGTGATGTCGGCGCAAAGCTATATCGACCAAGACAAGCCGAAACTTGCCGCGCGCGTGCTGAAAAAAGCATGGGAGGCAACGCCGCATCCCGATCTTGCCGCCGCCTTTGCCGCCTTCGCCCCCGAGGAAACTCCCCAAGCCCGGATCAAGCGATTTGCGGCATTGACCAAGCTACATTCAGATCATGGCGAAACCAAAATGTTGCTCGCTGAGCTGCATATCGCGGCCGAGGATTTCCCCGCCGCGCGCCGCGCCCTTGGAACACTCAACGAGGATCAACCCACCGCGCGCGCTCTAACATTGATGGCCGCAATCGAGCGCGGCGAAGGGGCGGATGATACGGTCGTTCGGGGCTGGCTAACCCGCGCGCTTACGGCCTCGCGCGGCCCGCAATGGGTCTGTGACAATTGCCAATCTATCCATGGCCAATGGGCGCCGACATGCACCCATTGTAGCGGGTTTGATACGCTGTCTTGGCGGGTTCCGGCTGAGGGCGAAGTGGCGATGCCAGGCGGGCTTGAGATGCTGCCGCTGATCGTTGGGCAGCTTCAAGCGCCTGATGAGGATACCCCTCAGGAGAGCAAGGATATCCCTGCGCTTGAGATCATCGAGGATGCAGAGATCCTTGCGGCTGATGGGCCAGACGCGGAAGAAAAATAGCGCAGGTCTGCTGTTGGATTTGGGCTATCTGCGGGCCTTGAATTCTGCGCAGCCCGTCTGTCCAAACGAGGCGCAGGCTTTTCAAGCAGCCCGATAGGCGCGTTCAATTTGGCAGTTACGAGCCAATATCTGGCTTTTCATCGTGAGCGCACATTAGGCGCATCGGTTAGTTTCTAAGTATGAAATCAAGCCGCAGAGAACGCATGCATTGCCCTCAAAAACCTATGAGCCTTGCTGAATCTGCCTCATTCAAGCGCTATGAGAGGCCTCTAAATGTTTATTGCCCATGTTTCATTCTGCGTCTCGAAAGAAGACCGGGCCTTTGCCCTCAATACTTTGCTCGATCAGGTTGAGGCGGTTCGATCCATGCCCGGATGCATTGCCTTTGTGCCCTTTCTCGATCCAACCGATATGGAAAGCGTAAGGGTTCTGCATGAGTGGAAATCGCAAAAAGACATGGAGCGGTATACTGGCTCGCAGAGCTTTGCGGTGGTTGGCCAGGCATTGCGGCCAATCATGCTATCGCCGCCCATCAGCAAGCGATTTGACGCAGAGTTGATAGAAACCGTAAACTAGCGCAATGCAGCCGCCCGCCTACTGCCTTCATCGAAGCTTTGAGCCCGCCGAGCCGGGTCCGTTTAAGGCGGAAAGGCATTACCTTCTTTATGCATTGCAAGGAACGATACGGTTAGAAGCCGATGGGAAGCGCTGGACATTGCCGCCCACAAGAGCCGCATTGATCCGCGCTGGCCATCCAATCACCATCACCATAGTATCAAAGCTAACCTCCGCGGCCGTCTTATTTTCGCCAGCCTTTATGGAGCCGCCGCATGAGGTTTTGTCGGTCTTCGATATGTCGCCTTTGGCCCGAGAATTGGTTCGGGAATGCAAAGAATGGGGGCCAGAAAGCGGGCCGCTCACGCCCTATGCGACAAAAATCTTTGAAGCTCTTGCCGAGGTCGTTTTGCGGCTTTCGCAAAGGCCAAGCCATTGCGTTCTGCCGGCGCCTGTTTCGCCAATGTTGAAAAAAGCAGTGCAGATCACTGAGGGCAGGGCGCATGAAGACATGAGTTTTAATGATCTGGCGCGCCTTTCTCACCAATCGCCGCGGGCTTTGGCGCGAAGATTTTCTGAGGAAATGAATATGACATGGCGCGAAGTGCGGCGCCACTTTCGGATCATGAATGCGCTGGATGCGCTGGCGACCACGGGTGATCCGATTACACAGATCGCGCTTAGCGTTGGGTACAAATCGCTCTCTGGCTTTAACGCAGCGTTTCGCGAACAGATGCAAATCTCTCCGAGCGCCTTTCGCGCAGGCCGCCTTCAGTAAAGCTTTTGCGCGCTTTGAGGATCAAAGCCATACATAGCAAGCAGCGCTTGGCACGATGCAGCTTAGCTAATTTGCGCCCTATGCGAATTCCGCGCAATCGGCCCGTGCAGCAGCATGCATATCATGCAAGAAGCTCGGATCGGCCGAATGCACCCTATTCCACGTCGGGATGAAAGGCGTCTCATTTGGGTTGTCCAAAAAGGATTGCCCGGCAAGCATCAGGTTTTCGGCAAAGAGCTCAATCGCGCGCTCTTCTTTATGGCGATCAATCGTTAGCCCGTTCATTTGCGCATCGTTGTAATAGGCCTCAAGCAGATCAAGCGCGCTGCGATAATAGGTGGCCTTTAAGGTGCGAAAAACATTCGGGGTAAAGATTGTCCCGTCTGTGGCGAGCTTGCGAAAAATCGCTTTGCAAATGTCAATCGACATGCGCGAAAGCCCAGCATTGGCATCCTCGGCGCTCAGGTCTTGGTGCTTGTGATCATAGGCGTCCGAAATCTCAACCTGGCAAACGGCTTTGGGCGCGAGATTGCGCCAGGCTTCAGACAAAACGCCGATCTCAAGGCCCCAATCAGAAGGGATGCGCAGATCGGGCAAAATGCTGGTGCGCATCGCGAATTCGCCCGAAAGCGGATAGCGAAAACTGCGCAGATAATCGAGGTAATCGCGATCCCCAACAACCCGCTTCAAAGCGATCAACAAAGGGCTAACCAAAAGCCGCGTTACCCGCCCATTCAGATGCCCTTGACCCACCCGCGCATAATAGCCTTTTGCGACCTGATAGGGGAAATTCGGATTGGCCACAGGATAGATCAGCCGGGCCAACATTTCATTGGTGTAAGTGACAATATCACAATCGTGAATCGCCATAACAGAGCTGTCCTCACAGGCCATAAGATAGCCCAAGGCCGACCAAACATTTTTGCCCTTGCCTTGCTCAGCGGGCGCAAGGCCCATCGCTTGAAGCCGCGCCCCAAGGGCAAGCATCCGCGGGCTGTCATTCCAAATTACGATGTGGTTTTGATTGAGCCCTTTGAAGAATTCCTGGGCGTGGCGAAACTGCGCTTCATCGGCGCGATCGAGGCCAATAATGATGCGATGCAGGTAAGTGACTTTGGAGAGCTCAGCCAAAATATTGGGCATCGCTTCGGTTTCAAGCTCGGAATAAAGACAGGGCAGAATAAGAGACATCTTGCGCGTTTGGGCGAAGGTTTCCAGCTCATAAGTCATTTCATCAAGCGTGCGCGTGCGCAGATTGTGAAGCGTAGCGATATTGCCGTTCTGATGAAAATCAGCCATGTTTACAGTCCTTTATCAAGGTTTAGCCGCAGTATAAGCGCTTGGATCGCGCTGTTCCAGCCTGCGGGGCCGCTGGCCTCTGTGCGGGTGATCCGCCCGGTTGCTTCATTCGGCTGGCGGGGCAGGGGTGAGCGATTTGGATTGGCAACGATAACGCCATAATCGGCGGCATCAAGCATCTCGATATCATTGGGGGCATCGCCAAGTGCCACGGTTATTTTTGGGCCGATCTGAGCGATAATCGCGGCCATTTGATCGGCCTTGGTCTTGCCATAAGAAAGGGTCAAAAAGCGCCCCCCCTCGCGTGCAAAAATCCCGTGCTCAGCCAAAAGCGCAAAAAACGCATCGCGCTCTTGGTCGCTGCCGCTCCAAATCCCCGGCTCCGAAAAGGCGCGCTCTTTGGCAAGCAAAGCAGAGCCGCGCGACAGCCCGGTTTGCGCCATCACCTGCGCGGTATCCATATCGCCAAAGCCAAGGAAATATTTGCGCAGTTCCGGGGCGATCTGTGCCAATATATCCCGCAGCGCATGATAGCTTTCGCGCCCCGGCATCTCGCGGCTTCCCGGGGGCAAAACACCGGCCCCATTCTCAACAATCATCGGCCAATCGTTCAGCCCCAATTCATCGCGCAGCACAATCATCTCAGCGGCTGTTTTGCTGCTCGCCAGTATGATCCCGGCGCCGATATTTTTGAGGGCTGTAAGTGCAGGGGAAGCGGCCGCCCAGCTATAGCTTTCGTGCGCGATCAGGGTGCCATCTAGATCTGTAAAAACCAAAAGTTGAGGTGCAACATTCATCTCAGCAAGCATGCTTTGATGGATAAGTTTCTGCAAGGCAGAAAAAGGAATGCACACGGAATTGGGTCTGGCATGTTAGGGCGCGGGCGTACCAAGCGAATTCACCAGCCGCCCAAGCACCGAGAAGAACACATCGCGCTCGTTTTCGGGAATATCGGCGAAAATCTTGGCATGCATAATCTTTGTAAGATCGCGGATCTGGGTGATCAGTAGGTGCCCTTCTTCTGTCAGGTTCAGCGCATTCATCCGGCGATCTGCGCTTACCTTTTGGCGCAGGATAAGGCCGCGCCCCTCAAGCGAAGTGACCAGTTTTGTAACGGCTGATTTCTTCAAAGCAACCGATGCGGCAAGATCATTTTGCGACATGCCGGGGTTCATCCAGATGATACTCAAAACACCGATAACACCGCTCTCAAGATCAAGTTTTTCGCGAAGATCGGTCGCCTCGGGGCGCAAAAGCGCATGAAGGTTGCGCGTCAGAAACAGCAAATCCTGCGATAGTGGCCCAAGTTTGATCTCGGTTCCTGCAGGTGTTGTAAGCTTGGTCAACGCAGCATCCTTTGCCATGAAATACCAGCGCTTGGTAGCCGATGCGCCGCGCGAGATAAAGTGCGGGCTTGACGGGAAGAATAGTTTATCCGATGAACTATATGGGGAAAGGGGGAAGGAAATGATGCAAATAGGGGCTTTTGGTCATGGCTTTCCGTTTACTGTATTCGCGGCAAACGGGATAAATCTGCGCGATATTACCCTCGCGCCGAGCGTGCCTTGCCCCGCAGTTGCGGCCTTTATCGAACCTTTCATGGATCCCTTTGCTGCGAGTTTTCTGATGCGGCTTGGTGCGGGTGCACTTAATGGATTTGGTGCCATTGTCTTGCTGCGCGAAAGCCCGGGCGCCGTTCATGCGTTTCACTACGGGTGCGAATTGGCGCGCAAAGGCCTGTTGCCCAATGATGCGCCCAAATTGTTGCTAAGCAATCACCTTCCCGCGATAGGCGCGCCGCAAGATCGCTTCAATGATGCAGAGATGCGTCGGATCAAATCAGCGCTGTCCTTGGCGGATATGCCGCCAATTTCCGCAGGGTTAGAGCCGCTTGAGCGCCTGCAAACCGCCCAAGAGCTTGGCCTGCTTTCGGGTGCAGACGCCTTTGATTTGCGCAAGGCGCTGTTTGAAAATCCCAAGGGGTTTTCCTCAGGACAGGTCGAAAAACATCTCCGGCCCGCCGCCAAAATTGGTTTGCGATATGCGTTGCTTGGCGGGCCGCTTGGCAATAGCGCCTTGCATGAGATGATTGAAAGCATTGGCGTTCTGGCACTTGATCAGCAAGCGCTTGATCAGCTGGCCGCGCAGCGCGATTTTGCGACCAATCCGTTTGCAGCGCGCCAGGGCCAAAACAGTTTTGTGGAGGCGATCAAGGCCGCACTTATCGAGGCGCAGATTGATCGCATCATTTGGCAGGTTGAGCCGCATGATGATCTTTGGGGCTGGCTCGCGCCGGACATTGGCAAGGCGGCAAAAGCGGTCCATTGCGCGGTTCTTGATTTCGGGCCGATCCCGCGCTGGCCTGATGCGCGCGATCTTGCGCCGCTGAAAAAGGAACTCGCGCCATGAGCTATCAACCGCTTGAAGCTTCCGGCGCTGCGCTGGCTTATCAGAGAGAATGGGCAAAATCGCTGCGTGCGCGCCTGAATGCAGGCGAGAAATACGCCTTTGTTAACGCAGATACGCCGCATGAGATTTTTCATGCGATGGGCATGCCGGTTGTGGTGAATCAGTGGTGGTCCTCGGTAATTTCAGCCAAGCAGCTTTCGGCCCACTATCTGGATGCCGCGCAGGAAATGGGCTTTCATGATCAATTGGCAAAATATTCGGCGCTGCCGCTCATTGCTGCGCTCCAAGGCGATACCGAGCGCCAGCCATGGGGCGGGCTGCCCGATCCTGCGATTCTTTGCGCGCGCCAAAGTGCCGATGATCATCAGCGGATATTTCAGCAATGGTCCAAGATCACCGGCGCCCCTCTTTCCCTCCTTCACAGCCCTGCTCCGGCGCAGAATGAAAGCGGCTGGTGGCGGCGCGCGCGCGACGATTGGGAAAGCCTCTATGGCTCCGCCCGGCTCGATCTGATGCAAAGCCAAATCGAGGCATTGATCGCTCGGGTTGAGGCTCTAACACAGCGTAATTTCGATCATTCTGCTTTTGCGGCCTATATGGAGCAGATCCAGCGCCAAGAGCTGATCTTTGAGGAAGCTTCAAAGATGATTGCCGCGGCTAAGCGCTGTCCTGTGCGTATTTCCGAGCAAATCCCAAATGTGATGATCCCACAGTGGCATCGCGGCTCTGATTGGGCGCTCGCTCATGCGGAGCGGTTCCGCGATGAGGTCGCGCAGCGGATCAGTACCAACAGCGCGGTGGTTGAGGATGAGCGCACGCGGATGATGTGGATCGGCGCGGGTCTTTGGTTTGATACGAAGTTTTACAGCGCGTTTGAGGCAGATCTCGGGGCGGTTTTTGCTTGGTCGATGTATCTTCCTTTCGCGGCAGACGGCTATATCCGCAAGGCCCAGGGCACGACGCCCGCGCATTATCTGCGCGCGCTTGCGGCCCGGGTGGTAAGCATGAACGAGCAGTTGCATCAGCCCCCTTGGGCCAATGAATGGCTTGTTCAGCAGGCGCGGGATTACCGAATTGATGTCGCTGTGATGCTGATTCCCGAAAGCGATCGCCCCTCTGGCTATGGCACCCGTTTCATCGCCAACGACCTGCGCAATGCTGGGGTTGAGGTGGTTGAGATCACCGCAGACATGGTTGATGCGCGCAAATGGGATAGCGCAGGCGCCCATGAATTGGTCCGGGCCGGTATTCTTCGCAGTCAATCGCGAAATCCTGTTGACAGACGCCTCTAATAGTTCACTGATGTAACTATTCTGAAAGGAACGAATGTGCCCCAAGCGCTCGATGGCATCACAGTTGTAGATTTTAGCCACGTGGTTGCGGGGCCACTTGCGACGCATTTCTTGGCGCTCAACGGCGCGCGGGTTATCAAAATCGAATCCGCGCAGGGCGATCCTCTGCGCAACTATACCGCCAAACCCCAAGAGCAGGGCAATGCGCCCGCCTTTCAGGGGATCAATCTTGGCAAAGACTCGATCATTCTCGATCTGAAATCAGCCGAGGGCAAGAGAGCCGCGCTTGATCTTATGGCCGAGGCTGACATTGTGGTTGAGAATTTTCGCCCCGGTGTGATGGCGCGCCTTGGGCTGGATTTCGGCTCTATTAAGGCCCAAAACCCCGATTTGATCTATTGTTCGATCTCTGGATTTGGGCAAAGCGGCGCCATGTCTGATGTTGCGGCGATTGATCAAATCGTTCAAAGCCTCTCGGGTTTGATGCATCTTTCGGGGCAAGAAGGCGATCCGGCGATGCGCGTTGGCATCCCGATTGTCGATACGTTTACGGGCCTGCTTGCTGCCTTTGCGATCCAGACAGCCCTTGTTGCGCGGGCGCGCGGCCAAGGCGGGCAAGTGATTGATGTGGCGATGCTTGATGCGACGCTGGTGATGATGCTCTCTGTGATCAATCCTTTGCTGATGACGGGCGAGACACCGCAAAGAACCGGCAATCGCGGCTTTTCGCGCGCACCAACAGCCGATACTTTTGCAACCGCTCAGGGCGAGATCACAATTGGCGCTGTCGATGATCGCCATGTTGAAAAACTGCTCAAAGTTCTTGGTCTAAGCGCTATTCTTGAAAAGCCTGAATTTGCCAACCGGATCGCGCGGATTGAGAATGCTGATGCGATGCATGCCGCGCTTAAAGCGGTCTTTGAAACGCGTGACGCGCGCCACTGGGAGGCAGAATTGCAGGCTGTTGGTGTTCCTGCGGCACGGGTGTTGAATGTTGAACAGGCAATCAAGCTGGATCATCTTAAAGAGCGGGGTGTTTTTCTCGATCTGGCGGATGGCACGCGCGCGCTTAATGCGGGTTTTCGCTTTGCCCAGAACGGCCCCGGAACGCAGCGGCCCGCGCCCAAGCTTGGCGCTCAAACAGAGCCTATTCATGCACAAATCAACCAAAATAGCACTGGCGAAAAACGCCGGGCATAGACAAAAATCCAATGGGAGGATCCAATGAAACACTTTATCCAAACGGCCTCAATCGCTGCATTGCTTATCGGCGCAGGGCATAGTGCCTTTGCGACCGAACTGCGCATATCTGTTGAAACGCCTCCGGGCCATGTGCGCAATCTGGCGGCTGAAAAATGGGCCGAAGCCATCACCGAAAAATCCGGCGGCTCGCTTACGGTCACTGTTTTCCCCGCCGCGCAGCTCTACAAATCTGCGGATGCTGTGCGCGCGCTGGCATCCGGTGCGCTTGATATGTCGATCCAGGCCTCGCCAACACTCAGCCGTTTTGAGCCAAACCTTTCGGTGATCACATTGCCGATGTTCTTTGGCGCAAGCAGTGATGATGTACGGGCGATCCTTGATGGCCCTCTCGGCGAAGAGCTTTGGGCCAAATTGGCCGCCAAAGGCATCACCGTTCCAACCGGCGGGCATTTCGAATTCGCCCCCAATAATAGCGCCTATACAACCGAAAAGGTCGTGGCAAACTATGGCGATCTGGCGGGCGTAAAGCTCGCAACGCCGCCTTCCCCTGTCGTTGTGGGGATCATGAAAGAGATGGGCGCCGCTCCACAAGCAACCCCGCGCTCAGAGATCGTTTTGCAGCTGACGCAGGGCCAGATTGATGGGCTTGGATCGGTAACGGATCTGACCATTACAGGCGGCAAACTCTGGGAAGCGGGCATCAAGAATGCCTTTGCGGATAATGCTGGCTGGGGCGTTTATATCCCGCTGGTGTCCAAAGCAACGATGGCCAAACTCTCCGAGGCCGAGCAAGCCGCGGTGAATGAGGCTTGGGCAGAAACAGTTGGTTGGGCGCGTGATTATTCCGCCGAAGAATTGGCCAACGCGCGCAAGGTCAACGAGGAAAACGGCGTTACTTATCACGATGCTGATCCGGCCGAGCTGGCTGCGATGCGCGAAAAAATGGTCGCCGCACAAGGCAAAATCGTTGAGGCTTCGGGCATGGACGCGGATTTTGTTTCCCGTGTAAGCGCTGCATTGGCCGCGAAGTAAAACTCTTTCGCCGCGCGGAGCACTCCGGGCGGCGATCCTTGAGCAGACATAATGATAAACCGTATTCTCATCATCTGGACATGGGTTGAAACCCTGTTGATTGGCTTGCTAATTCTGGCGGCTCTGGGCTCTTTCATGGGGGGTGCTTTGCTGCGCGCAATCGCACCGATGCATGCTGTGGATTGGGCTGAAGAGGTCTCTCTCTACTTTATCATCTGGGCAACGGTGCTGTCGGGCTCGGTGCTTGTTGCAGAGCGGCGCCATATCGCTACAGAGATATTTATCTCAATGCTTCCAACAGCTTGGCAAAGGTTTATGGGCTGGGCGATGACGCTGCTAACCATTGGCTTTTGTGCCGCCATGGCGATCTATGGCTGGCAAGCCTATGAGTTTGCGCTGCTCTTGGATGAGCGGTCCGCCTCAACCTTGCGCGCGCCGCAAGGGCCGCTTGTCTTTCTCGCCCTGCCTGTTGGTATGATGCTTATTTTGGGTCGTGTTTTTCTGATGCTTTTGCAGGGCAACCGCCCGTTTGGCGGCGATCTTGCGCCAGTCCATACCCCTCTTGATCCCAAGGTAAAATAGATATGGAAGCGCTCATCGGCCTGATTGGCATGTTGATTCTGATGGCGTTTGGCGCGCCGATTTTTGTCTCTCTCGGGGTGGCAGCATTGGGGATGCTTGCAACCGAGGGTCGCCCTTTGATGGATGCGGCGGGCCACGCGATCAACGGCATCAATTCAACGACATTTCTAGCCGTGCCTTTCTTTGTGATGGCGGCGACCTTCATGCAAAAAGGCGGGATCGCGCGGATCATTATCGAGGCGGCGGAAACATGGGTTGGCCATATGCGCGGCGGGCTTGCGCTTGTCTGTGTGATCGCAACAACGCTTTTTGCGGCGATCTCTGGCTCTTCCGTTGTGACAGCGATGGCAATGGGAACCTTCCTGATCCCCGCCATGGTTGCGCGCGGCTATGATCGCCCCTTTGCGCTGGGCGTTGTTGGGGCGTCGGGAACGCTGGGCATCTTGATCCCGCCCTCTCTGTCGATGATCCTTTACGGGCTGATCGCCGAACAATCCGTGCCACGGCTTTTCATGGCGGGTGTTGTGCCGGGCCTGATCCAGGCGCTGCTGCTTGCCGGCTATGTGATCTGGATTTCGCGGCGCAGAAACTATGCCAGCGGTGCCCGCGCCACGCGCCAGGAATTCATCTCGAAAAACCTGCGCGCCATGCCGGCCATTGCTATCCCGCTATCGGTCTTTGTTGGTATCTATTCGGGCTATGCCACCGTTACAGAAAGCGCAGGCGTTGCGGCGATTGCCTCTGTGTTGGTGGCGATCTTTGTTTACCGCGAAGTGCGGCTTCGCGATGTGTTTGGCATGGCAACCGAGGCGGTCAAAACAGCCTCTGGCGTGACCTTCATCGTGATGTTCGCGCTGCTCTTTGCCCATTGGATTACCGGCTCTGGTGTCCCGACCAAACTGGTCAATCTTGCGATTGGGATGGAGCTGACCTCAATCCAATTCCTGCTCGCGCTCAATGTGATCATGATCATCATGGGGATGTTCTTGGATGCGGTGGCTGTGATGCTGATTGTCACGCCCATCGTTCTGCCCGTGCTGCACCAGCTTGGCATTGATCCCATCCATTTTGGCATCGTTCTGATCGTCAATATGGAGATCGCCTTCCTCACCCCGCCGATTGGGTTGAACCTCTTTGTTCTCTCCTCCATTGCCCGCGCGCCCATGTCTGAGGCGGTGCGCGGCATGTGGCCTTTCGTGATCCTGATGGCAGGCTTTTTGCTGCTGATAACCTATGTTCCGGAGATATCCCTATGGCTTCCACAACTGATGATGTGATCCCGAAAGCTGATTGGGATCCAGTCGCGCCCAAAACCAAGGCCGATTACCCTTGCGAGCATGCCCGACTGCGCGCCGAGGCGCCTATCGCTTGGGCCGAAAACTGGGGCGGGTTCTATACGTTGATGCGCCACGCAGACGTGATCCAAGCCAGCCGAGATCCTGAAAGCTTCACCGCGACCAAGATGACAGTGATCCCCGCCTCCCCGCGCAAAGGCCTGCCGCGCCTGCCGCTCCAGTGCGACCCGCCCCAAAGCGAACGTTATCGCAAAGGGCTCAACCTGTTCTTTAAGGAAAACAAAACCCGCACGTGGGAGCCAGCCCTGCGCGCCATGGCCGAAAGATTGATGGCCGAGCTTTTGGCAACAGAAGGCCCAGCTGATTTCGCCGGCGGATATGCCGAGCCCTTCACCCAAGGCGCGCTTGGTATTCTGCTTGGACTCGATCCAGATGAGGCGCTGGTGATTGGCCGCCTTAGCCATGAATATGTCCATGCGGTTCAGGGCGAAGATATGCCAACTGCGGGCCGCCTAAGCCGCGCTGTCGATCAATTCGCCATTGATCTGGTTGCGGATCGGATGAAAGCGCCGCGCGATCCTGAAACGGATATCGTTAGCGGGCTGATGCAATATGCGCCCGAAGGCGGCCCCTATGATGAGACCGAGCTTGCAGGAATGGTGCGTTTGATGCTGATCGGCGGGCATGTTGTGCCGCGCAATTTCCTCTGCTCCGTGGCGTGGCATATGGCCGAAAACCCCACCCATCTGCAAATCCTGCGCGATGATCCCAAGGGCGCAAAGCCGATGATCGAAGAGCTGTTGCGCTGCTATGCCTCTAATCAAGCGCTTGTGCGGGTCGCCACGAAAGACACCGAAATCGGCGGCGTGGCGATCCCCCAAGGTTGCCCTGTTGCGCTGAATTTCCTTTCGGCCAATCGCGATGAGGCAGTGTTTGAGAATGCCATGGAGTTCATCCCGGATCGCAGCCCCAATCGCCATCTCGCCTTTGGCATCGGGCCGCATATGTGTCTTGGCGTTTCCATGGCTAAGCTGCAAACGCGGATCACATTGGATGCGCTCAAAAGCACCAAATCCTTGCGCGTTTCTGGCGCGCCAACATGGGCCAATTGGACAGAATACGGCATAACCGCCCTAAAACTGGACATGTCATAATGAGCCATACCCCAGATTTCACTCTCCCCGAGACAGAAGATTTCGATTGCCCACACGCGCTTTTTGCAGAGCTGCGCGGGCGCTGCCCGGTTGGTTGGTCGGATGATCTTGGGGGGTTCTGGGCCGTAACCCGCCATGAAGACGCCCGCGCGGTTTTGACCGATTGGGAGCTGTTCACCACCCGCATTCAAAACGTTGTGCCCCCGGTGGCCACAACCCAGCGCCGCCCGCCGCTGCATCTCGATCCGCCCGATAACATCCCCTACCGCAATGCGATCTTGCGCTTTCTTACACCCGATCGGATGAAGGCATGGGAGCCGCGCGTTGAGGCGATGGTTGCTCGCTTTCTTGACCCGTGGGTTGCCAAAGGTGGCGGCGATATCTGCGAGGAGTTTTCCTTTCTTCTGCCCATCGCTTTGCTAGCCGAGTTTTTCAATCTGCCGCCAAAAGAGGCCGAACATATCCGCCTTGTTGGGGCTGAATTTAACATGGCGCTGCAACGCCAGGATTTCGAAACGCTGCGGGTCAAAAGTGATGCGCTTTATGGGATCGCGCAGGGCCTTATTGAGGATCGCCTCAAACATCCCCGCGATCCCGATACCGATCCAACCGCCAGCCTGCTTGCTGTGCGCATTGATGGCGAGCCGCTCGCGCAGGAGCTTGTGCTTGGGGCGCTGCGCCAATTCCTTTTGGTCGGCATCATAGCGCCGACAACCTTCATCGGCTCGATGGCTGTTCATCTGGCGCGCCATCCCGAGCATCACGCAGAGCTGCGCGAAAATCCCGATCTGATCCATGAGGCGACGGAAGAGCTTTTGCGCCTTTATACGCCCTATCGCGGCTTTGCCCGGACAGCGACCCGCGATACAGAATTGGGCGGGCGCCAGATCAAAGAGGGGGATGTTTTGGCCGTTGTCTTTACCTCGGCCAATCGCGATGAGGCGGTGTTTGAGGCGCCCGATTCCTACCAGCTCGACCGCGAGGCGCGCGATTTGTTAACCTTTGGGCGTGGTCCACATATGTGCCCTGGCGCGCCGCTTGCCCGGCTCTTGCTGCAAACCGTGCTGCGCCAGCTCAGCGCCAAGATCGAAACGCTAGAACTCTGCGCGCCCATAGAGATGACCCGCTGGCCAGAATACGGCCCGCTCAAAGCGGCATTTCGCGCAAAACCGGTCTGAAAAAATGTTGTAAGCCTTTAAAACAGGGGGCAAAAATCAGTAAAGATTTTAAAATACCCGCTGATTTCGGGATATATAGATTGGCGTGTTTGGCCCTGCATCCGGCGCCAATATGCGCCGTTACCCGGCCTGAGATTGCTCACTCTCTGGCAGGTGATAGCCATCAACCCATTTGATGATCATCGCCCGTAAACGCTCTGTATCAGAGGTAGCAACGCAGGCCCGCAGCTCGCGAAGCATCGCCGCAATCTCGATCTGTGAAAGAACAGCCTCCTCGGCGCGCAGGATTTTCGGGTGCGGTGTCGCGCGCAGGCTGTCGTCGTCAATCAGCAGTTCTTCATAGAGCTTTTCGCCCGGTCGCAGGCCCGTTACTTGGATTGCGATATCGCCAATCCCGGTGTCTGGATCTTTTACCCGGTGGCCAGAAAGCTTGATCATCTGGCGCGCGATATCGATGATTTTTTGCGGCGCGCCCATATCCAAAACAAAGACATCCCCGCCCGAAGCATAGGCTCCTGCCAGCAACACAAGCCGCGCAGCTTCGGGGATGGTCATGAAAAAACGTGTGACTTCTGGGTGCGTTACAGTGACAGGGCCGCCCGCCGCGATCTGTTTTTGAAACAGCGGCAGCACAGAGCCAGACGAGCCAAGAACATTGCCAAAGCGGACCATTGCAAATTTGGTCGCGCCGCTGCGGCTGTGCAGATCCTGGATAACAAGTTCTGCCAAACGCTTGCTCGCGCCCATGATATTGGTTGGCCGAACGGCTTTATCTGTCGAGATAAGGATAAAGCGTTCAAGGTTATTTTCCTGCGCCGCTTCGGCCACGATCTGCGTGCCAAGGACGTTGTTGCGCGCGCCTTCAAGCTCATTATCTTCAACGAGTGGTACATGTTTATAAGCCGCTGCATGAAGGATAATATCAACGCCTTCTTGCTGAATAACGCTATGAACCCGTGCCTTATCCGTGACAGAGCCAAGCCGCGCTGTCAGCGGAATACCCGCCGCCTGGGCAAGCGGGCGCAACTCTCGATCAATCGTATAAAGCTGAAACTCGGCCTGCTCAAAAAGCACAATCCGCGCCGGATTACAGTTAAGCATTTGGCGGCAAAGTTCGGATCCGATGGACCCGCCAGCACCCGTAACCATAACCACACGCCCCGCATAGGATTTGGCGATCTCAGGCGTGTCCAGCTCAACTTTGCTGCGGCCCAAAAGCTCATCCGGGCTAACGGGGCGCAAAGTATCCGCAAAGCCTTTGCCGGCCATCATATCAATAAAGGAGGGCAAAACCTGCACCTCAACATCATGTTGGGCAAGCGATTGAATAAGCTCTTTTTGGCGGTTTTTGGCGATGGAAGGCATCGCGATCAGTATTTTTTGGATCCTATACTTGCGAATCGCCCCGCCAAGATGTGCGGGCGGAAGTACCGGCAAGCCTGCGATCATCAGCCCGTGCAAATTCGGATTGTCATCAACGAAAAGCACCGGGCGCACCTCGCGCGATTGCTTGAGCGCAGAGGCAAGCTGTATCGCCGCAGCGCCCGCCCCATAAATCGCAACAGGTGCGTGCAGCGCTTCGCGTTCATTCATCCAGTTGAGAAATTGCAACCCCAGAACGCGCATCGAAACAGCGCCCAAAAAGAAGACCGTGGCAAAAATAGCCGGAACCGAGCGCGGGCCCGGAAGCCCAAGAAAATAACAACTTATGATTGCAAAGCCCATCAAATTGATCGCTGTAAGACCAATGCGCATAACGCCGCGTGATTCAAAGGAGAGCAGCTTGATATTGGGCAGGCGGAAAAACAAAATCAGCGCCGCGCCAATCACACACATAATGCCAAAAAGCGGCCAAGCCTCTCCAATCGGAGGGGTCGCCGTTCCGTAACGCAGCGCAAAGCCGACATAGAGACTGATCGGAATCAGCGTCGTGTCGGCTACAAAAAAGATGAGTCGTTTGATGCGTCGAGGCAGCACATCCAATCGCACAACACTCATAACTTCACTCCGACTTCGCTTTTACAAGGGTCTACTATTACAGCTTTTCTGCAATTCACACCAGTTCTGCATTCTCACTAGGCGAAAAACCGACCGTTGATAAATGGGAAATACGCAAGCCTTGTCCCACACCGCTCTGATTGTGTTGGATTTGCAGCGATCTGCTTTAAGGGGGTTGATGGCGCCCGCAGCTGCACAAAAACAATCTTTATCGCGGCGTAAATATTGGCCGCTCAATCAGCCGCCCAGATTTGAATCTTAAGCGCAGTGCCTTCACCTCCGTAGTTGCTGTTGCAACCAATCGCGCCTTTCCCGCAAGAAACGGGCTGTGTATTCCGCCCCAAAAAGCCATGCTCGCCTTAAGCAATCAGCCGCCTCAACCCATCAACCAGAAGCTACAGATATGGAAAATTCAGATAATCTTTGGAACTCCGTACTTCGCGCAGACCCGCGCCCAAATCCTGCATTTCTATATGCCGTAAAGACAACAGGCATTTACTGCCGCCCAAGCTGCCCTTCAAAGCGGCCGCTGCGCAAAAACGTTGAATTTTTTGAGACATCACAAGCGGCGCAATTGGCCGGGTATCGCGCTTGTCTGCGCTGCACACCTGAGTAGCTTTGCATCTGCGTGAAATCGGCCCATCAAAACAGGCGCAAAGCCTAGGCCAGCAGAACCATCGCAATTCACCAAAACCAAAGAAAATAGATGGTGAGCCGGCAGGGGTTCGAACCCTGGACCTACTGATTAAAAGTCAGTTGCTCTACCAGCTGAGCTACCGGCTCTCATCATCTACAAGGCGGCTTATAAAACGAAGCCATCAAGCCATTGCCCCAAGAACAACGACCCTGAGGCGCCTCTCTAGAAAAGGCGCACCCAAGGGTCAAGCCCTCATTTCCTTCTTTTGTATCGAGCGGCTGGTAAAATTGACTGGTGCGCTCTATATGCGCGCCATGAGCCCTTTGAAAACATCAGATTCCCTGCCGTTTCTCAAGATGCACGGTGCAGGCAATGATTTCGTCGTTATTGACTCGCGAAACCAAGAGGCGCGTGTGAATGAAGCTTTGGCGCGCGCGATTGGCGATCGCAATCGCGGTGTGGGCTATGATCAGCTCGCAGAGATTCGCTCTGGTTCAAACGGCGCCGATATTGATTTGGATTTCTGGAACAGTGATGGATCGCGTGCCGGGGCTTGTGGAAACGCGACCCGCTGTGTGGCGCGCCTGATCATGGATGAAACCGGAGCCGAAGAGCTGGGCATCCGTACTGAGCGTGGCCTGTTGCAGGCGCGTTTGGTCGCGGGTGAGATTTGGGTCAACATGGGCGCGCCGGTTTTGGATTGGGCTGATGTGCCGCTCGCGCGCGATGTTGATCTGCTGCACCTGCCGCTTGCGGGCGATCCCGCCGCTGTTGGCATGGGCAATCCGCATTGTGTGTTTTTCGTTCCCGATGCGGAGGCGGTCGATGTGGCCGCACAAGGCGCGCGTTTTGAGCATGATCCGTTGTTTCCCGCCCGCACCAATGTTGAATTCGCGCAAATCCGAAGCCGCGATGAAATCCGCATGCGGGTCTGGGAGCGCGGCACAGGCATTACGCTGGCTTGTGGCTCTGGCGCTTGCGCAGTTGCCGTGGCGGCGCATCAGCGCGGGCTTACGGAACGGGCTGTGCGTATTGAGGTCGATGGCGGCTGGCTATCGCTGGATTGGCGCGAGGATGGCGTCTGGATGACGGGGCCAACGGCGCTTGTGTTTCAGGCTGAGTTAAGCCGCGAGATGTTGGGGCAGGGCTGATGGCCACCCCGCCGATTTTCGCAACGCTTGGCTGCCGGCTGAATGCCTATGAGACCGAAGCGATGAAGGATCTTGCCGCGCAGGCCGGGATTGAGGGCGCCGTTGTGATCAACACCTGCGCCGTAACATCCGAAGCCGTGCGCAAAGCCCGCCAAGAAATCCGCAAGCTGCGCCGTGATAATCCAAGCGCCAAGCTGATCGTAACGGGCTGCGCCGCGCAGACCGAGCCAGAGACATTCGCCAAGATGGCTGAGGTCGATCTTGTGATCGGCAACACCGAAAAGATGCAGCCCGAGACATGGGCGCGCCTTGGCCCTGATTTCATCGGCGAGACAGAGCGCGTTCAGGTTGATGATATCATGTCTGTTACCGAAACAGCGGGCCACCTGATTGATGGGTTTGGCACACGCAGCCGCGCCTATGTTCAGGTTCAAAACGGCTGCGATCATCGCTGCACCTTTTGTATCATCCCTTATGGTCGCGGCAATTCGCGCTCGGTTCCGGCTGGGGTTGTTGTTGATCAGATCAAGCGGCTGGTGCAATCGGGTTATAACGAGGTCGTGCTCACGGGTGTTGATCTTACCTCTTGGGGCGCTGATCTTCCTGCTGCGCCGCGCTTGGGCGATCTGGTGATGCGCATTCTCAAGCTGGTGCCTGATCTTGCGCGGCTGCGGATTTCCTCGATCGATTCAATCGAGGTTGACCCTGCTTTGATGGAGGCCATCGCCACTGAGCCGCGCTTGATGCCGCATTTGCACCTGAGCCTTCAGGCGGGCGATGATATGATCCTCAAACGGATGAAGCGCCGCCATCTGCGCGACGATGCGATTGCCTTTTGCGAAGAGGCCAAGCATCTGCGCCCCGAAATGACCTTTGGCGCGGATATCATCGCAGGCTTCCCGACTGAGACCGAAGCGATGTTTGAAAATTCGCTCAAGCTGGTGGACGAGTGCAGCCTTACCTGGCTTCATGTTTTCCCCTATTCGCCGCGCCCCGGCACACCCGCCGCGAAAATGCCCCCCGTGAATGGCAAGGCAATCAAAGAGCGTGCCGCGCGGCTTCGCAGCATTGGCGCGACCCAAATAGCGGCTCATCTGGCTGCACAACAGGGCCGCGATCATAAAGTTCTGATGGAAAATCCTCGCATGGGCCGCACCGAGCAATTTGCCGAAGTGATCTTTGCCGCGGATCAGGCCGAAGGCGCGATTGTCAGCGCACGGATAACCGGGCAAAGTGACAATCAGCTGATGGGCGAAATTACCGCCCCTTAAACAAAGCGCAAAAGAGGCTCGCCCATGCATCCCAGTCCGATTTACCGCAAAGCAGATGAGGCACAAAACCTTGCCTTCGCGCGCGCCCGTGGCTTTGGCGTTCTCTCGATCAATGGGGCCGAGGCGCCGCTTTTTTCTCACCTCCCTTTTGTGATCGCTGAAGATGGCAAGAGCCTTGAGCTGCATATGTTTCGCGCCAATCCAATGGTGCGCGCGCTTGCGCAAGGGGCGCTGCCTGCCGCTTTGGTGATCTCTGGGCCCGATGGCTATATCTCGCCCGATTGGTATGGGCTCGATGATCAGGTCCCGACATGGAATTATATCGCTGTACATCTGCGCGGACAGCTCGCGCCCTGCGATCCGGCCGAGCTGCGCGGGGTACTTGCCCGCCTTTCGCACCAGTTTGAAACCCGCCTTGCGCCCAAACCTGAATGGCTAATGGGCAAAATGACCCCGGAAGCTCTTGCGCGGTTGGAGCGGCAAATCCTGCCCTACCGGATGCAGATCAGCGCGGTTGAGGGCACTTGGAAGCTTGGCCAAAACAAACCGGATGCCGCGCGTCTTGGGGCGGCGGATGGGCTTGAGCAAGCAGGCATCGGGACCGAAACGAGCGATCTCGCCCAATTCATGCGCGACGCATAGACAGCCCGCATCCTCGCCGCTACCGTGCCGATGAAAGATGCGCCCTATCAAGCGCTTCATCCACGTGCAGGGAGGCACCACCGATGAAACTTTATCACAGCCCAACTTCGCCCTATGTGCGCAAAGTCATGGTCCTGCTCGCAGAGACGGGCCAGCTTGGCGATGTTGAACTCGCCGCCGCAGGCGGATCGCCCATTGCCCCCGGCACAATGCCCGTTGCGCAAAACCCGCTTGGCAAAATCCCCGCGCTTGAGCGCGCCGATGGCCCGGCGATCTATGATAGCCGGGTGATCTGTCGCTACCTGTCAGAGCGCGCTGGCGGCAAACTGTACCCCAAAGGCGAGGCGCTCTGGGATGCGCTGACGCTTGAGGCCACGGCCGATGGCATTGTCGATGCAGCGATCCTGATGGTTTATGAGGCCAAGCTGCGCCCTGCGGATAAACAATTCACTGATTGGATCGAGGGGCAATGGAGCAAAGTCAGCCGTGCGATTGATGCGCTAGAAAGCCGCTGGATGGCGCATCTCAATGGGCCGCTCGATATCGGGCAAATCGCGACGGTCTGTGCGCTGGGTTATGTTGAGTTTCGCCATGGAGATCGCAATTGGCGGGGATCACACCCCGAATTGGCCACCTGGTACGATAAAATGATGACGCGCGAGAGCTTTGCCAACACCATCCCACCCGCCTAAACCGGCCAAGAATCGCACCTGGCCGCCATTGCGCACAAATATCGCGCATTTGGCGGCTGGTTTCGCATTATCACCAATTGTTAACCCTTTGGCGCACATCAACATCCAAGAACCTATCGCATAGGCGCGACAGATCAGCGCCACATGCGCAGAATGGCCATTGTATGCTGGACGTAGCCGCAAGCCGGGGCTAAAAGCGCGGTCGAAGGGCTTTGCATCGCAATGGCTCTACGTAGATTTGGCCGGGCCTATCCGGTTTGAGAAATGGAGAAACGCTCGTGTCCCACGCAGAAGAACACGAAGGCACCCGCCGCGATTTCTTGTACTTTGCCACTGGCAGTGCAGGCGCAGTTGCAGTTGGGGCCGCTGTCTGGCCGCTGGTCAATCAGATGAACCCCTCGGCTGATGTTCAAGCCCTCTCGTCTATCCGAGTTGATATCTCGGGTGTTGAGGTTGGCACGCAGCTTACAGTGAAATGGCGCGGCAAGCCCGTTTTCATTCGCCACCGCTCCGCAGAAGAAATTGAAGCGGCGCGCTCTGTTGATCTGAGCAAACTGCCAGACAATGTTGATCGCAATGCCAACAAGCCAGATGGCGATGGCGCCGATGAGAACCGCTCGCTTGACGAAGCCGGCGAATGGCTCGTGATGATGGGTGTGTGCACGCACCTTGGTTGCGTTCCGCTCGGCGATGGTGCGGGTGATTTCGGCGGCTGGTTCTGCCCATGTCACGGCTCGCATTACGATACATCCGGGCGCATCCGCAAAGGCCCCGCCCCAACAAACCTGCCCGTACCGGTTGCCGCCTTTGATGGCGAAACTGAAATCGTATTGGGCTAAGGGAGGAAATCATGTCTGGTATTCCGCACGACCATTATGAGCCCAAAACGGGCCTGACCAAATGGGTCAACTCACGCCTCCCAGTGATCGGGCTTGTCTATGACACGCTGATGATCCCCACGCCAAAGAACCTGAATTGGATGTGGATCTGGGGCATCGTTCTTGCCTTCTGTCTGGTGCTGCAAATCGTAACGGGCATCGTGCTTGTTATGCATTACACACCGCATGTTGATCTGGCATTCGCCTCTGTTGAACATATCATGCGCGATGTGAACGGCGGGCATATGCTGCGCTATCTCCATGCCAATGGCGCCTCGCTGTTCTTTGTGGCGGTGTATATCCACATGTTCCGCGGCCTCTACTACGGCTCTTATAAAGCGCCGCGCGAGATCACATGGATCATCGGTATGCTGATCTATCTCGCGATGATGGCAACGGGCTTCTTGGGCTATGTGCTTCCATGGGGGCAGATGTCCTTCTGGGGTGCGACAGTGATCACAGGCCTGTTCGGTGCAATCCCCTTCATCGGCGAAGCGCTGCAAACATGGCTCCTTGGCGGGCCAGCCGTTGATAACGCAACGCTCAACCGCTTCTTCTCGCTGCACTATCTGCTGCCATTCGTGATCGCAGGCTTGGTGATCATCCACATCTGGGCGTTCCATTCGACCGGCAACAGCAACCCCACAGGTGTTGAAGTGCGCCGTGGCTCAAAGGCTGAGGCGGAAAAAGATACGCTGCCGTTCTGGCCCTACTTCGTGATGAAAGATCTCTTTGCCCTTGGCGTTGTGATGATCATCTTTTTTGCGATCGTGGGCTTTATGCCAAACTACCTTGGCCACCCAGATAACTACCTCGAAGCCAATGCGCTTTCGACACCTGCACATATCGTGCCCGAATGGTATTACCTGCCATTCTACGCGATCCTGCGCGCCTTTACCTCTGATGTTTGGGCGGTCCAATTGGCCTCTGCTGTCACTGGCGGCATAGTCGATGCGAAATTCTTTGGCGTATTGGCGATGTTCGGCGCGATCCTGATCATGGTCTTTGTGCCATGGCTCGATACATCGAACGTGCGCTCGGGCCGCTTCCGCCCGATGTTCAAATGGTGGTATGCGCTTCTGGCCGTCGATTTCGTGGTCCTGATGTGGTGTGGTGCTATGCCTGCCGAACCGCCCTATTCGATTATCTCGCTCATTGGCGCGACCTACTGGTTTGCATACTTCCTGATCATCCTGCCGCTGCTTGGCGTGATCGAGAAACCGCTCACACCGCCAGCAACTATCGAAGATGATTTTAACGCCCACTATCCGAAGGCTGCATCCGCTGATGCGCCTAAGGCCGAGTGAGAGAGAGGATCAAATGATGATGATCAAGAAGCTCACCCTAGCCGCAATCGCAGCACTCGCCCTTACAACGGGCGGGGCCGTTGCCGCGGAAGCGGCGCATAAAATCCACGATGTGGACTTCTCCTTTGAAGGCCCATTTGGCAAATACGATCAGTTTCAGCTGCAACGCGGGCTGCAAATCTATACCGAGATTTGCGCCGGCTGCCACGGCTTGAAACAGGTCCCAATCCGCACACTTGGTGATCCTGGCGGCCCCGGCCTTCCAGAAGATCAAGTGCGCGCCTATGCGGCCCAAAACTTCACCGTATATGATGCCGATCTCGAAGAAGATGTGCCTGCGAAACCATCCGATAAATTCCCCGCGTCTAACTTGGAGAATGCGCCGGATCTTTCCTTGATGGCCAAAGCGCGCGCCGGTTTCCACGGGCCCTATGGCCTTGGGATCAATCAATTCCTGCGTGGTATTGGCGGCCCTGAGTATATCGTTGCTATCCTCACCAGCTACACTGGCGAAGAAAAAGAGCAAGCTGGCACGATTTTCTATGAAAACACTGCCTTCCCCGGCGGTTGGATCGCGATGTCTCCGCCCCTCTTGGGCGAAGATGTTGAATTTGCCGATGGTCACTCAAATGAGCTGCACCATGAAGCAGAAGATATCGCAGCCTTCCTGATGTGGAGCGCAGAGCCAAAAATGATGGCGCGCAAACACGCAGGCTTTGTTGCCGTGGCTTTCTTGCTTCTGCTCACAACGCTGCTCTACCTGACCAACAAACGCCTCTGGGCGCCGCATAAAGGCAAAGATCGCAGCTGATCTTTTTCCCAAAACAAAAATCAAAGCGCTCCCAAATCGGGGGCGCCTTTTTCGTTTCAAAGCCCAAGATAGGCGCGCATAGCATCCGGCGGATCGGCCATAATTTCCTTTGCAGGCTTTGGCGCATGGGCGCGCCCTTGATCCAACCAAATCACATGGCTGGCAAAGCGCAGCGCATCCGCAGGGTCATGGCTAACCATCAAAACCGTCGCGCCAGTGCGATCACAAAGCGCGCTTAAAAGATCAAGCATCTCTGCGCGCAATGCAGGGCCAAGAGCTGAGAACGGCTCATCCAACAAAACCAAAGGCCTATTCTGCAAAACCATCCGCGCCAAAGCAACCCGGCTTTGCTGCCCGCCAGAAAGCGCCTTGGGTTTGCGCTCTCCAAGCCCTGCAAGCCCGACCTGAGCAAGGGTCTCCTCGACAAGCTCTGCCTCTTCTGCGCGCAACCGCCCGCGGCTTGTGATCCCAAGCCCAACATTCTGCGCCGCCGTCAAATGAGGAAAAAGATTGTTGTCTTGAAAGATCATCGAAATGGGCCGCGCACCGACAGCCAAAGGCAACAGATCAAGCGCATCCCAATAAATCTGGCCGCTGTCGGGCTGGACAAATCCGGCGATACTGGCGAGCAGCGAAGATTTCCCCGCCCCTGAAGGGCCAATAATCACAACGCGCGCGCCCTTGGAAATGGCCAAATCAGCCTCAAGCGAAAACCCATCCCTATGGCGCAAAACCAGCTTCTCAAGCCTCAGCATTCACCCGCCCCCCGCGATCAAAAAGCCAAAATATCGCCAGGCTAAGCCCAAGCAAAAGCAGCGCCGCCCCGGCCGCCTGATCCATCCGGTAAGCGGCCATCAAACGATACATCTGCAAAGGCAGGCTCGCGCGATCCGGATCGGCAAACAGAGCAATCACCCCAAGATCTCCCATGGAAAGCGCGCCCGATAGCCCGGCTGAAAACCCAAGCGCGCCGCGCAATCGCGGCCACCAAAGCCAGCGCCAAGCGGCCCATCCGCGCAAATCAAGGCTCTGCGCGAGCGGCCCAAATTGCGCCTTTGCCGCAGAAATCGCCGGAACAAGCGCGCGCATTGCAAAGGGAAGCGCCATCGCCGCATTGACAAAAACAGTGATCGCCAAAGCCCAATCCACTGGATTCACAAACCCATAGAGAAGAATAAACAAACCCGTTCCCATCACCAAAGGCGAGGCTGCAATTGTTAAAAATCCGGCGCCCTCGGCCCAAAGCCCGGCCCGTTTATTGCTTGCTGCAAGCCAGGCAAGCGGCAAGGACAGCGCAATCGTGAGCAAGGCAGAGCCAAGCGCCATCGCACAAGAGCGCAAAGCCGAATGCCACACAACAGGCGGCAATTCCGCTATTTCAAACAAGCCGCGCACAAGAATGCTACCCAATGGCAGCAGCAAAAAAGCCGCCGCAAAGACAATAAAGAGCGTATCGGCGGCTCGCGAAATCGCCCCGGTGGGCGGCATAGCGACAACCCGATCCAATCCGCCCTGCGCCATCTGCGGAACCCGTACCCAGAGCGCCGCCGCCGCTGCAAGCGCGCAAATCCCAAGTTGAATCAAGCCAAGCAGCGCAGCACTTCCCAGATCGAAATCGAAACGAAAAGCCTGATAGATCGCAAGCTCAATTGTTGTTGATTTCGGCCCGGCACCAAGCGCGAGCGCCACTGCAAAAGAAGTGGTACACAGAACGAAGATCACCGTGAAAGCCCCGGGCACGATCTCTCGCAACATCGGGAATTCAATCACGCGCAATGTGCTTAACGGACGAAAGCGCAAGGTCTGGGCGAGGCGAAAATGCTCACCCGGGATCGCCAACCAGCCTTGCAATATTAGCCGGGTCGCAAGCGGGAGATTGAAGAACACATGCGCAAGCAAAATGCCGTGTAGCCCGTAAATCGAAAACGGTTCAAAGCCCAAAAACACCAAAGCGCGCCCAATCAAACCGGATTGCCCAAACACTGCAACAAGCCCAAGCACCGCAACAATCGAGGGCAAAATAAACGGGGCGCCCATCAATGCGATCAAAATTGAGCGCCCCAAAAAACGCCGCCGAGCAAGCGCACGGGCAACAGGGATGGCCAGAGCGATTGAAAGCAGAGCAGAGAGAAAAGCCTGCATCAAAGTAAAGCGCAGGGCATCCCAATCGGCAGCGGTGATGTTGCCAAGCCCATCAGCGCGCCAGAAAACGGCAGCCAATGTTCCCAGCGTCAGCATCAAAACGAGGGCCGCCGAAACGCCCCCCGCAATGCTGAGTGTGGTTATTTTGAAAGCGCGGCGCGCCATTCTTCCAATGCCGTTTCGCGCAGGGCGGCGGCCTCTTCCTCAGAGAAATAAAGCGCTTTATCGGGCAAGGGCAGGGCTTTAAAACCATCAGGCCATGCATCCGGCGCGATGGCCGCAGGATAAGACCAATTTCCCTCTGGAATGATATTCTGAAACGCCGGGCTCAGCATGAATTCCAAGAAAGCATCGGCCAATTCGGGCTGATCTGTATTGGCCAGCTTGGCTGCCAGTTCCACATAGAGATAATGCCCTTCGTCAAAAATCGCAGCGCTTTTGGTTTCATCACCCTCGGCCAAGATGTGATAGGCAGGCGATGTCGTGAAGCTTAAAACCATATCCGCTTCGCCATCCGTAAACAGCCCATAAGCCTCGGACCAGCCTTTGGTGACCGTAACAATTTTTGGCGCGAGCTTGGCCCATGCCTCATCCGATTTTTCGCCGTACGCGGCCTTGATCCAAAGCAAAAGGGCGAGGCCGGAAACCGAGCTGCGCGGATCTTGGATGACGATGCGGGTGCTGTCTGGAAGAGCCAAAAGCGCATCGAAAGAGGCGGGCGCATCGGCCAGTTTGGTGTTGTCATAGACAAAGGCGACATAGCTCCAATCAAACGGCAGGAAGGTATCATCGGCCCATTCAATCGGCAGAGCAAGCGCGCTGGTATCGCTTTGATGCGGTGCAAACAGGCCGCTCGCCCGCGCCTTGGCGGTTATATCTGTGCTCAAACCGATGGCGATATCCGCATCAGAGCGCGCCCCTTCCAGCAAAAGCCGGGGCAAAACATCGCCCGTTGTATATTCCAGATCGCAGCCACATTGCGCCTCAAAAGCGGCCTCGATCGCAGGGCCGGGGCCCCACTCAGAGCCGAAATAATCGGGCGCATAGATGGAAAGCTTTGGCGTATCGGCCATGGCGCTTGTGGCGATCATGGCGATACCCGCAGCGAGGGTGACGATTTTCATGAGAAAAGCTCCTCTCAATTGCGGGCGGAGCAAGGCGGGCAGCTTGCCCGTTACCTTCCCTCCGCCGGTGTTAACCGGTTCAGGTTCTACGGGTCCGCAGATGCGTCTCAGCCCAACTGGGCACCCCGAGGTAGCGCGAACCTAGGGCGGGCGCAGAGCAGGGGCAAGTGGAAACCTCTTGAGGCGACAGGGCGCAGCGTTTATGCCCTTGTGGCAAAGGAGCCCCCTATGAGCATCAACACATTCGGCCATCTTTTTCGTGTGACAACATGGGGCGAAAGCCATGGGCCCGCTCTTGGGGCAACGGTTGATGGCTGCCCTCCGGGAATTGCGATTGATGCAAGCGATCTGCAACGCTGGCTCGATCTGCGCAAACCCGGCCAAAACAAATTCACCACGCAGCGGCGTGAGGCGGATGAAGTTGAGATTTTGTCAGGTGTTTATGAAGGTCAAAGCACCGGCACACCGATCCAATTGATGATCCGCAACACGGATCAGCGCTCGAAAGACTACGGCGATATCGCCGAAAAATTCCGCCCGGGCCATGCAGATATCACCTATTGGCAGAAATATGGGATTCGCGATCCACGCGGTGGCGGGCGTTCATCGGCGCGTGAAACAGCGGCGCGTGTTGCTGCGGGCGGGATCGCGCGGGCAGCTTTGACGGCCCTCGCCCCACAGATCGAGATCACTGGATATATGGTTCAGATGGGGCCCCATAAGATCGATCGCGAGAAGTTTGATTGGGATCAGATCGCGCAAAACCCGTTTTGGACACCCGATGCTAAAGCCGCTGCTGACTGGGCACAATACCTTGATGATCTGCGCAAAAGCGGCAATTCCGTTGGGGCGATTGTTGAAGTCGTTGCGCGCGGCGTTCCTGCGGGGCTTGGCGCGCCGATCTATGGCAAACTCGATACAGATCTGGCCGCCGCGATGATGAGCATCAACGCGGTAAAAGGGGTTGAGATCGGCGAAGGCATGGCCGCGGCTGAACTAACCGGTGAAGCCAATGCCGATGAGATATTCATGGGCAACGATGGCAAACCAAAGTTTTCATCAAACCATGCGGGCGGCATTTTGGGCGGCATTTCCAGCGGGCAGGATATTGTTGTGCGCTTTGCAGTAAAGCCGACCTCCTCGATCCTCAAAACCCGCCAAACGATTACCAAATCCGGCGCCGCAGCGGAGATCATTACCAAAGGGCGCCACGATCCTTGCGTTGGAATTCGCGCGGTTCCTGTTGGCGAGGCTATGATGGCTTGCGTTTTGCTCGATCAGCTTTTGTTGCATCGAGGGCAAGTTGGCGAAGGGCCACGCGGCAAAATTGGCGCGCGCGTATAAGCGCAGCTGACCAAAGGCCAAGGATCGTTGCGATCATAATCCAAAGGTCAAAGCCAAGGCTTTGGTGCTGCGCATAAATCAGATCAAGGCGGGCTTTTCGCGGCAAACAGTTGCGCGCGTAAAGAGCGGCATTTTGCTCTGCACGGGCTGAGCGCGAAAGCAGCGCCGCTTCATGGCGATGGTATTTCAGCGTTGCCAAACCCGTAACTCCGGGCCGCATTTTCAACACAGCGTTCAACAAAACAGGTTGGAGCGCGACAAAGGCCGGATCAATCGGGCGCGGGCCAACAAAGCTCATCTCGCCGCGCAGGACATGCCAGATTTGCGGGGTCTCATCGAGCCGAGACCGACGCAGCCAATAGCCAATTCTGGTTATCCGAGCGGCCTTATCCGCGCCACTCGGCCCTTGATCAAAATGCGCAGGCCGCATCGTACAGAACTTAATCAACCGAAAGGTTTGATCAGGGCAGCGCATTCTGTTGGAAACATAAAAAACAGGGCCGCCTTGCAACCAAAGCAAAAGAGAGATTGCGCCGATAACAGGCAAAAGGAGCACGGCCATCGGCAGCGCGACAACCAAATCCAGCGCGCGTTTTTCGGCCTTCATGCGCGCCACCGGGTCAAGCGCCGCTTTGGCTGGGTGATTTCATGCGCACCGGGTGATTCCGCGCTTATCTGCGCAAGGGCTTGAGCAAATCCTTTTTGGAAACCATCCTCAAAAGCCGGTGTATGCGCCGCCGCGTAGCCTTGCGTAAAGCCAGCATCAAAGCCTGTTTTATGGCCTGCATCATGGGCGATTTCTGCCGCCTTTTCCCATGCGGCTTTTGCCTCGGAGCTATTTGGATAGGCGATTAAATGCGCCAATCGCGCCGGAGCCTCAAAGGGGTTTTGTGTCTCCAATTGGCCCGCGAGCGCCCGGTAGCGGGCTTCGAGTTTTACGAAACTGCGCGGGAGCTCTTGGGTGTTTGAAATGGCGATACTGATCAAACCTTGCTCTGCTGCGCGTGCAGCCCATGTTTCAGGCGCGGGCCAATCAGCGGCGATCATCCGGGCAAGCTGCGCGCGGGCCCACGCAATATTGGCGCCTTGGCCAAGCGGCGGATAGGTTCCCGGCGCTAATTGCGCATTTGCATTTGCCTCAGGGCCATGAGTTTGAACCGGGGAGAAGGCCAGCCCAAAGGAAGGCGAGGCATCGATCTTCTCTGTTGCTTGGCGGGCAACGGCGGGGTTTAGCGCGATATGAGCGAGGCCAGCCGCCATCGCACCGCCTTCACCGGGCAACAAACGCGCGAGCAAGACAATGGCATCGCGCTCTTTGTGCGCAGCATCGGTTGAAATCGAACGCACCATCGGATGATCTTCAAATGCCTGCGCCACCTCTTTGCAATGCTTGCCGCTAAGCCTCAGCTCCACCGGTATAGTCAACGCTGTCTTTAGCTGATGCAGATCTGAGGGAAGCGGGGCCGCTGGAACATGGAGCTCAAAAATCGAACTGTGGTCGGGGGCTTTGTCTGCCGCATTCCCATCCATGATAAAAAGCAGATCGGCGTTTTGATAGAGAACCCATGGATCGACCATACCTGCCAAGCTTTGCCAGATCAGATTTGAATCGTAGCTTTCCTTTGCGGCGATCATTTCTAATGCGCGGCGAGGATTGACCTTATGCCAATCGCCGTAGGCAACAGGAGTATGATAGAAAAGCCGCCGTTTGAGGATGGGGAAATCCTGCGCGATATGTTCATCGGCTTCGTCAAAGGCCGGGTAGGCCGCGCCATCTTGGGCCGGATCAAGAAAGGCTGCGTGGCGATATCCAAGCCCTTCGAAATGGGCGGTAAAGCAGCTCTCGTGATGAAGGACAGACTCTGCATAGCTTGCGATCTTGGGCCGCTCAAGCCACCAATCCGCGAAGGCTTTTGAATGCAGCATTGGCGCGCGAATTGTGATCCAGTGCGAATTGAGATGATAGGGCAGGGCACCTTCGCCAAAAGGGTTGTGATCAAGGGCGCCATGCGCAGACAGGCCCCAGAAATCGACATCCTGCGCATCGGCCCATTCCCAGATATTTTGCAAATCGTTCACTGGGCCAAAGAAGGTAAAATTGGCGAGCGTCAGCTCTTCAATATCGGCAAGGCCCCGCCCGGGAAGCGCCTTGATCGCTGCGCGGTAAGCGCCAACATCAAACTCGGTATTGGGGCGCTCTTGAATGGTATCAGCCATGTAAAGCGCGCTTGAAGCACCAGAGGCGAGGCGGCCATTAAACACCACGTGAATGTGATCAAACCGGGGGCGCAGGGCCAGAAGCATATGTTCAATATAAGGGTCAATGCGCCCCTTGGGATGGTAGATAAAATAGATCAAGCAGCGGTTCATGCGAAGGCTTCTTCTTGCGCGCAGGCATTGGCAAAGGCGGCCTCCAGCGCGTCTATGGATGAGCCTTGCGGGAGAGGGATTTTTTCGGCGTTGAGAAGCTCGGTGAGGATTTCTGCGCGGCGGGAGTTTGAAATTGGCGGGCTCGGATCCGGGCGCTGTTGGGGCGCGATAATAAGCGGAGTGCCATCTAAATAGCGCGTGCGGGCGATTTCATTGCTTGCAGCATAGCGATCCAGAAAGGCCGCGCGAGTTTGATCCGTGAAGCCGGAAAAAGGCGCCCCTTTGGTTATCCGCGCAAGGGCCGCGCCAAACCGCGCGTTGAGCCGCGGGTAGGCGCCATCCGCCAGTGCCTTGATGCTGCGCAAAAAGGTGATCGCTTCGCCGCTCAGCGATAGGTTGAACACTTCGGGATGAGGGCCAGGAAAGGGCGGCAATCCAAGGCGGGAAAGCAAAAGCTCGGTGTTGGCTGTCGCGCCTTCTTGATAGAGGCAAGCGATGATATTCTCGCGCCCAAACGCATCCGCCCAAATGCCCAAGAAATGCTCCCAGTGGAGCCGCTCCTGAGTTGCCTGTGCGCCGAGGAACTGCTTGAAATCAAGCGGATAGCCCCCGCGCACTGCCTGAGCAAACATCGATTCAACCCAGCGATCTTGGCGGCGCAATTGAACCAGAATACGCACATCAAATCGCGCGCGAAACTGTGCCAGATAGGGCGCAGCAAGCCAGCTTTCATAACTGAACTGTTCCTCTGAGATTAGCGCAGCGGGAAGGCCGGATCGCTCAACCTCTTGGGAAATGACATTCATCGCATGGGTGCGATAAGGCGCGGATGCGGCCAATTCAGCGCGCATATCGCTGTGCAAAAATCGGTGCTGGCTGGATGTTGGCGCTGGGTCGCGCATGGTCGCAGGGTAACAGACCCCATTTTGCGCCAACCAATCGCGATGGCGCGCGCAAAAAACCTGAAAGCTGGTCGTGCCCGTTTTGGGCAGGCCAATATGGATGAATAGCTTTTGCCGCACGTCGCGCTGACCTTTTGAAACCTTTGTTGGCTTAGGTTAGCGCGCTCATGGTTAATGATTTCAAAAGATCACAAGATCCGTTTCAAGTGAGCTCGCATCTGCAACATCCGCGATGGTAAAGACCTGACCGCCGCCAAAAACGAAGCTGACATTGCCGTGCCGCTCGACAGCAAAAGCATCAATAACGCCCGCTGCGCTTAACCCGCCGCCCCAAAGCGCATCATCCAGCATCAATGTATCAATGCCGGCCTGAAAATCCTGAACGCGATCACGGCCATCGCCTGAACCAAAGATAAAAACATCGCTGCCATAGCCGCCAAACAGTGCATCATCGCCCGCGCCACCCGAAAGCGTATCATGGCCGTTATGCCCGATCAGGCGATCATTGCCATCGCCGCCCTCAAGCACATCATTATAGCGCCCGCCAGAAAGCGTATCATTGCCCGCCCCGCCATAGAGCAGGTCATTGCCGATATGCCCGATCAGCAGATCATCGCCTGCGCCGCCATAAATTGTATCGTTGTGTTGGCCACCGGTCAGGCGGTCTGCGCCCTCTTCACCGGAAATGAAATCATCGCCAATGCCGCCAAGCACGAAATCATCATGCAAGCCGGAGTAGATCGTATCATAACCGCTTTCGCCAAAGATCGTATCCGCACCATCGCCCCCGGTAAGGCTATCGTCGCCATCGCCGCCGCCGATAAGATCCGCGCCGCTATCGCCTAGGATTGTATCGTTGCCCGCATCGCCCATAAGGTGATCATTGCCCGATCCACCCGTGATTGTATCATCGCCGGATTGCCCGCTGATCGTATCATTGCCTGCGCCGCCTTGGAGGGTTTCATAGGCGCCAGAGCCGGTGATGTGATCGCCAAAAATCGATCCGATGATGCCTTCAATGCCGCTCAATACATCCCCCGCAGCATAGCCACCCGAGGCGGTAGAACCTGTGAGCGAGATGGTGATTGCGCCGGTTGAGCTTGAATAATCCGCAATGTCTTCGCCGCCTTGGCCATCAAGCGTATCCGCGCCTGCGCTGCCCATTAGCGTATCATTTCCGCCCGCACCAACCTGATTATCCGCGCCCGATGTTCCCGAAATGCTCTGCCCGGCCTCGGCGGCAAGCATTGGCGGGCGATTGACGCTAACAACCGAGGTAAGCCCGAAATGATAAGAGGATAGCGAATTGCCACTGGCAGAAGTGACATAGATCACCTCGTCACGAAAGCGCAGCTCAGCGCCAGAGGATGTCGAAGTGATCGCGAGCTGATCCACGCCGTAAAACATCAAGAAGCCAGACAGATCGAGCCGATCAACACCAGCATCAAAATCCAAAATGTAATCATTCTGCCCATCGGCATCGAGAACAAATGTATCTGCACCATTGCCCCCAGTAAGGCGATCAATGCCCGCCCCATCGACAAGAATATCATCGCCATTGCCGCCCGAGATCGTATCATTGCCCGCGCCGCCCATGATCAGATCATGCGCCGAGGTGCCACTTAGGCTGTTGGCGGAACTCGTGCCGATGATTGGCGTGCCCATGTTTGACATATTCATTGAGAGCTGCGTGATCCCAGCTTCAGATTCTGAACTCGCAAAAACCTGAAGCGTTGTTCCAACAGTTTCAGCCGCAAGCGCAGTAACATTGGCAAGCGCGCTTTGGGCCGTATCAGCAAAGCTGTCCATGCCAAGCAATTGCCCACCAGGCATCAATTCAAACATCGAAACGCCATCATCCGCGCCACCTGCAAGGATAAAGACCCGCGCCCCGATCTCGACAATCTCAAGGCTGGCACAGGCCTGAAAACGGCTGCTCAGATCATCAAGGATATGATCAACCGGGATCAAGCCGCCAGCAGGTGTAATTTCTGCCACGCTAAGCGAAGAACTGCCCGCGCCCGCAATCACCGCATAGGTGATGCCATCAACAACCGCCGTAACAAGGGCCGTTGGCGCGGAAATCCCAAGGCCCTGATCAGCCCCCAAAACCGCGCGCTGAGAAAGGCCGCCATTGGTTTCGATCTCATAAGAGGTGATCGTGTTATCAACGGCTGAGATCGTCAGAAGGTAAGAGGTTCCTGCAATTACGACACTGCCCATATCGGGAATTGCGATGCCTTGATACCCGGTGCCTGACTGGCCCGTTGTTTGATCTGTGAGCGTTCCGTTGGAAGCCAGAAGATAGGTGTGAATAAGATCAGAGCCTGCGTGGCTGCCAAAAACATATGTCTCACCACCAATAACAATTGAGGCCACGGAGGCCGGGTAATTATCTGTCCCTGTGCCGCTTGAGGAAAGGCTGATACCGCTGCTGATCGCGCCATTGGCCGCAAGCCCATAGCCTGTAATCCCTTGCGGGTTGATCCCCGTCGGAACCAAAATCGCTGTCCCGTTAAGATCGAGCAATTCCATCTGAACAGGCGCGGTGTCAAAGCTGTTGGCGCCGTAAATCTGCTCATCCGAAAGGCTGACAGAACCGCCTGTGCTGATACTATAGGCGCGCATCCCGCCATCCGGGCCAGAGGCCGAATAGAGCATTGCAGTGCCGTTCATCCAAGCGATATCGAGATCTACAACACCCGTGTAGAACTCCGCTGCCCCCACAGACAACGTCGTAACATATGTAAAGCCGCTCACTCGAAAACCCCTTTCCCACTCGCACCCCCGTGCGTAGGAAAAGATTGCCATACGGGCCTTAACGAAGCTCCGCCAGAATGTGACAGAAGCGAGGCGCTTGATGCAAATTTCGCTTAATCTGCTACGCTAATTTGAATGATCTTGGGGCGGGCAGCGGCCTAGGCAGCAGCATCAAAAGCTAAACCACCGAAAACGATCAGAAAATTATGATGTCGTCGCTCAGCAGGTTTTGATCCGCAATCCCAATAACAAGAACACTAACGCCATTCTCGAAATCAAAAATCGTATTTCCGCTGCCATCAAGGCGCGCAAATGTATCGACAACTTGCGCCGCACTCATAGAACCAGACCAAAGATTAGAGTTGAAATGCAGCGCATCAAGGTTATCGGCGAAATCCGCGATGCGATCATTTCCATCGCCAAGGGCGAAAACAAAAGCATCCGCGCCCGCACCACCAGAAAGGCGATCATCGCCTGTGCCACCACTTAGGAAGTCGTTGCCCCCCTCGCCGCGCAACCAATCATTATGCGCGCCACCAAGAATCGTATCATCGACGCCACCGCCGCGAAGATTATCACCGCCAAGTTCGCCCTCAATATAATCTGCGCCGCCGCCGCCAAGAATTTCATCGCGCCCGGCACCGCCATAGATCGTATCGCTGCCCGCGCCGCCATCAATTGTATCATTGCCGCCGCCGCCAAGGATGGAATCGTTGCCGCCGCCGCCGCTGATGGCATCATTGCCGCCACTGCCCGAAAGAAAATCTGTGCCCGTGCCGCCATCAATCAGATCATGGCCCGCGCCGCCTTCAAGCGTATCGTTGCCGCCATCCCCGATCAGATAATCATCGCCTATATGGCCTTGAATACTATCCGCGCCCGATTGCCCGCGCAGCGTATCATTGCCGCCCTGGCCAAGCAGCGTATCATTGCCAACACCGCCCATGATCGTATCATTGCCAAGCCCGCCCGAAAGACTATCCGCGCCGCCATCGCCTGCGATCAGATCGCCATCGCCATGCCCTGAAACCGTATCATCGCCCGCGCCGCCAAGAACAGCATCGCGCCCATGCCCGGCCGAGACGATATCATCGCCAAGCCCGCCTTCAATCGTGTCATTGCCGCCCGCGCCATGAATGAAATTCGCCGCCGTATTGCCGCGCACCGAATCCGCACCATCACCCATGATCACGTTTTCAATTGTGGTGTCTCGTGAGATCGTAACATTGCCAATAAGCCCAAAAACGTCCGAAATCGAGCCGGGCATCAAATCAACGCGCTGCCCAAGCCCGGCGCTTACCCCCGAGAGATCAAGCGTATCTGTGCCATCGCTATCATAGATGGTGAACGTGATATCCGCGTCGTCATAAAGCGTTGGATCGCTGGCCGTTTCGCCCAGATAGATCCCCAGCAATGTGCTCATATACCCGGTCGCGGTTGAATTATATCCGTAAGTGGTGGCGCCGCCATTGGTGCGGGTCGGGGCGCCATAAGTAGAGTTTACCGCGATAATATCCGAAAGCATTGGCGTTATGACCGATGCATGGCTCGCTTGGATGGCGGTGTTATCTGACTGGCTGAAATAGGACATCACAGTCGCTTGCCAGCTGTCATTGGAATAGTCGTTGTCCTGGCCATAAGTGGCAGAGCCGTTGTAATCACCCGCATGGCCAAGGCCGATCGCATGGCCAATCTCATGGATATAGGTCTGGAAGGAATAGCTATCCAGCGTTGTTCCGAAAGCATCCAACCAATCGGTTGAGACATTGACCATCGAGGAGGTGATCTCATTATAGCCCGAACGGCTCACTGTCTGAGAAGTTGAATAGGCGTTTTGAAGATCATCGCGAAACAACAAATCAACTGTGCCACTGCCCGCATCAACGAAGGTCAGATTGGCAACCAGTGACCAGGCTTCCATCGCGTAAAGCGCAAGGCGTTGGCCATCGCTCGTAAGGCCGGAAATATCATAGGCAATGATCTCGGCGCCACCATCCCCAAAATATTGCGGTGTCCCGCCCCAAAACCCAGTCGTGAGATATGTGGCGATCTGTTCGGGCGTGTAAGGCGCGCCGGGATTATAATCAGAGAGCACAGCCGACATCGAATAAGTGCCAGTGTAGCTGTCATCATAGGAACCCGCAGAGATGTAATAGCTGCCTGTTTCGCCGGCCAAAAAGGTTAGCCGCGAGTCCACATTCACGCCAAGCGAGATATCATCATTGCTGTCAACAAGGCGCCCATTGCTATCGTAAACCCGCAAGTAAGGATCAGCGAGCGTCTGGCCTGTTATGGAAATCTCGTAATATTGCCCGGCAACAAGATCAATGCGGACAAGATCGCGATCACCTGCATAATACAAATCACCATAAAACGTATCACCAACAGACATGGATTCAGCGGTGTTTGTACTTGCGGAAGCATCGCCTGTTTCATAGACGTCCTGCATCAAAACAGGGTCATCGCTTTGAAAGATGCAATTGGCATCAAAGGGGCGGATCTGCGCACAGGTGTTACACATGGCGCGCGCCTTTCTGCTGGCTCAATTTCAGGCGACGATCAATCATTGTAGGTGCGCCTCTTCGACCAGGAACCGTGCAAACTCGGCCATCATTACCGGATTCATATGGGTGTCAACAACCGACATTCCAAGCGCAGGCCCTTGATAGGGCGCGCCATTCGCGCCGTTACTCTGCGTCAAAAAGGCGGTGATCCGCCGCGTATTGGCCGAGGCGATCGTAAGGCCGATACTGCCCTCTGCCTTGGGCGCGCGATCAATGCGCAGCTTTGGATATGTTTTGGAAAGCTCGCTGCGCACTGCCAAACACAAAGCGTCAAGCAAAGCCGGATCGACCTTGGCCTGGGAATCGCAGGTTAAAATGGCCCCTTTGGGCGCAGTTGATCCTGCCATGGCCGGCTGCGCGCTCAGCAAGGCGAAAACCGCCAGCCCAAATACCCATAATCCACTCTTCACATCTCACCCTTTTGCGGCGCAGGCGCATTATCTGCCTGCCAAACATTCCCCTTCATTGCACGCAGATTCGGCAACAATGTGGCAAAACCTATAAGAAATGTCGCCCGCCCATTTCCCCGCAGCAGCATTTTCGCCTTTCGCGGCACAGCCCTTCGCGCCTATTCTGCCCCACAAACAGAGCAAACAAGCAGGCACGGGGCGTCATGAAAATTCTCTTCATTCATCAAAATGTTCCGGGCCAATACCGCGAACTGGTGCAATGGCTCGCATCCCAAGGCGGCCATGAGATCGTTTTCCTAACGCAGCGGCGCGAACTGCCCAAACTTCCCGGCGTTCGGATCGTTCAATATAAAACCCACCACAAAGCCCCCAAAGAGGCTTATGCGCTCACCCGATACCTCGAAGACTGTCACGGCGCGGGCTTTGCTGTGGCGCAGGCCTGTAAGAAGCTTGAGGCGGATGGATTTCGCCCCGATATCATCCTTGGGCATGTCGGCTGGGGCGAGCTGACTTTTCTCAAACAGGTTTGGCCGGATGTGCCGCTGATCGGGTATTTTGAGTATTTCTACCTGTCAAAAGGCGGGGTCGTTGGGTTTGATCCGGAATATCCGGCCAATGATGGGGTCGAATTCATTATGCATGCGCGCAATGCGCTCAACTATATGAATATCGGAACCTGCGATCTTGGCCAAACCCCAACCAAATGGCAGCATCAAACCTACCCCGCCGAAATGGGTGCAAAAATTTACACCTGTCATGATGGCATCCGAACCGAAAAGCTAAGCGCAAATCCCGATGTGCGCCTTTCCCTTGGCCGTGTTGCGCATGATCTGACCCGCGAGGATGAAATTTTCACCTATACCTCGCGCAATATGGAGCCGACCCGGGGCTTTCATAAATTCGCCCGTGCGCTGCCCCATATTCTTGATGCGCGCCCCAATGCGCGGGTTTTGATCGTTGGCGGCAACGGGGCATCCTATGGCCGCGAAAGCACATCCGTTGGCGGCTACCGCGGCGAAATGGAGGCCGAAATTGGCGATCGGGTTGATTGGGATCGGGTGCATTTTTTGGGCCGGCTGCCCTATGAGGAATATGTCAAAGTGACTCAGATCGGCCGCTGCGCGATCCATCTGAGCTACCCTTTCGTTTTGTCATGGTCGCTGCTGGAATCCATGGCGATGGAAGCGACGATGATTGCCTCGGATACAGCCCCCATTCGCGAAGTGATTGAACACGGCAAAAATGGCCTCTTGGTTGATTTTCATGATCACGAAGCGCTCGCAGCCCAAGTCATCGAGGTGCTCGAAAAGCCGGAAGATTTCGCCCATATCGGCAAAGCGGCGCGCAAACATATCGTTGAAAACTATGATTTTGAAACGGTCTGCCTGCGCCAACATATCGAAAAGATCAATGGGCTGCTGCCCAAAGCCAAGCGGATCAAACTGCCCTAGCGCGCCAGCAACAAGGCAGTAAGTTTGCGTGCGACCGGGCGCAAAAAGGGGCGCAGCGCGGGAAAGCGGCCGGTCAGCTGCGCATATGCCGCGGCCAGTTTTGCATAGAGATGAACCTTTGCTGGGCGGTGCATTTGGCGCAGCTGCGCATATTGATCAATCACAGAGGCCGAGGCCAACTGCCCAGCAAAGAGCTGAAATTTATACTCCAACCGGGCGTAGTTTCGCGCAGCATTTTCCGGCGTCATGACCTGCAATATAGAATAGCCCGCGCTTTGCACCGCATAACCAATCAACCGCTCCTGAACATGGGCGAGCCCGCCATCAATGTGATTTGGTTCGGCATTGTAATCCGACCATCGCCAAGGATGGGAAAACATCACAGCAAGCGCTTCAGGGCGAAACCAAAACATTGTGCCATATGGGGCAAGGGGCGTATGGGAATCAAGGGGCACGTCAATCCCCACCTCTTGTGCGCGTTTTTCAAGTGGCGCGCGATTGCCATACCAGCCATGGCCGAGCGCCCCAAACCCGATGTTTACACAAGGCGGCATGATCAGCCCAAGCATCGGGTCTGCATCAAATCGGGCAAGGATCTCGCGGATATAGCCGGGGCTGGCGGCCGTGTTCTCAAACAGATGCGCACGGAAACTTTCGCCGACCTGCGCCTGCACTTGCGGTGTGCGTTTGGAATGAAGCCGAAGCGCGATTTCATAGCGCCCGCTCAGGGCAATATCAGCAAAGGTGATAAACAAAGAAGACATATCGCGCCCACGGTTCTGCGCCACGATGCGCACCTCGGCATTCTGCGCCCCCACCTGTTTGAGATAGGCTTCGATCTTGGCCTTGGATTTGGACGAGGCCGTAGAGATGAACAGATCATATGCACCCGGTATTTGCGCGGCCAAATCATACAGTTCAGGCATCATTTCCGGATAATAGGCATGGATGAACACAGCGATAGGAGCGCGACTTTGCGCGCGCGGCTCCAGCGGCGATTGAACGGGCAAAACCGCAAAAGAATCGGTGAGCGTGTTGCGAATGCGCGGGGGAAGGGTCTTGGCTGTATGAGCGTTGATCGCTTTGAGAAGATCAGGTGCGCGGATGCCGATCTCTTGCAAAGCCCCGCGCAGATTGACCGCGCAAAGATCATGCAAAAGCGGATCAAGGCCGAAAACGCCCGCCGGAATACAGGGCGCGCCCGCTTGGATCATGCGCTTTGGTTCAAACCAAGCCGGGGCGGCACCGCTGAAGCCAGTCATCTTTGCAGCATAGGCGATGGGCAGGCTGCGCCGCTCGGCCAACTTGACAAGCCGCTGTTCGATGCGATGCGGGGGCGGCCCTTCGAATTTCTCTCCCTTGGTCCAAAGGCCCTGAAAACCAGCGCTCAGCCGTAGCTTCTTGCCAACGATCGCGAAATCAAGGCTTGGAATAAGCGCCTCATGCCCGATGGGAATTTCCGTTATCGCGCGCATATCACGGGTGCCATAGGCCGCAAAAAGCCCACCCTGCGCGCATTGATCCGCTTGGCTTAAGAGCTTGCGGATCGGCACAATCGAGCCATAGGCATGCGCGCCAGTTAGGATAAGTTGAGCAGGATCGCCGGTAAGCGCATTGATCCCGGCCCCATAGCTGCGGCTTAACGTGTTGTGCGCGCCAATAATCAAACGGTCCGGGGCCGAAAGCTGCGCGATCTCGGCCTCTGTTAAACTATGATGCGCAACCAAAATAAGCTGATCCACGGCCGCGCGAAGGGCCACGAGCGCCAAGCCAACATGCGGACCAAACTGCGCCCTCTCTTTGATGATATAAATGGCCGCTGTATTCATGAAGCAATCTTTTGCAGGATTTCTTCAGCACGCAGGCGCACGGGCGCACATTGCCAAAGCTGCGCATCTGCGTAATAGGCCAGCGTTTCATCACGGGCCTCAAACAAGGGCTCATTGCCGGGATCAAGGGTTAGATATTTGGTGAGCTCATCGCGCGCTTCAGCTTCAATCTGTGCGCGAAACTGCGCTTTTGCGGGCATTGAGATGCTGCGCTTGGCATGGCCCGCTTCGGCCGCGACAAAACGGACGATATTTGCCCGCTGATGCGGCGAAATGCGATGCATGAAGGCCTTGCGCAGATGGTCTTCCCCGCCGCGCGCTTTGCCCATTTGCATCAGCAGCCTAAGAAATTCGGTTAGCTCAATTGGAAGCCGGGTATTGGCAGGTGATTTATAGCGGGGCCGGATTTCAGGAATGCCCAAAACGGCTGTGCAAATATGGGTGAAAATGTCGATCTGGCGCCGCGCCAAAATATCAAAAGGCACGATATGCAGCCGAATTTGCGGCGCTTCCATCAAGGGCCGCAAGGCCATCATCGGATTGAGCAGGGCGCTGTTTTGCGGATCAGCAAGCTGCGCGGCGAAACGATCGGGAAGCGGGGTGCTATATCCATGCTTTACCTCTTCTGCCCAATAGGATGCAAAGCTTGCGATCGGATCGCGCAGAGCAAAGATCAGCTCAATTTCAGCGTATCCCAGCATGGTCGCCATATGCTGAAAATCCTGCGCGGCCCATTTGGAGAACCCCTCCGCAGAAAAGAAAAGCGAAAAGCCATTCGTGCGGGCGCGCCGCCCCAGATGCGACAGGCTTGCGCGGGCTTTTCCGGGCTCATGGAGGAAGGCGGTGCGTGTATGGGCGAGCCAGTGATGCCCTGTCTCATAACTTGCGCGCCCGATGGGCGGGTACATCCAACCACAGGCTTTGAGCCGCCCGCGCCTACCAAAGAAATTCTCCTGACAATAAGTTGTCGCCGTTTTATGCGGGCCGATATGAAGCACCAGCCGAGAGGTATTTTCGCCCATTTTATGCGGCCTGTTGCTGGGCGCTCCAGCGCATCAGCCGCGCCAAACCGTGGCTTAGGGGGGTGCGCGGCTGCCAGCCAAGATGCTTGCGGGCGGCAGAGATATCCGCAACAGCATGGCGAATATCACCGGGGCGAAAGGCGCCGCTGATCCTAAAGCCTGCATTCGGTTGGCCAAAAAGCGCCAGCATTCGCTGAGCGATATCAAGGATTTCCGCACCGTGCTGCCCGGCCCCAATATCAAGGATCTCCTGCGGCATTCTGGGCGCGAGCACCATTTGCACAAAAGCGTCTGTTGCATCCTCAACAAAGACAAAATCGCGGGTGATCCGACCGTCTTCGAAAATATTGAGCACCTGCTGATTGCGGATCTGATCGGCGAAAATGGACAGAACACCTGTATAAGGGTTGGAAAGCGATTGGCTTGGCCCATAGACATTTTGTAGCCGAAGAATACCAACCTGAACATCGGAATCCCAAAACGCATGGGTAAGAAGCTGCTCCTGCATCCATTTGCTCGAAGCATAGATTGAAGCGGGCTCGGGCGGGCAATCCGCACAGGTTGCAACAGGGCGCAAAATACGGCGCTGCCGATCGCGGACCTGAAAATCGCCGCGCGCCATATCGCCCGCTTTGCGCACCATCGCACGGCTTGGGCGGCCAAACGCATCAACATAGGCCCCTTCGCCATAAACCGCGCGCGAACTGCCAAGGATGATCCGGTGCAAATTCGGGGCGTCCGCACGCATGGATTCGATCAAATTGGCGGTGCCGGTGACGTTAACATCCGTATAGCGCGCGGGCTGCGAGAAGCTTTGGCCTGTCCCCGTTTCGGCGGCAAGATGGATGATAATGTCGGGATCAAAACTTCGCAGGGCGTGCTTTACACCCGCCAGTTCGCGCAGATCAGCCTGAAAGAGCCGTAACCCGGCCGCTTTGATCCGCGCGAGGTTGGAAGGATTGCCCCGATGGGATTGCGGATTGAGGTTATCAAACACAGCAACCTCGCAAGGGCCAGCCAGAGCAACCGCGAGATGCGAGCCAATAAAGCCCGCGCCGCCCGTAATCAAAACCCGAGGAGATCGAAACGCCGCCATGCGATTGCCTTCTTCAATATCTGGCGCGCCCTACTGGCAGCGCCCTTCATCCCCTCAGGCATCGCAAAAGAAAGTTAACATGCCCTGAAAACGCACAAACAATCAGAGCAAACCAAGCAGTACTGCGCCAATAATCGTTGCGGTGCCAAACAAGCTTTGGCGATAGGGGCGCAATTTGATCAAGGCTTGGATGCGCTTGGGCAACGCGCGCGATTGAAGCTGGCGAAGGAGAAACAATTCGCGCTTTGCCTGCGGGGTAAAGCGATGCATGGAGGCCGAAAGAACATGTAGGTTTGTCGCGCACCATGTTCCGAAATGCCCTGATAAAACTTGGTTTACCCGGCGCAATCCGGCGCGCATCCCGCGATTGGCCCCAACCGCATTGCCGCCATGCTGACGATAGAGAAGCGCAGGAGCCGGATCGAAAATCACCTTGCCGCCAACCGCACAGATGATCTGATACATCCACCAATCATGCGAAACAGGCGTGCCAATGCCTTCCGCCTCGCGGGCGCAATCGCGGAGCAGCTTGGCGGCCGCAGGATTGAGCACAACAGTATTCCCCGCCACGATATTTTGCACCAATGCATTGCGCAAAATGGCCGGGCGCTGAAAGCGCGGCGATAGCCGGGGATCGCGCAGATTTGCATCCGTGATCACACTGCGCGCGCAATAGAGCGCAGGGATTGCAGGCGGCACCTGCTGAAGCGCGAAAACAGCGCGCGAAAGCTTATCGGGAAGCCAATGATCATCTTGATCGCTAAGAGCAACGAAGCCAGGCCGATCAGGCAGGCCGCGCAATAGGGACATGAAATTTGCAGCAAACCCATTCTGAGGGCCTTTCTGCATCTTGATCGCGGCGGCTCTGCGCATCTTTCTAAGGGTATTGGGCCCAGCATCTTTTGAACCATCATCCGAAACAACAAGCTGCCATCGCACGCCCTCCTGCGCATGTATTGATGCCATCTGCGCGCCCAAGTACTGCGCGCCATTGTGCAGAGCCATAAGGATGGTCACGCAAGGGGCGCGCGTTTCGGGGCCCGGTTGCGGCGCCAATGCAAGGCGCGAGGAAAGAGCTATAGGGTGATCAAGCATGGTGATGTGAGCCAATCACATCTTGGCAAATAAACCCTTAATCAAAAAAAGCGCTTAGGCCGGTGCAGGCCCTTGCTTTGACATTTGCACCGCCAAAATACCGGCCATAACGATCCCAACGCCAATCACATCCTGCGCGCTGATCCGCTCGCCCAAGATCAGCGCAGCAACCGCCACACCAAAGAACGGGTTGAGAAAATGAAAAGCCGAGGCTTTCACTGTCCCGATCAGATTGACCAACGAAAACCAAACCCAAGTTGCTGCCAAACCAGGGATCAAAACCGTATATGCAAACGCGCCGATAAGTCTCCAAGAGAGCGCAACAGCGTGATCCTCAACAAAGGGCGAAACGGCGGCCAAAACGGCCCCGCCAACAAACATCTGCAGGCCAACAATCATCAAGACATTGCCTTGGCTCTTTGCGCCGCGCACGGCCAAGGTTGCAATCGCGAGAGCAAGCGCACCAATCACACAAAGCGCAACCCCGAACGGATCCGCACCAAGGCTGATCCGCCCGCCCATAATCACAGCAACCCCGCCAAACCCGACGATAAGCCCAATCACCGCCAGCGGCTGCAACCGTTCGCGCATCACTACCCAACCAAGCACCGCGACAAGCAAAGGCATCGTCGAGGCGATGATCGAAGCCAGCGAGGCCTCAATGCTTTTCATCGCGACAAAATAGAGGCCCAAATAGGCGGCATTCTGACAGAGCCCAAAGATCAAAACCGAGCGCCACTGCGCGCGCGAAAGATGCCAGCTTTGCCCAAGGGCGCGCGCGAACCCAACACCGATCATCCCAGAGATTGCGAACCGCAGCGCAAGCGAGGCAAGCGGCGGCGCATCGGCCACGATAATCCGTGCCGAAGTAAAGGCAGAGGACCACATCAGCGCAAAAGCAACGCCCATCACAAGTGCTCGCATGTTCATAAGGGGTGCTCCGAATTGATCTGACAGGAAGCCGCAGTCTTGAGGAGTGCAGCGCTTACTTCAAGCTGGATTTGCCGGCCTCTGCGCATAGCCGCGCGCCGCTTAATGCATAGGCCGCGTTCTGCGCAGGGGGCCGTATTGCACGCCGCCGCAAAGCAAAAGGGCCGCCCGAAGGCAGCCCCTGCAATGACCATTGGTCAAAGACTTAGCCGTTAACGCTGTCTTTCAACGCTTTGGCGATTGTCATTTTGACAACTTTATCCGCGTCTTTTTTGATTTGCTCGCCAGTGGCTGGGTTGCGAACCATACGCTCAGGGCGTGCGCGGCACATGATTTTGCCAACGCCGGGAAGTGTTACTGCGCCGCCGGCGGAAACTTCACGTGTGATGATGGCGATGATTGCGTCAAGCGCGCCGGAAGCGGCTTTCTTGTCAGTGCCCATTTCTTCGGCCAGAGCGGCTACAAGCTGGGTCTTCGTCATTGGTTTCGACATGGTGTTCTCCTCGTACCTCCCCCTTGAATTAGAGGGTTATGGCGATGTTTTAGCGGAATATAGCGGTAACACACAACGTTTTGTGTGTGCTTTGTGAAGTTTTTCGCGCATTTTGTGCCTAAACTTCCCCTACGTCATAGAAAAGCGGTCTCTTCAAAGCTTCTTAATTTGCGGCTGTGGATGCGTTCCAGCGGCATTTCGCGGATTTTCTCCATCGCACGGATGCCGATTTGCAAATGGCGCGCGACTTGGGTTTTGTAGAAATCCGAGGCCATGCCGGGCAATTTCAGCTCGCCATGTAGCGGCTTATCCGAGACACAAAGCAGCGTTCCATAGGGCACGCGGAAGCGAAAACCATTAGCGGCAATCGTCGCGCTTTCCATGTCTAATGCGATCGCGCGGCTTTGCGAAAGGCGCTGCACGGGGCCGGATTGATCGCGCAATTCCCAATTTCGGTTGTCGATTGTTGCCACAGTTCCGGTCCGCATGATCCGTTTGAGCTCGTAGCCTTCAAGCTCAGTGACAGCCTCAACAGCATCTTCCAAAGCGATCTGAATTTCCGCGAGCGCCGGGATCGGCACCCAAACCGGCAGATCATCATCCAAAACATGATCCTCGCGCAAATAAGCATGGGCCAAAACAAAATCGCCCAAACGCTGCGAATTGCGCAGGCCGGCGCAATGGCCAACCATCAGCCAAGCATGTGGGCGCAGCACAGCGATATGATCGGTTGCGGTTTTTGCGTTGCTCGGCCCGACGCCGATATTGACCAACGTGATCCCGCCACCGCCTTTGCGGGTTAGATGATAAGTCGGCATCTGCGGCAGTTTTGCAGGAACAAGCATTTCGCCATCCGCATCTGTCATGATCTGATTGCCGGGGCCAACAAAGCTTGTGTAGCCGCTATTGGGATCGGCCAAAGCAGTGCGAGCAAAGGCCTCAAATTCTTCGACATAGAACTGATAGTTGGTGAACAACACATGGTTCTGAAAATGGCTTGGATCGGTCGCGGTATAATGGGCCAAACGGGCAAGCGAATAATCGACGCGCTGGGCGGTAAAGGGCGCAAGCGGGCTCGCCCCATCTTCATAGGTAAAGCCGTAGCCATTGACGATATCATCATGGGTCGTGCTCAGATCAGGAACATCAAAGGCATCCCGTAGCGGATATTCCATCGCCCCCTCTTGAGGAACAGTCACATCCGCATCATTGGCCACCGCGAAATGAACAGGCATCGGTGTGCTAGAAGAGCCGATCAAAATCGAAACACCGTGGTTTTTGATCAAAAGGCCGATCTGCTGGATCAGATAATTGCGGAAAAGATCAGGGCGCGTGATCGTCGTTGCATAGGTTCCCGGCGTGGCCATATGGCCAAAACTCATCCGGCTGTCTGTCTGAGCATAACTGGTGATAGAGACCCGGATCTCTGGATAAAAAGCGCGGTAACGGGCATCAGGGCGCGCACCACCTGCGTGCTCGGAAAACTTCGCACAAAGAAAAAGGCTCGCCTCTTGATAAAGCGCCTCAAGGTGATCAACAGCCGCGGCCGCATCATCAAAAGCGATATGCGGGGCTGCGTTGGGGGATTCGATAGGGGTTGTGTGTTTGCTCGCGTTCATTCTTGTTCCTTAACACGTCTTATTGTCGCTGCCCTTTCATCATGCGCGCACAACAGCTTCATGACAGCACAAAGCGGGCGCCGTTGAGAAGCTGATAGGGGGATGCGGGGCAGGTATTCCATGGCCCACGTTTTCACACCTTCCCGCCATTGCGCAAGAGCAATCCGCTTGCACCTGATCTGCGCTCTGGGGATAACGGGCCTATGAAAAATACGCTCCTCTCCATCGGGCACGGCTATAGCGCGCAAGCCCTGGCCAAGCTTTTGATCCCCCAAGGCTGGGATATTATTGGCACAACAAGATGCCCCGAAAAGGCCGAACGCTTACAGGCCCAAGGGATCGAACCGCTGATCTTTCCAGGCGAAGATATAGCCCCTGCTTTGGCACGCGCGAGCCATCTTTTGATTTCCGCCGGCCCGAATGAGGCACAGGGCGATCCGTTTTTGGCCGAAGCCGAAGAGGCCTTGATGGATGCAGGCCCTCTGGCTTGGGTTGGCTACCTCTCAACCACAGGCGTTTATGGCGATCGCGCCGGTGCTTGGGTCGATGAAAGCGCCGCCCTTACACCAGCCACCAAACGCGGGCGCTTGCGGGTTGAGGCCGAAGCGGCTTGGCAATCAATAGCCCAGTCTTGCGGCCTGCCGCTTCATATCTTTCGCCTTGCGGGCATCTATGGCCCCGGGCGCGGCCCATTCGCCAAATTGCGCGCCGGAACGGCCCGGCGGATCATTAAACAAGGCCAAGTCTTCTCGCGTATCCATGTCGAAGATATCGCCGCCACGCTTGCCGCCTCCATCGCACAGCCAAACCCGGGCGCGATCTATAACGTCTGCGATAATGATCCCGCCCCGCCCCAAGACGTTCTGGAACATGCCGCCGATCTGCTTGGCCTGCCCATTCCGCCCGCCATTGATTGGCAAGACGCACAGATGACCCCGATGGCGCGCAGCTTCTATGCTGAGAGCAAAAAAGTCTCTAACAAGCGGATTTTGGACGAACTTGGCGTGAAACTGAAGTATCCAGATTACCGAACAGGCCTTGCAGATCTGCTGGCAAGAGAAGCCTAATCAAACCGTTTCAGGATCAGATACTCAACCGCAACCATCACCAAAACAAAGCTAAGCGAATAGGCCAGAACCTGCGCCAAATCGACGAGCTGAAAATACAAATGTATCTGAAAGCCAATCCCGTTTGAGCGGCCCAAAAACTCAACAACCAAAACGATCTTCCAAATCACAGCCAAACCGTTGCGCGCACTTGAGGCTATAAACGGGGCCAATTGCGGCAAGGTAATATGGCGAAACCGCACCCAAGGCCCAAGCCGAAACACCTGCGCCATTTCACCAACGCCACGATCCAAAACCCGAACGCCTTCGCGGATCGTGACCGTTACCATCGCGGTTTTGTTGATCGTCACGGCGGCAATCGCCGCGAGCTCATTAAGCCCGATCCAAAGATAGCAAAGCACGATCACAACAAGCGCCGGAATGTTCAGCAAAACGATCACCCAAGGGTTCGCCCAACGATCAAGCTTGGGCGCGCGCCCCAAAAGAACGCCAATCGCGCCGCCAACAATCATCGCAATGCTAAATGCGGCCCCAACGCGCGCCAATGTCGCCCATAAATGGCGCAAAAGCGGCCCGTTGACCGCCTCATCCCACATCACAGAAATAACCTCAAAAGGGCCCGGCAAAATACTTGCATCCGCCGTCAGCCAAGCACCTACCTGCCAAACCGCAAGCATTGCTGCAAAAGACACAACAACAACAAATGGATCGCTTTTGTAGCTCTTATCTTGCACCAAGGCTCCTCCCATAGCCTTTGTTCCATGCAATAGCCGCAAGGCAAAACCCCAAATGCGCCGCGCGCCTGCGACCTTGGTCGAATATCCTGCCCATAGAGCGCCAAACTACGCTTTGCCCATGAGGGGTTTGAACAAAATTTTTGCGCTTATTTGGCTCGCCCTAGCAGCCCTGCTTTGCGCGCCAGTTTTATATGCCGCGCCTCTGGACAGAAGCGAAATTGAACCCTTTGTTTTGCCGCCCTTTTCGCTGGGCGAAGCGATCAACGATAAAGGCGTCTATACGCTGCTTAATTCCGGCGGCGCTGAGGCGGGCTTCGTCTTTGAAACAGAGCCTTTGGCCCCGCTGCCCGGCTTTTCCGGCGCGCCGATCAATATGCTTGTCATGCTTGATCCCGATGGGCGCTTTATCGACGTAAAACTTATCTCTCATAACGAGCCGATTTTTGTTTCGGGCCTTGGAGAAGCCCCTTTTCACAAGTTTTTCGAGCAATATAGAGGCGTCTCAATCTCCCAAAGCATCGTCGTCGGAACGCCATATGGCGGCGATAACAGCGGCTCTCAGCTCGTCTACCTTGATGGTGTTACCAAGGCGACGGCCTCCGTACGCATCGCCCATGAAAGCATCCTCGGAGCAACGCTCTCTGTAGCGCGCGAGAAAATGCGCGGCATCCAAACGGGGCCGCCCGCCTATCCTGATCTGTCCTATAATGAGGCACTAAATTGGCAAATTCTGCTGGAAAAGGGTCTGATTGGGCACCTCCAAGTTACCAACGCAGAGGTCCAAGCGCTGTTTGAAGGCTCCCTCTGGGCAGACGACGATCCCGAAGCACAGAACAACCCGGATGCGCTCTATCTTGATCTCTATGTGGCTGATCTTGGCCCGCCCGCCATCGCGCGCGCATTGCTCTCGGCCGACACTCTGCAAGAGCTGGATGGGTTTCGCGCTATTTCCGCATCAGACGAACCGCTGCTTTTGATTGAGGCTGGCCGCCACGGCCTTGTCTCCGAAGATTTCGTGCGCAACACAGCCCCCGATCTCATCGGTCTCGCCCAAGACGGGCTTCCGATCGCGCTGCGTGATGCAGATCTCTATGTAACGCTTGATGACAATCTGCCAGAGCATCTAAAAGATGCCCCCGCAATGATCCTGCGCACCGATCGCCGCCTTGGCTTTGATCCAACCCGCCCCTTTGATCTAACCCTTCTTGCGCAGCGCCAGCACGGTATTTTTCAAGCCAAAACAGAGTCTAAACCGCTTAATTTAATCCATTCAACACCTGAACGCTTCTTCAAACGAGATGAGGTTGCCAAACAATCTGCACCATGGGTTGATGCGCTGCGCAATCGCGCGCCTGATCTGTTCATCCTGGCCGCTGCACTCACCGCACTTATCGCTCTGATGGCAGGCCGATTAAACCGCCTGGCCGCTCACAAGTATTTTCGCGCAATCCGTCTCTCAATTCTCGCAGCGATGCTCATCTTCGTCGGTTGGTATGGTCAGGGCCAGCTCTCGATTGTTACGGTCCTTGCCACGATGCGCACCGCGCTTGACGGCGGTAGCTTTGCCTATCTCCTCTATGATCCATTCTCCCTGCTCATCTGGGGCGTCGTGATTGTGAGCTTTGTGCTTTGGGGCCGCGGGCTTTTCTGCGGCTGGCTCTGCCCTTTTGGCGCGCTGCAAGAATTTGCCGATGTGATTGGGCGCGCGCTGAAATTGCCGCAGATAGAGCCCTCACCCGTATGGGATACACGCCTGAAATACCTCAAATATTTGGTCCTCGCGGGCATGATCGCAACTGTCCTCGCACTGCCCTCTTCAATCGACAAAGTCGCCGAGATCGAACCGTTCAAAACCGCCATTACCGTCTATTTCCTGCGCGAATGGTACTATGTCGCCTATGCTGTCTTCTGGCTGCTCGCGGGCATGGTGCTTTTCAAAGGGTTCTGTCGCTATGTCTGCCCGCTTGGGGCCGTAATGGCGATTGGCGGGGTATTTCGCGGGCGGGATTGGATTGCACGGCGCGAAGAATGCGGATCGCCCTGCCAATTGTGCAAGGTGCAATGCCGCTATGGCTCTATCAAGAAAACCGGCGAAATCGCCTATTCTGAATGTTTTCAATGTCTTGACTGCGTAGCGATTCACGATGATCCGGCGCAATGTGTGCCCCTCATCCTCGCGGCACGATCGGGCAGCAGAGGGGCGAAAGCATGATTTCGCGCCGCCGTTTCATCTCCATCATCGCCGCATCAGCCACAATTTCTGCAGCAGGAAAAGCGCCGATACGATGGCGCGGGCGGGCGCTTGGCGCAGAAGCGCGGGTTGAGCTTCATGACCTACCCGAAAGCGCATTAGACGATATCCCCAAAATCCTTGCCAAAATCGAAGATCTTTTTAGCCTTTACGCGCCAAATTCGACCCTAACCCAGCTTAATACCAATAAACATGCGCCCAATCCGCCCACTGAATTTGATCAGCTTTTGGATGCGATTGACCGCATCTATCACGCAACACAAGGGCGGTTTGATCCAACAATCCAAACTCTATGGCGCGCCCTCGCCGAGCGGAGAGATCCAAGCGCGGCCTTCGCCTCAATCGGATGGCAGCGCGTCTCTCGGGGCGCAGGGGGCATTCGTATCGGTTCAGATCAAGAGCTGAGCTTCAATGGCATCGCGCAGGGTTTTGCCACCGATCTGATCGCGGCCCATCTTCACTCGCAAGGGGCGGAAAAAACGCTTGTGGATATTGGTGAGATTTCAGCCATCGGAGGGCCGTTTCGCATTGGGCTTTCTGATCCAAAACTGGGAATGCATGGTTGGCGCAGCCTTCAGTCTGCCGCCCTAGCAACTTCGAGCCCGGGTGCGATGCTTTTGAGCGAGGCTGACGGGCATATACTCGATCCAAAAGGGCAGACCAAACCGCTCTGGTCATCCGTTACACTCGAAGCCGCAAACGCCACATTGGCGGATGGATTTTCGACCGCGTTTTGCCTGACCCCTTTGACTGAAATCCAATCCATTCTTACAAAAACCAAAGAGCTGCACCGCGCAACACTGGTAAGCAAGGCGCAAGAGGTCATCACGCTGACTTAATTTTTCGCTGTGTTAGAGACGAATTTAGCGTTCGGGCGGCTGAAAGGTTAACCCGAATGAGCCATAGATATCCGAGATGCGCCCATCTTCCAGACCGGCGAATATCGCATCGTCTATAGCATAGCCCAAAGGCCGATAGCGAAAATTAACCGCAACACCGAGCGTCCATTTCCCAACGGAAAACCCTGGTAGAGGCGGCGCATGGGCGGCGATCCCTTCTGTTAGCCCAGCATCAAGCTGTGAGCGCGGGCCCATAACGGCCATAACCTCGCCTGCGGCCAAACCTTTCATAGCGTCCAAAGTTGTTGGATAGCGCGAAATGTTTTTGCTGAGCTGGCCGCCGGGAAATGACGTTAGATAGAAATCCGAAATGGAATCATTCTCAACCCCAACAGTATCAAAGCGAAAATAAGCGGGAATGGGCTTCTCATCGGGATAAGCTGCCTCAGAATAGGCGATCGCGATGGATTCAGATGCGTATTGGCCGGTGAAAACAACCTGCTCTACCCGGCAGGCATATTCGCTATTATACGGCACGCGCATCATCAGATTGCCCACCGCGCCGCCAACGATAGGGCCCTTCCAAATCCAATTGAACAGATCCGCTTCCAGCTCCTCACTCGCAGAAACAAACCGAAAGCGCGGTTCAACACCCAGCTCTTGCGCAATGAGCCGCCCGATTTCGACATCAACACCGGTTGGTTTGCCGTTTAAAACGTAAGAGTAGGGCGCGAAATCCTCGTAAAGAATGATGTCGATCCAGCCGCGCTCTACAATGCCATCAAGATCAAGCCCAACTTCGTCGCGGCCAACATTTTGCGGGCGATCTTGCGGAACATAATCCTCACAACGCGCCAAAGCAGCGCTAGAAAGGGCCAAAACCCCTGCAAATACACTGGCAATGAGGCGCGCTTTTTGGATCATGTATCTCTCATTCTGCGACCGATAAGCCGATGGTAAGGGTCTCTGCCGCGCGTGTATAGGAGGCTGGATCATCCGTGATCTGCCGATAGGCTCTATAGGCTATGGAATCTGCCAGCTCAGCCCCAGAAAGCGTGTCTATTTCGCCTGAAATCGCCTCCAATCGCGCAAGCGTTGCCGCTGCTTCTGGAACGGTTTCCCCCGCTTCGCCCCAGGCCGCAAGCTGATCACGGATCCCATGAAGTTCTTCGGAAAACGTCTCAATCATATCGCTGTCAGGGCGGGTTTCAATATAGGTCCGAATGGCCCAACCAGCCTTTTGGCCAAGAATATCTGCAAATGCAGGCATCTTGGTCGTGCCGTTCTGGGTGTAGCCAAAGCGGAACCGCTCAGCAAACCACTCGTCGCCATACTCTTCGGCCTCAAGAAAGCGAAGATCAGGCGCCAATCCGCCTGAAATCACCCCAAGCCCATGGCACCGCGCGCAATTCTGATTGTACCCAGAAGAGCCAATATCAATGGCTTTGGAATAGATCTCAGCATCCATCCCGCGATAGGGATTTTCAATAAGCCACTCTTCGCCAATATCGGGCAAAGCCTCTGTATTCACCGGCTGCGGCGCCACATCTCCATGGCCAAACGCGGCCGTGCCACCAATACAAACCAAAGCTGCCATAGCGCCTCTGGCAATTAACATGCGTGTCGTTTTCATCGGGTCGTCTCCCTCGATGCCCTGTTCAACAGGTGTTTTATGGTTCGTTTTCCTTGCTTGGTATTGGACTTTCGTTTCACCCATCATGAAATTGGACCATGGTCGCAATGGGCAAGGCGGGCCGGCCTTTCTAGGCTGATTAAAGGAGGAGATATGCGCGCATTTTTAGGGTCAATTTTAATGGTTCTCGCAGCCCTTGGGCAGGCGAGCGCGCTTGATATCGAGATTACCTATCTTCACCTAGAGCAAAAAGCGCGGCCAACGCTTTCTAATCTCGATCCTATCCCAGATGATTTGGGCCTCGCCGGCGCCCTGCTTGCAATTGAAGAGAACAACACAACAGGGCGCTTTCTCGGGCAAATATACCGGCTTAAAACAGTGTCTATTAAGGCTGAAAACACCCAAAAATCCGAACTTGAGGGCATCATTAATAGAGCGCGATACATCATCACAGATGCAAAGGCCTCCGACCTTCTAAACATCGCCGATCTCGCCGCTGCTCATCAAGCGATCGTATTTAGCACTGCCGATCCATCTGTTGACCTGCGCTCAACCTCTTGTCGCGCGAATTTGCTTCACACAGGCGCCAGCCATGCGATGCGCGCGGATGCTCTTTCACAGTTTCTGCTTTACCGCCGTTGGGGAAAGACCGCATTGATTGCCGGCACGCATCAAGAAGATCAAGCCTTTGCGCGCGCTTTGGAGCGTTCCCTTGCCAAATTCGGCCTTCAAAAACCAAAGCAAAAGGATTGGTCCTTTGATGCGGATATGCGGCGCAGCGCATCGCAAGAGGTGCCGCTTTTTACCCAAGAGTTGGGCGAATATGATGTGTTGCTGATTGCCGACGAAGCCAATGATTTTGCGCGTTATATTCCCTATAATACCTGGCTTGCGCGCCCAACCGCAGGCGCTGTTGGTATGCAATCCAAAGCCTGGGATCGCACAGTTGAACAATGGGGCGCAGCGCAGCTTCAAGGGCGTTTTCGGGTGCAATCGGGTCGAAATATGCAACCTCAGGATTACGCTGCTTGGGCGGCTGTGCGCAGCCTGGGCGAAGCGGTTATCCGCACAAAAAGCGCAGATGCCCAAACGCTTCGCACCTATATGTTGTCGGATGATTTTGAGCTTGGCGGGTTTAAAGGGCGCCCGCTTTCCTATCGCGCCTGGAACGGTCAGCTTCGCCAACCAATGCCTATCGTCCATGATGATGCCGTGATTGCATCAGCGCCCCTTGAGGGCTTTTTACACCAAAACAACGAGCTCGATACCTTAGGCCTCGATGCGCCTGAAAGTGATTGCCGAGCATTCAAGGAGAATTAGATGCGCGCTATTTTGTTTTCTATCGCCATGTCGATGGCGGCCTCGCCGTTGCTGGGTGATGAAATCTGGGTAACCAATGAAAAAGACGATTCCATCAGCGTCATTGATGTAAAATCTCTTGAGGTTATCCGCACCATTCAAACCGGAGAGCGCCCGCGCGGCATCACATTTAGCCGCGATTTCTCCCGGGTCTATGTCTGCGCATCTGATAGCGACACGGTTCAAGTAATCGACCCTAACAATGGCGAAATCCTTCATGATCTGCCATCTGGCGAGGATCCTGAGCAATTTGTGTTGCACCCAGATGATCGCCATTTATATATCGCCAACGAAGATGATGCGATCACCACGGTTGTTGATGTCGTTGAGCGGCGCGTTGTCGCGCAGATTGATGTTGGGATTGAGCCCGAAGGCATGGCCGTCTCACCCGACGGTAAAATCGCGGTCACCACTTCAGAAACAACCAACATGGCCCACTGGATCAACACCGAGACCCGAGAACTTTTCGCCAATACGCTTGTCGACAGCCGCCCGCGGCATGCCGAGTTTGCCAAAGATGGCGCAGAGCTTTGGGTTAGTGCGGAAATTGGCGGAACAGTTTCGATTTTTGCCACCAGCGATCAGAAGGAGATTGCGAAAATTGGATTCCAGATCAAAGGAATACATGCTGATCGTATTCAGCCCGTAGGCTTTGAATTTACCGCCAATGAAGAGCTTGCCTTTGTTGCGCTTGGCCCTTCGAATTATATCGCGGTCGTGAATGCGCAGACTTACGAGGTTGAAGATTATATTCTCGTTGGTCGCCGCGTTTGGCATATGGCCTTCAACGCAGATAAAAGCCTGCTCTTTACCACCAACGGTGTTTCGGGTGATGTTACAGTGATTGATGTGGCCAAAAGGCAGCCGATCAAAACGATTAAAGTGGGCCGCTATCCATGGGGTGCGGCGCTCAGAGTGAATTAGGACAGGCTCAATGTGCATCGTCAAAACAGTCTCTAATATTGGGTTTTTGGGCGAAAAACTGCCATGACTTCCCTTGGGATTGAAGTGCAGGCGCTCGGATTTTCATATGGCTCAAAGCGCGCGCTTGAGAACGTAAGCTTCGGTGTTGCCCCTAATCAATTCTGCGCTTTGCTTGGCCCGAATGGCGCCGGAAAATCGACGCTTTTTGCTCTGTTAACACGGCTGTTTACGGCCTCTGAGGGCACGATCAAGATTGCTGGCCACGATATAGCACGAAGCCCCCGCGCCGCACTGGCCAATATGGGGGTCGTCTTTCAGCAACCAACTCTTGATCTTGACCTCTCGGTTCGGCGCAACCTTTCCTATTTCGCCGCGCTTCAAGGGCTTGGCGGCAAAGAAGCGCGCGTGCGGATTGATGCAGCGCTTGATCAGCTTGGAATGAAAGAGCGGGCAGATGAACGGGCGCGGGATCTTAATGGAGGCCATCGGCGCCGGGCGGAAATAGCGCGCGCTTTAGTCCATAGGCCAAAGGTTCTTCTGCTGGATGAGCCGACTGTCGGCCTTGATGTTGCGGCGCGCCACGCCATTGTCGGCCATGTCCATGAACTTGCGCAAACCGGGCTGAGCGTGCTTTGGGCCACGCATTTGACGGATGAAATTGCACCCTCAGATCAGCTCATTCTGCTGCATCAGGGTCACATTTTGATCGATAGCACCGCAGAGGACTTCGCCCAAGCAACCGCTTTATCCGAGCGCTACATTGCCCTCACAAACCCCAGAGAAATCGCATGAGGGGCGGGTTGCTTGCCTTGCGCGCGATCATCTTGCGCGAAGCGATCCGCTTTGTTCAGCAGCGCGGGCGCTTTGTCGCGGCCTTGGTGCGGCCCCTCGTTTGGCTTTTGGTTTTTGCCGCAGGTTTCCGCGCCGCCCTTGGGATTTCGATCATCCCGCCCTATCAAACCTACATCACCTATGAGACATATATCATTCCGGGCCTTTGCGGCATGATTTTACTTTTCAATGGCATGCAAAGCTCACTCAGCCTTGTTTATGATCGCGAAATGGGCTCGATGCGGCTGTTGCTGACATCGCCTTTACCGCGCTGGTGGCTGCTGATTTGCAAGCTGATCGGCTCAACGGTTATTTCGATGTTGCAGGTCTATGTGTTCCTCGCAATTGCGCTTCTCTTTGGTATACCGATCCCCCTTTCTGGTTTGATTGCCGTATTCCCTGCCTTGTTCTTGGGGGGCTTGATGCTCGGGGCGTTGGGGCTCGCGCTGTCAAGTTTGATCAAACAGTTAGAGAATTTCGCCGGCGTGATGAACTTTGTGATCTTCCCAATGTTTTTCATGTCGTCCGCGCTGTATCCATTATGGAAAATGGCGGAGTCTTCGGCTCTATTACACCGTATTTGCGCGATTAATCCCTTTACCCATGCGGTTGAACTGATCCGGTTTGCGCTTTACGGGCAGGCGAATTTTACCGCGGCATTGATCACAATGGGCGCGATGCTTGCGTTTCTGCTCCTTGCGCTTTTGGGCTATGATCCGGCGCGTGGATTGATACGGCGCAAGGGATGATCTTTTCTACGACCATCCCGATCATGACGAAACCTGCGCGATGGGCTATTCTGCGCATAGGAGGAATGGCAATGTTTAAACTTTCGATCCTTTTCACCGCCGTATTGATCGCACCCCCGCTTTTGGCGCAGAGCGAAGACAGCGGCACGCTGAACCCCGAAGAGATGACGCTTAACCGTGTGATGACCAACTCGCGCAATGGGGCGACGGATATGGTGACATGCGCAACGGGCTATTTGCTGACCAAGAAGGGCGATCACGACCTTGCGCGTGAGCTGTTTTTGCGCTGTGCCCAAGCCGGAAACACCGCCGCGATGACTTGGATGAGCCAGTTGGATGATAACGGGCTTGGCGCGCCCGAAAACCCGGATGCCGCGGCGGAATGGAGCAGGCGGGCCGCAGAAGCAGGCGATCCTGTTGGGAAGTTTAACTACGGGATAGCCAAAATGCGCGGGCGCGGTGTTGCCAGGGATGAAGCCGGCGGGCGCGCCCTTGTGGATCAAGCGGCAAAGGATGGGTTGCAGATCGCAAAACGGCTTCAGGGCGCCGATTATGATTTGGACGAGGTCACGCCAGACGCGGACAATTGGAAATACGCGCCGCTGTTTTAGCCATATTAGAGCCTATTTGAACTGTGCCGGTGATCCAGAAAGCTCTAAAATACGATCGGCCAAAGCTGCGGCTTCTTTGGGCTCATGGGTTACCAAAATCGTTGCCATATCGCTTTGAGCACGCAGCGCTCGAAAGAGATCCATCATTTCTTCGCCAAGCTTTGGATCGAGGGAAACAAAAGGTTCGTCCATCAGCAAGACGCTGGGACGCAGAGCAATGGCGCGCGCGAGGGCAAGCCTGCGCTGTTGGCCAAGTGAAAGTGCATCGGGGCGGTGATCGCCATGTTGTGCAAGGCCAACAGAGGCGAGGGCCTTTTGCGCTTCAGCATCCGAGCAGCCGGTTGTGAGAGTAAGGTTTTTTCGCGCGCTGCGCCATTTCAATAGGGTCGGTTCCTGAAAGACAAAGGCGAGCTTTTTGGCGGGATGTAACGCGCCGCTTGTTGGGGTTTCAAGCTGGGCGAGAATGCGCAGTAGCGTTGTTTTACCAATGCCTGAGGGGCCGGTTAGGGCCAGCGTTTCGCCGCGTTTCAGGGCCAGCGAAAGCGCCCCAAGAATGGGAATACCGCCTTTTGAATGGCCCTGAAGATCAAGCGCTAGAGCACAGGATTCATCAGCTTCCAGAGTTGTAGAAAATCCCATCCGGTAGCTCCATCAATGGCCCAACCAGCTTTTCGCCGCCAAGCTTTGCCATGAGCGCCAGCATACGATTTGCTGCGATCTCATCAACGGGGCCCGGAGCAGGGATGCCTGCGCGAAATCCGGCGATCAAAGCGCTGAATTGCGCATCTGTTTTTGCGTTCATCCGTGGGCGAAGGCGCACCCATTCCTCTTGGTCTGAGGCAAGAATCTCTTTGGCGCCACGTGAAGCTGCGGCCAACCCATTCACCAGCTCTGGATGATCACGCAGCATTTCTGCGCGTATCACATAGCCCAAAAGCGGGGTTTCAGGATCAAGCCCAAGCGCCTGAGCTGCTGTATCAACTGAGACAAGCTCGCGCATCCCTGCAGCTTCCATTTTTGCGAGGAAATGCCAAAAATTGATCGCCCCATCAAGATCGCCAGACATCGCCGACTTAAAAATCAACGGCGGCGCGCCAAAGACTTGCTCGGTTTCCGCCGCCAGATCCATGCCAAATTCCTGCTCAGCATAGGCGCGCAAAATCAGCCAACTTTTATCAACAGGCCCGCCGGCAATCCCGATCTTGCCCCCTTTGAGATCGGCGAGCGACTTTGCTGTTGAGCCTTCGGGAATCATCAGCCCGCCAACCGCTTTGGAATAAGGAACAAACACATAGTCCTTTCCAGCCGCGCGCATCCGCGCCACCCAAAGCCAATCCGAAACAATCACATCTGTTTCACCGCCCTGAAAAGCGATCTGCGCCGCAGCGCTTCCGGCAACGCCCTGAACATCAAGCGCAAAGCCGTTGGCCTCATCCAGCTTATGGTGCTTGATTGTATCGAGCTCCCAATTCACCGTGCCAAACTTCAAAACAGAGGCGCGCAGAACGGGCAAATCCTCCGCAGTTGCGCCAGTAAGGCTTACCGCGAAAACAAAGGCCGCCGCCGCAAATTTGTTAAACAGGCGCATGAAATCCTCCCAAAGATACGTGCAATATTATCTGAGCAAACCGTAGCAACCTTTCAGCACACCGGAATACGACCAAAGAAGGGGGGCACCCTATGCAAGGAAGCGGGGCATCGCGCGCCTAAGACATACGACCAATGGGCAATACTCACGCGTCTGTGATTTCCTTAGCTTTTGGGAACCGCCCATGCATCGCAGGGGCGATTGACCTGCACAATAGGCAGGCATGAATCCATGGGAGGATATCCGAAATGAAACGCATTATCGCATCCGCAGCGATTGGCATTCTGGCGGCAAGTACAGCTTTCGCTGGCGTGACCGAAGACGATCTGGTCAATGATCAGACGAACACATCGCAGATCGTAACCAACGGTATGGGGCGCCATCTTCAGCGCTACAGCCCGCTTGAGACCCTCAACAAATCCAACGTCAAAAACTTGATGCCCGTCTGGGCTTTCTCGCTTGGTGGCGAAAAACAGCGCGGCCAAGAAACCCAGCCGCTGATCTATGACGGTGTGATGTATATCACCGGATCCTATTCGCGGATCTATGCGATCGATATCGCCACGGGCAAAGAGATTTGGCAGTATGACGCGCGCCTTCCCGAAGGCATTTTGCCTTGCTGTGATGTGGTAAACCGCGGCGCTGCGATCTTTGGTGACAACGTTATTTTCGGAACCTTGGACGCGCGTCTTGTCGCGCTGAATGCCAAAACGGGCGATGTTGTCTGGAACAAGAAAATCGCCGATTACAAAGCGGGTTATAGCTACACAGCCGCGCCTTTGATCGTTGATGGCCTTGTTATTACTGGCAACTCTGGCGGCGAATTCGGCATCGTCGGCGAAGTGCAGGCCCGCAACGCCGAAACCGGCGAAATGGTTTGGACACGCCCTGTGATCGAGGGCCACATGGGCACTCTGAACGGTAAAGAAAGCACCATGACAGGCGAGCTGAATGCAACCTGGCCTGGCGATATGTGGAAAACGGGCGGCGGGGCAACCTGGCTTGGTGGCTCCTATGATATCGAAACCGATACGCTTGTTTTTGGCGCTGGGAACCCGGCCCCATGGAACAGCCACCTGCGTGATGCTGGCACGCCCGTTGAAGGCAACAAAGGGGATAACCTCTATGCTGCGAGCCGCATTGGGATCGATCCAAAAACCGGCAATATCAAATGGCACTTCCAAACAACGCCCCGCGAAGGCTGGGATTATGATGGTGTAAACGAGGTCGTCGCCTTTACCGATAAAGAGGGCAACAAGCGCTTTGCAACGGCCGATCGCAACGGCTTCTTCTACGTGCTTGATCGCGAAACCGGGAAATTTATCTCCGGCACACCTTTTGTGAAAGATATCTCATGGGCTTCCGGCATTGATGAAAACGGCCGCCCAATGTTTAACGAAGACAACCGCCCCGGCAATCCAGCCGCAGCAACCGAAGGCAACAAAGGCGAAGTTATCTTTGCATCGCCTTCCTTCCTTGGCGGCAAAAACTGGATGCCAATGGCCTATAGCCAAAAGACCGGCCTTTTCTATGTACCATCCAACGAGTGGGGCATGGATATCTGGAACGAGCCGATTTCTTATAAAAAGGGCGCGGCCTACCTTGGCGCGGGCTTTACCATCAAGCCAATGTACGAAGATCACATCGGCTCGCTCAAGGCGATTGATCCTGCCACAGGCGAATGGAAATGGGAATATAAGAACGGAGCACCTCTCTGGGGCGGCGTGATGACAACCGCTGGCGGCCTTGTCTTTACAGGGACTCCAGAGGGCGAATTCATCGCTTTGGACGATGAAACAGGCGAAGTCCTTTGGTCGTTCCAAACAGGTTCCGGGATCGTTGGCCAGCCCGTCACTTGGGAACAAGATGGCGAGCAATATGTTTCGATCATCTCAGGTTGGGGCGGCGCTGTTCCGCTTTGGGGTGGCGAGGTTGCCAAGAAGGTTTCATACCTCAATCAAGGCGGCCTGCTCTGGACATTCAAACTGCCCAAGCAGCTTGCTTCTGCCAACTGATCCAAAGCGATCCATCGGCCAAACAATCGGCGCGCGCCCCAAACAGGGCGCGCGTTTTGCATGCGGTATGAGACCTTTTGGCAAGTGCTGGCCTTGGCCGACTACACTACGCTAATGTGATAGGGTGCAACGATCGGGGCGATCAAGGAGGCTGATATGATGGCGGCAGCGATAGATATGCCCGGCGGGCAGCAAAGACATATCCTGACAACGGCGATGGTGATTGATGATCATCCGCTGTTTTGTGATGCCCTCTCCATGACGCTTAAAACCGCATCCGATATTGAACGCGTCGAGACAGCGGAATGCCTTGCCACGGCGCTTGCTAAACTTGATAGCGGCGTAAAACCGGATGTGATGTTTCTCGATCTCAATCTGCCGGATGTGAATGGGCTTGATGGATTGCTGCGTTTGCTTGCAGCTGCGCCCGATGTCCCTGTGATCGTGGTAAGCTCCATGGCCGAGCCGCGCATCGTAGCCTCGACAATCCGCTCAGGCGCCCGAGGGTTTGTGCCAAAACACAGCCAGCGCAGCACCTTTCAACAAGCCATCGAAGCGATCTCCCATGGCGGCATTTTCGCCCCCGAAGGCCTCTATTCGCCCGATCAAGACGACGCCAGCGCGAGCACACAAGATCAAGCACTTCAGCGGCTTTCGAGCCTCACCAATCAGCAAGCGCGCATCCTGAGCCTGATTTGCGCAGGCAAACTCAACAAACAAATCGCCTTTGATCTTTCGATTGCAGAAACAACAGTGAAGGCGCATGTTACGGCCATAATGAGAAAACTCGGGGTTCAAAGCCGAACCCAAGCCGTACTTGTAGCCCAAGAAGCGAAATACTCAAATATCGTACATGGTGAACAAGACGGTTTCATAGACGATTAGCCTGTTATCGGGGAGGACGATGGGCACATCCAAAACACCTTGGTCGGCTGGATCCGCCTTGCGCTCGGCGCATGTGCGCTTTGATCAGCCAAATGCGATAGACACATTGCAAGAAGCGCTGGGCGAAGAAGATTTCGCGCTGATCCTCGTGTTTGCTTGCCACGAGGCGGACTTTCCCAAAACCATCGCCGAAGTCGCGCAGCGTTTCCCGGATGCCCAAGTCGTTGGCTGCACGACGGCGGGCGAAATCTCCTCTGAGGGCTATGCAGATGGCGAGATCGTAATTGCCGCATTGCCGCGGGCTCTCTTTAGTGTCCAAACGCTGCTTGTTCCCAACCTCTCTGAAATAACTTCCGAAAGCCTTGTTGGCGATTTGATCCGTGCGCGGGCGGCTCTGGCGCGCCGAACAGATGGGATGGAGCACGAATTTTGCTTTCTCGCGATTGATGGGCTCTCTCTCAAAGAAGATGAGCTGATGACAGCAATCGCCCCGGGCCTTGGCGCTATGCCGCTTTTTGGCGGATCAGCAGGCGATGGCGAAGAGTTCCGCCATACCTTTGTTTCCCTCGGCGGGGATGTATATCAAAACGCGGCCGTTCTAACGCTGGTGCGCACCCGCTGCCCGATCAAGGTCTTCTCGCTGGATCACCTCGTTCCTACCGAAACCCGCATGGTTGTCACCAAAGCGGATACCTCGCGCCGCTTGGTGCATGAGATCAACGCAGAGCCCGCCGCGCGTGAATACGCCCGCATCCTTGGCAAGGACCCCGAGCAACTCGATACCAATACCTTTGCCTCACACCCTGTTGTTGTGCGCATTGGCGGCACCCATCACGTTCGCGCCATTCAAACGGTCGAGGATAGCGATGATCTGGTGTTCTTCTCTGCGATTGATGAAGGCCTTGTTCTCACCCTGGCAGAGCCAACAAATATGGCCGAACATTTAGAGCGCGAGTTTGCGATCATGGCCGATGCGGGCCCGCTTGATAGCATCCTTGCCTGTGATTGCTTGCTGCGGCGCATCGAAGCCGAACAAATGCAGCAAACAACGCGTATTTCCGGCATCCTTCGCAAGAATCACGTTGTCGGATTTGCCACTTATGGCGAGCAAACCGATTCCAAACACGTCAATCATACGATGACGGGCGTTGCTATTTACATGCCCGAATCTTAGCGACTGATGATGAACCCGCTTCTAAATCCCTCCGATACGCTCGAGAGGCAAAACGAAAAACTGCTCAAAATCACCGAGGCTCTAATGCGCCGGGTAGAGCAGGATACCGATACATCTGGCGCGGCTTATGCTCAGTTTGAACGTGCGGCGCTGCTCGAAGACCAAGTGCGCCAAAGAACCTCAGATCTTGAACGCGTCCTTGACCTGCTGAATGATAGCAACGCACGCCTTGCCAAAGCCAATCGCGCCACAGAAGCTGCGCGCTCTGATCTCACTTCAGCGATTGAGGCGGTCGAAGAGGGCTTTGCGCTTTTCTCTAGCGATGATCTTCTTTCCCTCTCTAATTCGCGCTTTTCGATGCATTTGGGGGATCTCAAAGCGATCCTGAAACCGGGCCTCACCTTTAGCGAATATGTGCTCGCTGTGAGCCAAAGCCCGAGCCTTGATATGCCCGATCAAAACGCGCGCGAAGCCTGGCGCATTTTGCGGATGCAGCGCCATAAAGATGCGCACTCGATCTTTAACGTGCATCTCACCGGCGATCGCTGGGTGCAGGTCTCAGAACATAGAACGCCCGATGGCGGAACGGTGATCCTGCAAACAGATGTGACCGATATTATGCGCCTTGAGCGCGATGCCCGCGAAAAATTGGTCGATGATCAAGCGATCATGATCCGCGCGACCCTCGATCACCTCAATCAAGGTGTTGGCATTTTCGATAGCGAGACGCGCCTTGTGGGCTGGAATGCGCGGCTCGGCAGGCTCTTAGCCGTTTCTGCCTCGCAAATCCGATTTGGTGCGCATTTTGATACGCTGTTTGAACGGATGCGCTCGACGATCTCGCTGCCGGATGAAATGCCCGCTGGCGATGTGCTGGCTTGGGTCGCGGCCAAAACCCGCCGCCGCCCGATCCAGTTCGAAATCCGCCATGCCAATGGCGCCACCCTTGATTTCTTCGCTCAAGAAATGCCGGACCGTGGCTTTGTCGTATCGATCACCGATATTACCGCCGAGCGAGATGCCGCGCGCCGGCTTGCCGAAGCCAACGAACATCTTGAGCAGCGCGTGGTCGAACGAACGCTTGAACTCGAGGATGCGCTTGCGGATGCTGAGCGCGCAAACGCCTCTAAATCCCGCTTTGTTGCCGCGGCCAGCCATGATCTTTTGCAACCCCTTTCTGCCGCCAAGCTTTACGTGGCCCTCATGGGCGAAAATGATCGCAATCCGGCCGAGTTAGAGACTGTTCGCAAAGCAATGGGCGCGCTGGAAAGTGTTGAAAATATCATCGAAGCGCTGCTCGACATTTCCAAACTTGACGCAGGCACAACCGCGCTAGAGCAAACAGCTGTTCCCCTTGGCAAGGTTTTGGCCCGCCTTCGCGATGAATTTGCGCCCCATGCGGCCCTAAAAGGGTTGGATTTTCGCATTATTGATACAAATGCCGTTGTCTATTCCAACCCACTCTTTCTCAGTCGCATTCTTCAAAACCTGATCGGAAATGCGCTGCGCTATACCGAAAAAGGCCGCGTTCTCGTGGGTGTTCGGCGCAACGGAGGCACCTACCGCCTTGAGGTTTGGGATACCGGGCCCGGCATCGCAGAAGAACATCAGGATGTGATTTTCCAAGAGTTTCACCGCCTTGATGCAACCAAAAGCGCGACCGAAGGGTTGGGGCTTGGCCTCGCGATTGTTGAGCGGGCTTGCCATAGGCTTGGCCATCCGCTTGGTCTTTGGTCCGAGCTTGGTAAGGGAACCGGTTTCTTCGTCAATCTTGAGCCTGCCGAAGCCGGAAAGCTTCCCCTTCAAGCGCCGCCCGCGCCGCGCCAACGCCGCAAACTTGCTGAAAGCGGGATGATTGTATTGCTGGTGGAAAACGATTCCGAAGTCCGTCGGGCTATCAGCCTGTTGCTCGGAAAATGGAATGCTTCGGTGCTGGATGTCGCGAACGGGGCCGAAGCTATGGCGCTTCTGAAAGAAATTCAGATCAAACCGGATGCCATGCTGATTGACTATCAGCTTGATAACGGTGAAATCGGTCTCGATCTGGTGCACCGTCTACGCGAGCTTTATGGCCCAATCCCGGCGCGCATTATCTCGGCCAACAGAACGGCCGAACTTCGCCAGAAATGCATTGAAACAGGTGTTGAGCTGATGTCCAAACCGCTGGATGCGCGTACATTGGAGCATTTTCTAACAAACGCAATTCCAGAGAGTTAGGCCATATTAGAGCCTACTTTGCTACCGCCGGGGGTAGAAATGCGATCGCATTACCAGCCAACTATTGCGCTTCTTCATTGCCCTCAATCGGGACAGTTGCATGACTCCGCAGATGCTTTAATTCTCAGATCGGCCTTCTCGAGGGCCTTACGGAGAACCGCCCGCATAGGATCGCGCCGCAATTGATCAGCGGCTCTCGCACTTCCTAAGCGTTCAAGGCTATACCTAACGGATGAATAGTTTTGCCCCGATCCCGTTTTTCCAAACTGAAAACGCTTGCGCCCAATCGCAATCAATGCGCGGGGCCTATTGGGCAATTCTCATCACACGCCGCAATGCTACGCTGGTTGTGAATGTGCCAAAAAAAGTGCTCGATAAAGAGTGTGAATTGTTTCGGGACTTGGGCTGATGCTGCGCCGCATTCGAAATTCTCCCTATCCATTTCGCTCGATCGTTCGGCGCACGCATCAGCATTTCAATCCGCTGCTCTACCCAACGCTATTTGTGAATGAATATCCCAAATCCGGCGGAACTTGGGTCTGTCAGATGCTGTCGGAAGCGCTGAACTGGCGCTTTGATGACAACAGATATCCGCGCCTCGGCCCTGCAGTAATCAAATTGCACCGTGCGAAGCTGAGCCAGGCAAAGCGTATGGTGCTTGTGCGCGATCCCTTTGATGTTGCCTTGTCTTTTTTCCATCACCATCGCGCCGTCTATAGGGATAGGAGTTTTAACACTGGCGCGGTTAATCTCGCAATCAAGCAGATTTTCACGCCGAATATGAGCGACGATGAGGCGCTTGATGCATTTGTTGAGCACATCATTCAACGGCCCATAACGCCGGCCCAGACATGGGGCGAATTTTATCGCAAATGCGTTGATCGCGGCGATCATATTCTGCGCTATGAAGACCTAAGAGCGGATGCCGCCCCAATTTTGGCCCGCGAATTAGACCGCCTAAAAATCCCTGTCGAAATCGCGAAATTGATCAAAGCGCAGAACACCCATGACATTGATACCATTCTAGCAAACCGTGGGCGTGCTGAGGGCGCGTTTTTCGTCCGCTCGGGAGCAATTGGTGAAGGGAAGCGCACCCTAAGCTCAGACGCGTGCGACCTTATAGCGAAGGATGCTGGTGAACTTTTGGTTCGGTTTGGATATGAGCGATGAGTCCGATGTTAAGATCGGCAGGCTTTGTGCTTTCCCAATTCACCGCGTCTTTTTTAGTAATCATTTTGATCTCTCGGATCGCGCTTCCTGAGGCGCGCGGCGGTTTTTTCGTGGCGCAAGCCGTTATCCTTGCGATCACAAGCGCCTTTGCTCAGACGCTTATCGTTCGTCATTTTCAGGGGGACAGAAGCTCAATCATCCCGGCATTGGTAAGCGCTTTTATTGCCGCACTGGCGCTGGTTTTCTGGCTCGGCTTCAAGGGCCTCATAAGCCTGGCTGACGTTTTGCTTTACGCCCTCAGTGTGCCAATGTTGGTCGCCGGGTCCTTGGGGTCTGCGCGGATACAGCAGGCTAAAAAGGGGGTCGGCTGGCCGATTGGAATTTCCGCTCTCCGCGTCGCGATCTGTGCCGCAGCGCTATTTTTAGGCGCGCCAGTATCACTCGCTTTCGCTCTGAATGCAGCGGTGTTTTCAAGTGGCATTTTTCTTAGAAATGCGCCGCAAACAAAGGCACATTCCAAGCGCGGCATGATGCTTTTCATGGTCTTTTTCTTCGGGCTTCTCGGGTTTACCTTTCAATGGGATCGTCTGCTTCTGGCAGCGCAGAACAGACCAGACCTGATCACAACCTCTGGCATAATGCTATTTTGGGCTTTGCCGATCGTATCGGTTTTCTTTGCAACCTTGACCCGTGCGAACGCAGGGGCGATCTTTGCGGCGCGGCCAGATGGGGAGGCCCTGTTAAAAACAAAAACCACCCTCCAATTCACTGCCGCCTTGCTCTTATACACCAGTGTCTTGATGCTGTTTTGGCGCCCGCTCAACGCGCTCTTCTTTCCGTTCTTTGATGGGTCTCGATGGCTTGCTTTGATGCTGATTGCCGCGATCTACCTTGATCGGATTGGCTTGCTCTCGCTCTATCAAAGCCGTGTGGGCCTTGAGCGTGCGGTGCTGCTCAAAGTGATCCCGGTTGGAGCGGCAATTGGGGCCGCAAGCCTCTCAGAACCAAGACTTTCGGGGCTTTATGGCTATTACCTTGCAAGCTCTTTTCTCTTCGCTTGCGGCATGTGGTGGCGGCGATGAGCGGCTCTGGCAAACCCATCTTATCGCCGCTGATGGTTTTTCTTTCAGCTCTCATCGCATTTGAGTTTTTGTGCCGACTGCCCTATGTGCTTTTCATCCTAAGAACACCAGAAACCGGACAGCTGGTCCGCCAGCATTTCTTTGCAGCCAGCAGCCCGAATAGCGTTATTGCGCTGGGGCTTACGCTTATTTCTGCGGCCTGGCTGATCAGTTGCTTTGCTGCTCTGGCGTCAGGGTTTCAGTATAAGGCAGCGGGCGAAAATGCGCAGGGTTTTCCGCAGATCTCCGGCGCAATCTATCCTATCGCGGCCCTCTTTTTTGCGGCGGCAATTGGGGCGATCCTCTCGCTCGGAGTGGATGCGCTTATCGCGGATATCTCGGGCAAACGTGCGATCTTAAGGGATCATGGCAGCACTTGGATCATGCTTAGATTATCTGTGTTTTGCCATGTGATCCTGTGCCTGTTTTATATCGGCGCAAGTCAAACGGGGCGGCGGCTCGATTGGCTTGGATTTGCCATTGCGCTGATTTTGGTCATCCTCCCGGCAATCGTTTTCTCAGCCCGTGCCATCCTTATTTCGGTGATCCTTGAGGTGGCCTATCTTCAGATACTGATGGGTCAGTTTCGGCTGCGCCGTGGCCTGCGGATGCTTGCAATTATCGTGCCGGTGCTTTTGCTGATCTCGGTTTTGCGCCCGCAAATTGTTCTGATGAGCTTTGGCGAAACACTGCTCTTTGGCGGGGAAAAAATCCTTCAATCGCGCTACTTTTTCGATTTCTCAAAGCTTGGCGCCGTTGGGCTTTGGGCGCAGGAAATTCCATGGCTTGGGCCCATCTCTTTTGGTTTTCTGTTGGAGCCATTCATGGGCTCGCAAATCATATATTATAAGGAAATCGGCCCAATGATCGCGCGCGAGGTCTATTTCTATCGCGGTGTTCAAGGGGTGACTCCGGGCGCATTTTTGGAAGGCTATCTTTCCTTAGGGCTGCTGGGGGGCGTTTTGTTTTTCGGGTTGATTGTGTATGGGTTTTTACGCCTTGAGCGCCACCTTTTCGAATGCCGCAAGACAACCTTGGCCGGGGTGCTTTTCCCGCTATTGATCCTGTCAAAATTCAGCCTATTGCTAAATTCTTCGATCGGGGCTTTTGCGTTCCAAACGGCGACTGAGGCGATCCTGCTTGCGCTTATTCTCATCCCGCTTCGGGGCTATAGGGCGCGCGATCAGTTGGCGTAATAGCCCTCGCCGGAGGCTTCTGATTGGCCGTATCGGCGCATCCCACGCGGCTCAACCTGGCTTAGAACAAGGCCCGTCACAACGAGGTTTACAGCCGCAAAACTGCGCAGGCCTTCCAGCACTTGGCGCTGCGGCGTCATATCCCAACGCACCGTATAAAGCACCGCATCGACATGTTGCGCAATCACGCGCGCATCAGGGACGATCAAACAAGGCGGCGTGTCGATGATCACATAGTCATAGGCCGCGCGCGCGGTTTTGATAAACTGTGCAAACCGCTCGGAGGCGAAAAGATCAGCAGCATTAATATCGGGGCGCGTGCCCACAAGGATATCCGCACCAAGCGCGTCACTGCGCTGAACAGCCTCGCTCAAGGGAAGAGCGCCAGAGATCGCTTGGAGCAGGCCATGGCCATCCTGCGCGCTGTCTTCGGTTTCAAAATAGTCACTAAAAACGCGGCGGCGAATATCGCCCTCAATCAGCAAGACCCGCGCACCAAGGCCAGAGAGATTTTGCGCCATTGCAATGGCTTGCGTTGTTTTGCCTTCGCCAGGAATTGAGGAGGTGATCATGATCACTTTTGGAGGGTGATCGACATTGGACATCAAGGTCGAAGTGCGCAGATTGCGGACAGCTTCCGCTGCGGCGGAGGTTGGTTTGTCCGTCAGATATTGCAGAACTTTATCGCGTTTGCGCAGAGGGATTGCCGGGATTTTCCCCATCACAGTCAGGCCCGTCGCGGCCTCGAGATCTTCGCTGGTGCGGAAGGTCGCTTGAGCCATTTCGCGCCCAATAACCCAACCGCCGCCGATCAAAAGCCCCATAAGAGTTGCCAGTGAAAGGACCATACCAAAGCGCGGCGATGAGGGCTCGCGCGGGACCATTGCATTGGAAATGATGCGGCTATCGGCCTGTTGAATGCCCTGCTGAACGGATGTCTCTTTAAGGCGTGAGAGGAAATATTCATAGATCAGGCGGCTTGCTTCGGCCTCTCGTTCAAGCTGTTCCAGAGCCAGGAGATCTTCGGATTGGCTCTCAATCTGGCGCTCTAAAGAGGCCACTGATTTGCGCAGGGTTTGGGCTTGGGTATCTTGGCGCGCCGCTTCAATTCCGAGCCGATTAAGAAGCTCATCAAAGCGCGCATCAAACTGGCGGCTGCCAACGGGTTGATCCTGGGCCATGCGTTCAAGCACGCTGATAAGTTCGCGATCTGCCGCCGCCGCGGCCATTTCGGGCAAATCACCTGTCTGTTGCGCGGCTTTCATTCTGAGCGTTTTGGCGCGGGCCTCCGCGGCTGTTACTTCTGCCAAGAGGGCCCGCTCGCGCAATTCTTTGAGCTGACGATTGAGCGCCATCAAGGTTTCGGGCGAGATCAGATCGGTTTGCGCGTTGAGCTCTTTGACAGAGGTTTCCGCGCGCGCCAGCTCGATTTTTAATTCGGCCACGCGTTCGGTGAGCCATTTTGTTGCGGCTTCGGTGGCTTCAAATTTAACCTGCAATTGTTCGCGCATGTAAAGCGATGCCAAGGAATCGGCGATTGTTGCGGCTTTGATCCGATCCTCAGAGTTGGCCGAAATGCGAAAAACATAGCTGTCGCGAATATTGCTCACGGTGATGCGTTTTAGCAGCGCCAACACCACATCATCCAAGATTTCTTGATCGCTGAGTGGGGCAGGGGCGGATCGCCCTAAAAGACGCGCAATTCCCGCCCCAGAGAGCAAAGGAGCAGGGCGCAAAGCCGCGTTGAATTCCGGATCCTTCATTAGATCCAGCTCAAGCGCGAGCGTTTCGAGCAGGCGACGCGAACGGATAACCTCAAGCTCAGTGTTCACGGTCGCTTGATCCGAGCCCAGCCCCGCCATCACGCTTTCCAGCTCGATAACTTGCTCTTCGCGCGCCTCAAGCGCCAAAGCGGCCGTTGCAGTATAGCGCGGCGTGGCCCATGCCAGCACATAGAGCGCGCCAAGCAACAGGCAGCCGCCAACAACCAAAGCGATCAGCCATTTGCCATTCCAAAGCGTGCGCCAAAGCGCGCCCGGGGCAAGTTTATCGCCGGCCTTTTGCAGCGGCGGCGTATAGAGCGCGGTTCGCTTTATGCGGGTTTCGTTCATGATCCGCGGCGCCTCATTAGCTTGGTGCCAGACAAGTGATGCACGCCGCTCATCAGCCTAGGATTTACGCCGCAGCAATGTATCGCCCATCGCGATTTGCGGCGTCAGAATAACCCGATCTCCGCCAACCGATGGCGCTTCGCCATTGGCGCGCCGCGCGATGATCTCGGCCGCCGCACGACCAACCTCAACCCGGCATGCATCCATCGTAGCAAGTTGGCGTGGCAGCCCATCGAGCAATTCAACACCGTTAAAACCAGCCAGCCCAACTTTGCCCGGAACGTCGATCCCATTGTCGAGGCAATAAAGCAGCCCACCCGCCCCAATCATATCGTTGGAGTAATAGAGAAAATCGAGATCAGGCGTGCGTTTCAGGATCGCTTCCGTCATCTCGCGCCCCTTGGCAAGCGCTGACCCGCCCGAGTAAAATTCCTGATCCGCGACCTCAAGCCCAGCCTTGGCCAGCGCCTCGGTAAAGCCCTCAAACCGTTTGCGCGCACGGTGATCTAGCGGCATTTTCGTGCCCAGAAAGCCGATCTTTTTATAGCCAGCGGCCACAATCGCCTTGGCCATCTCGCGCCCAGCTCTGCGATGGGAAATCCCCACCATGCTATCGATCGGCTCGCCATCGACATCCATAATCTCAACGATCGGAATACCCGCAGCGCGCAGCATCGCTTTTGACGCTTCCGAATGCTCAAGCCCGGCAATGATTACGCCAGAAGGCCGCCAGGAAAGCATCTCATACAGCACGGATTCTTCGCGCCCGGGTTTGTAATGGGTCACCCCTACAACCGGCTGAAGCGGCGTTTCATCAAGCACTTCGGAAATGCCTGTCATCACCTCGGGAAAAACCATATTCGAGAGAGATGGAATGATCACCGCAACAAGGTTTACCCGCTGCGAGGCCAGAGCGCCAGCGATTTTGTTGGGGACATAGCCAAGCCGCTTGGCCGCCTCCAAAACCTTGTTTCGTGTGTTCTCAGAGACTTCACCGCGGTTGCGCAACACCCGGCTCACAGTCATTTCGCTAACGCCCGAAGCTTCCGAAACATCACGAAGCGTAAGCGGCCGGGGCGCAGGTGCGACAGGATCTTGTGACAATCTTAGGCCCTTTCAACTCTTCTTACCCCTAGTGTTACCTGCAAACATTGCCTTGTCCAAGCCCTGATACTTCACTATGTTAACGCTAACAGCACGCGGGTTCGCCCAAAAGCTGCACAATCCGGACCCCTCTTTAGGCTCTCCGCCATTGAGTTGTTGGATCGCAAGGGGAGAGTGGTGGGCCAATCGCTCTCTCCTCTTGCACGCGCTAAGGAACTCCCCAGCGCCCCATTCCGCGAAAATCCCTTGCCCCCCGCGCCCAAACAGCCGAAAACACCTGCACTCTTTGGCAAAGACCTCGTGGCTCAACTGGATAGAGCAGCCCCCTCCTAAGGGGCAGGTTACTGGTTCGAATCCAGTCGGGGTCACCAAAATCCATTGAAAAATATAGATTATTTTTGCGCGACTGTGCAGTTGTACGCAAAAACGTGCGTATCGTTTTCCTCGCTGATAGGGCGCGAAAACTGATTTCTCGTACAAAACCTGTACTGTCTGACGTCAGCGCCCA